>CAMJML010000046.1 GCA_946407015.1 uncultured Selenomonadales bacterium | reverse complement strand
TTCATCTTCCGTTTTCGGGGTTCACTTCATTGCAGCTAGTTCTTGTTTTTATTTTTACCCTTTTATCTTATTTATTAGCAGGGACTTTTGTGCCGACACGAATAACACGATCCTCGGATTTAAAATCATCATAAGCAAGAAATTCACGACTTATCTCGGTATCGTTTTTCATTCTAACCCGATAAGTTGTAATTTGGATGCCTTTTTGACCGGCATTCTCCACGAGTTTCCTGCCTAATTCCAAATTTGGATCTTGATTGATCAAGGTATTCGGTTCGGTAATTTTACTATCTGTAGTCACAATTTGTATTTCAGGTGCTTCAGGATCATACTTTCCTAACACGTAAATGATCAGTTGTGAACCACTTAGCTTAGAGGTAATATAAACACTGTCATTTAAAGTGTTTTTAAATCTGAAATCAATCAAATTATCAGCAACTGTTGCATCCCTGCCCAAAGGTACATAAGCAGGCGGACGAAAATGTGATGACCTCTCTACTATCTCCAGGTTGGCTAGCAAAATGGCGTTGTAAAGGGTGCTGCTTACTTGACAGACACCACCACCCCAATCTGGCACAAGTTTTCCATCAATAAATACAGGGGCTTCTTTAAATCCATATTCTTCAATTCGCGGTCCAACGAGCTTATTAAATGAAATGACTTCATCTTTCTTGACTAATACGCCTTCCAGGCTTTTAGCAGCTAAATTTATATTCTGCGAGCGATTCATATTTCCTGGATCGAAATCAGTCGTATAGACAGATAAAATACTATCAATATGTTTAAGATCCTTTGTGGTAAGCGGGGGCTCTTTGGTTTCTGCAGTCAGGTTTAGCGTACTTTGCAGGGCTGTATGAATGGTATGATTGCAATCGCTGAAAAGCTTGTCAAAGTCAACTGACTGGCCAATGATTTCTGGGATCATGTTCATAGTACTACCGTTTAATACAATAGACGCATTTTGCGGTTCCCTATTGATCGAATGAACAATTGTATAAAGAATATTTTTCAATTTGTCCTGATTATAGCTTACATTGAAAGGAACGATGACTCCGCTGTTTACTGAATGGTATCTTTCTTGTAAGCGTTCAATTAGGGAGCCGGTTCGTCCTATCTGGTACGCTTGTGCTGCGGTTTGGTTAGCATCAAGTACAAGATCGATTTCCTCTGGCCATATTGACCAAACGGTATTTTGATATTTGACAGTAAGAGCCGGTTTGTTTTTAAGTTTAGTTTGATAGACAGTGGTTACTTTGGCTGCAGCTTCTTTGGCTGATAGTCCACCAACGGAAAGATTATCAATAAAAACGCCTTGATAGATCTTATCAGTAACCATAAAAGCGAAATTAGCACTGATAATACCAATACAGCTAAATAGGATAATTATTATAGTAAAAATCATTAAATTAGTTGCACGTTTCGGCATTATGGTTTTCACTTACAGCAGGCATCCTTTCTATAAAGCTTAGAAGCTAACATGTAGATGAAATGAATGAAGAAGAATATATTAAGTCCCCGCTTTTGCGGGGACTATCGGTTATTGAATATTCATGGATAATTCAACGAATTTACCAGCCAATTTGGCTTTCTGTAAAACTTCTTCGGTAATTTCAGCACCCTGCTCTACAATGACAACCCCATTGTCAGTTTCAATACGACGACTCGCTTTTTTCCCCAATAAATACTTGCGATGCCTATCTTCGAACTTCTTTGAAGAATCTTCGGTTGCATCATTTTTATTGAGCGTTGCTGCAGCTTCCTGAGCAGGAGGCTGAGCAATTTCCGGTTCAGGCATACTTGGCTTTGCTGGTGTTGATGGGATTGGTTGAACCGCAGGTTCAACTTTGGCTTCCACTTTAGGCGGAGCTGCTTTAGCAGGGATGGCTGTTTCAGAATCTGAAATGATCGTCACATCTTTACCATAAGTAAATACTCGAGAAGCTGGCAGTTCGACTTTCTCACCGGCAGCATCCTCAAGTTCACATGTCGAAATTGCGCCATTATCATCAATAATAATTTCAGTGATCTTCCCTTGAATTCTTCCGGATTTTGTGATGACTTTAGTGCCAATAACCTTAATATTATTGTCTAAAAGTTTTTCCATATCAGCAGCTTCAGCGATTGGCAGGATATCACTGCTGCTGTTAATCGTAATTGCATATTCACCGATGGCAATTACGGCTGAAAAAGGTAGTAACTTAGGTCCTTTATACCATTTTTCATCATCTACGACTAACGCAGCGACTTCACCTTGCTCCGGATTAATAACTAAAAATCTGCTATTTCCAAGCTCCTTACCTTCACTCAAACTAATGATTGGCAGTCCAAGAATCTCTAAACTTTTTTTCATTATTTATCCCCCTAATGATAAGTCATTTTGTATTTAAACGCCAATATAAGAACTCACTATCAATCTCTTGCCGGATTGCAAGTGGAATCTGTTCAAACGGATATAAAGAAAGACCATGGCTTAATAAGGTGTTTTTTAGAATCCGCAGATAGGCGATTGTATTGACAAACTCCTGATGCAAGTGGCTATCTTTCTGAACAACAGGCAAGCTTTGGCCTTTGTTGTAGATGCGAATGGCTTCGTCATATGCCCCTTTGCTTTTTAATATATTGCTCATTTCTATAATGATAAAAGGAGCATAATCGTTATCTGCATACAGTTCTAAAGCACGATTCAAAGTTATAAGAGCTTGGCTGGTATTCCGTTGTTCTTTTTGCATATAAGCATAATCCAGCAAGTCATCCAAAGTTTCTAATTGAGGAGGCTGGAAAGTCTTTATTATCGACTTGGGCTGATACTCATCAATTTGTTTCGTATCCATTGCAGGTTCCTTTAACTCTTCAATCTTAAATGTCTCAAGCTCTGCAGGCTGTTCTGTGACATCGCTTGTCTCAAGCTCCGCAGGCTGCTCTGTAGCATCGCTTGTCTCAAGCTCCACAGGCTGTTCTGTGACATCGCTTGTCTCAAGCTCTGCAGGCTGTTCTGTGACATCGCTTGTCTCAAGCTCTGCAG
>CAMJML010000045.1 GCA_946407015.1 uncultured Selenomonadales bacterium | reverse complement strand
ATCTCAGACAGCATTGCCATCGGCGCCTGCAAAGCCATCTTTGAGCATGGCATGCGGATACCGGAAGATTATTGTATAGCCGGCTATGACGGTCTTGATATTGCCCGCTATTATAACCCGTCCATCACCACCATCCGCCAGCCGGTGGAAGAGATGGCAAAGGCTACTATAAAGATCTTATTCGATGTGATCAAGGACAAGGCAGAGCATCAGAAAACGGTATTTAAAGCGGAGCTGATCGAAGGAGAATCTACAAGAAGAATAAAATAAAGTTTATACAGAATTTAAAGGAATAAACCATATGGAAAAAGCCGGTTCATACAAAACATGAACCGGCCTTCTTTTTTTCAAGGGCGTCAGTCAACGCCCCTTTAGATCCTTTAAAGTTCGTTTTTATAGCACCAGAACCAATCAATACAGCTTAAGTCCGCTGTTTCAGGTTCATTGAGCCGCTCCAACGATTGATTATAAGTACCAGGCGGAGGGACCATGACAGAGCTGCCAGGCATCCAGTTTGCAGGAGTTACTACTCCGTATTTGTCTGTTGTTTGAAGAGCAGTTAACAGGCGCAGTATTTCAGAAATGTTTCTGCCGTTCGTTAGAGGATAAACAAGGATCGCACGAATGATCTGATTCGGATCAATGAAAAAGACATTTCGAACGGTTTCCTGCTTATTGACATCCGGGGCAATCATGCCATAAAGGTTTGCAACTTCAGCCATGCGGTCAGCGATGACTGGAAAAGGAATTTGAACGCCCGTTAATAAACGGATTTGATTCACCCATGCCAGATGGGAAGGGTTACTGTCTATGCTCAAACCGATCAGTTTTGTATTTAATGCTTCAAACTGATCGTTCGCCTGTGCAAAAGCGATAAATTCGGTTGTGCATACTGGCGTAAATACATTGCTTACGGATGGAAAATATGGAAAAGAGAGAAAGAGACCTAAAAAAATGTTAGGTCTCTTTTTTTAGACCTAACATTCCGGATAGATAAAAGCACAGACCATCTAACAAGTGCTGGCAACACTTGGGGAGCGAATCTGGCAAATTCGCGTAATTCAATACATGCAGCACATACAATTTTAGAGTTTCAAAATTATTATTAACTACAAACACCCCTTTTACATCCACTGATGATGTGTATATAGAAATTATAAAGATTAAAATTTCATAGGACAAGTGTAAAAAAACATGAAGTCATAGAGAATTATCATTTATCTAGGTAACGTTCATGAATGATCGGCCTTATCGAAGAGAGGGAAGCATATGAGCAGAACTGAGTTCCGTTCATGAATGAGATCGGCTTTATCGAAGAGAGAGGGAAGCGTATGAGTGGAACTGAGTTCCGTTCTGGGATCTGTCTTATCGAAGAGAGAGGGAATGCATATATTAATATATAAAGAGTGGAAGAGCTCTTTATATTTATACTTTATATTTATACTTTTTATTTATACAGATGGTTTATAAGTATAAAAGTATAATTTGCACCATTATAGGAGGATATTTTAATGAGTAATTTTTGTAATTGTAGGAATCATAATGAAAATTGCTGTTTTGAGAAATCGCAAGGCTGCAGATGCTGCGTGGGGCCAACAGGGCCAACAGGACCAACAGGACCACAAGGCGTACGAGGGCCTACCGGACCTACTGGACCAACTGGCGCTCAAGGACCTGTTGGACCGATGGGTCCAATGGGACCACGGGGATTTATTGGTCCGACTGGACCTACTGGTGCCCGGGGACCGATGGGACTACAAGGACCTACTGGACCAACTGGTGCAACTGGCGCCCAAGGATCTCAGGGCCCGACCGGCCCGACCGGACCAAGAGGACTTACTGGAGCAACCGGCCCGACCGGCCCGACCGGACCAAGAGGTCTTGCTGGAGCAACCGGCCCGACCGGCCCCATAGGACTTACCGGAGCAACTGGCCCGACTGGTCCCACCGGACTTACCGGAGCAACTGGCCCAACCGGACCACAGGGAATAGAAGGACCAACAGGACCGGCTGGAGGCAGTGCCGTAAATAATGAACCAGCAAACGCTAACCTCTATACGGTCAACCAATGCAATGGCACAATTGATATTTGGAGTGGAGCCTCCGGAAAAGAACTGGGTTCCATTCAACTGAGCTCAACACCACAGAAGATTACGATCAATCAAGTTACTAAAACTGCATATGTCACAGAACAAAATGGCTCAATTCAGGTGATTGATCTTTTCACTAACCAAATTATTGCTACCATACCGGGAACCTTCGAAGGCTCTCCTGCGATAAATACCGTTACAAACCTCATTTATATCGGAGATAGCGGTGACGTTCTAAATGTCATCAATGGCGCCACCAATCAGTTAATCACACAAATCCCATTGGCGTCGCCGGCGACCAGCATAGCAGTGAATCCGACTACTAATCGGGTCTATGTTGCCGAAGCAGCCTCAGGCGATGTACAGGTGATTAACGCTTCCACAAACCAGATAGTTCAAACACTTACTGGATTTACGGAACTGCAAAAAGTAGCGGTAGACCCAGTCACAAACAGAGTCTATATCCTGAGCCATAATCCTAATTCTACTGAGCCAAGCAACCTGGGATTGTTGACAACTTTGGACGGAAACACCAACACAATTTTAACTCAACAGGCTTTTCCGGCAACGAGCCTGTATAATGCTGATTTAACCGTAGACCCTGTTAATCATCAAGTTACTGTAAACGGAAGCAATTACAGCGGATCTTCGATGCTATTTGATGAGAACGGAAACCTGCTCAATCTTTTTGGTCCGTTCCAATATAACGGAGGGCTTCCGGGCGGGGCAACGGTCAACCCTGAGACAGGCAATGTATATGAATCAACCTATAGCAATGGAGTACTAATCTTAAATCCAAATGGAACATCGATACAGGTCATCCCAGCTCCCTGTGTCGGAGCTATGGACATGACAAATCTTTAGCGGCAAATAAAGCGGGAGGCATCTCACAAACGCTTTGCCAAAGGATTTATTAAAGGCTTCATCAATGACTTCATCAAAGACTTTGTTAAAGTTCTGCTAATCTTGAGGTTAAACAAATAATAAATAAAACACGTCTTGAACCGGGCTTTGAAAGTCCATTCAAGACGTGTTTTTCCCGTTCTTTTGGCAAATTGTTTTTGCCGCTTCCCTCTCACAATGTATCAGGTTGGAAAACAGCTCCTCTGTTTTCTCCAGCACTGCGGCATTGTCCCTGAGGACGGAAGCCTTGAGCAGGCCGTTTTTCACCGCCTGCCAACGGTTGAAATAGTCGGCGTTAAAAATTGTAAGCTCATTTAAAAGGAAAAGCTTGCGATTTTGGAGGTAATATTCATAAAGCAGCCGGCTGTGAATCAGACAATCCACATATCTGGCCGCTTTTTCGGCAACCCCGCGGTCAGTGTTTTGTTTGTTTCCGCTAGGAGATGCAATGGAATATGTACTATAGTTTTTCACTCCATCGGGTGGTATTTTACCCGCTTCCATTTGGGAAAGCAACTGCCAAAATGAGAGAGTATCTCCCTCTGCAACATTTAAAAGCTCGGCCAAATCATCTGTTTCCAAAGAATTCTTCTGGGAACGACAAAAGCTAGTAATGTCAAATGCGTGTGTAACAATTACCTCCTGTGTCATTGGTTCTTTCTGGTTACCATAAGTCGGATCATAGCACAAAAAGTCATTGCCGCCCGCAGGCTTGGCAAGAAAATAGTGATAGCCGTTGAACCTGCCAAAAGACGGGGTCCAATGAATGTGAAACGGGTCCATTCCGATGATGAAATACATTTCTTTGTCGCATAGCAGGAAACTGCTTTTGTTTTCTTTTGGCATACCGCAGGCAAAAACTTCCGAATGTGCGCCCATATGGTTCAGGTTTGTAAGTAGGCGTTTGGAAGAAAACGACTTACTACAGGGATTATAATCAAAATCGGTTTCCGAAAACAACGTTGCAAATGCGTCAATAATAGGAATACCAAAGGCATTTGCCGCACTTACAACACTGCTGTAATAGCAATTCAAGCCTGGAAAGTTGAAAAGCTTCATAGAACAGCACCTCGTGTTCATTCTGGTAATAGTATTTAATTATATGTATATTGGCAGTGGCTTGGAATTATACAACATTACTTTCGCTTCGCTCACCCGACAAGGGACGCCTTCCCTTGACCCTGCCATAAGCCCTTGCAGAATTTATGGCAGGAATAGGTCGTTACACGCCGTACTGCAGATTGCAGGCAAAGCCTGCAACTATCAAGGATTTTCGTTTGTAATAAACGAAGTTTTCTACATACCTGAGTGTTACAAAGATTGGTCATTATAAGGGAAATCCTTATTCTAGCTGGATTTTATTGTGTTACAATCTAATTTTATAAATACAAAGTTTAAATAATTAGTGGCTGTAACTTACGTGAGCAATATTTTTGGGGGGGATATCGGATAGAAGGGGGAGGCTTAATATATTTGCAAATATTGGCTTTCATGTTATAATATTAAGTGAAAATATTGGGTTTTGGAGGTATGATTTGGCAAAGCAATATACAAAAAAGATGATTCGGGATATGTGCATTAAAATGCTGAATGAGCGCCCCTTGAATAAAATCACAGTAAAAGATATTGTTAAAGCCTGTGATATTAACAGAAATACTTTTTATTACCATTATCCGGATATATATGCA
>CAMJML010000044.1 GCA_946407015.1 uncultured Selenomonadales bacterium | reverse complement strand
TAGTCAAACGCTCTATCCAGCTGAGCTACGGAGTCATGATTTGTGGCGTTTCTCATTGCCGACAAAAAATATGATATCACATAACGCAAATTAAAGTCAAGCTATTTTTATAAAAAACTTATTTTTTAACTAAAACAGCCCTAGGAATCGCTTTTTGTTTCATATTCCAAAATTCTCCATATTGTTACGCTTTTTGGGGAATACTGACAATTATCCACAGAACATCCATTCTTTTCAACAAGAATCCACACCGCAAACCACTGATTTTTATTGGTCTTTTACGAAGTTATCCACAAATTCAAGGTCGATGTGAATAACTTTGTGGATAACTTTGAGTTGTACACAAAAAAAGACAATCCAGGGTCGGATTATCTTTTTTAACAGCACCCGCTGACGATATTTTTTTTGGATTTTGCTTTGTACAGCGCTTTATCGGCTAGTTCTACGAGTTCTTCAACGGCTATATACTCATCCACGGCAACCACACCTAAGCTAATAGTGACTTGCAGCCGCCGCCCCTTATAGACAAATTCCTGCTTTTCAACCTGCTTTCGCAGCCGTTCGGCCAGCAAATGGGCTCCTTCTGCCGGGGTGCCCGGCAACACAATGGCAAATTCTTCTCCGCCCCAGCGAACGGCTACGTCATTGGTGCGAATATGCTTGCGGAAAACCTCGGCAACCATTTTGAGTACTTGATCCCCGGCAATGTGGCCATACCGGTCATTGACTTGCTTAAAATCATCAATATCGATCATAATCAATGCTGTATACTTCGTGCCGGCCCGGGTCTTGATGAGTGCATCCCGCAAAAACAAATAGAAAAACTCCCGGTTATTTAACCCTGTTAAGCTATCTTTAAAGCGGCCCTTATACAGTTGTTGGATAAGCCGGCCGCTTTTAAACCCAAATATCAAGTCGACGAATGCGACAAGCAGCCAGATCCATACCGATGTGGTCTGCAAAAAGTATTTTTCAGCAATAAAGCCAATTAAATGGAGACTGACAACAGCGATTGCGATAATCAATGGCGCGTGCATGATAAAAAACTTGCTTCGCATGGTTTATCCTCCTTTGTACAGCATAGCCTCCAATAAGATTGATTGAGAAAGGATTCTTGATCTTTCTACCTCAGACCGAATAAATCCTTTTTTTCCTGATTAGTATAAAATCCCACTTATTACGACGCCTAACCTGCTGCTAATACAGAAAAAGTCTAGCCCCACCTACCTCATGGGGCCAGACTTTTTTGCATTAAGCCGGTCTGCTCCAGTCAACATGGACTCCGGTCTTTTGCCATAAGCGAGTAAGTCCGAGCTTCAAGTCGCTTAGACTCTCCACAGGCCGGAATGAATATTTTTCAAAATCCCGAATGGTGTTTACCGGCGCATTGACAGTATGTTCCGTTGTCAAAAACTGCTCGACTTCGGCCCGTTTGGCCTCATTGACTAAAATCACCTTTAGTTCTTTCGTGTCAGGCTGATACTCGACAAAGCCATTGTCATTCTTGTAGTGCACGGCAACGCGATACAGGTTTTCCAACTTCGTCAACCCCTTCTTCCCTAATATCAAAATCCTGGCCCTGCGGCAGGATCTATGCAATTTTTACGCTGTTACAATCGGTACTGTATTGGCCGCATGGGGCATCACAATCACCTTATAGTCGGACCGGCCCAATTTTTGTTCGGCCAGTGCAACCGCCTCTTCAAGAGTTGTCACCGGGATCATTCCCGCGCGCGTAACAAACTCTTTATTTTGCGGCAGAGTCACAACAATATGCGGAATCTTCTTGGCCATAATCCCCAGTTTCAAAGCCACAAAGCCCGGCACGGTGAAGCCCTGGCGCAGCGCCTGCTCTCTTTCCTGCAAATCCACATAGTTAAACCAATCGCTAAAGTCCGGCGGTTCGGCGATATCGGCACATTCGAGCAATAAGATGACAACGCCGTCGTCCTTACAAGCCATTACGGCATTATCAATGGTTTTTGCGCCTTGATACAGATTGATGTCTTTTGGAAAACCACCGGCCGATGCAATCACCAAATCAGCCTTTTGCGCAATCGGCACCCCAAAAATCTCAGCCACTGTCCGGCAGCCATCTTCCCAGGCTTTCAGCCAATGTCCGGCTACGAAGCGGGCAAATTTGCCTTCGGCATCCAGCACCACATTAAATAAAAAGTCCGGTTTGACCATTTCGGCCATTTCCAGCATGTCGGCATGCATCGGATTATGCTCAATACTGCCTGAGCCGCACAGCGGATTAACGCCTTTACCGGCTTCTTCATGCAGGCAGAAACTATGATTGCCCTGAATGGTCGGATAACTGGCCACGCCAGGAATAATGCCCTTACGGCCGCCCCCAAAACCAGCCATTAAATGATAAACAATTCCGCCGGTTAAAATAACCTTGTCGGCATTGACAACAGCCTGGTGAATCTTGACCGGCACCCCACGCGTCGTGGTGCCCAGTTCAACAAATTCTTCATCAACCGGTGCATGGCTTTGCACAATCTTGATCCGGTCTACCACTTGCTGTCCATAAACCTGGATGTTTTCCTCATGTGTATGATAACGGTGGGCTCCTAACGCGACCACCAGCGTAATATCCGCATCCGGCACACCGGCCGCATTCAATTCATCCAGGATATAGGTTAAAAACTGATCATGTTTCAACCATGCCCGGGTAATGTCACTGGCAATGATGGAAACTTTCTCGCCAGGCTTGACCACTTCAGTGAGTGCAGGCGTGCCAATCGGATTGCGCAGTGCCTGCTCGGCAGCCGCTTTGACATCGGTAATGGCGTTGTACGGCCGTCCCTCGATGATCTCTATAATTTGTTCCTCAGGTACCGAAACATTCACTGTTGCTTTGCCAAGACCCAGTTCAATTTTCGCCATGGAACTTACCTCCTTTGACGCTAGCAGCAATGAATGCAGGCCTATCTGGACCATTCGTTTCCTGCTACGTTTACGACAATGTATTTTTTTACCGTATTCTATAATTATATCAAGCAGGAAATCCCCAAATCAAGAGGAACTACATATAATATTTGAGCCAAAAACAGCGGCTTCTTTTTGTACAGGCAAACAGCTTGTGTAATTTCGCCTGTATAAAGAGTAAAAGCCGCTATTTTTGGCATGATACAACTAGGATGGTGATCGTATGTCTTGGGAATTTCTCCCTTTGCTGCTGATTTTAGTTTTAGGCGTGCTTGGCAACAATTCCTCGGTAGGAATTGCAGCCGCCACATTGCTGCTGCTGAAACTACTCGGGCTGACCGCCTGGTTTGATGCTATAGAAACCAAAGGCCTTTCCATCGGAATAACTATTTTAACTATTGCCATTTTAACCCCGGTTGCTTCCGGGCGTATTACCATGACCGACATTACTGCAGCTTTCAAAACCCCGGTCGGGTTGATTGCCATTGCAGCCGGTGTTTTTGCCGCCTGGGCCGGCGGCCGCGGTATCCCCTTTATGAAAGAATCGCCTGAGGTTATCACGTCCATCGTGATTGGCACCATTGCCGGCGTCTGCTTCCTGGACGGAGTCCCGGTCGGCCCGCTGATTGCCGGCGGAATTGTCTATCTCATTCTGTCCGTATCCCGGCTATGGAGCTAATCCCTGATCCGTTAATCCTGCCGTTTTAGGAATGACAGGCACTCACCCATCACTCCTGTTTGCGGTAGAGCGGCTTCATCCGGTGAGAAGGTGAGGCTCCTCCAAGCTGAGCAGTCTGTACAAAGCCGTATAATTCTTCCTGACTGTTGACGGTCTTACCGCGTTTATCCACCCGGCGGTAATGACCGTCACTTTTCATGAGATATGCTTTTTGATTGTCCTTCAGCATAATCTGGAGCGTTTCTTTAATCCGGCTGATAAAGCCTGAATCATCGACCGGGAACATGAGTTCAACCCGCTCGTTCAAATTTCGCGGCATCCAGTCAGCACTGGACAAAAAGACTTTCTCATCCCCGCCGTTACCAAAAAAGAAAATACGGTGATGCTCCAGGAAACGGCCGACAATGCTGCGCACCGTGATGTTTTCACTGACCCCGGCAAGACCAGGCCGCAGCCCGCAAATACCGCGCACGATCAAGTCAATTTTTACTCCTTTACAAGAAGCCTCATAAAGCTTCATGATCACTTCTTTGTCAATCAGGGAGTTCATTTTGGCAATGATCAAACCTGACTGCCCGCTGTTGGCAAACTCGATTTCCCGGTCAATCAGCTCATACAGTTTTTCACGCATGCCGCCAGGCGCTACCACGAACTTATTCCACACCGGCGGATCGGAATAGCCGGACAAGGTATTAAAGAAGGCCGAGGCGTCGGCACCAAACTGATCATTAGCGGTCATCAGCCCCAGATCGGTATAAATCCGGGCGGTAGCATCATTATAATTGCCGGTTCCCAAATGCACATAGCGTTTAATGCCGGTACTCTCCTGCCGGACGACCAGTGCAATCTTAGCATGAGTCTTCAAGCCCACCAGTCCATACACGACATGACAACCGGCTTCTTCCAGTCGCCTAGCCCACTGAATATTGTTTTCTTCATCAAAACGGGCTTTGACCTCGACAATTACCGTGACCTGCTTGCCGTTTTCGGCTGCTTGCGCCAACGCCCGCACAATAGAAGAGTTCCCGCTGACCCGGTATAACGTCTGCTTGATCGCCAGCACCGCCGGGTCTGTGGCTGCCTGCCGGATAAAATCGACAACCGGTTCAAAGGATTCGTAGGGATGATGCAGCAGAATATCCTGTTTGCGGATTACCGCAAACAGATCCTCCTGATCTTCCAGGTCCGGCGGCAGCTGCGGTGTAAAGGGGCGGTGACGCAAATGACTGTAGCCCGGCAGCTCGGCAAATTTCATCATACAAGTCAGATCAAGCGGGCCGGCAATTTCATGGACATCGGCATCCCCGATTTTCAATTCGTTCATGAG
>CAMJML010000043.1 GCA_946407015.1 uncultured Selenomonadales bacterium | reverse complement strand
ACCCACGACCTCCGCCGTGACAGGGCGGCATTCTAACCAACTAAACTACCGGGCCACAATTAAGCGCATAATCTATTGTATAGTATCACGCATTTGATGTCAACAGGTTTTTATTTCCTGTTTGGCACCAGTAACAACAGATATTATTATAATCCAGGCTTATTCTATTTGTCAAGTTGTTTTGTAGATATATTATGTTTCTAATACTTTTTTAATGGTATCAATAACTTGGGATGGATCAAAGGGCTTTACGATAAAATCCGACGCGCCAGCCTTTAGCGCGTCTGTAATGATTGCTTTTTGTCCTAAGGCAGTAACCATAATGATCCTAGCCAAAGGGTTTTCATCATGAATAATCTTGACAGCTTCGATCCCGTCCATATTAGGCATGGTAATATCCATTGTCGTTAATTCAGGTTTATGCTGACGGTACATCTGCACAGCCTGCTTGCCATCTCCCGCTTCTGCAACAACTTCATGCCCATTATCAATAAGCACTTTTTTTAACATCATTCGCATAAAAGCAGAATCATCACAAACTAAAACTCTAGCCATGTTTTACCTCCAGATTTTGGTACAAACCAGCCTTGCGGTATAAATTATAAAAATGGTGGGTCGGGCCAACACCTTTACCCAAAGAAAAGCCATAGGTGATAGCCATCGTAATATACTTCTTAGCCTGTTCAACAGCCTGGTATACATTCATGCCGCTTGCTAAGCCGGCAGCAATCGCCGATGAAAATGTACATCCTGTACCATGAGTGTGAACCGTCTCTATCCGCTCATTAGAATACACGGTAAAATCTTCACCATCGAATAATATATCACAAGCTTTACCGGGTAGATGACCTCCTTTTACTACAACATAACGGGCTCCCATTTCCTTAATTCTTTTAGCCGCTTTTTTCATTTCTGCCTGATTGGTTACTTCAAACCCAACTAATTCAGTTGCTTCATATAAATTCGGTGTCACAATATACGCTTTAGGAATAAGAAACTCTATTAAGGTTGCTATAGCATCCTTTTTCAACAAATGACTGCCGCTTTTAGAAACCATCACCGTATCAACAACCATGTTGGCTGTATGATGCCGGTCCAATGCACTAGACACCGCTTTGATAACTTCCGAACTTGCCAGCATGCCGATCTTAACAGCATCGACTTTAATATCGGAAAAAACCGCATCAATCTGATCTGTAATAATTTCACCATCCAACTCACGGATATTTGTTACACCACAAGTATTTTGAGCAGTGATGGCAGTAATCACACTCATACCGTATACCCCAAGAGCAGCAAAGGTTTTTAAATCAGCCTGAATTCCAGCACCGCCACTAGAGTCAGATCCTGCTATTGTTAACGCTGTTTTCAACATAAAATATCCTTTCATCATTGCAACTTTGAACTCATAAGAGTTGATTGCGAATTTCCTCTAGAGTTGAAGTCAAATATAGTTCTAGCTTTTCCTCCAACTCTGGCAGGCTTTTGGATTCAAATACCGCCGCCATTTGAGGCGTTCGTTTAATTCGAATTTCACCAAAAAACTCATCCCGATAAATATTATAATATAGGATCAGATTACTTTCAGAAGAAAAATCACTGTAATCCAAAATGACATAGGATCCATTAATAATTTTCAACGGTTCAGCAGGTTTTATGTAGAGTTCAAAACCGTCTATTGTCTGAGGTAATCCTGCAGCATAAGGCCATTCAACGATTTTTTTTTCGCGAAAAACACTGTCAAGATCATTGATATCAAAAATACCGAGTTGTAATAAAGTTTTTTCAAGGCGTTCTTTTAGAAGTTTCTCCAGCATTTCTAAATCCGCCACAATATAAGCGATATCACAAAACTCAATTAACCCAGCTGTAATCCGGGCAATATATTCTTTCGTTGAATGATCATACAGGATTGAAAAGCTTCGTCTTTGTCGCTGGTTGATATAGGTGAAAATATGATAGATACTCCCATCCTCTTTAAAATCTTTCTGCAAGATAAACCCGTGCAGTTCGGATGGTAATTGCTGTATGTATTGCCACTCATTTAATTGATCAATTATTTGTTGCATTAAACTCTCCCTCTTTTAGATAAGTATGTATTCTTTATTACGGCCAAAAAACCTGCTGATTTTGTCACCAAAATAATGCGATAAGAATAGCATGCAGTAATCTTATTTGTGCAGTGGGAGGTAAATTATGAAAAAGAACCTGATAACCAAGGTTTTGGCACTGGTGTTAATTACTTTACTATTAGCTGCATGTTCACAACCTCAAAACGCGCCAGCAACCGCAAAAGTCAATCCGTCATGGGCGCCAAACTTAACCCCTCTTTCACAGGAAGCAACTGTAAAAGTTGGAATGAAACAAGTTGTTTCCGATGCCGGCATTTTAATCGGAATGGCTAAAGGATACTATTCAGATTTAGGTATAAAAATCGAACCAGTACAGTTCAACTCCGGACAGGAAATGATTAACCAATTAGCAGCCGGACAGCTTGATGTAGGTGCAACCGTAACCTCATCCGGGTTATTAAATGCCATGTCCCGCGATATCCCGGTAAAGATAGTCGCTGACAAGGGCATTAACGTTCCCGGTAAAGGTTATTATCGCCTGGTTATTCGTAAGGATTTAACCGGTTCCATAAAAGATTATAGTGATTTACGTGATAAAAAGATCGCGATTGTTGCCACCGCTTCACTTGATGAGATTGCTTTAGCCAGGGTCTTGCAGAAAGGCGGCTTAACAACAAAAGATGTTGATGTGCAAGTCATCCGCTCTTTTCCTGATATGCTGGTTTCCTTAGGAAATAAGAGCATTGATGCAGCGATGGTTATTGAGCCTTTTGTAACCTTAGGCATAACTAAGAATATCCTTGATCCCTGGAAAGATCCAGCGGAATACGATCCGGATGCTCAAACAGCCCTTTTGGTCTTTGGAACCAGTATGACTAAAAATACCGATTTGGCCAATCGTTTTATGACTGCCTATATTAAATCACTGCGGGATTATAATGATGCCTTCTTTAAGGAAAAAGATAAATCTACCATTATCGACATTCTCTGTAAATATTCGGTAATAAAAGAACCCGAACTGTACGAAAAAATGTTTCCAACAGGTTTGAATCCGGATGGCTATATAAAACTAAAAGGAATCGAACTGGATTTAGCCTGGTATAAAGAAAATAATTTATTGAAATCAGATGTTACTCTCCAAGAGGCTGTTGATCATCGTTTTGTCGATTTTGCAATAAAGACATTGGGAACTTATCAATGAACAGTCTATGTGAGGTGAGTGTATATGGCAAAGCCCAATAATTCGACAGTAATTCGTACTTTATCCATATTGTCGCCTTTGACACTCCTACTGCTCTGGGAACTCTTAGCACAATTAAACGCAATTGATGTTCGCCTGTTCTCAAGCCCAACCTTAATTTTTAAATCATTCATTCCACTGCTGTTATCAGGTGAATTGCTGAATAATACAGTCGTAAGCATACAGCGTGTTATTCTAGGCTTTATTGCCGGTTCAATACCCGGAATCTTGATTGGTATCAGCATGGGCCTATCCCCGCTAGTACGATCAGCTATCGAACCTATGATCGCCGCCACCTATCCGATTCCCAAACTAGCCTTAATGCCGTTGATTCTATTAATTTTTGGGTTAGGTGAAACCTCAAAAATTTTCACAATAGCCATCGGAGTCTTTTACCTGGTTGTGATCAATACCATGGCGGGTGTCCTCAGCATAGAAAAAATCTATCTTGACGTAGCAAAAAATTTCGGGGCCAGCCGAAAGGACTTTTATCTCACCGTTGCTTTACCAGGAGCTTTACCTATGATTTTTGCCGGGTTGAAACTCGGAATGGGGATGGCATTGATATTAATTGTCGCAGCTGAATTATCGGCTGCAAAAGCTGGTGTAGGATGGATGATTTGGCGGGCTTACGACATGTTTGATATTGAGCAAATGTTTGTGGCATTAATCATGCTTTCTGTGCTAGGATACATATTCTCACTCATTTTAGATTACTTCGAACGTATCGTGCTGCCCTGGAAACAGCAATGCCGCTAAAGGAGGTACCGTCCACATGACTCTTTCTAATGATCGCATTGTTATTGAAAATGTCAATAAGTTTTTTGATACCCAGCAGGGCAAAGTGACAGCACTGAACAATATTAATTTGACAATCAAAGACGGTGAATTTTTCTGTATCGTTGGCCCTAGTGGCTGTGGAAAAACAACACTTCTTCGTATACTTGCCGATCTGGAAAGCGCATCTACGGGTACAATTACCATCGAAGGCAGCACTAATAATCGTCCGCTCAATTCCATGGTTTTTCAGGAGCAGTCCATTTTCCCCTGGATGACAGTGGTTGAAAATGTGGGTTATGGCTTAAGAATGCGTGGCGTTCCAAAAAAGGAACGCAATGAAATTGCAGCGCATTACATAGAAATGATTGGATTAACCAAATTCACTCATGCCTATCCATGTCAGCTATCTGGCGGAATGAAGCAACGGGTCAGTGTTGCACGCGCATTTGCCAATGATCCTGAGATACTATTAATGGATGAACCCTTTGGCGCATTAGATGAACAGAACCGGATTATCCTACAGCAAGAGTTGTTACAAATTTGGGAAGCAAGCAAAAAAACTACGGTTTTTATTACCCATAGTATTGACGAGGCTCTTTGTGTCGGCGATAAAGTCATGATTATGACGGCTCATCCGGGAAGCATCAAAACAATTGTCAACATCGATTTGCCACGTCCCCGGGATATATCAGAGATTCGCACAACAGTTCATTATAATGAATTATTTCAGGAAATTTGGCTCAGCCTGCGTGAAGAAGTATTAAAAAGTAAACTAAGAGAATTTAATAATTAACAAAACAGTCAGCTGATTGATCAGCTGACTGTTTTGTTAATTATTTAGTTTCAAAAGTATGACAGTTGGTTTCCTGAGAGACACCTGCTTTTTTTCCACCGCTATCCACATTTACCTCAATAGCGTTAGCATTACAGCGTTGTCCTTGGCTCCAATACTTGCAATTTTCCACCTTACACATCACGTCTTTAGCCATATTTTCACCTCCCACGATCATATTATCTGCAGAAAATGAAACGATTATGTTCATTTAGCGTAACGACGCCAATTGTAAATCCTGCCGAAAATAAAAAAACTTCCATCCAAATGATAGAAGTTAAAAAACAAATTTGGCAGGGGCAGTAGGACTTGAACCCACAACCAACGGTTTTGGAGACCGCTAC
>CAMJML010000042.1 GCA_946407015.1 uncultured Selenomonadales bacterium | reverse complement strand
CACCGCACATCTGGCATGTTTATTACTTACATTGTTTAGTTTTCAGGGAACACTTTGTCGCTTATAACCATCTTGTTTTTAGCGACCGTCGTTTTTGGCGACTTTTATATGTTATCACATTTCATTTGCTGTTGTCAACACTTTTCTTGAAAGCATTTCTAAACAAATTGCTATCGATGGAATTTTTATCCACGACGTTTTCTGCGACTTAATTAGAATATCATACGTCAATAATTATGTCAATTAGAATTTTAAAATTAATTTAACTAACCTGTAAGAATCAAAATAAGATAATCCGTAAAAAATAGCTTTAGTCACTTATGTCGACTATTTGTTTTCCTGAAATACGGAAACACTAGTACAGAATCTGTCCCTGATTTGCGATGTCATCGCAGCATGCTAACAGGCATTAAGCTGCCGTCTCTGAGCAAAAAACGACAATAGGCAAATTGAGGACTAAGACTAGGCATAGGAGGTGACAAGTATGAAAAAGGAAGTTAGTATCTACGATACAGCGGTTATGAATTATTCGCCACCATTCCAATCCGATTATGCTCCAGAACTCCCCGATCCTCAATTCAGTTCTACAGCTTACAAAACAAAGAATAACCAGCCAAAAGTCGAGACTTCTGTACAATCTTATAATGATGATCTGTAATAATCAGCCATTGGATGCTGAAGCATGAAGCATTAAAACAATAGACCGGTTACCGCTTTTAAGGCAAGCGGGTAACCGGTCTATTGTTTTAGTAGCCTTTAAAAATTGGTGTCCTTTTCTCTTTAAAAGCTTTAACACCTTCTTTGTGATCTTCGGTTTGCAGACAATAAGCCTGCATATCTGCTTCATGTTCCAGTAAACCCGTTAGATCCATGGTATCGTAGCGATTAAGCGTTTTTTTAATCAATCGCAGCGCTTGCGGAGCTGAGTTGGCAAGCCGATTTGCAAACTCATAAGTTGCTTCTTTTAATTGATGTTCCTCAATCACCCGGTTAACAAGCCCAAGTGACTGAGCCGTTTGTGCATCAATAAGATCGGCAGTAAACATCAGTTCTTTGGCTTTGTGCAAACCGACAATCCGCGGCAATAGATACATGCCACCGCAATCCGGAACAAGGCCGACCTTAACAAAACTCTGAGCAAATCGTGCCGACTTCGCGCAAAAAACAAGATCACAGGCTAAGGCCAGATTGAATCCTGCACCGGCTGCCACCCCATTCACCATGGCAATCACCGGCTTATCCATATTCATAATTGCCGCAATAAACCCACCTACCTGAGCAATAAACGCCCTTGCTTCTACAATATTATCGAGTGATTCAATATAAGTTAAGTCGCCGCCGGCACAAAAGGCTTTGCCGTTCCCGGTTAAAATAACAGCCTGAACGGCGACATCTTTTTTTACCATACCAAGGCAAGTCGTCAATTCATCGGCAAGAGGTTTATTCATCGCATTCAGTGACTCAGGCCGGTTAAGGGTAATTGTCGCAATCCCATCGGCAATGCTGAGCTGCACGGTATTCGCCATCTACTTCATCTCCCTATTCTTGATCCTGTATATTTAGCATTCGAAAGCGGGTGATCAACTGCATTTTCTCAATACGGGTCAGCTTCTTTATGGCATACTCCCGTCCCCGGGCCATTTTGCAATCATCAAATTGTTCAAAGTAAACCAGTTTAACCGGTGTTCGCCCCCGGGTATATTTTGCACCCTGTCCACTGTTATGAGCTTCTATCCGCTGCTGCAAGTCAGTCGTCCAACCGGTATAGAGAGTGCCGTCCGAACATTCTAAAATGTAGCTGTAAGGCACTATTTCCCCTCAACGATCGTGATTTTTTTCATCACGACATCTTCCAGTGGTTTATCTTGCATGCCGGTTTTGACCTTGCCGATCTTACGCACCACATCCATACCTTCAACCACTTTGCCAAAAACCGCATGTTTGTTATCCAACCACGGGGTTGCGACCAAAGTGATAAAAAATTGGGAGCCGCCGGTATTAGGTCCAGCATTGGCCATAGAAAGAATGCCTTCTGATGAATGCCGGAGACTGCTGTTAAATTCGTCAGGAATGGTATAGCCCGGACCACCGGTTCCGTTCCCTTTGGGGTCACCACCCTGAATCATAAAGCCATCAATCACCCGGTGAAAAATCAAGCCATTATAGAATCCTTTATTCACCAGCGTAATGAAGTTTTTAGTGGTAATCGGCGCCTTATCTTCAAACAGTTCAACCTTAAACGTTCCTTGCGTAGTTTCAAATACGGCAAAACTATTCTTTTTATTGGACGATTCTGTCTGTTTGGCGCTGTTGTCCGCTGACGGCTGCTGGCCGGCTTGGTTTCCAGAGCAGCCAACACTCAATAATAACATAAGGAATAATACGACAATACTGACTCTTTTCATTCTAAATCCCCTTTCTTATTTGCTAAAAGTTCTTCCCTCTCCAGATTGAACAGGACACCAAACAGTTACCGGCCGTTCTTTATCCGGAAAATACGCTGGCGCCGTCCACGCTTCTCCCCTCGTATGCATAGCGACAAGATTGTCTACCTGTACAGTGCGGCAAAAAGCCTCCGCCCCCAAAGCCCGATACTCTTCCAAACGACTATCCACAGGAAAGAAAGCAATATCCAGCTTTAAGTGCTGCAGCTTTGCCAACTCAGTTTTAAAGCCTTCTGCCGCCATACGAATGTTTTCCGGAGTATCTCCTTTCCAGTGCCACCAATTCAAATCACCGGCATGAAAGATTCTCCAGCCCTTCCACTCGACAGAGAAAGAGATCCCTTCATCTGTCGAGCCAAAGCTGTTGACTTGCAATGTTTTCATATCCGCTTGCTCATAAGGCTTCATAAAGACCACTTTTTCTTGCTTAATTTTATGGACTCCTGTTTCATAGCGAATATCATCACTGAGAAAATAATGAGTAACACGCTCCTGCCAGTCACAGATAACGGGATTATAATGATCGGCATGACGATGGGAGCTAAAGACCCAAACGTTTTCGGAATCAGCCATCAATTGTTCCAAACCCACAGTCGGATTCAAATAATAATCAAAAATCAGTAAATCCCGGCCACATTTGACAACAAAGCCACTGTTGAATAAATAGGTAACTTCTAAACGATCCATATCCAGCCCCCCTGCAAAAATCTCCATTCTTTACTTGGCAAGCTTTTCTCTAAAAAAAGCCTGGATTGGCGAAAGATAAATCAGATAAGCAATAAGACTGCTTCCGATGGTACTGACTAAGAATGGGATGACAAAGAAAAATGTCCCCACTTCAGTGCCTAAAACATATTGGGCTACCGGAAATGCGGTCAGGCCGCCAAAAATTCCTGTCCCAACAATCTCCCCTAGTACCGCTCCGGCAAAGCTGCCGGTTCGGCGAAAAAGAATGCCTGCTAGAGCCGCCCCAATCATACTGCCCGGAAAAGCCAGAAGTGAACCAGTTCCAAGAACATTCCGCAGCAATGAAATTCCAAAAGCCGCACTCACTGAATAGCGTGTCCCCAAAAAGACGGACAGGAGAATATTAATAGCATGCTGCACAGGAAAGCATTTGGCTACAATGACGGGAATGTATACAATATGCGCTGAAAAAACGCCAATCGCAATAAATAGAGCTGTAAAGGTTAATTTCCTGACAGGCATAAGTCCTCACCATTCCTTAAATCAAACGAATATACCGGCGTATCGTTGCATCATCCATGGTGGAAACTGCATCAAAAAGATGAATCCGGAAAGTACCGGTTCCTTCCCCTGCGGCTAGTCTCTGATGGGCGATTTCTCCCGCTATCCCCATCACGGCGATCCCGGTTACGGCACCGCTAAAACAATCACTCACAGCACAACAGCTGCCAACCAGCGAAGAGGTCATACAACCGGTCCCTGTAACCCGGGTTAGCATAACATGGCCGTTGTCCAGCCGGGTCAGCTGTGATCCATCGGTAATAATATCGACTTTTCCGGTTACGGCGACTACACAGTTTAATTCTTTTGCCAACCTGCCTGCAACAGCTGCGGCATCCGTCTCATCGGCAACCGAATCAACGCCTTTTACTTCCGTGCGGATACCACTTAAAATTTTAATCTCGGCCATATTGCCGCGAATGACTGAAGGGCTGACTTCACGGATAATCCTTTCAGCCACTGCCGTTCTATAGGCTGTGGCCCCTACTCCGACCGGGTCAAAAACAACAGGAATTTTCCTGGCCGCGGCAGCCTTTCCGGCCACAACCATTGCTTCAACTGTTTGAGCATTCAGTGTACCAATATTCAGAACAAGTGCCGCTGCATGACCGGCCATTTCTTCCACTTCCTGAATTTCACTGGCCATAACCGGTGATGCTCCAATCGCTAACGTCATATTCGCCGAGTCATTCGCCGTAACATAATTGGTTAGATGGTGAATCAGCGGCCGTGTTTGTTTCAGCTTAGCAAGTACCTGCCCCATAGCATCGTGCATAAAATTCCCTTCCTATCTTAAACAATATTGAAACTCTATAATTTTACCATAATTTACCTGAGTTTTCAACCAGCTCACTTATTACGGGGCTTCACCCGGTGGGTCGGAATGGCAACGAGAGGATCCTCAGGCCAATAATGTTTCGGGTAGCGGCCTTGCAGTTCGCACTTAACATCAAAATAAACGGTTTGCCAAAAACTAGCTAAATCAGAAGTGACTTGAACGGGCCGGTTGGCTGGCGACAGCAGGTGTAAGGTTAACGGAATGGTTCCGTTGGCAATACAAGGGGTGTGAACCTGCCCAAACATTTCCTGCAGCCGAACCGCTAAAACAGGCTTTGACGGATCGGAATAATCAATCGCAATTCTTTGACCACTGGGAACGATGATGTGAGTGGGTGCCATCACATCAAGCTCCTGACGCTGCTGCCAGGTTAAGCTTGCTTCTAAAATAGAGGTTAAATTTAACCGCTGTAAATCGGTACTACTCGTCATCCCATACAAATATGGACCAAGCCAAGCCTCCAGATAGGCAAGCAAACTGGAATCAGTCATATCCGGCCAATCCGCACGGATGTGGCGCATAAAAATCAGTCTGGACTGCAATTGTTTTGCACTTTTCGTCCAAGGCAGCAATTTTAGTCCTTCTGCTGCAATTCCCTGCAATAAAGCCTGCCATACTGCGTCCGCATCAGGAGTTAGGAGCGGCTCATCCTTGATGCAAAGGCGCCCTAATCGCCAGCTACGCCTGGACTTTACACTGAGAATCTGCCCATCCCAGTAGATGCTTGTTTCTTTTTGCAATTGTTCCCCGCAATATTTCAACAAACACGGAATCGTTACCGGTGCTGCCAGAAAAATGCGTCCTTCACTGCCTTTATCATCTAAGTCAACGGCCACAATATAGGGCTCATGTTTTAGCAGTTGATCCTGCTCCAGCTTTGCCCCACGCCCATTTTGCAGCAAAAAGCGGCCATCACCACGATTCTGAGCAATCCGGTCCGGATAAGCCAAAGCCAATAATGCCCCGGCCAATTCAATGTCCAATTGGCCGTCAGCGCCCACACCCAGTTCTTCCTCCCAGTAATGGATGGCTTGAATAACCCGCCGGCAAGCTGCACTATCCACCTCTTCCCCAGTCATCTGCTGAGTACGCAGCTTGTGAATCAGTTCAATACGAGTTCTCACATCCGCATCCGCCCATCGGGAACCACGCAGAATATCCCTTTCATTTAATAGGGCCGCAATTTCACAAGCTAACCGGCCACACCCCAATACAATGCCTTTTAGCAGCATATGAGCCAAGCGTGGATGACAGCCTAAACCGGCCATCTGTCTTCCATGCCCGGTAATCGCCCCCTGGGCATCACAAGCACCCAGCAAGCACAATAACTCCCGGGCTTGGTTGAAGGCTGCCGCCGGAGGGATATCCAGCCAACGCAACTGGGTGGGCTCGCTAACTCCCCAGGCAGCTAATTCCAAGGTCAGCGGTGCAAGATCGGCTTGAATGATTTCTGGAATAGTCTGTAAGCAAAAGCCTGTTTCTTCCTGTTTCGTCCACATCCGGATACACACACCCGGACCAAGCCGCCCGGCCCGCCCAGCCCGTTGCTGCGCAGAAGCTAACGACACCCGGACTGTCTCCA
>CAMJML010000041.1 GCA_946407015.1 uncultured Selenomonadales bacterium | reverse complement strand
TCCCCAACCCTTCCGTAACCCTCTGCGCCCTCTGTGTCTTCTGTGGTTCAATCCACCCCCCGCGCGATACCATCGCGCCGTTCCCCCCGTATCCCTTTGCGGTTAAACGTCCCCCCGCCAAACAGGTTTACAACAATATTTCGCGAATACTTATTAAAACTAGAGAAAAACTTAGATGAAAGTAGGGACTTTTGGGTGATTTCTGTTATTATTGCCGCTGCCGGCCAAGGCAAGCGCATGGGGGCATCGATCAATAAAGTATTTTTGCCACTGCTGGATAAGCCTGTTCTGCTCCATAGTGTGGCGGTGTTTTTAGCTTGTCCGCAAGTGGATCATTTTATTGTCGTTGTTGCGCCTGATGAGGTAGAGCAAGTGAAGGGCATGTTGGAGCAGGCTGCTTGTAGCAAGCCGTATCAGGTTGTGGCGGGAGGCAGTGAACGGCAATATTCGATTGCCAACGCCTTGGAAGCTGTGCCGGCGGACAGTGAGCTGGTTTTAGTTCATGATGGAGCCAGGCCGCTGATTGAACAGGCGGTCGTAAACGAAGTGATTGCAGAGGCACGAAAACATGGTGCGGCAATTGTAGCCGTTCCGGTCAAAGATACCATTAAAACGGTAGATGACAGTGGCTTTGTTTCGGCAACACCGTCACGCAGTACCTTGTGGGCCATACAGACACCACAGGCATTTTCTTATCCTTTGCTGCGCGACGCTTATGAATATGCCCGGCAGGAGAATTTATTGGCTACAGATGATGCCGCATTGGTGGAAGCCATTGGAGCCAAAGTCAAAATTGTGGCAGGCAGTTATACCAATCTTAAGATAACGACCCCGGAAGATTTGCGTTTTGCGACAGAAATTCTGGGACAAGGATGTGAACGAATGGTACGGTTTGGTATGGGATATGATGTACATAAATTAGTCGAAGGCCGCAAGCTGATCTTGGGCGGGGTAGAAGTTCCGCACAGCCACGGCTTGTTGGGGCATTCTGATGCCGATGTTTTACTGCATGCGATTAAAGATGCACTGTTGGGTGCAGCGGCTTTAGGGGATATTGGCCGGCATTTTCCGGACAGTGATGCCCAGTATAAAGGGGCCTCTAGTTTGATGTTGCTAGGCAAGGTGGGCGAAATTCTTCAATCACACGGCTATCAGGTGAATAATATTGATGCTACGGTGGTGGCTGAAAAACCCAAACTGGCTCCTTTTATACCGGAGATGAATGCCAATATCGCCAAAGTATTAGGTCTTAAAGAGAATCAGGTGAATGTCAAAGCGACAACGACAGAGGGATTAGGCTTTACCGGTCAAAAAGAGGGAATGGCCGCTTATGCTGTGGCCTCAGTCACTTGTTAATCGATAAAAAAATTGTATAAAACACAGATTTGGACACATATTATAGATAATACCAATACAAGCCAGTCATGGCCCATGAAAAAAGGTATAATCGGCTGTCCGGAGGTGTTGGCATGAAAAAACTACTGTGTATCTGTTTGCTTGCAGTGATCTTAAGCTGGCCTGTGGGAGTTTCTGCTGCTGGGTTCAGAGTCAATATAAATGTTTTACGACAGGATGACGGGAGTACCTTGGGCGAGCTGTGGTACAATGAAAAAGTGATTTGGCGGGTCGCGTTATCGCCGGACGGAGCGAAGCCGGCTTCCACGAGTAGTTCGGCGCCGACAACTGTGGTATCACCCGATCTGATGGATGGTTTCTTTATTCTGAAAATCCAGTAAGCGGTTGAATGGCAGGATTTTTATCCTGAAAGAAAATTGCAGATTAGGTATTGACAGAAAACTTGGCCAGGCCAAGTTTTCTTTACATTACAGGGAAATATCTGCTAGAATAGACAATGCAGAAATATTTTGGAGGGTTGTACATGTCAGAGCAAGTAAGGGTAAGGTTTGCGCCAAGTCCAACCGGCCCGTTTCATATTGGTGGTGCTCGTTCCGCTCTTTTTAACTGGCTGATTGCCAGAAAGCAGGGCGGTAAAATGGTTTTGCGGGTAGAAGATACTGATTTAGAGCGGTCAACGAAAGAATCAGAAGAAAATATAAAGGAAGCCCTGCGCTGGCTGGGATTAACCTGGGATGAAGGGGTTGATGTCGGCGGCCCTTATGCGCCGTATCGCCAAACTGAACGGCTGGATATCTATAAACAATATACTGAAAGCTTACTGGCTAACGGACAAGCCTATCCCTGTTATTGTACGGAAGATGAACTGGAAGCTGAACGGCAAGCTCTATTGGCAGAAGGTAAAATGCCTTGTTATCAAGGCCGCTGCCGGAACCTTGCTGAAGCAGATAAGGCTAAATTTGCGGCAGAAGGACGAAAACCAACCATCCGCTTCCGTGTACCGGAAAACCAGCAGATTGTGTTTAAGGATTTAGTTCGTGACACCGTCAGTTTTGATTCAAACGGAATTGGTGATTTTGTTATTGTAAAATCGGACGGGATTCCAGTTTATAACTATGCAGTGGTCATCGATGATTCTTCGATGAAGATTACGCATGTGATTCGTGCGGAAGAGCATTTATCCAATACGCCGCGCCAAATATTGCTTTATCAGGCTTTGGGTTTAGAAGTGCCTTATTTTGGCCATATTTCGTTGATTTTGGGACAAGACCGTACCAAAATGAGCAAACGCCATGGAGCTACCTCCGTAGAACAATATCGTAAACTTGGCTATCTGCCTGAAGCATTGGTTAACTTTTTAGCCTTGCTCGGCTGGGCGCCTAACAGTGAACAGGAAATTTTTTCATTAGAGGAACTGGTGGAAAATTTTTCAATGGACCGTGTTGCTAAAAATCCGGCTGTTTTTGACATTGACAAGCTCAATTGGATTAATGCCCATTATCTGAAGCGTCTAACTCCGCAGCAGGTGACTGAACTGGCTTTACCGCACTTGCAAGCAGCAGGTTATATCGATGAGTCAGTGACGGAGGATGAAAAAGAAAAACTCGCTCAATTTATGGCACTGATTCAAGAACATTTGAGCTATGCGGCACAAGCCGTTGATCATGTGGATGTTTATTTCCATGACCAGGTAGAGTTTGAAAACGAAGAAGCGGAAGCCGTGTTGCGTGATGCGGATATTCCTCAGGTTATGAATAGCTTTAAGCAAAAACTTGCCGGACTGGAAGAATTAAATGCTGCCGCCGTACAAGCGGTTCTAAAAAGTATTACGAAAGAGCTCAAGCTTGGTGGCAAAAAGGTTTATATGCCTGTACGGGTTGCCATCACAGGCAAGATGCATGGACCGGATCTTGGTCAATTCATCACCATCATTGGTAAAGAGCGTACTTTAAAACGCTTGGATTCGACTTTAGCTAAAATTGTTTGACACTGATAGTTCCCCCTAGTATAATCTTTGCATAAGATATTAAGCAAACTGCACTGATTGGGAGAGTATGCTTTTAACGACCCTGCAGAGAGGCACCGTCATAGGCTGAAAGCGGTACCGGGAAGAAGATTGCAGAAGTGCACCCATGAGCAGACTGGCCGAAACGAGTAGGTCAGCCCGGCTGCAGCCGTTATCTGCATGAAGTGGGGTATATTTTGCCCAAACAGAGTGGAACCACGGACCACCGTCTCTGTAATGAGATGGTGGTCTTTTTGTTTGCACAAAAATGCTTATTTGGTAGGGGGGATTATTGTGTTTAGCCGTATAAAAAGAGATATTGACGTAGTATTTGACCGTGATCCTGCAGCGAAAAGTGTCTGGGAAGTATTGCTTTGCTATCCAGGCTTGCATGCTATTTGGCTTCATCGTATTGCACACTACTTTTTTAAGCGTGGATGGGTCATACTACCAAGGATGATTTCAAATTTTGCCCGCTTTTTAACCGGAATTGAGATCCATCCCGGTGCAACCATCGGTGAAGGCTTGTTTATTGACCACGGAACTGGAGTGGTTATTGGTGAGACGGCTGAAGTGGGAAATAATGTTACGCTTTATCAAGGGGTAACACTCGGCGGTACCGGGAAAGAAAAAGGTAAGCGCCACCCTACAGTAGGAGATAACGTGGTCGTAGCCAGTGGTGCAAAAGTTTTGGGATCGTTTAAAGTTGGGGATCATTCAAAAATCGGTGCAGGCTCGGTCGTTTTGAAAGAAGTGCCGCCCTACTCCACGGTAGTCGGAATTCCGGGTAAAGTTGTTTCGATGTATGGAGAAAAGGTCAACCGGCCGGATGTGGATTTGGAACATGGCCTGCTGCCTGATCCTGAGATGGAAATGATCATGTGTCTCCAGCGGACTGTCCTCAGACTTGAGAATAAAGTGACCCAGTTAGAAGAGGAGCTGAAAAAACAGAATGACGGTGAGAGTCTATAATACGTTAACGCGCCAAAAAGAAGAATTTATTCCCAAAGAACCTGGTAAAGTCAGCATTTATGTTTGTGGTGTAACTCCTTATAATCACCCCCATATCGGCAATGCCCGTCCGTTTATTACCTGGGATGTGATTAAGCGTTATTTGAAATTTTGCGGGTATCAGGTTCATCATGTCCAGAACTTTACAGATATTGATGATAAAATTATTCGCACGGCCAACCAAGAGGGAGTTGCATGGGATACGATTTCCAGCCGGTATATTGCTTCTTATTTTGAAGTGATGGATCAGCTTCATGTCAGCCGGGCGGACAGTTATCCCAAGGTGTCTGATCACATTCCGGAAATCATCGATATGGTTAAAACGCTTGTCAGTAAAGGTTTTGCTTATGAAATTGATGGCGATGTTTATTATAGTGTGGAGAAATTCCCGTCTTACGGCAATTTAAGCGGCAGAAATTTAGAGGATATGAAAGCCGGCGCAAGGGTTGATGTGGATGATCGTAAAACTCATCCAATGGATTTTGCGCTCTGGAAAAGTGCTAAACCCGGTGAACCCGCCTGGGACAGTCCATGGGGACCGGGGCGGCCGGGCTGGCATATTGAATGTTCGGCCATGTCTTTAAAATATTTGGGCGAAAGCTTTGATTTTCATGGTGGCGGCAGCGATTTGATTTTCCCGCATCACGAAAACGAAATTGCCCAGTCTGAAGCCTGTACAGGTTGTTCGCCATTTGTGCGGTATTGGTTACATAATGGTTTTATTACTGTAAATGAAGAAAAAATGAGTAAGTCCTTGGGGAATTTCTTTTTGGTTAAGGATATTCTGGAGCATTACCCAGCCGAGGTTTTGCGCTTTTTTATCCTGGCAACCCAATATCGCAGTCCGCTGGACTTTAGTGATGAGCGGTTAACGGAAGCCGGAAAAAGTCTGGAACGCTTACGGACGGCTGTTGAAACTTGCTTGCAATTGAATAAACTTGCTCATAGCGGAGCGAGTGAAGCTACTGCAAGTTTACATAAAGCAGCAGTGCGTTCCCAGTCGGAATTTTGTGCAGCCATGGATGATGATTTTAACACGGCTTTGGCCATCAGCAGTATGTTTGGTCTGGCTAAGGAAATTAATGTGTATTATAGTCTTATCAATAGCGGAAAAGCAGAGCATCATGCCGAATTATATGCTGCAGCCCGTGATATTTATTTTGAAATGGCCGAGGTTCTTGGGATTTTAGTCGAAGAGCGAGCCGGTAAGGTAAGCGGTAGTGACACGCTGGTCAATGATTTAATGGACATTATCATTGAATTGCGGCAGCAAGCGCGTCAGCAAAAAGACTGGGGTACTGCTGATAAAATCCGTGATAAGCTGACTGCAGTGGGGATTGTACTTGAAGATTCACCTCAGGGTGTAAGGTGGAAAAAACGATGAATTTTGACCACTTTAAGTTTTTATTGGATCATGCATTCCAGCAGGGCACCGGGGGAGAAGGTGCCCTGCCTGCCAAATATGACAGTATTCCCGTAGAGCGCCTGCATCCTTTGGTATTGGCTTATGTCGGGGATGCTTATTTTTCATTATATATTCGGACAAGACTGTTGGCTTATGAACAAAATAAAGTACGGGTTTTGCATACGTTTGATGCAAAAATGGTTTCGGCAGCCATGCAGGCCCGGGGATATAAAGGGATTGAAGGCATGCTGTCAGAAGAAGAACTTGCAGTGGTACGTCGCGGACGCAATGCCAAATCCAATGTGCCTAAAAGCGCGACAGTCCATGAATATCGTTATAGTACCGGTTTTGAAGCACTATTGGGCTGGCTTTACCTTAGCGAAAAGTTTGAACGTCTGTCAGAAATTGCAGAAAAGGCATTTGTGGTTATTTCCCGGGAAATGACAAATACAGCCGAAAAAATCTAAAGACTTGGTGGGGAGAAAATGAAGGTAAATTTGATTTGGCATACTCCGGAGCCTCAGCGAGTAGTCGCGATGGCAGCAAGACTGTGCTATTCGCCGGTTGGCGCTGAGCAGCTTGCTGAGACAATGTCTGAGGATCAAGTGGACAAGTTGGTTGGAAAGATTGTCGATTTAGGCCATTGGTCGACATTGGAGCATGTCAGTTTTACGTTTGCCATTGAAGGCGTTTCCAGAGTATTGACTCATCAACTGGTGCGTCACCGGATTGCTTCTTACTCTCAGCAATCCCAGCGCTATGTCAGTGAACATGATTTTGAATATATCGTACCTGAGTCTGTTGCCGCAAACGCAGAGGCGGCGGCAAAATTTAAAGCCTTAATGGCTCAGATCCGCAATACTTATGATGAACTTATTGCACTGGGCGTTCACAAAGAAGATGCGCGGTATTGCCTGGCCAATGCGACTGAAACCAAAATTGTGGTGACGATGAATGCCAGGGCATTGCTTAATTTCTTTACGCTGCGCTGCTGTGATCGTGCGCAATGGGAAATCCGCCAGATGGCTGAAAAAATGCTGGAGCAGGCAAAAGAGGTTGCTCCGCTGCTGTTTAAAAAAGGCGGACCAACTTGTGTGTCCGAAGGCCGCTGCAGCGAAGGAGCTATGACCTGCGGGCGGCTGGCGAAGATTTTGCGCGCTGCCAAACAGGGATGAAATAGGTGTCGATACTGAAACCGGGAGTAATCCCGGTTTTTGTTTAGTGTTTACTCTTTAGCATCAGGAGTTGGGGGTTAAAGGACTTTGCGGTTGAGCGCTTTTCTTCTTTAAGGTCGTCTACAGCCGGCGGCAGGGACATCTGCCGCTATGGACATCCCGACGCTGTTACCGGCAGCAAAGCTGCCGACAGCTGTGGTCAAAGTCCCGCAGCAGAAATCCCTGCCACCAGCCCGCCCAATTCTTTTAAAATCAAATCCCCAACCCTTCCGTAACCCTCTGCGCCCTCTGTGTCTTCTGTGGTTCAATCCCCCCCCCGCGCGGGACGCGCG
>CAMJML010000040.1 GCA_946407015.1 uncultured Selenomonadales bacterium | reverse complement strand
AGCGCTTGAATGGCATTCAAGAGGTCAGCGGTTCGATCCCGCTTATCTCCACCAGAGAAATTATGGCTTACGAGGTTTTTACTTCGTGGGCTTTTTGTTTTTTATAGCCGTTAGTTAATTAGTTAGCAGGTATCTTTTGGATTAAATGTTCTGGAAATTCGTTCCTGTTGCAATAATGCCTGCAGTTTTAGGTTTGATTAAAAGATGAATAAGAGATTCAAAAAAGTCCGAGAATGCTGCTTCCGGACTTTTTCTGCTACAACTGACTGTCTAGTCATGTTTTTGTCACACTTCCAAGTTATGATGGAAATAGAAAATAACGGAAGGGGGCGTATGAAGCTAGCAGCAAGATCATAGCCAAGAAAATGTGGTAATCGAATTCTAAAACGATGAGCAAGGGCTAAAAGTAACAGAGGAGTTGGTATTGTGAAAAAGATATATTCGATTTTTATCCTGTCAGTTTTAATTCTCTCATTTTGTAGTTCTGCGTTTGCCTGGTCACCGCGTCTTGAGGGAAAACCGGATAACTTTGATCCTGGACAGAGCCGGGGATACTTTATTTGGCATGATAAGAATGGATTGCATGTCTGGACGACCAGTCGTGGTCAGAACCATGAGTTTAGCGGAGTGATTCGAACAAATGGAAAATTCGCTAATCTTAGTGACCAACGGTTTGAAAGAAATGATTTTTATAAACTTTCATCGAAGCGCGATATGATTACCTTTAAATTTAAAACAGATGGCGGCGTAGATGGTCTTAATTTTAAAGTTGAAGGTGGTCAATACGTTGATTTTGATTTGTTTATTGACGGTCATCGGGTTAATCCCAAGGATATACATATTGGCGATAGAGGCTGGAGCCCTAAAGGCAGTGATTTCCGCCTCTACCGATAACAAAAACCTGGCATTGTTTGCCAGGTTTTTGCTTTTAATCTTGTGGCTTGGTGATCATAATTTTATATTTATTGATCATATAAATCCCGCTCACTACCATAATTCCGCCAATTAAGTCGAAGTATGTGATCGGCTCGTTGACAAGCCAGATTCCAGCCAATAAGGCAAATAATGGGCTGACATAATAGAAGGAAGCGGTGCGGACAGCGCCGATTTCGGTAATGCCTTTATACCATATATAGTAACCATAAACGGAACACAAGGCAGCCAGGTACAAGATTGAACCGGCAGCCGATAAGGTGATGTGAGGAATTTGTTCCCAGAGTGTCACTGAATTTAGTCGGTTTGGAATTAAGACTAGCGGCAATAGCATGAGCGTTCCTAAAATGTGGATATAGGCTACAAGGGTAAAAGGAGAGTATTTCAGCATCATTTTTTTACCGTATAACGTGTAGCAGGACCATACGATTGCATTGAGCAGGAGCAGCATATCTCCCATTAGGCTGCTGGAGGCAAACAGTGTTAAGGGATTGCCCTTGGTAATGACCAAGCTTACTCCGATAAAGGCAAAAACGATACCACCGGTTGTTTTGAAATTGATTTTTTCCTGTCCGCAAAGCGTGCTTAGGGCAGTTGTCCAAAGTGGGCTGGTTGCCAGTAACAAAGAGGCATTGATGGAGGTTGTATAAAGTAGTCCGGTGTATTGAATATAAAAAGTCGAAAAGGAATTGCAAGCTGGGCAGCTAATGGACCTAAGGTGGTGTGGTGAGGATTTTGCAACTGTGATCCAGGCCGCTTACCATAAAGATAAATGGTTAGCGCCGAATCTGGCAGCCTTTTTAAATTTGACAAAAGAGTTGATTAGAGAAGCGGGTCCCAAATAAAATAAGCCAGCTTGACTGCTGGTTTATTTTATTTGGGACTCGCTATATTTTCGTGCTGAGGGTAGCAAAAAGTGACGTTCATTCATAAGATACCGTGGTCCTAATAAAAATCACCCAAAGGGAGGGAGTTCAATGGGATTTGGTAATTTTGGCGGACGTGGTCATGGTGGTATCGTGATCATCATTATTATTATCTTATTATTTTTGTTCTGCTGCGATGATGATTCTACCTGCTAAGAGTTGATATACTTACGGTTAAGGTACCGCTACAAGAGTAGTGGTACTTTTTTTGTGAATTGCGTGGTTTTTTATTTTGCCGATCAAGCTATGCGGTAAGGGAATTTATAGTATTCCAAATTTGTATTTTACTAAAATAATCCAAGCAGTTATAATGAAGTCAATAAGAGGTATTAATTAAGAGTTAATATCTCTTGACGGAGAAAAAATGTGAGGTGTTTCATATGACTCGCAAAATGATATATGTTGAAAGATTGAATTGTCTGGTGACAACCACTCTGAGGCATAATGAGAAAAGTAAAGATATTACAAAAACCAAAGAATTTTGGGAAAAATTGGCAGAAATTAGTTAAATTAGCCTCACAGAAGGCACCCGATAAAGGGTGCCTTCTAAAATTAGTAATAAATATAGTTAATTTAGTTTTTTAAAAGTGACAAATGGGTAAGCTATATTTAGAATTGTTTAGTAGTGAGGTGATCGTTTATGAATTCAAAATTACTAGAAAACCCAATTATTATTGTAACAGGCTTAATTGGAGCCTATAGTGTTTTTTTATCGATTTATGCAATTATAAAATAAATGATTGTATGTAAAAGCGCCTAACGGCGCTTTTTGTTTTCGTGCCGTGAAGATCAACTTATTTTTGCAAGGAGGAGATGTTCATGAAACAAGTAACAGCCGCCTTACTATTAAAAGAAGGAAAAATTCTGATCGCCCAAAGGGCAGCGAATGATATTTCCTCGGCAAATCTTTGGGAATTTCCCGGAGGAAAACTTGAAATTGGTGAGACTCCTGAAGCCTGCTTGATCCGTGAAATGCAAGAAGAGCTAGGTATTGAGATCAGTGTGGACGGTTTTTTTATGGAAAGCCTCTATTCGTATGATCAGGGGACTATTCAACTCTTAGCTTACTGGTCAACTCTAAAGAGCGGGACGGTCACACTGAATGTGCATCAAAATATTACTTGGGTAGATCGCCATAGTATGGTTCAATACCGATATGCGCCTGCCGATATTCCAATTGTCCGGCGATTAGTTCAAACGGGCTTTAGTAGAGAATAGGAATATAAACTAGGTAGAGTCATGGTTGTGCAATAGGCTTTTGATTTGATGAAAACTATCGAAAATAACTATGGGATTGGTTGCATGAAATGGCATAAATTGACAAATGCAATAGGGTACAATTACCATATAATGGGTAGCTTAGGGGGAGATGTTTTTGGATGATGAAGAAATAGCTAAAATAAGGTTGAAAATTGCAGGATTATCAGAACGTCTTTGTTATCAAACGGAAGAACCGGAAGTGAAAGAAAAAGTCTTGGTTGAATTAGAAAAAGTTTGCGATGAATATATCCGTATACGGAAAGGAAAATAGCTGAAATAATTCAATTTTTTATTCGGGTAAACTGAATTTTGCATACAGGAATAGGGTAAAAGCACGGAAAATAGCCGTGCTTTATTATTTTTCAATAGACTGATTTTTTTGAAAAAATAATTTTTTAACTAATTTAAGTGCAACAATTGACACAATGCGACTTAATGTGATATTTTAGAAATACTTTGTATTTAGGAGGTTATTATTTGAGTACTAGTAATACACAAAAAGTGCAAATTGCCGTAGCAGATCCTTCGGCCTTGGGTTTACTTGGACTTGCCATGGTTACTTTCGTTGCTTCTTCTCAAAAATTAGGCATCACTACAGGCGTCTCCTTCGTTATCCCTTGGGCTATTTTTCTGGGTGCCATTGTTCAGTTAATTGCCAGTGTGTATGACTTCAAACACAACAACATTTTTGGGGCCACTGCTTTTGGCGGATATGCATTCTTTTGGTTTGGTGTAGCAACTAGTTGGTTGATTAAGCTTGGAGTTTTTGGACCAGCGCTGGCTTCTACTGCTGACCCGAAGCAATTAGCCGTTGCATTTATTGGTTATTTGATTTTTTCTCTTTATATGACAATTGGTTCAATGGAAACGAATAAAGTATTATTTTCAATTTTTGTTCTTATTGATGTTTTATTATTGACTTTAGCAATTGATACTTATGCGGCTAATCATACGGCTCATATTATTGCGGCCTGGTCTGAACTTTTGATTTCCCTAATTTCTTTTTATGGTTCAGCTGCTGTTGTATTAAATCATCATTTTGGCAAACCCTTTTTACCTGTTGGCAAACCATTCGGTATTTTTAAATAGGTCACCTTGCTTTTCATTTTAGTTCATTTAGCCACGATTCGCTGCCGGTACTATGCTGCCGGCAGCTTTATTTTTAAGGGATAGAAGAAATGCTGGACTGATTATAAAAAGTAGTGAATATTAGATTTTATTTCGATAGTCTAGATTAATGTAGAAAAAATGTTACAATAGGATAAAGTCCTTGGCTTTAAAGAGTCTATTCTATTTGTCACTATGAGGAATGATTAGATTGAATAAGCAAGGCTTGAGTCGTTTTTACTCAAGCCTTGCTTATTCAATCCGGAGAAGAAGATGATGTGAAGGAGTTTATAGGATGAAACCGGAAAACGAGGTATTACTTAAAAAGCCGTTAGCGACTCAATCCGTTATCACCATGTTGATTATGGTTGTTATTTTATGGGGCTTTAATGTGATTCTTATTAAATATTTAATTCATTTTTTCCCGCCGCTGGCACTGGCTAGTATCCGCATTGCCATCGCAGCTGCCTTTCTGTTACCGGTAAGCTTATGGCGCTATGGCCCGGTTCTTCCTCCCCCAAAAGCCTGGTTGCCTATTTTCGGAATTGCCTTTTTATCTATTTTTTTACATCAAATGGCTTTGTCTTGGGGCTTATCGGCAACGAGTGCAACCCATTCGGTATTGATATTAGGCCTAAATCCGCTGCTGACTACTCTTCTAGCCAGTGTTCTAGTCAATGAGCCTCTGAATTGGTCAAAAGTGACCGGCGCTTTAACTGGCTTGACTGGAATTGTCTTGATTGTCGTGAATCGGATTGATGCCAGCTTTGCCAGTTTACAAGGGGATGGGATTATTTTTATTGCAACGTTAACCTATGTTTTAGGCTCTTTGTGTGTTAAAAGAAGCACGAATTTATTGCCGCCGTTATTGGTAACAGCTTATAGCCATGTTATTGGGGCGGCCGGTTTGCTGGTGCTTGGGACTGCTTTTAATACTGAATGGTTTTATCCGGGCGCCGGTACAATAGGAGCAATAGCCGCACTATTCTTCTCAGGTCTCATTTGCACCGGTTTAGGGACAATTTGGTGGAATACGGGAATCCATCAGATTGGTGCTTCGACAGCCGCTTTATTTTTAAACGGACAGCCAGTTGTCGGCGTTTTTGGTTCGGCAGTATTTTTAGGTGAACATTTGGCCTGGCAGCACGTTCTTGCTTTGATCTTAGTGATTGCAGGAGTTAGCTTAGGAACTGGCAATATTAGCCGAATCAGCAGCCCTTCCTTACTTAAAAACTGATTTTTACCGCCAGCAAAGAACTGAAAGAATGATTTTGGATTTGGAGATCTCTGGTATTGTTATTTTCGTAGTGGTATGATATATTTAACTCTATAAAATTATTATGATTGGCAACGATGCTCTTAAGACCCCAGATGGTGGTTTTAAGAGCTATTTAATTTCGGATTTTTGAGGGGGCACGAACTATGCCTAAGCAAGAGTCTATTATGCGGTTGTGTTTAAAATATACGGATCTTACCATTGCAGATATAGGCGAATTAGAGTCGATGGCTGCCAAGTTGCCTTTTATTGCGGAATTGACAGGCACAGATATTTTTATTGATGCCTTGAGTAAAAACGGAGTGGATGCAGTCGTGCTGGCATGGGCTTATTCGGCTGGTAACCGCTCTTTATACCGTAGCAGCGTCGTTGGCGAAATGGCTTATGCTACCAGTGAACCAGCCGTTTATCAGGCATTTTCTACAGGCGCTATTGTCCGAAATATTCGGGGAGTTAGTCAGGAGGGAGCTCCGATTGCCCAAACCGTGGTGCCATTACGGAACACGGGAGGAAAAACAATCGGTGTTCTCATTATGGAAAAGGATATTTCAGCCGAAATTCATCAGGAAGAACAGGTTGAATTTTTAAGCCGAACCGCCGAATATCTAAGCCAAACCTTAATGGCTTTTACGATGACCGGTTGGGGCTGGGAAGAGTGGCTGGGGAACGGAATCTTTGTTTTAAATCATAAAGGACAGATTACCTATGCCAATAAGCATGCAGCACGTATCTCTGGCCTGATCGGTGGTGAAGATGCATTGGGCAGTAATCTGATTACAGCCCTGTCCTTTCAATCCTTGCATGATTTAGTAGAGGGCTTGAAGCAGCCGCTGAATTTTGAGTTCGGAGCGGCCTGTTACGTTCTCCAGGCTCATCCGTTGGTTACAGCGGGCGAGCTAAGCGGTTGTGTTATTTCTCTGCAGGATGTCACTGAGCTTCGGCAAAAAGAACGGGAATTGGATATGCAAAGTGCTATCATTCAAGAGATCAACCATCGCGTTAAGAACACTTTACAGAATGTCGTGTCATTATTACGATTGCAAATGCATCGATCAAAATATAAACCAGTACAAAACGAATTTACAGCTTGTATTAATCGAATTTTATCGATTGCCCGGGTTCATGAGGTTTTTGCCTACCAGCCCTGGGATTGTATTAACGTGCAGGAACTTGCCGAATATATTTTGTCAAAAGTCGTGGAAAGCCATAGTTTGCCTGGACAAAAAATCAGAACACAGGTTCAGGGGCAGCCTATTATTATTTCGGCGGGGCAGGCTGTACCGGTCGGGCTTGTGCTGAACGAGTTGATCACAAATAGTTTGAAACACGGAATTAAAGGAAGCATTGAGGGGGAAATTCAACTTTATGCTGAAGAATTGGATCAAATTGTTCATATATCCGTGCTGAATGATGGCTGTGAGCCGCCGATCCATCATACAGTGAAGAGTAATAAGCTTGGCTTATATATTGTACGATTGCTGATTTGTGAGCAACTGGGGGGAATATTTACATTGGAACGTGAAGGTGAGTTTACAGCAGCACATGTTTCTTTCCCAGTAAGCAATAAGGAGGTGGGGCCATGAAGCCATTATCCATTTTGCTCGTAGAAGACGAGGTGTTGATTCGGGTTGATATAAAAGAAATGCTGGAACGGGCCGGACATGTTGTGGCAGCGGAATGCGGCAATGGCAGGCGGGCTGTGGAACTAGCCCGGCAAGTTACTCCTGAGCTGGTCCTTTTGGATATTATGATGCCAGGACTGGATGGGCTGGAAGTGGCGAAATGCATGCATGAGCTTAATGTACCGGTCGTCATTGTAACAGCCTATGGTCAGCCGAATTTTATCAAGAGAGCTGAAAACGTCCATGTGTATGGCTATGTGGTCAAGCCGCTGTCGGAGCAGAATTTATTGGCTACGGTGCAAATTGCTTATAGCCGCTGGCAAGAGTTTTGCCAGGTCAATAAGGAGCTGCAAGAGATCAAGGAACAGTTAGACTACCAGAAACTGATTGCCCATGCGAGAGCTATTATTCAGGATCGGCTCGGTCTTTCCGCGCAGGAAGCACATAAGCGATTGCTGCGGGAAGCTATGCGGCAGCAAATTGCTGTTGCTGAGATTGCGGAGAAAATAATCAGAAAAGCAAAAAATAATTAATTGTCATGCAGGAATTAATTA
>CAMJML010000039.1 GCA_946407015.1 uncultured Selenomonadales bacterium | reverse complement strand
CAAAGTCCCGCAGCAGAAATCCCTGCCACCAGCTCACCTGTTCTGTAAAACATAAAACCCAATCCTTCCGTAACCTCCGCGTCCTCTGTGGTTCATATTCATTCCCCGCGCGACACATCGCGCCGTTCCCTTGCGCTCCCTTTGAGTTCTTCGTGTACTTTGTGGTTAATTTCGTTATTTTTCAAATACATAATTGGTACCTAACTGGAAAAAATAAAACATGCCCTTGTGGCTGAGGAGGATTTTATCTATGAGTAATTCTGCTGAAATTATTGTTGGTCGTAATAGTGTGATGGAAGCACTGAAGAGCGGACGTTCCATTAATAAAGTGCTGGTCGCTAAAGGCGAGCGTCACGGATCGGTCAGAGAAATTATTGGGTTAGCCAAGAGCAATGGCCTGATTGTTCAGGAAGTGGAAATGAATAAACTGGCGGAATTGGCGGGCGGCATGCGCCACCAAGGGATTGCAGCACTGGCTGCTCCTGTTGATTATGTTGAGATTGAGGACATACTGGCTAAAGCAGCTGAACTGGGTGAAGCACCCTTTATTGTATTGCTGGATGAATTGGAAGATCCGCATAATTTAGGGGCTATTTTACGGACGGCCGATGCGGCAGGGGTGCATGGAGTGTTGATTCCGAAAAGAAGAAGCTGCCCGTTGTCGGCAACGGTAGCTAAAACTTCAGCAGGGGCAGTGGAATATGTACCGGTGGCCCGTATTGGCAATGTGGCTCAAACGATTAAGGATTTAAAAGCAGCCGGCTTATGGGTGGTTGGCGCAGATATGGACGGTGACAAGAATTTCTATGAGGCTGATTTAACCGGACCGATGGTCGTGGTAATTGGCAGTGAAGGAAAAGGGCTCGGAAGGCTGACGAAAGAACATTGTGATTTTCTGGTTCGCATTCCTATGCGCGGAAAGATTAATTCATTAAATGCTTCAGTAGCTTGTTCGTTATTGTTATATGAGTCGTTGAAGCAGCGGGAGATGAAGGCTAAATGAGACAAAAATGGCTGCTAGGGTTAGCTGGCCTATTGGTAATTGCAAGTCTTGCTTGTGGTTTTCTTATTGTTAGGCCGTTATATGGCAGCAAGGTTTATGCCGGAATTATGCTGGAAGGCGTGGAAGTCGGCGGACGAACCAAAGACGAAGTGGCTCAGCTGCTGCAAGTATGGCAAAAAGAGCAGCAGGCGAAGGCTATCGATATTTATTATGGCGAAACCATGTTTAAAGTGGATGCGAAAAGTATTGATTTTGATCTTGATGTGGATAGTACGGTAGAGGAAGTGTGGAGCGTTGGCCGCCGCGGAACGGTATGGGAAAAAATAAAAAATATTTATCTTGCTGATTATCAAGGCTATCGCATTCCATTGCGGGTGAAGTATAATGAAAATAAGCTTGTCGAAATGATGGATACTTGGAAAGAAACGGTGGATCGTCCGCCGCGTAATGCCACCTTAAGTTTGCTTACCGGTGGTATTGTTCCGCAGGAGCAAGGACGTAAACTGGAAGTGGAGGCTTTGCGTCCGTTAGTCTTGCAAGCGTTAAAGAAGCCTGATGTCACTAGTGTGGCATTACCGGTTACGCCATTGTATCCCGCCATTACGGTCAGCGATATCAGTCAGACGGGGATTCGCGAGGTGCTTAGCAAGTTTTCTACCAAATTTAATCCTAAAGATGTCAATCGCAGCGCGAATGTTCGCTTGGCGGCCACGAAAATAAATGGACATATTGTTTATCCTGGTCAAACGTTTTCTTTTAATGAAACCGTTGGGCCGCGGGAAAAAAGTTATGGTTTCAAAGAGGCCATGGAGCTCGTGGACGGTGAGCTGGTCCCGGGAATCGGAGGCGGAATTTGCCAGGTTTCCTCTACGCTTTATAATGCCGTGCTATTGGCCGATCTTACGATAACCGAACGCTATAATCACTCTAAACCGCTCGGATATGTGGCGATGGGACGGGATGCTACCGTGGTTTTTGGCGCTCTGGATTTTCGTTTTACCAATCAGACGGAAGCGCCCATTATGATTATGGCTGAAGTGGATGACGATGAATTAATGGTGGGAATTTTTGGACAGCGGCGTTTGGCGAAAGCGGTGGAAGTTTTCTCGGTGGATCAGCGGATGATTCCTCCTACCGTGATTAAGAAACAAGATGCCACGATGTATTTAGGCGAAACAAAGGTAGACAAGCAGGGGAAGCCTGGCTATGAGGTGACGACGGTTCGCGTAGTCCGTGACCGTGATAAGGAATTAAAACGGGAAGTCCTTTCGAAGGATCAATATCTGCCCGATAATACAATTGTAAAAATTGGTACACAAGTACCACCTTTTGTAGTTGATAGATAGCCCTTAGCGGCATAATGGGAGAAAAGTACTTTATGAAATCAGGAAGACAGGACAATCTGTTGGTGGATGGCTATAATGTGATTAATGCCTGGCCGGAACTCTGTGCTTTTAAAGACAATCTGGAGTTCGCCCGTGACCGGCTGGTAGATATTATGGCTCATTATGGTGCCTTTAAAGATTACCGAGTTGTGATTGTTTTTGATGCTCATTTTGTTATTGGCGGAGAAATGCGCCGTCAAATTGTCAAAGGTTTGTCCGTGATTTATACGGAAGAGGGCGAAACGGCGGACAGCTGTATTGAGAAAATGGCTTATGCTTTAGTGAAACAAGGCCAAGAGGTCTATGTGGCTACTTCAGATGGTGCTGAGCAAATGCTGATTTTGGGGGCAGGCGCTTACCGTATTTCAGCCCGTGAATTATTAAAAGATGTCAAAAGGGTCAATAAAGCCATTAAAGAACGTTTTACCGAAACTCCTCAAAATTATCGTAGACAGGAATTGGAAAATCGCATTAGTGACGATGTTGCCAAACGTCTAAATGATATAAGGCGCGGCCGATAAACCGGCGCTTTCGCAGGTGGTAACAATAGGATACCGACAAGTAAGGCTTGACTACTGGAGTAGCCCTGGGGTATAATTTGCTTTGAAGAAACATAGATTTAATAATGTTTGCATAACAAAGCGCAGTAGCGCATTTTCTTTTTATTTTACTTAAGAAAGCCTGTGCCTTTCTAGATGCGAAATAAGAATGAGATAAGCTTTGACTGGTAAAGCAGAGCTGCATAATCCCTATAAAGTAGTACTGCTAAGCTGTACTGGCTACAGCTTAATTATTTGCGGTGTTCCAAGACTTAGCTCGCTGAGTCTTTCTAAAATACTTGCTAGAAAGGGATGGGTTGCTTCGGTGCTGATCGCATCAGTACAAGTTGTCCCAACGTAGCTGGACTGATTTTTTATATTATAGCCATTGAGGAATGAGGAGGCGGTGCAATGCGGCTAAATACACAATGCGATTCATACAGCGGATTTGAGAATATGACTGATGAAGAAATTGTGGCAGACGCCAAAGAGAACGACAATACAGTCGCGCTGGATTATTTGATTAATAAATACCGCAACTTCGTTCGGGCTAAGGCTAGATCATACTTTTTGATTGGTGCTGACCGTGAGGATATTATTCAGGAAGGAATGATTGGACTCTATAAAGCCATCAGAGACTTTCGGAATGATAAATTATCCTCATTTCGTGCTTTTGCCGAACTCTGTGTAACCAGACAGATCATTACTGCCATTAAGACTGCCACCAGGCAAAAACATATTCCGTTGAATTCCTATGTATCTTTGAATAAGCCGATTTATGATGAAGATTCTGACAGAACCTTGCTTGATGTGCTGTCCGGCTCGAAGATATCAGATCCAGAGGAATTGGTGATTAGTCGTGAGGAGTTTATTGATATTGAAGCCAAGATGGGACAGATTCTCAGTGATTTGGAATGGAAAGTGCTGATGTCTTATCTGGACGGCAAATCGTATCAGGAAATAGCGGTTGAATTAGAGCGCCATGTTAAGTCGATTGATAATGCCTTGCAACGCGTTAAGCGGAAGCTGGAACGGTATTTGGACAACCGTGGCGATGATACCGAAATCCGTGGCGTATACCGGGGCTTGACCGGTTTAAACCGGGAATTGCATGAGCTGTGTGATTGCATTGACGGTGATGATGATTAGATGACATCCGAGAGGATGTTATTTTTTTTGCCTGATGCAGGTGGCCAGGGCTCTGATATTTGCTAAAGAGAGGGAATTTGTAGTATTTTGGCGTATAGAGTAAATAATAACAAGTGGATATACGGTAGGAGGGTGAAAATATGTTCAGACGAATTGGTGTGCTCACCGGGGGTGGCGACTGCCCGGGGTTAAACGCAGTCATCCGGGCTGTTGTCAAATCGGCTGTTGGTCATGGGATTGAAGTTTGGGGGATTAAAAATGGTTTTGGCGGCTTAGTGGAAAACCAAATGGTAGAACTTACGGTGGCCAATGTTTCCGGAATTTTACCGCGCGGTGGAACGATTTTGGGAACCACCAACCGTGACAATCCATTCAACTACCGCTGCTATCAAGATGGACAGCTTGTTTATGCCGACATGTCCGGCCGGGCGCTGAATAACCTGACGGAAAAAGGTATCGAAGCACTCGTTGTGATTGGTGGTGATGGGACGCTGCGTATTGGTGCGGAATTTGGCCAGTTGGGTTTACCGGTGGTTTGTGTCCCTAAAACCATTGATAATGATATACCCGGTACTGAGCGGACTTTTGGCTTTGATACGGCGGTCAGTGTGGCTACGGATGCGCTGGACCGCTTGCATACAACCGCTGAATCTCATCATAGGGTCATGGTGCTGGAAGTGATGGGACGTTATGCAGGATGGATTGCTTTGCATTCAGGCTTAGCCGGTGGGGCCGACTGTATTTTAATTCCTGAAATTCCCTATCAGACAAAATCTATCTATGCAAAAATCATGGAGCGTCAGCAACAAGGAAAGTTATTTAGTATTATTGTTGTGGCTGAGGGAGCTAAAGCGGTTGATGGTGAATGGATTGGCACTAAGCCGGCTGAGGGCAGTTCGGAACGAATCCGGTTAGGTGGGATTGGTGAGAAGCTTGCCCGAGAGATTGAAACAGCAACCGGTATTGAGACTCGCTGTACCGTCCTGGGACATTTGCAGCGTGGCGGGAGTCCGACACCCTATGATCGGGTTCTGGCAACCCGGTATGGAGTGGCTGCTATTGATTGCCTGTTGGAAGGCAAATCCGGCTATATGGTAGCATTGCAGAAAAACCAGATTATCAATATGCCTTTGGCTGACATTGCCGGTAAGCCTGGGAATGTCCCGGTTGATGGTGATCTTGTAGCTGCTGCCAGAGCCATTAATATCAGCTTCGGGGATTAGGGCCTGCCGGCCATGTGAAGCATTTTGGTACTATCTTGCCGGTTTATAACATATATTTTACTGAATTTAAGTCAAACTGCCGCAATCGGCAGTTTGCTTCGTTTTAATCGGTAGTGTATAGGTTATGAGGGGGCGAAATCGATGATCATTCCATCGGGCAATACATTGGCGATTTTGTGCGGGGGTGGCCCGGCTCCGGGGATTAACAGTGTGATTAGTGCTGTGACAATCGAAGCCGAGAAGCATGACTGGAAAGTGCTGGGCATTTATGATGGTTTTGCTCATTTGGCCAAAGGCGAGAAACAAGTTGTACAGCTTACTACCGATATGGTCAGCCGGATTCACCTGGAAGGCGGCAGTATCCTGCGTATGTCCCGGTTTAATCCAACCAAAAGTGATGAAATTCTTGCCCGTGTTGTGAGCACCCTTATTGATTTGGGGGTCACTCATCTGGTTACCATTGGGGGCGATGATACGGCTTATTCGGCCAGTCAAATTTCCGCTTATGCCAAGCGTCATCAAGGAGTAGCGGTTAATATTGTTCATGTCCCCAAAACCATTGACAATGATTTGCCGTTACCGGAAGGGATTCCCACTTTCGGATTTGAAACAGCCCGATCGACAGGAGCCGCGATTGTGGGAAATCTCATGGAAGATGCTAAGACGACCGGTCGTTGGTATTTTGCTATTGCGATGGGGCGAACGGCAGGTCATTTGGCGCTGGGAATCGGTAAAAGTTCAGGCGCTACTCTCACCATTATTCCTGAAGAATTTACCGAGTCACAGGTCAGGCTGCAAAAAATAGTCGATATCCTGACGGGCTCCATGATTAAGCGCCTGGCCTCTGGACGCAATCATGGGGTCGCGGTTATTGCCGAAGGAATCATTGAAAAAATTGCTGCCGAGGATTTAGCTGAACTGGATGGCGCATGCCGCGATGAGCATGGTCATATCCGTTATGCCGAAATTAAATTTGGTGATCTGCTTAAACGGGCTGTTGCCAAAGAATTACAAGCTGCCGGGATCAAAATGACCATTGTGGATAAAGAAATCGGCTATGAACTGCGCTGTGCGGCGCCGATCGCTTTTGATATTGATTATACGCGCAATTTAGGATATGCGGCTGTTGAATTTTTGCTGAAGGGTGAAACAGACGCTATGATTACGATTCAGGATAATCAGGTGAAACCGCTGGCGTTTGATCAAATTCGGGACCCGGTAACCGGGAAGACGCGAATTCGCCGGGTCAATACTCGTTCTCTGTCTTATCAGGTTGCCAAAAGTTTTATGATCCGCTTGGAGGAAAATGATTTCAAATCCCCTGTTTTGCTGAAAAAGCTAGCACTGGTGACCAATGCTACGCCGGATGATTTCATTAAAAAATATCAGGATGTCGTAGGGTAGTTTGTTAGCATAGAATCCCAGTTGGCTTGCCAATACTATTTCTATCAGTATTGGAGGGGCAGTTATGGATTCAGTTGGCGCGATTTTGTTTCGGGTTATGGCAACCATGACAATGCTGCTTTTCGTATGGTGGGCAGGCGGCCAACAGCAATTTTCTGAGTCGAGTACTTTAGGGTTTGCTGTGATTGTTGTTGCTGCGACAATCGCCGGAACGGTTATTGTGAATCCTGGGATCGAGCTAGGAGCAGCCTTGATTGGGCTGGTTGTGCTAGGGTTGATCCAGTTTTTGCTGAATTGGCTTTTGAAGAAACGTCTTGCTGGCCCTGGGTTCAGTCACAAGCCGGTTATTGTTGTTCAAGATGGGCAAATTATTGAAGACAACTTGCGCAAACTACGAATGCCGATCACGACGCTCCTACAACTATTGCGCGCAAAAACAATATTCAATATTGCGGAAGTTGAATTGGCGGTTATGGAGCCTGTCGGTGGATTGAGCGTGCTGAAAAGGTCTGAGTATCAGCCACTGACTCCGCAACAACTGAAGCTGGCTGTTGAAGCCAATAAAATTTTGGTGCCTGTTATTCTTGAAGGAGAATTACAGGAAGGGTCATTAGCCAGGTTGGGTTTTTCCGCTGCAGAAATTGCTGCGTTTCGCCGGCAGCATGAGAAACAATTGCATCAAGTTTTTGTCGCTTTTATGGATCAAGAGCATAATCTGCATGTCGTTCATCCCGGTACCTGTGAAAAAAAATTGTTTTTGCAATGAACAAGGGGTGCCTTGTTCATTGTTTTTGCCAGCCGATGTGGAGAACAGGCAATGATTGTATTTACTGGCAAGTCGTGTATAATGTTATAGGTGAGCAATGTGAATTCGAAATAAGGGATGTGGTGCGATGAATGAAAATATTATTGCTGTAATCATTGGGATTGTTGAAGGGCTTACTGAGTTTTTGCCGGTATCTTCTACCGGTCATATGATATTGGTTGGATCGATGTTGAATTTTGAAGGTGAAATTGCCAGTGTGTTTGAGGTTTTCATCCAATTGGGCGCTATTTTGTCCGTACTGTTTATTTATCGGGATAAGTTTGTCCATATGCTTAAGCCGCGCCGTCTGAATCTCTATGGACATGGTTTGACGATTCAACATGTCTTGGCGGCGATTGTCCCGGTTATGGGGATTGCTTTTTTGTTGCATAAACCGATTAAGACCTACTTATTTTCACCCTATACCGTTATTATTGGATTGGTCATCGGTGCCGTTTTAATGCTGGTAGCAGAAAAATTCGCCGGAAAGCCCAGAACGCGTGATGTGGATCATATCAGTGTCAAGCAGGCCTTTTTTGTCGGCTTATTTCAAATTTTATCGCTTTGGCCGGGGTTTTCCCGATCGGGTTCAACCATTGCAGGCGGTCTGTTTTTTGGCTTGAGCCGTAAAGCTGCTGCTGATTTTTCGTTTATTATTGCTGCCCCGCTTATGGCAGCGGCATGTTTTTATGATTTATTCAAAGTATGGGATAAATTAAGTATGGCGGATATCAATATGTTTGCCATTGGTTTTGTTGTATCGTTTGTTGTCGCCTACATATCGGTTGTGTGGTTCTTGCGTTTCCTGAATAATTCTTCGCTGGCATCGTTTGCTTACTACCGTTTTGTGCTGGCTGCTTTTTCGTATTATTATTTTTTTGGTCGAGGTTAAGCGATTGAATGGTAATAAATACCTTTAAAATAGAGCTTTACATTTAGGTTGAACTATGATAATATTATATATCGTCACGAGGTAATGGTTTATCGCGGGGTGGAGCAGTTGGTAGCTCGTCGGGCTCATAACCCGAAGG
>CAMJML010000038.1 GCA_946407015.1 uncultured Selenomonadales bacterium | reverse complement strand
AGCTTGGAAGGCTAGGGCTCTACCATTGAGCTACACCCGCATTTTAGATGGTCGGAGCGGCAGGATTCGAACCTGCGACCCCCTGGTCCCAAGCCAGGTACTCTACCAAACTGAGCCACGCCCCGTCGACCACAAAATATATTATACTAGTTTTTAAATTATATGTCAACAATTATTTTGGTGCTTTTTAAAATAACGCTGTTGGCATTACAAGTTACTCGTACTCAAATTATTATAGTCAACTTATTATATAAAATCAAGTGAAGGATATTTGAAATGAAAAAGGAGCGGAAATCCGCTCCTTTGCAAAGTTACTATTATTTATTGAACATATTTTTCAGAGCTTGTTTATTAACATCTCTGTTAAGCCTAGCAATGTAGTCTGTAAGCTTAATTTCTTTCGGGCAGGCTTGTACGCAGTTCTGGCTGTTACCGCAACTGCCAATCCCACCTTTGTTCATGATAGCACCTAGACGTTCTTCTTTGTCGTATACGCCAATGGGATGAAGATTAAATAAATGAACTTGTCCAAGAGATTGAGGTCCAATAAAGTCGGAACCAGAGTTTACATTCGGGCAAGCTTCCATGCAGCAACCGCAAGTCATGCAGCGGGAAATTTCATAAGCGGTCTCAGCAGTTTTAGGGTTTTGACGGGGAGCGTCATTATGAACTTCCCAAGTTCCATCAACCCTGACCCAGCCTTGGATACGTTTTAAGTTATCAAACATTACGGTACGGTCGATATGAAGGTCACGAAGAACAGGGAAAGTACGGGCTGGTGCCAAGCGAATTGGTTGTTCCAAATGATCAATCAACGCCGCGCAAGCCTGTTGGGCTTTACCATTAATAACCATCATGCAAGCACCACATACTTTTTCAAGGCAGTTACATTCCCAAACAGGAGCGGTTGTCTTTTTACCGTCTTTAGTTACAGGGTTCTTTTGGATCTCCATCAGGGCCGCAACAACATTCAGTGCAGGACGATAGTCAACTTCGAATTCTTGTGTATAGGGTTGAGAATTAGGACCATCTTGTCTTTCTATAATAAAATGTACTTTTTTCTTAGCTTCTGCCATTATGTTCTACCTCCTTCTTTAGGCTTTCTTAGCAACCGCGTAGTTACGTGGACGAGGTTTGACCAAAGAATGATCAAAATCAGCATAACTGATCTTAGGTTCTTCTGTTGCTGGGTCAAACTCAGCGACTGTGATTTTCATGAAACGTTCGTCATCGCGGGTTGGAAACTCGCGTTTATAGTGAGCTCCACGGCTTTCATCACGCATACGTGCTGCTTTTGTGACAACTAATGCGTAAATAATCATATTGCGAAGCTGTCTTGTGAACATAGCTTCTTGGTTTGCCCAAGCAGCTTTGTCGGTTAAGCCGATATTGTTCCAGCGCTTAAGGATTTTCTTTACTTCTTCGTAACAATAGTCCAGATCTTTGTTTACACGTTCAATAGTAACATATCTGGTCATTAACTCACCGAGTTCATGGTGAAGTTCATGAGCATTTTCCGGACCATCCATTTTTAAGATTGCTTCATATTCATTGCGGCAAGCTTGTTCAGCCTGAGCCAACTCTTCATCGGTAAGCTCGGAACCTTTTTCACCTGTTTTAGCCCAGCGCATCGCTTCCGGACCGGAAACAGTACCGGAATAAGCAGCGGAAAGAAGTGAGTTTGCACCAAGACGGTTAGCACCATGATACTGATAGTCACACTCACCGGATGCCATCAAGCCAGGAATATTAGTGTTATGTTTGGTATCTACCCAGATACCGCCCATGGAATAGTGAACGGACGGATAAATCATCATTGGAACTTTACGAGGGTCATCGCCAACGAATTCCGAGTACATTTCCAAAATGCCGCCTAATTTACGTTCAAGATAGTCTGCTGGAATATGGGAAAGATCAAGATATACTTTGTTTTCCCCATCAATACCAAGTTTTTGATTTACACATACATCATAAATAGCACGGGATGCTACGTCGCGAGGTACAAGGTTTCCGTATGCGGGATACATTTCTTCTAAGAAATACCAAGGTTTGCCATCTTTATAGACCCAAACACGGCCGCCTTCACCACGACAAGCTTCGGACATCAAACGGTTTTTATCCGTGCCAGGAATAGCGGTTGGATGAATCTGGATAAATTCAGGGTTACCGAGGTGAGCACCTTGTTGATATACCGCAGATACTGCAGAACCATTACAGATTGTCGAAGCAGTACATCTGCCGAACACCATACCAGGGCCGCCTGTTGCAAGAATAACGGTATCCCCACGGAAAGCTTTGATTTCCATAGAGTTCATGCTTTGTGCTACGATACCGCGGCAAATGCCTTCTTTGTTCTTAATAATTTTGATGAATTCCCAGAATTCATATTTTTTAACAGCACCTTTAACTTCCCATGCACGCACTTGTTCGTCAAGAGCATACAGAAGCTGCTGGCCTGTTGTGGAGCCAGAAAATAAAGTACGTTTATTTTTCTGTCCACCAAAATTACGAAGATCCATTAAGCCTTCTGGTGTACGAGTAAAAGGAACACCCATACGATCAAACATCTTAATTAATTTAGGAGCGGCTTCACACATACCTTTGATTGCAGTTTGGTCGGCAAGAAAGTCGCCACCATAAACGGTATCATCAAAATGTTCATAGGTACTATCATTTTCACCCTTTGTATCCATACAAGCATTCATACCGCCTTGTGCACAAAGGGAATGAGAACGTTTTACCGGGCAATACGAGAATAAATCGACTTCGCCGCCGGCTTCACAAATTTTCAAAGTAGCCATCAGGCCGGACAAGCCACCGCCAACAACTATAATTTTCTTTTTCACTCGGGTTCTCTCCTTAAACTAAAATTATACGGAAATAGTATTTCTATACGACTGCATTATGCGATGTAGCGTGTCAGAGCAAAAAGACCAACAACAGACAAGAGCGCGAATAAGCCCCATGCAGCTTGATTTGCAATGTTTTGTGCACGTGGTCCAACAGTAATACCCCAAGTAATGCAGAAGGTGAAAAGACCGTTGGTGAAATGGTAGATAGCTGCAACTAAACCGATAGCATAAAGAACAAATACAATAGGATTGCTCAGGTAATCATGCATTAGTGCATAGTTGATTGGAGTACCGCCACCTTTAACCATGAAACGCAGGTAACCAACATGCCAGATCAAGAAGGCAAAAGTATACCAAGCGCTCATTCTTTGCAGCCAGAATTGACGGTTACGGGCATAACCATAGCTACCAACATTATTATTGGCTTGCAGTGCAATGTAGGCACCATACAGACCATGGAAAAGAAGTGGAATTGCAATCGCAAAAATTTCAAGAGTTACAAGCAAGCCATGAGGAATAGCTGCCAGATGGCCGACTGTTGTGTCAAAGGCCGCAGGACCTGCGATTACCGTGGAAATTGAAAAAATGTGTTCCAGCAGGAAGAAACCAATAGGGACAATACCTGATAACGAATGAAGACGTCGGATATAAAAATCAGTGTTACTCATGCTTTAACCTCCTGTATATTTGGGTGACCCTTTGGGGTTATTTGGCTAAAATTTCACTTAGTAGCCAAAAAAAAATCATGCAACTACAGACGACGATAAGGTTTTTGTCCCTCTTCGTAGTAACTGTTTCCCTCACTGTCAATAACCACGATGGCAGGGAAATCTACCACTTCAAGCGCAGCTACAGCTTCTGGGCCAAGTTCTGGATAAGCCAATACTTCGTATTTTTTTATGCATTTTGAAATCAATGCCGCCGCACCGCCAACTGCTGCCATATAAACAACACCATGTTTTTTCATAGCGTCCACAACAGCCTTGCTGCGGGAGCCTTTACCCACCATACCTTTGATGCCTTGTTCCAGCATTTTAGGCGTGTAAGCATCCATACGACCGGAAGTAGTAGGACCAGCCGAGCCAATCGGATTGCCTGGTTTAGCCGGAGTAGGCCCAAGATAGTAAACAATTTGATTCTGCCAATCAACCGGCAGTTTTTCACCGCGTTCTAATGCTTCAACCATAGTTTTGTGGGCAGCATCACGGGCGCTGATAATGGTACCGGTGATCAGAACACTATCGCCAGCTTTTAGCTTACGAGCTTGTTCCTCAGTCAACGGGGTTGTAATGCGAATCTTTTCCGTCATTCCTTTCACACCTCCTTATAACTCAACTTCGGCATGCCGTGTGGCGTGACAGCTGATATTTACTGAAACAGGCAAACCAGCGATATGGGTTGGATACCATTCAACATTTACAGCCAGAGCTGTAGTTGTTCCGCCAAGTTGTGGCCCAATGCCAGTCTTATTGATTAATTCAAGCAGTTCCTGCTCAAGTTTTGCATATTCAGGGTGCGCATTACGCTCAGTAATATGGCGAAGAAGCGCTTTTTTGGACAGAATAGCGGCTTTTTCCATGGTTCCGCCGATACCAACACCGACAACGATTGGAGGACATGGATTTTCACCAGCATGAAGAATGGTATCAAGAACAACCTTCTTCACTCCGGCAACACCATCTGCTGGTACCAACATTTTTAATTCACTTTTGTTTTCACTACCAAAGCCCTTTGGCGCAAGTTTGATTTTAACTTTTTCGCCAGGCACAATACAGGTATGCAAAACGGCAGGAGTATTGTTGGTTGTATTTTTGCGATTAAATAATGGTTCAGCTACTACCGATTTACGGAGATAGCCTTCAGTATAACCTTTAGCAACCCCAGCATTAACAGCATCTTCTAAGTTGCCGCCAACGAAATGCACATCTTGTCCAATTTCCATGAAAATAACCGTCATACCAGTGTCTTGGCAGATCGGTCTGTCCTCATTCCGAGCAATGTCGGCATTTTTAATTATTTGACCGATGATATCTTTTCCAAGCGGAGACTCTTCGGTCTTCTGGCCTTCTACTAAGGCGTCATAAACGTCCTCAGGCAAATAATAGCAAGCTTCCATACACATTTTTGCTATGGCCTGAGTAATTTGCTCGACCTCAATTGTACGCATGCAAACCCTCCTAATATGTAATATTATGTATGCATTTATATTCACAATAATAGCACAATTACTTTAGGTTGACAACCATTTTGACCAAGAAATCAAAAAAAGTGCAAAGCCGGTCCACCCCTTGAAAATACTGGGTTTTCAAGCAACATTGCACTTTTTCTGATTGCTGAAATCCAGAATAATTCCTGTGAAAAAAGTTTGAATATTCGGATCAATGGCGTGCTTGATTATGTATAACTTTGTCGATTATGGGCACAGCATCCGCCGACCGCAAGTAGCGATAAGTACTATCCGGAACCAACGGCCGGATTTCATCCCATTTTTCTTCGCGAATTAAACTTCGTACCCGTGACGCACTGACCGGTTGACCACCAATAGCAATTCGTTCCATGATACGAATTTCGATGCCATGCTGTGGCAAAATGTCTGCCAACGCAGCATTATACGCCCGTGTAACCGGACAATAAGGCTCATCCCCAATATAACGGCTGCTGATCGCTAATGCGGGCGCAATCCGCTGAGCAAATATCGTTGCATCCAATCGGGTTTGAGCCGTAACCGTTTCATCTTCGCGGGTAAAATACCCCGGAAAAGTAGCGGCAGAGACAATATATTTTCCCCCGGGCACCACTAAAATATTATGAAATTCCGCTAACCCTTCCTTGACTAAACGCAGCCGGACATCAAAAGGAAATACCGACCCTTCCTCACTGACAACTAAAACAATGACCCCTTCATTTTCTGCTGCTGCTTTGGCAATTACAGCCTTATGTCCTAACGTAAACGGATTGCAGTTGACAACAAGACAGGCCCGCTTTCCCGGAGGCAAACCAGCAGCAGCTACGGCTATTTCCCGGTAATAACTGTCAATCGACCCCATTCCCGATTCAAGCAAAGCCGCATAAGGTTCTGCTCTGCCAACCTCATGGAATCCCAGCGCGGCAAACAGATAGGCAGTTGCAGGTTTGGTAAAGATAAAATAATGAAAGATTCCTCGCCGTCCGGCTTCTTGCATCAGATGACTGACCACTGCTGCCGTAAAGCCTTCGCCCTGCATGTGTTCCTCAATGGCTATATTGCGCAGAACCTCGCCGGCCAACGATCCCGTCCCAACAAGCTGGCCGTCCTTAAACAAGCCCATTGTATAGTCAACCCGATCCAAAAAGGTTAGATTAAACTTCGCCAAAAAACTTCTGATCAAATTTACCTGACGCTCATTATTAAGATCAATAACCCGTTCCTCTACACTGCCCCACTGCATCATTATTCCTCCAATTGCCGGACAACATCAATGATGGTTCCGTCACGGTATTCAACGACCGCCACGATCCGTTCACCGGTTACCAGCGAATCAGGCACTCCAGCAATTCGTTCCGCTTCGGATTTGAGCTCAGCAATTTCTTTCACCGGCAAACCTGCAGCCAGTAGTTTTTCTTTCAGATCTGACCGTCGCGGATTCACAGCTACACCCCGCTCGGTTACCAAAACATCGATGGTTTCACCAGGAGTTGTAGCGGTAAGCACCCGATCCACAATAATAGGCAAACGGCCGCGCAATAGATTGGCAACCACAATCGTAATACTAGCCCCGGCTGCCGCATCAGCATGACCGCCTGATCCTCCCATAATCACTCCGTCTGACCCGGTAACTACATTGACATTGAAGTCAGTATCAATTTCAGTAGCCCCTAAGATAACGACATCTAATTTATTTACGGCGCATCCATTATTGAACGGACTGGCATAAAAATTTGCACTAATCTCCATATGATTCGGATTGGCCGCAATGGAGCGGATTGCATCCAAATCAAACCCTTGTACATCCATCAACTTTTTAAATAAGCCTTTTTCCAGCATTTCAACCATATAACCGGTAATGCCGCCAAGAGCAAAACTGCCGGTTATATTTTTCCGCTCCATCATTTGGCGAACAAAATGTGCTGTCGCCAGCGAAGCACCACCCGCTCCGGTTTGAAAAGAAAAACCATCCTTTAATAAGCCGGATGCCTCAATGACTCTGGCTGCCGCATCCGCTATTTTAAGACCAACCGGATCTTTCGTAATACGGGTAGTTCCTGACACAATCCCTTTTGGATCACCGACCCGCTCTACTTTAACTACATAATCTACCCTAGTTTGCGGAATGGATACCGGACTTAACGGATACTCAACCAGGTGATCGGTTACGGCAACTACATTCGAGGCAAATTCGGCATCCGGAAAGGCATATCCGAGCGAGCCGCAGGCGGCCGGACCTTGCACTCCATTAATGTTCCCATAGTCATCCGCAGCCGGAGCTGCAATAAAGGCGACATCTATGTTCAATTGACCACACTCAATCGCTCTGGCACGCCCGCCATGAGTACGCAATATGACTGGTTTTTCTAATATCCCTTTGGATACCGCCTGAGCGACCGGCCCTGACATATAATTGGTATCTAAAGCCGTAACAACGCCATTTTTGATATGCTCAATCATTGGAGCATGCACGGGAAAAACCGAGCTTAAGGCTATTTTAAGCCCTTTAATACCCAGCTTGGCCGCAGTCTCCAATACCATATTTACAACGCCGTCTCCATTACGGAAATGATGATGAAAAGATAATGTCATTCCATCTGTAATCGGGATTTTTTTAAAAACCTCTTCCAGACTGTCCATCAGCTTTGACTGCCCCGGACGAATCGTTTTTACTTTTGGTGCCTGTCGCTGCATCGTTGGAGTTGTTTGAAAGGCTCCGGCGAAAGGCACCGTCTGTCCAAATCCATCAATAAGTTCGGGTATTTCCCGGCCAATTGCATTTTTCACTCGACCGTCTCCTTTCGCAAGCCTAATAAATTCGCTAAATATAAGATCTGTTGAGCACGACTGACAATTGGCGCGTCCACCATTTTCCCATTCAGCGAAGCAACGCCAGACCCTTCTGCCTCAGCTTTTTGAAGGGCGGCAACCACCTGCTCGGCCCAGTCAATGTCTGCAAGTGAAGGATTATAGATACTATGAATGATATCAACCTGCCGCGGATTAATGGCGAGTTTTCCTTTAAAGCCGAATTTCTTGGCAGTGATCGTATCTTCTCTCAGACCCTCTTCATCATTGGCATCCGTAAACGGTGTATCAATGGATTGAATTCCTGCGGCAGCGGCAGCATTAACAACCATGGAGCGGGCTGTAAAAATTTCGCTGCCTTCTTTGGACCGTTGCGCTCCCAGCGAAGCCGTATAATCTTCAGCTCCTAACGCCAGCGCTACCACACGTGAATCGGCTTGAGCAATCGAGTAAGCTTCTTGAATACCTTGCGGTGTTTCCAGCAACGCAACAAGTTTTACCGGAGCTTGTCCCGGTTTTTCTGCCCCAGCCACCCACTCTGCAACCTTTTTAATATCAGCCGCACTTTGAACTTTAGGCACCATAAGCGCTCCTGGTTCACAAGGTACAATAGCCCGAATATCTTGTTCGCCAAACGTATCGAGCGGATTAATTCTTACAACCGTCTCACTTGTTCCGTAATCCACATGCTGCAATGCATGAGCCACTAGCATACGGGCTGAGTCCTTTTCAGTAGGAGCTACCGCATCTTCCAAATCAAGAATGACGGAATCAGCCCCAAAAACACCGCCATTTTGCAGCATGGCCGGACTATTACCCGGTATAAACAGCATACTTCTTCTCAGTTCCATTAGACCAGGTCCTCCTTCAGTACAGCTCCTGCACGGCCTAATGCCGTCAGTGTCCTGGCTTTGATCGTGCAATCCAGTGCACCACGGTCAACAGCTTTAATATAGACGTCGGTTATTCCTTGTGCCGTAAGCACTGCTCGAATGGTCTGACTGATCGCCTTGCCATACTGCGCCAGCACAATACTATCCAGTTCAAGCACAATTCCACTGTCACTTGGTCCTGAAGCAATTGTTATCATAATATCCCCAGACTCAAGTGTTCCTGCCTGAGCCGTTTTTAACACACCACTCATTGCCGAGACCTCCTTTACATCCTCCATTATATCGTTGCGGCATGACTTAAGCCGGCAAATCCATCTAAATTATCCGAATGAGGCCCGACTACACCAATAATTAAATAAGAATTGGTTTTCGGATCATACTTATATTCCGGGATTATCCGGAAGTTTTCAATCTCATCGGTATTGCGGACATGTGTACGCGGGCCCGAACACACCCATAAATCATCCCCAAATGTAATATGACCTTCATCTACATAGCATACCGATAATCCTTCATCAATGATATGTTTGACCTTTTTTTCTACTTCAGCTAAATCAGCGTCTAAAGGCAGCGGATATTCAAGTACAAAGCCATTATGTACGTCACGATGACCAAATGGCAGAATAGCACCGTAATCATGGAGCAATATCCGCGATGTGATGTCCTCAGCCGTATGGGCCATTTTGCGATAGCGAAGTGTTTTGGTCACTACACTGATCACCTCTTGCGGAAAAGGACCAAACGTTGTCGGCCGCACAACAATTACGTCCCCACCCACTCCGATCAGAACATCCGCATTCTCACCCAGGGCCGGATACAGCAAGTCAAAGTGCTCCACAATCACACGCTTATTTTGGCTGATTGCCCGCTTCACCGCATCGGCCAGGATATAGATTTGCGTAAACGCCGACTCAAAACGAATATCGACATGATAGGTATGACTGGTAAAAAAGCCTTTATCAATGTTCTTTAGTAACGGCAAAGGCCGTACATTAACACCGTCATCATCATTGGTCAGTTCCAAACCTGGAAACATGCCTTTTATTAACGAAGATTTGCCGGCACCGGCATCACCAATAACCCCAATCAGACGATCCAGAGGCGACAAATACCGCTCACTGATTTGCTGCCCTAATATATACATTCTATTACGACCCCTGGGTGCAAAATAACTGGCATACATTAATTGTTCCAGCATCATGGATTTCATTCGAATTCCTCCAAACAAGTTTTTCGGTATAACCACGGGTCGGCATTTAATCTAAGATTAAATGCCGATACCGATGTATTACTTATAGTTTATTAGATTTCTTTGAAATATGCCAGTTGGGTCTTGAGGTTAAGCCTTCCGGGCTTTGCGCAGTGCAAGAATACGATTCATTTCATTATAGACAATCATTAATCCTTCATCAACACCCATACCTGGTTTGGCCAGCATCTGGACAGGCTGGGTTGCCATGGCAATATGCACGCAGACCTGTGCTGAACGATCGGTTTCATTGCAGGTTCCGCCCTGATAGGCGCCAACTCCTTTGGCTTTACAATATAGCACAGATTCAATGATATTATTAATCCCGCCAAGGTCAGGAGTTTTGATCTGCAGCATATCGCCCGCGCCTTTATCGGCAAACAGTTTAATATCTTCAAACGTATTGCACCATTCATCGGCTACAATTTCGACCTGGATATTCTCTTCATGAAGCCGTGCGGTAATTTGTGCTAACACTTCAATCTGTTTATCACGCTCTTCAACGTCAACCGGTCCCTCAATTCTTAATTTCAGTGGTGCAGCAGCCTGTTCAAGCTGCCTGCAATAGGACACGATCCGCTCAATATCATTATTAAAAGCAATCCCTAACGTACCATAAACATCAATATGCAAAGTAGGCGCATAGCTTTCGTCTGTCCGCAAAGCAAAGATACGATCCCGCAGCCAGCTTACATATTCCAGCAGCTTTTCACCGTCTGCACCCAGTTTTTCGGCCACATTATTAATCAGGGCATGGGGCAGAACCTGCGCCTTTTTAATAATCATCTTATCAGAGTTCAAGTAACGGTCATCACCACTTTGGGTAAATACCGGAATTTCGCGTTCACTCACTTGTGTGCCGTACTCTTCGGCAATGACTTCGCACATCAGCTTTTTCTTAGCCTTCGCTACGGCATCCAAAATGGCCTGAGTAACCCCATAGCGCAGTGCAGTATGAATCAGGCGGCCAGTCTTGGCATCCACCATACTGTCAATATCTTCAGCCAGTTCTTTAAAGGAATTCAGTTCACGGCCAACCAAACGGGCTTTGATATCACTTTCAATGACCGGAATAAAATCTTTGGCTAAAAACAGCGGGTCCCGCCCGCCGGCACCGCTATACTGTACAGCTGCACAATCGCCATAGCCGACTTGACCATCTTCCAAAACCAGCATGACAGAAACCGACTCACCGGCCTGACGCACATTCTGGAATCCCGGGGTAACCGGAACACCTTTGTACGTAAAACCGTCATGGTGGGCATTGGCTTTAATCGCCCGCTGATCATCAAAATAAAAACCAGTAAGACCGCGTGAGCAAACAACATCAATAATTTTCATAACATAACCTCTCCAGTCCTATCAAATTTATTTATGATATGTGCTTAAATCCTTATTTAGGTCGGCCTACCAGACGGCCTTTGGAGATGGCATAAATATCATCAATTACCATTTGGAAACTCGGATTGCGGCCTTCTGATTTAGCCCGTTCCTCGATTTTAGCCTTATGGAAATCAACCAGCTCCGGAGTAAAAGGCAGATTACCAGTATCAAACAGTCGAACCGCGCCGTTATTATCACGGGCCGGCAAAATTTTATTCAGGGAGTATTTGCTTGGCGCAAAGGGTACATCCAGTACACCGGCTGCAAATGCTGCCACTGTCCCCTGAGCAAAGTCTCCGTGTCCAAGCTCATAGACTTTATTCAGAATGCAACGTGTTTCCGCTTTAATGATATCAATTTCCTGCTGAACTTCATGACTAAGCGGGAATGGTTGGTCCGCCAGCATATTGATGAGCTGCTTGGTCGCTTTTAGCCCTTGCGCATTGGCTTCTTTGGTTGGAATCCCCAGGGCTTCATGTGGAGTTTTGACAATAACTTTCGTGGCTTTGGCTAAAGCAGCGGCAGCAGCTCCCCAGGAAATAACCCCAAAAGCTTTGGCTTCATCCTGCGGGAAGCCTCCCATCCATTGATGGAATACAGTTGTTAATACGCAATCTTGATAGCCATATTGATTCAGATATTCTTCGGCCAATTGTTCTAAAGCTTTAATGGCAGCGATGTCCTGAAAGAGATTGCCGCATTGTCCATAGCCTAAAGTAATATTTTTAACCCCTTGTTCAGCCGCTAAAATACCTTCAATAATAGCGACTGAATGCGATACGCTCGGTGGCACCAATGTTCCTGTCAAAGGCCCGAACGGTTCGCGGTTGATTTCAATCCCATGTTCAGCATAAATACCAATTAACCGATCGCAATACTGCCAGTCATAGATGGTTTTTTCCAGCGAAACACTTTTAGCATAAGGAATGTTGTAAGAAATACCGCCGCCTTCGTACGCAGTATAACCTCCCGCTAACGTAATTTCACCTAATAGTCTGGCGTCAGGTGTACCGTGGCGAACCTGCAGGGGTCCATCCACACTTTCAATCACTTTGCGCACACCAGCAACGCCATGATTGACTGCCGGAAATCCATTTAGCAAGGAACGGCCGGCACGTTTACTTTCTTCAATGCCATTTTCCGCTTCGGCATATTGGTTTTGGCGGGTATAGCTATCGATTGTTGTTGGTAAGAGATCGGCTTCCCCTTCGGTACGCAGGAAGTTCAGCAGGTTGATATGCTCATTGATAAGTGCCACACCAGCTCTAGGCTGAGTCAATGTTTCACCGTTCTTTTTAGCTTTAACCAAGCGTTTGGCGAAATGTTTTTTTGCTGGAATGGTTTCATGATACTTAACAGCCTCAGTCAAATCAACTTCGGAACCGGTTGGCCATTGCTTCAAAACATCCTCACGAATCGCGTAAAACTGGTC
>CAMJML010000037.1 GCA_946407015.1 uncultured Selenomonadales bacterium | reverse complement strand
TCATGTCAACATATTTGTTTTGGTATTTTGTGTCATCGCTCATTAGCGACTTATTCAGATTACCATGTTTCCTTGATCGTGTCAAGGCTTTCTTACTGGAAATCCAACTTCTTGACTTTGCCGGTCCTGCATTGCTGTAGTTGCGGCGACAGAAGCTATTATACTATATCTTTTTACTGACGAGCAATCCTGATTAATGCCTTTTAACCCTGATCCCTCTGACCTATCCGCTATAATCGCACGAATGGTATTATATCCTCAATGATGCTCAAGTATGCTAGGCAATCTTTCAAAAATGATGAGATTTTTTTGATTTCAGTCTTTTCTCCCTGCTCAACCTCACCTTACGAACCTTGTTTGAATATTATGTTGATAAGGAGGTTGATTGAATTGCCTGATACAACCGAAAGTCAACCGGCACGAAAATCAATCTACAGCCATTCAAGCAATCGCTATAGCACACTGCATAATCATGCTTACTTCACCATCATTGAGACTTCCCATAAACACCAGCATGCGATATCCGGAACAACTGGACCGGCAATCGCTTCCGGAAACGGCCATGTCCATCGCATTCATATCAGAACCACATTTGATGCCAGAAACAGCCAGCCCCATTGGCACTCAATCAATAAACTGACCGGTCCGGCAATTGACTTGCCTGATGATGAACACACTCATTATTTTAGCGGTGAAACCAGCTATGAACTGGGACATCAGCACAGATTCAGCAGTGTGACCGATTCTTCACCCGCCGAGGAATGGGAAGACCACTCATCGGACGATTAAGCCGCGCCACGCACAATTGAATGCCAAATGCAAAAACTGCTGTACCGAAGCTTCGGTACAGCAAGTTTGTTTCGATCCGGTACTAGTGGTTACCAGAACGTCCTTGGCATAATTCGTTCCAAACCCCTCACCGGATTTCCCATACAATCCGTCGCACCCATCTGCTCGGCAATCGATTGAACGGCAGAGGTGCACACAACCGGCAGTTCCAGGCGTCTGGCCGCCGTTGTGACTCCCCTTGCCCCTTCCTGTACGATACCGATTGTCGTCTCCTCGTCCATATGGGTATTGTTAAGCAGCGCATCAATGCGGCCAAGAGTGGCCACATATTCGAGGATGCCTTCAACATTGGCGGTAAACGGCCTGGACATATTAATAACCGCAATAATTTTTAAATACGGGTTTTCCCAGGCTCCTTCAATTAAGTTGAAGATATCTGCCCCGTGAACACCATAGCCAATATCCAGAATAATATTCCCTTTGCGCTTTAAGACCCAGCGCATCGATCCTTTGATCACACTGCCTGCCTCGCCCAAGCCCATGGCATCCTCCCGGTCCCAGGCCACCACTTCGATTCCCATTGCTTCGAGTTCTTTCTTGATGGGCCTAATGGTATAGCAAGGCTCTACCGTATCTAAATCTACCAGAGTAACAGGCAGTCCCTGCCGCCGTAACGAAATAGCACGATTGACCGCGTTTTCACTTTTTCCACTTGCATACTCACCCACGTAAGCTTCAATGATCGGTTCCATTTGTCGCTCCTTGCTGATTCACAAAATATTTATGCTATAAATATTTTAAACAAAATCAGCAAAATTACCCCTGGTATCCCTAAAAATCCGGCAATCAGTGCCGAAACCACATTGATTCCTATGGTAAACCCGACATAGCTTCCTACCAAATTCACAACCCATAGCATAATACCGCCAATGAGTCCGTTATAAATGAGCCGAAAAATGAGTTTCAGCGGCATAAGGAAAACCCGTCCGATCAGATAAATCAAAATGATACCAAAAGCATAGGCAAAAATAATATTATACTCCCCGGTTATCGCTGGCATATCAATCTCCCTCACTTACCTATTCATTCAAACGATGCATTCGTAATCCAATAATGGTTTTACAAACGGAACCCGTTCACCTTACATTCTATTACATAATATATATTGATAGCCAGTATAAATTATTCCTCCGCCAGAACAAAAAACAAAGGCTTGGGATATCCCAAGCCTTTACGCAAATCTACTTTAGTCCGCAGTGTGTTCCATATCTGTTTGTTTATCACGGGATTCAGTGCTATAAAGCGAGTAAGTGATTCCTTGTTCCCGTGCCTGCTTCAATAAATACATATATTTTTTTTCGGCTGCCTGCATGAGAAATACCGCATGATCCACCAAGTCTTTATCAGTAACTGTATTATAATAATATTGCGCGTTTAAATATTCTTGCCTGGCTTGTTCGACAACATTAGGTAAAGAAGGCAGCTCGGCCGGTTCAGGCAGATCACTGTCAACAATCCGCGAGAAAATTTTATTCAGCGCATCATGCATTTTAACCTTTACATTACCACCCATGCTGAGATTCATAAACATCCCCTCCTAAGGTTATTTTTTCCACAGAAAGGGTTCATTAAACATAGCTATTAAAAAAAGCTGCTCGAATGAGCAGCTTTTTTACATTTCACGGCGATTTTCCAAGGCTTTGGCCAGCGTCACTTCGTCGGCATACTCCAAATCGCCGCCGATTGGCAAGCCATGCGCAATTCGGGTGACTTTAATCCCCAGCGGCTTGAGCAGCTTGGCCAAGTACATGGCCGTTGCTTCCCCTTCAACATCCGGGTTAGTCGCCATGATAATTTCTTTAACATCGGTAACAGTCAGGCGAGCCAACAGCTCTTTGATCCTGATTTCCTCCGGTCCAATCCCTTCGAGCGGTGAAAGCGATCCATGCAACACATGGTAATGCCCTTTAAAATCACGGGTACGTTCCATGGCCGCCACATCACGGGGTTCCTCGACCACGCAAATACTCGAAGCATCACGGGTTTCCGAAGAACAAATCCGGCACGGATTCACATCGGTCAAGTTAAAACAGACTTCACAATAACTAATCTTAGCCTTTGCCTCAAGAATGGCACTAGCTAACGCCTTGGCTTTATCATGTTCCATTTCCAGCACGTGATATGCCAGCCGGGTCGCCGTTTTAGCCCCAATGCCAGGCAAACTTCGAAGTTGTTCCACCAATTTCGCCAGCGGCGCTATGTACTGCATGAAACTTAAAACATGCCTGGCGGTAAATTAAGTCCACCGGTCAGTTTGCCCATTTCCTGAGCCATCATATCATCAACTTTTTTTACAGCTTCGTTGATCGCTGCAACAATTAAATCTTCCAGCATGTCGACATCTTCGGGATCTACGGCAGTCGGAGCTATTTTCAAGGATTGAATTTGTTTTTCGCCATTAATCACAACCTTAACTGCGCCACCTCCGGCAGATACTTCCAGTGTGCGAGTTTTCAGTTCTTCCTGCATTTTAGCCATATCAGCCTGTAACTTCTGAACTTTTTTCATCATACCAGCCATGTTACCCATATTACCCATATTTCCAAACATTCGATTTCCTCCCTGTTTTATGTGTTAACTGCCTGTGAATAGCCAATCAATAGCCGGCAGCTACCTTCACTATCATGGTTGACCATCGGTAGAACCTAGGTACAGTTTATTCCTGTTTAATGATATTATTCCCAAACATTTTAACCGCTTCCCGTAAGACAGGGTGTTCCTCAACCACTTCCTGATGCGGGTTTGGCGGTTTAGGCCGTTCTTCCGCAGCCGGTTTGACCGGTGCAGCGGCAGTGCCCAAGACACATCTCACCTGAACCGCATGACCGCACAAGCCGGCCAGTATCGTTTCAAGAATAGCGCGATAATCCTCTTTTTCGGTTCGCTCTTTGGGGAAATTCGCCGTAAATTGAATAACGGCTTGTTTCTCATCCAGACTGATCAAACTTCCTTGCGACACGCAGGCATGCACCGAGCGTTTGCCGCCGGAAATCAATTCTTTAAGCATATTGTCCCAAACATCTTTAATATTACTCGTCCCCACCGTCGCGACAGGCTGATTTTGTTCCGGTGGCGGAGCAGCCTGCGCCGTCTGGGTCAAGGTCGCAGCAATATTCGCCTGCTCTACTCTGCGAACAGGCGGCTTGATGCTAGGTTGCACAATCGGCTGCACCACCGCATGATGGCTCACCGTTGCAACCGCAGTACCGGACAACCGGTTTTCCAGTACCTCAATGCGTTCCTGAAGAGCCTCCAGACTCGCACTATCTGCACGGCGGCAAACCGACAGCAACGCCACCTCCGCCGCAATCCGTGGTTCGGGTGACCATTTGGCCTCATTAGCGGCTTGATGCAGAATTTGAATGAGGTTGACCAGCTCGCCATGCGAAAACTGAGCGCTATGTTGCTCAAGCACCGGCACTTCATCGCTATATAAATCAATATTTTCTAAATTAGGGGCCGCTTTATACAACATAATGCTGCGCGCGTGCAATGCCAATTCCAGCAGGATTTGCCGCACTTCTTTCCCCATAACAATCAGTTCATCCAGCGTCAGCAGGGCTGCACTGGCATCGCGGGTCGCCAAGGCATCGGTCATTTTCCATACCCATTCGTGACCAATCAACCCAAGCAATTGACGCACCTTAGCGGCCGTAATCGTCCCGCCCTCCAAAGCCGCACACTGATCCAGTACACTTAAGGCATCGCGCAGACCACCCTCCGCATGACTGGCAATCAGCTTCAAAGCATCCTCGGCTACATCCAAGCCAGCTCCCTGAACCACGTCCCGCAAGCGATCCTGAATGTCCTTGATGCCAATCCGGCGAAAATCATAACGCTGACAGCGCGAATGAATGGTTGCCGGAATCTTATGCGCCTCGGTTGTCGCCAGGATAAACACCACATGTCCTGGCGGTTCTTCCAAAGTCTTTAATAGCGCATTAAAAGCTTCGGTTGTCAGCATATGAACTTCATCAATAATATACACTTTATAGCGTCCGTCAACCGGCGAAAACTTGACCGTTTCCCGTAAATCGCGGATTTCGTCAATCCCCCGGTTTGACGCAGCGTCAATCTCAAAAACATCCATCGATGTTCCTGACGTAATCTTTTCACAATTCGGGCATTGATTACAAGGCGTTGGCGTAGGACCATGCACACAATTCAAAGCTTTAGCCAGTATCTTAGCCGTACTGGTTTTTCCTGTTCCGCGCGGTCCGGAAAATAAATAAGCGTGAGCAATTTTGCCGACCGTAATAGCATTCTTAAGGGTGCGACTAATATGATCCTGCCCAACTAAGTTTTCGAAGTCCTGCGGTCGCCATTGTCGATACAATGCTACATAGGCCATGTTCTTCTCTCCCTTTTGCGCACCATCTACCCTTACTCATTCAACATCCGAAAGGCAATTTCCTTTATCTCTTTCTTTACATGCTAAAAAGCAACCAGATATTCTGGCTGCTTCATAATCAAAGTCAATCTTATGTTTTTAACGTCGGGCCATGACAAATCAGGCACCCTTACGGCACATGAAGATTGTCACTTACCGCTGCTTCCTTCCGGACCTGACGGGGTTCATGAGTCTCCATTGCGTAAGACCCAATCTGCCACGGTCCGACCTTAAAAACATCTATCAGACCTTTTAGCAGAAATAATATGGCGGAGAGAGAGGGATTCGAACCCTCGGTACCCTTTCGAATACACACGCTTTCCAGGCGTGCTCCTTCAACCACTCGGACATCTCTCCATTGTTGAACAATCATCACTTTATTCGATTATTATCGGTTAAGTTAACGATCAGCGACAAAAGATATATTATCACTGAATAAGCCAAATGTCAACAGTACAATCATTGTTATTTTATGACAACCCCGTATTTTTTTATCAAACTTTCTCCTTTTGCTGTTCAAAGTCTTTCTCAGGCGCTCTCCGCTGCTATTCCATTACTCTACTGTTGTGACACTCTTGCAATATGATACCCTATTATACTCTCGACAATGCCATAAAGGATGCAAGTCATGAAATTGACACCGGAATTTAGTTTAACCGCATGAAAATATTTTATGTAAACTTTATCTTGCTGGCGAATAGACTACATTAGATAGATATTTAATGCAGGGAGGGACTTCCATGAATGAATCTTATCCCTGGACTGTCTTGGTGTTTTTTGCTTTTGTGGCGATTGTCTGTATCTTTTGCTGCCTGACCAGTGACAGCTATAAAAATGATAGTTGACAGCCCTATTACCCCAATCAATTGACTGGGGTCTTTTTTTGCTCAGGCTCATCATCGGTCAAATCAGGCTGATAGGTTTTAAACACTAGTGCTGTTGCAACGATCTAAATGAATCATTAGTCCTAGGAATAACCCTACTTATAGTCTATAGCCGCTAAGGCTCTAAATTGTTACAATTAATTACATAATCTATGAGTATACTTACCCTTTCAACTTGCCCCTCATGAATAGTGATCTTGTCTCTCTTCCTTACCTCGCTGCATCAGCGAGGAGTTTTTTTATGGAGGAACAACACAAAAGCCTTTGCACAATTGCAAAGGCTTATTTTTATTAGGTTTATGGCGGAGAGGGTGGGATTCGAACCCACGGTCCCTTTGACAGGACACTTGATTTCGAGTCAAGCACCATCGACCACTCGGACACCTCTCCATGTTTATTTAGAACGCCGCTCTCTGAAAAATTCTTTCATGATACCGGCGCATTCTTCAGCACGAACTCCTGCTGTCACGGCAATGCTATGATTTAATCCCGGATTCTGGACAACGTTGAACAGTGATTCCACCGCACCGGCTTTATAGTCGGCACTGCCGTAAACCAATCGGTCAATCCGGCTCATCACTAACGCCCCGGCACACATCGGACAAGGCTCAATGGTCACGTACAGGGTTGCTCCGCTTAAGCGCCAGCGTCCCAGACGCTTACAGGCTTCACGAATGACAATGACCTCGGCATGGGCCGTGGCATCATGCCAGGACTCCCGCATATTGTGCCCTTGGGCAATAACTTCGCCATCCAGCACCAATACGGCACCGATCGGAACTTCACCCATTGCATAGGCTTTTCGCGCTTCTTCCAGCGCCAATCCCATATACTCGTTATCATTCATGCGTCTGTCCACCACACAGCCGTCTGTGTTCAGTCCAAGTTATTAGCATCACTGTAATATTGTAGCTCATGAGTCTCCATTATGCAAGTAGTTTTTATTAGTAATTTGTCCCACTCCACGGACGTCCGCTTATGGTCTATAAGCCGGCCAACCAACCATCAGGGAAACAAATACTTCAGGTGTGCCTTCTTAAATAACAAACTCAGCAAGCCGATTGACACCAGTGGAATGAACAGCAGCCATTGGACATGCACTGGTGCCAGCGGAACAAAGACACCAAAATGGCCAAGCAACCCGTTCAAACCCACAATGACAAGAGCGCCCAGCACACGGTAGCGAAAAGCTATTTTTAGGCCAATCGCCAGTGTCACCACACAGCTGATTACAGCCTGATAAAGAACCGAAATCAGCCCCATGGTTTTGACAGATCCGAGCGGGATGCTTTCCAGTTGAAATTGAAACACCACACCGCCCTGGTTAACCGCAAATGCCAAGACCGTATGCAAGGCAAAGTAAGTCAAATAGATACTTACCAGTCTAAACCCCTGGGAAACACGCTGCCTGCTGATTTTGCTCCACATCAAATCGTTCAGGGTATATAAAATCAGCAAGCCCAATCCGGTATAGATGGATTTCCACCAAAAATGCTGGTAAATGCCCAGCACGGTAAAATACCAGTCTACAAAGGTAAATATGACTGCAAACCCCAGCTTGTAGCGCCAGGAAAGCTGATAGGCATTAAGCAGTACGGCTGAGGCCGGAACAATACACAGATTAGAAATAAAGGACCCGATATGGATATCCACCACCGTATGCGTAATGCCAGGAAGATAACGATAGCCATTTGTCAGCAGAACAACCAGTTCAAAAGGATGGATCACCGCAAAGATCATCAACTGCATCACGAAGAGTTTCCAGTTACCCCGGTGTCGAATGGCCATGACCAAAAAGACCAAACTAAGAGCAATCAATCCATAGTACCAGTACTTTCCTGACAAGTTAACACATCCCACCGCACTTGAACTCATAATTTATTCAAATTATTTCCATAAACTTTACGAATTATGTCGTATTCGCACGAAAACCTTGCGATAATTGCATTCAATCTTAACACAAAATTAATACCCTCTTCCTTTTTCGACTATCAGCTTTATGTTATGGTAAAATAAACGGACTGTGCTGGAGGTTGTTATGAAAATTCTCTTGGTTGACGACTCACTTTTTTCCCGCAATACCTTTAAACGTCATTTTGCAGACCTGGCCGGCATTGAATTTATGGAAGCGGCAAATGGCATTGAAGCACTAGAGCTTCACCGTACTGTCCAGCCTGATGTCATTTTTTTAGATGTTACCATGCCTTATTTGGATGGTACCGCAACACTCAAAATTTTACGTGCTATTGACCGGAAGGTAAAAATTATTATGGCAACAGCGCTCGGCAATCAGCAGTATCTTTGTAATGAATTTATTACATTAGGAGTGGACGGAATTTTAACCAAGCCAGTCACCAAAGATGCGGCTTTAAATGTTTTTTATTCTGCCACAAAATACCGCGGGGTGGCCGAATGAAAACCCTTGTCCTTTCACAACTGCAGCCCGGAATGATCCCGGCCCAGACCATCTATGATACCAAAGGGTTAATTCTAGTCCGGAGCGGCATTCCGCTTACCGAGTCCTATATTAAACGCTTAACCAAATTCGGCATTCACACGGTTGCCATTCAAGAACCGGATGCCGAAAACCATTATGCCTCGGTCCTGTCGCCCATTGCTGAAAAAGCTGCCCGCCAAGCTTGCCAGCTTATGGCGGATTTGAATAAGCATAAAACGCTAAACTGGGAAACCGGCTACAAAATTGAGCAGGTCGTTTATTCGGCATTGGAACGGCTGCCGCTCCAACCCTATCTGACTAAAATGAGCCGGAATCCGATCCTGTATGACCATAGTTTACGAACGGCCTTAATCAGTGTCAATCTGGGCTTAACCAAAAACTATGATTATTTGAATCTTGATTTTCTGGCCACCTGCTCACTGCTGCATGACTGCGGAATGGGCGAAACCTTTCTCGAAGATGCGAACAATGCGCATGCTTTCCAGGGGTTTCTGGAGATCCGCAATCATGCCGGTCTGGACATGCTGACGGCTTTAGTCTGCCTGCAGCACCATGAACGCTTTGACGGGCTGGGCGGACCGTTGGGCTTCGCAAAATATCAAATTACTGAATTCGCCAGGTTAATCGCCGTGGCCGACTATTATGACCGGCTGGTGTTTCTTTATCAGAATACACCGCGCCAGGCCGTCTTTAAGATTGCGGCCGGCAGCGGAACCTTGTTTGATCCGGACATGATTAAATTACTGGAAGCTACCTTAACAGCCTAAGGGAACAACCGATGAGCGGCAAAATAAAAATCCTGGCTAAAAATAGCGGGGAAGCCTGTCTTCCCCGCTATTTTTAGTCAGGATTTATTCGCTTGATGTACGTTGCTTGCAATTGGTTTATTTAAAGCGCCGCAACAAGCCTTCCAGCATTCTGGCATGGCGAGCTTCATCTTTGGCCGACTCATTAAAGTAATCACGGGCAGTTTCCAAGCCAAGCTGCTGCGCCAGATCAGCCGCTTGCTTCTTACCGGAATTAGCGAAAGTTTCGCCTTCCAGCATTTGCTGAATATTATCAAATAAATCTTCCTGGATCATCCCGTTTAATTCAGCAAACCGGGCCGCATGCTCGGCTTCTTCAATCGCAATGGTTTTGAGGATTTCGGCAATATCCGGATAGCCTTGGCGCTGCGCCAGCCGGGCCATAGCCAGATAAAGTCCGGCCTCCGTAGTTTCACCGGTAAAATTTTGTTTCACCGTTCGCTCCAGTTCAGTCCCTTTTGTTTCTCCAATCACGTTTTCAATGGTTAACATTCTTTGCACAACAATCGCCTCCTATTGTTTTTTAGCGGAAAAACTGGCAAAAATCTTTCCGGCCATCTCTTCATTACGGGATTTAATCTCATTTAAATACATCAACGTACTGCCTTTATAATCATGACTTTCACCTAAAAGGATGACCTCGAGCGACGAACGGACAATATTAATAATGCATTCATCATCATGATAGACATTGCAATTTCGACACTGATTAAGCAAAAAGCCAATCGCATCGATCACGGTATCATTTTCGTATACCTTGGTGTCATTAAGCGGAATTTGCTGCATGCCGTCATCAATAAACTCATTATTTTGCTTAAGAACAGTTAGCAGGCTTTTTTTGCAGTAGCCGATCAAACATTCTTCCTGGTGGCAGCTGGTGCACACCTTACCCAAACAGCAATTGCTAATCTCGCCAATCAAGCCTTCTACATTTAACCCAACCTTCATTAGTCCACTCCTCCTCCAAATATAGCTGAAAGACTTTACCGCACCATCCGTCATCTTTATTTTAATTTAAGTCATTATTAATTGCAAGTCATTATTAATTATTTTTTCAATAATTATCATCCAATAAAAATAAACTGCCTTTCTTATGTTCATAAGAAAGGCAGTTTTGGTCTTGCCACACTTTGCCTAGAACTTCCTCTTAGGGCAGTTCATGATACGCAGAAATAATTTGATTTACAATGCCATATTCTTTGGCTTCCTGCACATCCAGCCAGTAGTTTCTGCGCGTATCTTTTTCGACCTTTTCCAAAGGCTGTCCGGTACGCTCACTAATCAGCTTGTTAATCCGTGTTCTGATTTTAATAATTTCATCGGCTTCGATCTTGATATCGGTAGCCTGACCTTGGACACCACCAAGCGGCTGATGAATCATATAGCGGGTATTGGGCAGCGAATAGCGGTCTTCCCGGTCTGCAGCCAGATAGATTGTAATGCCTGCACTGGCTACCCAGCCGGTGCCGATGACCAGTACCTTGGGCTTGATGAAGCGGATCATATCATGAATGGTATCGCCGGCTTCAACATGACCACCTTGGCTGTTCATATATAACTTGATCGGCTCATCACCCATCTCTTGTAAGAGCAGAAGCTGGGCTGTTACCTTTTCAGCCAGCGCCTGGTTGATTTCACCCGAAATAATGATCGACCGGGTTTTCAGCAGCTTTTCTTGCCATCTTTCCTGGTAGGTTGTGTTGTCCTGACATTCCATAATGACTCACTCCTTTTCAGTGATCTCGCGATCCAGCGAGTACAAATACTTTTTTTGCAATACAAAGATATTCTTTGCCTGCACAAAAAAACCTGCTTTCCATATCCAATATTTGTAAAGTAAAGTAATGAACCTGCTATCAGTCCTTACCGTAACAGTCCCAGCATTCCGGTCAGCTTATTCACCTTCTTTTTCGGACCGTAAAGGCAAATGCCCAGATAATAAATATCCGCACTGGCCAAGGCTCCCAGCCGCTGGCGGTATTCCTCATAATCCAGGCACCTTTGCGCCACCTCACTAAAGCCCACAAAAGCTACGTCCGCATACTGCTCCAAATAATCGCAGTCGCGTATTTGCTTGATTTGCTCCCGGGTAGCCCCCAAAATCGGGATGGCTAGGGATGTGATCCCGGAATGCCGGTTCCCGTCAGCGTCGGTCAGATCGTCTCCAGTTATATTCTCGACCATCCGGCCCAGACTTATGCCTAAAACAGCGGTCGTGTTGGCCAGGATTCCAGCCGGCAATTCCTGATTGGCTATCATGACAATTTTCAAAGTAATCCCTCGCAATCTTTGGTTTTGTCCATGATAGCAAAATCTTGTTGGCCGGTATTGTAAAAAATTGAACTTCCTTCCTGGTTACCGCAGCTTTTGATACTTCTCCGGAGTAATGCCGGTATGGTTTTTGAAAGCTTTGCAAAAATGGCTTTGGTCATAAAAACCTGCTTCCTGGGCCACTTCGGCGATCGGCATGTTTTGGCGCAGTGCTTTCTTGGCGTAATTGATTCTTAGCAAGGTCTGGTACGTATGAGGCGGGATTTTGAAAGTCTGATTAAATTGGCGGATTAATTGAAATTTATCAAGACCGGCTGCCTGTGCCATAGCAGCCAGCGTAACCGGCTCCAAAAAGCGGCTCTGCAGAAACTCCGCAGCCTTGGTCAGTTGCGGCTGATCTCTGGTTTCAGCCAGATAGCGGCCGTCTTGCTCACAGCTGACTTGTTCAAATATGGCGAACACACAGCCTTCCTTTTCTAAAGGACCGGCACAGCTTGTCAGCACTGCAACCGCTTGCCGCAGCGTGCTTAACACTTCCGGGCTGACAACAGGCTGGACAATCGGATCACGGAATAAAAACCGGTCTGCTTGCTCCATATAAGCCTGCAGCCAAGCTGTATCTATAAACAGCATGGCATATTCCCAGGCGTTTGGATCGACAGGATTGCAGGCATGAACCAATCCGGGCGGAAGGCAGACCAGGGACTCAGGCTGGATGGTTTCTGTTTTCCCATCATACCAGAATAAACTTCTTCCCTGTGTCACGATACCCAGGGAAAACTCTTCATGGCTGTGCTTTTTATAAGACAGTTCCTGGCTGCGGCATACTTTCAATTCCAAAAAAGGTAATGCCCCATCCCGGTAGTATTGTACTGGCCTCATCGCAGTCTCCTTTCCGCATCGGTTGTTACCTTAGCTCAGCCGTCGATGATTCTTTGAATAGCTAAAAACCTGAGAAACACATCGTCTCTCAGGTTCCTCACCCTCACGCAGTCTGCGCCTTTATTTGAACACTTTAATCCGTTCTTCCAGCGGCTGAAACTCTTTCGGCCCGGGTGCTGCCGTTGGTTTGCCGAATGGCATTTGTGCAATCAGCTTCCACTTTTCCGGGAGGCTCCAGGCTGCTTTCACCTCAGCATCAATCAATGGATTATAATGCTGCAGGGAAGCTCCGAAGCCTTCCGCTTCCAGCGCCGTCCAGATTACATGCTGCAGCATGCCGGAAGAATGGTTGGACCAAACCGGAAAATTATCTTTGTAGGCCGGAAACTTGCCTTGTAAAGTTTCTACAACCGTCATATCTTCGAAAAACAAAATCGAGCCATAGCCATTTTGAAAAGAATTGATCTTTTCCTCCGTTGCCGCAAAATTCGCTGCCGGAACAATTTTTTTCAGCTCATCTTTGGTAATGGACCATAGTTTATCATGATGTTCCCCCAACAAAACAACCACTCGGGCACTTTGTGAGTTAAAAGCCGAGGGAGTGTGCTTAACAGCCTCCTGAACAATTTCCTGAATGCGCTCATCAGACGCAACAGTCTCTTTACCGATCCCATAATAGGTCCTTCTGTCCTTTACAGCTGCTAAAAAAGCTTTTTCCATAAATAAACCTCCCCATCCATGTGATTTGCTTATCTATTGAATATAGGATAAGCTTCACTCCATAATTTGTCAATCACTTGCCTGACAACAATACCATTCTATTGCGCAATCAGCGGCAAAAGAACACAATCCCGCAATCCGGCAGAAATCCAGCGGCCGATTGCGGGATCAGTCAAAGATCAGGCGGTTGATGGTGCCGGCTTCTCAGGCAGTTTGTTCATAACCGGCATGGCATCCTGATAGTTAAGCAGCCGGGCTGAATTTAAGACAACCAAAATCGCTCCGGCATTGTGAACAATAGCGGCTCCAACCGGTCCTAACAGTCCGTAAGCGGCAACCACAATGGCCACAATATTAATAGAATTCGCTACAATGATATTTTGCTGAATCGTTCGTACCGCTTTACGGCTCAACTGCACCATGGAGGCAATCTTGCCTAAATCATCGGACAACAGGGCAATATCGGCGGCTTCAATCGCCACATCGGTACCGCCTACGCCCATGGCGATACCGACATGGGCCTGGGCCAGCGCCGGCGCATCATTGATCCCATCTCCCACCATGGCCACAAAGCGTCCTTCCTGCTGGTATTGGCTGACCAGCTCGGCTTTCTGACCGGGTAACAGATCACCAATCACCGAGGTAATGCCCACTTGACTGCCCACAGCCGTACCGGCTGCCGTGCTGTCACCGGTCAGCATGGTGACTCTTTCAATTCCCGCCTGGCTCAGTTGCCGGATAACAGCCGGCATCCCTTCCCGGACGGGATCAAAGATGCTCATGATGGCTATCAATTGCTCATGATGAGCCAAGAACACGGCAGTCGCACCTTGGTGTTGCTGCTCCTCCATATAATCGGCCTGCTCCGGGGAAATTGCAATGCCATTGGCCTGCAATAAGCTGGCATTTCCGAGCAAATAGCGCTCATGACCATAATAGGCCCGGACTCCCTGCCCGATAACCTGTTCCCACCGGTCAGGCTCCTGCAGCACCAGCTGCTGGCTGGCTGCGGCCTGCAAAATAGCTTTCGCCAAGTGATGTTCCGAACGTTTTTCAATACCGGCGGCAATGGCCAGCACTTGCGTGGATGGCAGCGTACCATAGCTGCAGATTTCCTTCACCGTTGGACGCCCTAACGTCACGGTGCCGGTCTTGTCAAAAACCAGCATATCAATCTTGCCGGCCCGTTCAAGGACCTCGCCACCCTTGATTAAAATTCCCCGGCGCGCTGCCGTGCCGATGGCCGCTGCCACGGCAGTAGGAGTACTGAGCAGCATGGCACAGGGACAAAAGACAATCAAAATCGTCACGCCGCGAACCAAATCCCCGGTGACCAGATAAACCAGCAAGGCGATGGCTAGACTGAGCGGCACAAACCAGTTGGCCCAACGGTCAATCAGGCGGGCAATCGGCGCCTTACTCTGCTGCGCTTGCTCGACCATCTGGATGATATGGCCTAGGGCCGTATCCTTACCCACTTTGGTTGCCGTCATCATCACCGAACCCAATTGTACCAGAGTCCCGCCATAAAGCGGATCACCAATCAGCTTGGTAACCGGGAGTGGTTCACCGGTAATCATGGACTGGTCAATGGTCACCTGCCCGGCCTCAACCACACCGTCGACCGGTATCTTTTCCCCCGGCTTGACCAAAATCCGGTCGCCTACCTGCACCTCCTCGGCGGCCACAATTTTTTCGCCCTCAGCCGTCAAAATACAGGCTTTCAGTGGAGTCAATTCGGCTAATTTTTGCAGCGATGTATTGGATTTCTCCACCGTAATATGTTCCAATAGTTCGCCAATCCGCATAATGATGGCCACTTCGGCGGCGGCAAAATATTCACCAATCGCGATGGAAGCTATAATGGCGATACTGACCAGCAAGCCGACCTTGGTATCCCCGCGCTGGATAATCGCGGTTACCGCTTCCTTGACAATGGGAAAGCCGCTGATTAACGCAGCCAGCAGGGCGATATCCACTCCGGCAATGCCGGGCAGCCAGTTAAACCAGTGCAGGGCCAGCAGGATTGACGCTGTCCCGATCAGCACCAGCTCTTGCTTATGATTCCCGTGAGCATGGTCATGACCATGCCCGGAGGCAGTTTGTTCTTGTGCTGTCATCTCACTCACTCCTGTACATGCTCCACACATTGGTGGAACAATTGCATAATATGTCCGTCACTTAATGAATAATACACATGCTGGCCCTCTTTCCGGGTTTTGACCAGGCGCATGTTGCGCAGTTGGCGCAATTGATGGGAAACGGCCGAGGAGGACATGTCAAGCAAGGTGGCAATATGATGCACACACAGTTCTTTGCTTTCGGATAATACATAGACAATTTTGACCCTGGTTGGTTCGCTAAGCACCTGAAAGGTATCGGCAATGTCCAGAAACAGCTCTTCATCGGGCAAATTTTCTTTTATCCTATGAAGTCCGGCTTCGTTGATACAGAGCTGATCACCGCAGTCCAGATTTTTTTTATCGTTATCCATATCCATCGCTCCTACAATGTACTTGAGTATTTGAATATATATTCAAATACTCAAGTACATTGTAG
>CAMJML010000036.1 GCA_946407015.1 uncultured Selenomonadales bacterium | reverse complement strand
AGCAGTTGGTAGCTCGTCGGGCTCATAACCCGAAGGTCGCAGGTTCAAGTCCTGCTCCCGCAACCAATTTTTAATTATCTGATCATTTAAATAGCTTGCTTAATTATGGAAAAGGCACGTACCAATTGGTAGGTGTCTTTGTTATATGACCGAAAGTCCATCCTTATTAAATAAAAAATTACACAATATACAGAGTTCTGTGTACTTGTTGTGTTTTCGTTTACATGAATCATCTTTTTATATATAATGGGATATGCAGCAGTTTTTAGGGAATTCTAGATGTAGGTGTTATAGGAGGATAAGCCGTGAGTATATTAGAGCAAATCTTAGAAGCAAATCGCAGCTTTATTGAAAACCTGCCGGAAGAATCTTTGCATGTTTGTCCTCATAATAGTAAATTTCCCAATCGCCACTTAGCTTTATTTACTTGCATGGATACAAGGCTGGTAGAGTTCTTAGAGCCGGCTATGGGAATTGCCCGTGGAGAAGCCAAGATTATCAAAAATGCAGGCAATACGATAACGGGTCCGTTTGAAGCTACCATTAGAAGCCTGGTTGTGAGTATTTTTGAGCTGGGGGTTAAGGAAGTCATTGTCATTGGGCATTATGACTGCGGAATAGCCAATACAACTTCTCAGACACTCATCGCTAAAATGCTGGCCAGAGGGATTTCTGCGGAAGCTATTAAAATGGTAGAACATGAGTTAGAGGAATGGTTGGATAAGTTCCACCATCCGGTTGACAATGTCGAGCAGGTTGTGGCTAAAATCCGTACCAATCCGCTGATTCCTGTTGATGTCCCAATACATGGGCTGATCTTTGATCCTAATACAGGAGAGATCGAAATCATTGTTGACGGATATCAGTATATTACGGATATTAAAAAAAGCTAATTGATGAGTTGAAATAGAAAAACCATCGCTTGCGCGATGGTTTTTATGTACATCTTTTATTAGTCTACCTTTTTGTAGACCTGGGATTTCCCGCCGCAGATAGGGCATTTTTCCGGTGCGGAGTCTTCGGCGATATGTCCGCACACCGTACAGAGGTAATAGTCAGTGGCTTTTGTGCTATCCAGGTTATCAAGTGCTTTCTGATAGAGTGCAGCATGAACTTTTTCGGCTTCATTGGCTAACCGGAATACACGGAGAGCTGCTGTTTGGTTTTCGCCTTCAGCCTCTTTGATGAATTCTGGATACATTTCAGTAAATTCATAAGTCTCGCCATGAATAGCCGTTTTAAGGTTTTCGGCAGTTGTTTTGATGCCGCCCATAGTCTTTAACTCAGCGTAAGCGTGGAGGATTTCTGCCGCTGCAGTAGCGCGGAACAGTTTTGCAATTTGTGTATAGCCTTCAGCATCCGCTTGTTTGGCAAAAGCCAGATATTTTTGGTTTGCTTGAGATTCGCCGGCAAACGCAGCAGCCAGATTTTTGTCAGTACTCATGAATAGACCTCCTCAAAGTTATTCTCAAAACAATTATTGTTAACTTTGTCGCTTTTGTCAAGGGAAAAAATACCATATTGTAACGCTAAAGAATATACATGGCTTAGGAAGAAAGAGAAATAATAAAAACAGCCTAAACGCAAGGTTTAGGCTGGCTGTTGCAAAGAGGCGATTTATTTCGAACGGGATAATAATTTAATGACACGGGCACCTGTATTGCGGATTCGGCGCAACGGTGCAACGCTGATTTTTACTTTTGGTTTCATATCTTTCTCCGAACCGAAATCACCACGTTTTATGTTGGTTGTTTTCACTCTTTCCGGCTTCAAGAAATTTTTGAGTACAGCCACCGCTTTATCCGGGCGACTATGGGCGCCACAGGTAAACACATCGATTGCAGCATAGCCTAACTCAGGATAAGTATGAATACTCATGTGACTTTCAGCTAACAATGCCAGGGCGGTTAAACCTTGTGGCTCAAATTTAAAAGAAGAAAAATCCAATAAAGTCATATTGGCTTCTTTTACAGCCGTCAGCATAGCACTTTTGATAAATTCAAGATTATCTAATGCTTCAAAGCTGCAGCCGTACATATCAACAGTCAGATGTTTACCGATTAATTTCATTGTATCTCGCCCCTTTTTTAGCAAATTATTGTCATGAAGGCGTAAATTCTTTCGTAAATCAGTAATTTCGGCGATTAATTACCGTTTTTATTTCGATTTTCTTACGAATGGTACATATTACGCCAGTGTTTTTCTGCATTGTACAGTTTTTCATTATAAATCGCTTGGCTACGAATGTAAAGAGGATTTTTATATTAATGCCCTAAAAAAATAAATAAAATTATAACTTGCTAAAAGTTAACAAAACATTGCAGGAATAATAAGAGATGTTGTAAAATTTCAGACATAGACAATATAATTTATTAAAGGAGAATTTGTCATGAATACAAAATTGACATCATTATTAAATATTCAATATCCAATTATCCAAGGGGCTATGGCCTGGATTTCGGATGCGAAATTAGCAGCGGCAGTTTCTGAAGCCGGAGGTGCCGGAGTTATTGCAACCGGAGGGCGTGATTCTGCTTATGTACGCGACCAGATTCGCCTGGCAAAGTCGCTAACCAATAAACCTTTTGGTGTTAATATCATGCTAATGGCTCCGAACAAAGATGAAGTTGTGGATATTGTTTGTGAGGAAAAGGTTGCCTTTGTTACATTGGGCGCAGGAAATCCCGTACCTTATTTTGAAAAATTGGCCCAAGCGGGTGTAAAAAAGATTCCGGTTGTCCCAAATGTCAAATTAGCCAAGCGGGTACAAAATTCTGGTGCTGATGCCGTCGTGGTTGAAGGCATGGAAGCTGGCGGACATATCGGCGTACTGACAACCATGGCTTTAATGACCCAGGTTATTCCAGAACTCAGAATTCCGGTTATTGTGGCCGGCGGTTTTGCTGATGGCCGCGGTCTAGCTGCTGCTTTGCTCATGGGTGCTGCCGGTGTTCAGATGGGCACAAAGTTCTTATTAGCCGTAGAGTGCGCGGCCCATCCTAAATTTAAACAAAAGCTCATCGAAGCTGTCGATACGGATACCATTGTTACCGGACAGTCGATTGGCCACGCAGTTCGGGGAGTCAAAAATAAATTCTCATTAAACTTTGTCGAACTAGAAAAACAAGGACTGCCAGAAGAAGAGCTGCTTAAAATTGCAACCGGAACCAATCGTTTGGCAGCCGTTGACGGTGATATTGAAAACGGAATGATACAAGCCGGCCAATCGTTATTGCCATTAAAACAGATTGAGCCTGCTAAAGATATTATTGAAAATATTATTGCTGAAGCCCGTGCTGTATTATCGCAGGCACCTGATTTAGCGAAGTAAGGGGGAAGTTTCAATGAATAATATCAAGTTAGCCCCAGGGGTTTATTACGTAGGGGCAGTCGATTGGAATACAAGGGATTTTCATGGTTATGGCACACCACGGGGAGTAACCTATAATTCTTATTTAATTGTAGACGAAAAAATATGTTTGATTGATACGGTCAAGTATCCGTTTGCCGGTGAATTACTAGAAAGAATCAGCCAAATTGTTGATCCGGCTAAAATTGACTATGTTGTTGTCAATCATGTTGAGCCTGATCATTCCAGTGCGTTGCCGATGGTTATGGAAAAGGCTGTTAATGCTAAGGTGATTTTGACTGAGGCCGGTAAGGCTGAGACGCTCAAGCATTACCATAAAAATTATGACTTCCAGGTTGTCAAAGAAGGAGATTCCCTGGATCTCGGAGCCAACAAGCTGCATTTTATCCCGCTGCCGATGTTGCATTGGCCGGATTCCATGGCGAGCTATCTGGATGGTGAAGAAATTCTATTCTCTAATGACGCTTTTGGTCAGCACATTTGTACAACCAAGCGCTTTGATGATGAAAATGATCTTCATGACATTCTGTATGAAGCGGCCAAATACTATGCGAATATCCTCATGCCATTCGGAAAATTGGTTACCAAGGCTTTGGGGAAATTGGCACAAACTCCGATCAAAATGATTGCTCCCAGCCATGGTATCGTATGGCGCAGCCATATTCCAGATATACTACATAAATATGAGCAGTGGGGAAGCAGCTATGCCACCGATAAAGTTGTAGTTGCTTATGATACCATGTGGGGAAGCACGGAAAAAATGGCTCGCCGCATTTTGGATGGTATTGCGGCTGCCGGGGTGGATGCCAAATTGTTTAAGGTATCTGCTGCGGATCGCAGTGAAATCTTGATGGAATTACTGGAGGCACGAGCCATACTGGTTGGTTCATCAACTCAAAATAATGGACCGCTGCCAACTGTCGGTGCGCTACTGACTTATCTCAAAGGGCTGCGGCCAGCTGGCAAGCTTGGCGCTTCTTTTGGCGCGTATGGCTGGGGCGGCGGAGCGCAAAAGGTTATTGATGAAGGTCTGGCCGGTGCCGGCTTCGCAGTAGACTCCAGCCTGGCACTCAAATGGATTCCCGACCAGGCGGAATTAGATCAATGCTTTGAATATGGGTTGGAATTTGGCAAAAAGGTTTTGGCGGCAAAAAAATAGTAAGTAGTTTTTAAAAAAGAGGGCGTACGCCCTCTTTTTACTGGTCCCAGAATAGGATAGATTCGATGTGCAAACCATAATATCCGAAAAACTAACGTTAAGTGAGGAATTGATATGGAAGTAATGGCAAAGGTATTTTTACGTAAAGGGGCTCAACACCGGGTTGAAAGCGGTCATCCATGGGTTTATCAGACTGAGCTTGATTATATTGACGGCGACTTTCAAGGCGGGGAACTTGTTGATGTCTATAATTATAGGCAAAAATTTATCGGCCGGGGTTATATCAATCCTAAATCGCAGATCATTGTCCGGATTATGACGCGGGAGCAAGAGGCGATTGACCGGGATTTCTTTAAAAAGCGGATTGAAACGGCTTGGGACTATCGTAAAAGATTTTTGAATGAACCGGAATATTGCCGGTTGGTTTTTGGCGAAGCAGATTTTCTGCCAGCACTGATTGTGGATAAGTTCGGCCCTTATATGGTCATCCAGACACTGGCTTTAGGGATGGATGTTCATAAAGAAACTATTGTTTCAATATTAGATGAACTATTTCAACCAGAAGGTATTTTTGAGCGTAATGATGTTCCTGTGCGGCGTCTGGAAGGCTTGGATGCCAAAAAAGTTGGCTACTTGAAAGGTAGCTTTCCAACCAAGATCAAAGTTTTAGAAAATGGGATTCCGTTTTATGCGGATGTTGAGCATGGGCAAAAGACCGGTTTCTTCTATGACCAACGGGAAAACCGCCTTTTTCTCAAGCCGCTTATGGCAGGCGCTGAAGTACTGGATTGTTTTTGCCATACCGGTTCGTTTGCTGTTCATGCCGCTTTATATGGGGCGAAGAAAATTACGTCAATTGATATATCCGAAGAAGCTATCGAATTGGCTAAAGAAAATGCTGCCATGAATGGGGTTAGTGAAGTTTGTAATTTCCAGGTTGCTAACGCGTTTGATGCTCTTCGTACCTTATCGGATGAGAAACAGCAGTTCGATGTGGTCATTCTTGATCCGCCTGCTTTCACCAAGAGCCGTAGTGCCTTGGAAGGGGCCGCGCGCGGATATAAAGAAATTAATCTGCGTGGCTTGAAAATGGTCAAGCCCGGAGGCTATCTGGTAACGTGCTCGTGCTCTTATCATATGGGGCGGGATTTATTCCTGGCCATTGTCAATGATGCTGCCCGTGATGCCAAGAGAACGATCAGACAGGTTGAATATCGTACTCAGGCGAAAGATCATCCGATATTACCGGCATCTGCCGAAACAGAATATTTGAAATTCCTTGTGGTGCAAGTTTTCTAAGATAGTCTGGGGCCTTGCTACAGAGCAAAAGCCGCCTTGGACTATCATAAAAGAAGCTCTAGGCGGCTTTGCTTTGAACTGATAAAATTAGCAGCGACTGATTGGGAAGAAGCATGGAGTGACTCAGGCTTCGGATAAATTGCGCAGGATTAGGCAATAATGATTAAAGAAATTTAATCATTATTGCTTTTTTTACATAAACTACTTGCTAAAGGTCAAAAGGTCAAATATAATATAATCAAAGGTCAAAAAGTCAAAATGCAAGTTAGATAGTAGGTGATGGTGAATGAGCAATCTTGCTGATTTAATTGAACAATATATTTTGCGACGTATTTCGGCTGAACATGATAGCCGGGTGATGCTGCGGCGCAATGAAATCGCTGAAGAAATTGAATGTGCTCCTTCGCAAATTAGCTATGTGCTTAATACCAGATTTACCGTTGAACGTGGCTTTATCGTAGAGTCCCGGCGTGGTTCTGGTGGTTTTATTCGCATCGCCCGTATTCCGATTCAAAATATTATTTATCAAGATTTTGCGAATAAAATGAATGCAGATACTTCCTTTGAAGAGTTCAAAGAAGTCATCCGCTATTTACTGACCCATAGCCTAATTGCAGGCCGCGAAGCTGCACTGCTGATGCAAGTTGCGACCTTTATGTTTGAAAAAGTCAATCCTCAAGAACGTGCTGATTTTTTACGTTCCGTCTTTTTGACTTTAGCTGATTACACGTGAGGAGGAATTTGCATGTTGTGTGACGAGTGCCAAAAGAGACCGGCTTGTGTCCATATCACTAAAATAACCAATAATCAAAAAGTAGATAAATATTTGTGTGAACAATGTGCCAAAGAAACAGGTGAAATAATCTTCTCCACCGATCATAAATTTTCTGTGCATGACTTTTTAAAAGGAATGTTTAGCCATGGCCTTACAGATGCTCCACCTAAGCCGGTAGCCTGCGAGAACTGTGGTATGACTTATCAGGATTTCAGCCGTACTGGTAAGGTGGGCTGCAGCAGTTGTTATACCGTTTTTGGGGATAAGTTTGAACCCTTGCTGCGGCGAATTCATGGCTCCAGCACCCATACCGGTAAAATTCCCAAACGTTCTGAGGGAGCCTTGAAACTCAGACAGCAGGTGAAAGAACTGCGGCACAAGCTGGAGCAAGCGATTGCCAATGAGGAATATGAGCAAGCTGCTTGCCTGCGTGACGAAATCCGGCAGTTAGAGAAAGAGCTTAATGCTAAGGAATAGGGGGAGCAAACATGGCTTTTGAGTATTTACTGGATCAACCCCTGACGCCCTGGATGAACAGTAAGGGCCAGGATGGCGATATTGTTTTATCCAGCCGTATTCGGCTGGCACGCAATCTTTGTCAATTGCCTTTTCCAAACAGGGCAAGTGACCTGCAGCTTTCTCAGGTGGAAGAAAAAGTTCAAGCAATGACAGAGGAGTTGGCCAACAGTACCGGTAATCCATATTTATTTATCGATTTAGGTCAATTAACTCAACTGGAGCGCAATGTCTTAGTTGAGAAACATATTATTAGCCCTAATCATGCCGCTTTGCCGGAAAATCGCGCCTTGGTGGTCAGTGGTGATGCGACAGCCAGTATTATGGTCAATGAGGAAGATCATTTACGCATTCAAAGCATTTATCCAGGGTTAAACTTAGAAGATGCACTGGTATTGGCCCATAAGATTGACGATACGCTGGAAGAAAAGCTAGATGTCGCTTTTAATGAGCAAATGGGTTACCTAACCGCTTGCCCAACGAATCTTGGCACAGGACTGCGAGCTTCGGTCATGGTCCATTTACCGGGATTGGTTTTTACGCGGCAAATCAGCCGGATTGTGAATGCAGCCACTCAGCTTGGCTTGGCAGTGCGCGGCTTTTATGGTGAAGGAACCGAAACGGCCGGTAATATTTTTCAAATCTCCAATCAACTGACACTCGGTTTTTCCGAGCAAGAGATTATCGATAATCTAACCAGTGCCGTAAAGCAGATTATCACCCATGAGCGGCAGGCCAGACAAGCATTGTATAAGCATTCTCCCGATGCCTTACGAGATAAGGTATGGCGGGCGTATGGGGTACTGCGGTATGCCCGCAGTATTTCCGGGCAGGAAGCCTTATCGCTGCTTAGTGAAGTCCGATTGGGAATTGATTTAAATATTATTGATGAAATTCATCCTGAAACCTTTAATGAACTGGTGGTGACAACCAGGCCCAATTACCTGCAGAAGGTTACGGGAAAGGACGATTTGAGCCAATCAGAGCTGAATCGATTTAGAGCAAAAATGATTAGGCAAACATTAGAAAAAACGAATGAGCGACCATCAAAGGAGGGGACATGATATGTATAATCGTTTTACAGGCAGAGCTATCAAGGTATTGGAACTAGCACAACAGGAAGCAAAAAGACTGGGACATGGATATGTCGGTACCGAACACTTATTGTTAGGCTTGGTTTATGAAGGTGAAGGATTGGCAGCCAAAGCATTGGCTACCATGAATATCAATTTGACGGCTGTACGGGCGCAAACCGAAGCTTTAATTGGCCGGGGTGATAGCGGCGGCAGTGAAGCCGGTTATACCCCCCGGGCCAAGCAGGTCATGGAACTGGCTGTTGATGAAGCGAAAAATCTTGGCCATAACTATATTGGCACCGAGCATATTTTGTTAGGGCTCATTCGTGAAGGTGAAGGAGTTGCCGGCCGGGTACTGCTCAGTCTAGGAGCGGATTTAAACGGCGTACGCAAAGTGGTGATGGAAATGCTGGGCGGATTTAACAGTCAGGGAGCAGCACCCCAGCCGCAGCCCAGCATGCGTCCTGAAAGCACACAGGCCAATACGCCGAACTTGAATGAGTTTGGCCGTGATTTAAATAGTCTGGCGAAAGAAGGAAAAATTGATCCGGTAGTCGGCCGCGATAATGAAATTGACCGTGTGATTCAGATCTTGAGTCGCCGGACCAAAAATAATCCGGTGCTGATTGGTGAACCGGGAGTAGGAAAAACCGCGATTGCTGAAGGCTTAGCGCAACGGATTGTCCAAGGTGTCGTTCCGGAAGTTTTACGCAATAAGCGGGTGGTTTCCTTGAGTATGGCCTCTATGGTTGCCGGCTCAAAATATCGCGGTGAGTTTGAAGAGCGCTTGAAAAAAGTGATGGAAGAAATTCGGACTGCCGGCAATGTTATTCTCTTTATTGATGAGATGCACACCTTGATCGGTGCCGGAGCGGCTGAAGGTGCCATTGATGCGGCCAATATTTTAAAACCGGCGCTGGCACGGGGTGAATTGCAGGCGATTGGTGCGACCACGCTGAATGAATATAAAAAATATATTGAAAAAGATGCCGCACTGGAGCGGCGCTTCCAGCCTATCGTTGTCGGTGAACCCTCTGTTGAGGACGCTGTCACCATTTTACGAGGCATTCGTGACAAATATGAAGCTTTTCACCGGGCACAAATTACCGATGAAGCGATTGAAGCTGCGGTTAAGCTGTCGCATCGCTATATCACAGACCGGTTTTTACCGGATAAGGCAATTGATTTGATGGATGAAGCGGCTTCACGGGTAAGGCTGCAATCGTTCTCAGCACCGTCGGATGTGCAAGATACAGAGAAGCGGCTGGAAAAGCTGAGGGCTGAAAAAGAAGCGGCCATTATGGCGCAAGAATATGAACGCGCTGCACAACTGCGTGATGAAGAAGGCCGTCTCAAGCAAGAACTGGAAAATAAGCATAAACAGTGGCGTGAGCGGCAAAGCGGCCGCAGTGTGGTTACGGCGGACGATATTGCACATGTTGTGGCATCCTGGACAGGAATTCCGGTCAAAAAAATGACCGAAGGCGAAGCTGAACGTCTCTTAAAATTGGAGGAAATTCTTCACGACCGTCTGATTGGCCAGGATGATGCCGTGAAGGCTGTAGCGCGGGCGGTACGCAGGGCAAGAGCCGGTCTCAAAGACCCTAAACGTCCGATCGGTTCCTTTATCTTCCTTGGCCCTACCGGAGTGGGGAAAACAGAATTAGCCAGGGCACTGGCGGCTGCCTTATTTGGTGACGAAACCGCCATGATCCGTTTGGATATGTCGGAGTATATGGAAAAACATACGGTATCACGTTTAGTAGGAGCGCCTCCCGGTTATGTCGGCTATGAAGAAGGCGGCCAACTGACCGATGCGATTCGCCGGAAGCCTTATGCCGTTATTTTGCTGGATGAAATCGAAAAAGCCCACTATGATGTTTTTAATATCCTATTGCAGGTATTGGAAGATGGCCGGTTGACTGACAGTCAGGGGAGAACGGTTGATTTTAAAAATACGGTGATTATCATGACTTCCAATGTTGGTGCTAAGCATCTCAAGCAGGAATCGGGAACAATGGGCTTTCTGACAGAAAGCCGTGCTGCCGATACGGAGCAAAGTGCCAAAAGCCGGGTGCTTGACGAAGTCAAACGTACTTTCCGCCCGGAATTTCTCAACAGGGTGGATGAGTTGATTGTATTCAGCAGTCTGACCGATAAAGAATTAATTCAAATTGTGGACATCATGCTGCAGGATGTTACTAAACGACTCAGCGATACGGAGATTAAACTGGCTGTAACCGATAAAGCCAAAGGCGAGCTGTTAAAAGAAGGCCGCGATTACGCCTATGGAGCACGTCCTTTGCGTCGCGCCATTCAGAAAATGGTTGAAGACGAAATCGCCGAGATGATGCTGCGGGGTGAAGCGGTGGCCGGGACAACGATTTTGGTGGATGCCGACGAACAAGGTAAACTAGTGTTTTCAAAGAAAGACACCGATCATGAGGCGGCATCCGTGCAGGAAATAAAATAATCAATAACGAAAAGCACTCTAATTAGAGTGCTTTTCGTTTTGGAAGGGGTTAATCATAAAATGAGCAAACGCAAAACAGCGTTTTTTTGTCAGGAATGTGGCTATGATTCGCCGAAATGGCTGGGAAAATGTCCAGGGTGTGGGGCATGGAACAGCCTGGTGGAAGAAGTCGTCAAGGTGGATTCTGTTCGGGGCGGGCTATCTTTGGGGTTGTCGGAAAGTCAGACGCCGGTAGCGATTGCAGATGTGGATATTGAGGATATGCCGCGCTTTGAAACGGGTTCGGAAGAATTGGACCGGGTTTTGGGCGGTGGTATTATTCCGGGCTCGATGGTGTTGATTGTTGGTGATCCAGGGGTTGGAAAATCCAGCCTGACGTTAAAAAATTGTGCGCATATTGCCAAAAATCGTGGTAAAGTGCTGTATGTCACCGGGGAGGAAAGCATTCGTCAGGTCCGTTTACGGGCTGACCGTCTGCAGGCTTTGCATGAAAATTTATTTGTATTAAGCGAGACCAATCTTGAGGTTATTGAGCAGCAAGCAAGTAAAATGAAACCGGAGTTATTAGTCATTGATTCTATTCAAACCGTTTTCCGGCCGGAACTGCAAAGTGCACCTGGCAGTGTGAGCCAGGTCAGAGAAGGTGCCGTACAATTATTGCGATTAGCCAAGCACCACTCAATCGCAACTTTTGTGGTCGGCCATGTGACAAAGGACGGTGCTTTGGCCGGGCCCAGGGTTCTTGAGCATATCGTAGATACTGTACTTTATTTTGAAGGAGATCGTAATGCTCAGTTTCGCGTACTGAGGGCTGTAAAGAACCGGTTTGGAAGCACCAATGAAATAGGCTTGTTTGAGATGCGCGGCGAGGGGTTAGTCGATGTTCCTGACGCCTCTAAGTTGTTTTTGTCAGAACGGCCCATGGATGTTCCCGGCAGTGTGGTCATTCCGACAGTGGAAGGTACGAGACCGCTACTAGTAGAAATCCAGGCGCTAGTCAGTGATTCACCTTTTATGCCGCCACGGCGTACAGCTGATCATGTGGACATTAAGCGAATTCAATTGCTGTTAGCGGTGCTGGAAAAGCGCGTTGGTTTGATGCTGGGAACTTCGGATGTCTATGTGAAAATTGCCGGGGGAATAAAGGTGGACGAACCAGCGATTGATTTAGGGTTAATCTTAGCGTTGGCCTCCAGTTTTAGAAATCGCAAAACCACAGATAAAACCGTCATTTTTGGCGAGGTTGGCTTAGCCGGTGAGGTGAGGGCCGTATCCCAAGTTGAACCACGTATCCGTGAAGCTGCAAAGATGGGGTTTAAACGAATTATTTTGCCGCGCGGCAATCTTAAAGGCTTGCCTAAAATCAATTCGGTCGAGTTAGTAGGTGTCGAAAGCGTGGTTGAAGCCTTAGACGCGGGATTGGATTAATCCGTTAGGTGTCTAAATTGATTTTGTGAGAACAAACTAGCAATAATTATTTGTTGATAAACAACAAATAATTATTGCTAGTTTCAGAAGGATTTTAAAAAATTTTGGAGTAATTATTTATGCTACTATGAAATGAAAATTATGGTAACTAATTGACAGCTGTTTGGGCAAAATAATGCTAGCAATTATTCCTTGCAGTGTTTCAGGCGGCGTTGGAGGCAAGCAATATGACAATATTAAAAGTTGAGCGTTTGTGGGATGCCAAGTTCATCAACATCATTAAATCATTAGCTCCGGGAATGCCGCTGAGAGAAGGCTTAGAAAATGTCCTCCGGGCGAAGATGGGTGCCTTGGTTGTAGTGGGTGACAGCCCGTCCATTATGGAACTTGTTGATGGTGGTTTTTTACTGAATTGTGACTACAGTCCATCCGCTTTTTATGAATTAGCGAAAATGGACGGTGCAATCATCTTATCCCATGACGCAAAAAAAATATTATACGCAAATGCACAATTAGTTCCAGAGGCTACCGTTATCACAACTGAAACCGGTACCCGTCACCGTACGGCAGAAAGAGTTGCCCGGCAAACCGGTGCTTTGGTCATTTCGATTTCACAACGCCGGAATGTAATCTCGGTCTATGTCGGCAATTTGCGCTATATCTTAAAAGATATTACTGTCATTTTGAGCCGGGCTAATCAGGCGTTACAGACGTTTGAAAAATATCAGGCTGTTTTGAAGCGCGGTCTTATTCACCTGAATGGTCTGGAGTTTGAAGATTTAGTGACTTTGGCCGACGTAGCGGAACCGCTTATTCGGGCGGAGCAAGTCAGCCGGATTGCCAGGGAAATCGAACATAACATTGTTGAACTGGGCACCGAGGGACGGCTGGTCAGTATGCAGATGGAAGAGCTTATTTCCGATGAGGATGATATCTATTATCTGATTAAAGATTATTGTCTGAGTCCTGATGAAGCCAGTCATCTTTCCATCCGGGAACAGCTGGCGGCACTACCGGAAGAAAGTTTGGATTCGTATACGGTCTGCAGGATTTTAGGCTTCGGTGTTACCGCCAACTCGATTGATATTCCGGTTGTTCCGCGCGGTTACCGGTTGCTGAGTCATATTCCCCGTTTACCCATGGTGGTTGTTGATAATCTGGTTGCCCGGTTTAAAACGCTGCATCATATCTATAATGCCAGTATCGCCGAACTGGATGATGTGGACGGTATTGGGGAAGTCCGAGCAAAATCAATAAAAGACGGTCTTAAACGACTGCGGGAACAAGCCGTTCTGGACCGTCAACTTTAACAAGCTATTTATCATCCAAGATGACATCTCTGACAAACCGGGCGTAAGCCTGGTTTTCTTCTACGCGGACAACGCGATATAATTTATTATCTTCCGACAACACCTCGTCGCCAATTCCGACAACGAGTGGTACCGCCATCAGGTGATTACCGGTTTGTTCATCAATGATAATGTAATAGTCATAGACTTTTTGCGGGGCTTGCTCAGGCTTTTGCTGAATCAGCAAAAAATTTTGCAATGGGAGTAAATGCAATGAGCTAATGGCAATGACAGTGACCAGCAGCAGTGCTCCCGCTATAAAGAAAAATCGCCGTTTAAGCATACCAGCAGTCTCCTCCGTTATTTGCGTTTACGACGGGAGGCGAGAATATCTCTAAACTCATATTTGAAAAAATAATTGAGTTTATTTTTTGCTTCACTCCAGCTGCCGGTGCTTAGATAGAGATAACCTAGCACCCCAACAATCAGCGCGCCGATAATATATAACATATCGGTGCCGTAAGATTCTTCCGCCGGGGTCACATCAGTGCTTTCAGCATCGACAGGTCCGGCGGCGGCAGCACTGGCCTGGGTATTAACCTTTAGGAAAGAGGGAACGGCATCAGCCAATAAAGCGACACTGTACTCAGCCGCATCCAAGGAGTTGTATTGTGTACCTACTTCTACAAGCATGGCGCGGGGATTTAAGTCCTGATTATAATTCCCGTGGGCAATAAAAATACCCCGGACCAAGCCACGATATTTCGCATCGGTGGCAGCTTTAATTTTTTTGGCGTAATTGAGTGTTGTTGTTCGGTTTTGGTTTTGACGGCCGACTACCAGCAGTAATTTAGCAGCGGGTTTGCCGTTAATAGTCGTGCTGTAGACATTGAGCGGAGCACTATCACGATGAATGTCAAACAGCGCAACAGGCTGCTCATTCAGCAGTTTCATAAAGGTACGGCGCGAGCGTTGGTAGGCGTTCGCATCGTGAGGATCATGCAGGGTTTTGCTGTGCGTAACCCGATAGCCCAATTCCTCCAGCCTTTGCTGAAAAGCATCTCCAACCAGCATAATGCTGCCTTTACCCGGAATGGTGGATCTTCCGTCATGAGATATATAGCACTCATCGGTATGGGTATGGTAGATTGCGATAAGCTGCGGGGTAGTTTCAGCGGGCGCTTGTGCCGGAATCGCTAACGTTTCCATCGCAATATCATTTTCGGTGCGGATAAAGCGTGCATTGGCTAATGTTCCTTCGACCGCTGTGATTTCATAGAGCTGATTCTCTTCGTTGATGAATTGGTCGCCAGGCCGGATATTGATTCCGGTCTGCATAACAATAGCCCCGCTGTCATTGACAACGGTAATATACCCTGAGTCCAGTTCGTCCATGTTATCGGGAATGAAGTTTGCCGCAGCCATAGGTGATCCGGCAACGAGTAATAAAGCTATCAGAAAAGCTAATAAGCGCATAAGCACACCTCATGATAATTATCGTTAGGTGTATCATATCCGCTTATGCAATAAAAAATGCAGCCTTACGGCTGCTATTTAATTTTTAGGTCAAATGGAATACCCCTAAAGTCGTAACATTTTTACATTCCTGTTGCATGACCTCAGCAAGACTAACCCCGCTTAAATTGCAAAGAGCGGTAAGATAAAAAATACTGTGGCCTAATTCTTTGCTAATAATTTCCTGACAGTGATCACACGGCTTGCCGGAAAGGTGTGAAGACATAAATTGCTTGATATCACTGTAACAAGCATCGGCTGGAACTTGTTGACGGGAAGCATTAACCTTTACGCAGCCGCACTCTGTGACAGCTTTGGCAAATGCACGGTTGACACGGGCTGCAGATTCTTGATATTTAGTTAGTACGTCTAGTACGCTTCGATGACGGATCAAATAGTCGTCAACAGCATTTTGAAAGTCAGTGCAGCATTTATCATGCACGGTGAACACCTCGCTTTGAAATTATTATATCTACATAAAACCATCGTTGTCAATGGACGGAATTTTAAAAGGATAATTGACAATAATCCAGGACATGTGCTAAAATATAAAATTTTGACAGAAATAATGCTTTGTGGTATAATTTTAAGTAACGTCAGGAGGTGCTGCTATGTTGGCGATTGGAGATAGGGTCGTGTATCCTATGCATGGCGCTGGAGTCATTGAAGGTATTGAAGAACATGAAGTGATGGGACAGCGGCAACTCTATTTTATTCTCACGATGCCCTTTGGTGGAATGAAAGTGATGATCCCGATGAATAACGTGGATAATATTGGACTGCGTGAAGTCATCGGTCAGCCTGAAGTGGAAAAGGTCATTGATATTCTGAAAACCCCTCCCAATCAGGTGAATGGCAGTTGGAATAGGCGGTTTAATGCCAATCTATTAAAAATTAAAAGTGGTAGTATTTACGAAGTAGCAGAAGTCGTTCGCAATCTTATGCTTCAGGATCGTGTCAAAAAAATTTCGACCGGTGAGCGCAGACTTTTGGATACTGCCCGCCAAATCTTGGTAAGTGAGCTAGTGCTGGCTTGTGACAAGGATGCCGAAGCAGTTGAAGCATGGGTATATGACTTGTTAAAAGAAAATACGCCAGGTGACTGACGTATTTTTTTATTAGTTTTAGGATAAACTAAATTTAGATTTCCACATTTTGGTGGAAACGCTCCGCCTTTGTAAATTGCATCTTTGAACAAATAAAACAATGGGAGGGGGTGAACAATTTGCTGGATAAGGTATTGCGATTTATTATCACGATTTTGACGGCGATTGCCGGGCTTATGCTGGTTAAGCTGATCAGTCCATTTTTGACATCGATGCTTAGTGCTGAGTTTTTGCAAATGGGCTTGTTTGGACTTACTATGACCACCATACTGTCGTTTCTAGTTGGCGGCATTATTGGTGGCGGTATTGGTTTTTTATTAGCGCCTTTTTTGATCAGACATTTATGGCAATTTACGTATTGGGTGGAAGCGCGTCTGAATAAAATGCCGGTTTATGATGTTCTTGCCGGCTCACTGGGGTTAGCTATTGGACTCATAATTGCTAATTTATTAGGTACAGCTTTTTTGCCTGTTCCGATTGTCGGCAGTTATGTTCCGGGAATACTAAGCATCATCTTAGGATACCTTGGGATAAACCTTACAATCCGGAAAAAGGATGAGTTAGCTGCTTTGTTTGAAGCCATTCCTTGGATGGGGAAAGATAAGCAGAAAGATAAAGCGTCCGAAAATATCCAATATAAAATTCTGGATACCAGTGTTATTATAGATGGGCGTATTGCTGATATTTGTAAAAGTGGTTTTATCGAAGGTACGTTGATTATTCCGGTCTTTGTACTGGAAGAATTGCAGCATATTGCGGATTCTTCTGATTTGCTGAAACGCAATCGTGGTCGTCGTGGTTTAGATATTTTAAACCGGATTCAAAAAGAATTGGGTATGTTTGTTAAAATTGATAACCGTGACTTTGATGATATTGCTGAAGTGGATTCGAAGTTAGTGAAGCTTGGTCAAATCCTAAAAGCCAAAATCATTACGAATGACTACAATCTCAATAAAGTCTCTGAATTGCAGGGCGTACCGGTTCTGAATATCAATGAACTGTCGAATGCTGTGAAGCCGGTCGTATTGCCCGGTGAAGACATGACTGTTCATGTTGTGAAAGACGGTAAGGAATTTGGTCAAGGTGTTGCCTATTTGGATGATGGTACCATGATTGTTGTGGATGGTGGTAAAAAACATATTGGTGAGACCATTGGCGTACTGGTTACGTCGGTCCTGCAAACAGCAGCAGGCCGCATGATTTTTGCCAAACCCAAAGCCATGGAACGTGGCGCCTGAATTTCAGTCAGTCCCCAAATCCGCACTCATTGAGTGCGGATTTTTTATGCAACTGTTTAGTTTAGTTCGCCTACGGCCGGCGGCAGGGAAATCTGCTGCTACGGACAATCCCGACGCTGTTACCGGCAGCAAAGCTGCCGACAGC
>CAMJML010000035.1 GCA_946407015.1 uncultured Selenomonadales bacterium | reverse complement strand
GAGCCCTAGCCTTCCAAGCTAGTTGCGTGGGTTCGATTCCCATCACCCGCTCCATAATCTTGCGCCTGTAGCTCAGCTGGATAGAGCAACGGCCTTCTAAGCCGTGTGTCGCACGTTCGAATCGTGCCAGGCGCGCCATTGAAATAACACCTTTGTATTGATGCAACTCAGTACAAAGGTTTTTATTTGTTGAGCGATTTTCGCCACAATAACAAAAATAACAAATTACTTAATATTTATATAATAGCTTTCGATGATCATTATAGAGGGGACGTTACAGGCAGCCAAGGAGGGCGAAACATGATTACCAAAATAAAGGCAATTTATCAGGCGGAAAACAGGAATGATGAGCATCGGCATGCGGAATCTCAATATGGTACTAAGCGTAAGCCGCATTTTTATGAAATTCTTAAAGCCGCTATGCGAAAAATAAATACATAAAATCGATTTCCATGAAAAACCTTGTTGACAATAATCAAAAAAAGGCTTATACTAAATAAGTGCTCATCATAAATGACTCCGTAGCTCAGCTGGATAGAGCGTTTGACTACGAATCAAAAGGTCGCAGGTTCGAATCCTGCCGGGGTCGCCACTTGAAAATTAGTAAGGCTTTACGGTTAAACCGTAAAGCCTTTTTTGTTATTCAGCAGTCCAGGTTGAGAAGCGGCTAACGGAGAGAGTTAGGAAAAGATTGACATTAAAAATAGTTCACGGTAAAATAAGAATAAATTTATAGAATGAACGTTCATTCATTGAGCTTTATGGCTATTGTTTGTTTGGAGTGTACAATGACAGAAATTACACAGAGTAAAAAAGCCGCTGCATTACAGGCTACCCTTGAGTTAATATCGGAACAAGGCTTCCATGGGACTCCCATGTCACAAATTGCCCAGCGTGCCAATATTGGTGTCGGTACAATTTATCGATATTTTTCCGGTAAAGAAGATTTAATTAATGCCTTATATATTGATGTTAAGTCCCGCTTGGCCCAATATACGCTTCATAACTATCTGGAAACCAGACCGGTCCGGGAAAGCTGCATGCTCTTATTACGCAATATTGTTGATTATTTTTTGGAGCATCCCGCTGAGTTAATGTTTATTGAACAATATGCGAATTCACCCCTCATCACTGCAGCTACCCGGGAAGAAGGCATACGAACTTTTGAACCTGTAAACAACCTGTTTAAGCATGCCCGCGAGGCAAACTTATTAAAAGATTTGCCACTAGAGATGCTTAGTACACTGGCTTATGGTGCAACCATTTCGCTGGTTAAATTATCTCTTTTTGGTCATAATAAGCTGGACTCGCACATGCTTGATGGTGGTATAAGTGCTATATGGGATGCAATTAAAAGATAATTGGATCTCTTTTTTTAGAAGGGGAGGAATGAATATTCATTCTGCGAGGAGGCGTGAGGCGGTGTAAAAATTCAGACTCTCGGATAAGTAAGAATAAGATTGCTCCGTAGAGAACACCATTTGTGATGAGTACACTGTAGGAGGGTGACCATGCTATACAGAAAATTTGGAAAAACCAATGAAATGGTATCAGCACTGGGATTTGGCTGTATGCGTCTGCCGATTATCGGCAGTGATCCTAGCCAAATTGATTTGAAAAAGGCAACCGAAATGCTGCGGTTTGCGATTGATGCTGGGGTTAATTATGTAGATACAGCCTATCCTTATCATGGGACCGGCTTTACTCATGGGGGAGCCAGTGAACCTTTTGTTGCTAAAGCGTTGAAGGCTGGCTATCGTGAACGCGTTAAGCTGGCAACCAAGCTGCCCAGTTGGTTAATCAAAACCAGAGAGGACATGGATCGTTATTTGAATGAGCAGTTGGGACGTTTGGAAACGGATTATATCGATTTTTATTTGGTTCATTCACTTAATGCCGGTACATGGCCGCTATTAAAAGAAGCTGGCATTGCTGAGTTCCTCAATCAGGCTATTCAAGATGGCAGAATTAAACATGCTGGTTTTTCTTTTCATGATGAGATTGGCTTATTCAAAGAGATTGTAGATGACTATGATTGGTCATTCTGTCAAATACAATACAATTACCTGGATGAGGAGTACCAAGCCGGAACAGCGGGCTTACAGTATGCAGCGGACAGAGGTCTTGGCATTGCGATTATGGAACCTTTGCGTGGCGGAAATCTGGCCAATCTTCCGCAAGCAGCGTATGAACGCTTTCAGCAGGCGGATATTGGCAGAACTCCGGCTGAATGGGCGTTACGCTGGGTGTGGAATCATCCGGAAGTATCAGTGGTATTAAGCGGTATGACTACAATGGATCATGTTATGGAAAATATCAAAGTGGCTCAGGAAGCGCTGCCACATTCCTTAACGCCGAAAGAGATGGAGCTGATTGATGCAGTTAAGAAGCTATTTAAAGAAAGAATTAGAGTGAATTGTACAGCCTGTGCTTATTGTATGCCTTGTCCGGAAGGAATACATATTCCGAATTGTTTTTCGATGTATAATGACTATTGGGTGTTTGATGGTACTCCGGCAGCTAAGCAGCGTTATCAGATAGTATCACGTTTAGCAGCTCCGGCCTCAAAATGTATAGAATGCGGTAAGTGCGAAAGCCATTGTCCGCAAAGTATTCCCATTCGGCAAGAACTAAAGCGGGTAAGCGCACTTTTTGAAGAATGAAGAAATCGATAGGGCAACGGCAGCTAGCCGATGCCCTATTTTTAATTTATGCTGAGAAGAACGTTCCAATTTGTTGTACACCTGGTATTGACATAATTTGTATTTTGATGTAACATATGGACAAATGCAATATTTACGTTAATGTACAATGAAGTTACAACTAACAAAGGCTTTTGTGCCGTTTTGTCGGTTGGTTTTTTTATGTTTAGCTGAATTTTTGATAGGCTGAGCTTGGTGCGCTGTAGCAGAATACATGATGAGGTGAATAAGATGTTTGAGAAAAAAAGCCTTAAGTACAAATTAGTTGTTTTGTTTACAATTTTTACATTATTGCCAGCCGTCTTAGGTACGGTGGTCAATGTTTATTTGAATCTGGTTGGTATGAGGGAAGCAACCGTTCAAGCTAATCTTAACCTTACAACGCAAATTTCCAACGAGATTAAGCGTCATATGGATAATGCTGAGGGAATTGTGGAGGCTTTAGCCGGTTCACCGTCGGCAACAAATTTTGATGCAAATGCGATCCGAGAGTTGATTGTCATTACTCAGCAAAAAAATCCACAGTTTGAATTGATTTTTGCGATGGATGCAACAGGCATGCAGGTAGCCAGAACGAGTGGAAACCTTGCTAATCGTTCTGATCGCGCCTATTTTCAGCAAGCGATGAAAGGCAGTACCTTTTTTACAGATGTTTATATTTCGGCCTTTACCAATGCTCCTTGTGTAACGATCTCTACACCAATAAAAAATAAAGACGGAGTTGTCATAGGGGTTTTGGCTGCTGATGTTAGCATTAAGGCCTTATGGGATATTGTTGAAAGATGTGCTATTGGAAAAACCGGTTATGTCGATGTTGTCGATCAGAAAGGTACGGTACTGGCTCATCCAAACAAAGAACGTGTATTTGCCAAAGATGATTTTCTTCGTTATGACTATGTTCGCAATGCAACAAACGGTCAATCCGGCTCTATGGACACAACTTCTACCCGGGGTGATTCTACGTTAACCGTTTATGGGCCGGTTGAAAAATATGGCTGGGGTGTTATCATCCATGAGCCTTTGACAGAAGTGTATTCCTCGCTGATCTATTCAAGTGTTATCGCTGGAATTATTTTATTACTGGCTATTTTGGCTGCAGTTTATGCCGCTTTTAAAGTTGCAGGCGGCATTGTGAATCCATTAAATGAGTTAATCGATGCGGCTGATAAAATTGCTAAAGGTGATTTAACTCATAATATTGAGATCAAAGGGGCCAGTGAAGTTACGCGGCTTGCTGATGAATTCAATGCAATGACAAGCCAATTGCGAGGTCTTATTATTCAAACTGCTGCTACTGCGCAAACAGTATCAGCAGCTTCTGAACAGCTTTCAGCTGCGATTGCTGAAGTTGGCAAGGCTTCTGAAGAGGTTGCATCTACCGTGCAGCATGTTGCGGCCGGTACCGGTCAACAGGTTGAATTATCGATGAAATCAGCCGAAGTCATCGGTAGTATGGTTGAATTTAGTTCTGATTCGACGAAAGCGGCTGAATCTGTGGCTCAGGCATCGGCAAATAGTGAATGTGTGGCCAATGAAGGGGCAGAGCAATCGCAAAATGCAGTTCAGATGATGAATCAGATTCAGACTGACGTTAATAATACTGCACAAATGATTCATGTATTAGGTGATAAATCCCGTCAAATTGGGCAGATTGTAGATACGATTACCGGGTTGGCGGGCCAAACGAATTTACTTGCTCTCAATGCAGCTATTGAGGCGGCCCGAGCCGGAGAGCAAGGGCGTGGCTTCGCGGTTGTGGCTGATGAGGTGCGCAAACTGGCAGAGCAGTCTGAAAATGCTGCAAAAGAAATATCTTCGATTATTGGTGCCATTCAGCAAGATACTTTAGAAGCGGTGGCGGCTATGGACAAAGGCAGTAAAGAAGTGGCTGCCGGTGTTGCAGTGGTAGAAGCTTCTGGTGAAGCCTTTAGAAATATCCACCATGCCATTAAAGATATGAATGCACAAATTAAAAATATTGTTGAATTGTCTAATCAACAAAAATCGGGTAGTGTGGAAGTTGAGCAGGCAGTAAGTCATATTGCTGATGTGGCCAGATCGAATGCGGTAAGTGCGGAGCAGGTTGCGGCGGCCAGTGAAGAGCAGAATGCTGCTGTAGAGGAAATTGCGGCATCAGCGGCCAGTCTAGCTGAGATGGCCAATGAGCTGCGCAATGCGGTAAGCAAATTCCAATGCTGATTTCCTTAAGAGCCGGGAGAATATCTCTTGGCTCTTATTTTTACAAATCGTATAGGTATCGCATGGTATTAAAAAGGCGGTTGTTCAGGTGTTAAATTTATGCTTGACATAATCAATGGCGCTTGATATAATGTATTTTGTCGTCAGGAGACGGCATTATGGTGGCTGTGGTGAAGTGGTTAACACGGCGGATTGTGGCTCCGTTACCCGAGGGTTCGAATCCCTTCAGTCACCCCAAGCGTTATTTTAGGGGTATAGCTCAATTGGTAGAGTAGCGGTCTCCAAAACCGTTGGTTGTGGGTTCAAGTCCTACTGCCCCTGCCATAAATTTAATATCTTAACATGGAGTGGTACTCAAGTGGCTGAAGAGGACGGTTTGCTAAATCGTTAGGGGTCGTGAGGCCCGCCAGGGTTCAAATCCCTGCCACTCCGCCATTATCTTGGAGGGATTCCCGAGTGGCTAAAGGGAGCAGACTGTAAATCTGCCGGCTCTGCCTTCGCTGGTTCGAATCCAGCTCCCTCCACCAAAACTATTCAAACGGCGGCATAGCCAAGTGGTAAGGCCGAGGTCTGCAAAATCTCTACCCCTAGTTCGAGTCTAGGTGCCGCCTCCAAATTGTAATCATTTGAATGAATCATATAAGAAATAAGCCCATGAATCCTTAAGGATTCATGGGCTTATTTGGTTCTTGCTGGAGCCGGATATTTTGCAATAAGTTAAGAAACAATAAATTATGGTCGTATGGCTTACTGGAATAATATGGACAATGATGACAATTAACGATAAAATTGCGAATAGGGGCTGTGTTGGTGGTTATACCAATGGAGGGGGAATTGAATGCTTGTACATCAGCTTATTGACCAAGGAAAGCCTACTGATATCGTGTTTCACGGGAATAAACCAATGACATACCATCAGTTTCAAGAGGAGGTAGTTGCTTATCGCAACTATTTTTATCATGTGGGCATTCGAAGAGGGGAAAACGTTGGTTTGTTTTCCCGAAACTCGATAGAATATGTCTGCTGTTATATGGCAATTGCCAGTCTAGGTGCCGTTGTTGTGCCAATTAATTTCCAGCTAAGCAGCCGGGAAATTGTATTTATTGCCAAAAATGCGAAGATGCGGTATTTAGTTACCATGGAAAACCTTGATTTAAGTAGTGGAATGCAGCATTATGAGCTTGAGCAGGAGATCCGTCAGCTCATCATTTCTGACTTTGTTTCCCTATTGCAGCAGGCTGTTCATCCGGCTCCGGTATTAGATGATTTTGATGAGGACCATGATTGTGTGATTATCTATACATCGGGTACTACCGGGAATCCGAAAGGCGCTGTATTAACCCATAAAAATTTAGTCAGTAATGCTAATACGTTTAATCAAGTTCTGCATATTACTCAGGAAGATAATGTTTTGTGCGTTTTACCCATGTATCACTGTTTTGCCTGGACCTGCTCAGTGCTTAACTCATTACTCTGTGGATCATCCATTACCATTTTGGATGCATTCAACCCGAAAGAGACTGTTGCAGCGATTCGGGAATATGGTGTCACCGTAGTCTTTGGCGTCCCACCTATCTATAATTTTTTAACCCGGCTGGCTGCCGTAAAAGAACTGTCCAATGTCCGGATTTTTGTTTCAGGCGGTGCGTCACTGCCTGTGGAAATTGCCCAGCAATTTCACCGGGTTTATGGAATTCATATTATGGAAGGTTACGGGTTGTCTGAGGCATCCCCAGTGGTCGCTCTCAATCCACCGGCGAAACCAAAATATAGTTCTATCGGCAAAGCGTTGCCAGGATTAGAAGTCAGGATCGTTGATGAAAATGATCAGGAATTGCCGAGTGGCAAGATTGGTGAATTAGTTGTACGCGGACCCAGTGTAATGAAAGGGTATTATCATTTACCTGAGGATACTGCGAAAGCCTTAAGGGGAGGCTGGCTGCATACCGGGGATTTGGCGTATAAAGATGATGAAGATTACTATTTTATCGTAGATCGCTTAAAGGACATGATTATTACAAATGGTGAAAACATTTATCCGCGGGAAATTGAAGAGTTGCTTTATGCTTATCCCGGAGTAGTCGAAGCCGCCGTAATTGGCATTCCGGATGCATTACGGGGACAGCAGGCAGCGGCTTATCTTGTGATGTCTTCAGAAGGGGCATTTGATAAAAAGGCCATTCGGGAATATCTATTGGACAATTTAGCTGCTTATAAGGTTCCGAAAGAACTTTTCGCTGTGGAGGCTTTACCCAAGACGGCTACCGGGAAGATTTTAAAGCGGTTATTATAACAAAGAAGCTAAGACGCAGGGTCTTAGCTTCCTGAATTTATTCCTGATTGGCTTTGGGAAGTTTGGTCCAATCGGAATGAAAGCAGCCTTCCATATCCGTACGTTCGTAAGTGTGGGCGCCAAAGTAGTCTCGTTGCGCTTGGATCAGGTTTGCCGGCAAGGCTTCCTGGCAGTAGGCGTCATAATAATCTAGGGAAGCACTGAAAGCCGGAATCGGTACACCCAGTTGCTTGCATATATAAACAACTTTTCGCCAGCCTTGCTGCAATCGTTTTAACTCAGCCGTAAAATACGGATCCAGCAGCAGGTTGGGCAACTCAGGGTTACGGCTAAATGCATCATGGATTTTTTCCAGGAACTGCGCCCGAATAATGCAGCCACCACGCCACAAGAGGGCAATATCAGCAAATTGCAAATTCCAGTTATTGTGAAGGCTAGCTGCTTTTAAGAGTGCAAACCCCTGGGCATAGGAGCAAATTTTAGAAGCATATAGCGCATCTCCAATTGCGGCAATGAAGTCCGGAATTGAGTCAAGTTTAGCCTCTTGCTGCGGAGAAGCTAGTGTTTTCGCTGCAGTCAGCCGTTCTGCCTTATACCCGGAGAGAAAACGGGCATAAACCGCTTCCGTAATTGTGGGCACAGGGACTCCTAAATCCAAAGCGCTGTGTACAGTCCATTTACCGGTGCCTTTTTGTCCGGCCGAATCTAAGATAAGATCCACCATAGGAGCTTGAGTTCTGTCATCCAATCGATTGAGGATATCTGCTGTGATTTCAATTAAATAAGAGTTTAAATCGCTTTTATTCCAGGACTGAAAGATTTTACTTTGCTCGGAAGGGCAAAGCTGCAAAACTTGTTTCATGACAAAGTAAGTTTCGGCAATGAGCTGCATATCACCATATTCAATCCCATTATGAACCATCTTCACATAGTGTCCGGCACCGTCAGGTCCGAGGTATGAACAGCAGGGACTATTTCCTGCTTTAGCCGCAATGGCCGTTAATATAGGTGCCAGTTCATCATAGGCTGCTTTTGTACCGCCTGGCATTAGGCTAGGACCTTTCAAGGCACCTTCTTCGCCTCCTGATACACCCAGTCCCACGTAATGGATACCATGTGCCTGAAGTATGCGGGCCCGACGCTGGGTATCCTCATAGTATGAATTACCACCGTCAATCAGAATGTCTCCTTGACCTAATAACGGCAATAAAAGTTCAATGAAGTCATCAACCGGTTTTCCGGCTTTGACCATGAGAAGTATTTTTCGTGGCCGACGGAGACTATTAACAAATTCGGCTAAAGAGAAAGCGCCGGTGATGGGCAAGGAGGATGCATGACTGCTGAGAAATTGTTCGGTCTTCTTCGCTGTTCTGTTGTAAACGGCAATCGGAAAGCCTTTGCCAGCAATATTAAGCGCCAAATTTTCTCCCATAACAGCCAATCCAATTAGGCCAATGTCACACTGCTTGTTCATAATTCACCTCGTGTATAGGATAGTTTATTAATATCCTGATCCTGATCATAAAATAACTAAAATAATATTTCAATAGATTGATTGAAAATGAAAAATATTTTCAATATTATTATAAGGCAATTATTCTAAAATTGGCAATAGCGAGTTAGGATTTTTAGCTGTATTTCCTATACGAACAGTAAGATCAAAATTCATGCCTAGACAAAAAATGCTATATTCGATAGGATTGTACTATATGCTTTAATCTTGGAGGGGAAAATGAAACACAAGCTATTTTTAGGTGTCCTGGTATTGTCGATGAGCTGCCTTTTTTGGCTGCCGCTTACTCAGGCTAAAAGTGCCAATGCTGCTCTGAATGGCTACAATCCTTTTACCTTTTTACAAACCAGTCAAACCATTGATCTTTCTATTATGGGGCCGCCCCTTGCATCTCAGGAACAATGCTTAAATTATCTTTTAAAGCGCAACCGGTTTCCGCTCATTACCGTTTCCCCACAGCAATTGGTAGAGCTGTTTTATGAAGAGGCACTCAGGGAAGGCGTTCGGCCTGACGTTGCTTTTGCGCAAGCTTTACATGAAACCGGTAACTTCCGTTATGGAGGCGATGTTGTTCCCCTGCAAAACAACTATTGCGGGCTGGGCACAACAGGCGGAGGGGTCAAAGGCGCCTGGTTTCCGAGCGCTCAAATGGGTATCAGGGCGCAAATTCAGCATTTGCTGGCTTATTCAACAACCCGGCTGCCACAAGGGGATATTGTAGACCCTCGTTATCAGTTGGTTAAGAATTCGAGCAGCTTTGGAAAATCTGTAACCTGGACAGAGCTAAATGGCAAATGGGCTGTACCTGGTAAGACCTACGGGCAAAAAATTTTAGCGATTCATGCCAAAATTTTGAGTGGTGATTAACCAATGGCAAAAAGCCGTTGAAATATAAACAGCAGGGGGTAGCCATAGGCCAGTCCTGCTGTTTATTATTTCGTTATTGTCTTGTAATAATGCGGACCAAGCGGTCATAAAACAAATAATCCCAAATCCATTTCATAAATACCACAAAGCGATTGCGGAAATCAATTAAGCGCAGAATATGGACAACCGACCAGATGAACCAAGCAAAAAAGCCTTTTAGCTTTACTTTACCAATATGCACTACCGCCGCATTGCGGCCAATTGTCGCCATGTTTCCGACATCGTGATAAGCGTATTTGATTGGTTCTTTACCCGTTAATGCATGGATGATGTTTTTTCCCGTGCATTCGGCCTGCTGGATGGCAACCGGCGCAACCATCGGAAGTGGCCGGCCATTTGCTTCAAACCGGGCTGAATCGCCAATAACAAAAACTTCAGGATGATCAGGCATTTGCAGGTATTCATTGACAATTGCCCGATCCATAGCATCCCGCTCAATAGGAAGCTGGCTGAGAATCGGTGCTGCTTTGACTCCGGCAGCCCATATTACGGTGCGGGTCGGTATGACTTCGCCGCCTTTAAGGAATAAGAAATTGCCATCATAATCAATCACCTGAACACATAGACGGACTTCAACGTATTTGCGGATCAAGGTTTCGACGGCTGCTTCCCGCAATTCTTCCGGCATGGCGGCAAATAATTTATCAGAAGCTTCTACCAAGATAATCCGTACTTCTTTAAAATTTAAATTCGGATATTCTTTATTCATAACAAGATAAATGAGTTCTGATAGTGCCCCGGCAGATTCTACACCGGTAGGTCCGCCGCCAACAACGACAAACGTTAATAAGGCGCGTCGCTTATCCGGATCCTTTTCAAAAGCGGCCTGCTCAAATTGATATAAAATATGATTACGGATGGTGACAGCCTCATCCAGGCTTTTCATGGAGAAACCATGCTTTTCAACTGAGCTTAATCCAAAATAATTCGTAGCCCCGCCGGTAGCCAATACCAGATAATCATAAGACAAGGTGCCACTATCTAACAGGACGGTTTTACTGTCAAAATCAAGTCCGGTCATTTCGCCCATGCGAAAAATAACATTTTTGCGGTTTTTTACAATGGCTCTGGTTGAATAGGCGATATCATCAACTGATAAACCGGCTGTTGCAACCTGATAAAGCAGTGGTTGAAATAAATGATAATTATGCTTGTCAACAAGTGTTACCTGTACGTTCGCTTTAGCTAATACACGGCTTACACGCAGGCCGCCGAAACCGGCACCGATAATCACGACTTGCTTTGGCTGACTGGATGTTTCCATAGGCATCTACCTCACTATCCAAATTAGATTCCAAATGAAAAAAGGAATCAATATTGACTCATAGATGAAATCCTTAAAGATTTCTTATACCTCATCATACAATAAAAATCTATTGACGGAATATTCCTTTAGTATTTTATCTGGTTTTTTAAGTTTTTAAATTGTCGTCGATGTTGGGCTCAGCAAGAAACTTTATAGGTAATATATTAACGATTGCTGGTGAATATTAAAAAAATCCGGCAAATGACCGGATTTTTTAGCCGCTTAGATGGTGCAGGCTGTGCTCAGGAACCGCGAATGACCTGGAGCACTTGTGTGACTTCGTCGCCAATCATACTGCTTAAAGTGTCCAGTGTTGACCAGGCTTCAGTGCCGTCAGGACGCGTCACCGATTTGTTCACAATATAATCATTCGCTTCGGCCGAGTAGGCTTTTAAGTCGATGGCAATGTCTAAAGGACGAACGGAAAACAAAACGACGTAATTTACATGGCGATTCGTCGCATAGGCGGATAACCCGTCAACGGTAGCCGTAGAGGCACTGATTATGTTACAACGCCCCAGATCACGCAAAACTTCATTTCCTGATTGGACTTCACTGCCGAGAAACAACGCGTTCACTTTATAACGGATGACCTCATTAAGCGCTTTATTCAGCATATCCATACCAGGAACGTAATGACCGGATGTATCAATGTAAAGCGCAATGGCTGTTAGCGCATTATCATTATTACCGGCAGCAAAGCACGTTGCGGCACTCAGCGTAAAGGTAAGCAGCAAGATGATCAGAAAAGTTTTTTTCATTATGAATCCCCCTTTCAATGAATAACAATGCGATCTTAGGTTTTTACAGATACAAGTTTCTCTTTCGGTTCTTCCGGTTCGGCAATATACAAAGTGAGGAGAAAGCCAAGTACTGGCAACACGGCCAGTATGTCAAAAATAACCGGCATATTCCAGATATCGGCTATCTTTCCTAACACAACGGTACCCAAGGCACCCAGTCCTACACTAAGTCCGAGCGTTAATCCTGAAGCAATTGCAATATTACCAGGCATCATTTGCTGGGCAAGTACCAAGGTACTGGAAAAAGCACAAGATAATAGGATACTGACAAGCGTCAAGATGATAAATACTTCAAGTCCGGTAGTCATCTTAAAAAAATACAACAATAAAGATATAGGCAAAATAGACCATAACATAATGCGCTTACTGCCATAGCGGTCACTTAATATCCCACCGCCTAACGTCCCAATGGCACCTGCCGCAAGAAAGACTGTCAACAAAGAACTGGCATAAAGTTCACTGCCCTGTAAATATGAAACATAATATAAAGGCAAGAAGGTGGTTACACCCGCTGCGACGGTCGATCTTGACAAAACGACTCCCAATAAAGCCGCTAGCGGCCAAGAAAAGCTGTGCTGCAAAGAGGCTTTCGCTGTTTTGGATTGGTGTACAGGCTGGGAAACACTCCGGCTTAGCTGATAGAGAGGATAAAAAATAAGCACAAAGGGAATGAGATAAACCAGTTTGCCTACATCTCCGGCCGAAAGCAGAAAAGCCATAAACAATGAGCCTAAAGCAAAGCCGGCGTTTCCACCTACTACAAACAAACTGACGCCCTTGCCTTTAGCCGTTCCGCTGTAACGGTTCGCCAATTTAGCTGCCTCGGGATGAAAAGCGGCAATTCCAAGACCGCACAAAGCTGTACTAATATGTAAAAAATAATAGCTAGGGGAGATTAGAGAAGCCAGCATCGCTATTCCTGACAATAAACAACCGCAGGGAATAAGCCAGGGACGTGGCGTTTTATCGCTAAAATAGCCGAAGATGGGCTGGCTGACAGAGGAAGTAAGATTTTGAATAAGAACAAGAAAGCCGACCTCCGCATAGCTTAACCCAAATTTAGCTTTCAAGTAAGGCAGGGCAACCAGTAAGCTGCCCTGCGATAAATCGGTTATACAATGGGCGGCTACCAAGAGCCAAACTTTACCGGGAATACTGTTGAATGTTTTTAGCATGCAATCACCTCATAGAGACTATTATGGCACAATCTTTTCATACAGTAAATGGCAATAAAAATAACACAACCTAGGTTGTGTTATTCTAACCCGCTTAACAGGCTATACAGTTGGCTTCATGTATTTTTGAATTAAAAATTCTGCAAAATCATGAAGCATTTGGCGAGCTTCGACCGGCAAAGCTTTTAGCTCCTGTTCGGAAATCTGGCTAGACTGAAAATCATATAGCACTGATTCTTCTAATAAACAGTTTTGAGGGTTGGTGGTTTTAAACAGGCTTAAGGCGCTTTCAAACGGCAGATTAAAAAAATCCAGCAAAGCATTCAGCGCTTTTACCGTAAGGTTTTCTCTGGTTCCGTTTTCAATCATACTTAAGTAAGACGGCGACATGCGGATTCCGTATTTTTTCTCGATCGCTCTAGCGGCATCTTCCTGGCTTAAATTCCTTTTCTCGCGAGTTGTTCGTAGTATTTCACCAAAAGTCATGTGCATCACCTATGATTATTTTAAGCATGTGATAGAATTGCACCTCTTAACTGCTGGTAAAATATTAAACACTGACAGTTATTGACGCTTGGTTTATTTACTACTATAATTTATAGTGTAGAGCTAGATAAATAAGCAGTTTTCAGATTGGATGGTGTGAATATGAATGAGCGTATACGATCTGTTTCTTGCATTACTAAATCCATCTTTGATTTAAAGCTTGCGGAAGAAGCTTTAGTAACCATGCTTGATTTCGCTTTAAGCAAAAAGAATCGGGAAGATTTTACGGCTGAAGAATGGGAAAACTTCGTTTTGTGTTTTCAATTGTTAAGCAAATTGGAGTATTCGCTCAGTAAAGTTAAATCGAATGCTCACGTTTGGTATAAAATATCCAGTTAAACACTTGGCGATAGATCATCATGGGCCTTTCTGCTAAAGCAAGTGCTTCTAGACAGGGTTGCTTTAGCAGAAAGGCCCTATCTCATAGTATTAGACTTAATCAGCAAGATGTGTTAAAATTATACTTTGTAAGTAAATTTTATCGAAAGATGGGAAAGTAATCATGATTAGTACAAATGGTTTAACACTGCAATTTGGTAAACGGACACTATTTAAAGATGTCAATATAAAATTCACTCCGGGAAACTGCTATGGTCTGATTGGTGCTAATGGAACTGGAAAATCAACCTTCCTAAAGGTGTTATCCGGAGAAATAGAACCGACTAAAGGTGAAGTCGCCATTACGCCTGGTGAACGATTGGCAGTCCTTAAGCAAAATCATTATGAGTTTGATGAATTTGATGTATTGACCACTGTCATTATGGGGCATACCCGTCTGTACGCCATTATGGAAGAAAAAGATGCGCTATATGCCAAACCGGATTTTTCCGATGAAGATGGTATGAAAGTCTCCGAATTAGAATGTGAATTTGCTGAATTAAACGGCTGGGATGCTGAACCGGAAGCAGCAAGACTGCTGAACGGCCTTGGTATTCCTGAAAGCCTTCATAGTCAAAAGATGGCTGATCTAAGCGGCAATGAAAAAGTTCGGGTACTTTTAGCGCAAGCGCTTTTTGGCAATCCGGATATCCTGCTCTTGGATGAGCCGACCAATCATTTGGATATTGAATCGATCAACTGGCTGGAAGATTTTCTTTATGATTTTCCGAATACTGTCATTGTTGTTTCTCATGACCGTCATTTTTTAAATCGCGTATGTACGCATATTGCAGATATTGATTTTGAAAACATTCAATTATATGTGGGCAACTATGATTTTTGGCTGGAATCTAGTCAATTGGCCTTACAATTAGCGAAAGACGCCAATAAGAAAAAAGAAGAAAAAGCCAAAGAACTGCAAACCTTTATTCAGCGCTTTAGTGCGAATGCTTCCAAATCCAAACAAGCAACTTCACGGAAAAAGCTGTTGGAAAAGCTCACATTAGACGATATCAAACCTTCGTCAAGAAAATATCCTTATATTGCCTTTAAGCCAGACCGGGAAGCGGGTGCACAGTTGTTGACCGTAGAAGGGCTTAGCAAAGCCATTGAAGGGGAAACTGTGTTAAAAGATGTCAGCTTTTCTGTGGCTAAAGGGGATAAAATTGCCTTCGTCGGTCCTGATGGATTAGCAAAAACAACCCTCTTTAAAATTTTAATGGGAGAAATGGAAGCAGACAGTGGTGAATATAAATGGGGGATTACAACCACACAGGCTTATTTACCCAAAGATAACTCGGAGTATTTCGACAATGTCGAATTAAATCTGGTTGATTGGCTTCGTCAGTTTTCCCGGGACCAGGAAGAAAGCTTCATCCGTGGTTTTCTTGGCAGGATGCTCTTTTCAGGTGAGGAAAGCTTAAAGCAGGCTAGTGTCCTTTCCGGTGGCGAAAAGGTTCGTTGCATGCTGGCCAGAATGATGCTGAGCGGTGCCAATGTTTTGATCTTAGATGAGCCAACTAACCATTTGGATTTAGAATCTATCACTTCCTTGAACAATGGCTTGATCAATTTTAGTGGAACCATGCTGTTTGTATCTCATGACCATCAGTTTATTGAGACCATAGCCAACCGGATTATTGAAATTACGCCGAATGGCCTGATTGACCGCCGGATGACTTATGACGAATATCTGGAAAACGCCGAAGTGAAAAAGCAATTAGCGGTTTTATACGCTAATACTGAAAGCAAATAATTGATAAAAAAAGTACTCAAAGTACATTGCAAAAAGGGAACTGCCTGCTTTGGCTCCTCTATGCGGTACGATGAGTACTTTTTGATTATCTTGATTTTATGTTGTGTTTGCTGAGCCGTTATGATTTGGAAAGGAGATTTTTTAAATAGTTGCGATTGTGCTGAATCCTGGGATCATTCGGGATATATTTGCCGGCTAGTTCATTATGCTTATTAGCTAGATCGAATTGACCAACCCGTGAATAGCAGACACAAAGCTGGATGTGAGGAAGCCAGGTCCAGCAATCATAGCTAACCAGCCCCCAGTTTTCGGTTGGCTTTTCCAACTCAGTAGCCACCTTATACCAAAAAATTGCCTGCTTGATGCGATTGGCATTGAGGTGATGGAATCCGAGACGACAGCAGAATTCCGCTCTGGGTGTGTCGTAATTGAAGGAAAGATAAATATATTTTAGTTTATTTTCATCATCATTTAATTCAAAAAAGCAATCAGAAAGCTTGCCACAGGCTCCAATATTATCTTCCACCCATCCCTGGTTCGTGGCAAGAAATTTTTGATAATATTCGATGGCCCGGTTTAATAGGCCATGATCTTTTAATTCATTGGCAAAATAATAGAGGTCACGTGGTGAAAAAACTTCACCTTTGCGCAAACGCTGCTCATAGATTTTTAAATTACGGTCAGCGTCATGTTCAAGGGGTTGGTGAGTAACGGCAACATCACTGCTGACAATATTACCATATACTTCAACATATTCGTGGACAGCTCCAATCCATTTGAACCCTTTTGCGCGTTTGACCAGACGGTTTCTACGCAGACGAGAGGAAACAATACCTTGTGAATTCACCGCTAAATTGTAAAACATGCTTACTGCATCCACGTCAGCAGATAATGTTTTCTTTAACTCTTGAAATTTGACTTTATCAGCTTGTAGCAGCACATCATCGGCATCGAGCCATAGGATATAGTCTTGAGTCGCGAGGCTAAATGCATAGTTCCGGGCAGCAGCAAAATCATGAATCCACTCAAAGTCATAGATTTTGTCGGTATATTGTTTAACAATTTCTTTTGTTTGATCGGATGAACCTGTATCCACAATGATGATTTCATCTACAATATCTTGAACGGAAGCCAGGCAGCGTCCAATGACAGCTTCTTCATTTTTAACAATCATGCACAGACTGATGGTTGCGGGTGTTGTCAAACTACCAGGTTTATCAGTCACAAAAATACCTCCTTTGAAACTCTGGTCCTTTGTCAGTATACGCAATGTGGAGCTTATTGGTGACTTGGCAGGTTAACAGGGGATTAAGATTTTACTATATGATTTTTGCAGGCTGCTTTTGTACTAAAAAATGAGACCTTACACTTGGTAAGGTCTCATTTTTTTAGCTTTAATTTAAGTTGAGAAATGGAGATATCTGAAAGTGATTAAGGTGTTGGGGTCAGTTGCGAAATAGTAAGTTGAGCTCCTGCAGAAGGTGCTAGGTCCATCGTAAACGGTGTAGCAGAGTTATTGCGGAGCGTAATGGTATCACCTGCGGCTAAGGTCAGCATTGCTTGACCGTCCACATTATCTGGCTCAGCAAGTATCGAAACTGGGGTAGAAGCATCAACAGTTCCATTGACTGCAATTGCAATTTCCGCCCCAATGCCATCAGTTATAGAGACACTGTATTCAATTAAATAGGTGCCGGCATTGGGAACGGTGACCGTAGTAGTGCCTGCTGTGTGCGCGACACCTACAAGCGGACCGTTGGCAGAGAAAGGAACGTCTGCTCCACCGGCAACAGTATCGTCGGTTCCGGCCGTTGCAAGGTGATAAACATAGCCAAATGATTCTAAGCCGGCCCCAGTAGCACCAGTAGCCCCAGTGGCACCGGTATCGCCAGTAGCACCAGTAGCCCCAGTGGCACCGGTATCGCCAGTAGCACCAGTAGCACCAGTGGCACCAGTATCGCCAGTAGCACCAGTAGACCCAGTGGCACCGGTATCGC
>CAMJML010000034.1 GCA_946407015.1 uncultured Selenomonadales bacterium | reverse complement strand
GATAAATCCCGGTTTGATTGCCGCCAATCCCTACAGAGCCTGCAGGAACCCGCACACGAGGTTTTTCCTGTCGTGGCACCGCAATTTGTTCGGACATTCCCCCTAAATAAGGAAAGCCAGGAGTAAATCCTAACATATATACCAGATAAGGACTCGATGTGTGCAAATCAATAACCTCCTGCGCCGACAGACAGGCATAACGGGCCACAAAATCCAAATCCGGACCAAGCACCCCCCCATAACAAACAGGCACTCGTACAACCCGTGAGGGCAAACCGCCCGGCTCACTGGGATTAATTCCGTCAAGCATTTGCCGAACTAATTGAGAAAGTGCGCAACGGGTAATGGTGAGAGGATCAAAATAAACAGTAACCGACCGATAGGTCGGCACAACCTCGATGATACCGGCAATCGATTTGCTATGGAGCTGCCTGGTCAATTGCTGAACAAATTGATTTATTTCCGGTGATATAACATTACCAAATTCGATGACTAGGCCATGCTCTCCATTCACCAGCAGCTTCACTTTCCCTTGATCCAGATAAGCACTCATGGCTTTCACCATCCTTTGCTCTCTCTTCTTTCGCGATGGGCTTATGACCCTTTAAGCAATCTCTCCTGCACCAGCTTGATAAAGGATTGAATGGTAGGAGATAACCACTTCTCTTTGTAATTGACTAAAAAAGCGGTGGTCTGAAAATCAGGCCCCTGCCACGGCAATTCTTTTAATAATCCTGCGTCCAGTTCTGCCTGGACAGCCGCTAAGGGCAGGACGGTAATCCCAATTTTGCTGATGACAAACTGCTTAATGGTTTGAATCTGGCAAATTTCTAAAGCCGCCCGTGGATGTACGCCTGCCTTAGCCAGGCTTTTCTCCATAACCGCACGATAACTACTGCCCGATTCGATATAAATAATGGTTTGGCCTTTCAAATCCTTGGCCTCAACCCGTTCTAACCTGGCAAGCTCATGATCGGGCGCGGCGACCAGGACAATGGGTTCAGGCCATAGTTCCTTACTAATCAGGTCTGAATCGGAAATATGTTTTTCTAAAAAAAACGCCAAATCCATCATGTTTTTGCGCAGCAGCAAACGGAAATCATTGCTGATTCCAAACTTCAACTTCAGTTCAACATCCGGATAAAGCGAACTATATTCTTTTAACAATTCGGTAAGATGATAAACACAAAGTGACTCCGGCATACCAATAATCAAAGCTCCTCGCGGCACTGCCAAATGATCCAGATCATTTTTGGCATCTTCGACCAGCTTGGTAATCCGCTCAGCATAATCATACAGCCTTTCTCCATCTGTTGTAAGCATAAGCTGATGGCCAAAACGTTCGAATAATACCGTATTCAGCTCTTTTTCCAAAAGCTGAATATGAGTGGTGACAGACGATTGGGTATAGCCCAGAAATTGAGCTGCCTGCGAAAAATTTCCTAGTTTGACAATGCTCATAAAGGTTTTTAATTGCCGAATTTCCAGAGTCATCCCCCCCAATGTAATGTTGAATACTTTGTTTATCCTAGTGCTCCGTCTTAACATCATATCCGCTGATGCCGGCTTCCATGCACATCCCTGCTGAACGAACATCCTTTTGCTGCCTCAGATACAACATCACCTTATTTTTTCTTCTATATTACCCGCATAATGAATTTTTCCTGCCCAATATAACAAAGCACCGGTTTTTTTATGAAAAAATTATACAAAAAAATTAGATTATCCCGAAAATCCCCAGCGAAACAGACACTATCGCACACACTTATTGTACACCTGTTCTCCGGTATGCAACAAATTCTACAAGGTGCTGAATCTAAAACAAGGCTGTCCTCGGAAACAGCTCTGTTTTAGAGTTGTCTCAGTAAGCTAGTCCAATCAATCCCCATATCAGCAGGAAGCTAATTAAAATGGTTAGGTTAGCCACTGTACCAACAAACTGATGGTCATAGCCAAATTCGACCGCAAACGGAATAGCCGCCATCCCTACCGGGAGAGTAAATCCGATTAGACAAGTATAACGAATCATATCACTCACCGGCAGCCAGTAAAAGATTATACCGCCAATAGTTAAACCACAGAGATAGCGAATAGCTAGAATTCTCCAGATATTGCGCCAATAGTCCGCTTCAAATGAAAAACTTAAATGCATTCCCAGTAATAGTAAGGATAGCGGCATATTGGCTTTCGCTAAAATCTGAGTCATATCCAGCAAAAAAGCCGGGAATTTCCAATCAGCAACAGCGGCGCAAAATACCAAAACATACGTCACCAACGGTATGGATCGGACTAACCGGTTCATTGCCGATCGAACCGTAAACCGATTCGCCTCGCCGGAAAAATGACTGGCAATTAAATAACATACGATAAAGATGACTAAAGAATTGCCCACATCAAACATTCCAAAATATTTTAGCCCTTCCTGCCCCCAGATCGCCTCCACCAATGGATAAGCAAACAGACCAATATTAAAGCCGGGCAAAACCATGGACAACATGCCCCGGGTTCTTCTGTCGTCTTTTTTAAAAACATAAAGTCCAATTGCCGTCATCAATAACCCATAGAGTAAACTGAATATTGTCATCAAAATGAGGGAGAAATCCATCTGGATGGTACTAAATGTCGTGATAATCAACGCAGGCAAGGTAATGTTAAAAATAATCCTGGCCAGCCCCTCGCCGTCCGAGGCAGTCACAACATTGGTTCTTCTGCAGAGATATCCTAGCAGAATGATCAAAAACGATAACAAAAACTGAGCATTGACATGTTCCATAACGACCTCCGTATCACGACTGCTTATCTGAGAATCACAGTTGTCTTATTTTTTTATGCTACCTAAATCGCAAAAGATTAACAAGCGGGCACTTTACAGTAACAATACACCATCAACATATCGGAAAAGAATGAAGGAACCTTCACCAAAGCGAAGATTCCTCAACATTGAGCAAAATTTGTGTCAAACGGGATTATTTTAGATGGTAAATTTTTTTAAGGTAGTTTGTAAATCGACCGCCATCTGGCTTAACGACTGGCTAGACGCTGCGATCTGTTCCATGGATGCCGATTGTTCCTGCCCGGCAGCTGAAACGGTATGCGTTTGGTCAGCCGTATGCCTGCTGATCCGGTCAATTTCTTTGACCGAGGCAACAATCCGATGGCTCCCGGAAGCCATTTGCTGAATCGCTGCTGCAATATCCCTCATTTGAATAGAAAGCTCCTGAATCAACGTTTCAATTTCACCGAACGTAAGTCCGGCCCCCTGAACAACCTCAGTCCCGATCTTGACTTCATTTGTGCCTTGGTCCATTGCTTTCACAGCTTCGCCGGTATCCAGCTGAACTTCACTGATCAGATTCGCAATCTGCTTGGCCGCCTCCTGCGATTGCTCAGCTAGCTTCCTCACTTCTTCCGCAACGACGCTGAATCCACGGCCATGTTCTCCCGCCCTGGCCGCCTCAATCGCTGCATTCAGGGCTAACAGATTGGTCTGACCGGCGATTCCGGCAATTGTATCAATAATTTGACCGATTTCTTTAGACCGTTCGCCTAACTTCGTGACCACTGATGCCGAATAAGCAACCGTCTTTTCAATACTTTGAATCTGATCAACCGCTTTTGCCAAGGACTTGCGCCCATTGGCAGCCGCCTGATTGGCTTGCTCGGAAATACTGGCAACGCCATTTGAATTCACTGAAACCTGCTGAATATTGGCTGACATTTGTTCAACAATAGCAACAGCCTCATCAACAGCCGCGACCTGAAGCTGAGTTCCTTGAGAAATATCGCTTACGGCAGCCGCCACTTGATTAACGGCTTGGGCAGACTGTTCCGCACCTTCTCTTAATTCCCCGGAAGAAACTACAACCTGCTCGGAAGCCTGTCCAACCTGGGAAATTAAATTACGCAACTGGGACGACATTGCGTCAAACGCATTGACCAGCTCGTGAATTTCATCATTTTGCTCATAGGCGATTTTCTTCACCGCTAGATTACCGCCTGCAACAGCTGCCGCAACGGCAACCACCTCACCCAGCGGACGCGAGATACGCCGCGAAAACCATACGGCCAGAACTAACGCCAGCAAAGCAGCCGCCACTGCGACTGTGGAAACGGTCCGCCGGGTTACAGCAGCCGCTTCCTGACTTTGCTGCACCCGCAAATCCATACGCTCGGTCAGGAAAACAGCAAAACTGTCCAGTGTTGTTTCTGCCTTACGGTTTGCCTCCATTGCCGTAGCCACATAAGCCAGTGCCTGCGACTGACCGGACTGCTGATATATTTCGATCGTCTTTTTCGTGACCATCTGATAACTGTCCAGAGCGGTTCTGGTCTCAGTCATGCGCTGCTTTCCTTCAGGAGTGATTAGATTTTTTTCCAGGCTGGCTAAGATACTGTCTGTTTTCTTCAGAGAATCGCTGTACTGCTGTAAATATTCCCGATTGCCTGATAACAAATAGCCGCGAACCAGATAGCCCTGATTTTTCAGCTCAACCTTCAGTTCCTTGATATCAAAAACCAAAGGAGCACTCCGCATCACCAGATTTTCAAAACCGGCCTGCACTTCTGAATTTTTGGCGTTATCGTATACGATTAACGCAGAAAAAATGGCCATAATCCCCAAAACCAACAGGATAATTTTTACTCCAATGCCAAAACGAATATTGGACTTCAACACTTTGCAAAACTCCTCTTCCTTCTTTACTACAAAGCCAACTGTCCGATCAACCAGGCATATTGGAAAAATATCACTGCAGTAAAAAACACAGGAACCAGTTTTGACCACAAAAAGCAGTGGTACAATCCCTGGTTCCTTTTAAAGAAGTTCATTATTGCATTTCAGAAAAAATCAGAAAAAGTTCTGATCCCATCTTTAAACTATGCTTGCATCCATGCAACCTGGCAATCATCGGAAACTCCCATTAGACCCACGGCTTTGCGTCCTTACCTTTCGATAAGTTTGCCCAGTAATATGATTTTTTGACAAAAACCAACAATATATGCCAATTATAACACTGAGTCTAATCCCTGTCCAGCTATAACTACTATTTTTCCGGAATTTCTTCTAATAGAAAGGCGTTATTGGAACCCAATAACGCCGGTTGTCTCTTACCTACAAAGACAGGTTATATAACTATGAGCAAAACATTTTTTTCTTCAGTTTGCTGTATTCGGTTTGAACATACTGCTCGGCAGCCGCCTGATCAATGATTTTTTCGACCTGGACAGCGCAATATTTATATTCCGGAGTCCTGGAAATCGGATCAAGATGATCAATCGTCAGCTCATTGCAGGCCCCGATCCACCAGTGATAGGTCATATAGACGGCGCCGGTATTCACCCGTTCCGTACTCAGTGCCCGGGCAATGACTTTCCCCCGCCGTGACGAAACCCAGACCAGTTCCTGATCCTGAATGCCTAGCTGCTGCAGATCGGCCGGATTGATTTGAATAAACCCCGGTTCATCCGCTAAGACCTGGAGCGCCGCACAATTTCCGGTCATGGTCCGAACGGAATAATGACCAATTTCGCGGACCGTGCAGAGGACAAAGGGATACTGGCTGTCCGGTGCCTCTTTGGGCGGGCGGAATTCTGCAGCAAACAAAAGCCCCTTGCCGCTTGGTGTATCAAATTTATTGCCTTCATAAAGGTAAGGGGTACCAGGATGGTCCAAGCTCGGACAAGGCCATTGAATACTGCCGAGCTCTTCCAGCCGCTGATAGGTCACACCCTCATAAATAGGACAAAGCCTGCGTAATTCCTCCCAAATTTCCTCTGAGCAAGCATATTTCATCGGATAGCCCAGCGCTGTTGCCAGCAAGGATATAATTTCCCAGTCGGGCTTCACATCTCCTTGCGGTTCAATCGCCTTATTAAATTTTTGAAAACCGCGGTCAGCAGCCGAATAAACCCCTTCATGCTCTCCCCAGGAAGTAGCCGGAAAGATAACATCGGCATGCAGAGCCGTTTTATTCATAAAGATATCCTGAACGATTACCAATTCCATAGCATTGAGTGCTTCCCGCACCGCGGCGGCATCAGGGTCACTTTGCACCGGATCTTCCCCAAAAATATAATAAGCTTTCAGCTTGCCTTCTTTGACCAGATGAGGCACTTCAGTAAGATGATAACCTGGTTTTTCCGGTAAGGATTTCACACCCCAGGCAGCAGCAAACTTTTTACGGACAGCTTTATCCGCTACCGGCTGATAACCCGGGAACATATTGGGAAGCGCCCCATGGTCACAGGCTCCCTGAACATTATTCTGCCCGCGGACCGGACCGACCCCCACATGGGGCCGGCCGAAATTTCCTGTCAGCAGAGCCAGCGAGGACAACCCTTTTACAACATCGACAGCCTGCCCAAATTGCGTAACTCCCATCCCCCATAAAATCGTCGCACTTGGAGCATTGGCATACATCCTGGCCGCTTTGCGGATATCCTGTGCCGGTATACCGGTAATGGTTTCGGCGTACTCAGGAGTATAACGTGCAACAACTTTTTGATAAGTCTCAAAACCTTCGGTAAACTGTTCAACATATTCGGGCTTATACAACCTTTCAGCCAATAAAACATGCCCGAAAGCATTCACTAAGGCCATATTGGTCCCATTCTTGATGGGCAGCCATAAGTCGGCTACCCGGGCCTGCTCGGTAAACCTTGGGTCGGTTACAATGATTTTGGCTCCCTTTTCTTTGGCTTTAAGAATGCGCCTGGCCACGATGGGGTGCGAATCAGCCGCATTATACCCAAAGATGAAGACACATTTGGTGTCCTCAATTTCCGGAATTGAATTGGACATGGCTCCATTTCCCAGAGTGGCAGCCAAGCCGGCAACCGAAGAACCATGGCATACCCGGGCACAATGATCAATGTTATTGCTGCCCAGTACGGCACGAACAAATTTCTGCATGATATAATTGGCTTCATTGCCCGGGCCACGGGCCGAACCGGTTGCCATAATGGCTTCCGGCCCGTATTTCTGCTTAATGGCTTGCAGCTTTTCAGCAGCAAAGCCAATAGCCTCCTCCCAGGATACTTCTTGAAAATCATCCGTCCGCTTGTATCTTAATAACGGCTTGGTCAGCCTCGCCGTTAACCGTTTGGTGTTTTTAAGAAAATCCCAGCCATAATAACCTTTTAAACACAATTCACTTTCATTGGTACGTCCTGGGCCAGGTTCGGCGCCCAAAATACTGCCGTTTTCTACGGTAAGGTAGATTTGACAGCCACTGCCACAATAGGGACATACGGTCAAAACTCTATGTGCCATATTTTATGCTCCTTTAACCTCAATATCATCAATTCCCGCTTACTTTAACGACTCCCATGGCAGCCTTTCTTCGTTTTTGCTGCAATCGCCCGGCCATTTGGGAACCTTCTACCTGGTAAAGGGCCTTGGTTGGACAAACCTGAATACAAGCAGGCCCGCCGGTACGCTCCAGACACAAGTCACACTTGAGAGCCTCAACCGTATTTAGCTTTGCACCGGTGCTCGACGGTCTAACGACAAGATCAATCGCACCATACGGACATGCCAGCAGACAGGATTTGCAGCCAATACATTTGCCTGCTGTAACCTGGACGGAATGGCCGTTTTGCAAAATAGCCTGTTCCGGACAACTTTGGGCACAAGGTGCATCCTCACACTGCCGGCATTGGATCGGCATACTGATCTTAGCCGTCCGGACCAGCCTCAGACGCGGTAAAAAGTTTTCTTCAGTCAATTGTTCCAATGGATGCTCCCCATGAGCCATCACACAAGCCACCTCACAGGTACGACAGCCGATGCATTTGTCCGGATCGGCGATAACAAAATTATTCATCCTCTTCCCTTCTCCTCTATCATGAATTTACTAACCACCTACCGTAACCATGGCACGGTGAATTTCCCCGGCTGGTTGATCATATCCCATACGGTGCTGGGCGGATTTTGCCCATACGGCTCGGGCAAAATGCTCGTAAATCTCCTGGTCTGAACAATGGCTGCGCAGGGCTTTTTTGATATCAAATTCCGTATTGCTTAATAAGCAGGGCTTGATCTTGCCATCTGCGGTCAGGCGAATCCGGTTGCATTGCTGGCAGAAATGTTCGCTGCGCGGTGTAATAAAACCAAACCAGCCTTGACTTTGTGACAGACGGTAATAACGGGCCGGTCCACTGCCGCCAACAGGAAAGCAGGGCTGCAAGACATCACCTGTACGGACTTGTATCCTTGCTTTGACACTTTGAATCAAGCCTGTTCCCGCTTCAAGCGGCTGCCTGCCGATCGGCATATATTCAATAAAGCGCACCGCCACCGGATTTTGTTGGACCTCAGCGATAAAAAAGTCCAGGTCAGCCTCCCCCACCTCTTCAGTTAAAACCACATTTAACTTCACATGATGAAATCCGGCTGCGCTAGCCTGCTTCAAGCCGGCTAAAACGCGGTGCAGTTCATCCCGCCCGGTGATACGGCGAAAGCGGGCGGGATCAATGGTGTCCAGGCTGATATTTACCCGGCGCAGACCGGCTGCTTTCAACTCTTTCGCCATGGTTCCCAGCAAACTTCCATTCGTCGTTAAGGCAATATCCCGGATGGTACCAAGCGAATTGATCCCACGGATAAAATCGACAATTCCATGCCGAATGAGGGGTTCTCCACCAGTCAGGCGTACTTTATCAATCCCGTATTGTCCAAGCACCTTGATAATCCGCAGCAGCTCTTCATAAGACAGAAACTCCGACGAATCCAGTACTTGTAAGCCTTCCTGCGGCATACAATAGCTGCAGCGAAAATTACAACGGTCTGTGAGGGAAATTCGCAAATAATCAATAATCCGTCCATACCTGTCTAACATAAACGATCACCTTTTTCTATAAAACCCGTTAACCTCTAGTCTCTGACCGATAATGGGTATGCAAAAGCTGATGGGAGGTGTGTCCCAGCGGTTCACCGAGAAATTCCCGATAAAGTTTTTGAATGGCGCTATTTTCATGGGATTTGCGAATAGGCAATTCGGCATCGTGCTGATAAGTGCTCGTAGTTCGCTGACGATGGGAGTGGGCTGTATCAACAGGCAGCAGCATTTTGGGCTGCCCGCCTCCGCTCACACAACCGGCCGGGCAGGTCATGACTTCCATGAAATGAAAATCAGCCTGTCCGGCCCTCACCTGCTCTAAAAGCGGCAGCGCATTTTTTAAGCCGGCTACGACAACCGTATTAAGCTGCATGGAACCAACATCCACAGTGACATGCCGGACGCCCGTCTCCCCACGAACCCGTTTAATATCAGGCTCTGCCAGCGGTTTTGCGGCAAGAATCTCATAAGCTGTCCGCAAAGCCGCTTCCATCACTCCGCCGGTCACACCAAAGATGGTCCCAGCCCCTGAATAGAGTCCCAGCGGATTGTCAAAGCTTTCCTCGGGAAGGGTTCTAAAATCAATACCAGCCGCTTTAATCAGGTAGGCCAGTTCCCGGGTTGTCAGCACGGCATCCACATCCCGGTAGCCACTCGCTTTCATTTCCGGCCGCCCAGCCTCATATTTTTTACACGTACAGGGCATAATGGCAACACTGTATACTTTGTCGGCAGCAACCTGGTCCAGTGTGGCACCATAGGTTTTAAACATAGTTCCGGCCATTTGCTGCGGTGATTTACAACTAGATAGATGCGCGATAAGATCAGGATACTGATCTTCAACAAATTTAACCCAAGCAGGGCAGCAAGAAGTAAACATCGGCAGCGTGCTGCCTGTTTTTATCCGCTTGACCAGCTCCGCGCCTTCTTCCATAATGGTCAAATCAGCAGCAAAGTTTGTATCATAGACCCGTGAAAAACCAATACGCCTTAAGACCGCCGCGAGTTGGCCGGGTACCAGCCTGCCCAATGGCAGCCCAAATTCTTCAGCAATGGCGACCCGGACAGCCGGCGCGCATTGTACGATGGTATGAAAACGCTGACCGGACAGAACAGCCTGAACGGTCTGGAAATCACCACGATAATAAGCGGCGAATAAAGGCTCCCGGAGATTAAGCGGCATATTCCGCTCGTTTAGCTTTATGGCCCGGGGCGTATCATAAAAATCATCCTGAGAAGACGCATAGCCGCTGCAAATCTGGATGCATTGTCCACACATAATGCATTTCTGCTGATTAATGGATTGCGCTTCCCCCTGCCTCCCCTCGATGGCATCTACCGGGCAAACAGCAGCACAGCGGCGGCAGCCGGTACAGTATTCCGCATCAATGGTAACCGCTGAATGTTGTCCGCTCATGTTATTCCTCCCCCATGCTTCTAAACTGTTTTATGACAGCACCGGCTTGATTGGCGGCAGCGATTTGTTTACGCTTTCTTTCATCGGCCCAATCGACAATCCTCAGTGCCTGTGAGGGGCAGGACGCTACACAAGCCGGACCGCTTGCATGACCGCTGCACAAATCACATTTATTGGCAATCACCCGGTGCATCGGATTGTTCTGGCTGGAACCACCCAGTTCAATGGCTCCAAACGGACAAGCCAGCAAACAGCTTTTGCAGCCGATACAGTATTCTTCATTGGCTGAAATCTGATTTTCCTCCCGGCTAAAGATGGAAACAGGACAGCTTCTGAGACAGGGAGCATCCTCACAATGCCTGCACTGCACCGGCATGGTGGACTGGTCCGTTTGCACGAGGTACAAGCGCGGTATGAGCGGTTGATCCATTGTTCCGACCGTTTTGTGGTCATGCTCCGAATGGGCCACTGCACAGGCGATTTCACAAACCCGGCAGCCCGTACATTTTTGCGGGTCGGCCATCACGAAAGAATTTAAATGCTGTTTCAACTCAAATCCCCTACCATTCTTGATTACAATTTCTCAAACCGCTGCTGCAGTCAGCAGTTTGACTAAATGGTCTTGCTAGATTACAATTATAGCAAACTTAAAACCATACTAATAATACTATTAACATTGAACTTCCATACCTCAGAGGTATGCAAAAACGAATAACCTGCCATCAAATAAATCGATCATTTATTCTTATATAAAACAGCATCGCTATTAAGGAGGCAATACCTTGATCGGGTTGCGTGAAATGAAGTATTTTCTCACCATTGCCCAAGAAGGCAATATCACGAGTGCCGCCGAACGGCTGCATATGGCTCAGCCGCCGCTCAGTCGTCAAATGAAACAACTGGAGGATTTTTTAGGAACCAAACTATTTGAACGCGGTCATCGCAAGATTCAATTGACAGAAGCCGGTAAGCTGCTTCGTAGCCGGGCTGAGCAATTACTGAACCTGGTGGATACCACGGTAAGGGAGATCAAAGAAATTGAAACAGGCAGTCACGGAACACTGGCCATTGGTACAGCCTCGTCATCAGGGGTTACAATACTGCCGAAAGTAGCGCGGATTTTTCGCAATCATTATCCTCATATCAATTTTGAGTTATGGGAAGGAGAATCTGTCCGGATTATTGAACTGCTCAACGGCGGTTTGATTGAAATTGGTTTAGTGCGCTTTGCCTTTGATGTGGATACTTATGAAGCCATTCAGCTTCCAAAAGAACCGCTTGTTGCCGCGATCAGTAAAGACAGTCCCGGTTTTCTGACCGGAACTGCCGATACGATTGAACTGCATGAGCTGGCTGGTAAGCCGCTCATGATCCATCGCAAATATGAACCAATGATCACCGAGCATTGTCAGCAGGCCGGCTTTAATCCCTATCTGTTGTGCAAAAGCGATGATATCATGCCTATTATGGCCTGGGCTGACGCCGGTGTCGGCATTGCGGTAGTCCCCCGGGCTGCCATTGGCTTAATTCCGACAACCAACCTTATCTTTAAAACCATTGTTAATCCAGGAATTGATACGACAGCTGCCGTTATTTGGCTGCGCGGCCGCTACCTTTCGGCTCCAGCCCGCCATTTTCTTAATTTATTTACCACCTTGAATCATATTGCCTCTCCCGCCGGCTAACATACACCCCCTCAAATCAATTGAATTTGAGGGGGTGTATGCGTATTTATTCTCATTTTTTATCTGCCGGAAAAAAGACCGTGAATTGACTCCCCTGACCGTACTCGCTCTGAACCTCGATTTTTCCTTTATGCTTTTCCACGATCCATTTTCCAATGGACAAGCCTAAACCTGTTCCACCGCTTTCCCGCGACCGGGCCTTATCGGCACGGAAAAACCGGTCAAAGATATACGGTACATGTTCTGCCGCTATTCCAGTCCCGGTATCCTGTACCTGAAGGACAATCTGCTGTTCTGTTTGATAACAATCGATACGAACGATTCCTCCGGGTAAAGTATATTTAAACGCATTATCCATTAAGATCACAATAAGCTGATGCATACGGTCGCGGTCTGCCACCATCTCAACCTTAGGCTGAATATGACTGATCAGCTTGATGTGGCTCAGTTCCGTGACAGCCTGAAACCGTTCTATTGCAACCTCAATGACTTCACTGATATCCACCCGCTCCAGCTGCAGCTCGGCCTTTTTGGCATCTGCACGCGCCAGAGTCAGCAAACTGGCGATCAGTTTCGTCATTCGCCTGGATTCGGTCATAATGACCTCAAGCCGCTGGCTCTCCTGGGCAATGGTATGCGTGGGATGCCGCAGCATTAACTCCGCATTACTATAAATTCCTGTAATCGGTGAACGCAGTTCATGGGAAGCATCAGAAACAAACTGCTGCTGCCGGGACCAAGCCGCCTGGATAGGTACCATGGCACGCTTAGCTAAAAAGTAGCCGGCTAGGCAAATCCCGATTACCCCGGCCAATCCCCCGGCAACCGTAATCCAAAAGAAATTATCCAGCAGTTTCACTTCAGAATCGACAATACTCACCGCAATCACGCGTTCTACGAAAAAATCCGGTTCATCTTCAAAAATGGTTTCGGTATGGGTATAAGGAATGCTGATTACCCGATATACATGGCCTTGGTACGTTTCGGTTTTAAATTGTTCAGAATCCATGGCTACCGCTAAAGCGGGGATATTACCGCTATCCACTTTCCTGAACGGAACCGGATTGATAATACGACCGTCCGTGCTGCGCAATAAAATGAAAATTCGCGGATCATAAGGAGGTGGAGGATTCGCTACTACAGAATGGCGGTTTTTTACGCGAAAGGCTTCTGCCTGAGCCAGCATATCAGCATCCACCCAGTCAAAAATCTTCAAAGAAAGATAACCATAAATAATGGCATTAAAGACCACAAAAACAAATAGAAATACCATGGAGTTCAGTACGGTTAACTGCCGCTGCGTACTTTTAAACATTAGGAAGGCTCCCTGAGGATAAACCCTGTGCCGCGAACAGTCTGAATGAGGGAATCAAGACCATAGGGCATGAGTTTTTTTCGCAGATAATGAATATACAAATCGACGATACTGATTGCGGCATCGGAATCATACCCCCAAACGCGGTCAAAAATCTGTTCCCTCGTCAGAACCTGTTCTTTATTCAGCAGCAAAAACTCCAAGATATCATACTCTTTTAATCCCAGCCCCAGCGGAACTTTGCCCGCAAAACCATCGTGGGCTTTACGGTTCAGCAAAAGTTCACCATAATACAACTGATTGTTCATAGCCATATTCCCTTTTCTCCGCTCCAGCGCTTTCATACGCGCCAGTAATTCCCTGACTGCAAAAGGCTTGACCAGATAATCATCGGCTCCCGCCTCCAGACCGGTAACACGATCATCTACACTGTCTTTTGCTGTCAACAGTAATATGGGTACAGCACAGCCCGTCATTCTGAGCTTTTTCACAATTTCAATACCACTCATTTCCGGCAGCATGACATCCAGAATAATTAAATCATAGATATCCTGCTGGGCTAAATAGAAGCCTTCATCACCCGCTGATGCCTGATCAACGAAATATTCCTCTTCGGACAATAGGTCTGTAACCGCCTTCCGCAATACCGGATCATCTTCAATTACCAATATGTGCATAAGGACCTTCCTTCCATATCGATTCGTAAGATGGTTTTGACTATAATCGAATGCATCTTCTTTAGTGTTCACTTTTGGGCGAACTTTTACATCGCAAACGACAAAAAATATACGCCAATTCAACGTCCACAAAAAAAGAGAAGTTCCCGGGCCATAGGCCGGAAATTTCTCTTATGATGAACCCTCAGGCTGATTCAACTGAACCGATTCGTTATTCAACATGTCAATGCCGTGATAAGCCTATTTTTTTAAGGCTGCCAGCGCTTTTTGCGCCCAGGCAGAATCCTGCAGGACAGCTCTGCCAATGCCAATCAGATCAGCGGCTCCTGCAGCCAGCAAAGAGTCGGCCACGCGGCCTTCGGTAATTCCACCGGTTAAGATCACCGGAGTAGACACCATCGCTTTGATTGCCTTACTCAAGGGAGCAAAATACCCTTGCTCACTACTGAAGGGATTGATATACCCGGAAAATCCCCCGGAAATATCAAGAACATCAACACCGGCTTTCTCAAACTCCCGCGCAGCCATTTGGCTGTCTTCAATCGTTGTGCCGCCTTCTACAAAGTCAGCAGCACCCAGCCTGAGAAAAATCGGAAATTCAGTTCCCACAGCTTCCCGTACCGCTCCGATCACCTCCAAATGAAGTCTGATCCGGTTTAGCACACTACCGCCATATTGATCCTTGCGCTGATTGGTAAGCGGTGAATAAAACTGATTGAGCAGATAACCATGGGCTGAATGTATTTCAACCCCATCAAAACCGGCTGCTTTAACCCTTCGTGCAGCGTCACGGAAATCCTTGACAATCTGCTGGATTTCCTGACCGGTCAGTTCATGAGGAACCCCACCCTTACGTGGATTGGCAACCGGTGATGGACCAACCGGAGTGGTGCCGGTCACATCGGAAGCTGCAGCGCTGCCGGCATGATTGATTTGCATCACTGCTTTGGCTCCATTCTGATGAATGACTGCAGCTAATTCTTTTAAACCGGCTATTGTGCTGTCGTCCGCAATCGACAGTTGATTGCTGCTTGCCTTGCCAGCCTGTTGAATAAAACTATGTTCAATAATAGTAAGTGCTAAGTGACCGCCTGCTGATTTTTCCTGATAATAACTCAAAACCGCCGGACTGACTTTGCCATCTGATTCCGATTTTGCAGTTGCCATTGGAGGCATCACCAGCCGGTTATGCAGTGTTAAAGCCCCAATATTGATTGGGTTAAATACATACGACACCTGAACCCCTCCTAAAAAATGCTAACATGTTATGCTTTAATCTGTTTCAGCAATTTAGCCATGTTTTTACCCAACGTTCGGAATGTCTCTTTTCCTTCTTCGTCTTTTTGCACATCGCCTGGCTCCAAAGCCAGTGTCATGTTCCAGTAACTTGAACTGGGAATAATCATTTCAGCAATTCCGAAGAAAAAATTAATGGCCGAATAAGTAAAGGTAGATCCGGCACGCCGTACAGAAACGACAGCGGCTCCGACTTTCCCGCGCAGCAAATCACCGCCATTCGCCTTGGAGACAAAACCACAGCGGTCAATCAAGGCTTTGACTTCAGTAGACACATTGCTGAAATAAGTGGGTGATCCAATGATAATTCCATCCGCTTCTTGCATCTTGGCAATATAAGCATTGATCTCATCGTCCTGCCGAATACAGCGGTTATCCTGTGTCTCCCAGCATTTTCCGCAAGCCAGGCAGCCATACACTTTTTTTCCGCCTAATTGAATCAGTTCTGTTTCAATGCCAGCACGATTCAGCTCTTCGAATACAATTTGAATACTTTGAGCCGTATTTCCGTCTTTCCTTGGACTGCCATTAAATGCAATAACCTTCAAAATAATCACCTCATCCTATTAGTTTCCGGTAAATGGGAATATTTCTATAGCTACTATGCTAGCTTAATACCCACCCCAAAGCAAGTACGCACTTATTTGTGCTATAGTAACGATTTATATACCATACGCTAATAATCTACTTTATGTCGGTTAGCCTAAAGTTATGCAATAGACCGGACAGCCTGCCTGTTGAACGGCAAACTGTCCGGTCTAATAAATTGTGAATCTTACTTCCAGCAGTCTGTAATTGCCGAGCCTATTAGCGGGCTCTGGCTGGCTCAAACAAAGTTTTCCAACTGCTGCGGGGATTTTATGAACCTAGCGTTTGGTTATATCGATCCAGCAGTTTGATTGCTTCTTCTTCCGGTACAGGGCGACTGATTACATAGCCTTGCAAACGGTCACAGCCATACTGGGACAAATAGGCAAGCTGTTCCTGGGTTTCTACTCCTTCGGCCACAACAGTTAATTGTAAACTATGGGCCATATCAATAATTGACTTTATGATAGCCTTTTTGGTACCTGGCAGCAAAATCATATCAATAAAGGCTTTATCAATTTTCAGAGTATGAACCGGTAACTGCTGCAAGTAGGTCAAGGATGAATACCCTGTGCCAAAATCATCTAGTGATAAGCCAAACCCAAGACCTTTCAGTGTCTGAAGCCGCCGCGCCCCTTCCTCCAGCGACCCGATCAAGCCGGTCTCCGTAATTTCCAGCTCAATTTGCTGTGGCATGACTCCAATTTCCCGGATAACAGCCTGGACATTCTCAATAAAGCCATCGGCACATAATTGATAAGGAGAAACATTGACGGCAACATGCAGAGGATCTGTTTTGCTATCCGCCAAGCGTTTGATAAAAACAGCCGCTTGCCGGAGCACCCAGATACCAATGCTTTGAATAAGCCCGCTTTGTTCGGCCAGCGGAATAAAACGGACCGGAGAAACACCCCCATGTTCATGGCTGTTCCATCTCAGCAGGGCTTCAAAACCGACAATCCTGCCTGTATGAAGATTTACCTGCGGTTGGTAATATAGCTGCAACTCATTACGGTCAATTGCGTACCGCAAACTGTTGGTTAAGACGATTTTGTCATAAGACTCGGTTTGCATAGCAGCTTCGTAAAAACGCCAGCAATTCTTCCCTGCCTTTTTGGCAGCATACATGGCATTATCGGCATTCTTGCAAATTTCCTCCACCGTATGGCCATCCTCCGGATAAACAGCAATGCCGACGCTGGCTGTGGTATGAAAACAAGTGCCAAGCGCCTCAAGCTGCTGGCAGGAAGCAAGCTGAACAATCTGCTCGGCAATCTGGCTGATAACTTCTCGCCGATTCTCACCAGGCAGGATCACAATAAATTCGTCTCCGCCTATGCGCCCAATAAAAGCATTAGGCCCAGCGACTTCAATAATGCGTTCTGCAGATTTGGCAATCACTGCATCGCCGCTGGTGTGACCAAACGTATCATTAACCAGCTTTAGATCATCCAAATCGATAAATAAAACGGCTCCGCTTCCCCCCTTGCTGACTGAAGCCATCTCATTTCCCAGTCGTTCATAGAGATAAGCCCGGTTTGGCAACCCGGTTAATACATCATAGTAAGCCATTTGGCGAATTTCTTCTGTTTTTTGACTTAATGCCTCCTGGGCGACTTGCCGCTGGGCAATTTGATCGCCCAGTGCTGCATTCATTTCCCGCAGTTGTTTGGTCCGCTCGGAAACTTTGTCCTCCAAATGATCATTTAACTGCTGTAAGGCCAGTTGCGCTGCTTGTCTTTCCATAATTTCTTCTTCCAGGGCAGCATTCATTTCCTGAATTTCACACACTTTACCTTCTAATTTAACTTCATTCTCTTTTAGCAATAGCATGGAGGTTTCTATTTTCCGGCTCATTTTCACGAAGGTTTTGCACAAAACAGCCAACTCATTAGGCATTTGTCCCAGCACCGGCTCGGCTACCTGTGAATATTGATCGTCTGCGACCAGCTTGGACTGTTGAATCAGCCATTCAATCGGGCGCTTCATGCGGTTGGTCGAATAAGTGGCCAGCGGCAAGATGAATAGCAGCAATATAACGGTTGCAATAGCCATCCAGCCGAGCTGGCGGTAAATAGGATCAAGGATTTCAGCTTCACTCATACTGCCGATGAGTGTCCATTGCTGCTCCGGCATAAAGCGATAGGCTCCAATAACCTTATTGCCAAGATAATCCTGCCAAGTCGAAGTGCCACTTGTCCCTAGCTGGACTTTTTCCAACGCATCAGCAGAAAGTTTTAGCTTCATTCTGGACTGTTGACGGTCAAGGGCCCCTTGATCGAACAAGACATTCGCATAGCGAGGTTCTGTAATCATGCTCCCGTCTTTGTTTAGCAGAATCATCTCGCCCGTCTGGCCCAGCCGGTTCTCCCGCAACAGGTTTTCCAGTGTTGTCGTCCGTACCGAACCTAAGATGACTCCCTGAAAATAGCCGCTATAATCATAAACAGGCGATGCAAAATTAATAATCGGAAAACCGCTGTTGCGACCGATGACAACATCAGACATATAGTCTTTTCCCGCCTGTGCAGCCTGAAAATAAGGCTGGTTGGCCGCAGCAGTAAAGCGTATTTCCCGCTTTAGCGTTGAAATTCGAAAAAATCCTTCTTTGTCGATATACGATAAGGAGTCAAAATCCTTGCTATGCTGCTGCAAAACAGCCAGTGTATTTTTCATTTCTTCATCATCGGCTATTTTAAAAGCACTCAATTGACTGATCTTGCGCACATCATTTTTCCGCTCTTCAACCCAGTACTCAATTTGCTGCTGTTCGGAAGAGACTCGCTGCCCCATCCATTCTAAATTTTTTTGTTTGGCCATTTGGAATTGGCTAATGGTATAAATAGCCATAATTAACAGACTGGGAACCACTACAAGTGCAACTGTCCAGATTTTAAAGTAACGATGCAAGGGTTGATTATTCATGTCCCGGCTCCTAACTGGAAATTCCAAACCTGTATCAACGTTGCATGAAATCAATAAAATACACTGCAAAAGAATATTTTTAAAGGCGTTTTTGACAAAATTCGCTAAATATTTCAGAAATTCCTTCTGCGCGAGAGCAAAGAGCAGAAATTTTCTGACATATCAAAATCGTTATACGCAAAATAAAAACAGGCTATCCCTCATTGGACAGCCTGTTCTATTGGTTAATCCCTCGCCGAAAGCGCCTCTGGTACTTTGACCAAAAACCGTAGGGTCGGCCCAGTTTTTTGTGGTGCTTCTAGCATTTCGAATCCGGCTTTCATGACTTCCTCTGGCACAGACACAAAACTTTGCGGACAATCGGCAAGAATTTCGACAACCGAGCCTTTTTCCAGCTTGCTTAAGGTTTCTAAAGAAAATATGACCGGATAAGGGCACGGTTCTCCCCGTAAGTCCAATAAAAAAAACTTACTTTTTGCTTTGTACATAGCCAAGCCTCCTGACCAGTAGCCCTTTATTAGCACTTTGCCGCCAATCAGCCCAGAAATAAAGCCCAAACAGCAATATGATGGTCATCCCCAGTGCCCCAGCATAACCATAGTGGACAACCAGATTCACTTTGGGAAAAGGCTCCACCAGCAACCGATAAAGGCCCTGATCCCAAGCCATAAATAGCAGTGTAGCCCCAATCACATTGCCTATGCCCACAAACCAGAACTGCACCTGACCTTCAACGGAGCGATACATCCACCCGGTTTCGCAGCCGCCGGCAATCACAATGCCTACTCCAAATAAGCCGCCTCCCAGCAAAGCGCCCGGACCAGCCCACCAAATAACTTTGGCCGGCATTCCTTTCATCAAAAAAACAGTAATAATCAAGGTTTGTACAAGCATTCCCCAAACCAGTGCCTTAGCCATAGACGCACGGCCAAGCAGCCATAAATCCCGAAATGCCGAGGTAAAACAAATTTGCCCCTTTTG
>CAMJML010000033.1 GCA_946407015.1 uncultured Selenomonadales bacterium | reverse complement strand
CAATCGGCTGTTAACCGATCGGTCGTAGGTTCGAGTCCTACTCGAGGAGCCAAATGTTAAGATGCCATTCACTGTTTGTGAATGGCTTTTGTGTTTTTATGTGCTTATATTCAGGTATTTTTACTTTATTTAGTTTCAAAATTGCTTTGCTTAATTATATTTATATTGATACACCTACTGACTTCGAGTACAATGAAGTATAGTGAAAATTATCACTTGTTTCAAAGGAGGCTTGCCAATGTTGAAGATTTCAATCTGTTTTGGTAGTGCTTGTCATCTGCGGGGGGCATATGGTGTATTAAATGCTTTTAAAGCTTTACTTGAACAATATGAGATTCCGGGAACTATTGATCTCGAAGGTGGTTTCTGTCAGGGACGATGTACTGAAGGCGTTATTATAAAAATTAATGATGAAGTTATTACAAACGTCGCCACCGAAAATGTTGATGATATATTTGAACAAAAAGTATTGGAGTTAACAACATGCAAATAATTACAACTCGTAAGGTGAATTGCAAGGATTGTCACCGATGTTTGCGGGTGTGTCCGGTCAAAGCCATAGGTATTAACCAAGGTCGGGCCAGGGTACTTGATGATAAGTGTATTCTTTGTGGCCAATGTGTCACAGAATGCCCACAGCATGCTAAACGGCTAATTAGTCATGTGCCAGTCATTCAAGAATCGATAGCTAACGGCCGAAAAGCTGTTTTGAGCTTAGGTTCATCCTTTTTGGGGCTTTTTCCAGAATACACACCCAATCAATTGGTGTCGGCCATTAAGGCACTAGGATTTAGTGCCGTGGAGGAAACGGCTACAGGTGCTGAAGCCGTTTCCTTACTATATAGAAAATTAGTCAGAAATACGGATAAGACCGTGATATCTTCAAACTGCCCGGTTATTGTCAATATAGTCAAAAAGTATTATCCCAATTTAGTTCATCATCTTGCCCCAATTGTTTCACCGATGATGGCTCACGGACGGATTCTCAAACAAAAATTTGGTGCAGATGCTTTTGTTGTATTTGCCGGACCCTGTATGGCAAAGTTTGCAGAGCACAATGAGCAGCAATCCATCGATGCAGTGATGACCTTTGTGCAGTTGAGGCAATGGTTAAATCGGCATCGCTATGAAAATAATGCGGGTATTGCTGGAGATTCTTATAAGCCTGAGCCGCTGGGAAATGCTCGCTTTTTCCCATTAGCAGGAGGAATTTTAAAATCATTCATGAACTTTGATATTCTTGATACCGAAATCATTGCGGTGGATGGAATAGACGAGTGTATTGAGGTATTTGACAGTTTATCACGAGGGGAAATTAAGCCCCGTTTTATTGAAGCTTTTTCTTGCAAAGGCGGATGTATTGGTGGCCCGGCAGGAGGCAGTACTCAACCAATGCCGGTCAGAAGGCTGAAGGCTATTGAATATGCCAACTCAGTTGATAAAAAAGTTCTATGGCAGATACCGGAGGAATTAGATTTTTCTTGCGTTCACTTACCTGATCCGGTTCAGGTTGTAGAGCCATCAGAAGAGGAAATAAAAGAGATATTACATCAAATCGGCAAATTTACCAGAGCGGACGAGAAAAACTGTGGTGCCTGTGGATATAATACTTGTCGCGAAAAGGCTGTTGCTGTTTATAGCGGTCTGGCTGAAACTGAAATGTGCATGCCTTATATGCGGTCAAAAGCTGAATCCTTTGCTAGTATCATTGTCGAGAACTCACTCAATGGAATTATTGCTGTCAATGAGAAAATGATTATCCAGGAGTTGAATCCGGCTGTAAAACAAATGTTCAGCTTAAAAAAAGATATGGAAAAAGGTCATAATCTGGCTGAGTTTATTGACTGTTCCGACTTCGTAGCTGCTGCAAATTATGGCTATAAAGTGATCAGTAAACGAATTGAGTATCCTGAATACGGAATTATTACTGAACAAATGATTGTCCCTGTACCTGAGCATAGCTTAGTCATTGGCGTCATATCCAATGTTACTGACGATGAAAAAAGAACACAGGAATGGCAAAAAATGAAAGAAGAAACTGTTGCAAAGGCATCGGAAATTATTAATAAACAGATGCAGGTTGCACAAGAGATTGCTGGCTTGTTAGGTGAAACAACTGCAGAAACTAAATCGGCATTATTAGAGCTTATGTGGGTACTTAAAGGTAAGGAGGACAAGTGATGCATCAACTCCATGCTGATGTTGGGGTTGCTCAACTATCGAAAGATGGCGAAGAATTATGTGGAGATAATGTTGTTATTACAAGGACACCTCAAGCCACGATGATTGTCATTTCAGATGGCCTAGGTAGTGGAGTAAAGGCCAATATATTAGCTACCTTGACAACTAAGATTGCATCGTCGATGCTAAAACGCGGCATACCTTTAGAAGAGGTTGTCAATACAATAGCAGAAACCTTACCCGTTTGCCGGCAAAGAAAAATCGCCTACTCAACATTACAAATTATCAAAATTACCGCCCAAGGCTTAGCTACAGTCGTTGAGTTTGATTGTCCTCCTACTTTTCTGCTCCGAGACGGACAGGTGACTAAAGTTCAAACTCAAGAAAAAATTATTGGTGGTAAGAGAATAAAAGTTGGACGTTTTTCCCTCCAGGAAAGCGATATTATTACAGCTGTCAGTGATGGTGTCATCCATGCCGGTATAGGGGGACTGTTAAAACTCGGCTGGGGCTGGAATGGCGTTGCCGATGAATTAAAGTCTATCTGTAAAGGTGCCTGTAAACCGAGTGAAATTACTAAACAGCTTATTAATTGCTGCGAAGGCTATTATCTTGGGCATCCTGGCGATGACTCGACTGCAGTAGCTGTAAGAGTTCATCAGGCTAGACATTTAACTCTGTTTACTGGACCGCCGGCTGATCCGTGTATCGATGAGCGTGTCACTCAGCGTTTCTTGAATCAACAGGGAAAGAAAGTTGTTGCTGGTGGAACCACGGCCAATATTGTCAGCAGAATGACAGGAAAGCCCTTATCTGTGGATTTGGTTTTTTATGACCAGCAAGTTCCACCCATAGGCTTTATTGAGAATATTGATTTAGTGACGGAAGGTATTTTGACCCTTAATGCAGTATTGGAACGCTTGCAGGAGGGAAACCGTATTTATGACAGCAATATGAAAGATGGTGCGACCTTGCTCGCTAAGATGTTGTTAGAAGCGGATATGATTGATATAATGGCTGGTAAGGCTGTCAATCCTGCTCATCAGAATCCTAACTATCCATTCAAGATTAACATTAAATCACAAGTATTATCTAAATTGAAGACAGTATTAGAAGCCGTAGGAAAACAAGTATCCATAGAGTGGTTCTAATTTAGGAGGGGAATTTATGGCACTTATAGCAATCGAAATTTGTATGGGCTCTGCATGTTATTTATTAGGTGCACAAGATTTACTAGAGGCTATTGAATCATTACCGCCAGAGAAAAAAGCAAAGATTGATTTAAGAGGGGCAACCTGTCTTAAGGCATGTGGATCGGGTCCAAATATAAAAATAGACGGAGTTTTGATGTCCAATATTACCCCTGAGCAATTATTAAATCTCATTAACGAAAAAATAGATCGTTAGTCTTAAGTATACCCATGGAAGGAGACGCTAAATGACCCAAGTGACAGAAGTTGTAAAGTTGCGTCGGAGAGTTTTAACGGAAATTGCACGATTGACTTTTTCCGGCGAATTAATAGAAAATATTAGTGATATTTTGAATACTGTTGTGACAGAAGATGGTCCAAGGTATCGCTGTTGTATTCATAAAGAGCGGGCGGTGCTTCAGGAGCGGATTAAATTAGCGCTTAGTCAGCCGGCCGATGTTTCGCTGGAAGCGGCAGCTCAAAATGCGGTTAACGGAATTATTGCCGATATGCCCGTTGTGCAAGTTATGCCGATTGCCTGTGATCAATGTCCTATTGATAAATTTCTTGTGACCAATGCCTGTCGCAACTGCTTAGCTCATCATTGTATCAATAGTTGCCCGAAAAAGGCTATTATGGTTGTTCAAAATAGAGCTTATATTGACAAGACGAAGTGTATTGAATGTGGCCTTTGTAAGAAATCCTGTCCCTATGGTGCGATTATTGAAGTAAATCGTCCCTGTGAAGGGGCCTGTGATTTGAAAGCGATTACTGCAGGCAGTGACCGCAGGGCTTTAATTGATTATGATAAATGTGTTCAATGCGGTGGCTGCAAAACAGCTTGCCCCTTTGGCGCCATTATTGATCGGGCAGAGATCGTTCAATTGATTCAGGCACTCAAATCCGGAAAAAGAGTCTATGCTATTATGGCACCGGCTTTCATTGGACAATTTGGGCCCAAGATACATGCCAGCCAGGTGATTGGCGCATTGAAACAGGCCGGTTTTCATGAGGTGTATGAGGCCTCCTTTGGCGCTGATATTGTAACGATAGAAGAGACGGCTGAGTTTTTAGGATCTGTTCCAGAAAGACGGCCATTTATGACGACATCCTGTTGTCCGGCTTTTGTCGGTATGGTTGAGAAACATTTGCCAGACATTGAGCATATTGTATCGAGTACGGTTTCACCGATGATTGCTACAGGGAAAGTGATTAAAGAACAAGATCCGGAAGCGGTGACTGTTTTTATTGGCCCCTGTATAGCAAAAAAAGCGGAAGCCGAGCGTTCCCGCGGGGTTATTGATTTGACAGTGACTTTTGAAGAACTCGCCTGTGTTTTGGTTGGTGCGGGCATTAATATTACTGCTATGACCGAGGCTGATTATAAATCAATGGCCTCCCTTACGGCTAATGATTTTGCCAGAGCAGGAGGCGTTATCCAAGCTGTAATTAAACATGCGGAAAAGGCAAATGCCGGTGCGAATATTAAGCCTCACCGGGCCGAAGGACTGAGTAATTGTAAAATGGCGCTGCTACAAATGAAAGCAGGAAAAAGTGATGCCAACTTTTTTGAAGGGATGGCCTGCTCAGGAGGTTGCGTTGGTGGTCCAGGAGTGCTGACCAATCCGAAAGTAACAGGGAAGTTAGTGGAAAACTATGCGGCTTCTTCCGAGTATAAGACTGCAACGGACAATCAAAATGTAGTAGAAACCTTGAATAAAGGCGGCTATTGGCATACAAAATAAGAAATGTTGACAAGTTTGCTGATTTCTTGTTATATTAACAAAGAATAAGATATGAAAAAATGCAATGATTGAGACGAGTAATTAAATGATGCTTTCTAGAGAGTCAAGGGTTGGTGGAACTTGACAAGCATATTTGGTGAAATACACCTCATGAGCAGTAAACACGGCTTTTTTAGCCAGTGTATACGGTTGCCACCGTTAAGAGGCGAAGTACATGAGTATTCATGTTACTTAACAAGCGGCTAAAATAGCAATTTGGGTGGTACCGCGGGCTTTGCTCGTCCCTCTAGAAGGGGCGAGCTTTTATATTTTTATTGATGTTAACCTAAACTATAAGGAGGCTATTGTTGTGTCTGTATTAGAAACTTTAAAAGAACGTGGCTATGTTGCGCAACTTACCCATGAAAAAGAAATTGAAGAATTGCTGGCAACAGATAAAATTACATTTTATATTGGTTTTGATCCAACAGCCGATAGTTTGCACGTTGGTCATTTCTTAGGAATGATGGTTATGGCTCATATGCAGCGGGCTGGCCATCGACCGATCTGTTTAATTGGGGGCGGAACTGCCATGATTGGCGATCCTACCGGTAAAAGCGATATGAGAAAAATGATGACAGCTGAAACGATCAGGCAAAATGGCGAGGCTTTTAAGTTGCAGATGCAGCGTTTTATTGATTTTAGCGATAACAAAGCACTCATGCTGAATAATGCAGACTGGTTGCTTGATTTAAATTATGTTCAGGTATTACGAGAAATTGGTGTTCATTTTTCAGTGAACAGAATGTTGACTGCAGAGTGCTTTAAACAGCGTCTTGAACGGGGATTGTCTTTCCTGGAATTTAATTATATGTTAATGCAAGCTTATGACTTCCTTGAATTATATAAACAAACAGGCTGTGTCATGCAAATGGGCGGTGACGACCAATGGTCGAATATTATTGCCGGAGTCGATCTCATCCGGCGGAAGGAAGGCAAACCAGCTTTTGGGCTAACCTTTACCTTATTAACTACCAGTGATGGAAGAAAAATGGGCAAAACTGAAAAAGGAGCATTATGGTTAGATGCGGAAAAAACATCTCCTTATGACTTTTATCAATACTGGCGAAATATTGATGATGCTGATGTTGAAAAGTGTCTGGCCTTATTGACCTTTTTACCGATGGATGAAGTACGGCGGTTAGGAGCGCTGCGTGATAAAGAGATCAATATTGCTAAAAAAACACTGGCTTTTGAAGTTACCCAGCTTATTCACGGTACGGCTGAGGCTGAAAAAGCACAGCAGGCTGCCGAGGCTCTTTTTAGTGGTGCCGGGGCTTTAGACAATGCACCAAAGATTGTGATAACAGCAGAAGATCTGAATGGAAAGCTTTTGGATATCCTTGCGGATAAAGGTATTATTGCTTCAAAAAGTGAAGGGCGGCGCCTTATTGCTCAGGGCGGTCTGTATATTGGTAATGACAAAGTAAACGATCCGGAAATGATTTTAAGCAGCGAGTTGTTTTCTGACAATAGTTTATTACTTCGTAAAGGCAAGAAAAATTACACCCGCATTGTCATTGAGTAATGTCCAAGTAGCAAATGAACTTTTAATATTTTAAGGAGAAGTTTCTAATTTGGCAAAGTATTGGCGCTTATCAACACTTTGCCAAATTGTTTACGTTATGGTAAAATAATGGCTGATTTATAGCAGAAGGGGAGAAGTTTCTATGTCAGGGCATTCAAAATGGGCTAATATAAAACACAAAAAAGGTAGAATGGATGCTATTCGCGGTAAAATTACAACGAAAATTGGCCGTGAAATTACAGTTGCCGTTCGTCTTGGAGGCAGTGATCCAACCGGTAATATGAAGCTCAAACTGGCTTTAGCCAAAGCGAAGGCTAATAATATTCCCAAAGACAATATACAGCGGGCTATTCAAAAGGGATTGGGTTCACTAGACGGCAGTAATTATGAAGAACTTACTTATGAAGGCTACGGCCCAGGTGGAGTGGCTGTACTTGTTGAGATTTTGACGGATAATCGCAACCGGACTGCGGCAGATATTCGTCATCTATTTTCCAAACATGGCGGTAACTTAGGTGAATCCGGTTGTGTTGCTTGGATGTTCAATAGAAAAGGGCTTTTTGTTGTTGACAAAGAATCCGGTGTGGATGAAGAAGAGTTAATGATGCTGGTTCTGGATGCAGGAGCTGAAGATTTTGAGAGTGAAGATACTTCGTTTGAGATAACAACCGCCCCGGAAGATTTTGAGCAAGTTCAAGCTGCGCTGGAGAAAAATAATATTCCAACTTCGGTTGCACAAATTACGATGGTGCCGGAAACTACGATTGAACTAGGCGGCGACGAAGCCAGAAAAATGCTTAAGCTTATGGAAGTATTGGAAGATCATGATGATGTTCAGGAAGTTTATACGAATTTTGATATTCCTGATGAATTAATGGATTAAAAAAGGCGGGCCTTTAGGCCTGCTTTTTTTAATCCATTAGTTATAAACCGGTATACGATATGATTTATGAATAATTTTTGAAGTTTTTGGTAATACTGGAGGCATCACTATTTTACAGGGGAGTGTTATTATGGCTTTCAAAAAAGTCGGTAAAAAGCAGGCAATATTGGCTGGAAGTATTTTTGCGGTTGTGTGTCTGTTGACTTACTATTTTATATATAATCCCATGAATTTGGAGAAATATCCGATTCTACCCCAGGAAACGCAGGTAGCCAAACAGGACAGCAAAATTAAAATATCGCCTAATGCGGATATTACCCAGCGAATAATTTATCTTAAATGCAATGAGGAAGAAGTAATTAAAACCAAACCTGCTGAGAATATCATCGGCTTAAATTATCAGCAAGTACAAAATATCTATTCGGGCTGGACTATTGACAAATTTGATAATTTAGAAGTGGAAATGACATTAAAAGTGGACAGCTATTGCCGGGAGCATGCCAATAATATGTTTATTGGTGTAAAGGACGGGTATGTTGCAGTCTACTATGGAAAACCAGGTAATAAAGCCATTTTAAAAGAAGTTACTAAAATATCGTTGGCCAATATTATGCCGCAAGATGTGGAAGAGTTGAAGCGAGGCTTGGTCGTTCAGTCGCGGGAAGAACTACTACGCACACTTGAAGGAATGCAGTCACGTTAAGAGTGAACTGGGATATTTGAGAGAAGATTTCTCGATATCCCAGTTTTTCTATTCACAGCAGTATAGATAAAAGGAATAAGGTGGAGCACTGTCGAATTTACGACAGTGGAGGCGAAATGATTATGTTAGCATTAGGTATTGATCCGGGAACGGCCATTTGCGGTTACGGATTTGTTGAGCATCGCGGTAGTACGCTCAAGGCTGTCGATTATGGTGCCATACAGACTAGCCCGAGGTTAAGTATTTCGGAAAGGCTAGTCATTATACATAGAGAACTTGATAGGATGATCAAAAAATATCAACCGGATATTATTGGAGTCGAGCAACTGTTTTTTAATAAAAACGTTCGGACAGCTATGTCTGTAGGACAGGCACGCGGTGTGATATTGCTGGCAGCAGCTCAGAATGAAATAGAATTGGCCGAATTTACGCCGCTGCAGGTTAAACAGTCCGTTGTTGGGTATGGTAAAGCGGAGAAAGCGCAGATTATTTATATGACGCAGCGCTTATTAAACTTACCGGCTAAACCGCATCCGGATGATGTTGCTGATGCATTAGCAATCGCTATCTGTACAACACACTGTAATAATAAAGCTGTTTGGGGAAGTGGACGATGATTGGTTATATACGTGGCATTGTGAGTCATATTTTTCCGGATTATTGCTTTGTCGATGTGCAAGGAGTCGGTTATCGTATTTATATTGCTTCGCCGACACGTCAGAAGCTAGTTACAGGGCAGGAAGTTTCTTTATTTACTTATTTGAATGTTCGCGAAGATGCTATGCTGTTATTTGGTTTTTATACTCAGGATGAATATGAATTATTTTTAAAATTAACGTCAGTCAGCGGTATCGGCCCGAAAGTGGCATTGGGGATTCTTTCAGCGATAGCGCCGGATGCTTTCCGAATGGCTGTTAGTACCAAAAATTTGACAGTACTTACCCGAATCCCTGGGATTGGTAAGAAAACGGCAGAACGAATTATTGTCGAATTACATGATAAAATCGGAACGATGATGACAGAGCGTAATCAAAGCGAAACAGAATCAGTCAGTTTGCCTGAAAGCAATAGTGTTACGGCACAGGCGATCGAAGCATTAAGTGCGCTTGGGTATTCACAGGCCGAATTTATGCCTATTATCAGTAAGCAGCCTAATGCTCGTTCCGTACAAGAGTTAGTTAAATTGGTATTAAGGGAATTTGGCGGGAGGTCGTAATGGAAGATAGAATCATAGCCGGACAAGAACAGGACGTCGATCAGTGGCAATATAGTTTAAGACCCCGGCGACTGGTTGAATATATTGGCCAGGATGCTGTTAAAAATAATTTATCTATTTTCGTTCAAGCTGCTTTGTCTAGAGGTGAAGCGCTGGATCATGTGCTTTTATATGGTCCGCCCGGATTAGGTAAAACGACATTGGCTGGTATAGTAGCCAATGAACTAGGAGTGAATTTCCGGGTTACTTCCGGTCCTGCAATCGAAAGGGCCGGTGATTTGGCTGCTTTACTTACTAATCTTGGTGAAAAAGACGTATTATTTATTGATGAAATTCACCGTTTGTCCCGTAATGTCGAAGAAATTTTATACTCTGCGATGGAAGACTTTGCGCTGGATATTATTATCGGAAAAGGGCCAAGTGCCCGCTCTATTCGTCTGGATTTGGCTCCTTTTACCTTGATTGGTGCAACAACAAAAGCCGGAGCGCTGGCATCTCCTTTGCGTGATCGTTTTGGCGTCATGTGTCGATTAGAATATTATAAGCCTGAGCATTTAGTTTGTATTGTTAAAAGAGCGGCAGAAATATTAAATATTACGATTGAAGATCGAGGAGCCTATGAAATAGCCAAGCGCTCGCGTGGCACTCCCAGAATTGCTAATCGCCTGTTAAAGCGAGTTCGTGATTATGCCCAGATTGAAGGGGATGGAATTATTACGGATGTTGTGGCAGATCAGGCCTTAGCTATGTTGGAAGTGGACAAATGCGGTCTGGATAAGACGGATCGCAGTATGCTATTGGCGATTATCAAAAAATTTAATGGTGGACCTGTTGGTGTTGAAACTCTTGCCGCGGCGATTAGTGAGGAAACAGATACGATTGAAGATGTTTACGAACCCTTTTTGTTGCAGATGGGCTTAATTAACCGGACCGCACGCGGAAGAGTGGCAACACCAGCCGCTTATCAGCATCTTGAAATTCCTTTAAAGGACGAGGGAAAAGTTGAACAAGGTAAATTGTATTAAAGAAGGTCATGATATGAAATTACTGTTACATTTATGCTGTGGCCCGTGCGCGGTTTTTCCGCTTAAACAACTCCGTGCATCAGGCCATGAGGTTGTTGGTTATTTTTATAATCCTAATATTCATCCCTATAAGGAATTTGCACGCCGATTAGAAACGGCAAAAGAATTTTCTGAAAAAATGCAATTAGAGTTGATCATAGATCCACGCTATTTGTTAGAAGATTTTTTGCAGCAAGCTCTCAGTTTAGGTAGCGGACGATGTGCTGGCTGTTATGAGCTGCGCCTTAGAGAAGTTGCCCGCTTTGCCAAAGCCAACCACTTTGATTGTTTTAGTACCAGCTTGCTGGTAAGCCCATATCAGAAGCACGAATTAATCCGTGAGACTGCTGAAAAGATTGCTTTAGAAGAAGGAATTCCCTTTTATTATTTTGATTTTCGAATAGGCTGGTCTGAGGGCGTGAAAATAAGCCGGGAATTAGAGCTATACCGGCAACCTTATTGTGGTTGTATTTTTAGCGAGAAAGACCGTTACTATAAACCGCCGAAGGAGCATCTGTAATGTTTTCTGGAGGATTTGATTCAATTGGTAAGAGTTTGATCTATATTGGCGTGATCATTGCTGTTATCGGTTTGGCTCTCCATTTTGGAGGGAAATATATCAGTTTTGGTCGTCTGCCTGGAGATATCCGGATTGAAAAAGAAAATTTTGGTTTTTATTTTCCAATTGTCAGTTCGATTTTGCTTAGTATTGTCTTGACGATACTCTTAAACTTATTTACTCGACGCTAACCTGAAGGGAGATGGATTCTTGAAACGGCTAATTTTTTCATTGATCACACTCACGGTTTTATTAGCCATAATGACTTTAACTGCTTATGCCAGCCCGCAAAGTGGGTATCAATTAGCTGAACAACCAATTATAAAAGTTGGGATATGGTCTAATCAGTCCAATGTATTAGTCTCTGCCGACACCCGTTTTGCGATCACCAATGAGAAAACCAAAGAAATACTCGGTACCTTTCCCGGAAAAGAAAAAGTTAGCATAACGGTTAATAATGAACAGATTTTTCTTAACGGGAAACCGGTCTTAGCCACTTCACTAAAGGTAGAACCTAGTTTAACAGATGGAAATCACTATGTCGAAGTGAATAGAAAACAATATCGGGGAACCATTACACTGCACCGCACTACTGGTAAAATGGGGTTAACGGTAGTCAATACGTTACCGCTAGAACAATATCTTTATGGGATTGTACCGGATGAGATGCCAAGTGAATGGCCAGCAGAAGCGGTAAAAGCACAGGCTGTTGCAGCCAGAACTTTTGCTCTCTATAATCTGCATAAGCATGCAGCAGACGGGTATGATGTCTGCGCTACCGTAGACTGTCAAGTATACGGCGGTAAAAGCAGTGAAACAGAACAGGCTACCAAGGCTGTTGATTCCACTTATGGACAAGTCATTCTTTATAATGAAAAGCCCATTCAGGCTTTTTTTCATAGCAGCAGCGGTGGATTTACCGAAAACAGCGAAAATGTTTGGGGAACCGCATTTCCCTATTTACGTGCAGTTGCCGATTATGATCAAAAATCACCTGCTTCTAAATGGGAAAAGAATTTACTGCCCGCCGATCTTTCGGCAGCTCTTAAACGTGAAGGATACAATATTGGAGAAGTTAGAGCGATTGAGCTCTCCGTACTTCAGTCACCACCTGTTAGTGATCCGGACCGGGGAATTTCAGGACGGGTAAAAAGCATCCGCATGATTGGCGACAAGGGGAGTGCTACACTCACAGGTACTAAGTTCAGAACTTTGTTTGGCTTAAAAAGTACTCTATTTGATATCAAGGTCATTATTCCGTTAGATAAAAGCGTGGATGTTAGAATTACCGACAGCTATGGCGATCGGGAAATGAAATCTATTGAAATCAATCTGCCGCCACGCCAAGAAACCGGATTATTAAATGAAAAGCAAAATATTCGGCGGATTACAGGACGGCCTGGTGAGATGATTGTTGTTACCGGTTCCGGCTGGGGTCATGGTCTTGGGTTGTCGCAGTGGGGTGCAAAAGGCATGGCGGAAAAGGGGCCAGCCGGTGATCCCACATATTTTAAAGAGATATTGAAACACTATTATCAATCTACAGTGATTAAAAAGGTATATTGAGTCAAGGAGCTTACCATGTTGTTATCGGATTTTGATTATTTTTTACCCGAGGAATTGATTGCACAATATCCTCATGAACCAAGAGATCACTCAAGACTGCTTGTTGTTGATAAAAAGACGGGAACTTTCCAGCATCGCCATTTTTACGATGTGCTGCAATTTTTACAGCCAGGAGATCTTTTGGTTTTTAATGATACGAAAGTACTGCCCGCCAGACTGTTTGGTGTTAAGGCCGAGACTGGGGCAAAAATTGAAGTTTTTTTACTCAGCCGCCAGAGTGGTGATGATTGGGAAGTATTAGTAAAACCAGGTAAACGGGCACGGGTTGGAGCGATTATTCAATTTAGTGATGAATTATCCTGTGAAGTGATAGCCGATACGGATTTTGGCGGCAGAATTGTGCGTTTTCAGTATCAAGGAATATTTGAAGAATTGCTTGATCGACTGGGGGAGACCCCGTTACCGCCTTACATTAAAGAGAAGCTTGCTGATAAGGATCGTTATCAGACTGTTTATGCCCGTGAAAGTGGTTCGGCTGCCGCTCCAACTGCCGGCTTGCATTTTACTGAACAATTGATGAACGATATTCGGGCTAAGGGATTCAACTGGCATTTGTGACGCTGCACGTTGGATTAGGTACTTTTAGGCCGGTCAGTGTGGAGCATATTCACGATCATATTATGCATAAAGAATATTTTTCGGTACCAGACGAAACTGCCGACTTAATTAATCATGCCAAAGCCAACGGCAACCGGATCATTGCGGTAGGGACAACTGCAATCCGCACACTGGAAACTGCAGCCTCAGTTCACGGAATGGTCACCGCAAAAAGTGGTTGGACGGACATTTTTATTTATCCGGGTTATAACTTTAAAATCATTGACGGATTGGTTACTAATTTTCATCTGCCCAAATCTACCTTGCTCATGCTAGTCAGTGCATTAGCTGGACGTGAAACTATGATCGCTGCTTATCAGGAAGCTATCCAAGAGCGATATCGCTTTTTTAGTTTTGGTGATGCGATGTTGATTATTTAGCTTATAAAAAAGGTGTTTGCAAGGAGGAATAGATTTGGCCATAACATATGAACTCATAAAACGTTGCTCTAAAACAGGGGCAAGAGCAGGACGATTATATACACCCCATGGTGTTTTTGATACCCCGATTTTTATGCCGGTGGGAACCCAGGCAACCGTAAAGGCTATGTCACCAGATGAATTAAAGGCAATGGGCGCTGGAATTATTTTAAGTAATACCTATCACTTATACCTTCGCCCAGGACATGACATTGTTGCCGAAGCCGGTGGATTGCATAACTTTATGCAATGGGACAGGGGGATTTTGACCGATAGCGGTGGTTTTCAAGTATTCAGCCTAGGGCCGTTACGCAAAATCACTGAAGATGGAGTTACCTTCCGGTCGCATATTGACGGGTCGAAACATTTTTTATCACCGGAAAAAGCAACCGAAGTCCAAATGGCTCTTGGTGCTGATATTATTATGGCTTTCGATGAATGTGTCCCTTATCCTGCCGAGCATGACTATGCACGGCAATCTACCGAACGGACCACAAGATGGGCTGAACGTTGTAAAAAAGCTCATACCCGCAAAGATCAGGCTTTATTTGGCATTGTCCAGGGCGGCATGTATAAAGATTTGCGGACCATGAGCGTACGAGATTTGGTTTCTTTAGATTTCCCCGGCTATGCTGTTGGCGGCTTAAGTGTCGGCGAGCCTAAGCCACTGATGTATGAAATGTTAGAACATACCGTGCCCCAATTGCCGGCCAACAAACCACGCTACCTCATGGGGGTTGGCACACCGGATTGTTTGGTTGAAGGTGTTATGTACGGTATTGATATGTTTGATTGCGTATTTCCAACCAGAGTTGCACGGAATGGAACGGTTATGACCAGCAAAGGCCGACTGGTTGTAAAAAACGCTGAATATGCCCGCGATTTTAGACCGATTGATCCTGATTGTGGTTGCTATACTTGCCGGAATTTCTCAAGAGCTTATGTTCGTCATTTGTTAAAAACTGAGGAGATTTTTGGATTGCGTTTGACTACCACCCATAATTTACACTTCTTATTGGATTTTATGAAACGGATGCGGCAGTCTATCCTTGAAGACCGCTTTGTGGCTTTTAGACAAGAATTCTTAGCCCAGTATCAAATCCGTTAAAAGGATTTGACTGTTTTATGTGGAATTTATTTGGTAATCATAATTTTGGAGGGATTTTATAGTGAATTTATCACCGGAAGTCGTACAGATGTTAGCCTCTTACGGGCCGATAATTTTTATGGGGGTTGTGTTCTATTTTTTATTATACCGTCCACAAAAGAAAGAGCAGCAGCGCCGCACCAATATGCTCAACAGCCTTAAAAAGGGTGATCGCATAATCACTGCCGGAGGAATTCACGGTCAAATTACTGCACTTAACGATAAAATTGTGACGATTAAGGTAGCCGATAAAGTCGAGATCAATATTTCCCGTACTGCAGTCACCACTAATGAAAGCGATACGAAGAATAATCCTAAAAAATAATTCAGAGGCTAAAAAACAATGAATCCGGTAGCGGAATCAAAGAAAATTTTACGAAAAGAGATGTTAGCTCGCCGGCGGAATTTGAGCCAAGCGGTTATTGCTGCGGAAAGTAAAGCGATTGAGCAGGCCTTAGAAGGATGGCCCTTATATCAGCAGGCAAATGCCATTATGATTTATGTAGCGCTGGCGGATGAGCCACAGACCTTATTGCTTATTGAACAGACTTTGCTGAGAAATAAGCAAATCTGTGTACCCTTTATCGGAGAAAAAGCCGGTATAATGGAAGCTTCCATGATCGAAAGTCTAACCGAGTTGGCACCCGGCAAATATGGGATATTAGCTCCTGTAAAAGAAAAATTAAGAAATATTCAGCCTGAATGTATTGATTTAATTCTTGTACCAGGCGTTGCTTTTACTTCGCATGGACAACGGCTTGGCATGGGAGCAGGGTATTATGATCGTTTTTTTGATCAGGCACACAATGCTTTGAAAATTGGATTAGCGTTCAAGTGCCAGATCATTGAGGAAATACCTTGTGAAGGCCATGATCATTCAATAGATTATTTGGCAACAAAAGATGGCATAATAAATTGTAAAACAGGCAAAATGTAGCTTCGGCGACATTTTGCCTGTTTCATAATGGGAGTATACTGTGGAAATTAAGATTGGGATTGCAAAAACAAATAAATATGCTGTTTCATTCTGCGGCGATAGCGTTGAAGTCGCTGAACGGCCGCAAGGTGGCATTACCGTTATATTGGCAGACGGTCAGGGAAGTGGTAAAGCGGCGAAGAATACCAGTACCTTAGTTGTGAATAAGGCTGCTGCCCTTATTGCCGATGGAGCGCGAGACGGTGCAGTTGCGCGTGCTGTACATGATTATCTTTATGCTGTTAAAGATGGGAAAGTATCTTCAACCCTTACGCTGATCAGTGCGGACTTAGATGCGGAAACCGTTGTCATTAGCCGCAATTCGAACTGTCCGGTTATTATTAAGGATCAATATTGCACGAATATTTATGATGAATCCGTAAATTCGATTGGTGTCCACAAAAGAATGAAGCCACTAATGTATCAAATCCCGTTGGAAGTGGGTATGATTTTAATATCTTATTCTGATGGCATTCAAGCTGCAGGCAGAAAAAAAGGCAAAGAGATAAATTTTGAAAAAATAATGGAAATTATTGAAAAGAATCAGGCGGAAGATGCTGCTTTTATTGCGGACAGTATTCTGGAATATGCTTTAGAAGTTGATGAGTACCGACCCGGTGATGATATGACTGTTGTTGTAATGGGAATATGTGAAGCTGAGCATACTCATAAAATAAGGCGGATGAGTGTATCTTTTCCGTGCTAGAGGTGTGAAGTTATGGTGGTGGCTGTTGTTGGTGTATGTGCTTCAGGAAAAACGACTTTAGTGAAAAAACTACAGGCTTTGGGAATCGAGGCTTACAATGTTGCTCAAGAACATTCCGGGATAAAAAAATTGTGGCAGAGAAAAACACCGGATGTCTTGGTCATGCTGGATGCCAATCTTCAAACGATTCAAAAGAGACGGGCTGTAGCCTGGGGAGAAGACCGCTTAGTGATTCAACGGGAACGTCTCCTGGATGCCAAGCAACATGCCGATTTATTTATCCAAACTGATACGCTTTCGCAGGAAGATGTTGTACAAGCCGTTCTAAATTTTATTCAGGAGGAATCTTCATCTTGGCAAAGATCACGATAGAAGACATTAAAAAAGACCACGAAGTAACCGTGTATTTAACTTGCAGCACTGAATATCTCAGTCGCTTAGGCTTTACAGAACATGGGCAACGTCATGCCGGTATTGTTTCAGCGCGTGCTTTTAAGGTGTTAAGTGACTTAGGCTATGACCAGCGTGATTGTGAACTAGCGGGGATAGCGGGCTATATGCATGATATTGCCAACATGGTCAATCGCTATAATCATGGCGGTACGGGTGCTGTCATGGCTTATCATATTTTGTCGAGACTCGGGATGCCCCCGGAAGAAATTGCCTTAGTCGTATCAGCCATCGGCAACCATGAAGAAGAGCGTGGGAATGCGGTGAATCATGTTGCAGCGGCACTTATTTTAGCAGACAAATCAGACGTATACCGGACACGGGTCACCAATACCGATTTCGCTACATTTGAAATTCATGACCGAGTCAACTATGCGGCCGAAAGCAGTCAGCTTTTAGTCGATTCGCAGCTTCATACTGTGAACTTAGAAGTAATGATTGATACGAAGATTTGCCCGGTCATGGAATACTTCGAGATATTTTTAGCACGAATGATTATGTGCCGTCGTGCCGCACAATTTTTAGACTGTCGATTTGGGCTAATCATCAATGGGAATGAGTTGTTATAACGGTGTGCGTTACGTTGACATTGTCATAACATTCCAGCTATAATTAAACACGATGACAAATGGCAGTAAACAGGAATGGGGGAAGTTCGTTGAGATGGGGGAATCTTACTAAGTTTTTGGTAGTAGTTTTGGCAATAGTAGCTGTTTTCGGCTATTATATTTCGCCCCTGGCTGGATCCATAAAACAAGGACTGGATTTACAAGGTGGGACACATATTGTGCTTGAGGCTGTTGATACGCCTGAGGCCAAGGTAGATGAAGATGCTGTTCAACGGGTAGTAAAAATCATTGAAAAACGGGTTAATGAACTAGGGCTTACTGAGCCTATCATTCAACGGCAAGGCGAAAAACGCATTATCGTTGAATTGCCGGGCATAAAAGAGCCGGATAAAGCAATTGAAATTTTAGGAAAGACTGCTCTTTTGGAATTTCAGGACGAAAGCGGCAATACCGTAATGACCGGTAAAGACTTAAAGGATGCCAAGGCACAGATTGATCAAAGCAACAGAAACTTGGTTGCGTTAGAGTTTTCCGACGAAGGAACTAAGAAATTTGCCGAACTTACCGGAAAAAATATTGGCAAACATATTGCTATATTATTAGATAAGCAAGTTTTGACGAGCCCGGTTGTTGAAGAAGCTATTCCCAGTGGGAAAGCTGTTATTACCGGTAACCGGTCAATCGAGGAAGCTCAACGGCTGGCCTTGTTACTTCGATCAGGTTCACTACCTGTCAAAGTTGATGTTATGGAAATTAGAACGGTAGGACCGACCCTTGGGCAAGACTCAAAAGATAAAAGTGTTAAGGCCTTTGGTATTGGTGTGACAGCCATTGTGTTATTTATGCTGGCTTTTTACCGGCTATCCGGTTTTGTCGCCAATATTGCATTATTGCTTTATGTTTTATTGCTGCTTGTTGCCCTGAAGATGTTAAATGCAACATTGACCCTACCGGGAATTGCCGGAATTATTTTGTCTATTGGTATGGCAGTTGATGCCAATGTTCTTATTTTTGAGCGCTTTAAAGAAGAATTTCGTTCAGGGAAGACCTTGAGAGCAGCAATGGATGCCGGTTTTAACCGGGCGTTTGCCACTATTTTAGACTCTAATGTTACCACCATGATTGCTGCTGTTGTTTTATTCTATTTGGGAACTGGTCCCATCAAAGGTTTTGCCATTACATTGGGCTTAGGAATTATTTTGAGTATGTTTACTGCGATTACTTTGACCAGATGGTTGCTGCGTACGCTCATTTATTCCAAATCCTTTAAAAACGGCAAAGTGTTTGGGGCTTAGGGGGGAATTGTTATGAATTTTGATTTTGCAGGCAAACGCAAATGGTGGTTCTTGCTTTCGATACTTTTTATTCTTCCCGGCTTGATTTCAATTGCAGTTCAAGGTTTTAACCTGGGAATTGATTTTACAGGCGGTACGTTGCTGGACTTGAAGTTTGGGCGTCCAGTTGCAGTTGCTGAAGTCAGGGAAGCTTTGAAGGAGCACCACCTGGAAGGCAGTACGATCCAGTTGGCTGCCGATACACAGACGGAGTCGGCTCAGAATGTTTTTATCCGGACGACGGTACTGAGTGAGGAAAACCGGCGGGTGGTTTTAGCAGATTTGCAAAAAGGTCTAGGCGACTTTGAGGTATTGCGAATTGAACAAGTGGGTGCTGTTATTGGTTCAGAATTGACCCGACAAGCCCTATTAGCGTTACTTATTTCCTGGGTACTCATGATTGTCTATATCACCTATCGTTTTGAGTTTAATTTTGCTATTGCCGGTATTTTAGCGCTGATACATGATGTTTTAATTGTTATTGGGCTTTTTTCAATTTTACATATTGAAATTGATGCATCCTTTGTTGCGGCGTTGTTAACCATCGTTGGTTATTCGATCAATGATACCATTGTTATTTTTGACAGAATCCGCGAAAATTTAAAAACCTACCGGAAGAGTGACGGTCTGGAACAGTTGGTCAATAAAAGTATTCTTCAGACTATGACCCGTTCAATTTATACGGTGCTTACAGTCTTATTCGCTACAGCATCTTTATATTTCTTTGGCGGGGAAACAACCAAGAACTTTTCACTGGCACTGTTGATCGGCTTTGCAAGTGGTGCCTATTCCTCGATATTCAATGCCAGTCAGTTATGGCTGGTGTTTAAACAAAGGTCTGAACGTAACCGTAATACTGACAAAACTAAAACTGCAAAATAAAATAAGACCTGGCTTTATGAAGTGAACCCTGGTTTAGGAAGATCAAATAAAACCACCATACGTAGGATTAGT
>CAMJML010000032.1 GCA_946407015.1 uncultured Selenomonadales bacterium | reverse complement strand
ATAACTTATTCATCATGTCAACATATTTGTTTTGGTATTTTGTGTCATCGCTCATTAGCGACTTATTTATAATATCATTTTACGTCGAGCTCTGTCAATATGCAAGTTTTTCCTATGAATTTATAAAAATTTTTGAACTGCCCTTCCGTTAAGATAATTACAAAGCTTTCCTTGATAACTGTCCTGCACTTGCATAAGGCTATCAATATCATCTCGTATTTTCCACCAGCCGGTCTGCCAATTAGTAAACAACGTATTACTTTGTGGAGCGCGCCCAATTAATCGCTGGACAATAATGTCCGGGTGAAGATATTCCAGAAAAGTAACAACGCGCTGCACATATTCTTCTTTGCTGATTAAAGATAGTTCACCACGTTGGTATAAGTCGGCCATAACGGTTCCTTTTACGATATACAACGCATGCAATTTAACCTGATCAACCTGTAAGGAAGAAATCACTTTTGCGTTTTCTTTTACATCAATCATATCGTCCCACGGAAGATTCAGAATTAAATGCGTACAAACGTCAAGGTTGTACCGTTTAATGCGTAAAACAGCATCAATATACTCAGCCAGCGTATGTCCGCGGTTTACCCGAATGAGCGAATGATAATTAACGGTTTGCAAGCCTAATTCTATACTAATATCTTTCTTGTATTGGTGCCCTAATTCGGACAGCAGTTCCAAATAAGCATCATTAATACAATCAGGTCTTGTTGCCAAAGCGATACCGACTATATCAGGCTGACAGGCTTGCACAATATATTGTTTTAATTGTTCAATCGGTAAATAGGTATTGCTAAAATTTTGAAAGTACGCTATAAATTTTTCCGCTTTGTATTTAGGTGAGATATGGGCGCGATTTGCATTGATCTGTTCTTCTACTGTCATGGTTGCCGGAAGATTTTCATAGCCCGCACCGATTTCGCCGCAAAATGTACATCCTTTTGTGCCGCAGGCTCCATCCCGGTTTGGGCAGGTTACAGGTAAACCAATGGGAAGTTTATACACTTTTTCACCATATCGCTTTTTTAGATAGTCAGAATAATTATTGTACCGTTGCATTGTTAACCTCCCACCCAGAAATCAGCACCATCAATCTCTTTAAACGACGCTGACTCTTGTTCAAAAATAAACAGTACCGGCGTAATTTTGCACTCTGCCGTTCCACCAGTATTTATATAACTAAGTAAGTCATAACTAAAAACTTCAATGTGATACTTTTTCTTAATATCCCGCCACGTAGTAAATTTGAAACCTGGTATATACTTGTGAACAAGCTCTTCATTACGCCAAAACCTGCTCGTTTCATCATTCCATTTGTCTTCATTCCACGCTAAGGCATCAGGTCGCAAGTTACCATTTGCAGCAAGTGCATCAAATCGCAGAAACTCCTCACACACTTGAAAAACATAAAGGGGAAATTGCACTTTGCAAAAGTCAAAAACATGGATAAACAACGCCTTAGGACTGTGAGAAATAAGGTGTAACTTATGCTCTTCCCAGAAATCAGTCAGATCCTGATAGAACTTAAATGCATTACCGCCATGAAGCTGAATAAAAAAAGGTAAGGAGTATTTAAATTTACTGCTGTTATAAATTTGATTAAATACCTCCTCCAATTGATGCAGTTTGCGAATTTCATCATAGGATAAATATTGATTTCCTAATACCTGATAAGGGGCAGTATCCATAAAGATATAATGATGTTCCTGAGCGCTTAGCCTAATCCCAGAACCCTTAAGTAACTTTAAAAAACCAATTTGAAGCATATGCGGCCGTAATTGATATACATCATTAAAGGATTGCTCAAATTGTTCGCTGCCTTCTTCCGGCAAACCGACAATTAAATCCAAATGTACATGGATGTTGCCATAGGCTACGATTCGTGATACAGCATCAACGATTTTCGGCCAATGATTCGTTCGCTGAATATGCTTTAGCGTAGCGGGATTAGTTGATTGAACTCCAATTTCAAATTGCACTCTGCCAGTTGGAATATCTGAAAGCAATTGCAATACTTCTTCATCAAGAATATCTGCTGCAATTTCGAAGTGAAAATTAGTTTTACAATTTTTCCCGGCAATAAACTTAAGGATGGGCAAATAATATTCTTTTTTGGCATTAAAAGTACGATCCACAAATTTAACCTGCCGGACATCATGTTGTACGAAGAATGCGATATCTGAAAATACCCGTTCTAACGCTAGAAAGCGCACTCCCTTTGTAATACTGGACAGGCAGTATTGGCAGGAAAACGGACAACCACGGGAACTCTCATAATAAATGATTTTATCTTTTAGTCCCGGAATATCGTTGTCCTGATAAGGAAATGGAATGGTATTTAAGTCAGCCACAATACCAGAACCCTCGGTGATTATAACCTCTTCACCTTGCCGCCAAACTAAATTGGGTGTTTCTTGTGGCTTTATCCTTTTTTTTATGCAGGAAAGCAGGTGACCGAGAGTTTCCTCTCCTTCACCTTGTACAATATAATCTACCTCAGGATATTGATTCATGATTGGTTCAGGGTCATAAGACACCTCTGGTCCGCCTAATATAATGATAATATTAGGAAGAACCTTTTTGATTAAACGGACTAACTCTAATGTCATATTAATATTCCATATATAACAGGCCACTCCAAGAACAGCTGGCTTTTCAGCATAAAGCTCACTAAGAATATCTAATAAACTGTTATTGATACTAAACTCTTTGATGTGAATATCATGAACAGGACGACAATAAGCTTGTAAATATCTTAACGCCAAAGAAGTATGAATGTATTTCGCATTAAGGGTCGTTAAAACGATTTTCATCAAATTCACCTACTTATCATTTCTTCTCAACTGTTTACTGTAAAAATCACCGGGATAGAACTAAACGCATACAATACACCAAGGCAACATCGAAGGAAGGTGTGTTAAATGCGTATCATTATTGATGGTCAGAGAATTCCCGTAAATGTGCGAGCTACAAAAGACCTACTATTGACATTGAAAAGCATGGCAAAAACCCTGAATTGGAAACTTTGGTATGATCCCGAAAAGGAATTTGTATACATATCCTCGTCAGAAACTCCGGTATCTTCAGCAGAAGAAAGAGAACTGCCACTACAGGCTTTTGATGAGTTTGAAAGCAATCGTCTCCAGGGAAAAATAATCTGCTTAGATCCCGGGCACGGCGGCAGTGATCCCGGAGCAACCGGACCAAGTGACACCTCGGAGAAAAACAATACATTAGCCATTGCATTGTTGCTTAAAGAGAAGCTTGAGAGCAATGGTGCTACTGTTATTATGACTCGCGAAACCGATCAGGATGTTTCTTATCCTCATGCCTCCTCCAGTGAAGAACTTGGAGCCAGGGTCAATATTGCCAGCGACGCTGAGGCTGATATATTCATTAGCATCCATAATGATTCTTTCACCAGCATTACTGCTGCTGGGACAACTACCTTTCATTATGGGGACGAGGAATCAGTTGAGTTAGCCCAATGTATCCAAAAAAACCTTGTTGACGAGCTCGGAACCATGGATCGTGGCACTCGCTTTGGAAGCTTTTATGTGATTCGTTATGCGAAAATGCCTGCAGTGCTGGTAGAAGTCGCATTCATTTCCAACCCCGAAGAGGAATTGCTTTTAGCCAGTACCGATGGCCGATCAAAAGCTGCTGAAAGTATTTTTAAGGGTATCGTTAAGTATTTTAAAGTATAACTAATTTTACTTTTTAGGATAATAAAAACAGGATTTATTGTCCCTGTTTCCAAATAATATATGTATACATAGTCAAAGGAGCGAAATCATGATAAAAATCCCGAAACTCTTCCCTTATGTTTTAAGCGCAATGGTATTCGGAACCAGTGCCGACTCAACCGTTGCCGCTAAATCCAAAGTTCCCGATCGCGATGAAATACCCTCACAATACAAATGGCAGCTTAGTGATATTTATGCCAATGATCAGCAATGGCAAAATGATTTCCATCAATTACAATTCGCTTTAACAGAAATCAGCAAATATAAAGGTACTTTAAAGTCTTCCGCCGATAACTTATTATCGTGTTTAAAACAGCGCGATGAGATCGGGATTATTGGCGGAAAACTTTATGCTTTTGCACGCATGCATCGCGATGAAGATGCCGAAAATACAAAGTATCAAGCAATGACTGGCAAAACTGAAGCACTTTTGGCTGAAGCGGGTGGCGCTACAGCTTATATTGAACCAGAGATTCTTGCCATTCCTGAACAGGTTCTGCTGCAATTCATCCAAGAAGCGCCTGGACTTGCTGAATATAAATTTTATTTGAATAATCTAGCTCGTCAAAAACAGCATGTTCTCTCGCCGGCAGAAGAAGAAATTTTATCACGAGTCAGTGAATTAACTCAGGCCCCGGAGAACATCTTTAATATGCTTGCCCATGCTGATATGAAATTCCCGCATACTTTAAATGATGACGGCACTGAAATTCAATTAAGCGAAGGACGCTATAATGTCCTGGTACGCTCTCCAAACCGCAAAGTCCGCCAAGAAGCTTTTAACAATCTTTTCACGACTTACAATAAATATCGTAATACCTATGCGGCTACGCTAAGTGCGAGTGTGAAGAAGAACATCTTTTACGCAAAAACCCGCAAATACAATTCCACATTAGAGTCAGCCCTGGAAACAGAAAATGTTCCTATTGAAGTGTACACTAATTTAATTTCTACTGTCCATAATAATCTTGCGCCACTCCATCGTTATGTTGCCTTAAAGAAAAAAGCACTAAAACTCACCGATATACATATGTATGATTTGTACACACCACTTGTCCAAGACGTGAATATGAGCATACCTTATCAGGAAGCCTTAACATTGGTACAAGACAGCTTAAAGCCGCTTGGTCCAGAATATGGAGAGGTTTTAACAAAAGGACTGTCGTCTGGCTGGATTGATGTGTATGAAAACCGTGGCAAACGCACTGGAGCCTATTGCTGGGGAACACATACGGTACATCCTTTTGTATTGCTAAATTATAATGACCGTTATGATGCTGTGTCAACGCTTACTCATGAAATGGGGCATGCTTTACATAGTTATTACAGTCATTCTAATCAACCATATATTAATGCTTCTTATACTATTTTTACCGCAGAAGTAGCTTCAACAACCAATGAAATTTTATTGCTGGATTATATGTTGAATAAGATTACCGATAAACAACAGCGTCTATATCTAATAAACCAGTATTTAGAACAGGTCCGAACCACAGTTTATCGCCAAACCATGTTTGCTGAATTCGAAATGCTGATTTACACGGCTGCGGAAAATGGAGAAACGATTACGGCTGAAATGCTTGATACTCTTTGGAAAGAGCTTAACGTCAAATACTATGGCCCTGAAATCATCTATGATGAAGAGTTGAATATTGAATGGGCGAGAATTCCTCATTTTTATTCCCAATTTTATGTTTATCAATATGTTACAGGCTATTCGGCTGCCACTGCACTAGCGGAAAAATTGCTTACTGAAGGCCCCGAAGCACGTGAACGCTATCTGACGTTCCTTAAAAGCGGCGGATCGGATTATTCGTTAAATCTACTCAAAAAAGCAGGTGTTGACATGTCTTCACCTAAGCCTATTGAAATCACACTGCAGAAGTTTAATGCCCGCTTGGCCGAACTGGAAAAACTATTAACCAGTTCTTGACAATCGCTATCTAGCAGGGTATATTATTCCATAGGAGCGAAAATAATTGTATGGGGGCTTGCGTAGCTTATAACCTAACCAACCGACCAGCAATTGTTGGAACCTAATATGATGAGGAGGTTGGTTAATTATGACCTACCAAGACAAAGAACTTTCCTGTAAAGAATGTGGCGTAGAATTCAATTTCAGTGCTTCCGAACAAGCATTTTACGCTGAAAAAGGTTTCCAAAACGAACCATCCCGTTGTCCTGAATGCCGTGCTGCTAGAAAAGCACAAAACAACAGAGGCAATAATAACAGCGGTTTCCGTCAACAGCGTGAAATGTTCAACACAACTTGCAGCGCTTGTGGTGTTGATACTCAGGTTCCTTTTAAACCAACTGCCGGCAAACCTGTATATTGCCGCGATTGCTTCCAAGCAAATAAAAACTACTAAAATCAGAGGCCATTAGGCCTCTTTTTTGTTTCAAAAATATGCAGGTAACAAAGAAGTCTGTGTTTAGCTAGCTAACATAGACTTCTGTCATTTTTTTCATTAATAAATACGTCATAATAACAAGTTTTACAAAAATACTATAACTGTGAGGAGGATCTAGCGATGCAAATTATCAAGCCAATGTTAGCCAAAGCTTCTGACCTGCCTGAAAGAGACGATCACTATGCCTACGAAATTAAATGGGATGGAATTCGAGCTATCATTTATATAGAAGGAAAACAGTTGAAAATCTTTAGCCGGAACTCACTGGATATAACGGGTCAATACCCGGAACTGCAGGAATTGGCCAATAGCTGCAAGTCTGACCGTATAATCCTGGATGGTGAAATTATTGCCTTTGACTCTCACGGCCGACCTTCATTTGAATTATTACAGCAGCGGATGAATCTAGTTTCACCAAAATCTATCGCAAAAGTCAGGCAGCAAGTCCCAATTCATTTTGTTATTTTTGATATTTTAGCTTTGGATCAGTGTTGTTTTTTCGATCTTTCTTATCTTGAACGTCGAAATAAACTTGAAAATTTAAGATTAAACGGCCCCCATTGGCAAACCCCTTCTTATACACTTGGAACAGGTGCAGCTATGCTTGAAGCAACTCGTAAATTAGGCTTAGAAGGCATTATCGCTAAGCGTCTGCAAAGCACCTATTATCCAGGACAGCGAACCGGCGATTGGCTAAAAATCAAAAACATTGCCCGCCAGGAATTATTAATTGGCGGCTGGATCCCCGGAAAGGGCAACCGGTCTGGAAAAATCGGAGCACTTTTAGTTGGTTATTATGATCAAGCTCCAATAGCAGCTAAAAAGCGGGGATCACCGCCTCAGCTTGTCTATGCCGGAAAGGTAGGGTCAGGCTTTAATGAAAAAACCCTCGAAACACTGAAGCATCGCCTTGAGGCATTGAGTCGTCCCAATTCCCCCTTTTCTGAATCCACGCCTAAGCTATCCAGATTTGTTGAACCGCAGCTTATCGGTGAATTTGAATTTACTGAATGGACAAGCAATCACACCCTCCGGCATCCGGTGTTCAAAGGATTGCGCTTAGATAAGGAACCAAAACTGGTTACACGGGAAACGTAAGTTAAAACTAGGAGGTGCCCAAATGCCACGACCTATTTGGAATGGTTCAATTAGCTTTGGATTAGTCAATGTACCGATCAAAATGTACAATACAGTAAAAAAGAAATCGATTAACTTTAACCAACTCCGCAAATCCGACGGCTGCCGCATTCGTTTAAAAAAGACTTGTGCCAACGATGGTGCCGAAGTAGCCAATGACCAAATCGTTAAAGGATATGAGATTGCTCCGGATCAGTATGTAATCATCTCCCAGGCAGATCTTGATGCACTCAACCCCAAAGCTTCAAAGACAATTGAAATTGAAGATTTTGTATTGGCCAGTCAAATAAATCCAATTTATTATGATCAATCTTATTACCTTGTACCGGATAAAAGTGCCGCGAAAGCCTATACTCTTTTATTGGCGGCTATGAAAGAAGCCAAACGAACTGCCATCGCAAAACTGGTAATCAGAAACAAGCAGCATTTGACAGCAATTCGGGCTGATAATCGTGTATTGACACTATCAATCATGCATTTTGCTGACGAGATTGTTGCACAAGATGAACTCGAAGACCTCCCTGCTGCTGATACACAACCAGACAAACGTGAGATGACCATAGCACTGCAGCTTATTGAATCATTATCAACAGACTTTGCGCCTAGCAAATATCATGATGAGCATTATGATAAGGTACTCAACATGATTGAACAAAAAGCCGAAGGTCAACAAGTCGTGACTCAGCCGTCAGCTCCACCAACAACAAAAGTAGTTGACCTTATGGCAGCTCTTGAAGCCAGTCTTGCTGAAATAAAAAAAGAAAAACCCGCTGCCAAGACCAGGAGGAAGAAATCCCGTGCACAATAAAAGCGTCATTGAAATTGATGGCAAGCAATTGAAACTCTCCAATCTGGATAAAATTTTTTACCCAGCTATTTCATTTACCAAGGGACAAGTTATTGATTATTATATCCGTATTGCTCCGGTTTTGCTTCCACATCTTCAGGGGCGTCCATTAACCTTAAAAAGATACCCCAATGGCGCCTTAGAAAAGTTTTTTTATCAAAAAGAATGTCCTTCTTCCCGGCCTTCCTGGTTGCCGACTGCGCCGGTCTGGAGCGAAAGCAATCATAAACATGTTAATTTCTGTCTTGTTGAAGATTTGCCTTCACTGGTTTGGTCAGCTAATCTGGCTGCTCTTGAACTTCATACATCGCTATCACTTGCGGAAAATATTCTCCAACCCACAATGGTCGTTTTTGATCTGGACCCAGGACTACCGGCTGGAATTTTGGAATGCGCGCAAGTAAGTTTGTGGTTGCGTGAACTACTCTCCCGGTATTCATTGCAGTGTTTCGCTAAAACCTCTGGCTCTAAAGGACTCCAAGTTTACCTCCCCCTCAATACACCCTCCAATTATGACATTACAAAAAAATTTGCCCATACGGTTGCTCGCTTTTTAGAGCAAGCTTATCCTGATTTTGTTGTATCAAATATGAGAAAGAATCTGCGCAAAGGTAAAGTTTTTGTTGACTGGAGCCAAAATGATGATCACAAAACCACCGTATGTGTCTATTCATTACGGGCTCGCAAACGCCCAACTGTATCCACACCTGTTTTGTGGTCAGAGATTGAAACAATGCTGGCAAAGAGAGATTCTGAGCTACTGACCTTTGATGCTCAACAAGTTTTAGACCGCGTTGCAAAGCACGGTGACTTATTTTCTCCACTGCTCTCGGTTCGGCAACAATTACCAAAACTTGATTTTTGATTAGGAGGTCGATCCATTGAAAGTTCGTTTTGGCTATGTAGCAATCGCACTTGATATTCCATCAGGATCTCCTAATAAGACAATCACGGTTAAACTGGCTGAAAAAATAGCTGGCGAAAACGACCGTTTAAATCGGTTTCGTAGAATATTAAGAGATAACCTGGATACCACGCTCAGAATCATGCGCTATAATATTCTTCGCCATATTTTTGTCTATCGTTTTACCTCAAAGACTGTCCCTTTAGCGACTCACCCGCTGGCAGAACATTGGAATTACTTAGCTGAATTTAATCATTACTGGCAAGAAATAGGAGCACTAATTCAACAACATCAAATGCGAGTCAGTGCACACCCTGATCATTATACTTTACTCAATAGCTTAGACCCAGCTGTTTTGTCAGCCTCCATCAAAGACTTAGAATACCATGCATCAGTTTTCGAAGCGATGGGGTTGCCGCTAGAACCACAGTTAGTTATTCATACCGGCGGTCTTTATAAAGATAAAAACAGTTCAATTGAACGGTTTATAAATACCTATCACAAGCTGCCTGACCGGATAAAAAAAAGACTAATGCTAGAAAATGACGATAAAAGCTATACGGCTGCTGACGTTCTCCACATTTGCCAAAAGGTCGGCTGCCCCATGGTACTTGATATTCATCACCACTTTTGCAATCATTTAAATGCTGACCTAAAAGTACTCTGGCCGCAAATTATTGAAACCTGGTCAACACAGCCTCCCAAAATTCATCTTTCCAGCCCAAAAACTCTCCAGCAAATCCGCAGTCATGCCGATTATATTAATATTGAGGATTTTCTGCCGTTTCTTTGGATGGCTAAAGAATATGACTATGATTTTGATGTCATGATCGAAGCAAAACAAAAGGATCTAGCCTTGTTTCGCTTAATGGATCAATTAGCAATCATGAAAGGCATTACCAAAGTTGATCATACCGTAATTGAATTATAAAAAAAAAACAGCAGCAGAATTCATTTATCAGATTCTGCTGCTGTTACTTTTTTAATTAGCTTCTGCCAAAACATCGTCCACTTTTTTATGGTCTAATTCGTTTTCTAATTTAGAGATCACCAATGTTGCCACGCCATTGCCAATTAGATTAGTGACCGCCCTAGCTTGTGACATAAACCGGTCAACACCGAAAATGACCGCCAAACCCGCAACTGGAATGTCAGGCACCACAGATAGCGTGGCAGCAAGTACAATAAAACCACTCCCTGTAACCCCGGATGCACCTTTCGAAGTTAGCAGCAAGACTGCTAATATTGTAAGCTGATGAGAAAGCGTCAGTTCTGTATTCGTCGCTTGTGCTACAAAAATTGCTGCCATCGTTAAATAAATGGAGGTACCGTCTAGGTTAAACGAATATCCGGTAGGTACAACCAACCCCACAATTGATTTAGGGCATCCAAGTTCTTCTAGCTTTTCCATCATCTTGGGCAAGACACTTTCCGATGAAGCAGTTCCCAATACAATAAGGAGCTCATCCTTGATATAGACTAAAAACTGCCAGAGGCTGAAACCAACCCACTTGGCTATGGGGCCAATAATCAGAAAAACAAACGCAATACAGGTAAGATAAAAGACAATCAACAGTTTACCTAATGGTCCTAAAGAAGCAATTCCATATCGTCCGATTGTAAATGCCATAGCTCCGAAGGTTCCTATCGGAGCTAACTTCATAATAATATCAACAATACCAAATAACCCATGAGAAATATCTTCAATAATTCCAACAATAGCCTTTCCTCTACCACCTAAGTTTGATAATGCCCAGCCAAATAGTAATGAAAAGAGCAATATCTGTAAGATATCACCTTGAGCAAAAGCATCAACAACTGTGGAAGGAATAATATTCATCAGGAAATCAACCGTCGTATGTGGTTTCGCATTCGTAGTATATGCGGATAATGCTTCTGTGTTCAAGGTACTAACATCGACGTTCATTCCAGCTCCCGGCTTTACCAAGTTTACCACAGCCAGTCCCATAATTAATGCAAACACTGTAACAACTTCGAAATAAATCAGGGCTTTAAGCCCTACCCGGCCAACCTTTTTCATATCTTCCATTCCAGCGATACCATGTACGATCGTACAAAAGATAATCGGTCCGATAATCATTTTGATTAACTTTATAAAAGCATCCCCAAGTGGCCTCATCTTCTCACCTAGTGCCGGAAAAAAATGCCCCAAGAGAATACCGATCACAATTGATAGGAACACTTGAAAATGTAACGATTTATAAAATGGCGTTTTCATCTGCTTCATCCTTTCCAGATATAAAAGATCGAATCCTAGTGTTTGTGCAATATAATAATCTCAATATAGACAGACCCATAAATAATTCAATGCAATCTATCGTATTCCTGGTCAATGAATCAAAGTATACAATACACACAAAAGAGACTTTACTGAAAGTTTCAGTAAAGTCTCCACAATAAGCTTACCCTTTCGGGCCGGCACTTATAATCTCATCCGGTATATTTCCTTTGAATTTAGCAAAGTTTTTTGTAAACAACTGCGCTAAACGCTGAGCTTGGGCATCATAGGCCTCTTTGTCTGCCCAGGTATTCCGTGGATTAAGAACTTCAGATGGCACTTCCGGACATTCAGTCGGAATATAAATATTAAAAATAGGATCAAGCTGCCAGGAAACACGGTTTAGCTTTCCTTCGATAGCTGCGGTAACCATCGCCCGGGTATAGGATAGTTTCATTCGTTTTCCTACCCCGTATGGGCCTCCTGACCATCCTGTATTGATCAGGAAAACATTTGTGTGATGTTGCTCTAACTTTTCTCCTAATAGTTTTGCATAGACAAGCGGCGAAAGCGGTAAAAACGGAGCTCCAAAACAGGTTGAAAACGTGGCTTCCGGTTCGGTTATACCGCGTTCAGTACCTGCCAACTTACTGGTATAGCCGGAAAGAAAGTGATACATAGCCTGCTCTTTGGTCAATTTTGCAATAGGTGGGAGAACACCGAAGGCATCGGCAGTCAAAAAAACAATGGTATTTGGATGACCGGCTTTACTTGGAACAACCGCATTAGGAATATGATCAATTGGATAAGCGGCTCTGCTGTTCTCAGTAATACTGTCATTATCATAATCAGGCTTTCTAGTATTCTCATCAATATAGACATTCTCTAAAACAGTACCAAAGCGAATCGCATCCCAGATCTGCGGCTCGGTTTCTTTGCTTAAATGAATACATTTTGCATAACAGCCGCCTTCAATATTAAAAATCCCATTCTTACCCCAGCCATGCTCATCATCCCCGATCAATTGGCGGCAAGGGTCAGCTGATAACGTTGTCTTACCGGTTCCGCTAAGTCCAAAAAACAAGGCTGAATCTCCATCAACCCCAGTATTAGCAGAACAGTGCATGGATAAAACACCTTGCAGTGGCAGCCGATAATTCATAACTGTAAAAATTGATTTTTTCATTTCTCCGGCATAATGGGTTCCCCCAATTAATACCATATTTTTTTCAAAGTTTAAAATAATAAACGCTTCTGAATTTGTGCCATCAATTGCAGGAATCGCTTTAAATCCCGGTAAACAAATAACTTTAAATTCAGGCTCAGCTTTTTGTCCTTCTTCCGGACGAACAAAAAGCTGGTGTACAAAAAGATTTTGCCAAGCAAACTCATTGATAAATCGTACTGCAATTTGGTGTTCGGAATCCGCACCAGCAAAGCCATCGAATACAAATACATCCCGGTTTTGTATATAAGCCATCATCCGGTTATAGAGTTGCTCAAACTTTTCCTCACTAAACGGCTTGTTGCCACCCCACGCAATATTGGCATGTACAGCAGGTGCATCAACAATAAATTTGTCATTGGGTGAACGTCCAGTATACTTACCGGTAGAAACACTAAATGCCCCACTTGAAGTAAGCTTACCTTCCTTTCGTGCTAATGCCATTTCTACTAATTCAGCTGGAGTTAAGTTGTGATATACTGTTCCGGCTCCTTCTACTAAATTGGCAGTTCTCTCTAAGTCTCTCACTGCAATTCCCCCACTTATAAACTATACTAATATTATAACACACTCCGCTTGCTTATTGGCTGGAATACTCAAATTTAAGTACTCTATATAGTGTCTGTAACTTTTTTCGTCCCATACGACAAAAATAAGAAACATAGCCTCAAGGGCTATGTTCTTATTTGACGAGTAGCTGCTTTACCGTTTGCTCCATCTCTGTCTTTTCACAAACTTGAGTAAATCTGATCACTGCATTTTTAAGCTCAGCCAACGCAGTTGGAACTGGAATACCACTCAGTTCGGCAAGCTCTTCCAGCATAACAAATTCGTTTCTGTCCATTAAGCTTTTTTCATCTGTTAAAGCACTTAAAACACTGCAATTAAATTTATACGGGCTTGCAGTTGACAAAATAACATGAGGTGTAGTATCACCCGTCTGTTTACGATAACAATTGCTCACATGCCAAGCAACAGCAGTATGTGGATCGGCCGTATAGTGATAAGTATCATAAATCTCTTTAATAGTCCGTGAAGTCTGTTCATCATGAGCAAATCCGGCCCAGAACACTTCCTGAATAGCCTTCAACACTTGATTACCTACATCATATTGTCCATGAGCCTGGAGATCTGCCATCCAACTGGCAACCTGCGCTGAGTTTCCATTCGTAATATGATAGAGCAGCCTTTCAAGATTGCTTGATATTAAAATATCCATAGAGGGAGATATTGTACGATAAAACTCACGTTTTCTATTATAAATTCCGGTTTGAAGAAATTCTGTTAATACATTGTTTGAATTCGAGGCACAAATCAACCGGTTTATTGGCAAGCCCATTTGCTTCGCATAATAACCAGCTAAAATATTCCCGAAATTTCCAGTTGGTACAACAAAATTGACCTTATCCCCGGCAGCAATAGCTCCGTTTTGCACCATATCAGCATACGCACTAAAATAATAGACAATTTGCGGCACAAGTCGTCCCCAATTAATCGAGTTCGCAGAAGACAATTGATATCCATGCCCATTTAAGACTTGATTAAATGAGTCATTGTTAAAAATATTCTTCACACCAGTTTGGGCATCATCAAAATTTCCTTTCACCGCAACAACAGTAACATTGCTGCCGCTTTGACTGACCATTTGCATGCGTTGAATCTCGCTGACTCCATCATTGGGATAAAATACCACAATTTTAATTTGGTCAACATTTTTAAAACCTTCCAGCGCCGCTTTACCGGTATCACCGGATGTAGCTACCAGAATAACAATTTGTGCAGTCTCCCCTGTCATTTTAAGCGCCTTTGACATCAATTGCGGTAATAGCTGTAATGCCATATCTTTAAAGGCACTAGTTGGACCATGCCATAATTCAAGAACATGGTTATGATCATCTAATGATTGCAGCGGTGCAATGGATTCATCATCAAATTTATCACTACAATAAGCCTGGCTGATGCAAAAATTCAAATCATCTTCCGAATAATCGGTTAAGAACTCTTTCAAAATCGCATAAGCTCGTTCTTGATAACTTAAAGCAGACAATGCTTCAATTGCAGATTGATTCAGTGTAGGAATCTGCTTAGGTACAAATAAACCTCCATTATTAGCAATGCCTGCTATAATGGCCCCGGCAGATACTAAACACTCATCCCCTCCACGTGTACTTGAATAATTCATCTCAGTATGGCCCCTTTCAATCAACGCTTCTTTAAATACAACTTATTCGCAGTCAATCAAGCATAAACGATTTGAGTCTTAACAACAGTTCCGCTATTATAACGGACCATCATATCGGCTGTAAACTTTAATATCTGCTGTAAATCGGCATCGTCGACTTCCTCATCAGCGTAAACAACTGATAAAAGATTCTGAGTTGAAACTGTTACCGCACTTCGCTTGGAATCTGATGTTGGATTACCAAAGACGCCTTGAGCATCACATAAAAACGGTTTGCCTTCTGTCGAAACCGCATTACCGGCAATATTGATATATTGACCTTGGGCTGCTACACGATAATGAACATCCCCATGGATATGATCCAAATCATATAACCCAAAAGGCAGTAGAAATTTCATTGAACAATAGTTGTTAACATCGACAGCACTGTTAATATAATAAACACCTTTTTTTTGCAACACCCGCCGGACCAATGCTTCTGAAGCTGGCCGATAACGGCTTGGATCAAATTCCAGCTTTTTATACATGCTGCGAACAGCAAGAATTCTCGGTATACTGGACAAAATATTTAAGTTATACAACTTCTCTACTTCATTTTGCAATTGTAAAAATTCTTGAGTTAAAGCCGATGGCGTTCCACCCACTCTCACGTTATGGATAATGCTATATCCCAAACGACATTTTGGAATAACACATCTGATTTTATCATCAATTGCTAGTTTCATAGGTACCTCCGACGCTTGTCAAACACGCAATCCGGAATCCTCATCAATACGAGTGACAGCTTTTACGAATTTTAAAAACGGCAAATGTCGCATAGGTGTGCATGAACAGCTTTAGTAAGCCCTTCCGGAGAGATCATCAATTGGCAGCCGCGGATTCCTGCGCTAATAGCCACAAAAGGCCATAATAATACCGTCTCATCAAGATAGACTGGGAATTTTTTTTTGCAGCCTAACGGAGAAACGCCGCCTCTAATATATCCGGTTATCCCTAATACTTCTTTTAAGGCTACCAGCTCAACCTTCTTGTTACCACTTACTGTTGCAAGTGCTTTTAAATCTAATTCAGCTGCTCCTGGGATGCAGGCTAATAATACACCGGTTTTATCCCCGCGTATAACCAACGTTTTGAAGACCTGCTCTGCAGGTAGATCAATTTTCTGGGCCACAGTTTCTGCACTAAGATCAGTTAGATTGACCTCATACTCCCGAAGCTCATAATCAATTTTAAGCCCGTCCAATATGCGAGCTGCATTTGTCTTCTTCAATATCGAATCCACACCTCAATCAGCTAACATAGTAAGAAAATATATGTACGGATGTTAACATCGCGCTCAGACATTCAGATTGTCTAGCAAAACCGGCTTAAGACCTCTAACCTACCGGAAGAGGACAGTTAAATCATGGTTTTTTCACAGTATATAATTGTTCATAGGATTTGTCAACGAGCTACAAGTGTTTCCTGTAAAAAGAAAATAGCGCGTCACCGCGCTATTTTTAAAAATCTAAAGTCATATATTTTACTTTTACATTAGGCACCGACTTAAGTTCTTTCTCGAAATCTTTAACCGGAATATCTTGGCCACATAGCTGTAAGAGAATAATTCCACTGTTTACACATTGATCGATTGCCGCGTCATGTAAGCCAAGGCGCACCCGAATATAACAGCCATATTTAGTGAGTATTTCTTGTACTTTTGAGGCCGTTTCAACACGATTTTCTTGTAAAATAGCCATAATGACAGAGCAGTTGGCCAATTTAATTACCTCCCGATAATAATTTGATTATTTAATTATAAATATTTACGTAAAACTCCTTCTTTATGCCAAAATTATGCAAGGATTTTCTTATTTATTGTTGAAATATGACTTATCTGTGAGTGTGAGGTGTATGTCTTGGTGAACAATACAAATCACGAATTTATTAAAAAGGTGATTGAAAAACAAGTTGAGTTCCTGGTGCCAGGAATACAACTTGCAAAAGCCGTTTATTCTGGCGACAACAAGATCCTGATCAGTGAAGGAACTGTCGTAACTCAACAAATTATTAATAAGCTGCTTAGCTGGGACATTTCCAAAGTTTCCGTCATTTCTGAAGTTGCAGAAAACCCTATTACCAATCCCAAAGTCCAACAATTTATGAATACCTATAATAAGTCAGTTACTGTTGTACAAAAAGCGTTTGACCGAATTCGTGAAACTCAGGAAATTGAATTAGCTACTTTTGCCGAGACAGCAGAAGCTATCACAGAAAATGTAGCATCTGCTGGTAATATTATTGATCAGTTATACAACTTCCCTAAATGTGATGACTATACGTTCCACCATAGCGTTAATGTAAGTGCCATTGCTGCATTGATTGCTTTATGGCTCAATTATCCTCCTGATAGTGTAAGTGCGATATCTTTGTCCGCATTGTTGCATGATGTGGGCAAATCCCAATTGCCACCGGAAATTTTGAACAAATTTAAGCTGGATGCTAAAGATTATGAGCTATATAAAAAGCATACTGAGTATGGATACGATCTAGCCAGCAAAATTCCTGGAATAGCCCAAAGTGTATTAGCTGGAATTAGAGATCATCATGAGCGGGAAGACGGTAGTGGCTATCCCAGCCAACTAGGTCGTTCGCATATTCATCCTTACGCTAAAATTGTTGCAATTGCTGATCTTTATGATGAAGCGCTCACAATTAATTGTGATAAGCCAGGGAAATTAAGTCCTTACTATAGTCTAGAGCAATTGCGTAATGAAATCTATCGGATTGATGCAAAAGTCTGCATGACTTTCCTTCAGAATATGAACAATTACCTTTCAGGGAATGTTGTTGAGTTAAATGACAGCAGAACTGGTCGTGTGGTCTTTATCAATAAAGAAAAACCGTCTCTCTCTATGGTTCAGCTTTCCGATGGAACGGTCTTAGATCTAAGTGATACTCCGGATATCAGAATTAATTGTGTATTACGTTAAAAAAATTCTCTTCCAACTCTATGTTGTTGCTGGAAGAGAATTTTTACCATTATGATCTATAATAAACGATGAGATGATGCTATCAAATAAATCGTGTATTCCCGCCACAATTCGTGTAGAATAATAACATAATATCGTATTAAAGAGGTGCCATTACTTGCTAAACGTAGCTTTAGGACAAATAGAAACAATTCCCGGAAGGCCGGATTTAAATACAGAAAATATGCTTACAATGATCCAACAGGCAAGGAGCATGGGCGCAGAGATTATTGTATTTCCCGAAATGGTTGTTCCCGGCTATTTTCTTGGTGATCTTTGGGAGCAACCATCCTTCTTAAAAGATTGTGAAGAGTTTGGCCAATTAATCATCGCTAATTCTCTGGATATCTGCATTATGTTTGGGAATGTTGCTGTTGACTGGAATAAGCATAATGATGACGGCCGTGTGCGAAAATATAATGCCTTCTTTACCGCCTATAAAGGTAAACTTTTAGGTAATGACAACTTTCCTTATCCATTTCGCATAAAAACCCTACACCCTAATTATCGTGAATTCGATGACACACGCCACTTTTGCAGCCTAAGAAAACTGGCAACTGAGTTGAATGTTACGATTGAAACCTTGTTACAACCTGTAAACATTGATCTGCTTAGCGGTTCCTTATCAGTTGGCTGTATTCTATGTGAAGATGGCTGGTCTGATGATTATTTTGTTAAGCCGATTGCGACTATTCATAAAAACTATCCGGTAGATTTGTTTATTAATATCTCCAGTTCTCCCTATACGTTAGGAAAAAATAATAAAAGAAATCGTGTTTTCTCTAAACAAGCACGCGAGACTAAAGTACCTTTAATTTACGTTAACACTACAGGTATTCAGAATAACGGCAAAACGGTATATACATTTGACGGCTCCAGTACTGTGTATAACCATGATGGTGAAATTATTAATTATTGCGAGCCTTTCTGTTCTGAAATAAAACTTATTCAATTGGACTGTAAAAGCAAAACTACCTTCTATCCCCCGGTTTGTCCCCCAAATGACCAAAGTATTAGCAGTATCTATCAGGCACTGCATTATGGTATTGACCGGTTTACCAAGTCTGTAGGAATTAAAAAAGTTGTTATCGGAATATCAGGCGGAATTGATTCTGCACTGGCCGCAGCTCTTTATGTCAAGATTCTGGGAGCAGAAAACGTACTATTAGTCAACATGCCCAGTATCTATAACTCACAAACAACGAAAGATTTAGCTCATAAATTAGCTCAAAATCTAGGCTGCCTCTATACAATTATCCCCATCCAAGAGGCCGTTAATTATACCATAGAGCAAATCACTACCAGCCCAATTACCAATCTCGCTACAAGCGATACCTTTCATCTATCGGTCTCCTCCTTTGTAGCTGAAAATATCCAGGCCCGTGATCGCTCATCACGAATTCTAGCCGGAGTGGCAGCAGCCTTCGGCGGCGTATTTACCTGCAATGCGAACAAAACAGAATTATCGGTTGGCTACTCTACACTCTATGGAGATCAGGCAGGCTTTTTTGCAGCACTGGCAGACTTATGGAAGCATCAAGTTTATGAACTGGCTGCTTATATGAATAGCAATATCTTCACACGTGAAGTAATTCCACAGGAAACAATTGACATTGTGCCAAGTGCAGAGTTATCATTTGAACAAGCCATTGATGAAGGCAAAGGGGATCCTTTGATTTATCCATATCACGACTACTTACTACGATCTTTTATGGAATACTGGAATAAAGCTACACCAGAAGACATTCTCCAGTGGTATATCAATGAAACTTTGGAAGAAAAATTGGGCTGTTCCCCTGGTATTGTAAATAAAATATTTGCCACACCCCTTGATTTTGTGGAAGACCTGGAAAAATGGTGGCGTTTATATACCGGCATGGCGATTGCAAAAAGAATCCAAGCTCCTCCAATATTAGCAATCAGCAGGCGAGCTTATGGTTTTGATCATCGTGAAGCACAAAATGGACCCTACTTTACCGCAAACTATTTACGATTAAAAAATCAGCTGCTTTCTGTGAATTCTCCATACGTTCCGTAAATATAACATCCCGGTGACGATTTGTCAGCCGGGATGTTATATTTTAAAGCCTGAATTTTAAAAGCTATCTTAATTGACGTAATAGAATCCAACCGATCGCAACTGCACCTAAAACAAGCAAAGCAATTGGCAAAACGACTACCATCATAAAAACAATGAACGCCGCTAGGAGCAGCTTAACTAGGAAACCTGTTTGTGGCAGGTTTAAAGTAGAATACTTGAAATAAACTCCTTGCTGAGAATGAGCCTGCTCATTCACTCGGCCTTGTGTCCCTGCCTCATGGGTATCAATAGTGACTCCTTGAAAACTGTCTTTTTCTTCAGGGGTTAACACTTCTACTTCATCTTCTATACTATCATGTTCACATTTCTTGCACACTGTCATCGATGAATCTAATGGAGTCCCGCAGTTTTTACAATACATGATACTCCTCCCATCCTCTAAAGTACAAATAAAGAAAGTACAAAGCCCTCTTCACTGATAAACCGAGGATCAAATTTTTGCAACTGTAATATATCATAGAGCTTGTTACGATTGTTTTTTAAACTACTAAGCGAAATTCCCGTACTTTCTGCTAATTCTTCAGGCACAATATCACTGGTGCCATTAATTTGGGCAAAAGCGTAAAGAACTGCCGCAGCCCACGCTGCGGGCTTTCTGATTGTGGGGTTTGTAAGTTGAGAAAAATCATGCCATAACTTCTTGATTAAGTGAACATCATGGCATGAAAAGCCATACTCTTGGGCAAGGTTACTTAACAATTTGGTGACTTCCTCATTCGGTATCTGATTTACATGGATTTTGGGAAAGTCCTTTTCTATCTGAAAAGCCGAAGTGACATTAACCTTTGCCAGAGTTACCAGGACATCAATAGTATGACGCACCACTAATGCGTGACGCTCAAAGAAGTCAGCTAGTGTTGCCTCCGGACACTGGATCTCATAGATCAATTTCTGCCTAATAACTTCATCTTTAATACGTTGCCTTAAGTTCTGGCTCACCTCAACACTCGTTACATAGTTAAGCATAACAACGCCACCGGAATAAAGGTGTCCATAAAATAAAATCTTTTTTAAGGCGTTGAATTCAAAATCCGGATAAGGCAATTTCATGGTATCGCCGGTAAATAGATTAATGCATTCAACCCACTCAGGACCTAGAACTTTATTAATATAAAACACAGTGAACTTTGCATTCAATAAATCTTGCAAAATTTGCCGCTCATCGGTTGTCAAAGTATTATTTTGGAGATCAAAAAAGTGGCGTAATGGCTTTTCATCGGTCGCAATTAAATGATAATCAAAAAGGAAATAATCCCAAAAACCTAACCAGAACTCGTCATGCTCGTCTTCAGGAATACTCTCAAAGGGACCTGTATATAGGTATAATGCACGATCAAAGTCGTTGCTAAACTGCTCGCGCTGAAAGTAAGTCCCGATTTTAGTCATCAATCGCTCAACCGCATCTCCTACTTTTTTATTAAGCTCATCGACCATAAAATCACTTGCATCAAAATCATCATGGAACAATCCGCTTTCTTCTACTTTAGGCCTGAGAAGGTTAAGTTTGTCACCACCGGCAATTTCCTCAGCCGCACGGGATATTTCCTCAATTCCTGTAATAAGTTTTTTATTTTGCAAAAAGACATAGAATTCTTTCAATATTTCAAAAAAACGTTTAACTGATTCTAAACTAACCCGGTAATCGGGGATATGACTGGCTAGCCATTCGATTGCAATACTGTATTCATGTATCGTCAGCTCATCCAAATGATCGTTTTCAGCGTGAATTAAATAAAGAACAAACATTTCAATATTGCGCCAAATAATTCTAAGTTCATCATCTGTTGATCCTTGCCATGCTTTTTGACGCAAAAAACCCTCAACCCACTCGCGCTTAATGATTGGTTCCCACTCTATATCTTCTTCATAAAAAAGACGTACTTCATCGTACACATTTTTCATCAATATTGTTTCTCCTTTTTGTTTTAGCCCACCGTCATATTATAGCATCTATGGTTTTAAGCGGCTAGTAGCAAGATATTCATCTAATTGTGCTGATAGAAAAAGCACTTACCATTTAGGTAGGTGCTTTTTCTATCAGCAGCTTTCTATCCTCCCAGGCCGTCGAGTCGTACGCTTCCGACACGGTCCATCCGGGACCTCG
>CAMJML010000031.1 GCA_946407015.1 uncultured Selenomonadales bacterium | reverse complement strand
AACATTCGTTATTTTCCCATGCTTATATGCTATCAGCCGCTCGTCAATAATGTGATAGCCCCAGCTTTCAGAATATCGATCTTCATGTTTAATCGCAAAACCTATCGGCAATAAATCATTTCTCATGCCAAGACCCACCGCCAAAGGAGAAATCCCCAGATAGTCTGCCGCAATTTTTAAGGTAATTTTCTTGCAACTCCTTATTTCATCATCCGAGTACTTGCCCACTTTTTTCACCTCCGACTTTTTCCAATATTAATTTCATTATATAATTTACACAAATAATCATCTACAAAATATTCCATAAATCTGTTTAAACATGACAACAAGCCGGCCAAGGTGATAAAGCTCACCCCAACCGGCTTGTTTTTGCTTCCCTTAATTAGGCATTCGACTTCTGTACCATCAAGCAAACTTACAACCAATCTGCCCTCGCCAAATCCCCCTATTTTCCGTCTGTCTGAATCGTTTCTTTCAGCGTTGGCCCAGTAGTTTGTACCACGGCATACCATCCTATAGGCAACAAACTCCTAGGTCCTCCATATCTGCCAACTTCATTCTGCAAGCAAATAGGAATATAAATTTTTAAGGAATTCAATATTGTGCCGCTTGCTGATAGTTACAGGCGATACATTAATTTCTGCGAACATTGCCATTATTTTATCGATATTTCTATCGTTCATCTCTTTTTGGGCAAGATACAGCGATTTTTTCTTTGGTATAAGCTCTATCAGCCGAAGCATTTTCTCTTTATGCTTCTTTTGAGAAATATTATCTTCAATTACCTGTACAGCTTCTTTTTTCTTATAATAAATTCCGTATGGAACTATATCCGTGAAGGTATCTAAAAATATATTTCTACTATTCGCTGTTAAATTTTTAATCTGTTTTGATGTAATGGTTTCATCCGTATATTTACTGATGGCTTTCTGCTTCTTCAAACGGACTTCCACACGCAAAATTCCTTTTGCTGCTTTTCGCTTGGATTGAGTTTCTTTATCATAAGCCGTGAATTCAACACCATTTGAATTGCCTTCTAAGTCAAAACTCAGGTCAGAGTTAATCTTTTTATTGCTTTTATCATACTTCGGTGAGAACCCCTTGACCTTTCCAATGTTGCGTAAGACTTTTATGTACGCGGACACATTTTTATCGCCAACGTTAATGTTCACGGTAAAATCAATACGAGTCAGCTTGAAGTCGTTCAATTTGTATTTGGAATCGAAATAGCGATCAATGTATTCTTTAAGTTTGCGAAGCAGTTTTCGTATGTTGTCATTATTAGGCTTCCACAGCTTTTTTACATCATCGCCGCCAAGTAGCTCGGTTGGATTTATGATCAGTTTAACTTTTTTCTTGTATTTGTTCTTATGATACTCGATTTTCACGCCTTCATCCTTAAAAGCCTCATCATGACAAATGTCATCTTTATCATAATATACCCGATAATTATCTTTTGCTTTTTTAAAGGCTTTATCTTTCCATTTATAAAAATTATCCGTGCTAATAATAAGCGAAAGCTCGAATGTATGCGTCGAATAAATCATTTTAAGTCCTCCGATCTATATTACAAGTATTTCTTACATCTTTTCTACCGGAATGTATTCTCATCATCGTATTCATCTCTGTATAGAACTATTTACTATTTATCCCAGTAAAATTTTATTGATGTAATCTAATTAGATATATGTTATATGACATAAAGAATAAATATTAGATAATAATACACATATTCAATATTACAAATATCTAAAAATGAGAATATGCAGATTACAAAAATCAACTTCCCTACTATAAAAATATAAAACACACAAACCTCACTTTATATTGATAAATTGAGCTGAGTACCCATGAAAAAAAACACAGCAGCCATCATAATAAAATAGCTACTGTAATACATTGTTTTTTAATTAGGCAATCCAGCAACTTTAAAGGTTGCTCCATTTAAAACTATTACAAGATTCCTTTTTCCTTAAGACTCTCAAATTGTCCCCGTCCGATAATGATATGGTCCAGAATGTTAATATCCAGCAGCTTACCCGCTTCAACCAGTTTTTTAGTAATAACAATATCTTCCTGGCTTGGCCGGGCATCACCGCTGGGATGATTATGAATGAGAATGATGGAAGCAGCCAACAATCGCACTGCTCTGCGAAAGAGTTCTCGGCCTCCTACTATGGTAGAGTTTATTGTTCCTTGGGCAACTACTTCTTCGGCAATAATCCCATTTTTCGTGTTCAGGTAAATTACCCGAAACTGCTCAACTGCAAGAAACTGCATATCTTCCATCCTCTTAAAGGCATCACCGGGAGTCTTGATGACTGGCGGTAACGCATTATTAACCCGATAAACCCGTTTAGCGATTTCTGCCAAACATTGAATTTTTCTGGCTTTAGCAGTTCCAATCCCTTTGATGTTTTCCAGTTCTTGCTCTGAAGCTTGCCAGAGCATCTGCTGAACACTGCCATATTGTGCCATCAGCTCTTGTACAACAGATTTTTCCAAGATGGCTGCGAGCAATTCTTCATCAGCCATGCCGGAAAGGTTGGTTGTGTTCAGCATCAGCATTCACCAGCCATACGCAAACCATAGATATCATCAACATAATACCGTCCTGTAAATGGATTGAAAATTGCGGTGCATTTCACGCCATTATAATCAGCAAGATAAAGATTATCCCCGATACTTTTGATAATAGTAGCTTCACCTAATACATGGCGGTCATGTTCTTTGTCTTTTAAGCTGTGTATGTATGCCATTACTTGCATAGTATGAACTCCTTTCCCCGTCTACTAGTTATGCAGCCGGAAGTTATCGCCCCGGCCGCAGGATTTTATTTTTTAATTTGAAATGGGAACATATTTTTTAATATAGGCAAACAAATCCCAAATACTAAACTTGGCAAGTTCAGCGGCACAACGGACGATTTCACATTGAAACTCCGGGGTCATTACGGTAATAACGCCGTTAGCTTTGTTTATTTCCCCTTCAGCTATGATCTGCTTGATACTTGCCTCGACATTATCATCCGTCAGCTGCCGGACCCCAACATCGACTAACTGGGTAAGCCCCATACGAAATAATAAAGAGCCGTATTTATTTTCCAATCTGGCAATTTCATTCATTCTTTGCGTGATTGTGTTCATTTAGTAACCCTCCATAAACCAAACAGCCTGATATCCCTGCCCTAAGACAAAGACACCAGGCTGCTGCAGTACTTTAACCGGTTTCCTGCTCCCGCTCCTTTTCCGCAATATTGGGGGCAGACAACCATCAGCGAATTTTATCAGACATCTGTGCATCATATTTTCTTTACTTTCCTATAAAACGTAGATGGTTTCATATTCAGCTGGCGCATAGCCTCAACTGCTGTCATGCTGCCTGATCTCCACTTAGACACGACCTTATCAAATTCCGGATGTACGATAGGCTTACGCCCCTTATATTTTCCCTGCTCTTTGGCAATGGCGATGCCCTCGTGCTGACGCTGTAAGAGTTCCAATTCCGCTACAGCCCCAAATATCGTTAGCATAAACTTCCCGGTCGGTGTTGTCGTATCAATAGCCTCTTTCCTGGATATAAACTCAACATGCTTGACAGCCAGTTGCTCAATGAGTTCCAGTAAGTCGCGTGTATTACGGGCAAAACGGCTGATGGATTCGACGATGACGGTATCGCCCTGCCGAACATAGGTGAGCATCCGTTTGAGTTCCGGCCTGTCGGTGTTTTTGCCACTGGCTTTATCGATAAAAAGCTCATCCACCCCAAGTTCTTTTAACAGAACCTCCTGCCGCATCGTGTTTTGCTCGGTTGTACTTACTCTGATATAGCCGATCTTCATTCAGATTCCTCCATGCAATATGCCATTAGGCTGTACCCTAACAGCATATTGGAAAAGTATCCCACTAGAGTTGTTTTTGGATTTTTGGCATGTGCCATTGCTAAAGGCAACCCTATTGGTCCAAATAAAATAACGCCTCCCCAGTAGGAAGGCGTTGGTAAATATCAATATTCGGAAGGTAACAGGATAACCCCATCAATCAGGTACAGCTTTACTTCCCCGGGCGGGAAATCGGTGTAGGGTATCTTTTGCGTAACAATGAGCGTCGTATCGTTGTACCCCCGAATAAACGCACTGTTGTCTTCTGTATTGACTTTCAAGGTCCATACCTGGAAAGCCTTATCCAGCTTGCTGTTGCTCTGATAGCTTCCGATAATGTCAAGGAGCCAATAACAATCCGCCGCTTCGGCCAGAACAAGAACACCCTCCGTAATAACCGGAAAGCCGGGTATTGGCGAAAACTTGTGGTAGCTTTCCGTGCCTGTAGAATTGTTGATAATATCAAGTATCATTTCTATTAATTTCATTGGCCGCATTCACCCCTTATTTTCAGACATAAAAGAACAGAGCTTTCCTCAATGAGAAGCTCTCTTTTAGGCTGTTCTGCCGGGTTAATATGGAATGAAAAACTACGCTGTCTTCGTCTTCAATGCATCAATACATCTGATGAAGTCGATGACAGCTTTCGCCGCAGTGAGTACCGCCGACAATGCCGACAGTATAATCCTCGCTATTTTGATTTTGCCCATGGTTGTATCCCTCCTCTGTTTTTATGCTTTTTATATGCTTGAATAGCATAGTGAAGCTGGTGATTTGGCTTGCGCCTACTCATCTTCATAATATATAAAGGAACGAAAGGGAGATTGGATTACAGCGTTTTACCGCAACAGAAACGATCAGGCAGTTAATCAAACCAATCAAAAAAAGACGGAACGCAATGACGCCCCGCCCTACTCGTTTGCTTATGTGCTTTCAATCATATGCCCTTATTCACTATATATTTTTACTGATAATTTATCTCTGCCAACTCAAAATCGGTTACTTTGGCATTCTGAACTTGAGCCGTGAAGCTCCAAACAGTCCCGGCTTTTAACATCGGATTAATGTCAATGGCTGTGTCGATCTGATTCCCTTGATAATCGTACAAAAGAAACCTGACAGAAATTTTGCGATGATCTCCACTTGATATATTTTTTATTTTGCCAATGATATTCCCATTATTGGCTCGAGGTTTTTCAACCCATTCGAAATTTTTATCAATGTAATTGCCGGTATCTTTGTTATTATTGGTATTGGCATATGGGGCAATATACTTTTGATACCATTCTTCCAATGGCATTATCCTACCGTCATTTATAAATAATTTCCCAGTTTTAGCATCCACAAGAATCAGCTGCGTTCGACTTAATCCGATTAACCCGAACATATAGCATTCTGATTCTAATCCATCCAACTTACGTTTTCCATCTCCATCCGTGATAGAAACGGAAGCGGAGAATTTATGAGTATTTATCCAGGTTTGGAGAAGTTCCTTTGCCTCACTCACTGTTAAATCTGAATTTATACCCGAAGCCTTATTTAGGTCATTAGGTGAACGAGTAATTGTGTAGCTTTCCATCATTGCGTTGATCATGGGCTCATATTTTTCTCTTTCGCTCATTTTAAATGAACAAATGATTTGATAGACATCGCCCCCCAGAACATACCAGTAGTTTTTTGATATATCATCCCCTTTTAGTCCATTAGTTTGATAAACTAACTCTTTCACAGGCATTTCACCTAATTTTGTATCCCTAAGAGCAATAAACTTATGCATTTTATTAACAGCGTTTTCTACTGCTGCCTGATCCTCGGTTAGAATTCCAAATGGATTTGTTAGTATCTTCATAACCGAAAACTTTGCATTTCTATCGGGAGATTGAAGCTTGATAATTTCAAGCATAGTATTAGGTTCCTTGGTCTGCCACGCCTGCGGATATTTAAAAACGAATCCTTCCGCTTCGTTTTTATAGGTTTGGGAAAGCTGAATTGAATTACTGGCATTACGATCAACTTTATCGCTTGCACATGCCGAGCATAAAATTAAAATAGCTGTCAACAATACCAGACCTAATTGTTTCAAATTTAATCACCAAGCCTTTCATATACATAGCAAAATCAAGAATATAGCAATATGCGTATGGAGTTTATGTCATAACCCCATACGCATGTTCCTAATTATTTTAATATATTTTTAGAAGCTGGTTATTTAATCGAAATAATAAGCAACATCAGCTTCTCCTCGTTTACATGCTAAAAACATATATAATAAAATTTGTTCAGCTGCTGCTTGAGTAGAAGGTGAATTGCCGTTAAGCGTTATGGATTCCGGCTTTATCGAAACACGTTTTGAGTCATTGGGCATAGGTGAAACTTTAATTTTTACACCTATTTTTTTATTTGATCCCTTTATGGTTCCACTTATGTCAACAAATCCAACATTCCCTGATTCGCGTGATTCCCATTTGGGGGAGTCAATATATTTGTTTAATACATTAGCGTAAGTAAGCGTTATTCCTTGACTCTCTGATAGAGGCTTATGGTTCTCTACCGTAGCTACATAATTTGTACTTCCTTCCCAATTTGCCGCAATAGTAAGCATAACCACAATAGCAATTATGCTATATAATGTAAATTTTAATTTATTAAATTTCTTTTTCTTTATTTGCTTAGGATCAGTAACTGCTGTATTGCCTGTTTGTGAACCTTCAACTCTTTTTGACCAAAACATATTTACGCCTCCAAATTAAATTATTATTGATGATATTAAATACTAGGAGCTTGTCTACCTTGACTATCCATCCTCCCTATAATTCTATAAATTTTATGTACTATCTCTGCATCGCTTTGTGTATTAAGGCAATAGGAATGATCAGCCATCCTAACAGAATAGCTGCAAATACTTTGTAAAACAACAGTTGCGCAAAGCCTCGCAAATTCATAAAGAATGTTAAACCAATTCTATTTTGTAAATAGTTTATTGAATTCCAAGCTATTGCGAAATAAATAAAGAATAGTATCGTAGCCACTACATCGCCCCCCCTCTCCGTTTCAATCTTATTAAAATTGCTTTGTAGCGTTGCTATACGGATATGAGCAGGAAAGTAGATATTACTCAGCCTCGTTTTCTTTCCTGCGTTTGTTCAGCATGCTCTCGATTACCTTGGCTGAATAGCCTCCGGCTCTGGCAATCTTGGCGCGCTCACGTCTGTCTGTCACTGGCTTCGCAAGATCGGCAATGAATTCCGGGCGATATAGGCGCATAGGGCAATCGATCTTATCCCCGCGAAAATGCTTAAACAGTTTGAGCATTGCATCACGTCCGATAAGCTCGAATAGTTCCAAGTAAATATCATTTAGGGCATCCGCTTCGTTACCATCAATGCCAAAGGCTTTATATATCAACTCGTCGCTGATATTGTCAAAGTCAATGTTAATCAACATATCACCCGCCCTTCCTTCTGATTGCTAAAATTATATCAACATGAAAAATCTCAATTCAAAGCCCGAATCGGCTTTTTTTAAACTCCATAAAGCGCTCCTTTTTCAGAACCGTAATAAGGATCTATTTATTCTCCTGAAAACGGACACCTTTAGCAATCCCAATCACCATTATCAGACCTCCTCAAAATAAATAAACAATCCCCCTGCCATTAAGGCAGGAGGATTGTTTATTGTTATCAGGTTTAGAATATATGTTTAAGAGGACCGGAGATACGACTTGAATTGATTTTCGTTTACTCAATAAAGTAGCCATTGCCAATGCAGTGTTTAGTCTTTGACAGGTTACTCAAACCATATTTACCGTATAAACTGAAAGATCTAGGATTAAGACCTCATAATCCGCAAATGGAAGGTAGTGATGGAAAATCTGGATAATTTATGATACACTCCAAGCATGATGCCGCGGCTTGGACACTAGACACTAGACTGTTAAAGATCCTAAATGTGGCAATTATATAAGCGCTTGCTAGAGGTTGTTACTCTAGTGTCTGCTGTCTATCTTATTAAACCTAGTGCCTGGAGGTAAGATAATGTGTATTAACATTGATGCATTTAGCGCTAAGTCATACAACGGACATTTTCTCGATTTCACCTTAAAGAGTGGCTTTCCGCTTTTTACTGACTATCATTTGTTAGACAGAGAGCTTGTTTTGCTTAAAGATAGCAGTGGAATAAAACTGGGAGAGAAAAAGTGTCGATTAAAAATTTCATCCATCGAAAACTTGAAGCGGACATTTAAAGAACTTGTTTTGGCAATTGTGGAAATATCTCACATGGATAGTATGTATGATATAGCCGGGGCACCTGTTATTGATAAAGATGAAGTGAGAAGATCTTTAGCTAATTTACATATATATTCTTATCACCTTGATTTTAGTAATCTGAAAACTGACCTCCTTGTTCAGCAGTTGATATTTGACTTATTATTTGATAAGTATTTGAATGAAGCAGAGAAAATGACCCTTGCGAAATATTCAAAACAAATCAGCAGTATGCTATACACTGATAAAAGCCAGCGAATTACAGCAGAAGATGCTATTTATCGAAATCTCAAAAGAGGAGTAGAACATAACTACCTAATGAAAAAGCTCTCCCCACAACTTAGGGAAGATCTAATTCTACTAGGTGTTGCCCCTGATAAATACGATCAATATTTTAACCCAAATGCAAAGGAAAACTCGGAGAAGAAAAAGCCTAAGCCTGTATGGGATTATTTCTACTATAATCGAAATATGATCACCTACAGGCAGTATCGGCGTGAACTAAAAAAAGACGGCAATTATTCCTATGAGCAATTTATCAAAGATCTTAATGAATACAACGACTTTGCAAAGAAGTTATTACCCGCGGACAACGAATCGCCCAAGAATTTTTTTACTATGTCAATGGACTATTATGTTCTGGAATCCTACAAAAGGATAGATTTTATTTGCAAGCTCATAACCACTATGCCAAAAATGAAATTTGCCGAGATAGATAGAGAACACTTTTTAGTCAAACGGTTTCATCCCAAGGTGTCAATACCTTATGAAGAAAATGGCGAATTATACTTTGCAGGAAAAATCAAATATTACAGGTCACTCTTTCTGATTGAAGAAGTATTGCACAAACAACTACAAGACAACAACAAACTTGATCACATCTTCTATGCAGATCAGTTACTCAAACATCATATTGTGAGAGCAAAAGCGTATGAACTGTTCAAATATCATTTTGAATACACTCCACCAGACTATAGCGACATTAAAAATTTTATTCTTCATTCCTACAATATGCTATTTTATCATGAGTCAAATGAACTATGGCGAATTATTAAAGATAAGTCATGGAACGACTTGGATGATGAAACAAAACGGCAAATAAAAATGCTTCTACAGGATTTTATCCAAATTAACAAGGCCTTATTTTGGGATTCGCCCAAAAGAAAGTTCAAAGCCCCAGCGAATGAATAGAATGCATCATAAACTATATGAGGTTCGGATCATCCGAGCCTTATTTTTTTGCGTCAAATCGTCCATTTTTGACCTCTAAATCTTTGCTAAAATTGACTCATCAACCACTGTCAGGAGGAAAAGAAATGGATAAAAAGTTCTTCGACACGCTAATGAAAAGCCAAGAAAAGGAAGAAATACAGGTGAGGAATCAGGTAGGGATCTTCTATGAAGACGGTTACCTTGCGGAGATTACAACGTCTTCTGGCAAAGACCCCTTCACAACTATCTTCTCCAGTTTACGAAAAGACACCGCCCGACAGACATTCAAGGAAAATAAAATTCGGGAGAAATGCCTTCAAATTCGTGAAAACGTCAAACTGGGTAAGTCGGATAACATTGAGTTAAATTTCATACAAATGGTTCAGCGATTTAAGGGCAACAACTTTGATCTGGGCAGCACCGTAATTAAAGTTACTCCCATGGATGCAGATATGCCTGTTTATTTACATCTTAGAAAAGGCGATGTCTTGTCTTCCCTGGTATTTATTGGCGGCGATGATGCTCAAGCTTTTCTATTAACAGAAGATGCTGACGGCAAAAACTCTGCCATCAGGTTGTCCGAATTCCACTTGCTATCCATCAGTGAAAACTCCTCACCAGAAAAAGAACTAGGGTTAATGACAAGTTATTCTTGGATTGGAGCAAAAGTCTATTCCAATGTCATTATTGGTATGAGCTTGAATCCCGTAAAAAATTTATTGTTGTCAGAGGCACTTAAAGGCATAAATACCAAAAATCAAACATCTGAGGAGACAACAGAGGAGACTACCGATGCGTGAACCTAAGAAAAACATTCTTAAATATTTTCATGAACTGGGTAAAGCACAACCAAAGAATCATGACAATGCCAAGTCTTTGTTTGATGAAATGGATTATAGCTTTACTCAGCCAACAGAAGAGTCAGAGTTTGATAAAGCGTACAAAGGTCAAACATCAAAAATTGATGCTATTTCTTTTGATGAAGAATATCGTGGACGCAAGGTTGTTGCACCTGCAGTCCTGCGAAGTCCGACTACTGATGATGAAGAGAACACTTCTAAAAGTCATAAAAAAAGCTTCGTTATGCCTCATCCACCAGTTACTGCTCCAAAATCTACAGTATCTGTTGTTGCAGTTCAAAAACACCCCGATGATGTCGACAAGATCGACCGCGCCCTTGCCATTGCGGAAGATTTCTCGAAACGAGAAAAACTGATAATCGTTGGTGGAGCTATTTACCGTTACAACGGCAAGTTTTACTCAATGTTAGTGGAGGACGCAGCCCAAAGGCTAATTTTTCAGAATTACCGCAGAGAAATCAGCCGTTCAAGCCCGGTATCCATACTAAAAAACGTGGCTACCCTATTGAAATTCAGCACCGACAAAGTTTTCGATGAGTTCCCGGCTAATTCTCATATCATCGTTTTTGAGAATGGGACGTTGGAAGTGTCTACGGAACGTTTCCGTGATAACTCGCCCAGGGACCTGGCAAGTTCTGCATTAGGGATAGAATACGACCCTGATCGCTGGAAAATGCCCCACACCAAACGGTTCCTAGAAACTATTGCGGACGGTGACAGAGAGTTGTACGAACTCATGCTGCAAGTCATCGGCTACATCCTGAGCAACGACATAAAAGCCAAAGCCTTTTTCTATCTGGAAGGAATAGGTGATGCAGGGAAAAGTCGATTTTGTGACTTGATCGCTTCGTTCTTCCCACTATCCGGTGCAAACAAAGTCGCCAGAATTGCCCTGCAAGACTTGGGGGGTAAGTTTTCTTTGGGTAATCTTGTCAATTCCAAACTGAATATATCGGAAGATTTGCCTGACAGTCCGCTTTCACCAACCACAGTTTCAAGGATAAAGATGATTTCAGATGCTAACCGCCTTGAGGCCGAGGCGAAATACGTCCAAGCGTTTAGCTTCAAACCATTGTGCAAACTGCTGTTTGCTTCCAATCATCCGTTGCGCTTGAAAGAATATGACGCCGCCTTTGTTAACCGGGTGGTATATATCCCCTTTATGAACGCCGTTCCCAAAGAGAAACAGGATAAATATATCCTCGAAAAGATGCAAACGGAACTACCCGCCTTGTTCAACAGAGCCTTTGCGGCTTACAAAAGTCTTATAGAAACCGGATACGTTTGGGCGGGTTCGGATAGGTTCAAGCCTGATATTTCCATTGTGAATTCGGGGATCTCTGTGGACAAGGAACAGGTGCTGAGACAATTTATAGGTGTTTGCTGTCAGTTTGAAGCAGAGTCAGTAGTTTCAACCGCGGAACTCCAATATGCCTATAGCAAGTATTGCCACCAGTATAACCACTTGCCTATTGTAGGAGATCGCTTTTCAAGGGAGCTATCGGCATTACTTCCTGATACTGTAAAAAGAATCAAAATCGGCAACCTGCGTCGTGGCTATCGGGGCCTAAAAATAAAAGCTTGATCCCCATATATTGTTTAAGTTGAATTATATATTATCTGAGTGGAATATAGATAAGCACTCCTCGAATAAACTTTATTAGTCACCGAAAGGAGGGGGTAATTTTGAAAGTAATCGTTCACCCTCCTCGGAGCCCGGAGGGATTACGAGATTTACAAAAAAGGGTTGCAGCTGTTCATGCTGAAGCGGTTTTAAAATACATAGCTAAACTGCCCTGCCCGAAAGAACAAAAGATGCAGTTAGTTTCCAGCATCCAAAATTCTATTAAATAAAAAGGTAAGTGGAGCAATCGAGAGACTAGACTGCCTCACTTGCTTTTTTAGTTTAATATTTTACGAATACGTTTTGGAAAACCTAGCTATAAATCTTTGCAGTGATTATAGAATATCCATCAATCAAACTAACAATTTCGGAAAAACCAGTTAGCATGGCTCTCATCTCAATTTTTGAAGCTCTGTTATAAAGTTGAATAACAACTATCCTTTGCCTTCTTCTCAAACATGCTTTTGCCCAGTCGTCTATACTGGCTTTTTCATTTAATATTTTTGCACACTTGCCTACTTAGTAGTAGGACAACTTCCTTTGTTTGGGTTTTCATGCTATAATTTTTATCAGAATCAAAGGACATGCTCCTTGTCAAGGAGCTAGCGTAAGACATGCTTAAATACGGTGTCGCCATAGGTCATGGAATCCCCTATACCCTTTATCAACCAGATTTCCTACGGATATGGTAACCACTATCTCAGAAAGGAGTGTCGAGTTATCTGCTCGACTGAATTTTATGACCAAGCAAGAATTATTTAATAAGGCAGATCAGTATAAAAAGATTATACAAGCGGCACGTCCATTAAAGCCGGAAGAGATTAAGGAATTAGATGCCTATTTCAAAATTGGTTTAACCTATAGCAGTAATGCCCTAGAAGGAAATACCCTTACGATTTCTGAAACGAAAGTGTTATTGGAGGATGGGTTAACAGCTGGTGGTAAACCTCTGAAAGACAGTTTGGAAGCAATAGGTCATGCAAAAGCATATGATTTTATGCTTCAGATTGTCAGACAAAATCCTTTTGAAATTACAGAGCATATTATTTTAGAATTGCATCGCCTGTTTTACGAAGGGATTGACAAGCAAAACACCGGAAAATATCGTGATATTTCCGTCTATATTACAGGAACCGATTATCTACCGCCAGGGCCAGAACAAGTTCCACAGTTGATGAAGGAATATGTAAATAAAGTAAATCAATTATCAGGAAAAGTGCATCCTATTGAACTGGCTGCGCTTGCGCATAAATGGCTGGTTGATATCCATCCATATGTTGATGGTAATGGCAGAACGGCACGTCTGCTGATGAATTTACTTTTGATACATAATGGATACGGCATTGTATCGATTCCGCCTGTATTAAGGCTGGAATACATTGATGCGCTTCGTATATCACAACGTGCTGACCAACCGGATGCGGAACCATTTATCAAGCTGATTGCAAACTGTACCATAGAAACCCAAAAAGATTATTGCAGACTTTTACGCATAAAAGCAAATTAAATAGCAAGCTATACTAAAATACTACTGCTTGCTATTTTAAAATTTTTCTACTCACATTCTAACCATTCTAACCAACCGCGTGACAAAATTGGTTAGAATGGTTAGAATTTTAATAACCCAAAAAGCTTATACAAAATCAGTTTTTATACTGGAAATAATAAACCCACAATTTGCTAGTGTTTTATTCACTGCCAAACAATTTCACCCAGGTACTTTTCAAAATTTGGATATTATCATTTTCCCATTGGTTAACCGTGTGTGCGTGAAACCCATATAGCTTGCCAAATTCTTTTTTAGTCAGACCCAGGCTTTGACGCAATGCGCGTATTTGCTGGCCTTGTCCATTGTATAGAAAGAGGTTATACTGATCAAGCAGGTCTGTAATTTTAGCGTCAAAAAGTTCAGCAACTTTACCTAGCTTTTCAAAAGGATAAGGAATTTTTCTGTCCTCCTGTTCGTATGCGCAATAAGTAGCAAGGTGAATTCCTGTTTTTTCAGCCACATCTTTTTGCCGTAGCGCTTTTTTATGTCTGTAATAGCGCAGCTTGTCCGCTACTGTGGCAATCTTAGCTGGGTCGGTATATTGAATATTAAATCTCTCTGCTTCAAGCAATTTGCGTGGCTGTAGTAACTGGAAGCTGTGAATGTATAATGGTGCATACTTAACGCCTCCGAGACAATGGCAAGTCATTATATACATATGGTTACCAAGACGTATAAACGGGTACCATTTATCATGAAAAAGAATCCGATTATTATTATTCAGATCACTTTTAGCCACTGTGTTAGCATAGCATTTTCAATACAGCGGGCAGCATATGTAGCCAATCGAATTTTTTTAGCCAAATCGAATGTATTAATGGCTTTTATTAAGCCAATTGTCCCAATTGATATCAGATCATCTACATCCTCACCTGTGTTATCGAATTTTTTAACAATATGAGCAACTAATCGTAAATTACGTTCAATCAAAATGTTTTTTGCATTCTCATCACCATTTTTCAATTTATCAAGGTATATTTGCTCTTCTTTTTCAGATAATGGTAAAGGAAACGTATTATTTGTTACATAGGCAACAAGCAATGAAATACTTTTAACAATCGTAGTTGCTAAAGCCAATAAAAAAGACACAGCCCCATCACCCCCGCCAAGTATGTGATTCATTCTATGGCGACTCTTGATGGATTGTGCCTGTCAAAGTAAAATTTAGTTCGCTGAAGAAGGTTGGCAAGCTAACTTTCAGATTTTGGTTTGCATGCATTCCGACTTAATGTTAAGCTATTAACATATTTCGTATAAGCTTTTTCTAGAACTATCTCATGCGCGCGATAAAGGAGTGTACTTATGGAAAACTATATTGGAGATATTGGTATCCTCTGCTCAGTCATACTAGTCATGATGTATGTGATGTGGGATAAGCTTTTCTCGGATTAAATTACCCCGGTATACGCTCGGCAAGCCTTAAGTTTACGATCGCAACTCCTTCTGATAAGGCTTCACCAATCACTTTGCTCAACTTGATCACGATGGAAAGCGGTGTACTCTGCAAATCAATATAACCAATTTGACCACCGGCATTAACAACACCAACGATTGAGATATGACCCACACAGGGCAGACGATTACCGACTGCAATCCCAGCGTGTAATCCACCTTCCCAGATCTCCATATTACCAATTTCATTGTATTTCCCCAAACAAGCATCAATGGCAATAATAATCGGATGATAAAATTTTTGATTAATAAGATTGATTGTTTCAACAAGATTTCCTGCATGAACTGGACACTCTAAGCTTCCGTATATAATGCAATTACTTTTTTCTTCTAAATATGTACCAACTAGAGGACCAAGAGCATCTCCTGTATAGCGATCCGACCCTATACAGAGAAAAACGACCGGCCGAACTGCATAGTTTTCTTGCATCTCGAGAAGTTTTAAAAAGTGATTACACAATTTGCTACTCGCTTTACCATCAATAAGATTAACAGTAAGTTTATCAGCAACTTTTCCCATTATCCCTCTCCTCTTCAAAAACACCTAGAATAAACGGTATCATGATAATTGTTTACGTATTATTTATATATGTTTTAGTTGCTTAATTATTACTATTAACTTGTCTTATTGGTCTTGGTGTAAAAACATCTTGCCTTACTATAAAATAACCTCTTCGCATAAATGCGAAGAGGTTATTTTATAGTAAGGCAACGGATTGGTAATCCGGTTGCTGATTCGTTTTAGCAAGCGCTTGGATCACAAATTGAATATGCTCACGTAGTTCAATCCCCATATCATTGGCACTATTTATGATCGTGTCACGATTTACGGCTTTAGCAAAAGCTTTATCCTTCATCTTCTTCATGACAGATTTAACCTCAAGATTTTCAAGACTCTTATCCGGCCTAACCAAAGCGCAGGCAATGATAAATCCAGTCAACTCGTCAACTGCCAGCAAAGTTTTTTGCAGTAATGTTCTATCTCCAGGCCACGCCCTATCATGAGATTCAATATTTGTAATAAAAGCCTCATCATATCCATAAGGCTTTAGCAATACACCAGCCTGATAAGGATGCTCATCAGGAAATTTTTCAAAATCAATATCATGGAGCAAACCAATATCACCCCAATAATCCTGATTTTCACCAAACTTTTCAGCATAAGCACGCATTGCAATTTCAACAGCTAGGCAATGCTTTAACAGCGATTCAGAACTAATATGTTCTTGAAGTATTCCCCAAACTGCTTTTCTTGCTTCAGTCATCACTGAGCCCCTCCTCTGTTACAATATCCCTTACATTATAACAAAAAAATTACTACTCATACAGAATTCTAGAATATCATCCAGCAGCATACGTTTTAAAAAAGATTGGGGGTAGAAAATGCATACAGTTACTTCAATTATTAGCGGTATAGCATTACTGCTCAGTGGCATATATTTCATGCGCTGCGGCCTACAGAATATATTGGGAAGCAAACTTCGCCAAATACTTGTCAACTTGACGATGACCCCATGGAGGGGGCTTATCGTTGGTACAGCAGCTTCTGCGCTCATGCAAAGCAGCACTGCTGTTTCCTTGATCACAATTGGTCTTGTAAGTGCAGACTATCTTAGTTTTTATCAAAGTCTCGGCATTATTTTAGGAGCTAATATCGGGACATGCACAACAGTACAGATGATGGCATTACCCTTACCGGATCAATATTTTACCCCGTTGCTGTTGTCTTCAATCTTGATTGCCATATTTGTCAAAAAGCTACGTTATATCGCCATGTCACTAAGTGGTTTTTTCGGTATTTTTATTGGAATTGACCTAATCTCAAATACACTCAGTCAAATTTCTGAGCTTAATCTAGCTTTACAGTATATCGCTGCGGGAAACAGCAATCCATTGTATGGTATTGCTGGAGGAATACTCATTACCGTAATCCTGCAATCAAGCAGTGCAGCAACAGCCTTGCTTATGGTACTAGCGACCGGGGGTGTTATTGATTTAACAACAGCACTCTATGTTGTATATGGCAATAACATCGGCTCCTGTATTTCATCCTTAATTATCGGAGCCGCCACTCCGCTTGCTGCGAAAAGAGTCGCAGCCTCCCATATCATACTCAATATTGCAGGAGTCCTGCTCTTTTTACCAATTACCAGTACGGTTGCCTTTATCATTGAAAAACTGGTATCAGACTTTCCCGGACAGATTGCTTTAGCGCATACCGGCTTTAACCTACTATCTTCATTGATCGTACTCCCATTTACTAAACAATACGCCAAATTTATTGTTTTTTTAGTACCTGAAAAAAATTAATTTTAAATAGTTAAAAAAACAAAAGGAGGCTCTCAGCCTCCCAAAAAAAACACTATAAAACTCTGCGCGCACCAACATACCGCGCTCCCCAATATCTACTTTCCATTGAATCCACTGCAACACCCCGACTGGAAGTTGCACTTATGAACTTGCCATCTCCCAGATATATGCCACTATGTGACGGTCCTGAAGCATATGTCGAAAAGAAAACAAGGTCACCTGGCTGCAGCCGGCTATAAGAAACCGGTTGTCCCATTTCAAATTGCTGGTCCGCCGTTCTGGGTAAAGAAATTCCATTGTTGCCAAAAACAAATTGTACAAAGCCAGAACAATCAAACCCATTAGGAGTCGTTCCACCAAACATATAAGGTACACCAACGTACCGGAATGATGTTTGGGTAAGCCGCCTTACCAAAACACTTGAACCGTCACGGCTTGCAGGAATATCCCGCCCCATAAGCGCCCTATATGTCTGAGTACCAATAACCCCATCAGCTTCAAGACCACGGTCACGCTGAAAAGCTTTCACAGCATTCACTGTCGCCGGACCAAAATCTCCATCGGCAACAATTTCATACCCTAAAGTGTTTAACCGTGCTTGAATTGCAACTACATCCTGCCCCTGATCGCCTTGCTCATAGGTACCTGATGCATAAGTAATGGAAACAGTGCAGACCAACATAAAAAGGATGACTAAGATACGTGTTACCCGATTCAAGTGACTGCCCCTCTCAAAGCCTCCGAGGTTAGCTGACGGGTTAGGGTTGAGGTCCCCCTATTACTTTAAATAAAAAATATTAAAGTAAATTCACCCCAAATTTGGTTCCCCCGGTCCTGAGGTAGATTCGGCTTTTATAGTACTCAGTAAATATTATTCTTCCTTATTATGCAAATTCCTGCCTTTTAAAAGATATTTTTCACATAATAGTTCAATAAAAATTTACAAAAATGGTATTAGTTTAACAATTATTCATAAAATGCCCCAACAATAACTTTACTATTTATTTTTCAGCAAAAAAATAGACAGCTAGGTGCCTAGCTGTCTATGGCTTTATATCTTGTCGTAACGAAACTGCTTCCCGTAAATAAACGTGTTTAATCGCGTATTGCGGCAAATCTGTATTCCAAAGTATAAGTACTCTTATGCAACGATCTATCCCATTGGGATTATCAATTTCCTGAGTCCCAAATAAAGGCACTTCACTCCAGCCTATTTTTCTAGCTCCCAAAGCTGGAAATGCTGCATTTAAATCAGGCGTTGAACTAAAAATTACAGCGCCAATATCCTCTAATTGAAATTTATTAGCCGCTACTATTGCTGTTAGTAATTCTACAACACTTTCACAAATTAAAGCAGGATCGTTTTGTTCTACAGTTATTGCCCCTCGGATACCACGCAGCAAATCTCTCACCATTCCTTCCAAACTTTTTATTTCTATTCGTTACCTTATAGGCTGATTCCTTTAAGATAGCATAAGTTTTTTGGTGATGTAATATACAAAATACGCGATAAACTAGCCTGCAGTAATAATTAAAATCCCTGGATCTAATCCAGGGATTTTAATTATTACATCGCTCCGTCGAGAGCAGAACTTAATTCCTTGCGCGGACGATAACCGACAATTCGATTAACTTCTTCACCATTTTTTAAAACAATGAGCGTTGGAACACCCATAACATTGTATTTGCCAGCTAATTGTTGGTTATCATCAACATTCACTTTTGCCACAACAGCTTTACCTTCATACATTTCTGCTAAAGCCTCAACTTCAGGTCCAACCATTTTACAAGGGCCGCACCAAGGAGCCCAAAAATCAACTAAAGTTGGTTTATCTGATTTTAATACTTTTTCAGCAAATTCAGCTTCACCATGAATATTAATTACAGCCATATCAAACAGCCTCCTATTGTTTTTTTTAGTATTGTCATATTTTCTTTTTTAATGAATACTGCTGCTTTTAATTCTATTTTAGAAATATTTGCTAAAAAAGTCAATATTTTTTACCAATAAATCAAGATGTTCTTGAAATAATCATTATTTTTTATTAGCCTGACGGTTGCTCACCGCCACTGCATAAATCAATATTGCTGTCACTAATATGGTAGCAACCATAACACCAGGAGTTAATATGGTTTGAGGAACATTTTCATATAAGCCATAAAGTCCGAAAAATATAAATACTAATGCAGCAAACCACTTTACTGTGCGTTCCGGTATCCTTTTTCCTAAGACAATTCCGGCAATAATTCCAATAGCATCCGCAACCATCATGCCAGCGGTCGACCCCATCCAAACAGGCAGCAACGCATTAAACTTAGCTGCAAGCGCAACGGTAGCCAATTGTGTCTTATCGCCCATTTCAGCAATAAAAAAGGCAATAGCTACAGTCCAAAACGGATTGTAGCTTGTTTTTTTATCTTCATCTGCCAATTCATCTCCCCTGATCGTCCATAAGCCAAATAAAATAAAAGAGGCGGCTGCTGCTAGTTGCACATATTCGATCGGTATAAACTTCGTCAGGTATACACCAACCGCAACAGCAAAGAGATGGTTAAACACAGTCGCAGCAAATACTCCCCACATAACGGTCTGCCAACGATATTGAGTTGCAAATGCCATGGCCAGCAGCTGAGTTTTATCACCCATTTCCGCTAAAACAACAACCGCTAATGAGGCTAAAAATGCTGTCATGCTGGATTCCTCCGCTCAAGAAAATGGTAACGTTGTTAGTATGACCAATAATATCGATCACATAACTTTCCAAGAAACAATCCAACCATAAAAAAATTTTACAAGGTAAGAATTATCTATTCCATATACATTCTCTAATAAATTTGTCATAATAATGATAAAATAACTTCAAAAAGCAGGTGGAAAAATGTTATGGATTTATTTGATGCCATGAAAGGCCGAAGATCAATAAGGAATTATCGTGAAGCTTCCGTTGAGAAAGAAACGGTCAATCAGCTTCTTCATGCCGCAACCTTGGCTCCCAGTGCAATGAACTCTCAACCTTGGGCCTTTACAATCATTCAAAATACCGCACTTTTAAAAAAACTCTCTGATCAAGCAAAATCTTATTTGATTGATCACTGTATGACTCAAGATTCACCGCTAAATAAATATCATTCAATCTTATCAAAGTCTGATTTTAATATATTTTATAACGCAAGTACATTAATTACTATTTATGCAAAACCAATAAGTCCTCATGCCCTTGAAGACTGCTGTTTGGCGGCGCAAAATCTCATGCTGTCTGCACACGCCTTGGGACTTGGTTCGTGCTGGATAGGCTTTGCAAGCCCATTCTTAAATAAAGTGGAGACAAAAAAAGAGTTTGGTGTTCCTGAAAGTTATAAGGCAGTTGCACCGATCATCCTTGGCTATCCGCATGACACGATTGCTCTAAAAGATAAAAAACCGCCTGAAATTATTAACTGGCAATAAAATTTACCAAAAATAAAACCAGTAGGTTAAAACCTACTGGTTATTTTGCTCTGTTATGAGTATTCAATAAGCCGAGTTCTGTACCGCATAAGCGGCGACGATCATCTATCTAGGCCGTTAGTTGCCTAACGGCTCAAGCGACACAACCCGGAAGGCTCAGCGAGCCGCTTCATCCCTTCCCTATTTGGTCTTGCTCCGAGTGGGGTTTACCTAGCCAGCCAGTCACCTGACTGCTGGTGCGCTCTTACCGCACCGTTCCATCCTTACCTGACTTGAATCAGGCGGTCTACATTTCTGTGGCACTTTCCCTGAGGTCACCCTCGCTGGACGTTATCCAGCACTCTGCCCTATGGAGCCCGGACTTTCCTCGAATGTGTGATACACTCGCGATCATCTTTCCTACTCATAACAGCCGCCGATCTATATCGGAATGTTATTATATCATCAAGCTATCTGAACGTCAACTTGTAAATTTTAGCATGATGACCTATAGATTGATTGACGAATAGCTGCAACCTGTTCAGGAATATTTTGCGCACTAACAATTTCAGTAACCAATGCACTAATTTTGGCGCCTCGCCTGTGAACTTCAGCAATATTATTCATTTTTATTCCGCCAATAGCGACAAATGGCAATTGAATATTTTTTACTACATAATCTAAATAATCTAACCCAACCGGCTCACAAACATCTTTTTTCGTTTGGGTCGCAAAAATAGGCCCAACTCCAATATAGTCAACAACACCACATTGAACCGCAGCTTCCGCTTGTGCCGGTGAGTGCGTAGACAATCCCAAAATCATAGAAGTGCCGATCAATTGACGGACTATTTGGGGCGGCAGGTCTTCCTGCCCAATATGTACCCCATCAGCCTGAACAGCCAAAGCTAAGTCAATATGATCATTAACAATCAATGTTACCCCTGCTGCTTGAGTCAGTTCACGTATTTTTAGACACTCCTGGTACATATAGAGCGCTTTTTTTTCTTTTTCCCGGTACTGAATCACTTTTATGCCAGCAGTAATCATCGCTTCTACAATCTCAATATTACTACGCCCCAAAGAATATTCTTCAGCTGTCAAACCATAAAGATCGCTTGTAAGAAAGTTGGTTAACCCTTGTCCTAAACTCACAATAAACCCTCCTCACCAAATTCCAGCAAACAGTACAAGATGCTCAGACTCTTATTGTTCTTTTGTAGTAAAGAGCTGTCAACCCAACTAAGCTGTTCTGACTATAGTCTAAGGATATTATAACAAAATTTTGTTCTTTGCAATATCTTTAGAAGGCTGTTAAAAGCTATTCTAATAAAGGTTTAATATCATGTAACCTACAACTGCCTGAAGACTCATAAAATTAACGGAATAAAAATATCTTCGCTAGTGTCATCAGCGTTGATCGTAACGTTCCACTTATTAGCCAGCGAACAGCCCTTTAAATAATCGGCCAGCATTTCCACCACGGGAAATTCAGTAGCAAAATGTCCAGCATCGATGACCCCAATCCCTAACTCAATCGCTTCTTGGGCCTCGTGATATTTCAAATCCCCTGTTATCAAAACATCGGCACCTGAAAATACCGCTCTTTTAATCAAACCAGCTCCGCTGCCACCACACACAGCCACCTTCCGTATGGGCTTGTCCGGTAAGCCAACCATCCTAATCTGATTGCCACCAAGAACATTTCTAACCACAACTGCAAATTCACGCAGCGAAAGAGCATCCGGCAAGCTACCAATCCTACCTAACCCAAAAGTTTTTCCTGTATTATTCAACGGATACAGATCGAAAGCAACTTCTTCATAAGGATGACTTCTCAGCATAGCTTTTATAACTCTTTTGCTAAATTTCTCCGGAAGAATGGTTTCCAGTTTTATTTCCGGCGTATATGTCAATTTGCCTTGCTGCCCAATAAAGGGACTTGAGCCTTCCTGAGGAAAAAAAGTTCCTATTCCCTCGGACTGGAACGTACACTCACTATAATTTCCGATAAATCCGGCACCGGCCTTGGTAATTGCCTGCCGGACTTCTTCGACATGATCTTTAGGAACGAAAACAGCTAGTTTAACCAAGCGTTCACTATAACTCTCAGACAGCGGCTCAACCTGTTGCAACTGCAGCTTTTGAGCCAAAATATCATTGACTCCGCCACTGGCTATGTCAAGATTGGTATGGGCCGCAAAGATGGCCATGTCAGCCTTTAATATAGCAGCTAACATTCTTCCCTGAGGCATATCCGTACGCAAATTAGCGAATGGCTTAAAAATTAACGGATGATGAGCAATAATCAAATTAACGCCGTCCGCAACCGCCTTATTCACGATGGCTTCAGTAACATCCAGGCTTACCAGGATCTTATCGATGGACTGTGCGGGATTTCCCACCAACAGTCCAACATTATCCCAACTTTCGGCCAAATATCGCGGAGCTAACCGATCCATACAATCCATGATAACTTGACATTTTACAGGCATGCTAATTTCAACTCCAGATCCTTAATCTTTTGAACATAAGAATAATACTTGGAAGAAAGTTTGGCATTTGGACTAGCATCCATTTCCATTAAAACCCGCTTATGCTGAAATAGCAAATGCTCAATGTGTTCTTTCAGTAAGGGTAGGCGTTTTAGCCAAATAACCGGCCCGACATCGTACAGTATCGAATCAATCTCGGCAGCCCAGCCCCGCTCTGCTACAATAATTTCATATAACCGGCCGTCCTCCTTGACAAGTGCCTCATCACAAATCACCCATCCATGTGTCATCAGCCACTCACGAATTAAGGCGGCCCCGTTCATAGGCTGAATAATAATACGCTGAAGCGAGCAAGTAATGTCCGGAGATTTTGCCAAAATATCAGCGACTGTTCCACCACCCATTCCGGCAATGCTCACAGTATCCACCTCAGCCGGTTTTAATATCTCCAAACCGTTTCCTAACCGCAGCGAGATCTTTTCCGCCAGTCCATAAGATTCAATAGCGTCTTGAGCTGCCTGATATGGTCCTTGATTGACTTCTCCCGCAACAGCATAAGCAATCTTGTTTTGATGAACTAAATAGATGGGCAAATAAGCATGGTCCGTACCAATATCGGCCAGTTTCGCCCCGCTAGGCACGAAAGATGCAACCTGCATTAATCTTTCACCAAGTTTCAGCATAAACACCTCGCAATCTCTAACTTTACCTAATGACTTACTATGTAGATTAATCCAGCACATTTTAGAATGTTAAAACCTATGAATGTCAGACAGTACAAAAAATGCAAAGCATTATGCTTTGCATTCATTTTTCTAGATGGTGGGCGATGACAGGATCGAACTGCCGACATCCTGCTTGTAAGGCAGGCGCT
>CAMJML010000030.1 GCA_946407015.1 uncultured Selenomonadales bacterium | reverse complement strand
CATTTATCTATATTATTAAAATTAACATGGATCATTAAAATCGTCAATTTTTACTACTCGGAGGGATGAATCGAATGACTGGATTGGCTCTGTTGCTTGTCTTGATCGCTGCTTTCGCCCATGCCGCCTGGAATTATTTATCCAAAATTGCCAATGGCGGAACAGCTTTTATCTGGTTATTTTCCTGCATGTCGGTTGTGTGCTATTTGCCGCCGGCCCTTTGGATTTTAATGGTTCAACAGCCTGTTCTCGGCTGGCAGCAGTTCGCTTTCATGGCCATCAGTTCCGCACTCCATATCTTGTATTATCAGTTGCTGACCAAAGGCTACACCTGCGGGGACCTTTCCCTGGTCTATCCCTTAGCCCGGGGTACAGGACCCATGCTTTCCATCATAGCCGCCATCATCTTTCTGGGCGAACAGCCCTCCGGTATCGCCCTTGCCGGAGCAGGCTTAATTGGCACCGGCATTGTCATCATGACCGGCAATCCGCTGAAACCAAAAGACTCTGCCGCCTTCAGGCCTATCATTTTTGCACTGTTTTGCGGGGTTGCCATTGCGGCTTATACCATTTCGGATAAGCTGGCCGTCAGCACCTATTTGATTCCCCCGCTGCTGCTGGATTGGGCCTCTAACCTGGGCCGTGTCTGCCTGCTAACCCCCTATGCGCTTAAAAACTGGGACAAGGTCAAACAGCAGTGGCAAAACCACAAAATGAAAAGCCTCGGGGTTGGCGTGCTATGTCCATTGGCTTATATCCTGGTCTTGTCGGCCATGACATTCAGCCCGGTCAGCTATATCGCCCCAGCCCGGGAAATCAGCATTTTGATCGGTACCTTGATCGGCGCAAAATTTCTGGCCGAAAAAGATATGAAATGGCGGCTGGCCGGAGCCACTGCCATGGTGCTTGGCCTGGCCACCCTGTCGGTAGGCTAGTTCAGCTTCAATAGGGAAGAAAGATGAGGAGTTTTGTTCCATAGCTTAAACAAAATCCAATCAGTAAAAAATGGAGGTACACAAAATGTTTGCAAGAATGGTTGAAAAATTAAAAACCCAACAGCAAAAGCTCGTATTTACGGAGGGTTCAGATCCAAGAATTCTTGAGGCTGCCAGCCGTTTAAAAAAAGAGAAGATCCTCGAACCGATCCTGTTAGGCAATCCGGAAGAGATCCATCAGGTATCGTCCAAGTATGGTTTTCTTATAAATGAAATTGAAATCATCGATCCTAAAACCTATCCGGCTATGGAATCCATGGTTGCGCTGATGGTTGAACTCAGAAAAGGAAAAATGGATGAGGCCGCCTGCCGGGAGTCTTTGATAAAAACGAATTATTTCGGTACAATGCTTGTAAAAACAGGGTATGCGGACGGCCTGTTAGGTGGTGCAACCTATTCTACGGCCGACACCGTTCGCCCGGCACTTCAAATTATTAAAACATCACCTGAAAACAGCATTGTTTCAAGCAGCTTTATTCTCTATCGCAAAATAGAGAATGTTGAGGAAAAATACGCTATGGCCGATTGTGCGATCAACTTGAATCCAAGTGAGGATGAACTTGTCGAGATTGCTGTGGAAACGGCAAGGACCGCAAGAGTCTTTTCAATTGACCCAAAAGTTGCTTTATTATCTTATAGTACGTTAGGCTCAGGCACAGGAGAATCAGTTGATAAAATGCGAAATACAACCGCAAAATTAAAAAGTATGAAGCTTGATTTTCCAATTGACGGTGAGCTGCAATTTGATGCCGCATTTTCCAAAGATGTTGCAAAAATAAAAGCGTCACACTCTCCTGTCGCCGGGGAAGCGAACACGTTCATATTTCCGGATATCAATGCTGGTAATATTGGTTATAAGATCGCTCATCGTCTGGGAAACTTTGAGGCATATGGCCCGATCCTGCAAGGGCTAAATGCACCGATAAATGACCTTTCAAGAGGTTGTAATGCCGATGAAGTTTATCATATGGCCATTATTACTGCGGCTTTAAAAGGCTAAACTTCCCAAGTACAAGCCAGGTTTCAAGTGTCCATCTGGTCAGAGTTTACACATGGTTGAACTGCAGGAGTCAGCACTAAGAGCTACCATGGGGAGGGGAAAAAATGAAACATATTGCCATTATTCCGGGTGACGGTATCGGTGTTGATGTAACCCGAGAAGCGGTGAAAGTTCTTAAAAGAGCGCAACAAGTTTACGGTCTTGAACTGGCATTGACTCATTTCGACTGGAGCGCGGAAAAGTATCTGAAAGAAGGAATCGCTTTACCTGAAGGTGCGCTGGATATGCTGCGCAATGAATATGACGCGATACTTGCCGGCGCTTTTGGCGATCCGCGCGTACCGGTTGGGAAGATTTTATTTAAACTTCGTTTTGGCTTAGATCTTTATGTGAATTTTAGACCCATCAAATTATTGAATGAAACGCTTACCCCACTCAAGAATCGTACGACCAAAGATATCAACTTTGTCATTTTTCGGGAAAACACCGAAGGAATGTACATCAATATGGGGGGAATATTTAAGAAGGACACTCCTGATGAAATCGCAATTCAAGAAGACATGAATACCCGTAAAGGAGTGGAGCGAATCCTTATTGCGGCTTTCGAATATGCCCAAAAGCATGGGAAAAACTGCGTTACGATGGCTGACAAATCAAACGTATTGCGTTTTGGTCACGATCTTTGGCAGCGTACATTTCGCGATGTAGCGCTACGTTATCCGGGTATAAAAGCGGATAACGAGTATGTGGATGCCCTTGCCATGCGGATGACGCTAAAGCCGGATCAATATGAAGTCATTGTGACGAACAATATGTTCGGTGATATTATTACGGACTTAGGCGCAGCCTTGCAGGGGGGACTGGGTGTTGCAGCATCCGGGAGTATCCATCCGGGTAAAGTCTCTTTGTTCGAACCCGTCCATGGCAGTGCGCCGAAATATGCCGGTAAAAATATTGCCAACCCTATTGGTGCGGTACTCAGCGCCGGAATGCTATTGGAATATGTCGGTTACGGAGAAGCGGCACAGGGTATCGAGAAAGCGGTCATCCAGACGATCGTTACCCAACAGACGACCCGCGACCTGGGAGGAAGTTTATCTACCACAGCCGCAGGTGATGCCATATGCTTAGCGCTAAAGTAACATCATAAGCGTCCGCAACCGGTCAGTCCGCATCTGCGACTGACCGGTTGCTTTCTTTGCACCCTTTCACATTTTTCCCGGCCTGTTCCGTGCATGGCGCCAGAGCATCAAGCCGGTGCAGTTCTGACGTTTGTCTGGTGATTTATGCTTCTGAGTGCTATATTCATGTTAACCATACCGTTTTCAAAGTATCTAAGCTCTATAAAGACCTAGTTGATTATAGGATGTATGTTTTTATTGATTTGCCATATCATAGTAGGCAGACCATCAAATTTCCTTTTTATCGGATCTGAAAAGCAGATTCTTTGAGTAAACAGCCAGTTGTTCCCAAAACATTATTTGGATTCCCTATCATGAATATAGAAATTACAGGAGGCCGGTCACAATGAAATCCTATGTGCTTGGTTTTGATGAAATCGATAAAACCCAATTGATGCTGGTAGGCGGCAAAGGCGCAAATTTAGGCGAACTCGCCAGAATCCCAGGAATTGAAGTTCCGGCAGGCTTTTGCGTAACCACCACAGCCTATCAGGAAATCATCGGCCGGACACCGGCCTTTCACACCTTAGTAACGGAACTGAATCAGCTTAAGGTGCATGACCGGGAAAAGATCAGTGAAATCAGCCGCAAGATCCGCCAGATCATTGAGGAAACAACACTTAGCGGGGAACTGGAAACCGCCATCACCGGCTATCTCACTAGGCTGGGAGAACAGGAGGCCTATGCCGTGCGCTCCAGCGCCACCGCGGAAGACTTGCCGAATGCCTCCTTTGCCGGGCAGCAAGACACTTATTTGAATATCATCGGCAGGGACTCCATTCTGCGCCATATCCAAAAGTGCTGGGCCTCGCTGTTCACCGACCGGGCTGTCATTTACCGGCTGCAAAACGGGTTCGATCATCATAAGGTCTATCTGGCGGTTGTTGTCCAGAAAATGATCTTTCCCCAGGCTGCCGGAATTTTGTTTACGGCTGATCCCGTCACCGCCAACCGTAAAGTCACGTCCATTGATGCCAGTTTTGGACTGGGCGAGGCCTTGGTATCCGGCCTGGTCAACGCCGATATCTATAAAGTGCGGGCCGGCCGGATCCTGGATAAAAAGATCGCGATCAAAAAACTAGCCATCTATGCCTTGGCGGAGGGCGGCACTGAGCAACGCGAAATCCCGGCCGGACAGCAACAGCTTGCCACACTGTCGGATGAGCAGATCTTACAGCTTGAACGTATGGGCCGGAAAATCGAAGCCTATTTTTCCTGTCCGCAAGATATTGAATGGTGCCTGGCTGCCAACACCTTCCTGATCGTCCAAAGCCGTCCGATAACCACCTTATACCCCCTCCCGGCTGTTGAAGATGAAAAGACCCATATCTATCTCTCCTTTGGCCATCGTCAGATGATGACGGAGGCCATCAAGCCTTTGGGAATCTCGATGTTTAATGCCTTATTTAAGCATTTCGGATTCACCCAAATGTCAGAAGCCGGCGGCAGGCTGTTTATTGATATATCCGGCGATCTGACTTCACCCATCGCCTCGAATTTTTTTATTAAGAGTGTCGACAAGGTGGATATTCTGATGCAGAATGCGCTTTACAAGGTCGTAAAAAACAAAGAGCTAATGAAGACCGTATCTCATGGCAAAGCTGCCATCAGCATCAATAGCGGTATATTAAGCTGGCTATTTCAAGCCGTCAAGAACTATTGGAAAAACGATGCCAGCACTGTGACCCGTCTAATGGCGAAGAATGAGGCGCTGATGAAAGAACTGGAGCAAGACATTGCCGGAGTGTCGGGAGATGAACTATTTCATTTTATTACCGCTGGCGCCGAGAAAATGAAGCACGCGGTCTCGGATGGGTACGGTGCCGTATTTGCCGGCGCCTATGCCGCCGACTGGCTGAATAAGAAGATGCTGAAATGGCTGGGTGAAAAGAACGCCGCCGATACGCTTTCACAATCAGTCGCCAACAATGTCACTTCGGAAATGGGGCTGGAGCTTTTAGACGTGGCTGATGTGGTCCGCCAGTATCCGGCCGTGCTGGAGTACTTTGAGCACCCCAATGATGAGACCTTTTTTGCCGACCTCACCAAATTGCCGGGAGGCGACGCGGTCAAAGCTTCGCTCCAGGCTTACCTAAAAAAATATGGCATGCGCTGTTCGGCGGAAATCGATATTACCAGGCCCCGCTGGAACGAGCAGCCCACTGCGCTGATTCCTATGATTCTCAGCAATATTAATAATTTTCAACCCAACGCCCATATCAGGAAGTTTGAACAAGGCCAAAAAGAAGCTGCACAAAAAGAACAAGAACTGCTCAGCCGTCTCGAACAATTGCCCGGAGGGCACCGCAATGTCCGGAAAGCCAGGAAAGCGATCAGCGTACTGCGCAACTTCGCCGGCTACCGGGAATACAGTAAATACATCCTGATCTGGTATTACTGGATTGTCAAGCAAGCTCTGCTCCAAGAGGCCGGCCAGCTTGTCCGCAAAGGAGTGATTCACGAAAAAGAAGATATCTATTATTTATATCTTGAAGAACTCCAACAGGCGATTCGCACCGGTCAGCTGGATTACAGCCTGATCACCAAACGGAAGGCCGACTATACCGTCTATGAAAAGCTCACCCCACCGCGCGTCATGACCTCCGAAGGTGAAATTATTCCCGGTGAATATGACACCGGCCATATGCCCGCAGGTGCTTTACCCGGTGTTGCTGTTTCAGCCGGCATCGTCGAAGGCCGGGCCCGTATTGTGTTAAAGATGGAAGATGCCCGGATCGAGCCGGGCGACATTCTGATCACCAAATTCACCGATCCGAGCTGGACGCCGGTCTTTGTCTCTATAAAAGGCCTGGTCACCGAAGTGGGCGGAATGATGACCCATGGGGCAGTCGTCGCCAGGGAGTATGGCCTGCCCGCCGTAGTCAGCGTGGAAAATGCCACGAAATTGATTCATGATGGCCAACGCATCCGGATTAATGGCACAGAAGGCTATGTAGAACTCTTGTAAGCAAATCAAAGCATGCCCTAGGCCTGATCCCAGACCGGTGTTGAAAATAATTGGCTGAAACGGTATAATAACTGAAAATGATTATCATTTGGCATTTTAATACTATGACACTTTTACAATTAGATCGGTAGGTGATGACGATGAAGCCGGACATTGTCGGCTTGTACTATCATGCCATGCTGGATAGCCGCTATCTATGCCGGCAAGCCTCAGATGAGTTGGAAACCCGTTATCAGGTCAGCAGGCATCACGGAGCTGGCTGCATCCGGCATGTGGGGGCAGGCGATGGCTTAGATTTCAGCTGCTGGGATACGGTTTCAGCCGAGAATCTCTATTTGAAAAACCTGCGCTCTAACCAGGATGTTCTGGAGATTATCTACTGCCTGAACGGCCAGATGACAGTACAAGTCGGCCCTAGTCAGGAACTGGTTTTAGCCGCCGAAGATGTGCTCTTCTATGATCATCAGCAAGCTTTGCCCGATGTGGCCGTGAGCACCCGGAACTATTCGGGCATTTCTATTCATGTGCACCGCTACTATGTGCAGCAGCTCCTGGGAGCAGCCTCCGCTTCCAGGCTAAATACGCAATGGCCGGACACCATCCGCTGCCTGCTGGCCAACGAGCCCATTCTCGTACGCCAGGCTCCCCTGAGCTTGCAACTGGCAGCAGGAAAGCTAAACCCGCCTGGCTGGAGCAACATGACAGCCACCCTGACCTTTCAAGCTCGAATCCTGGAATTTCTAGGCTGCTGCCTGCTTTGTGCAGACCGGTCTACCCCGGCAGGCACGCTCACACAAGGCGATATCGCAACCGTTTATCAAGCCAAGCAGTATCTGCTGGAGCATTTGGACGACCCGCCCTCCGTAAAAAAGCTGGCCTGGCTCTGTCAGACCAACAGCGACAAACTGCAAAAAGATTTTAAAGCAATCTATCATACCACCCTGTATGCCTTTGTAAAAATTAAGCGTCTGGAAAAAAGCCAGCAATTGCTTAAGCAAACAGATGCCAGCATTGCCGCCATTGCCAATCAGATCGGTTATAGCAATCCCAGTAAATTTGCCAGTGCGTTCCGGGAATATACCGGTATGACCCCAAGCGAATATAAGCGAAGTCACTAACCCCTACCTGCCCGCCTTGCCTCTACAGGCATACCGGAGCAGGTACTTTTTTTCAGAGCAGCCGTTCTGGTTTATGGAGTGGAGCCATAAAAGCCGTTCCGGTATAGTGGACTCAGGAGGGATTGTATGAAAACCATCAATCATCAAAAGAGCCCGTTTATTTCCTTTGTCACAACCGGTGTGTTACTGGTCATTGCAACGACCGGGTTTGTCCGGATGGCTTATGGAGCTGTGCTGCCGTATATGAGAGAAAGCTTGTCCCTGACTTTCTCACAATCCGGCCTGCTTGGCTCGTCCATGTTTCTTGGTTATCTGGTTACAGTGGGCTTATCAGGCCTGCTATCACTACGCTTTGGTGCCAAAAATGTCATTTTGGCAGGCAGCTGCAGCGTCATTGCCGGGTTGATTGGCTTAGGCAGCGCCACTTCTTTTTGGCCGGCAGCCTGCTTTATGTTTATTGCCGGCGCCGGCAGCGCGATTGTATTTACGCCGCTCATGTCGCTTATGATTGCCTGGTTTCCGGATAACAGGGGGCTCGTCGTCGGCCTGCTGCTAAGCGGTGCCGGAATGGGCATGATTCTGAGCGGTATGCTGATTCCCTGGGCAGTGGCTTCCTATCCTCCGTCCGGTTGGCGGACAGTCTGGCTGGCTTTCGCCGCTTTCAACCTGGTAACCGTTGCTCTTGCGGCAGCCATTCTCCGCAATCCGGCCGCTGTCAAGCCGGAGCAAAACACTGTTAATAAGCAAAACTGGCTAAGCCATTCGGTACTGCGCAAAATTGCTTTCCTGTATTTTCTGGTCGGCATGGCCTATCTCATCCCGATCCTGTATCAAACGGCTTATCTGATCGGACTTGGACATTCACCGGCCGCAGCCGGACAGGTCTTTGCTTTTGCCGGTATTTTTTCAATCATCGGCGCCCCCATCTGGGGATATATTGCCGACCGGCTCGGTACCTATCCAACCTTGCTCTTGGTATTTGTCTGGATCATTGCCGGTAATCTGCTGCCGCTTGCTTTCCCGGGAATTTTGGGGTTTATGCTTTCCTCGGTCATTTGGGGAACAGGCACAGGCGGCTTAATGGCCCTGATCCAGGTAGCTGCGTCACAACAGGTTCCACAAAAGTACATTGCAGCCGTCATCGGATTTATTTCCGTGTTTTACGCCGTGGGGCAGATGCTGGGACCCGGTACTGCCGGGCTGATCATTGAGCATTACGGCGGCTTTTCCGGTGCCTACTGGTTTGGCGCCGTGCTATATGCCATTTGTCTGGTTGTCGCCTTCACCCTATGCCCGTCGAAAGGGCAAGCTAAACTGCCAACCTAAAAGCTGCTATTCCTTTTGTCCTACAAATGCGCTGAGAACCTCTCATTGCAGATTGATATTATAAAAAAGGCCGCCTTACTGTAAGGCGGCCTTTTATCTGCACCGTTCGCAACACAAGCCTTTTGGCAGCAAGCTTTGGTTATCCGGCGCTGCAAACATGCTTTTTCCACTTTCTGATTTTCGTTCTAAAGCTTTTGAAGGGCGCAACCGAATTGATATGCACCCATTTCCACAGCGGCCAATTGGCAGCTGTGACTGTCCACTTGCGGCTATTCGGAGTAACCAGCTCCTCATCGCTCAACCCCTCCAGCCAGGTACACCAATCTTCCACGCTTTTCCGAAGCAAGGTGCGTAGTTCTTTTAGTGAATATCCCCGGTATTCCTCGTAAAAATGTTGATATAGCTGCCCCAACTGGTTCCATTTGTAGTCAGGGGAAGGAGTGATGACTGGTTTGCCGGCCAATTCGTCCAGTTCCCACCCCCTGACAAGCCGCAACCAGCCAAGCTGATAGGCAAGCATTTCTTGCGGTGTCCGATCCACTTCCTGGATACGGACATTTCTTTTTTGTTCCGGAACATCGTCAAACTCCCGGTCAAACAGCTGGTATGTTTTTTGGACGGCTGCAATCAGCGCTTCCTTACTATCGTATGCTTGCATCTCGCACCTCTTTTTCAAAATCATAATCCACTCTGAAAAGATCAACGAATTTATAAAGTATTCATTGTGTTAGATACTCAATCAAACGAAGAATTCCTTCAGCGATTTAGACAGAACTGACTTTTGAAGTGACGGTACAGCAGCAGCCCTGACAAGGCAACCGTAACAGACTCGGCGATCGGCACGGTCAACCAGATGCCCTGAATACCCAGCAAAACCGGCAACACGGTAATTCCGGTTGCTACCCAAACAATCCCTTTGCTCAGCGCAATAAGCAGCGCCCTCTTCGGACTGCCAATCGCTGTAAAATAACCAGCAGCAACGATATTTAAACCATTGACCAGGAAGGCAAAGGCATACAACTTGGCACCATATACAGCAAAGGACAATACCTCGGTATTACCCTCATGTAAAAATAAGGCAACGACTTCCTGGCTAAACGCAAAAATCGCAGCAAAGATTCCCAGTCCAATCAGCATCGCGGCAGCCGCGACCAGCTGTAGTGCTTTTTTTACCCGTTCCAGCTGCCGGCTGCCGTAATTGTAGCTGATGATGGCTCCCACACCATCGGATAACCCAATCAATACATTATTGCCAATAAACGCTAGATAGCTGATCACCGTAAAAGCCGCCACACCCATTTCACCCACATAACGCATCAAGGTAATATTAAATAAAAAAGTGGTAATCCCTGTGCCCAACTCGCTCAGCCCTTCAGAGGAGCCGTTGTAGAGGATATGTCTGGCTGCCTGAGAATCAAAGCTGCCGGCATGTGGCTTTAACACCGCCTTCTGGCTAAAAAACGGCAGGGCAGCCATGAAAAACGCAATCATAAAGCCAATCCCCGTAGCAATGGCGGCTCCTTGAATCCCCCATGCAAGCTTAGCAACCAGCAGCCAATTGAACAAGATATGACTGCCAACGGCAACCACCAGGGCCAGCATGGCGTAAACAGGCATCGCGACTGTTTTCAACGCATAATCCAGGACCATCATGAGCGCCAAAAAGGGCAGAAACAATCCTAAATAACGAATGTAGGTGGTAACCTGCGGCAATAAATGTTCATTGGCTCCCAAGAAATGGGCAATCTCAGCAGGAAAGGCGATAGCGCCTGCCGTAAACAGGAGCGAAACTCCACCGGCAAGCAGCAGCGCGGTTGTAAAAGCTGTATTCGCTTCTACGGTGCTGCCCGCTCCCAGCTTTCTACCGATGATACTTTGTGTCCCAATACCAATCACGACACTCAGGGCAAACAAGAAACTGCTGAAAGGCATGGCGATATTCACAGAAGCCAACGCACTAGCCCCAATATAGTGGCTTACAAATAATCCGTCCACAATCGTATTCAGGCCTAGAAACAACATAGCAGCAATAGTCGGAACACTATACCGTAAAAACAACTTGCCAATACGTTCAGTACCCAAAATATTTTCTTTCATATGTTCTCACCTCAATATAAAAAGAATAAACCTTGGAGTAACTCCAAGGTCAAGTAGCATGTAGCACAATCCAAATTTCATAGTAATCAAGACCGTCTTTATGGCAGCTGGCCAGATAGCTACCCAATAAGGGCCCGGTCACTTGCCGGCCTTGTGCCTTCACCCAAGCCAGCGCTTTAGCCAGAATCGCATTTTCCTGTCCGGAATAATCTGTTCCTAAAACCGTATAGAGACAATCCTTGGCCGGTAAAGCCGAAAACTGCTCTTGCTCAGAACAATCAAACTTACTTAAGGTTTGCTCATCAAAACTGATGCCAATTTGCGCCGAATCAAAGCTCCGTTTGGTAAGAAATTTATCTGGTGGCAACAGCAAGGTATAGCGGACACTCTGCATCCAACTCTGGTCCGGTTTATATTGGCGAATCAGCTCAATCATATCTTCTACCTGCTCCCCAAGAAATTTAGATCGAAAAGCAGGAGCCGGCACAATAGAAAACTTGCCCAATTGCTGCTCGCAGCGCTCATACTGAGTAATAATTTTTGCCAGCATTGCTCTCTGGTTCACCAATGCCTGGATTTTCTCCTCAACAAGCCTGTCATTTCGCAGCAATACCTGTTTCATATCGCCAAGATCCATGGTAGTAACCATCGGTTGAATATCTTTGACTGCAACCCCAAGATTGCGAAAAAGTAAAATATCCATCAAGACAAAAAGGTCATCATAGGAATAATACCGGTATCCATTTTCTTGGTGCCTATCCGAGGAGAGCAGCCCGGCCTTCTCATAATAACGCAGCGCATCGGTTGACACATCAAAAAGTTTGGCCATTTCGCCAATCGTCCATTTATACTGCATACACGTTACCTGTCCACTTCCGTTAGCCCGCCGCAGTGCATGAGCTCCAGAAGCACCTTATCGCGACAGCCTGACCATTTGTACGGTTATTATATCATTTCCAGCCTAAAAATCCCAAAACCAAGCTTGGCTTTTTTACTGACAATATGGCTACCCTTATCGTCTTCTAACATCCTTATCTAGGCAATTCGGCAAAATTTCGACCGGTTGCATATTTTGATTCCAATGGGTATAATATAAGAAAAGGACTGACGTGCTCGACACACGCCAGCCTTCCAGACTGCCTAACCGGAAAACGGTTAGCCCAGGTCTACGGGATTAAAATAACCGCCGCACTTTGAGCAGGGGCGGTTATTTTTTTATGACTAAAACGATGAGCGTAGCAAATGCAATTGCAAATGTTAAAGCCTCATATGTAGTCATAGGCACCACCCCCTTTCTAAAAAGGGTGTGGGCTAACCGTCCCCGAGCAGCCTGCAAAGTTAGTATAACATATTTTTCCAGATATAAAAAAGGGATTTTAGGGTTGTTGTTCTTCTCGGACGGCGGCTCGCCGATCCACAATTCTATCACTGTAAGCAAAAAAGATGCAAGCTAACTGAATAGCTTGTATCTTTTTTTATGTAAGATTCTATTTTTTCCAGAGCAGGCGGACTTTGAAAATACTGCCTTTCCCCTTGTCGCTTTCTACCGCTATCGTTCCGCCCATCGCTTCCACTAATCCCCGGCTAATGGACAAGCCCAGACCGCTTCCCCCCAGCGAGCGGTTACGGGATTTGTCCACACGATAAAAGCGATCCCAGATCAGCGGTAAATCTTCGCTGGCAATTCCTTCTCCCTGGTCGGACACGGAAACTTGCAGCCATTGAGCTTCTTCGGTCAATAACAAGCCTATCTGGGAACCTGGCGGAGCATGCCGTATGGCATTACTCAGCAAGTTATCCAGCACCTGTGCCAGCCGGTCGGCATCGCCCAGAACATAGCGCTTATCGGTTTCAATCCGCAGCAAAAGGGAAAGGCTCTTTTTCTTTAACAACAGTTCGATCGTGTCGGCTTGTTGCAGCAGCAGTTCTGCCAGATCAAGCCGCTCTTGCCTGATAAACATCTTGCCGGCTTCCAGTTGTTCAATATCCATAATGTCATGGACTAACCGGGTCATCCGGTCCGCTTCCGCTAATACCCGTTCCAGGTAGTGAGTTCGCTCCTGATCATTGACCGCAATTCCGTCAATGAGTGCCTCGGTTGTAGCCTTTATACAGCTTAGCGGCGTTTTTAGCTCGTGGGAAATATTCGAATAGAAATTGCGTCTGGTCTGCTGGGTATGAAAAATCGCGTCAGCCATGGCGTTGAAGGTCTTGCCAAGTGTTCCGATTTCATCTTCAGCAGTAGAACGGGCGCGGCTTGTATAGTCTCCTGCGGAGAAGCGCCTCGCGGCATCGGCAATATCGGAAATAGACCGGGTCATTTTCTGTGATAACAGCAGGGCTAATAAAAAAGCGGCTGCAAGCCCGACCAGAAACGGAAAAGAATAAGAGCGGAAAAGGGTCTCTACAATGGCATGGTTGAGCTGATAATAGGCGAGTAACCGCCCCGGCTTATTGTCGATTGTCATCGGTACCGTAATCATACAGGCATTGGGCATCCCTATTTCAAAAAGGAAATATTGGGAGTATTCTGCTGAATCAGCGATTTTAAGAACATTGTCATAGGATAGGTCAGGCCGGGTTCCCTTAATAATCCGCCCTTCGCTATCTTCCAGCCAAAATACGGCTCCCGTAGACTGACTGGCTAATTCCCACTCCCGGTCCGTTATCCGCCCTGTTTTCAAATCCTCAGATAAAAAGACGGCTATATTTTTAACCCTGCCAGCTATCCTGCCGGCTAGCTCGCCGCTATTACTCTGCACGGCATAATAGTGATACAGAACCGTTCCAAGCAAGGTCAATGCCATAAAGAGGATGATAGCCACATGGTTGAGCAGTTGGCGCAATAATATGGAGCGGATGATCATGCTAAATTCACCTCAAACTTGTAACCGCTTCCCCGGACCGTTTTAATAAAATCCCCGGCTATGCCAATTTTTTTGCGTATTCTTTTGATAGTCGAATCAACCGCGCGGTCATCGCCATCAAAATCATAGCCCCATAAATTCACCACCAGGCTCTCTCTGGTGAAAATTGTATGAGGATGGCGAGCCAGAAAATATAATAATTCAAATTCCTTGGCAGACAATTCAACAGCTTGTCCGTTCACAATAACCCGCTGTGTTCCCGGTTCTAAGGACAAGGGCGGGACTTGAATAACCTCGCCTGTTAACGCCAATTTTCCAGCCCGGCGCAAAATAACATGGACTCTGGCAACTAATTCTCGTGGACTAAACGGTTTGGCAATGTAATCATCCGCCCCCAGCTTAAAGCCGTTGATTTTATCGCTTTCCTCGTTTAATGCGGTTAAAAAAACAATCGGAACATTGCGCTGCACGGTTTTGGCAATTTCCCAGCCAGATAAGCCGGGCATCATGACATCCAGGATGAGTAAATCAGGTAGCTGGGAGGTCTCTATATCTATGGCAGCATATCCGTCGGCTGCGGCGAAAACTTCAAACCCTTCGCGGCTAAGATACCAGGTAACCACATCACGGATATCTTGCTCATCATCGGCAATGAGAATTTTTACCATACGGCAACATCCTCCTTTGTTTCTTCCTTGGTTTAAGAATAACACAAGATTATGGCACAAATAAGGCTAAAATTACCTGCCGAAAGTTTTGGGTACAGCTTGACACATTCATGCCATATTCCATTGCTATAATGAGCCAAGCCACGGCCAATGGGAATATATAGCAAAATGGGGAGGTTGTAAATTTCCATAGCGCGTGAAAAAATCATGTGTTTTAGGAGGTTGTAGATGAAATTCTTAAAAGCTACTGCGTTATTATTCGTATTTACTTTATTCTTGTTCTCTGCCCAGGCTGCTTTTGCAGCGGAGGTGACCGTTCGCACCTGGTTTCCTTCGCTGGATGGAAAGGTCCAAAAAGGGACAACGTTAGACTTTAAAGATAATCTTGGGATTGAAGATAAAAACTTGACTTCAGTTGGCCTTAGTTTTGGCGACCCAGGCAAACTTCAATTTGATTATGACAGTTTTTCTTTTGACGGCACACAAAATCCGGCTGCCGGTTATACTTTTAACGGTATCGCTTACAGTCCCGCCGATCGTGTAAAAGCAACAACCGAATTGACCTATATTGCTGCCAAATGGTTGCCTACCTATGATGCGAAAAGCGAGCGTAATTTTTCCTGGTTATTTGGGGTGAGTCATTCAGAAATTAAAACGAAGATGGAAGCCCCGGGAAAAAACACCACAAAAACCTTCAAGTCCTTTGCCCCCATTATTGGCGCACGTTATGAAATCGGTACTACAACCCCAACCTCTTATTATGGGGAAATCGCTGCGTCAGTGACCGGCGGCAACAAGTATTCCTATGCATCGGAGATCGGTGTTAAAAGAAACATCTCGAAAAAAGCCGGGTACATAGCCGGGTACCGTTATTTAGCCGCAAAATCAGGTTCCGATGATGAGTATGCGAAACTAAGCCTGAGCGGTCCTTTTTTGCAGCTTAATTACCACTTTTAACACTTATTTTTGATTTACAAAAAGCAATTTCAGCAACGTCGTTGTGTACCTACTATAAAACTGCTGTGAAAATAACAAAAAGGCCTTACGGTTAAACCGTAAAGCCTTACTTATTTTCAAATGGCGACCCCGGCAGGATTCGAACCTGCGACCTTTTGATTCGTAGTCGTACAAAGACTCCACATTACGCTTCAAAACGCCACGGATATGGAAAGTCGTTATATTTCGTCACGGACCGTTACGAAACTTTTCAGCGGCAATGTTGTATGGTTGTTGTATGTTAGTCAAAAGATAACATCATTCGTATATATGTAAAAACCGCCCGAATCGCAATATCATTGCTTTTATAAGACTTGCAAAGTCCCGTAATGGTCCTCTATAAAAATACATTCTTATAATCTGCGATACCCGCCACATTTAGGCGGGTCTTATTTTTTTAACCTAAACGCCCAGGATAAACCATATCACATGTCCATATGACGCATCAAACCATAACCACCAGATACATCCACAAGCTATACGAACACCTTTTAATTAACCACCTGATGCTCTTCCAAATATAGATTATCTGCAATCATAAAAGCATTACAATAATGAATACGGTTCATATCTGCATTCTTTCTTCTACTTAATAATATCACTTTTCTGCTTTCACTCGATATTAAGTAGATGTTATACCCAAATAATATATTTAAAACTGGATTAATGTAGATCATGTCGTTCTTTATATATAAATATCCTATTAAAATTACAAGAAATATAACTACCGCAATATTTTTGGCATTGGAGAAATCTAGCCCTAGAAGAGGTATTACGTAGATGAAAAGATAGTTCGTAACAGCGTCGTGATTGTCTATCTTTACATCATCAATGCGAAGAGGATACGTATTAAATTGTTTTACCTTTTGGAGTATCTGCCACGTAAAGTATGAAAACAAACAAATTACCCCAGCCGCCAGCACTGCAGGCTTCCAACAGGGATAATTCTCTATGGCAATCACAATTAATAGTGGTGAATATGAAAGTCCAAATAAGACTATCTTACTAAAAAGACTTAACACGCCCCTCTCCTCCTTCTCTATGTACTAATAATGCAAGCAAAAAGAACATAGGATTTGCATCATAGTGGCTTTTTCTTCAAAGATTCATAACGTCGTCCGTCTAAGGCTGCTAATACAAAATCATTGGAAAGTAATTTTAATATTTCCGGCAAATTAGTTTCATCTTCATAAATTAACTTGTTATCCCGAAAGGTAATATTTAAATCATATTCGTCAATTATGTCCGGGATCCGCTCCATATTATCCAAAAATGTCTGCAATCCGTTCTCTTTCATAATTTTCGTGAACTTTTTAGCAATTTTATTTTTATCAACACAGGATGCTTTAAATAATTCGAACCCTTCAATAAGTTCCTGATTCTCCAATTCATCCAATGCACTTTCCAGTACACTATGATAACAGTCTGTATAACTAAAAAATGATTCAAAATAATATCGATTCAATACATATATATAACCATCAAATAGAATTGCATCTGCCCTCTCATCAATGGAAATTACATTATCTTCAAATTTCGTGAGTGCACCTTCATGAAAATACATATTCCACTTTGTTCCCCGAAGAACCTTAGTATACGAATACTTTTTAAAGATAGAAATTGACTGACCACTATCACCTGTCATTGTTAGGCAATATCCAATCGTTTTTGAGGGACTCACTTGGTCAAAATTCAACATTTGTGTACTGCCAGCTTGCATGGCCTCTGACATGGGAGCAAGACATGGGATCTCTACAGAATTTATAGTTTCGACAGTATCTTCAGCATAGCAGAGAGGATCGAAGTCCACTATTTCCTTTCCCGTCAAAACAGTACTGAGATAATCAAGACAAGCATTGCCCAATTCCGCATTTAACCTAGTATTAATTAGCGGAGTATAGCTTTTGAATACCGGTTGCCCACCTGATGATCTTTTTTCCAGAAAGTAAAAATTAATCCTCGTCAAATTATTTTTTATCATATTTATTGCTGTGATGACTTCATTAATGTTCGGCACTTCGACACCTCATTTCACTCTATTACTGCACTTATTCGTTAATCTCACGATCTTTCTTGTAACGTCTATACAAAAACGCCTGCTTTGCAAATATCATCCAGCATTATGATATCTAATGAAATTCACAACTTAACAAGAAAAACAAAACGTCTTTTTTAATGCATCTATGGAAATTTACCCTCCAGCCACTTTTTCATTTCACCAGCCCCGCTAATCCCTGCCTCAAGCATAATTCTTGCAATATCTCTAGCCGCTATAACAAGGACAGGATGCCCATCCTCGACTATTTCTTTATAGGCTTGGGCTGCTATATATGAAGTAGTTATTACTATGCCGAAATGCCTATAACGCAACCGGGATATTAACCTGGAAGTATACCTTACCCCGACACTATTATTGATTGCATAACATTTTGCCTCTACTGCAAAATCAATTTCTATAGAATTGCCGGCGCTCCCTATATTATATTTCCCGATAATGTCCCGCCCGCCATCTACAGATTTCCGTGTTATCTCTGTAATCTCAAAACGCTTGTCCATCAGTTGAATAATCTCAGCGGCGCACAGCTCAAAATCATGCGGCCGGCTTTGAAAATGCTCATATATTGTTTTTATAATTTCCTTTTCTACGCTTGTAGAAGGAATCTGTTCCGCCTCTGACCGGTATCCTACCGTTCTCGGGCTTTTAAGCGTCCGGTAAACACCACCTTCAGTCCATGATTTCCATCCTGCAGGACAGTTCATACTTAACGGGTTACCTGCCTGAATATCCTTAATCCACGCCCGTGGTATAACCGGTACATCCAGAATAGATAACACCGCTTTATAGTTTTGAAACCGGCTACTACCGGAAGTTCTCCATAAGGCAACAAGATCCTCGGCTGTTCCCATTCCTTCAGCTCCCGGTACCGCCAATCCGCGGAATACCACATCATGACCCTCAATGCCTCTCGAGAACACGAACACGGGTGGAATCAACCGCCGCTCAGCAGGCTGGGCATGGAGTCGGTTGTAAATAGTCTCAAGAAGTTTATTCCCCTTTTTAGAACCGGCAGCATGGCCGGGGGACTTATTATCACCGTAGTAAACAAACAGCCCGGTATGGGGATCCAGTAAATCGGGCCAGTCCGGGTCATTATCCGTAGTAAAGAGCACAACAAGCTTATAATCCGGTCCTTTTCCCAGGAAACGGAAGCCTCCGGCATTCCCGCATCCCAGCAGTTTACTCAGAACATCATCCCGTAAGTTTCCTGACTTCCCGCCTTTATATACTGCATCAATTACCAGATCTGCAGACCGTAAGTCTTCAAATGCAACTTGTCCTTTAGGTTTCACTATTTCCCCCCTTACTGCAGTTCCTTCCTTCATTGATAAATGCTTCAAGCCGTTGCCTGATTTCCTCCGGCTTTTTTTCAATTTCACACTCCCAAAGGGTCAATACCCTCCAGCCGAGCTCTTCCAGCTGGCCGATGTTCCGTTTATCCCGGGCGACATTATTCTCTAACTTCTCACGCCACTTGCCTGTTCCTGTTTTAGGTACCGTACCGTCCCGGCACCCCTCATGCAAATGCCAGAAGCACCCATGAACAAAAATAACCGCCCTGTATTTCGGCAGGATAATGTCAGGACGTCCAGGCAAGTCTTTCCGGTGTATCCTGAAACGATATCCCATCCTATGTAATAAAGATCTTACAGCCTTCTCCGGTTTCGTATCCTTCGATTTAATTTTAGCCATAACTTCACTACGCTTTTCCCTGCTCCAGATATCCATAAACATCATCCCGCTTACAGAGTCTTAAAATTCAAGCTTGCGCTGTTGCATCCCTGTATCTTCATTTGCACTGGCCTCGGCCAGCATACAGTTAAAAATTTTCTCCAGAACATCCGCAATCACTTCATCATCAGCATGTGCTTCCTGTTTATATTCCAGTACATGTAATAATTCCTTCGCCACATTTACCAGATTCAATCCCTTTTGTTTGACTTTGACGCCTCTTAAAGGTATTTGCTCATCTTCGAAAACTCCCAGTTGCTCACCGATTGCCCGGCCGATTGCCCACCCAAGATGCGGTGGAACAGCATTTCCAATCTGCCTTAGTTGCACGCTCTGCGCACCTGAAAACCGATAATCATCCCTGAAGGACTGTAAGCGGGCCGCTTCCCTTACGGTTATCCACCGGTGAATACAAGGATGGATAAACTCTTTTAAGTCCTTCCCCATATGAGCCTGCAAGGTATGGGAGTAACTCGAACGGTTGAGACGGCGCCAGGCGTTCTGCCTGCCAGCACTAGCCGCAGTACTGCCTTCCGGAATCATCTGTACCTTATTCAACCGCCCTTCAGACATACCCTTCGTATGATGATCGAAAACCATACAGGATCTTTTCCGCATTACACGCTGATACGAATTTTGCGGCGCGGTCTGATATTGAACGCAATAATCATCATTTTGATTTTGCCCGTTTTCCTCCTGAACAGCCCAGATCCGCTGTTCAAGCGCGATCCCCCTGCCCGGCGGCAAATCCGACAAGGCTTCACCAACAGTAATGATACGCCCGGGGGCAAATTCCCGCCGTAACCCTTCGGGCATACAAGCCGCAGGAACCTGTATGCCGGTTTCTGCCATTCCCCCGGCTAAATCTTTCCTGATACCAAAAAAGATAACGCGCGGCCGGTCTTGCGGAACACCAAAATCTATCGAGTTAAGTACGTCATACGCAATCACATAGCCGAGCCGGTCAAAAATCATTTCTAATATGGCCGGGATCCTTCTCCCGGCAAACGACAGTATACCTTTGACGTTTTCTGCAATAAACGCCTTAGGCCGTACAATACTGATCATCCTGACAAAATGAAAAAAAAGACGGTTCCTTGGATCATCCAATGCCCTGGAACCTATATGGGAAAATCCCTGGCAAGGCGGTCCCCCTGCGATTAAATCCACTTCTGTCAGTGCCTTGCCCCGAGATTGCATGAGTGCCTGGCTCAATTCCTGACGCCCTATATTTTCAATATCAGCCACAAGTACAGCAGTCCTGCGCCGTCTGGTCATGCTTTGATTCAATTCATAACTCCGGGCTGCAAAAGGATCCTTTTCAACAGCAACTGCAACGTCCCATCCTGCCATATGCAGGCCTTCACTCAAACCGCCCGCACCGGCAAAAAAATCAATTGCTACAGGTCTTTCTCTCATTTCATCCCTCCCTTCCGGCCCCCACAGATTTTTCTACCGGATCACATATTCTTTTATACATTGAACCGCATAACGTCCCGTTAAGGACGCGCGGTGTAAGAAGCCAGCACCTCTGGCTTGCAGGCTATAATCCTCTCATTCATATTTTCGAGGAAGGCCCGGGCATTGTCAAGAAAATGCAGGCACCCCGGTTGCACTACAGATTCCGGATATTAGAGTCACCTGTTTCTAGCCAGCCACATATGACGTTCTCCTGGACGCCTGAGCAAATTAAACGTGTCCATATACTCCACTTCACCGCCTGCCGCTGCAGTAGCTTCAGCCAGTATCCCTTCCGGGTTACAGGTATCCCATAAAGGATGCACAATAATAACCTTTCTTCTCCGCCCTGCTGTAAACCCCGGTAGCTGGCCAAAAGTTGCTGGTTGGCAATTAAAAGAGGAAGTAAATTTATTTCTCAAGGCTATTGCTATTTCCGGCCATTGCCGTAATTCAGGAAAGTCAAAGCAGCCATTCAAACCAACCACATGAGAACTATCGGCGAGAATCCGGATATAAGACACCGCCAGCCTCCAGTCCAGTAAGCCATGATAAGGCATATTCCGGTATACCTTGAGGCAGTCATAACATGATGAATCGCACTTGCCGTGCTCCAGGTCAAGAATCTTCCCCGCGTACGAATCAGGCAGTGGATTGCACGTCCCTCTCAATATGCCGGCAAAGTTTTCTGCCATATATCTTACAAAACCAGCTCCATTAGGGAGACGGTCACTAAAAATCATATCGGCAACTCCTGACCCGGAAGGAGCCCGTTCCTCTACTGTAATGTTGGCTATTTCGATTTCATCAGGATCAATATCCAGTTCACCGGCCAAAACCCGGCGCAGCAGGAATGCCGCTGAATAAACCGCTCCCCGGACACCTCCGTCCGAGTGACCAGGATGTAGATTAAGTCCCGGAGATACCAGATCAGGTTGTACATGCAGCACTTCCGTCACCTTGCCTGCCCCCAGCGCGATTTTTTCCGTTTCAGCCCCCCTGCGTGGAGTTGCATAACGCGTATCAATCCATTGATTTTCTAGTCTGGGGCCCTCCCCTGGAGGCGGTGTAGTCTGTTGGACACCTTCAAATAACATTCCACCATTATCGTTGACACGCCAGATCTTACCGTCTACAGAAAGATGTATCCGGGCATTCGACCCTACGAGATGTTCAGTCTGCATAATGGGTGATGACTCGACAAGCAGAGAAGGAAAACCAGCGCTGATCTCGGCATCATCCCGGGCATCACTGCCCCGTGTTAAATCCGTCCTGAAAGCCCGGGGCGTAGCAACTATATATTTGCTAACTCTTTGTCCTCCTGCTCCGGCGGCATACCCGCACTCCGGGCATACTTCCTCCTCCGGTTCCTGTTCCAGCGTAGAAGTCTTACCGCATGAAGGGCAGCGTAACATCCACCGGCGGTAAGGAAGGGGGTCGTCTGCAGGAACCCATTTCTTCCTTCCCGGATTCCATATTAAAGGACCGGTAAAGCCAATAGCAGTATGAACCGCCTTATCCTTTGTCTTTTGCGACCCAGGGGCAAACTCGGAAATTGCCAGCTCCAGATCACGGTCTATAGTCGACTCCTGGTCACTATTCAAATAGTGATAGAGCAACCGGGTCCTGGTTGGCATACCGTACATGGGTAGCACCGCACCTTCAGCCAGCCTCTCAGCCAATCCTTTTCCTCCCAGTTCCGCTGCATCCACTGCTTTCTGGATACGGGCCGGTAATCCGTCAGTTGCATCTGATAACCACTGCAACATACTCTCATCCCGTCTTCCCAGTACAGCAAGAATAACTTCCTCCTGCTCCCCGGTCCGGGTAGTCAGCCAGCGAACGACAGCCTCCCGGTTTTCAGCCCATCCAGGCCCTTCCCCGTCAGAAACCACAACCCCAAATTCACCATGAGTGTCAGGCGGCACAGGACCATGCCACCACTGTAAGCCAGCGGCCAGAAAGGCGCGCCGCAAGCATTCCTTGGCAATCATCCTCTTTTGAATCCGCTCCTGTCCCATTGTCAGAAAGGGAACAGGCGGGGGATCTCCTGTGATCTTTTCGGGGAAGGAGAAATAAAACTCATCATGGCTCCGGCCGCGGCACAAGGTAAGCACAGAGGCAAATGCCTGTTTACGTCTGCCTGCACGGCCGACCCGCTGCTGATAATTAAAACGCATTGGTGGCATATTAGCCAGTTGCACAGCCTGCAAGCTGCCGATATCCACCCCGACCTCCATTGTAGTGGTAACACTCAAGGCATCAATCTCGTCAACATTAGAATAATATTGCCGGCTTTGACCTGTCTGATTAGTTATAATCCCGCGGAAATGCCGCTGCCTCTCCCCCTGATCATCCGACTGAGCGGAAAGTTCCTCGCAATGTAGACGCAGTGGCAGCCGCGCCGCGGCAACCGGTTTGGCAATATAGTTTGCCGGCCATACAGAACCGCAATTTGTATCCTCGTTTCGATTCAATAATCCGTAACAGCCAGTACAAACTCCCGCAGAAAAGTGCAAGTGATGACGGTGACAGCGTGGACATGTCCAGACAGGATCCTGTCCAACACTTACACGGACATGCAGGTTACGGGTAACCAGCTTTCCATTATAATGACCGCAATCTCCAAAGATCCTAAAAATTGCTTCGCCCAGACTGTCCTCATTAATATGAAGATGAGCAGCTACTGCACGGACATATTTTTTTAAGGAAGCCGGCATCATAGGATAAGCCAGATAGTCCTGCATATCATTATCATATTCTGATGGAATATAGCGGTAAGTATCTCCCAGTTTACGGACAAAAGAATCGCAAACTTGCCTGAAACGCTCAGGGGCAACACTAATCTCCCCTGCCCGGGCAGCTATTATTTCATCTTTAACATTAAGCACAGGCCATCCCAGACCTGATGACTCCAGCCCGAAATACAGACGCCCAAAGAACAAATCGGCAATTGCCTCCCGCAGTGCCTTTATAATCCGGTCCTTTGCTTCCTGGGCATCCGTAGGCAAGTCTTCCCGCCAGTCCTGCTTTTTAAAGTCAAATAGAGCTGTCCAGTGATGCTCCCGGCCATCCCATATAAATGTTTGAACATCCAGATCATTGCCGGCAGGATTTACTCCTAGCGACAGAAAGCGCTGAACCAGCCTGCCGCAAGTACTGCTATCCGGCATTATGCCTGCCAGTGGAACTAGCCGTTCCCTGCCTGTCCGCCTGATAGCCTGCAGCAACTGAACCGCTTCATCCCGGCCTCGCCTGAGCATTTTTGCCTGCGCGTCACTTACGTTATCCGGCACAGGATTTCTTTCCAAATCCAGGGCCTCCCTCAACATAGCTTCCCGTTCAGGATTCCTGTTTGCAAACTCCTGCGCATACCGTCCCTGTACTGGCTGGTTATCCCCGATATTTTCCAGCAATTCCGGTTCCCCTAGAACCTGTGCCTGTAATTCATGCAGGACAATTTCCCTTACCAGTTCACTATAATGATTCCGCTCAACGCCATTAGCAATCTGTGCCGCATCCTCCCGGCTATCCGAAAAAATAACCAGTTTAGCCTTTCCGGGCAGTTGATAAAACAACTCCTTGGTAAACACCTGGCTCACCTTTGCAAAACCTGTACGGAACCCGCGTACCGGGGACTTCCGTTTACGTTTGGTGTGATCAGCCGCACACGCCGGGCATACCGAGGGCAAGGAACGGTGTTTTTTTCGTAACTCCGTATCATTTTCATCTATCTCAAATAAAAGTCCTTTGACCCAATGCTCTGGATTCTGCACGGCCTGTTCATGAGTGCATTCAACTTTCCCCGTCAAACTGCTTAAGCTGGCCTCCACCCACCGGGCGGGAGAATCCGGCTTCCACCGCCCGGTATTCTGGCGGACAGCATTAACTACCGGTTGCCTCCACCTTATATTGTCAGCAGAGGGTTGTTCGCCCATTGGCCAGAAAACTGCATATTCATTGTACCGGCGCCGCTCGGCAAAGCGGGCTGCCTGTTTATCCGGAATTCCTTCAATATCCGGTTCTGTCGTTAGTAATTCGAGTGTTCCATCTGACAGTTCCAGCCGGCTTCCTCCAAGGAAAACTGTACCACAATGCTCGCAGTAAAGCATCTCCAGAACTCTGGAATCTGAATCTTCATCAACGATCCTGGAAGAAGGGTATAATTTCCCTACAGGCCTTTCCTGTCCAGGACGGATAGATGCCCACAACCCTTCAATATTCCGGAAGAAATAATGCAACCGGAATGAAGGAAGCGAAGTCTCTATGCCTGCTTCATCATACATCCCCCGGACAATTAGCAAGCCTCTCGCAGCCTTCCTCCAGTCATCGGTTGGACCAAAAATTTGTCCGGCAAACTCTTTCAAAGAGACTGCACGGGTTTTATCATCTTTACGGCAAGCCTCCAGTAAGCGTTCCGCTGCATATAGACCTTCACTATTTAACAGCTTCAATAATTCAACTCTAGGAGCTTCTTGAGGAATGCTCCCGCCAAGCTGCTGTATCGCATAGTCATAAACCCGGTCCGGAATATCGGGATAGTGGCCGGCAATCTGGACAAACGGATTCGGAGGCAGAAACCGGCTGCCGTTTACTGCACGGACAGGAGCCGGATATCCCGATATGATTTCAAAATCATTCTGCCCAAAAAAATCCTGTAGAAATTGATGGCTTTTTTCATCATCCGGTTCAAGCGAAGCACTGGATGCCAGAATCCGTAACTGCGGATGGCCTGGTTCTAGTCCGAGCCGCAGCAGCAACAGCCGTAGCAAATAAGCGACTTCTGCCCCGGAAGTACCACGGTATAAATGCAACTCATCCACAACCAGGTGGAATACCCGTTCCCTTTTTGCCGTTTCCCGCTGATTTACCGGCAATTCTTCAGCATTCAACCATGCCCTGGTTTTCTCAAAAATCCCCTTGTCTTCATCCCTCATCAGCATAATACCCAGCATGGAAAAGTTGGTAATGAGTATATCCGGTGGAGCCTCCTGCATATCCCAGCGCGACCGCATCTCGCCACCATCCAGTCGCGGGAAAAAGGTAACAGCTTCCTCTTTATCCGGATTATCCTTCGCGTATTGCAAGGCTACTGCTGCGGTCTCATCCATCAGCGCCAGTTTCTTTGCCAGTTTGTCTATCTTATTTTCATCAGGTGTAAGGCCATCTGCTCCTGTTTCATGACCAGGGACAGGTGTCTCCCCGTTATATCTCCCCAGATAGATCCGGTTCCCGTTGGCATTTGCAGCAAGCCATTCCCGGGCGTCATCGGAATCCAGGGCTTTTCTCAAACGGGTCAGCTGGTCCTCAACCAGCGCATTCATAGGATATACCAGTAAGGCCCGTACGGCTGCCGGGCGGGTTTCATGCCTCCGCTGGGAAACACGGTAGCTTGTTGTCAACCGGTTACCTGTATGGCAGGAATCAATCCATTCCCTGCTCTTCCACCAGTCATCAAGACGGGCCGGTGCCGGCCCGGGCGCAGTCCAGCATTTAACCTCCCTGGCTAGTTGCGCAAATAAAGGCATCAGAAAAGACTCCGTTTTACCCGCCCCGGTTCCGGCCGTAATGACGCAATTCCGGCCGGCAACTGCCTTTTGCAGCATTTCGAGCTGATGATAATGCAGGGCAAAATCTCCGATTAAACCGCACCCGCATAATTCCTTGAATACCTGCAGTGCCTCCCGGGTAATCCCCGGTACATCATCCAGAGTCAGGTTCTCAATTTTCTTATTGCTGCTCAAGTAGCGGGGAAGTGGTTCAATGTACGGCTCCCGGCTCAAAACCCTGTCGGTATGCAATAATTTCTCCCGCTCTTCTTCAATAGAAGGATAGCGGGTCCCGAAGGCAGTTTTTACATAAAGTATGAAATTATCCCGTATTGTATCAAATGAACCCACCGGATCAATCATTGAATTGCCCCCTCCTCGCTAACTGTAAAATTATAGGATCTCAGTCCCTGGCCGGTTTTCGCGGCAATCAGGGCCGCAATCTCCTCTGGTACCCCTGGATAGACATCCACCGGCATCCCTTCCGTTACTGCCGCAACACATACCGGAAGAATAAGTGTCCGGGCAGCTGCTCCTGAACAAAAAGCGGCAGCCCTGGCTAATAATCCTGGCAATGGTGTGTATGCGGGAACTCCCAGTAATTGATGCTTACGGTCATAAAGCAGCACAGAGGCATTGCTGTATTTTAAAGCCAGGAAGCGTCCCCATTCCCGGTCGGCGATCAGACTGCGGCCTTCCCGGCTCCATATATAAATTTTCTGCTGACTTACCGGATTGGTAAATTCTATAAGACCGCCTTCCCGCGGATTATTTTTTTTAAAGCATAAATGCTCTACGGAAAATACCCGGCAAACCCAGTTAATATCGCTATCTACCGGAATATTCAAGCTAGACTCGTATTCGTTCACACCGGCGGAAGCATGCAGCAGCTTCCATGGAACCGGTATATCACATAAGTACTCAGCACCAATTACACCACACGCTTTAGCTAATAATTCCGGATTCAAGACTGAGATTCTTACTGTATCCGGCATCGGTATGTTCTCACACATACAGGGCTGGATATACATATCCATTTCCTGCCTATTGTCCAACTGAAAACGGGCTAAGCGGGTAATCATCTCTTCAGACCTTGCCCCGGTCAGAACTGCCGAAAAAGCTCCCCTGCCCGGCAACAAAGCCAGCGCCGGCTTATTGCAATACACTTTCCGCCCCGTATAATCAAATTCACAGTAACCAAGCTCCTGCAGGAAACGGGCAATTTGAGCACGTCTTATCCCGATTTCATTCTCTTTGCAGAGATTTCCATACAAGTAATCAAAAGACTTATTAAAATCGCCGAAAGAAATGCTGCCTCTTGTTGTCAGAATATCAAGCAGTCGACTCATAATCTTCGCGCCCCCTCCTTGTAATGCCGCCATAGCACTGTAGCCAGATCGAATCTGGGAGGAGAGACATTCAGATAAGTAAATGCTTTTTTCCACTTCTTCCATTCGTGCAATTCACGCCGGAAAACAGGTGAATGACTAATTTCCTGCACTGCCCCGATATAATAAGCCTGCCATTTATCACGCTTTACCCTGGCTATAGCCCAGACCGGCTGCCACTCAAAGGGAATACTCCTGCCAGGCCATTCAGCGATTTGACCGGGAACGGTCCCGAGAAATTTTATCCGGTGTGACAAGTATGTCGGCAATCCAGGCGTATAAGCAGGAAATTCCTGTACAATACCGCCCCGGACATCTGCTCCAGACACAGTACAATAGTTGTCATCAACCTCCATCTTTTTGCCGTAACGGTCCCGCTTAAAACTTGTATAATCCGGGGCTATAGAAGGCTCCTCAAGTTGAAACGATGTTTTTATCACTGCATCCCCGGCAATAACTTCCACTTGTACGGGCTGTCCTGACGGCATCCCCGGTGGCAGGACCCATGTCCCTGACTCAGTACGACCCGCTTTTTGTCCCGAGACAGTAACTTCATAATCACCACTAATACCCTCTACCACAATCTCAGGAGGGGCAAATGCAAAAAATTTATTCCCCCGCCCTGTTCTTAATCCGCCTGAAAATGTTACAGAGTGCATGGACGGCAATTGCAGGACATCTATTACAGGATGGGACTCCCGTATATTCGTTAATTCATAAAGCCGCCATCCTTCCGGCAATCCATCATCCACGGAAAGAGACCGGAACACTTCACAGCTTTCAGCTCCCCACAAACTGATATCATCTGCATGAGAAGCACTACATGCCAGAAGATACTTGCCATTGTTGTCTATACGGTTAGTTTCTATCCACCGGGGAAGCTTCTCCCGTATTCCTTCCATGAATACCCGGACCGAACTCCCTTTTAGCTGGACTTTCCAGTTTCCCTCCTCGTCTGAGAACGCCTCCCCGTGTAACCAATTCAATTGACTTGCATCAAGCAGGCGTTTATCAGCCACCGAGGAAAACTCCGTTGTCCATGACTGAATGGAATTATTACACTTCCAGAAAGATTTATCCCGGAGGCGGATAAAAAGCATTTCTTCTTCCGGTAAATCCCTGTTGGTTTTAAACCGTACAGTGGTTTTAACAATCCAGGAAACGGGATCATAATGGAGGCCTATACGCAGTGCTCCATAAACCCGCCCACCTGAATTTTCCGTACCGGAGCCAACAGTTCCCGTACTACCGTCCCATTCACTGAGATCCGCAAGAACATACTCAATCAATGAGTCTTTTAAATGATGCATGCCGTCCTCCTGCTTTTGCAGGATACGTCTGGTTCTTGCATGCAAAAGGCCCGGCTCAGCTAGCATCCGTCTGCCCAGCAAAAGCCCGGAAGGCGGTGATGTGGGATCAAAGCCGCTCGATGCGTAAAAAGAGGGTAAGCTTGACTTCTCCTCTGCAGTCAGAAGGGTTTGCGACAAGGGTAGCCCTACATGGATCCATCTTCCTCTGACCCGGGCAGTAAACCTTCCCAGTGTTTCCATCATATCCGACTTGCTCCAGACCTCAAGATCCTCCCACAACTGATACATCCTGTTAAAGGATGCCGGAGCCCCGGAATTTACCGGCAAGCCCAGTAATTTGTTAAGCCTGGGGTAATAGGCATTGACGGAATAGTCCCCGTCCTGGCCAGCCGCCAGGACAAAAAAAACCAGATAGCCAATGTATTGTGGCCGCCCCCAACTATCCCGCCAATCTTTAAATTTCCTGTACGCATTCTGACATACGCTATTCCAGCCTGTTCCCTGTGTTCCGTCGGTTACAGCCCGGATAAAATCATCAACATCCGCTCCATGCCGGGCACCCAGCCTGTTAATTAATGGTCTGTCTGCAAAAAGTACAACCTCTTTACCTGCTGCATCAGGATTGAAAAAATAATCTCTCAAGCAGGTATTCCATTGTTGATAATCCACCGCCAGCCCTTCTTTACTATGAATTTTCACAACGTTGCTCAAAAAACTTCACATAAAAAATCAATCCAGTAACTGGCTATAACTTATATGTCAAGAATCCTCAGTCACCGGTTCCCGAATCACTTTTATATAGGAATAACACACGATTCTGCCAGAAATATTATAATTTTCTTTAATTCGCTAATTAAAAAAGGAAATCCTATAATAAAATGTGATAATATGTAAATTTTTCTCCTTTGTTAATTTGCAGAATGAGCAAACAAAAAAAGCCGCCAGCATTCACCGGCAGCCTCCCTGCAAAAACTGAACAACCATCCCCAGCGTCATTACCCCGCCGACAAGCACCACCATCCAGAACACAGACAGCAGCAAGCTGTGATCGGCACAGTACCGGACACTCGCCTGGTCCTTCCGGTCCAGTGCGTTCCAGTAGCAAACCCACAGTGCGACCTCTACCCGCCACCCTCTTACGATCTCGTCCCACATACCGCTGCACCTCCACTCGTCAGCAGCGGCTCTCCCGCCGCCCTCACCTCAGAGCGGCACACCGTGTCACCCGGAGGGGCGCAGCGAAAGCGGAGCAGGCGCAGCCTTGACCGGTGTGATACCATGAGAAGACCGGCGGCGGGACGGCCTAGTACCGTTTTTTCCTGAATACGGTCCTTGCCGCACCTAAAGCCCTAATTCCTTCATCCGGGATGAAGCCGTAACAGGTCACCCGTTCCTGGTAGTATTTCAGCGCAGCCGGTGTTAACTGCATCCATATCCATTCAGAGCCGTCAGGGCTGGTCACTAGCCGACCCCATAGCCCTTTACCACGTTTTATCTTTTTCCTAATCTGTACAATGGCCATCATGACTGTCTTCTCCCGCTTCTCGCCGCCGGGCCTTAATGAACAGACCGCCATTGCTTTCGGTTACTTCGATCTTTGCCCCGCTTGAAAAACCAAGGTCCTGGAGCCATTTACCCTGCAGCCGGATAAGCGGCCGCCTATCTTTCCCCTGATTGAGGTATGTATAGTAGACAGTCAGAATGCGTGAACTTTCCCTTTCACCGGACAAATCTATACCCCCTATCGCAAGCTGCAGCAAGACCCTTCTGCTTGACCGGCCCTGCCATTGCTTTTTATAGGGGGAAATTAAAAAGCGCATGCGAGGTTTTTAACCCTACACATGCGCTTTGCTTCGTCGTTTGCTAAAGCCCAACCCAATAAACCGGAATCCGGCAGTCAACAGAAAAGCAGTCAGTAAAATATGTACGCGAACACTTGCCTTTCCGTTGATGGGATCAGGAATAGGCTGAATCATCTGCTGCGTGAAGTCGCACAGCCTGCTCCCCACATCCCACTATACCACGCCTCGCTTGTTTTCAAACGGTTGGCATTGTATAATAGAAATGTCGTCGTGGACAGCTCGCTGTTACGTGTAGGTAGTGTGTTTACCTGCGCGGGCCTGGAAGTGTTCCAGCACTTTCAGGTCACGGCGACTCTTTAATTTCCACCTATTTCTAATTATAGCCCTTTCTGAGTGAATTGCAAGTAAAGCAGGACAAGTGAACCAGGATTTTTTATTGACTGATTGCATATTTTACAATCTATGGGTATAATATAAGAAAAGGACTGACGTGCTCGACACACGCCAGCCCGACAGACTGTCTAACCGAACGGTTAGCCCGGATTACGTTATTGAGAAATAACCGCAAACCATGGCGTGGGAGCGGTTATTTCTGTTTTATGATGAGCACAACAAGTGTTGCGAATGCGACCATTAAGTACATTGCCTCAAATGTTGACACCATACCACCCCCTTCCTGGAAGGAAGTGGCCAACCGTTCCCCGACAGCCTGTTACGCTTATTATAGCATAATCTTCCAGGCTGAAAAGAGAAAATTCTATGAATTGCTTTCACACTGCCGCCTTTCAAACGAAGGCGGCTTTTTATTTTCCCGCCGCGCAGTTCGCGGTTCCCTCGCTGCCGGCAGGCCCGTCCTTTCCCCCTCCCGTTTATTCGGTCGGGAGGGGATCAAGG
>CAMJML010000029.1 GCA_946407015.1 uncultured Selenomonadales bacterium | reverse complement strand
GGTTGAAGCAATTTTAATTTTTATAATGAGTTCACTGATAAACGTGTCCAGCCCGCGTCCAAGTTTGATATCCGGCTTGGTAACAAAATCAACAGCACCCGCATCAAGAGCATCAAAAACCGTTTCACTGATCGCACTCACCATCACAACAGGCAGCGGATACTGCGGCATTAAACGTTTTACAAATTCGATACCGCTCATTCGCGGCATTTCTACATCCAAGGTCATGACATCGGGTTCATGTTTAATGATTTGATCTCTTGCCATATAGGGGTCTGAAGCGGTTGCGACCACTTCAATGGCCGGATCACTGGCAATCCCTCGTGCTAAAGTTTCACGAAATACCAGTGAGTCATCGACAACTAAAACCCGTATTTTATTTGCATTGCCCATGATCTATCCCTTTCTATAAACAGCCGGCATAATAAATTTATAATGACTTTCATTGCGATTAATGGATTCCGAATGTCCGATCAACAAATAACCGCCTGATTCCATATGGTCATAAAAACGGTTAATTAATTCTTTCTTGGTTTCAGCATCAAAATAAATCATGACATTACGGCAAAAAATAAGGTGAAATTTCTTTTTAAACGGAAAGGTTTGATTCATCAAATTAAAGCGCCGAAAGATAACTTCATTTCTGATTTTATCTGCAACCATGCTGGTCGCTTCATCCAGTTTCCGGAAATAGCGGGTGCGCCACTCCCTGGACATACATTCCAGCTGATGGTTGGCATAAGTAGCATTTTGAGCCTTTTCCAAGGCATGTACGGAAATATCGGTAGCCAAAATCTTGGTATCCCAGCGCCATTTTTCTGCACCAAAATAGGAATCAACCGCCATGGCCACGGTATAAGGCTCTTCGCCCGTTGAGCAGCCGGCACTCCAGATCCGTAAATCTTTCGCGCCGGCTTCCTTTTCAGCCAAATAGGGCAAAATCTCCTGCTGCAGAAACTCAAAGTGCTTGGGCTCACGTAAAAAATACGTATGATTGGTTGTGAGCTTATTGACTAATACCGTTCCGGCATCCCCGCTGCGGTCGGCAATCACATGCTGCCAATAATCGGCAAAGCTGCCAAAACCACTCTGAAGTATATAGTTATGGAGCCTTCCTATTACCAACGTACGTTTTTGAGCCAAATTGATCCCATAATAACGTTTAATAAATTGAACCAATTCGGAAAACTCCCGGTCAGAAATCAATTCCATCTAACCCCATCCTTTTGCTTGCCAACAAGTTCATGAATCTAAAACCGCTGACTGTCTCACCGACGAATCCCACTAATATTTTCCAAATTCGTTGTCATCCAGCAGGATCTTTGCTTTCCCCTCAGGCTGGCCGGCATGCGAATCAAGCGGGTAACGGGAATTTTTTCGCTCGATCATAGTTTCAATCGTACGCAGCACCTCAGGACTGATCTCTTGGTGGTTTTTATAAGGCTGACTGTTCTGTTTCAATTGAAACCGGCTGACTTGTTCACGCATCATTTCGGCCTGCCCTGATAATTCCTCACTCGCCGAGGCGCTTTCTTCCGCTGTCGCCGAATTGGTCTGAACGACTTGTGACACCTGCTCAATCGCCTGGTTCACTTGTGCTAAAGCGGTCGCCTGTTCATTAGAAGCTTCGGCAATATGCCCAACCAGTTCGGCAGCTTTGGTCACCCCGCTGACGATCCCATTAAGAGCTGAGGCTGTTTCATTGGCAATTTTGGTGCCAGCCTCAACCTTCTTGATGGACCCTTCAATCATCGCGGTAGTTTCCTTAGCGGCATTAGCACTCCTGGCTGCCAGATTGCGGACTTCTTCAGCTACAACGGCGAAACCTTTACCATGCTGACCGGCACGGGCGGCTTCTACCGCAGCATTAAGCGCCAGGATATTGGTTTGAAAAGCAATTTCGTCAATCACTTTAATGATTTTCGAGATATTGGTCGATGATTCGTTGATTTCTCCCATGGCTCTTACCATCTGCTGCATTTGCGTATTTCCTTGAATAGCCTGATCCTTCGCTAAAATGGCCAGTTCGTTGGCTTGGTTGGCATGAACGGCATTTTGTTTGGTTTGTGCCGCTACTTGTGTCATGGAAGCCGTAATTTCTTCAATTGAACTCGCTTGTTCTGTTGAACCTTGCGATAACACTTCACCTGAAGCAGCAATTTGACCGGCACCGGCCGCCACCTGCTCAGCAGCCTGTTTGACATTGGTCAGGGTGGCATTCAGCTTTTCGGCCATGGTATTAAAAGCCTGGGCGAGCAGGCCAAATTCATCTTTGCTTTGAATCGCTACAGCAATCTTCAAATTTCCGTCCGCAATACTGCCTGCCGCATCGACCACCATCTGAACAGGCTTCGAAATGACTCTGGCAATGTAGAACCCTAATCCCATGGCAATCGCTAAGCCACCTATAATAAATACAATCATGAAAAGGATAGCGCGATGAGCCGTTGTCTTGTTTTCTTCCGCCTTTTGCTGGGCGGCCTCAATTTTCAAAGTTGTCAGCCTGTCCAATGTATCATTAAAAATATCCGCGACCCGCATCCCCTCGGTTTGCATCAGCCGGTTAGCCTGGTCGTACTGCCCGGCTTGAACCAAACCATACAGATTATTGGTATAAGGCTCATATTCGGTAATGGTCGCTTCTAGTATTTTATGAAGCTTCCGTCCTTCATCCGTTGTCATGGTCTTGCCAATTTTGGCCGTCTCTTCTTTCATCGTCACAATAGACTGATCAAATTTTTTCTTATTGTCTGCTTGAATCCGCGGGTCTTTATTATTCATGGCATCACGGAAATGAACACGCCCTCGCTGATAAGCCTCTGAAATATTACCCATTTGGGTTAATGGTACCGCATAGTATTGATACAGTTCTGTATCGGCTTGCGCCAGCTGATAGAGGTTCAGGACACCGACTGACCCAACGACACCAAAGATGACTGTTACCAATAGAAAAGCCACGATGAGTTTTTTAGCAACCTTTAAATTTTGAAACCAGTTCATTTTTTTCATGCCTCCGTTTTATGTGCAAATATCACCGGACTATTTCAAGACGTTCTGCTTCTTCATCATTCAATAATTTATTACAATCCAGAATTAACTTCACATCTTGGCCAACCTTGCCAATGGCGCTGATATAGCGTTGATAATCATGGTTGCTTACCTGGGGGGGAAGTACAATATCCTGTTCAGGAATATTCAGCACTTCCGCCACCGTATCAACAATCAGACCGACAGCGACCTCTTTAATATCCACTACGATAATACAAGTACGGTCATTGTATTCGCGCGCAGTTTTTTTAAATCTTAACCGCACATCTAAAACAGGAATAATTTTTCCTCTAAGATTAATAATTCCCTTCACATATTCCGGCAAATCCGGAACTTCCGTAATTGTTTGCATGCCAATAATTTCAGTAACATATTTAATTTCTATGCCATAAACCTCAGATCCTAAAGCAAATGTTAAAAATTTTCCCTTTTGCGTATCTTCCTCAGCTTCCAACTGATTTTGATCCAGCTCTGACATCTTACTCCTCCTTCCTTTGCGTGACTTAATCCCTTGCTATTTTTCTGAAGTCCTGATCATCCAAAGCGAATTTAACCGGAGCAACGGCGGAACTAGTTGCCGCATCTGCCGCTACTGCAGCCAGATATTCCGTTTTATGTCTGAATCAGGCCATCCACGTCTAAAATCAGACTGACGCTGCCATCACCAAGCAACGTACAGCCCGCTATCCCCTGCATTTTCTTAATATAGCCTGGTAAGGCCTTCACAACCACCTGTTGTTGGCCAAGCAGCGCATCGACCAGCAAGCATGCACTTTTGCCCTCCAGTTCAACCATCAGCATAATCCCTTCATACAAATCGGCCACTGCCGTCTTTATTTTAAATCGTTCATGCAGCCGTAAAACCGGGTAGCATTGTCCTCGAATCATAATCATTTCACGATTGTCAGGATCGGTAATAAGATTTTGCTCACGGAGTCGAAACGACTCCTTAATCGCAATCGTTGGTACGGTGTAGACGCTATCACCGACCTTGACGGTCATTCCGTCAATAATCGCCAGCGTAAGCGGAATACGGATCGACATGGTCGTGCCCACACCTTCGGCACTGTCCACGCTAATCGCCCCACCAATTGCCGCAATATTTTTCGCTACAACATCCATCCCCACACCGCGCCCCGAATACTCCGTAACACATTCCTTGGTAGAAAAACCTGGTTTTAAAATAAATGCATAAACTTGTTTATCGGTTAATCCGCTGTCATCCTGATCAAGCAGCCCACGCTCTCTGGCTTTTTGAAGGATTTTTTCCCGGTTTAAACCGCCCCCGTCATCTTGAACAATAATCCAGACATCCCCGCCGGAATTCTTTGCCTCCAGGCGGACTTTTCCAGTCAGCGGTTTTCCTTTGGCGGCACGCACGTCGACAGGTTCAATTCCATGGTCAACCGCATTACGGATCAGATGCATCAGCGGATCTGCAATGTTTTCAATAATATTTTTATCGACCTCGGTCTGCTCACCCACAATCTCCAGTTCAACCTGCTTATCCAGGTTCCGCGCCATATCACGCACAATTCTGGTCATTTTATGAAAGGTTGCCGCCAGCGGCACCATCCGGATGGACATGACAACATCCTGCAATTCACCGGTAATTTTCCTTAACTGCCGGGCAGCCTTAAAAAACTTATCTAAATTTAAATCCTGTAATTCGGGATTTTGTGTCACCATCGCCTCCGCAATAACCAGTTCGCCCACCAAATCCATGAGAGTATCCATTTTAGCGACATTGACACTGATAAAGCTTTGCTTGGCTGCCAGGCTTTGCTCACTATCACCGGTTGCATCAGCAGGCTGACCGGCGCTCTCGCTTGCCGTAACCAGCGGGCCGTCCAGATCAATGCACCTCGGTATCCTGGGCTTACTAGCATCTGAATGGTCAATCGCCATTAAGGAATATTCCTTTAGAAACATCACCTGAGCAAAAAAATCATGCAAGGCCGTCATGGAGGCTGTTGTGGTAAACCAAATCCTAAACCCTTCATAGCGGATAAGGTCGGCCGTAGCATCATTCTCTACGATATCCCCAGGAGCATATTCCAGCTTTTGCGCGTAAGTCCCAAGTTCGCTCAGCACTGTTAAGGCTCGCAAGTTTTCCATGCCACAATCGTCATCAAAAAAGACCACAGCCTCGCAAATGGTTTGCCCCTCTTCTCCTTCTATGCGACAAGCTTCAATAAAAGATTGACGCATGACTTCGTAGTCAGACTTTAAGGGTAAACCAGCAAGCACTGGGTCCAATGTTTTGATTTCAGCCAAGAAGGCCTGTATGGCATTGGTTAATCCTGAAGCATCACCGGTTAGACTTTTTCCGGTTTCCAATTTGGCAATTTCGCCTTTGATAAAATCTACCACGGACAATACCAAATCGGTCAGTTTGGAATCATCGACAGTAGTTTGCCGATTTTCCCGCAAAAAATAAAAAACATCTTCAACAGAGTGCGCCACCAAAGAGATATTCTGAAAAGCCATCATGGCGGCTGATCCTTTGATGGTATGCATAATCCGAAAAACTTCATCCATTGAGGCCTGCAGCCCGCCATTTTTTTCACTGCCCAGAATTAAAAGCTCCAGCTTGTCTAACAATTGGTTGGTTTCAAACACAAAAAGGCCCGGTCCTGAGACTTGGCTATATTCACTCACCATACTCCACCCTCACATCAGTGTTTACTGCAGTACCATCCTTCACGGCCGGCTTTATGATTTAAATTTACTCAATCCACGAATGACCTGTTCTTCATTGAAGGGTTTTAGAATAAACCCACAGGCTCCTGCCAAAATCGATTCTTTCACACTTTTTTCCTGTCCCATTGCCGAAATCATAATGACTTTGGCTTGTGGATTAATTTGTTTGATTTTACGTAAAGCGGCAATTCCATCCATCTCCGGCATGGTAATATCCATTGTGACTAAATCGGGTTTAAGCTCATTGTACTTTTTAACGCCTTCAATTCCATTGCTCGCTTCACCTACGACTTCATAACCATGTCTTTCCAACATTTCCCGCAGTGTTACCCTGATAAAAACAGCATCATCTACAGTCAGTACTTTCATCTACATGCCCCCTATTGATCAGAATAAATTAGCATGACACGTATGAAAAAGAATACGCGTGGAGCTCAAAACTAAATTGGTAAAACCTGAAAAGAACATAAAAAGCCCGGGGGATCCCCGGGCCTTAACATGTAGCTTCCACTAACACGACGGCTTGGCAATCCTGGCCGCAGCGCGACTTTAGACCCATAGCTTTGCGTCCCTGTCTTTCGGCAGGTTTGCCCATTATTCAATTGTCCTGAAACCTAACACACTATGTATAAATCTGTAAAACGATGTATAAATTTGTATGTATTTGTCTATAATTGTATATCATTCCCTGAACAGCGTCAAGAACCTCCAAGGACTTTAGTCACAAGATTTTTGAATATTTAATATAAAAGATCGCACCGTCCCTGAAGCAAGTTTCAGGGACAGTGCGATCTTATTTCAACCCGGAGCAGGCTTAAATGCCATCACCGTGCAGCCCACTAAGGTCATCTGTTTTATTTAACTGTTCTAAATCAAAAGGAGTTCCTTGGTAAACATAATAATTGAGCCAATTAGTAAACAGCAGGTTCGCGGCACTGCGCCAGCGGACCAGCGGAGTTTTCGCAGGATCATCGCCCGGATAGTAATTAGCCGGCACCTGAATCGGTAAGCCCTGAGCTACGTCACGGTCATATTCGGCTTTTAAGGTCAGGGGATCATATTCCGAGTGCCCGGTTATAAAAAGCTGACGGTGCTTTTTATCCACGACGGCATAAACCCCGGCTTCCTTAGATTCGGATAAAATACATAAACCGGGAACTTTAACAATATCCTCCCTCCGTACCTCGGTGTGGCGGGAATGGGGCACATAAAAAACATCATCAAATCCGCGGAACAGCATTTTTTCCTTGATATTCACAGTATGTGGAAATACGCCAAACATTTTTTGCGGTAAATCGTATTTGGGAATGCCATAATGATGGTACAAGGCCGCTTGCGCTCCCCAGCAAATATGAAGAGTGGAATAGACGTTGCGGCGGCTCCAATCCATAATTTCACAAAGTTCCTGCCAATAGACCACTTCTTCAAACGGAATTTGTTCAACAGGAGCTCCTGTAATGATCATACCGTCATATTTCCGGTGCTTCACGGCATCAAAGGTCTCATAAAACTTGACTAGATGTTCTTGCGGCGTATTCTTAGGCTCATAAGTAGCCGTATACATAAAATCAAACTCTACCTGTAACGGAGAATTCCCCAGCAAGCGCAGCAGCTGCGTTTCCGTGACAATTTTTGTCGGCATCAGGTTTAACAACAGAATACGCAACGGGCGTATGTCCTGCGAATAAGCCCGGTCTTCATCCATAGTGAAAATGTTTTCCTTTTCCAGGATATTAACCGCCGGCAAATTATTCGGAATTTTAATAGGCATGGGGTTCATCTCCTTTACAGCGATAAAGTCTTCTCCAAAAGTACAAAGTGCTTTTAACAGTTTACGTTATAGATATCCAAAAGGCCCTATTTGCCGTTTTCGGCAAATAAAGCCTCATTGGTTATCATTATACTCTGTATCCCGCCTAATATTCAAGCTTCTTTTTTCATTCTTAGGAACATAGCGCTTGATCTTTTGGCAAACCTGCTAATTGACGCGTTACAGCAGGACGAAAAAGAACGCAAGCATTCGGACCTGAATCGCTCAGCTCCCGTGTCTAAGCTGGCTTTCAAGAAAGTGGACAATATCTTTTGCGGTTGGCGGACAGCCTGGTACACTACTGCTGCCGCCACGGCAGCAGTGCCCCACTCCTAATCCTGAAAAGTCCTTTCCCCGAAAGCCCTGGCCAATATGAACCGGGCTGGTTAATTGATTGAGCAGGCCACGTTCCAAACAGCGCTGCAGCCCATGAATCAGACTGCCGTAACAAGCTGAGCAAGCTTCCTTCGCTATAATGTGCTTAGCCAGGCGCCGGGCTTTGTCGGAAGGTTTAAACTGACTAGTATTTTTTTGCCCGCTATCATATTCATAGATGGTTGCTTGCTCAAGTCTGGAAGTCCCGGCCCCCATTTGCTCGGCAATCTGAATATATTCAATTTCCTCAGGCCGGTATCCCAGCAGCGACGCAGCATAGGAATCCAGCAGGACCGGATCGGTCCCCGCTATAATCCGGTCCATCTGGACAGGATTTCCTCCCTCTTCAAAAGTGAGATCACCGGCAATCGCATCGATAATAATCAAATCAGGTTTGAGCAGACTCCCTAAATAGCCAATGGGCTGATGCAGCCCTAATTGATGAAACCGCCTTTTTTCACTATCGGGAATACAGCCCTTCATATTCTTCAAGGCACAAGTCAATAACGTTTGACAGTGGGCCTTGAGTACCGGAATATTAATCAAAAAGTCAACCTCTAAGGGTTTCTTGCAAACTTTCAGCTGCAGATTTCCAACCGATTTCATGATAAACGCATCGGTTTTCAGATCATACAAAGAAACATGGTACTGCTCTGCTAAGGCTTGATAGCCGCAAACCTGAAAAGCGGTTTTCGTATCATCGCCAACCCAGGAACCTTCCATGATGGCAATATTATTGCAGCCGTGCTGCTGCAAATAACGAATAACCGCTTCTACCACTACGGGTGAGGTTGTTGCCCCGCTGCTGGCTGGTTTCGCAACAACCAGATTGGGCTTTATACCAATTTTCATAGCAGGATTAAGCCGCTTAGCTACCTGAGTCCTTTCCATAATTTCAAGCGTCATTCGTGCGTAATCAGTCCCATAAATCACATGAATATCCTGCTGACTCATCTTACCATCTCCACTTCAACAAGGTTGCTTAGCCTTAAGAAGGCACTGGATTATCTGCTTCGTGCTTCTACACTTCGCTATCGCCCGTTCCTTTTCCTATAACCGAATGCAAGTTTCTTTAAACCGGCAAGTCAACGCAGCAGCAGAAATCAGGCCGCCTTCTTGCCACTAAGGATTGAACACAGCAAAAAGGAACTGCCACTGAAAGACAAGTCTCAGTCCAGTTCCTTGGCTGGAATCCCAGAAAGCTTATCGCTGCCCGGCTTTGGTTAAAATCGCTTCGATGGCTGTGATCTGCTCAGGCGTAAGCCCCAGGGCTGGTTCTTTTACCTGCGCGCTGATAGGAACTCCTTGGGCTGCCACGGCTCCTTTAATAGCGGCAATAAAAGGTTGAGAAACGTCATATAAGCTCATTAGAATGGAGATCTTTTTGCTGAGCAGAGTGACGGCATTAAAATCTTTTTCCCGGTAGGCTTTTAATAATTCAGCGAAAACTTCCGGAACCACATTAGTAAGCCCGCATAGGACCCCATCGCCACCAGCCATGAGATTGGGCACCAGGTACTCATCATAGCCGGAAAGAACACGAAAGTCAGGCCGGTACGCTTTTACCCTTTGAATGACTTTTCTCGTATGACTGATATTATCAACAGTATCTTTCATCGCAACAATGTTTTCAAATTCTGTGGCTAAGCGAAGGACTAATTCCGGCCCCAAGTCCGAGGATGTCCGGTCAGGAAAATTATACAGCATGATGGGCAGCCTTGTACTGGAGGCAATATTGGCAAAATATCGATAGAGGATTTCTGCATCTAGCTTGAAATAATAAGGCGATATGACGACAACGCCATCTGCGCCTGCTTGTTCGGCAAAGCGGGTCAACTCAATGACTTCGTCCTGAACCGTTCCACCGGTGCCAATAAGAACAGGCACCCGCCGGGCGACCTTGTTCACAACAAATTTGATAAATTCTTTTTTCTCTGCCAGGGTTAAGGCCGTAAATTCTCCAATACTGCCAAGAAACAGCAGGCCATCCATGCCATGATCAATCAAACGATTAATCACCAGTTCATTGCCTGGCCAGTCCAGTTTACCTTGTGAATCCAAAACTGTAATCACCGGGGTAAGAATTCCTTTAAACATCATTGACCTCCTCACATTGTATGGATAGCAAGCAGCCTACTTCATATAAGCGCCGGCCATTGCTGAAACGGCATTTTGTGAATAGCGCTTCAAAATACCCTTTTTAGGTTTTAGCTCCGGCAGTTTCCACGCGGACTTTCGCTCAGCCAGCAGCACTGCAACGGTATCCGCCTCCTGACGGATACCACCGGTTCCCACGAGACTGATGGTTCTTGCCGCTAGATCAATCTCGATCAAATCCCCATCCTGGATGAACGCAATGGGTCCGCCTTCGACAGCCTCAGGAGAGACGTGTCCAATACAAGGTCCCCGTGTTGCTCCGGAGAAGCGGCCGTCTGTAACAATCGCAACCGTTCCGTTCAGCCTTTCATCAAAAACAATCGCATCGGTGGTCATAAACATTTCCGGCATTCCCGATCCTTTAGGCCCTTCATAGCGAATGACGACTACCGCACCCGGGTTAATCTGTCCGGCAATAATCGCTGCCTGAGCATCCTCTTCACTGTCAAATACTGCTGCCATTCCGGTATGCCGATGCATTTGAGGCACGACAGCCGAATATTTAATCACCGCTCCATCGGGAGCGATATTACCGTCCAGTACGGCAATCGATCCATATTGTGTCACCCGCTCCGGTGCTTTAATAATTTCTTCGGCCGGAATTCCATAGGTTTTTAAATAATTTAGACAACGTTCAAAAAAACCATCCTGCCACAATTGATGAAGGTTTTCCCCCAGTGTGTTGCCGGTAACGGTTACGGCATCAAGATTCAGTTCGTCTTTGATCAGCCATTGAATCATCGGAACCCCGCCCGCAAACCAGAACATTTCAGTCACATATTTCCCGCTTGGTTGAATATTAGTCAGATATTTAATTTGCTGACCGATCCGGTCAAACAATTTTGGATCAAGCTCCATCCCCAGTTCATGAGCCACTGCCGGTAAATGCAGCAGCGCATTCGTACTGCCGCCGATGGCTGCATGTACTTTGATCGCGTTTTCAAAAGCGGCGGGGGTTAAAATTTTTCCGGCTGTAATATTTTTATCGGCCAATTCCAAGATTTTCTTTCCGGCCATCCGGGCATAACGCCGAATATCCATAAAAGTAGCCGGCATCAAAGCCGTACCTGGCAATGCCAATCCCAATGCCTCCGACATACATTGCATGGTACTGGCGGTTCCCATAAACTGACAGGCACCGCACGATGGACAGCCGGTTAATTTGAAGTCCCGCATTTCACGATGAGATACCAGCCCTTTTTTCGCTTTTGCCGTTAAGGGACCGGCCAGCCCGGAGGTCGAAATATTCGGACCCGAGCGCATTGACCCACTGGGAATATGGATGGTGGGAATGTCCATTCTGGCTGCTGCCATCAGATGAGCCGGTACCGATTTGTCGCAGCCGGATAACAAAATCATGCCATCCCAGGGAATAACCGAAGCATGGATTTGCACCATATCGGCCATGATTTCCCGCGAAGCCAGAATATAATTCATACCGTCATGCCCCTGAGCCCAGCCATCACAGATATCGGTAACATGAAATTTGGCCGGTTTGCCCCCCGCTTCATAAACACCAATACAAGCCTCATCATTTAAGACATCCAAATGAAAGCTCCCGGGGTGACTGTCTCCCTGAACATCATCGACCAGGATATGCGGCTTTTCCACATCTTCCTCCGACCAATTCATGCCCAGCATGAGCGCATCGACTTGCGCCCATAGGTTTCGCACATCTTGACAGCGTTGTTTCACCATGTTCATTCACTCCTTTTCTCCCGCATGGGATATTAACTGCTTATGCGCTCATGTATCCGAATTCCTTGGCAGCCAAAGCAGCCGAAATACTTTCCGGCAGAGTCAATCATATAATCCGTTAATTCATATATATGAACATAGTTCTTATTTAAGAACATACTTTAGAGTTACCATTACGGCATAGCAGCAGTTTATCCTGCTGGTTTTTCAATTTTTTTACATTTTGCCAATACGCAGCGAAATATGCTCCGCTGTCCTTTTGACTTTTTCAATAGCTTCGTCTAGAAATTCCTCGGTGGCTCGTATGACAGGCATTGTTACGCTGATCGCCACAATCATTTTATGGTTTCGATCATAAACAGGAGCTGCAACGCAAATTCCACCCGGGATGATTTCCTGACGATCAATCGCATAATGATGTTGTGCACTCTTATGGAGTTCTTCAACAAGCCGTTCATAGGATGTCAGGGTATTCTCCGTATATTTTTCCAATGTAACATTTTTCAGGCGTGCAGCGATTTCCTCAGAATCTAACGACGATAACAGCATTTTGCCAATTGCGGTCGCATGGGCCGGAATCCTGAAACCAATATTGGTAACCAGACTAATATCTTTGGTGCCTTGATACTTGGAAATATAGATAATAAAACGGCCGTCCAAGATACCGGCATGGGTGGTTTCTCCCAATTCCTCGCTAAGTTTTTTAATACCAAGTGCAATTTCCCTGGATGTGCTGGTATTATTGATACAGGATGCACTGACCTGCACCAATTTTAACCCAGGATAATACACGCGCAAATCCGCATCCATTTCAATATAGTCACGATTGATCAGTTCCTGTAATAAATAAGACAGGGAGCTCTTGGGAATATCCAGTTGTTCTTGAATATAAGTAAAGGTAGGCGGTTTGGGACATTGAACGATCAGTTCGATCACATCCAAGGTGCGCGCCGCCGATTTCACAACAGCCGGTTTTTGGGGCATCCCGGTATCCTCCATTCATTGTAAATCCCTAGACAAGCCATGTTAGTCAACACGCCTAGCCACTATAGGTAAATAAAAGTAAAAGGTTGTACCGCTGTAATCTGAAACAAAATCCAATTTACCGCCATGACGCTCAGCAATAGCAAAACAGATTGAAAGGCCTAATCCAGTCCCCTTTTCCTTTGTCGTAAAAAAAGGGGTTCCTATCTTATTGGCAATTTCAGCCGGAATGCCTGTTCCGTAATCCTGAATGGACAATAAGATGAACTGTTGTACGACACTGGTCCGGATTTCCAGCCTGCCGTGCTGCTTCATAGCATCCAGGCCGTTGATGGCCAAATTCAAGATCACTTGCCGGATTTCTTTCTCATCAATGAGCACATCAGGAGTGTCGGCAGGGAGATAAACTAACTCATGACCGCGCAGACTGGCTTCGGCTTGCAGCATAGGCAGCAAATTTTCCACAACCTCATTGATAGAGCAAAGCGAGCGTTGAATAACCTTATTTTTAGCAAGTTTTAAAAATTCGGTTATAATGCTGTTCGCCCGGTCAAGCTCACTAATCATTAATTGCAGAGTTTCGTCACTGGGCAGCTTCTTTTTCGTAGCCAACAACTGTAAATACCCACGTACCGTTGTCAGTGGGTTGCGAATTTCATGGCCAATCCCGGCTGCCATTTCTCCCACTAAGTGTAACTGATCCAGCCTAGCCAATTCTTTTTCCGCTTGCCTGCGTTTGTTCATATGGCGGCCAATCAGCACCGTCTGTGCAAGAATGACCAGAAGAACGGCAAAAATATGGGATTTATATTCCTGCCAGATCGAAACCGGCTGATTAATCACCGTAGTATCGTCAGGCAGATGAAAGGATTTCATATTCCAGCGCTGTAATTCACGCCAATCTGCCATATAATGAGCAATATCAATCGGTATCAACTGTCCGGTTGGCTTTTTCCCCTGGAAGAGTGCGCAAATCTCCCGGCCGATTTGCCGGCCAAATAGGTTCATATCCAGCATATAGCCCCCTACAGCGGCATTGCCTAGATGCGTCGAATAGCTCGAGAAAACCGGAACCGGAGAATTGTTGCAAAGGGCCTGCAAAAACTGAGCCGGAATATACCGCTTCCCTTGCAAATCTTGAGTAAAGTCAACAAACAAAATAGCAGAATGGCCTCGCGGCAGGTGTTGAATTCGATTGAGCAATTCCCGAGTGGGTAAGCCATCTAAAAAATTAATGTTCAATTGCTCTGTCAAAAAAGCCAATTGACCCGGCAATTCTTGCCGGATGAGCCGCTCGCTCGTTGAAACTCCCGTAACAACATAGAGTGACTGCGTTTCGGGCTGGAGGCGCAAAATCATTTGGGCAGTGCTCATAGTATCGATAGGCGGGTAATAAACCGTATAGTTTGCAGGTAGTTGCAACTCTTCAAGGTCTGGCTTTCGCGTCACGACTACGGTGACCGGAGTCTCATCAAACAAACTCCGGCCATAGTTGAGCAGGAATTTGACTCCCGGCATCCCGTGAACGATAATGCTATCGGGGCGGATAAAACGATATTTTTGTTGCAAAACAGTGAACAGTGCTTGCGAAAAACGCTCATCGGTTGAAACATTTAAATCCAAATATTCATAATGAAATTGCACATTCATTTGATTTTCCAGTTGCATTCCCTGCTTTAAGCCGGCTGTAAATTGGGCGTAAACCGGCAATTCCTGATTATAAGAGTATAGGATTAAAACGGTCTTTGATGGATAAGCAGCATCAGCGGCCTCAGCTTGTTGGCTGGGCACCCCCGCCCAAATCACCCCCACAATCCACACCAGAAACCACCGCAATATCCTTTTATGATACCAGTGAAAACACCACTGTGTTAGACTCAAAGAATCACCCCAAACCAAATACGCAGCTGTTTTTCTTATTCTCTAACAATAGAAATTTTTCCTTTTCAAAAAATTCTCCGTAACTAGAACAGGGAACTGCACTTAACTGCAGTTCCCTGTTTTGTGGTTTATTTTGTTTCGGTCAGCTTTACATCAATTTCGAACATCCGGTTCCATGGGAAATCGACAGTCAGACGATCCGGGGAAAACCATAAATGCTCTGTAATAAATTGTTTCTCCTGCTTTTCAGCTTCAGCAATCAAGCTCGGTTTAAGATCATTAAGATAAAACCAGTTCCCTTGATTCGGATATAGGACGTTTTCCCCCAGCTTCCGGCGGATATTGGCCTGATAAGCCCAGTCATCCAGATAACGGACAGCCAGTAAATGCTTACGGGCCTGATCATCCATCGCTTGTGCCATCATTCCCTGTCCCACCGTATAGCCCATTGTATTGCCTGCTGTGTTCCATCCTGAATAAGCCTGCAGCTTATCCAACAGGTTGCGTTTGGACAATTCAGCCATCAAGGCATTGTCGGCCCCGTTGGCAAATGAAATATCAGCCAGGGCTACCGGTTTTCCAGCCTCAACATTTTTCTGCAGGCTGTCAATAAACTGTTTTAATGCTGGAGTCAGTTTGGTCGTATTCTGATAAGATTCTGCTTCCAGCGTCTTTCCTGTCAGCGGGGTATTCATGTGAATAATCAAATCAGGATTTAATGGATTGGCTAAAACAATACCGCCAGCTGCATAAATATGATCCATGATGGATTTACCCACTTTTTGATCTTCATACGTCGGCAGGCTATCCGGACCTGCCCCCGGAGCATACTCAAGCTTGATAATCGGAATTTGCTGGGTCAAATCATTATAAGCCCTAGCCAGCATGACCATTCCCAACTGGTCGGCACCCGGGAATGTCTGAAATTTGGATTTAGGAAGATCTGACGCCAGTTTGCTTAAATCACGGCCTTCTTTATGGCTTTGTGAATAGGGAGCCGTGTCATCACGTCCCAATAGAAAGAACCGGAATATCCCCTGTCTGTCAAAATCGATCAGGCCGGAGTTGATGGCAAAATTCTTTTGACGGCGCTGCATCCAGTCTTCCAGGGCATCAGGCGGGATAATAGCAAGCTGATTTTCCAGGAGCTTACGTTCTTTTTTATTTAAGCCCTCAAGCTCCTGTTTGTCTCTTAAGGCGGTTAACTGAAAAATATTCCAGCCATATTGTTCATAATACGCCGGTTCAACGCCACCGCCACTTCCCTGAGGTGTCCGTAAGACGGTTGAATACACATAAATTCCGGCAAATGGATGGGCTTTATGAAGTTCTTGGAACCGTGCCAGCCGTTCTTGCAAAATATTTTCCGCAAAATCATGCTTGCGTGAGTCAACCAGTCCGCCATAAATCAGTGCATCTCCGGATAACACCATAGCGTCAGCCTGATTGGCATGCTCATCCAGCCATTGCCAGAGCTTTTCAGGATCTCCCTTTTTATCACGGCCGGCAATCATTTCGAGCGGAGGCACCAATACCGTTAATTGAGCCGCTTGACCCGTCTCAACCACATCTTCAAAGCTAACCGGACGGTCGTCTTGGGGTATGTAAAGAATGGTTTGCGCTTGAGCAATGGATAAGCCAAATACGAAGATAACGATCCCTATAACAAGTGTCCATTTTTTTCGCAGTTTCAATAGCGTTCCCTCCTACCAATAGTCTATCTACAACTTAAATCATGTTGCCGTTTTTTTAAAGCAATGCTGCAAACATCTAAATGAGAACCTTTTATAACAACCACCATTATATACCGAGTCAGAAAATTGATCTAGGGACAAATTTTGGGTTTACACCAAATTTTGATAAATTCATATATCTTTTTCTTCTACCGTCGGATTTCAATCGTTGATTGACCAAAAGCTCCTTATCAACAACCCCAAAACTATAAACGCCTTACCATTTTACTGGCTGACTCATACCAGCTACCCATGCCCTATTCATATTTATCCATGTATTGAAATAAAACTATTGACTATTAAGACAACAGCATCTATAATCAAACTGTCCAATGATAATGATCCTCATTATTATTTATTCCTCAACTGACTGGCATCAGTCAATAATCAAGTGAACAACTGGTCATTATACGTATTTTTATTCTCATTATTTGACTGACGTCAGTCATAAGTTTTATATCATCCTTTATCATGAAACTTTAATAAAGAGGGGTTTGAAAATGAACAAACGAAAAAAACAATTATTATGCTGCCTGGTGGGCAGCACCTTGGTGCTAAGCGTACAAGCTGCCGGCTTTGCCAACCAATCGGATTCGACCGAATATAATCTGGATGAATACATAGTGACAGCCAGCCGGATTCCGGTAAAGCTGACCGAGACAGCCGCAAATGCCACCGTCATTACCCGTGAAGAAATCGAAAAAGGGAATTTCTCCAGCGTGCCGGAAATCTTACGAAAAACGAATATTGCGGTGGAAGAAGAAAGTACAGGCGCTTTACCTGTATTGAATGGTGATCCCAGGGTTTTAATCCTGGTGGATGGCCGCAGAATGAATTGGGACCAAGTTGTCAAAAGCGGCAGTAAAGGCGGTATCAATTTAAATACGTTATCAGTGGCCAATATCGAACGCATCGAAATTGTTCGCGGACCGGCATCGTCTTTGTATGGCAGTGATGCCGTCGGAGGGGTCATCAACATCATCACCCGCAAGGCGACAGGGGAGCGAACCACCTTCTCCACTGAAATGGGCAGCTGGGGCATGCATCAATACAACCTCTCAATGGAAAATAAACTGGACAACGGCTTTAGTTATCTCCTTACTGCCGGTAACAAAAATCAGGATGATTATGAGTTCAAGGAAGCGTCGACAGGCAAAATCAAACGGTTTACACAGAGCCATTATGACGAAAACTACCTCACACTGCGGTTGGATCAGGAATTGCAAAACAACCGCTCCCTCTCGCTCCAAATCGACCACAATGACCGTTCCGGCGGGTTCAATTGGACAATGCCCGGCTATTCCAGTTCAGATTGGTACTACTATCCTGACGGACATACTGAAACGTTGGATAATAATATTTCATTGACTTATCAGGCAGATGAAGGAAATCTCTTCCGGTTGTATAAAAATTACTCCAAGCAGGAAAATACTCGTACCAAAGCGGACTATAGCGTGACGCGAAATGCCAGTGGAGCTGAATGGCAGCGCAGCCTGCAGCTCAATGACACGCATACCTTAGTAGGCGGTGCAGAGTGGCGCAAAGCCGATTTTGAGTATCCAACCCAGGGGATTGACAATACCTATTTCACCAAAGCCCTGTTTCTGGAAGATCATTGGAAGCTAGCCAATGACTGGACGCTGACGCTCGGCTCCCGATTTGATGATCATAGCATTATCGGCAACCATGTCACCTCCAGGGTCACAGCTAACCGCAAACTCAATCAAACAACCAATGCTTTTATATCCTGGGGGCAGTTTATCAAAGCTCCGCTGATTGAAGACATGTTTAGCAATAATGACTACATGGAAGGAAATCCAAATCTGCGCCCGGAAACAGGCGATACCGTCACTCTGGGCATAAATACGGAATTGAATAATGGAGCCAAATTGCAAGCCAGTGTATTCAGTAGCCAAATCAAAGATGCCATCAATTATGTCTATGGCAATGGCTCGACCACCAAAACCAAAGCTTACAATATGGACGAACAAAAACGCCAAGGGCTGGATATTTCCTTATCCCAGCAGTTGTCCCCGCAATGGAGCGCCACTGCCGGCTACAGTTATGTAAAAGTAGAAAATAAAGATGGCACTGCCAACGATTATTCCACTGACCTGACAACCAGCCAGCCAAACGGTTACCGGCTCAACCTTCAATACAATCAGGATAAATGGGATGCTGGCCTCACCTTCCGGAGCGCTACCGGACGCAGCCTGGAATATTTCACTAACCAATCCTTTGTCACATTGGATATGGTAGTCAATTATCAAGTAACGCATGATACCAGGATTTATGCCAAAGGCAATAACCTTACTAATCGGGCTTATGAAGTTAGAGGAAGCGGTGTGACCAATTGGATGACACCGGGAGGTTTCCCGATGGCAGCCAGAAGCTTCTACATCGGCATGGAGCATCGCATCTAATCCTAATCTAAATTTTAAAGGCGATTGACAACTGTCAATCGCCTTTTTTGTACTATTGCAGCACTTTCATCAAAATGAGAAAGACCAGCGTGTTCAGCAGTAACCCAATCAGGGAAAGAACAAACAGCGGTTTTGCCTGATGTTCGCTTTTATACATGTTCCATGAAATAACGCTATTCATTACAATGATCAGCACGTGCAGGGCAAATGGGGCTATTCCAACCCCGCCGCTATAAAGGATTACAGTGAAAAAGTAAGTCATAAAGCTGTTCTTCACGCCAAATAGTGAAAGAAATATTGGTGCTATAAAGAAGAACAAAATGTTGATAAGGGTAATGATAATAGCAAGTGCTCTCATTTTTAGCCCACTCTCCTGCTTATTTTTTTTGATTTCCCTGATGGCCATAGTCCTTTTACATCAATACTTAGACATACTGAAGCAAAATACCTACATAAAATTACTAATCGGTATGCCAATTTATAAAATATATGCCAGAATTTTGTGAAAAGAAACAAGAACGCAAACAAAAAAATCTGAATGACCTGCATCAGGTCATTCAGATTTAAGTTTCAACCATTCATCACAGCGCCATCCCGATGATAACCATCAGTTTTCCGCACCTAGATGTTTCACCCTGTCCTGAACCTCGGCTCGCTTGGCGTTATTGAACCGGTCCAGCGTACCAACCAAATAGCCGGTAATACGGCGAATGCGTTCAAAAGGTGGCCATTCCGCCTCAGACCGCCCGCATTTTGGGCAAGTATCATGAATGATTCCGTTATAACCACACTCAGGATCACGGTCAACAGGATGGTTGATCGAACCGTAGCCTACCCCGTTTTCTTTCATGCAGCGGATTACGGTTTCAAAGGCGTCAATATTCCGGGTAGGATCACCGTCAAACTCCACATAGGTAATATGTCCGCCGTTAGTCAAATGATGGTAGGGTGCTTCCAGGGTAATTTTTTCATATGCGCCAACCGGATAGTATACAGGAACATGGAATGAGTTTGTATAATACTCACGATCGGTTACACCGGGAATTGCACCAAAACGCTTGCGGTCAATATCAATAAACCTGCCGGATAGACCTTCCGCCGGTGTGGCAATCAGCGAAAAGTTCAACCGGTATTTTTGAGCCGCATCATCCATGCGTTTGCGCATGTGACCCACAATTTCCAGGCCAAGCCGCTGCGCCGCAGCATCTTCGCCATGATGCTTTCCAATCAACGCTTTGAGACATTCTGCCAAACCAATAAACCCGATGGTCAGTGTTCCGTGTTTCAATACATTCCGGATTTCCTCGTCAGGGCCCAAATGCTCGGAATCCAGCCACACTCCGTCGCCCATCAGAAATGGAAAATTACGGACTTTTTTACGGCATTGAATTTCAAAGCGATCCAAAATCTGATCAATGCATAAATCAATCAGTTCATCCAGTTTGGCATAAAACTCAGGAATGCTGTGACTCATAATCCCTATTCTGGGAAGATTAATGGATGTAAAGCTGAGGTTTCCGCGTCCATAAGTAATTTGGCGGTCAGGATCATGGACATTCCCCATGACCCGGGTCCGGCATCCCATATAGGCAATTTCTGTTTCAGGCTTTTCCGGCTGATAATATTGCAAGTTAAAAGGAGCATCAATAAAAGAAAAGTTAGGGAACAGGCGCTTAGCACTGACCCGGCAGGCCAGCTTAAATAAATCATAGTTAGGATCACCGGGATTGTAATTAACGCCTTCTTTAATTTTAAAAATCTGAATTGGAAAAATCGGCGTCTCTCCGTAACCTAAACCGGCTTCGGTTGCCAGCATAATATTTTTCATGACCATCCGGCCTTCGGGCGAGGTATCGGTACCATAATTAATGGAACTAAACGGAACCTGAGCGCCGGCCCGGCTATGCATGGTATTTAAATTATGAATTAAGGCTTCCATCGCCTGATAAGTAGCCCGGTCCGTTTCGGCCAACGCCTGGTCCAGTGAAAAACGCTGGGCTTTTTTTACCAGGTCAGCATCAAAACTGCGGGCCAGCCATTGATATTCAGCGTCCATATAGCCGTTACTGTTGGCTAATTCCGGTATTAAACCAAAATCCTTTTTAATATTGCTGCCAATCTTTTTCACGATGTCGGCAATGCCATCGCTCTTACCGGTCGCAAAGGACAGCGAGCGAATAATATTCTCGCTATAGCGGCGGGCAAAAGTCTTACGGACACCATCTGCCAGACCATAATCAAAATTTGGGATGCTTTGGCCGCCATGCTGGTCATTTTGGTTGGATTGAATCGCAATACAGGCTAATGCCGCATAGCTGGTAATGTCATTCGGTTCACGTAAAAACCCGTGGCCTGTCGAAAAACCATCCTTAAACAACTTTTTGATATCAATCTGACAGCAAGTGGTTGTCAGGGTATAAAAATCAAAATCATGAATGTGAATATCCCCATCCTGATTGGCTTTTGCATGCTCAGGCTTAAGAATATACATTTCATTATACAGCTTAGCTCCTTCTGCTCCGTATTTGAGCATAGAACCCATGGCTGTATTACCGTCGATGTTGGCATTATCACGCTTTAAATTACTTTCTTTGGAGTCCCGATGGGTGATTTCTTCATAAGTTTTCATCAGCCGCGTGTTCATTTCACGGGCTCTTGTCCGCTCTGCCCGATAGAGAATGTATAGCTTGGCGGCTTTTGTCAGATCAGCATCAATCAAAACTTTTTCCACCATATCCTGAACTTCTTCTACCGTTGGGGAACTTGTAGAGGTGTCCCGCCCGGCTTGTTCCGCCACCTTAGCCGCTAACTCAAGCGCCAGCCTGTCATTACTTTCACCGGCCGCCTGTAAGGCCTTATTGATCGCATTGCTGATTTTTTCTAGATTAAAGGGTACTTCGCGTCCGTCTCGTTTTATGATAGTTGTAATCATGATGATCAGGCCTAGAAGGTTTTTTCCGGCCCTTGCCTCCTCAGTCAGTTTTTCCCATGCGCTATCTTAATGTTAGTACCACATATTGTATTTGTCAATAGGACATCTCCCCATATATAGTAGAAATTGCAGGACTAACGGCCCAACAGCCGCTATCTGCCTGCAGAAAAAACAGTGAACCTTTCACAAAAAAACCGAGGCTAAGTCCACCCCGCAGGGATCACCTAGCCTCGGTCAAGATCATTTAAAGATTACCATATTTTATTGAAAGTTTCAATAGGAGCTGTAGCCGGACAGCAAACAATTCGCTTTTTATCGCCCTGCAGTTCCTACATCGGTGCCTTTTTGACATGAGAAACATAAGCGCGATCGGCATAAGCCTGGGCATGACTAAAATACTGATCCTCAAAATCCACGATAAAAAGCTCAGGATTCTTCATCAAATCCAGTTCGATAGGCTGATCAATCGGATTGCCATCCTGATCAACGATCATACGGACAATCGGAGTTGTCCGGTTTTTGATACCTACCCCCAAGATAACGCCTTTTTGCTGATTATTCAGCACCACAGCCTTGCCCATCGGATAAATGGCCACATTTTGCGTAAAAGCATCTACGAGCGCCGGATTGAAATACTCACCGGCTGCTTTGTTGAGAATCGCCACCGCATAGTAAACCGGAGTCGGTAAACGGTTTGGCATACCGGCAATCAGCCGGTCATACACATCGGCAATACTGATAATTTGCGCGTATTCGGAAATACTGGTTCCGCTAAGCCCCATCGGATAGCCGCTGCCATTCCAGCGTTCATGATGCTGAAAGCAAGCATTCACAATATCCACGGAAAGCGCAGCGTTTTGCCGCAGGATTTCCAATGAATAAAAAGGATGACGCCGGTATTCCTCGCGGTCTTCCTTTGATAAATAACCGGGATATTGTTGCGCTACTTGACGGGGAAATTTAATTTTGCCAACATCATGCAACATCGCCGCCAGTCCCAGCTCTTCCAGTTTTTCTGCTGTATAGCCTAAAGCAATCCCTGTCATAACCGACAAGATGGCTGTATTGACCGAATGAGAAAACATATATTCTTCTTTGCGGCGTAAATCCAATAGGTGAACCATTTTCTCCGGCTGTTGGCTCAATTGGTCAATCATGTCACTGACAATGCTCTTGACCCCATCGAGTTGAATGCCCTTTCCGACGCGAAAATGACTGATCACATCCTGCGCCGCGTCTGCTGCAGCTACGGTTTCTTGCTCCGCCTGCTGACTCGTAACTGCCGGAACGTCAGCTCCTTCGACTGCCGGTTCTCCGATAAATAACGATGTAATCCCTTTATTACGAAGGTATTGAATATACCTTTCCGTAACTTCCATGCCTTCATGCAGTAATACCTTGCCATCACCCGAAATAAGCGGCCTTGATAGGTACATGCCTGGCTGTATTTGATCTAACGTAATTTGTTGCATGAATCTCCCCTCCTATCCCGAAGCATGTTGCCCATACTTTCTTCTTATTCTATATATCGGAACATTGTCTTACTTTCTAAAGTACTTTAGAAAGCGAAAGCCGTTTTTTCCTTTACCCCTGCTCACGAATAGACAAAGCCCCTGCAACACAATTTGCAAGGGGCTTTCAATTTATTCCAGTTCTACCGAAACTTGAACGGTTGCGCCTACAGTCACCTTACCGGCTGGAATATTGGGTACTGAGCTGTCCATGGCAGCTGCTTTCAGCATTCTTGCTTCCATCATCACCGGGCGGTAAAATACTCCCGATTCATTCACCAGTGTAATGCGGGCTACTTTTTTGCCGAGTGAAGCGGCAATAACATCGGCCTTTTTCAGCGCATCGGCGACGGCCTCTTTTAACGCTTCGTTTTTGCTACTGGTTTCATCCGCTGCTTCAAAACGGATTGAACTAATTTCATTGGCACCAGCCTTGGTCATCTCATCCACCAATATTCCGACTTGCTCAAGCGAAGTCCGGATCTCCAGGCCTTGAGAAACACGGTACCCTGTTAGGACAGGAAGACGATCCTTCTCATAGTTATAAAGCGGGCTGATCTGATATGTATCTGTTGTGATTTGCTCGTCAGTAACCCCCAGTTGCTGCAATTTCGCTAAAACCTGATTCACATTTTTTGAATTTTCCGCTTTGGCTTTATCCAGGTTGGCCTGAGTAGATTGAATCGCTACATGAATCCGGGCAATATCGGGAGCAATCTCCTTCTGACTGTTTCCAGTCACCTGAACGACCGTATTCGGGGCGGCATTGGCCCAGGCCGGCACAGCGAGCAGCAGGCTCATCGCCAGCAATAAGATTATTTTTTTAAACATGTTCTAACCCCTCCAATTTTTACTCAATCATTTTACCTTCACATCCGGTTGTCTATTAAGATAAACGTAGGACTGTCCAAAAAGTAACGGCTCATTTTAAATTTTTTTATTAGATTGACCAATTAGTCACCCTTTGAGCAAGGCCAGCCCTCATTCATTTGTCAATGAGGGCTGCTTGAACCTTATGGCGTGATCTCTTTAGGAACCAGTGATTCGGCGATCTTCAGCAGTTCGGCAGCCGGCTTTTTACCGGCAACGGTAATGTCATATTGGTCAACCGTTACGGTAATACGGTTGACTTGCCCCTGACCTTGTTTTGCTAATGGCTGGGCTGCCATAGCAACGCCCATCGCCTGACCTGTCTGCTGATTTTGCTCCGTACCTTCGTAATGCGGCTTTTGAGTCAGCAAGATTTCCTCCTGGTCTTCCATACGATACTGCTGCTCGATGACGGTACGGCTGGCATCAACGGTGATGGATTGCATTTCATAGCCTGGAATCACCATAACCCGTATAGGTATTGAGCTGGATTTATCCTGCGCTTCCTGCCCGATCCCAGTTCTGGCCATCAGCATGGGTCTTTGTTCACCGGCATTAGGCTGTGGTTCCTCCTGCGGGCCGGCAGCTTGTTTGACTGGCTCGCTGCTGGCAGGGCTTTCCTGAACATTCATCGCCACCAGCTCTTCTTGCGTGTGATCACTTTTCTTCGCTTCACGCGAGTTGCGCGGCTTTTCCTCAATACGCTTCTGACCGTTTTGAGCTGCCGGAGCACTCCCTGCCGGTGAATTCTGTTGATCGTTTGGATAAACGGGTTCCTTCATGTGGCTTTCTTGCCCGGCTTTCAACTGGTGAGCGACTTGATCCTCAGCCGGAAGAGGGTAAAACGGATACCACAGGGCCAGCAAGACGGCAGCCGCAGCTCCGGCTACACCGCTCATCAACCGGCGAAGGCGGCGCCTCCGGTTATTTTTTTGGATCTCAAAGGCCAGTGTATCGGCCATTTCGGCAATCAGAGCGGCTGGCGGCTCGGTCTGAGCTCCAGTCTGCTGAATGAGAAAGGCAAGCTCAAGACATTCGTTGATCTCCGAATCCTGACTGGCAGGCTGCCGCCCGGCATTCAGACTGTCAATACCAGTTGACAATTCTTCGGCTTGCGCCAACTCTTTATTTTCCTCCATCTGAGCCACCTCCTTATTTCAGTATGCCAATATTCAGGCACATCTGCCGCAAATTCTTTAACGCCCGCTGCTGCAGCATTTTGATTGCAGACTCCGTCTTGTCCATCTGCTTGGCTGCGTCGCGAATGGATAAGCCGCGAATCACTCTTAATTCGATGGCCTGGCGCTGTTCCTCCGGCAGGCTGGCCACTAAATGAGCGACTTGCTCTTGCCCTTCCATTCGCAGCAGATAGTCTTCGGGGTTTTCCTGCAAATCAAAAATTGAATCCTGAAACTCGGTAATATCATATATTTTTGGAGCCCGTCCATGTTTTCGCCAAAAGTCGGTTACCACATTCAGAGCAATCCTCCCCAAATAACTTTTAAAAGAACTGGTCTGAATTTGATAGTGAGGAAGTGACCGGAAAGCTTTCATAAACGTGTCCTGGGTCAGTTCTTTGGCATCATCGACCTGGCCGATTCTGCTGAAGATCAATCCATAAATAGGCCGCCAATAGGCTGAAATCAAGCTGTTAAGAGCCTCGCGATCCCCGTCTTTGGCTTTTAGAATTAAGCTGTTTTCATCCACTGTCGAAATCACTGCCTCCTGTCCAACCAATATCCGGTCATCAATCATAACGATTAAAAATAAAAAAAGTAACGCTGCTGAAAAAGAAAAACATACCACTTTTGAGGATAGTCTTGCCTGTCCCCCACTCACTCACACAAAAGCCCGTGAAGCTCACGAGCTTTACTTCGATTTGCCATTATACCATAGATTGGGCTACGATGCATCAGCCTGCTGATTCCGGAAACAACGTCGCCAGGGTTAAATTGATGGCCTGCAATTCTTCTTCGGTATTGCAAAATGTCAGTTTGCCATAATTACGCCGGTTATCAATATACTGCGGGATACCTGCCTTGCGCAGCGTGTCACTGAAAATAACATAATCATAGCGGTTGCTGCCGTCAATATAACTGACCGCATTCAGGACTTCATTTCTCACCAGGTAGGTGCAGTGAATGACTTCCACTTCAATAAGGCCTTTTATCGTCTGATACAAGATTTCAAAGTATAAGGGGGCATACTTATAATACCCCTGTTCATCGGTAAGATAGTGGAAGTTTGCGTAATTGCTTAGTGGATTGTCCGCATTGCGCAGTAAGGGTCCGATGACCGGCAATCCGGTGTTGAGCAGTACTTCAAGCGTTTCAGGGTGTATTAAGTTGTCGCAATCCACCACAAAGTAATGCGTCCCTCTTGCTTTAGCCCACTCTACCGACTCCTGGCGAATCCGGGTTAACACCGAAAGCTTCAAATAATTCCAGTCATGTGGTCCATATTCCTGAACCCTTTCCTCTACATCGCCTGAATCATAATAGATTTCGGAATATTTGTCTTTTACTTTTTCAATCCAAGCTTCAAGAATAGCGGCCGTCTGATCATTATTATTGTTGGTACGGATATATAACTTGATTCTCGAGGCCGGGTAGGTCTGACTTTCAATAAGCTGAAGATATAACGGCAGAATATGAGCTTTATCTTTGGCCAAAATGGCAATGGTCACAAAATCCGCTTCTGTTGGCGTCATACAAGATTACCTCCTTGTTTTTGCCAGAATACCTGAGGTTGGCGTACCATCAGTTTTCTGTACTTACGCGGGCAAGATCGGCCTCAACCATCATGGTAATCAGTGCATCAAGAGTTGTTTTTGCTTGCCAGCCCAGTATGTTTTGAGCCTTTGCCGGATTCCCCAGCAAGATCTCCACTTCCGCCGGGCGATAAAAGGCGGGATCAATCACAACATAATCTTCATAATTCAGGCCCACATAATCAAAAGCAATCCGGCACATGTCCCGGACTGTCGTCGTCCGTCCGGTTGCCACCACATAATCATCAGGCTTGCCCTGCTGCAGCATAAGCCACATGGCTTCTACATAATCGCCGGCATAGCCCCAGTCTCTTTTAGCATCAATGTTTCCTAAACGTAACTCCTTTTGTTTGCCCAGCTTAATTCTGGCAACGGCATCGGTAACCTTGCGGGTGACAAATTCGATTCCCCGGATCGGTGACTCATGATTAAACAAGATACCGCTGCAGGCAAACAAGTCAAAACTTTCACGATAATTGACCGTCATCCAGTGTCCAAACAATTTGGCAACACCATAAGGGCTGCGCGGATAAAAAGGTGTTGTCTCCGATTGAATGGGTTCGCAAACTTTACCGAACATTTCGCTGCTGGACGCTTGGTAAAATCGAATATCCGGGTTGACCTGCCGAATCGCTTCCAGCACATGCAGAACCCCCATGCCGGTTGACTGAGCGGTGGCAATCGCCTGCTGCCACGATGCACCGACAAAGCTTTGAGCCCCCAGATTATAAACCTCCGCCGGTTTTGCCAGTTGAATGGCTCTCATGAGCGAAGCCACATCGGTTAGATCGCCGTTGATCAATTCCACTTCATTGTCAATTCCTAAGTATTGCAGCCGCCAGGTTGTGGGAGTTGCCCGCCGGGCCATTAAACCATAAACCTGATAGCCCCGTTCTAACAGTATTTTGGCCAAATAAGCTCCGTCTTGGCCTGTTATGCCGGTAATCAGTGCCGATTTCATAGGGTTACCTCCAAGCAATAGCCACGCATTACAACATAGCCGTATGGTTCATTGTATGCAAGCGCCCGCAAAGGGGTGCTGGACGGCCGGCGAGAAATAGAAATGCCTTATCATCAGCATGATAAGGCATTTCGCTCATTTCAATATTTTATTGTCCGAAATACGGCGCTTATTTCCCTGTTTTAGTCGCCGCGGCTTGACCGATTTCAGCCGGAAGATCCAAGGTGGCGAAGTAATCCGCAATGTTTTCGGCCCGGCGTATCAGCTCTACTTTGCCATTAGGCTTAAGCAATAGCTCTGCCGACCGCAATTTGCCATTATAATTAAAGCCCATCGCATGGCCGTGCGCCCCAGCGTCGTGAATGACAACAAGATCGCCGATAGCCATTTCGGGCAGTTGACGGTCAATCGCGAACTTATCATTATTTTCGCAGAGTGAGCCGGTAACATCATAAACATGATCAAGCGGTAAATTTTCTTTGCCGACTACGGTGATATGATGATAAGAACCGTATAAAGCCGGCCGCATTAAATTGGCCATGCAGGCGTCCAGCCCAACATACTTTTTGTAAATATCCTTTTTATGCAAAACAGTGGATACCAGATAGCCATAGGGTCCGGTAATCATCCGGCCGCACTCCATGGCAATCCGCAGCGGCTGAAGTCCATTGGCCACGATTTTTTCTTCGTAGGCTTTCTTGATGCCCTGTCCGACATATTCTAAATCAACCGGTTCCTGCTCTGGCTTATAGGGAATGCCGATACCGCCGCCAAAGTTAACAAACTCAATGGCAACTCCCGCCTTTTGGTGAATCTCTGCAATCAGGTCAAACATCATATGGGCTGTAGCAATAAAGTTGTCCGGATTCAATTCATTCGAAATCACCATGGTGTGAACACCAAAGCGTTTGACACCCTTCGCTTTCATAATGGCATAAGCCTGAAGGATTTGATCCTTAGTCAGACCATATTTCGCTTCTTCAGGATAGCCGATAATGGTATTGCCATTTTTCATTAATGGACCGGGATTATAGCGGAAAGAAATAATTTCCGGTACACCGGCATGTTTTTCAAGATAGTCAATATGAGTGATATCATCTAAATTGATAATGGCTCCCAGCTTTTTGGCTGCCTGAAACTCTTCGGCAGGAGTGTTGTTCGAGGAAAACATGATATCCTCGCCTGTTATTCCGGCCATTTCAGCCAGCAGCAATTCCGGTAACGAACTGCAGTCCGCGCCAATGCCCTCTTCACGAAGAATTTTTAAGAGCGTTGGATTCGGGGTCGCTTTTACGGCAAAGTATTCTTTAAACCGGGGAGCCCAGGAAAAAGCCGCAAGCAGCCGGCGGGCGTTATTGCGAATGGCCTCCTCATCATAAATGTGAAAAGGGGTCGGATATTGCTGAATAATTTCTTTCAGCTGCGCCTGACTAAAAGGTAATGTTTTGTTCGCCATGAAGTAAGTGCCTCCCAGTTCAAAGTTTTTATCGGATGAAACAACAAAAAACGGTTTGCTCTATCTCGCAAACCGCTGAACAAAAGCATATTGGATGCCTGACGCAGTGCAAGATAGCGCTCCATACGTTTATGCGTATGACAGTCCTGCATTTATTCAACACAGAACCAGCATGGTCTTTCGCCAAAAAACCACTACTTCGGCGGCTAATCCTTTCTGCACCTGTCATCACTGGCAGTTCAGGGAGCATACTCTTCTTAGGCCGCACCTCTATCTCTAAACCGTATAAGTTATGTTGGATAAATTTTAAAGCATTCGGCCAAACCTGTCAACTGGATTTCATAAAAATCAGCTAAAATGTCCAACCGAAGTGGAAATGCACGGACATAACCTATGAACGAAAAAAGACCGGCTTGAATAACATAATAATGGCAGTGATTCAATTGGGAGGAATATAACGATGGGCTATTATGTAAGAGTGGAAAAGAACGTAAAGATATATGTGGAAGATTTGAACCCCGATTGTCCAAATACCATTTTGTTTATTCATGGCTGGCCGGCAAATCATAAAATGTTTGAATATCAATTTAACCAACTACCGCAAATGGGCTTTCGTTGTATTGGAGTCGATACCAGAGGTTTTGGCCAATCTGATAAACCCGTAGACGGTTATGATTATGACCGCCTGGCCGATGATATTCGCTGCATCATTGAAACACTCAAATTAGATCATATTACCCTGCTGGGACATTCGACCGGCGGCGCTATTGCCGTCCGCTATATGGCACGCCACAACGGTTTTGGCGTCGCCAAGCTGGCCCTTTGTGCCGCAGCCGCTCCTACCGTTGCACAAAGACCGTATTTCCCCTATGGCCTCCCTCAGGAAGCAGTCGAAAATATTATTCAGGGCACCTATACCGACCGGCCCAATATGTTAGAAGGCTTTGGCAATATGTTTTTCTATCAATACCTTACCCAGCCTTTTTCCCAATGGTTTTTTCAGTTAGGATTGGAAGCTGCCGGCTGGGCAACCGCCGAAATAGCCAAGACGTGGCTGGAAGATGACCGGCTGTTTGACGACCTCGAAGAAATTTGTGTCCCTACTCTGATCCTGCATGGCATTCATGACAAGGTCATTCTTAACCCTCTTGTCGAGTATCAAAAAGAGCATATTAGAAACTCCAGACTAATCCAGTTTCGCTTTAGTGGCCACGGGCTGTTTTATGACGAACGCGAGAGATTTAACAAGGAACTGGCCCAGTTTGCAGCGGATTGAATTCTGTAGGACATGAAACTCATTATGCCAAAATTTCGTAATTTTATTCGTTTCACATCAAAGAGAGTTTTCTATTGAGGTAAATAGAAAACTCTCTTTGCAACAAGAGTCACTGCAGATTGGACAAACTCCGAAGGAAGTTAGACAGCCTGATGCTCGGTTCTTTCAATGATTTCATCCTGCAGGGCTTTCGTCAAATTGTTAAAGTAGTCACTATAGCCGGCCACCCGGACAATTAAATGATTATACTGTTCCTGATTGGCCTGTGCCTCGCGGAGCGTGGCGGCATCGACGATATTGAACTGAATGTGATGGCCGTCCAGCCGGAAATAAGCCCGGATCAGATCCTTTAGTTTTTTCCAATATTATAACCAAATTGAGATATCCGGTCAAAATATAGGCTTCCTTTCCAAAGCAGCCGACCTCAACGCAGCCGCTGTAATACGATTGACTTGCTTATGAATCTTGGCCGCATACAAAACCATAAAATGCCTGGCCAGCAGCACAATGTCATCCTTGCGGTCACGCAAGGCGGGAATATTAAATGGAATCACGTTTTTAAATGATAGTATAAATCCTGCCGCAGCAGCTTTCCCTGCAGTTCGGTATCCATAGAATTAATCTCATCTAAGAATAACGTACCGCCATCTGCCAGTTCAAACAGGCCTGGCTTATCCTTGGCACCGGTAAAACTGCCGGCTGTTGTCCCAAACAAAATGCTGTCTAGCAGCGTATTGGGGAGGCTTATATCTCCGGCTTGTCCCGGCATTATGGATAGCCTGCACCAATAATTCTTTGCCTGTCCCGGTTTCACCATAAACCAACACCGGCGAACTGCTGTCCGCTACCTTACGGGTTTGCTGGATTAAATTCCGGATGGCCGTGTTTTCCCCAATAATATCCGCAAAGGTATGCACAGCCCCATTTCCCTGAATCACTTTTTCTTTTGTTTTCTTTTTAAATAACACGGATTGAAGATTGAGCACCTTATCCGATAATTCCTTAATTTGAGTTAAGTCCCGATAGATCTCCACAGCACCGGCGATCTCACCGTCTTTAATGAGGGGAATGGTCGAAGTCAGGGTCGCAGCTGCCCACCCTTCAGCCTTTGACTTTGTCATAACTTCTTAATAAGACCTTACCCATAAACGGGTCTTATGACAACAGTTTTTTTGTTATCAAAAAAACGGGGCAGTGCTATAATAAAACCATAATATGGTAGACAATTCCGGCGTTAACTCGATGGACAAAAATCAATTCCCATTAAAAAACTGTGAGGTGCGTTCAATGAAAAGTGAAATTGCGAAAGCCATTCAGCTAAGGTATTCTCCGGTTGCCATTCTGTTTAGTGATGAGAAGCCGGCCGAAACCCTGCAATTCAAAGAAGGCCGCTGGGGATGTGTCATCGCTATGCTCAGTGCTGCGGCCAAGGGACGAACTGCCGTCTTTGACCGCAAGACATATGGCTGTATCGGGGGCGGTACCGGACTGGGATTTGGCAATACCTACACCGGTATGCCCGGCGGAATTGAATATTTCTTGTCAACCGGCAACCAGGAGTTTTGCGCCAGTGAAGTTGGCAAAAATATTGTTAAGAACTGGCCTGCCCTCAGCCATGGTGAAGCTTATAAACAAACGCCGGCCTTTGCTAAATCGTTTGCCGATGCGCTGCCCTATTATGATGTTCCTTCTGAATATGTGATCTTTAAGCCCCTGGAGCAAGTGCTTCCCGATGAGCAGCCTGCCGTCATTATTTTCCTGGCCACACCGGATCAAATTTCCGCTTTGGTTACGCTGGCCAACTACGGTCGTCATGGCGGTGACAATGTGATCGCGCCGTGGGGTGCCGGGTGCCACAGCATCGGGATTATGCCCCTCCAGGAAGGCCGTTCAGAAAAACCGCGCGCCGTCATCGGGTTGACCGATGTCTCGGCCCGCAAGCAGGTAGACAAAGATATCCTATCCTTTAGCGTTCCGTACTCCATGTTTTTAGAAATGGAAAGCCATGTTCCTGAAAGCTTTTTGGCGCGGGAAGAATGGCTGAAAGTGAAGGAACGGATTTAAGCCTATTACAACACCTTCCGGGAATTCACGAATATCCCGGAAGGTGTTTTCATTGAAAAAATTAATTTCACTACTCATTCATTCAAAATCCCTGGAGCATTTTTTTGCTTCGTCGATGACTTGATTTTCAAGCGCAAAGGAGTTATATTAAAATTAAAAGTCAAAAAGTCAAATTGTCAGATTTCGTGTGATTGAAAAGAATTTGTTAACAAAATAACCGGATTTTAGGTTAATTTAACTATTTTTGACAATACAGCCAGTTTTTATTAATACAGATTATCTGTTAATATTTAATTAAGACAAGAAGTTTATCTTACTATGAAAATTCAGGTAAGGAAATAAAAGGAGGCGTGTATTATGGGAAAAGTAGTAGGAATTGATTTAGGGACTACGAATTCGGTCATTGCGGTATTGGAGGGAGAACGCCCTGCGGTCATTACCAATGTGGAAGGAGGCCGGACCACCCCATCCGTTGTTGCTTTTCGCGATAATGAGCGCCTGGTAGGGCAGTTAGCCAAACGGCAGGCCGTTTTGAATCCTGCCAAGACTTTCTATTCAGTAAAGCGCTTCCTGGGCCGACGTTTCAACGAAGTCAGCGATGAAATGAAGCTGGTGCCTTATCAAGTCACCCAAGGAGAAGAGAATACGGTAAAATTTACGGTTGAGAATAAAAGCTATGCACCTGAAGAAATTTCAGCCCAGGTGCTGCGTAAACTAGTGGATGATGCCGGCAAATATTTAGGCGAAAAGATTACGGATGCCGTCATTACCGTTCCAGCCTATTTCAATGATGCTCAGCGCCAAGCCACCAAAGATGCCGGCCGTATTGCCGGACTGAATGTGTTAAGAATTATTAATGAGCCGACAGCTGCCGCATTGGCTTATGGACTGGATAAAAAGAAAAATGAGACCATCCTGGTATTCGATTTAGGCGGCGGTACTTTTGACGTATCCATCCTGGAAGTTGGGGATGGCGTCTTTGAAGTCAAGGCTACCAATGGCGATACCCATTTGGGTGGTGATGATTTCGATAAGGTCATTGTGGATTGGCTGGCCAAGCAATTTAAGCAGGATTATGGCATTGACTTGCTGCAAGATAAGCAAGCCCTGCAGCGCTTGACTGAAGCTGCGGAAAAAGCCAAAATCGAGCTTTCCGCCGTAACTGAAACCAGCATCAGCCTCCCCTTTATTACAGCGGACGCTGCCGGACCTAAACATTTGGAAGCCCGCTTAAGCAGAGCGAAGTTTGATGAATTGTCCAGTGCCCTGATTGAGCGCTGCCGAATTCCGGTGGAAAAAGCTTTGAGTGATGCCAAATTAACTGCCACCGCGATTGATGAAGTCATTTTGGTTGGTGGATCGACCCGGATTCCGGCTGTACAGCGGCTGGTCAAAGCCATGACCGGCAAAGAACCCAATCAGAGTGTTAACCCCGATGAAGTGGTCGCGATTGGTGCTGCCATTCAGGGTGCCGTATTAAGCGGTGATTTAAAAGATGTGGTCTTGCTGGATGTCACTCCCCTTTCACTGGGTCTGGAAACATTAGGCGGTGTGATGACCAAAATCATTGAACGCAATACCACCATCCCCACCCGGCGCAGTCAGGTTTTCAGCACCGCCGAGGATAACCAATCCGAAGTGGCGATCCATATCCTGCAGGGTGAACGGGAAATGGCAAGTGATAACCGGACACTGGGCACCTTCAAATTAAACGGAATTCCCTTGGCTCCACGGGGCGTTCCCCAAATTGAGGTGACCTTCGACATTGATGCAAACGGCATCTTAACCGTTGGAGCCAAAGACAAGGCTTCCGGAAAGGAACAAACGGTCACCATCAGCGGTTCCAGCAATCTGGACCAAGTGGAAATCGACCGTATGATTACAGCAGCAACGCAATATGCCGATGAAGATAAAAAGCGCCGCTTGCAGGCCGAGCTAAGAAATGAAGCGGACGCCTTGTCCTACCAAGCAAAAAGTTTTCTGGCTGAAAAAGGCGCTACCCTGCCGGCCCACATCAGCGGACGCTTAACAGCAGCCTTGGAAGCGGTCAAGCAAGCCATTGACACCAACGCCTCCCTGGATGAGCTGCGGCAAAAGAAAGACGAACTGGAGCAAGCTTACAGCCAAGCGTGCCAATGCAAGCCGGAACCAGCGGCAGAAAACCAAGTGAACGGTAATCGCTCGCAGACGAAACCGCAGGATGATGCGATTGATGCCGAGTTTGAATAACCCCTAATAGGGCAGATTGAGGTGATGCTTATGCAATATATCGATTATTATGAAGTGCTCGGGGTTCCCAAAACAGCTTCGGAAAAAGACATTAAACAAGCCTATCGCAAACTGGCCCGCAAGCATCACCCTGATCTGCATCAGGGTGATGCGAAGGCTCAGGCCGAAGAAAAATTCAAATTGATCAATGAAGCCTATGAAGTATTAGGCGACAACGACAAGCGTGCCAAATATGATCAATTAGGCATGAACTGGAAAGCCGGTGATGAGGTCAATTTTGACCCGGGTGCCGGTGGTTACGCCTATTCTTATCAAGGACCGGTGGATTTCGATTTGAGTGGCTTTGGTTTTAGTGATTTCTTCTCTCAGATTTTCGGACAGGATTTCGCCCGCAGCCAAAAAGGCAGCGGACATTCCAGCCGCCAGGACTACCGGGGAGAAGATATCAATGCCGAAATCAGCCTGACCATCGCCGAAATGGTGCATGGCGCGGACAAGGAACTGCACTTGTCTGCTCCTAATGTTTGCACCGCCTGTGCCGGCCAACGCTTTACCCGGCAGGGATTCTGCCGTTCCTGCGGAGGAACCGGGCAAACGGAAGACAAGAAAACCGTGAAAGTAAAGGTTCCGCCAGGATTGCATCCGGGATCCACCCTCCGGCTTAAAGGCCTGGGAGGCAAAGGCTACGGCAACGGACCGGTCGGCGATCTTTATCTGCATATTCAGGCGGCCCCCGATGCCACTTGGCACATCAAGGGCAGCGACTTGGAAGCCGAACTGACCCTTTATCCTGATCAGGCCATCCTGGGTGATAAAATGCAAGTCCCAACACCCTACGGCCCGGTCCAGCTTAAAATTCAGCCTCATATGCATGCCGGCCAGAAACTGCGGCTTAAAGCCAAAGGCTTACCGCGGGCGGACGGTACCACCGGTGACCTTTATTTTAAGATCAAAATTGATATCCCGCAGCAGCTGTCGCAACAAGAAAGAGAAATCTATCAGCAACTTCGTCAGCTCCGGCAAGCAGAGCATCCTCATCCTGACTCAACTACCAAATGATTGGAGGTCAAACCTATGGCTCAAGATAAATTTACCCAGAAAGCTTCCGCAGCGATGCAGGAAGCTCAACAACTGGCTGCTCTCAATTACCATCAAGAACTTACCACCCGCCATTTGTTTCTGGCACTTGTCAAAGACGGCGAAGGGCTGATTGCCTATATCCTGGCTCAGCTCAATATCCAGCCAAGTATTCTTCAGGCTAAACTGGAACAACTGGTTAAAAATATTCCGTCGGTGCGCGGACAGGATACGACTTTGCGAATGAATACAGCGATGGTCCGGGTGCTGGCAGTCGCTGAAAAACAAGCGGCTGCGATGAAAGATGAATATGTCAGTGTGGAACACCTGCTTCTGGCGTTAGTGGAAGACGGCGAACAAGAGGTGACCCAGGTTTGCCGGGAATTCGGCCTGGTTCGCAGCCGCCTGCTGCAGATTATTGCCGATTTCCGCGGCGGCCGTCATGTCACCTCTGATAATCCGGAGGAAAGCATGCAAGCCCTTAGCAAGTACGGCCGCAATTTGACCGACTTGGCAAAGGAGGGAAAGCTGGACCCGGTGATTGGCCGTGATGAGGAAATCCGCCGGGTGGTCGAAATCCTCTCCCGCCGGACAAAGAACAATCCCGTATTGATCGGTGAGCCTGGAGTCGGTAAAACGGCCATTGTGGAAGGCTTGGCCCGCCGGATCATTGCCGGCGACGTACCGGAGGGTTTAAAAAATAAAACCGTTTATTCGCTCGATCTCAGCGCAATGGTCGCCGGAGCCAAGTATCGCGGTGAATTCGAAGAACGCTTAAAAAATGTACTGGCCGAAATCACTAAATCGGACGGCAAAATCATTTTATTCATTGATGAGCTGCACACCGTGGTGGGTGCCGGTGCCGCCGAAGGTGCCATGGATGCCGGCAACATCTTAAAGCCCATGCTGGCCCGTGGTGAGCTGCGCTGCATCGGCGCAACCACCTTGAATGAATACCGCAAGCATATTGAAAAGGACACCGCTCTGGAACGGCGTTTTCAGCCGGTCATGGTCGACCAGCCCGATGTCGAAGATACCATTTCTATTCTCAGAGGGCTGCGGGAACGCTATGAAGTTCACCACGGCGTGAGAATCAAGGATGCCGCTCTGGTCGCGGCTGCAGTACTGTCGGACCGCTATATCTCCGACCGTTTTCTACCCGATAAGGCGATCGATCTGGTTGACGAAGCTGCGGCCAAGCTGCGGACGGAAATCGACTCGATGCCCAGTGAATTGGATGAATCCCTGCGCCGTGTCATGCAGTTGGAAATTGAAGAGCAAGCCCTCAAAAAAGAAAATGATCCTTCCTCTCAGGAAAAGCTTCGCCTTATTCAAGAAGAGCTGGCCAATCTAAAGCAACAAGCCGACTCGCTCAAAGCCCAGTGGCAGATGGAGAAACAAGGCATTCTGCGGCTGCGCAATCTTAAAAAAGAAATTGAAGATGTCCGCACGGACATGGCGGCAGCCGAGCGCGACTATGATCTGAATCGTCTGGCTGAGTTAAAATACGGACGCTTGCCAGAACTCGAAAATCGCCTTAAAAGTGAAGAAGAGCTGTTAACCCAAAAGCGTTCCCATAAAGTCATGCTGAAAGAAGAAGTGGACGAAGATGATATCGCCAAAGTAGTCAGCCGCTGGACGGGAGTTCCGGTTACCAGGCTGCTGACCGGTGAGCGTGAAAAACTCCTGAACCTGGAATCCATTTTGCACGAA
>CAMJML010000028.1 GCA_946407015.1 uncultured Selenomonadales bacterium | reverse complement strand
AGCAGCTGACTTGTAATCAGCAGGTTGGGGGTTCAATTCCTCTCGCCAGCTCCATTTCACATATGAACAAGACCTATTTGCTGAAAAAGTAGATAGGTTTATTTTTATTTGTTGATGTCAAGCTTAAAATGATGAAGGTACATCATGAAAAATTAACATAGACTTTACACTCTAATAGTGGAATTTTGAAAAAAAATTAGAGAATGTAATGTACAGATTGGATAAAATGTTTTACAATACTAATAGTATCACTATTTGCATATGTAGTCTCATTTTAGCTGATGGGAGGAACAATATGGCAATCAGAACAGTCCAAATGGACCGAAAAGACAGTAGTAGCTATCGTCAATTGATGAAAGAAAGGGGTTTCATTTCGGCAAGTTATTTCTCTGTCTGTGGCTTTGATGTAAATAAACTAAAAAAGCTTGCACAGCAAGGCAAAATGGATGCCATTCGTTGTGCAATCGGTAGTTCGGTTCGATGGTACTATAGTGAGAAGCAAGCTGAATTAGCGCATCTTAGAGGGGAAGTCTAAAAATAAATAAAAAGTCTGATTGCAATTTGCAATCAGACTTTTTTATTCGAGCTGATGATCGTATCGGCGACTGAACAAGGGTTGATTTACGAGGATAAATCTTGTAATTTTTGTTCGAACTGTTCAATTTGCTGTTTCAATTGATTCAGTTGTTGCTGCAGATCATTCATATTTGCAGTCAAGCTTACTGGTTCAGGCGGATTATCTTCCGGCTGTGAGACGGAGCCTAATATGGTTAATGCAGTTCCTGCTGTAGACAAGAAATTTCCGATAATATTCATTTCTTCAGTTGTTTTTCCTTTAGCAATGACGATAGCCAGGACTGCGGCAAGGATGACAAGACTATTGAGATCGGTGGTACTGAAGTCGTTATTATGACCTTGACTCACCGTTTATCACCTCAGCCCAATTTCTTGCATTATTATAGTTTATATACCATAGTCCCGAGAATATGATCAAATTTAACAGGGCCAATATAACGGCTGTCACTGCTGTTATTCCGGTTATCCCCAAGTACGAAAACATGATTGGCGGGGATGGTAATTTTCATATCGGCCGTAGCGTTCATGGGTTCCTTGATATAGGGTTCATTCAAAAGCAGTCCATTGCGATAAACCTTTTGATTTTTAAACTCCAGAACATCCCCCGGTTTCCCAATGACCCGTTTAACCCATACATCATGTTCCGGCTTATCCATTAAGCCCAGGGAGCTTAGGTAAGTGACAAGAGGAGCCGACACATCATCCCTCCAACTGCGGTCCCGGTTCACTCTGCTGTCAATAATAACAATATCATTATAGGCTGGTTCATGCTGCAGGGTATGCGACAGTTTGGAGACAATAATATAATTGCTGTCCTGTAAGGTGGGCTGCATCGAATTACCTACCACCCGGGTTGGCTGGAAAACGAATATATTAATTACCAGCGCGATAATAAACGCGGTCGATAAACTCACAATCCAATCATTGATTTCGTCCATCAATTTCATGATTCAACCTCCTTAAAGATTTGGTGCTGACTAAAACATTTTAACAGATTTACCAGGCCAGGAGAATAGGCAAGCCTCAAGAAAATCATGGGAGCACTTTGGGAAAATCATGACGGATATAGATTATTTGCAGTCATCTGTTGCATAATAGCATTATAAGTATGATACAATGCGGAGGTTCTTGTGCACGGTCCTACAACATTAGCTGGGTTTATTCTTTTCATCATATTGCTCGGTCTTAGCTGGCTGGTTTATCGTTTGCTTATAAAAGTGTTTCCCATTTATAAAAAACCAGTCATCAAGTACGGCTATTGGCTTTTTACAACGGTGAGTATCATCCTTTTGGCCATCACCCGCGTCATTCCAGTATCTGCATTCGCATCCGAGCTGTCTCGCCTTGTATTTGTCTGGATCATGGGGCAGATTTTTCTACTGGTCTTGTTACCCTTGGTTTATGCAGCCTTTTGGCTGTTTCCCACTTATCGTTCCAGAGAAAGGGGAACAAGTTCAGGTACGGGCATCAACCGGCGTAATTTCTTGAAAACGGCTTTAACGGGGATTGTGCCGGTCGCAGCTTTTGGTACAGCTTCCTATGGGGTATTTTCCGGGGGATCGCATATCACAACACAATATCACGAGGTCAAGTGGCCGGTTTTACCCGATTATTTAGAAGGCTTTAAAATTGCCCAAATCAGCGATACCCATGTCGGGTTTTATTTTTCCATTGAGAAACTGGAAGAAGCGCTGGCTCTGGTCAGGCGTGAAAAGCCGGATCTGCTGGTGATTACCGGAGACCTGGTCGATGACTTAAGTTTATTGGAGCCAATGATTGATAAGCTAACTGAGTTGGCTGCAGAAATAAAAAACGGCATTTATTTTAGCTGGGGCAATCATGAATACTTCCGGAACATCGCGAAAATCCGGGAGGCTTTACAGAACAGTCCCATCCGGGTATTGGCAAACAGCAACCAACTGATTATCGATGGCAAACAGCCTTTCTATTTAGCCGGAGTGGATTATCCATGGGCTGATAATGGCCAGGAGCAATCCATCAAACGGGCAGCCATGTTTGCACAGGCTAACCAAGGAATTCCTGAACATGCTTTTCGAATTTTGCTCAGTCATCATCCGGATTTTATCTATAATGCTTTTGAGGCTCAGGTGCCACTAACATTGACAGGGCATACCCACGGCGGACAAGTGGCTTTGTTTGGGCAGTCATTATTACCGCTTAAATATCATTATATGCGTGGCCTGTATCGTGAGCATGAAGCGTATGGTTATGTAAGTGCCGGTACAGGAAGCTGGTTTCCCTTTCGCTTGGGGTGTCCGGCGGAGGTATCCATATTTAGACTGCAAAAATCATAAATGCCATCCAGTAGCCGGTTATTACCGGTGAAATTGCCACAAAACAAGCTTTGTTTTGTGGCAATTTTAGGCTGAATGTGCTATATTCAATCTTTAGAGACCATTATGGGTCCCTCAGGGTTCAAGTGCAAAAAAAAGACTCCAGTTGGAGTCTTATCAGTGTGTGGATATAAGTAACGGGGGGATGGTCGTGATTAGGCTGGTAAAAGTTAATAGGGATAACAAGGTCTTGGTATACAGATGAAATATGGGGAGCAATAGACAGGCCGGTATCCGCCCCAAGGGTAGCAGTTATTGGGGTAATCATAACGGGGGTAGCAACTGCGTGGCCGGCAGAGGGCGAAAGCGGCTATTGCTGTTACTGCTGCTAATGCAGGCAGGCAACGGTCGCGTGGAGAGCTGGGATAATCCGGCTCCCAATCTCGGATTTCAGGATATTCATAACGACGCAAATCAGGTTCACCTCCTAGCATCTTCCTATGTATACTATGAAGCCATATCGTGCTTTGCTACCTAAATTGACTGCTACATATCTGCCAGAGTAATATTTATTTGGTGGGAGGACGATAATATGTATTTTGATACTGCAGAAGGACCGGTGTTTAGACCACCCAGTGAGGCACATAGTTTCATCTTACGCGTCACGATAGGCTGTTCGCATAATCGTTGTACTTATTGCAACATGTACCGCACAGTACGGTTCCGCACCAGAGGGATGGATGAAATTATAGCCCAGGTTGAGCGGGCCAAGCCTTATCAGCAGCAGATCCGCAAAGTATTTTTAGCTGACGGCAATGCTTTGATTTTAGAGACTTCCCGCTTACTGGAAATACTAAATTTGCTGACAAGTACCTTTCCCCGATTACAAAGGGTGTCCTGTTATGCGGGGCCGAAAGACATTTTGCGCAAAACGCCGGAGGAATTGCGGCAATTACAGGCTGCCGGACTTAAGTTGGTCTATTATGGGATGGAGTCAGGGGATGATGCCGTTTTACAGCATGTCTGCAAAGGCGTTGATGCAGCACAGTCCATCGAAGCCGGTCAGAAAATTATTGCTGCCGGAATTAAACTATCCATGATGATTATTTTAGGTCTTGGCGGTAAAGTCGGTTCCAGTCAGCATGCTGTCAATACAGCCAAAGCGGTCAGCGCGATACGGCCCAACATGCTCAGTGCACTTACGCTCATGATGTACCGTGGCAGTGAACTGCGCGAAGAATATGAGCGCGGTGAGTTTGAGTTATTGTCGCCGGCAGAAATTATGCAGGAATGTTACGCCATCATTGAAAACCTCAGGCTGCCGCCTGATTGCCGCTGTATTTTCCGGAGCAACCATATTTCAAACTATACGGCCTTTGCTGCAACCCTGCCGCAGGATCAGGTCCGGCTGCTGCGGGAGATTGAAGCAGCCAGGCTGAAGCTGGAGGCACTGACGGAATGGGATCCCTATAATAATGTTGAGCAATAGGCCCTGGCCGAGCCGCTTAAAGCCATGCGCGGTTACTACTTTATTAACTGTCCGTGATCCACTATAATGATAGAATAAAAACGATAAAGGTGAATATATGTTACATCGATTTTCAAGAACAGAGTTACTCATTGGCCAGGAAGGCCTGAGAAAGTTAGCCGACAGTAAAATTGCCATATTTGGTATTGGCGGTGTAGGCACGTATGTTGTTGAAGGCTTAGCCCGCTCCGGGGTAGGCAAGTTTGTGCTGGTTGACGATGATTGTATCTGCCTGACCAATATTAACAGGCAATTGCATGCCACAACCAAGACGATTGGTAAACCTAAAGTTGAAGTCATGAAAGAGCGTATTTTGGATATTAATCCCCAGGCTCAGGTAACGACCCATCAAGCTTTTTATATGCCGGATACGGCAGACGGGCTGATTGCCGACGATTATGACTATATCGTAGATGCTATCGACACCGTCACCGGCAAACTGGATTTGATTACAAAGGCAAAAGCTAAAAATATTCCGGTTATTAGCAGTATGGGCGCCGGGAACAAACTCGACCCTACCCGCTTCGAGGTCAGCGATATCTATCTAACCACCGTCTGCCCACTGGCGAAAGTGATGCGCAAAGAACTGCGTAAGCGTGGCATTGATTCGTTAAAGGTGGTGTATTCCAGAGAACAGCCTATTCAACCGGTTGAAAACCCTGATTCCAACTGTGCGACCGGCTGTGTATGTCCGGCAGGCAGTACCCGGAAATGTACGGTACGGAATCAGATCCCGGGGAGCATCGCCTTCGTACCGTCCGTAGTCGGACTGATTATTGCGGGCGAAGTGGTCAATGATCTTGTATTTAATCGAGTCTAATCCAGCAAAAACCGGCATCAGGCTAAGGGCGCCTGATGCCGGTTTATTTATATTTTTTGTCAGGCACGCACTCCGGTTGTTTCCAACATAAAATATATCAGGTAATGTTATTACCGCAAATTCAGTCCTCAAGCGGCCGGAGGTTATGAAGCGGCTGAGTAAAAGGTAGGAGGAGACTTGCATGATGAATGTCAATCAGCCAATCTGTGCGCCGCCTCTGCCGAATGTGTTGACAGGGCAGCGCAAGGTATTTCGCAGTAGTTATGGCGATGTTGTATATAGTGTATCCGGGAGCGGGGAGCCGCTATTGCTTGTACATGGAATTAATCTTGGTTCGTCCGCTTTTGAGTGGCGCAATAATGTTTCAGCTTTAGACCGGTGTGCCTGTGTTTATGCCCTTGATCTGGTCGGCTTTGGGATGTCGGAGAAGCGTCCGATCATTTATACAGCAGAGGTTTACAAAAGCGTTATTCAAGAATTTATTGAAATGGTGATTCGCCGGCCGGTTCACATCCTGGCCAGCGGTCTGGCAGCCGCCTATTGCAGCGGAATTGCTTTTGAAGCACCACAATGGATTCAATCCCTCATCCTGGTAACCCCGGCCGGTATTGGCGTGAATGAGCATGAGCCCAATGAGACCAGTCTGGCCGTCTACCGGTTGTTTACCAGCCCGGTGCAGGGAGATGCGCTTTACCATGCCTTTGCTTCTAAAAATTCCATTCAATATTATTTAACCGAATTTGTTTATGCCAATCCTGCCAATGTAACGGCCGATACAGTCAACTATTTATTCAATGCCGCGCATCAATATCCAAACCCTCAATATGCGCCTGCTTCGTATATTGCCGGCATGAGCAATTACAGTATGGTCCCGTTTTTTAGCGAAATTCATCAGCCATTGTTACTCATATGGGGCAAAAAAGCAAAAATGGGCAGCTATTTCTATCTGGACCGCTTTATTGAACTAAATCCAGGCTGTCAGTATTATGTCTTTAAAGACAGTGCTGTTAATCCCCAGGCCGAAGAATACGTGGCCTTTAACCGGCTGGTGCTTTCTTTCTTAGAAAACATGATGGATAGCTGACGCTGCAACAAGAAAGAGCTGTTATGACTATGATGAAGGTCATAACAGCTCTTTCTTGTTTAGATGGCCATTATTGCAAGGGGGCATCCTGCATTTGGTAGTGATTGGTCTGGCTATGCTGCACTGAACGGTCCTTGCCGGAGGAAGGGCGAGCGCTGCCGGCATAACGGATACCCATAAATTCAGCTAAATCCCGATCCACGGTAACCAAATCATCCAGGCTAAGCTCGGTGAAGGCTTGTTTGGCTAACGCTTGGGCAGCCAGCTTCATTTCAGCCGTGCAGGAACTCAGGAAATTGGCCAAACTTTTTGCGGCTTTATCAATATCGAGCTTATCGGTCATGCGGCCATTATAAAGTGCGAGCTGAGAGGGGGGAGCCTGGGGCAGGACTTTTAATGCCTGCGCCTGCATGGCTGCCATCAGTGCAATGGTTCCAATATAGACGGCATCCGCTCCTAAAGCCATCGCCTTGAGGAAGTGACCGGGGGTGGACATACCACCGGCAATGATGATACTGAAACGGTCACGCAGATTATTTTCTTTTAGCCAGGTGACTGTTCTGACCAGTGAATACAAGGTGGGCAAACCGAGGTCATCCTGAAGGGTAGGCGGTGATGAGGAGGTGCCGCCTTCGGCACCGTCAATGACAATATAATCAGCCTGCGTTTGGGCAATCACAGCCAATTCATATTCGATAAAGTCTGTACCGGCTATTTTGACACCAACCGGGACATCGTATTGGGATTTCATGGAATTGACCATTTTAATATAATCCTGCGGTGTATTTTTATCAGGCATGCGGGAATAGATGGTGGCCCCCCGGGTATCATCCTGCAACTGCCAGGTTTCTTGCAGATGCTTATCTTTCCGGTAGGTTACCGGTTCTTCCACTGCCCCGCCCCAGGCTCCCTGGCCCAACTGGATTTCGATGGCATCAAGCTGACCGAGCTGCTCCTGACCACTTAACCAGCCACCACGATGATATTGGCCAATCAAAAACTTTGCAGCCGTCCTTTCTTCTGCAGTAACAGCCGATTCACCGGTATTGGTTGAAGTTCCGGCCAAGGCTGCCCCTTTAGCAAGTGCAATCTTCATGGGTAAGCTGAGCGAGCCGCCATATGACATACCGGTAATCATAATCGGAATATCCAGGACAAGTGGTCTTTTGGCCTTTGGTCCAATGACTGTTTTGGAACTGATTTGCTGAATGCTTTGAGTGGGCAGCTCGAACAACTGCCGGGGATTGAGTAAAATTTTATTCCAGGGTGACAGTACATTGGGGCTGCCCAAAGGACGCGATAGTTCCATTCCGGTTTCAGCCCGGATTGCAGCCTCAATGGCTGCCCGGGGAGTCAGCTTTTCAGCTGCTGTAACCAATAAAAAGGGATTATCCGAATAATCCTCCGTCATCATTTTGGTCATGGCCTCATCCATCATCGGGTCCATCATTTTCATTGCCATCCAGCTTAGTAACATAATCTTTCCTCCACTCTGCCGATTGTTTACTGTAACCGTTCCTAGTGTTTCCGAACCGAAGGATAATATTACAGGAACACCACATTCTGGAGCTGAAAAATAGTTGATGAAAATTTTGGAAAGGGACAGTAGTTTCTTGCATATACATGAATCAACTATTCTTTTATATCGCATATCATGAGACGACCTGGGCCGTTTTAACGGCAAAGGTGTTTCTTTCTTTTAACCGAAGCGGAGTAGTCAATCAAAACATGAAGGTTGTGGTTAAGATGTCTCAAGCCAAAGTGCTGGCCGTCGGTTTAGCCGTTCCGGAATTTCAGTTAGATCAAAGTACGATCAAGAAGTATATTGAAATGCTGTTTAGCAAAGAGGTAAGAAATCTTGAAAAGTTATTGCGTGTATTTGACAATGCCGGGATTAAAACCCGTTATTTGGCCCGGCCGCTGGAATGGTATGCCGAAAACCATACCTTTGCGGAAAGTAACCGGATTTATGAGGCCGTTACCCTTGAACTTACTGAAAGAGCGGTACGGCAGGCGTTAGACCGGGCTAATCTCGACCCGGGGGAAATTGGTGCCATTGTTTTTGTATCTTCCACCGGAATTGCCACCCCCACTATTGACGCCAAACTAATTTCCAAACTCGGCTTGTCTCCCCATCTCATCCGAGTTCCTATTTGGGGCTTGGGGTGCGCCGGTGGTGCGGCCGGTCTGGCCCGGGCGGCTGAACTGGCCCGGTCGCTTCCGGGAAAAGCGGTGTTGCTTGTCGCTGCAGAGCTATGCAGCCTAACCTTTCAGCGCAACGATTTTTCCAAAGCCAATCTGGTGGGGACAGGACTCTTCGCGGATGGGGCTGCCGCAGCCATTCTGTCGGCAAAAGGCCATGGCCCGGTGGTATTGGGCAGCCTGAGCACGTTATTCAGTCAATCGGAGGATGTTATGGGCTGGGATGTTGTGGAAACCGGGCTTAAAGTACGGTTTTCACGTGATATTCCAACCATTGTCCGGGAAAACCTGCCTGAACTTATGGATGTTGCCAGCTTAGCCTGGGAAATTGACCAAAAGGACATTCAGCACTTTATTGTTCATCCCGGTGGTCCTAAAGTAATTCAGGCCTATGTGGAAAGTCTGCAGTTGGATCCGGAGCAGGTGAAAGAAGCTCATCAAGTATTAGAGCAATTCGGCAATATGTCCAGTGTTTCGGTACTGTTTGTATTGGAACGCTATCTGCAGAATCATTCGCCGACTCAACAATATGGAGTCATCCTGGCCTTAGGGCCGGGATTCAGTGCAGAGCAGGTGTTGTTCAAATGGTAGAAACTGTTCTTTTTTCTATGGCGGCTGTTTTGATCATCCAGCGTTTGGTTGAACTGAGAATTGCAGCTCGCAACCGGCGCTATATCCTGGAGCACGGCGGCCAGGAATTCAATCCGGAGCACTATCCGTTATTTTTACTTTTACATACCGGCTGGTTTATAAGCTGGATGTATGAAGCCGTTCTGATCAATCAATTAAACAGCAGCTGGCTGATTTGGCTGGGGCTGTTTGTTATGGCACAGGGACTCAGATATTGGTGCATCACCAGCCTGGGCAGGTGCTGGAATACGCGCATTTTGATCATACCGGGTAAGAAGCGTATCCAGCAAGGCCCATACCGGTTGATTCCTCATCCCAATTATCTGGCTGTCTGTCTTGAACTGGCGTGTGTCCCGCTGATGTTTGGTGCTGTCGCGACGGCCATTATTGCATCCTTGCTTAATGCCATTTTGCTGATCGGCATACGGATACCGGCAGAAGAAAAGGCTTTACAGCAATTGCGCTAATATTGCTGATCAAATCCATGGGTCTTAACCAAAATCCCCCTGGCAAACAAGGCTGTTTGCCAGGGGGATTCCTACATTCTGCATGTTTCCATGCCTTAGATGATATGATTGGCTGTCAGAGCCAGCCGGAGTCCCAGCGCAAATAACGCCAGGGACAACAGGGCAATAATGGATTTCGATTTTGTTTTTAAGGATAATGCTGCACCAAATTGAGCTCCCGCAATGGCACCCAAGCCAATGGTAACGGCCGGCAATAGCAATACATTCCCCAAAATGAGGTGGGAGGTTACGCCAAACAGGGAAGACACTGCGAGTACAAAATGGGAAGTTGCGGTAGCGACATGCGTGGGGAAGCCCAGAACATAGATCATAATCGGAACATGGATCACGCCCCCGCCAATTCCCAGGATACTGGACAAGAACCCGACACAGGAGCTGACCAGGATACCGAGGGTCCGGTTATACTGAAACGTTTCTTTGTCAAACTCGGTACTGGCTCCCTTCGGCGAGGACCGGAAAAACATCAATACAGCAATGAACATCAGGAAAACCCCGAAGGTAAGGCGAAAACTTGCCCCGGTAAAATATTCGACCAGATAACTGCCCAGAAAGGCTCCAGGAATGGTCGCAATGGCAAATTTAATGGCAGCATCATAATAGACTTTTTTCTGTTTTATATAAGCATAAGTCCCGGACAATGCATTAAGAAGCACAATGGTCAATGAGGTGCCCACGGCTTGCTGGGGAGTGTAGTTCATAATGAGAACGAAAATCGGAATTAAAATAATGCCGCCGCCAATTCCGACCAAGGTTCCGAATGTTCCTACGCCAAAACCCAGAATAAACAATGATACAATCGTGGTGATAATGATAAACCCCTCCTAGTTAAAGGTCAAATGACAGACACTATCATCATACTGCGATTTTCCTAAAAAGGAAAGCCGCTCCGGAATTTTTTCACAATTAAATTCCACAAAGTTGAGTCACGCGGATTTAGGCATTTACCGGCTAAAACTTAAAAAAGCTAACAGGAATCGCCTGATCCATGTATAATTAACTTTGTCAGAGGAATAAACGAAGCTTTCTGGTTGGGAGTGACATGATGTTTAACAATCATAGCGAACTTGAAGCCGCGCTGTTAAACTGCAAACAGTGTGCGCTGGCTCATGACCCCCATAACGGCCCAACCTCCTATAACGGTACCCCGGAGAGCATGCTGGCTGTTGTCGGTGAGGGACCAGGCCGTGTGGAGGATGAGTACGGGGTGCCCTTGGTAGGGCCATCCGGACAACTGCTGGATAAGGCGCTTGCCAGTGTTGGCATTACCCGTGATTTAATCTATACCACCAATATTGTAAAATGCCGCCCTAAGGGCAACCGGACACCTACCATTGAGGAGGGGCAGATTTGCGCCAATCGCTGGCTGGATCACGAACTGACACTGGTACGGCCAAAACTGATCATTGCCTTGGGAAGTGTTGCCCTCAAATACCTTGACCATGCCAATGCCAGAATCACGAAAGACCGCGGCAAGTGGTTTGCAACCAAATACGGGATTCCGGCTCTTGCAACCTATCATCCGGCTTATTTGCTCAGGCTTACGGGAAAAGAGCTGGTAAAGGCAAAATGGGAGGTCTTTTATGATTTGAAGGCAGTGGTTGACAAATTAGCCGAATTGGCTCCCGGTTTGTGCCTGAAATCCGATCCGCCGCCTAATTTGCTTGAATTGTACGAAGCTCGCCGGCAAAAGCGCATGAATGCCTAATTGGGAAAAAATAACGTTATAGACAATATTGAACGGGGTAGACTAAAAGCATCAACAGGAATTTAACTTTAATAATATGTTTTCTAAAAGGAGGATCCGTTATGCTTTGGTCTCTCATTATCGGACTCATTGCCGGTTGGTTGGCGGGCAAAATTTCGCGCGGCAATAGCTTTGGCTTGGTTGGCAATTTAATTGTCGGTGTCGTTGGTGCCTATGTCGGCGGATTCTTATTTAGCCTGATTGGGCTAAATGCATATGGAACGATTGGCAGTATCATTGTGAGCACAATCGGAGCCATTGTATTCTTGTGGGTACTCAGCCTGTTTACCGGTTCGAAGCGGGTCGTATAAGAGTAGACACTACCAAGTTGGATGCACATGATGAATAAATACAAATAAACTGAGGAAGCCTTTTTAAGCGGCTTTCTCAGTTTATTTGTAAGAGAAACTTTATTTGAAACGAGGGGTGTGGGTTAATGTGTTTTCAGCCAAAGCATGTAAGTATTGACCCAACTGGCTTGGAAGCGCGCTGTCGCGGCTTTTAACTGTTCAGATAAATCGTATAGCGGTTGAAAGGATGTTGTACGGTTCATCTTGTCCTCCATTGGTTCTGAATGTCCTTACAAGCTTAGTATACTATGGCTTGACCGGCCAAGTGTTATCGATTCGTTAACGATTTGTTAAGCTTACAGGAAAATATTGACTTGTTAATCCGGCCAAAGTTTCATATGATAGAAAAAAACTGTTCATGAGGTCACGAGAGGTCCGGGGGATGTGAGAGCATGCAAACATTCATTCATTCACTCTATGAGTGGTTTAGTAAATATGTTCATTCATTTTATTCAAATGACCATGATGTTCAGGCGAATATTACTTTAAAAGAAGTCCATACACTAGAGGTAGCCCAAAATTGCCGGCAACTGGCTGGACATCTCGGCTTGCCGCCGGCTGATCAACAGTTGGCGGAAATCATCGGCTTGCTGCATGATATCGGCCGGTTTAAACAATATGCAATATACCGAACATTCCGCGACAGTATTTCAGAAAATCATGCTTTACTGGGCTTAAAAGAAATTGCCGGGCTGGAACTGCTCAAGCAGCTAAATCCCGAGGCGCGGGTTTGCCTGGAATTTGCCGTTGCCCATCATAACAGCATCGCGATTCCGGCCAATTCCCAAGAGCGCCTGCAATTATTTGCCCGGCTTATTCGTGATGCGGACAAGCTGGATATTTTTCGCGTGCTGTCACCGACGATACAGCCATCGGATGGTGCGGGCTATACCGCATTGTTTGTTGAAGGCCTGCTGTCAGGAAGCCAATGTGATTATTCGTATATGAAAACAGCCGATGACCGGAAACTGGTACGCTTGTCGTGGCTGTATGATATTCACTATGCCTGGACCCTGAAGCGTATTGTTGAGCAGGGGTATGTGGAAGAACTGATTGCCAGTTTGCCGGACGATCCTAAAATCATAAAAGCCGTCCTATTGCTGCAGCGTTACATACAGAGAAAAATCAATGAATCATGATACCTTCGGGCCTTATTCAGGTTGAATGGATCTGAAATGAGGCTCGACTATTTTGTTCAGACCAGGAGCAGGAAGCTGGTTTTCTGCCATCTGATGAATTTCATGGAACTTTTTGTATTAATCCAAGCTATTTTTTACCATAATAGACAATAGATGTTTAAATGGAGCAGGAAACGTAAGTAAGTATGACGAATAACGACAATTTAGAAAAAAACGTGAAGTAAGGAGCCTGTACTATGTCGACGAATCCTATCATCCCTTCAAACTTTATACAGAATATGATTGATGAAGATTTACGCAATCAAAAATACGGCGAGAAGGTTCATACCCGCTTTCCGCCAGAACCTAACGGCTATCTTCATATCGGTCATGCAAAATCGATATGCTTAAATTTTGGCTTGGCCCGTCAATATCAGGGCTTGTGCAATCTCCGCTTTGATGATACCAATCCGGTCAAAGAAGATGTGGAATATGTTGAATCCATCCAGGAAGATGTGAAATGGCTGGGTTTTGATTGGGACGACCGGATGTATTACGCCTCTGATTATTTTGAAAAACTGTATGACTGTGCCGTTTATTTGATTCAGCAAGGCAGAGCGTTTGTTTGTGATCTCACAGCACAACAAATGCGGGAATATCGCGGAACTCTGACCGAACCAGGCAAAGAAAGTCCTTACCGGAACCGGTCGGCTGCCGAAAATCTTGAACTGTTCGAACGTATGAAAGCCGGTGAGTTTCCCGATGGCTCCAGGGTTTTGAGGGCTAAAATCGATATGGCTTCACCAAACTTGAATATGCGCGATCCTGTGCTCTACCGGATTTCTCATTCCACGCACCATCGCACCGGGGATCAATGGTGCATTTATCCAATGTATGACTATGCGCATCCCATCTCGGATGCCCTTGAAAATATTACGCACTCCATTTGTACCCTGGAATTTGAAGATCACCGGCCTTTATATGACTGGGTGTTGGAAGCCTGTGATTTTCCTGCTCCGCGGCCCCAGCAGATCGAATTTGCCCGCCTGAATCTAAATAATACCGTTATGAGCAAGCGCAAATTGCGGCTGTTGGTTGAAGGCGGTCATGTAAGCGGCTGGGATGATCCCAGAATGCCGACCATTTCAGGCTTGCGCCGGCGCGGCTATACGCCGGAAGCCATTCGTGACTTTTGTGACCGGATCGGAGTGGCGAAAAGCAATAGCACCGTAGATATTGCTATGCTGGAGCATTGCATCCGGGAAGATCTCAATAAACGGGCTGCCAGAGCGATGGTGGTACTGCGGCCGCTGAAGCTGGTGATTGAAAACTATCCTGAAGGGCAAATCGAAGAACTGGTTGCGGAGAACAATCCCGAAGATGAGTCGATGGGTACGAGAACCATTCCGTTCGGCCGGGAAATTTATATAGAACAAGATGACTTTATGGAAGTGCCTGTCAAAAAATTCTTCCGGTTAGCGCCAGGGCAGGAAGTACGGTTAAAACATGCTTACATTATTAAGTGTGAATCGGTTGTGAAGGATGAGGCCGGTAACCTGGTGGAAATTCGCTGCAGTTATGATCCTGAAACCAAAAGCGGCGGAGCCAACAGCGGCCGTAAAGTCAAAGGCACGTTGCATTGGGTTTGTGCAGCAAAGGCGGTCAAGGCCGAGGTGCGGCTCTATGATTATCTTTTGACTGACGAAAGTGAAGAAGCAGCAGAAGATTTTCTTGCCAACCTGAACCCTAATTCGCTGGAAACCATCAGCGATTGCATGGCTGAACCGAGCTTAGCCGAGGCAAAGCTCGGAAATCGCTACCAATTCCTTCGCCAAGGTTACTTTGCTGTTGACCCGGATGCCTCCCCGGAAAAAATTGTTTTTAACCGGGTAGTGGGACTGCGTGATTCCTGGGCGAAAGCGCAAAAAAGTTCATAAAAAAATAAGGGGCATTTACAGCTTTCTGTAACTGCCCTTTTTGAGGTGAAATCAACATGGCAAAAATACCTAAAAACTTAAGCGATAGCGCCATGATGGGCGGCTATCAGGAAAAAGCCACCTTTGAAACCGCGATTTATAACGAAGCCGACGAACCGGTTAAACCGGTTAAAAAAGAACAAAAAGAAAACCTTGCAACCGCTTTCCTGACCCCTGAATTGCAGGAAAAGGTGGGCAAGGCTTTGCTGGATATGAAGCTTGAGCTGTACAAGCAAGGCGTTGTGGACTTTACCGTAAAGGTAGCGCGGCAAGGCAGTCAGATTACGCTGACGGCTGTGCCTGCAAAAACGAAAAACAAATAACTTACTTCTTGCTTTCGGCCCGCTGCTGGAATTTCTGAAGTTCAATGATGTAACGTTGGTGAGTCCCCTCACCAATTTTTTCTTTTTCATCGAAGGCTTCGACTCGAAAGGTCAGCTTTTTACCGGCTATCTCAAGCAGTTCGGCTGTCGCCCGGACGGTCATGCCCACAGGTGTTGCCGCCAGATGGCTGACTTGAATGGCTGTGCCTACTGTGGCCATCCCGGGCGGCAAATGGGGATCAACGGCGGCCAAAGAAGCTCCTTCCATCAAGCCGATCATTGCCGGTGTCGCATACACTTCGACTCCGCCACTGCCATATTTGACGGCAGTATGGTTAGCAGTCACCTGCTCTGATTTTTCCTTTTTCAGACCTGGTTTTAGATTGAATTCCATGCGGTCACACTCCCTCTGGTTTGCTGAATTTGAATAGGTTTTAACAGGGCATGCTGAACTCTGGATGAGATTAGTTTTGCCCGGAAACATGCTTTTTGATTGGTTATTATTAACCGATTGAATTTACTTGAAGTATAGCAAAAAAAGGGGAAAAATAGAATAGACTGCCAATGATCAGGCAAAACTAACGGCAGGAGGTGTTTTCTGTGGCCATAAACTTAACCCAGAAAGAAAGAATGCTCTTAGAAGACCAAAAAAGCCATGAACAGGTTTGCATTCAAAAATATCAATCTTATGCAAGCCAAGCTCAAGATCCTCAATTAAAACAACTGTTTACCTCATTTGCTCAAGCTGAGCAGCAGCACTTAAGCACGGTCAATCAGCTTCTCAGCGGACAAGTTCCTAATGTTCAGCAAAAACAGCAAGGACAGCAGGGACAACAAGGCCAGCAGCAAAATCAACAAGGCCAGCAAGGTCAGCAGCAGCAGCAGAAACAGCAGGGAATGCAATCGGCGACTGCATCTGCCGGGGCAACGTCTCAGTCGGCAGGCAGCCAGAAAGACGCAGAACTGTGTAATGATATGCTGATGACCGAGAAATATGTTTCCAGTGCATATGATACCGCTATTTTTGAATTTGCCGACCCTAGCGTCAGACAAGTTCTGAATCATATTCAGAAAGAAGAACAAGAGCATGGCGAAGGAATCTTTCAATATATGCACAGCAACGGCATGTATAACCTTAAATAGCCATTTTCCAAAAAAAGCGCTTCGGCGCTTTTTTTGTTGGTTTTATCGTCGGCTTTTCGGCTCTGAAGGGTGTAAAATTGGTTCTTTGTGTAAAAATGCGGTATGATATAGGGAAGGCATGGTTTATTGTTTTTTATGTAGAGGGGATGAAAGGAATGGGAAACCAGGCATTTATTGCGATTGCTATTTTTTTATTGGCGTACAGCGTGATTGTATCAGAGAAAATTCATCGTACTGTCATCGCCTTAGCCGGTGGTGTGGCCATGATTTTACTGGGTGTGGTTTCCCAGGAAACGGCCATTGCGCATATTGATTTTAACACGATCGGTCTGTTGATCGGTATGATGATCATTGTCAATATTACCGGTGAAACGGGCTTATTTCGCTACCTGGCCATCTGGGCGGCGAAAAAGGTCAACGGTGAGCCGGCCCGGCTGCTGGTGGTTCTCAGTACCATCACGGCCGTCTGTTCCGCTTTTCTCGATAATGTGACCACCGTATTGCTGACTGTACCGGTTACCTTTAGCATAACAGCCCAGTTGAAAGTCCGTCCGGGTCCTTATCTGATTGCCCAGATTCTAGCTTCCAATATCGGCGGTACGGCTACTTTAATTGGCGATCCCCCGAATATCATGATAGGCAGTGCGATAAAAGAACTGGATTTTATGGCTTTCATCAATAATCTGGCTATTGTTTGCGTCATTATTTTTATTGTGACGATGATTTTGCTGGTCTTTATTTATCGCAAGCAGCTTGTCACAACCGATGAACTCAGACAGCAAGTCATGCAGTTGGATGAACGAAAACAAATTCAAGATAGCAAATTACTAAAAAAATGCTTGTTTGTCATGGCACTCACCATTGGACTGTTTGCGACTCACAGCATGCTGCAGCTTGAATCAGCCACCGCTGCTTTAACAGGGGCCAGCTTATTGCTCCTCTTAACTCATGCCAATAACGAGCACGGTCTGGAGCAGGTGCTGCGCCGCATTGAATGGCTAGCCATCTTCTTCTTTGCCGGTCTGTTTATACTGGTGTCCGGACTGGTTGAAACCGGCGTGATTGCGCTGCTGGCGCGAAAGGCGGTAGAATTGACAGCCGGAGATGTCACCATGACAGCGATGCTGATTTTATGGATGAGTGCGATTGCATCGGCATTTATTGACAATATTCCGTTTGTTGCTACCATGATTCCGATGATTAAAGAAATGAGCCGTATGGGAATCAGCAATCTTGATCCCCTATGGTGGAGCCTGTCCCTGGGAGCCTGCCTTGGTGGTAATGGAACACTGGTTGGTGCCAGTGCCAATGTGGTGGTAGCCGGGATGGCGGCCCAGCAAGGGCATCCTCTGTCGTTTGTGAAATACCTGAAAATCGCTTTTCCGCTCATGCTATTATCCATTGTGATTTCCAGTGTCTATATTTATCTTCGCTATTTACTATAGTCATTCATACTGGAGTGATTCATGAATAAACTGGATATGCTACCGTTAGCGAGAAAAATATCCTAGACAAATGAATCGCTGCGATATATAATACTTTTGGCATTTTTGCCGATAGCGCTGTTTACTGCAAAGGGGAGAACGAATAATGAGTATCAAATATGATGTTGCCATCATTGGTGGTGGTCCTGCCGGAATTTTTGCCGCCTATGAATTAGTGAAGCAAAATCCTGCCGTTAAGGTCATCCTGATTGAAGAAGGCCTGGATATCTATAGCCGCCGCTGTCCGATTGCTGAAAAAAAAGTCGCACACTGTATCAATTGCAAACCTTGCAGCATTATGCGTGGCTTTGGTGGAGCAGGAGCTTTCTCAGACGGCAAGTATAACTTTACCACCCAATTTGGCGGCTGGCTCAATGAATACCTTCCCGATGAGCAAGTATTGAATTTAATAGATTATGTTGATGAAGTCAATCAGCAGTATGGAGCACCTTCCGAATATTTTAGTACCCAGAACAGCTCGCTGGGGAAACAAGCCATTGGATTTGGGCTGCACCTGCTTGAAGCCAAGGTCAGACACCTTGGAACAGAGAATAATCTCAGAATTCTTGAGCAAATCTATGAAGAGCTTAAAGATAAGATTACCATGAGGTTTAGCCAGCACGTTGAAACCATCGACCAGACAACAGATGGTTTTACGCTAAAGCTGTTAAAATCAGAACCGGTTGCTTGCCGCTATCTGATTGCTGCGCCAGGGCGGGCCGGCTCCGAGTGGTTTTCCAAGCAGTGTAAGATGATGGGATTAACCATGCTGAATAATCAGGTGGATGTCGGCGTTAGGGTCGAAATCCCGGCAACCGTGTTTCAGCATATTACCGATGAAGTCTATGAGGCCAAGCTGATTTACCGCACCAAGCAATACGGTGATTTAGTCCGCACGTTTTGCATGAATCCAAAAGGGTATGTCGTCGCCGAAAATACGGACGGAATTGTCACGGTAAACGGTCACAGTTACCGGGACGAAAAACTGCATAGCAAAAATACCAATTTTGCCTTACTGGTCAGCAACCGGTTTAATGAACCATTCAATGAGCCGCATCAATATGGCAAGCGGATTGCATCCTTTTCCAATATGCTGGGGGGCGGAGTGCTGGTACAGCGGTTTGGCGATTTGATCAAAGGCCGGCGAACCAATGATCACCGGCTGGAACAAAGCTTTACCAAACCGACTCTGAAGGCCACTCCTGGAGATCTGAGTCTGGTACTGCCGAAGCGTCATTTGGATAACATTATCGAAATGATTTATGCACTCAATAATATTGCACCCGGAATGGCCAATGACGATACGTTATTGTACGGGGTTGAAGTCAAGTTTTACAGCTCACGCTTAAAACTGACCAAGCAATTGGAAACTGAAATTGACAACCTGTTTGCCATTGGTGACGGGGCCGGTGTCACCCGCGGCCTTTCGCAAGCCAGTGCCAGTGGCGTTTATGTAGCCCGTGTCATTCAGGAACGGCTGGCTGCCGGATAACCTCCAATCCAATCCGGTAAAACGGTAAAATTAAGGCTGATGTACTTGTACATCAGCCTTAATCCCATCTTATCATTCTTTGCGGGAATGGACATATTTTTCTATTATAAAACCAATGATAGCAACGATAAAGCCAACGCCCAGACCACTCCAGATGGCTGAGCCGCCAATGCCCCACATGGAACCCAGATGTAAGCCGATGGTCAGTCCAATAAACAGTGCGCTGTAATGAACCGGGTCGCTTTTAGCAGGCATGTCTTGCTCTCGCAGCTTGTCGTTAATATGGATCGCGCGGTTATAAGCCTGCCACATGGAAAAGGTCCATAATGCCGGATAAAATTGCAGCCAATGGTAGTCAATGACACTGCGGCAGCTTGAAAAGTCAAGGTTGAACGAATGATGGATGGCTAAATTAAGATGAGCATTATTATTAATGTAAAATTCCATAAAGACCATTGAAATTCCGAGTACATATTCCTGATTGTAAAGTTGTCCAAGACCCGGAATCATTGCAGACCAGCCTAAAGCAGCCCAAGGTGAACGGTAGCTTAATTCATGCAGTTCATTGATTAACAAACGCATTGCCCCTTTCGGATAAGAATGAACGCGATTCTTGGTCAGGAGACAGTGAGTGAAAAAATTTTCAGTTGTACTTCTATTATATGTAAACTTAGTGATGGGCTATGCAAAATTTTACAAATTTGTGAAGGCATACATGAAATTTATTCAAAGACTAAGCCGGCCAATTGACGATAATAGCGCAGTTGATCCTCCAATTTGATGCGGTTGAGGCCGCTGGGCGATGGTACAACAAAATCAACAACAGGTGCCAGAACACCTGTTGGCTGTTGTCCGCAATGGACTGTCGCCTGCCCGGTAAATTCTTTATACACGCCAATACCGGCGTAGCAGGCAATAGCAGGTTGATAATGCTGGATTTTTTTTAATAAGATTACACGTCCGGCCTGATATTCGGCTTTGGTTATTTCAGCTGCGGTCCGGCTGGGACGGGATACAATATTCGTAATGCCGTACCCTAGTGTCGTCAGCAGGCTGTCTTGCTCCGGTTTAAGCTGATAAGGAGTCAGTCCGGAGAGAGCCAGCAACTTCCAAAAGCGATTGGAGTGCCCGGCAAAATGATGACCGGTGACGGCTGATCGCTGCCCGGGATTGAAGCCTATAAACAGGATTTTTAGACCGGGGGCAATAATGTCTGGGACGGGATGCATGGATATTCCTCCTTATGGGACTGGTTTTTTATAAAAAATAAACGTACAATCAATGTAGAAAAGGATTAAAGTATGATAAAGCCAAATATAATTGAGTGGTTAGGTTATACAGCGTCGTTATTGATCGCTATTTCGCTGATGATGTCCTCCCTGGTTAAACTGCGGTTGATCAATACGCTGGGAGCCATTTGTTTTACCGTGTATGGTTTCATGATTGGTGCTATGCCGGTCGCCCTGATTAATTTGTTTATTATTTTTGTAAACAGTTACTACTTGTATGTGTATCAGCGCGGCAAAAAATAAAAAAAGGTCGTGATGCTCAATGAAAAAACTAGTATTCGGTGGAGAAGCGCTCATCACCGGGGTTGGATCACTGGAATATTTAAACAATATACCAGCAAAACGGGCATTTATCGTAACAGGCAGCAAATCCATGATCGAGAACGGCACGATTGCCAGAATTCAGGGCTATCTTGCCGGAATTGCGTGTGAAAGTACTGTTTTTACCGGAATTTCAAAGAACCCGGATACCGGGGCGATTTTAGCCGGACTGGAGGCTATGCGTGCTTTTAAACCGGATTGTCTCATCGCGGTGGGGGGCGGTTCGCCGCTTGATGCTGCCAAGGTTATGGCGCTTTTTTACGAATATCCGCACATTACCTTTGAGAATTTTTTCGATATTGAAGTTCCGGATAAACGCTCAAAGCTGACTTTTATTGCTATTCCTACGACTTCCGGGACAGGCAGTGAAGTAACCAAGGCGGCGGTCGTCACTTTTCGTGAGCAGAATTTGAAAATAGGCTTAAAAACCCTGGCCTTTATTCCAGATATTGCCATTCTTGATGCTCAGCTGACTTTAACCATGCCAGACCATGTTGTGGCTGAAACAGGCATGGATGCCATGACCCATGCCGTTGAAGCTTATATTAACCACAATCTCGATGATTTCACGGAAGTCATGGCCAAAGGGGCGATTGAAGGCTTGGTTCGTTATTTGCCGGTGTCCTATCAGGATAAGACGGTGGAAAGCCGGGAAAAGGTTCACCACTATCAGAGTTTAGCCGGCTATGCGTTTGACAATGTTGGGTTGGGAATGGCTCATGGCATTTCCCATGCGATTGGCGGAAAATTTAATTTAGGGCATGGCCTGATTAATGCCATTGTACTGCCTTATGTGCTGCAATACAATTCGCGGAATCCATTGGTCAGCGAAAAGCTTTCCGAATTAGCACGGGCGCTAGGCTGCAGCAGCTTTATTGCAGCCATCCGGAAAATGAATGCCATTTTACGGATTCCTAAGTCCTTTGCCCAAGCCGGGATCTCCCGGGAACAATTTTTCAGCGGGTTTGATGGCCTGGTGGAAAATTCGCTAAAAGGATCGACCCGGGCAAATCCGGTAGTGGTTAGCTCCGAAGACATGGCCATGTTGCTTACCACGATCTATGAAGGTAGTGAATGGATTGACTAAAACTTGTTTGGTAACAGGCGGCGCCCAAGGAATCGGGGCCGCCATCACCAGAGCTTTTGCGGGACGGGGCTATGATATTATTATTGTCGATATCGACCAGCAGGCTTGCCAGGAAAACGCTGAGTTCATTCTGGCCGCTGGTGGACGCTGCGGCTATTATGCTGTTGATATTAAAAATGACCATGCTGTTGCCGGTGTGATGGCTGATTTAGCCAAACAGGGCATTGGCCTGAATGTGCTTGTCAACAATGCCGGAATTTCAGCGGCAACGCCGCTGGAAGCTCCGATGCAGGAATGGGACCGGGTCCTGAACACCAATCTGCGCGGAGCTTATCTGACGGTTAAGTACGGCTTGGACCTTATGGCTGCAGGCAGCAGCATCATTAATATTGCGTCAACCCGGGCGATGATGTCCGAAGCCGATTGGCATGCCTATGCGGCTGCTAAAGGCGGTTTGGTTGCGCTCACCCACTCACTGGCCGTGACGTTAGGCGACCGCGGCATCCGGGTCAATGCCATTAGTCCGGGATGGATTGTGGTTTCCGAGTGGCAAAAAAGCAGCAACCGGCAGCCTGCTGCGTTACGCCCCGTTGATTTGGCCCAGCATCCGGCCGGAAGAGTGGGCAAGCCCGAAGATATTGCGGCAGCTTGTCTCTTTCTCGCTTCGGATGAAGCCGGATTTATTACCGGAACCAATTTGGTTGTTGATGGCGGTATGACGGTTAAAATGATTTATGAAAAGTAATGATGTTGAATTGAGGAAACTATGACTGTATTTGATGGTTTAGGGATCATTGGTACGATTGCATTTGCCCTGGCGGGTGCTTTAACCGGCATCCAAAAAAAGCTGGATATTTTTGGAGTACTGATGCTTGCCATTACGACAGCGGTAGGGGGCGGAATCTTGCGGGATTTACTCATTGGCAATACCCCGCCGGTGGCATTTCGTGACCCTACGTTTGTGATCATTAGTATTGCGGCGGCTGTAACGGCCTGTCTGGTGTATCGGCAAATTACCCGTTTTAATTATGTGATTCAAATCTGTGATGCCATTGGTTTAGGTGCCTTTACGGCTGCCGGGGCTCATATGGCGATTCAGTATGATATTAATACGCCTTTCATTATGATTGTTCTGGGCGTGACTACCGGAGTGGGCGGCGGGGTGGTTCGGGACTTGTTTGTGCAGGAAATTCCCTTTGTCTTCAGAAAAGAAATTTATGCTGTGGCCTCCATTGCCGGCGCTGTCTGTCTTTATTATACACAGTTTGTCCTGTCCGAAACATGGCCCATGTACTTGTGTTTTATTGTGACTTCAGTCATTCGGATTTTAAGTATTATTTATGATATTCATCTGCCGGTGATCTAGAGCGCCATGTGAGCAAGCATAGGAACCGTCCCGGGCTGAGGGATTCCTACGCTTGCCTGTTCAGCAATTGTTCTTTTAATCGGACAAATGACGGGCCCACCGGATCACACCACACGCCAGACGCTTGCCGGAATTGCCGGCAGGCTGGGAGCGATAATCATCCGGGTTTTCGTGAATGATGACGGTTTTACCGATAATGTCAGCAACCTGAAATTTATCGGTGAAAAAAGTCATAATGGCCCGGCCATGATTGGAGAATAAAACGGGGAAATCACCGGCATGATTGCCGTGAGGCTGGTTGGTGGGATTCCAATGGCTGCCGGCGGCGGTAAACGGATCGGCAGGATCGCCGACTTCGCAGCTGCCATTTTCATGGAGATGGAAACCATGGGGCCCTACCGGGGATTTATTGCCTTGCGCCGGCCGATAGGCAGGCAAGCCGCTGACATCAACAGATACTTCAGTGCCGCCGGGGATATCCCGAAATGTGACAATTCCCCTGATCCTTGGCGCAAGGGGACCCCCTTTTATTCTGGCTACGGCAGTTCGTGTCGGCATGCCGGAATCGGGCCAGCACTCATCCAGTGACTGACATTGCCAGCATAAACAGCGGTTATGTGTGGGATTCGCCCGATAACGTTTGGGGTTACTCATTCTTTCTCACCCTCCGTTAGTAGAATCAATCATTTAGTTTATACTATGACAGAGAATGAAAAAAGTTTAAAAATCACTTGGGATTGACAATATTTGTGCGCTATTTATGCTAAGATAACGCTGGCGTGCATGAGAAATAGATCCTGTTGGAAAAAACAGTGTAACAATATGAGGAGTAAGTGATGATGAAACAAGATCAAAAAGCTCAATTGGATTGGCAGGAACAGGTCCGGCGAACCGCGAAAGGCATTCGCCGCCGCGTCCTGGAGCATACTGTAAACAGCAATGGCGGTTATTTAAGTCAGGCTTGCTCTGCGGCTGAAATTTTTGCTGCCTTATATCTGAAGCTGATGGCATTGGGTCCGGTCGAGGCTCCGATCATTCCACCGCCGTTTGCCGGTGTTCCCGGTCCGGACAATTCTGGCAGTTTTACCGGAGCGGCTTTTCATGGTCCCCAAGCGCCGCACTATGATCGCTTTATTTTATCGCCGGCGCAATATGCACTGGTGCTCTATGCTGCGCTCGAAGAAGTGGGGCGTATGGCTCCGGAAGGGCTGCGGCAGTTTAATCAGGATGGTGGAACTGTCGAAATGATCGGTGCCGAGCACTCACCCGGTATGGAAGTGATGACCGGTTCTTTGGGACAAGGCCTGAGCCAGGCGGCCGGAATTGCCATGGCACGCAAGCTAAAAGGTGACACCGGCAAGGTCTGGGTGTTTATGTCGGATGGCGAGTTTCAGTCAGGCCAAAATTGGGAAGCCATTCAAGCAATGGCTCATCACCGTTTGGATAATATGTGGCTCATTGTGGATATGAATGGCCAGCAATGTGATGGTGAAATTTGTTCGGTGATGACCATTGAACCTTTTGATAAGCGCCTTGAAGCGTTTGGCGCCAGGGTATTCCGGCTTGATGGCCATGATGTCGAGGCGCTGGCCGCAGCAGCAGCTCAGCAGCCGGATGGACGGCCAACCGTTATTTTGGCGGACACCAATCCGTGTCAGGGACTGGACTTGCTGGCTGCACGTGCCCCTAAACTGCATTATGTCCGCTTCACCTCCAGTGAAGAACGGTTGCAATATCAGAAAGCCATTGAAATTTTTGACCATAAGGAGTAAGTGCTGATATGGAAATTTTAGCGAAGGTTCATGCCAAAAACCTGATTGAATGGGCGAGGCATAGACCTGAAGTGCTGGTGATGTCGGCCGATTTAACCAGCTCAACCGAAATTGATTTATTCCGCGATACGTATCCGGACCGTTTTTTATCGATGGGCATAGCCGAACAGAATATGCTGAGTTTTGCCGGTGGAATGGCCCGGGAGGGTTTTATTCCATTGATTCATACCTTTGCTGTTTTTATTTATCGCCGGGCTTACGATCAGATTGCCATGTCGGTATCTTATCCCAACTTGCCGGTGAAAATGTTTGGTTTTTTACCCGGCATTACCACCCCGGGCGGAGCGACCCATCAGGCTGTTGAAGATATTGCGGTCATGCGTGCTTTACCCAATATGACCATTCTGGAATGCGGTGATGCTACCGATGTAGAAAGTGTTTTGGATGTGGCTCACAGTGTTAACGGGCCGGTCTATGTCCGGATGCTGCGCGGGGAAATCCCCCGGCTGTTTGATAAGTCGGCGGTTATGAAACTGGGACAAGCCCGGACGATTAGCAAAGGACAGGACCTCACGGTGTTATCAACCGGGATTTGCACCGAAGAAGCCATGCGCGCGATTGAAGCGCTTAAAAAGCAGGGGCTGTCGGTTCAGCATATGCATATCACCACCCTGAAACCTTTTCATGATGCCAATGTACTAGAAGCCATCGCTCAATCGCGCTATGGCGTGATCACTATGGAGAACCATTCTATTATCGGTGGCTTGGGCAGCATTATTGCCGAGCAAATGGCCGAAGCCGGCATCGGCAAAAAGCTGGTCCGTATCGGCCTGCGTGATACCTATGCTCATGGCGCCAGCCGGCCGTTTTTGATGAAGGAATACGGGCTGGATGCGATGGCATTGATTACCCAAACCGAGAAACTGACTGGCTATCAGTTTAATGTCAGTGAAGCGGATCTGGCTCAGATTTACCTTGAGCCTGTTCATAGCGACGCTAAAGCGGAGGCTTTATAATGTTATCAGGAGAAAGATTTCGTGTTCGGTACCGGCTGAGCGGCAGTGAGCCGGAAGCCTATGCGAAAGCAAAAGACATTTGTGTGGAACAAACGGTGGAGTTTCCCGAAGAGTTGCTGCCGGTAAATTTTATTCGTGATGAGGTAGTCGGACGGATTGAGGCTTTTACAGCGGGAGAAGGCGCTTTTTTTGCCGATATCAGCTATGCCAATGAAACGACGGCCGGCGAATTCACCCAGCTGCTGAATGTGATCTTTGGCAATATCAGTATCAAGCCCGGTATCCGGGTGGAAAGCCTGACCCTGCCGGACAGCTTGCTGCAAGCCTATAAGGGTCCGCGCTTTGGCCGCTCCGGCTTGCGCGCATTGCTGAATGTCCCTTCACGGCCGCTGCTGTTTACAGCTTTAAAGCCTATGGGACTGTCGGCGGCAGAACTGGCAGAGCTGGCTTATCAATTGGCTCTTGGCGGTATTGATATCATCAAGGATGACCATGGGCTGACCGACCAATGCTTTGCTCCGTTTGAAGAGCGGGTTAAGCGGTGTGCCGAGGCTGTGGCCAAGGCCAATAGGGAAACCGGCCAAAAAAGTATTTTTGTTGCCAATGTTACTGCACCTAGTCACCAGGTGCTGGCTAGAGCCCAGCAGGCTAAAGCGGCGGGAGCGGGCGGTATCATGGCAGCTCCGGCGCTGATTGGACTGGACACCATGCGGCAACTGGCGGACGATGATTCGCTGAGTCTGCCGGTGGTCAGTCATCCGGCTTTTCAGGGCAGTTATGTGACCAGTGCTGAAAATGGGATTTCCCATGCGGCTTTGTTTGGGCAAATTGCCCGTCTGGCTGGTGCCGATACTTCTATTTATCCCAACTTTGGCGGACGCTTTTCTTTCAGCCGGGCTGAATGTGAAAGCATTGCGCAAGCAACCGAGGCTCCTATGGCCCATATTAAAACCATATTCCCCAGCCCGGGAGGCGGCATGACGTTAGAGCGTGTTCCCGAACTGCTGGCCGTCTATGGCCGTGACGTGATATTTCTTATGGGTGGCGGATTATTTAAGCACAGCCGTGATCTGGTTGCCAATTGCCGCCATTTTAGAGATATGGTAGAAAAATTTTAGCTATTAACGGAGGAGAAAACATGGACATTACGAACGAAATGCCGGAGTTAAAAAACAAAGAAAGCTGGGAAGGTTTTATTAAAGGCGATGTATTAAATTTTCTAATTGGCCATAATTTGCAGGCGATTACTGTTGACGACGGGTCTGGTAAGAAGGGTATAATAAAAAGAACAGCTGGAGGAGACTACAAAGTCCAAATTACCTCAAACGAGACGCTGTAATTTAACGCCGGGGGTTTTCATATGAGTCAATTTGATCATGTTACTGTAGTGAAAAAGGCTAATATTTATTTCAATGGCAGTGTGACCAGCAGAACAGTCCTGTTTGCTGACGGGAGCAAAAAGACGCTGGGCATTATGATGCCTGGTGAGTATGATTTTGCGACCGACGCTGCCGAAATCATGGAAATCATGGCCGGCGAGCTTACCGTCCTGCTGCCGGGTGCCACTGAGTGGCAAAAGATCACTGGTGGACAAACCTTCCGTGTTCCCGCGCACGCACGCTTTCAGCTTAACGTTACCGCAGTAACCGATTATTGCTGCTCTTATATCACTGAATAGCCGGCTTTTTAACTGGTCACAAGTTTGGCAGAAGTGTTTCTGCATCATCAGTTTCTTAACCTGAGTCCTACGGATTCAGGTTAAGGTTTTTTGGGGGAAGAACTATGAGTGTCAATGGTGTGTATGGATTAATGGTACTGACGGCCGTCTTCTGGTCTGGCGCATTTATTACCGGAAAACTGGCTGTTCGTGAATTTCCGGCTTTTGCTTTGACTTTTTTCCGGTTTTTATTTGCACTGCCATTTATTTTTGCTATTTTATATCAGCGGCAGCCTGAGTCCTGGCTGCCCCGGAAACAGGACTGGAAGCCGCTCATTTTGCTTGGGGCTGGCGGGACCTTTTTGTATCATGCCTTGTTTTTTTCCTGCTTGCAGTACACAACCGCCATTAATTCGTCGTTGATTGGCTCAACTAATCCGATGGTTACGGCTGTTTTAGCCGTTTTTCTGCTGCAGGAAAAAATGAGCTTGCTCAGAATTTTAGGTACCGCACTATCATTATTTGGGGTTATCCTAACAGTGACTCATGGCGAATGGGCGGTGCTGGCTCAGCTTCAGTTCAATTTTGGCGATCTGCTCATGTTTGCCGCTGTGTGCAGTTGGGCCGGCTATTCCCTGTACAGCCGCCGGGTGATGCAGCAGTACCGGCTTTCGCCGCTGATGCTTACGGCCTATACTTTTTTAATCTGTACCCTCATCTCCATTCCTTTTGTCCTATGGGAAAACCCTGCCAGCTATTTGCAGCAGGCGACTGTTGGCGGCTGGCTGTCCATTCTGTACATGGCCCTGTTTGCTTCGGTACTGGGCTATTTATTCCATTTCATTGCGATTCAAAAGATTGGTGCACCCAAAGCGGCGATCTTTATTAATCTGGTTCCGGTATTTACCATTGTTCAGTCGGTATTCATTCTGGGCGAGCCGTTTGATTGGCTGAAGCTGGTCAGTGCCCTGATTATTATCAGCGGTGTTTATTTAACAACCAGGCCGGAACCAGAGCCGGTGCAACGCTCGCACCAGACAAAGCCGGATCAAACGCTTGGAGATTCGTAGTTTTAATTTTCTGAACTCATATTTTGGTATTGACACTGTTTGAAACGGTTGCTATACTAAGTACAACAAGATACTAAAGGCAATGAAGCCTTCGCAACCTATTGCGAAGGCTTTTTATATTATTTTTTGCAGACAAAGACGTCCTGCCGGTTTTTTTATACCGAGGGGCGTCTGTTTATTTTTCTAAGCCGTTTAAGGGGGTGGCTAGTGGGTTTCATAACGGTTTCGGGTGCTGAACTTATTATTCTTTTCATTTTGTTAGGTTTTACAATTAAAATATTTTGGTACGAAAGAGGGGTTTGACATGAAAAAACTTTGGTCGATTCTAGCAATTTGTCTGATGTTAACTTTCCTGATCGTTCCGGTAGCTTTTGGTGCTGAAGGAACAGACGGGGCGGCGGCAGCCGCAGCAGAGGCACCTAAAATTGATGCCGGCGATACCGCCTGGGTGCTTGCCAGTGCTGCATTGGTTATGCTCATGACTCCGGGCTTGGCATTATTCTATGGTGGTATGGTAAGAACAAAAAATGTACTGACAACTATTATGCAAAGCTTTTTCGTTGTTGCACTTATTTCCGTTCAATGGGTTCTGATTGGTTATACATTGACTTTCGGCTCTGATATAGGCGGGCTTATTGGTAGCTTAGAGTATTTTGGCTTAAATGGCTTAGGGCAAGAACCGAGCGCAATTGCTGCTACCATTCCGTCACTGGCCTTTGTGGCTTTCCAATGCATGTTCGCCGTCATTACGCCGGCGCTGATTACCGGGTCTTTTGCTGAAAGAATGAAGTTTCCAGCGTTTGTTGTGTTTATTGTTGCTTGGGCTACCTTGGTTTACAATCCATTTGCCCATTGGGTATGGGGCGGTGGCTGGTTGTTTGAATTAGGAGCTCTTGACTTTGCCGGTGGTACTGTTATCCACATTCTTTCCGGTGTTTCCGGCTTGGTGGCCTGCATTGTTTTAGGAAGACGTCGCGGTTACGGCTCTTCGCCAATGCTTCCTCATCATCTTCCAATGACTGTTCTAGGTGCTGCTTTACTCTGGTTCGGCTGGTTTGGATTTAATGCCGGCAGTGCATTGGCTGCCAATGGCCTGGCTGCATCTGCCTTTGTTGTTACTCAAGTTGCCGCCGCTGCAGCAACTTTATCCTGGGTATTTGTTGAGTGGATGCATAATGGCAAACCAACTATTCTTGGAGCCGTTAGCGGTTGTATTGCCGGATTAGTTGCGATCACTCCGGCTGCCGGTTTTGTTTCAACGATTCCATCCTTGATTATTGGCTTGGCCGGTGGCGCAATCTGCTACTTTGCTGTTGCTGTTGTTAAGAAAAAGCTCAATTACGACGACTCACTGGATGCGTTTGGTATTCATGGCATTGGCGGAACATGGGGAGCCATTGCAACCGGATTGTTTGCTTCCAAATCGGTAAATTCAGCCGGTACTGACGGCTTCTTCTTTGGCGGCGGTATGGACCCGGTTGTAACCCAGTTGATTGCAGTCGCTGCTGCTTGGGTGTTCGCGGCGGTCATGACGTTTATCCTGCTGAAAATTGTTGGCGCATTCCTGCCATTGCGTGTTAACGATGAAGAAGAAATTAGCGGACTTGATGTCAGTGAACACGGTGAAAGAGCTTATGCTCAAGACTTTGTAGCTGGCGCTCCTATTACTCATGGCTATGAGATTAGCAGCACACAAAAAGTTGCGGAGAAAGTCAATTTAGTTTAAACTTATAGTTAGATTACAGAAGCTGGTGTTTTTGGAAATGATCGCTATGGGGAGTAGGAGGAGGACGGTTTATGAGAAAAATGACTAAAATTGAGATTATTACCAGACCGGGTAAACTGGAAGAATTGAAAGAAGCCTTAAATTCAATCGGTGTTGCCGGGATGACTGTCAGCCAAGTCTATGGTTGCGGCTTGCAAAAAGGGCATACCGAAGTCTACAGAGGTACGGAATATGCGATCAATTTATTGCCTAAAGTAAAAGTTGAAACAGTTGTCTGCGAAATTCCAGTGGAAAAAGTACTGGCAACAGCTCAGAAGGTACTGAAGACCGGCCAGATCGGCGATGGCAAAATCTTTGTGTATCCAATTGAAAATGCTGTTCGGATTCGTACGGGTGAAGAAGGCGACATTGCCATCATTGACCCCAAAGCATAACGACGGTTGATGAGCCCGGGAAGCAGCGCTAGCGCTGCTTCCCGGGTTTTTGCGTAATTGGCGCAAAAAATAAATATTTGTCAAATAGAGCAGGATTTCAGTCAGAAATGTTTAAAATTAACAATATCATTTTCGCTGAAATTAAAATGACAAAATACGATTATAGAAAGAGGCAAGGTGATATCTATTGAATAAAATCCGGGTACTGGTTGTGGACGATTCGCCTTTCAGTCAGAAGATCATGGCAGGAACATTAGATCAAACAAGTTTTGAAGTTTGTGGATTTGCAGAAAATGGCTGGGATGCTGTTGCAAAATACAAATTCCTGGGCCCGGATGTTGTCACAATGGATATGAATTTGCCTGATATGGATGGGATTTCTTGCAGCCGGGAGATCATCAGTATTGATCCGGCTGCTAAAATTGTCATGGTGAGTGCGATGCGGGATGAAAATCTACTAGCCAGAGGATACTCGGCCGGGGTGCAGGCTTTTTTGCAAAAACCCGTAAAATCGTCCGAACTTCTTGATACACTCCGGAAAATTTGTGAATGCTCGCAGCAAAGTCAGGACTGGCTGAATCAGTACCTGACACACTTTGTTTCTGCTCTTAAACTAAATATGCTGCAAATGGCCAGAGTGGAAAGCCGGGTAACTACGGCTGTTGATGATCAGCCCAAATTTACGGCCCATGGCATTGCGGTGATTATCGGGATTACCGGTAAGCAATCCGGACGGATGATTCTCACCATCAGTACTGGCACGGCCCGGAAGTTTACCCAAATGATTCTAGGATCGGAGACTGTTGATGAGGAGGATGTGTTAAACAGCATTGCCGAGTTTGCGAATATTATTGGAGGCCACAGCGTCTCGGCCATTAATAATCAGTTCCGCGGAGCTGAACTCAGACTGACGCCTCCGGGCATCATGAGCGGGAATACTATAGACCTGATCAATCCACGATTGAATTCATTTAATGTCCATATAGAAACTGAAATCGGAACAATGACTATGAATATCGGCTTTGCAGGAGGGAATAGCCTTGGATGTTAAACTAATCAATCCATTTGTTGATGCAATTGCTACAGTTATGCCTCAATTGGGCTTCCAAAGCATTAACCGCGGCAAATTAGCGGTAAAAGAGCAATATGTTTCCAGCCAAGGAGTGACCGTATTAATTGGCATGACCAATCAGGTCCGTGGCAATATTGCTTATAATATGAGTGAAGAAACAGCCCGGTCCATTGCTTCGGTCATGATGATGGGAATGCCGGTAGAAAAAATGGATGAAATGGCTCAAAGTGCGATTTCCGAACTGGTTAACATGGTGACGGCCAATGCGGCCATTAACTTTGAAAAACAGGGCATGAATGTCGATATTTCGCCGCCCAGCCTGGCTTTGGGGGCGGATTTTAAAGTGAAAGTCAGCAGTACGAAATATTTAGCCTTAGAACTCCTGGTGGATTCTAATGCGATTGAATTAAATATCGGGTTAGGCCAATAAAGAAAACACTCCTTGCATAGCAAGGAGTGTTTTCTTTATCAGGCGGACTATAACCGTTTTTTTACAAAGCGTTCAATGCGTTCCAAGGCTTTCGCCAGGTTGGCCATTGAAGTGGCATAAGAGCAGCGAACATATCCTTCACCGCTGCTGCCAAAGGCATCGCCCGGAACCAGGGCGACTTTTTCGGACTTCAGTAATTCTTCAGCGAACGCTAGTGAAGTCAGGCCGGTTTCCTTTATTGAAGGAAAGATATAGAAGGCTCCCTTTGGTTCAAAGCAGGTCAAGCCCATATTGCGCAGCCCGTCCAGCATAAAACGCCGGCGGCAATCATATTCGGCTATCATTTTGCGCATTTTTTCTTCACCATGACGCAGGGCTTCTACCGCAGCCACCTGAGCCGTAATAGGAGCGCATAACATGGTGTACTGATGAATTTTGGTCATGGCCGAAATAAAGTCGGGATTGGATAATGCATAACCAATCCGCCAGCCTGTCATGGCATAGGCCTTAGAAAATCCATTGAGCAAAATAGTCCGGTCGCGCATACCCGGCAAGGAGGCAAAGCAAGTATGCTCGGCATCGTAAGTGAGATTGGCATAGATTTCATCAGAGATGACAATAAGATCATGTTTAGCGGCAAATTCTGCAATGCGCAAGAGTTCTTCTTTCGGCATAATGGCACCGGTCGGATTGTTCGGATAGCCAATTAGAAGCACTTTCGTACGGGGTGTCACCAAAGCTTCCAATTGGTCAACCGTGACCCGGAACTGGTTTTCCATCCGGGTCGGAACCGGAATTGGAATGCCTCCGGCTAAAGTGACGCAAGCCTTATAAGAGACGTAGCAAGGCTCAGGGACGAGTGCCTCATCACCGGGGGACAGTACCGCCCGCAAGGCTAAATCCAGCGCTTCACTGACACCGACTGTAATCAGTGCTTCACAGCGCGGGTCGTAGGAAACCTGATAGTCGCGTTCGGTAACCCGGACAATTTCCTGGCGCAGCTCCAGCAACCCGTAGTTGGAGGTATAGGAGGTATAGCCTTTCTCCAAGCCGTAGACACAGCTCTCCCGGATATGCCAGGGAGTAATAAAATCAGGCTCCCCTACTCCGAGTGAAACTACGCCTTTCATTTCAGCCACAATATCAAAAAATCTTCTGATACCGGACGGGGGAATGGCGCGCACGGTTGGAGAAATCCGGTCAGCCCAACTCATGGAGTCACCACCAATCTCCGGTCTTCTTCGTGATCCTCAATAATGACGCCGGCCTCTTTATAGGTTTTTAGCATAAAATGCGTTGTCGTGCTAATGACCCCTTCAATCGTAGCCAGCTTGGTGGAGACAAACTCGGCAATTTCTTTTAAGGAAGGTCCTTCCAGCATGACTAATAAGTCATACGCTCCGGACATCAAATAGACGCTGCGAACTTCCGGAAAGCGGTAAATGCGTTCAGCCAGGGCATCGAAGCCGACTTCCCGCTGCGGGGTAATTTTGACTTCGATCATGGCCGTAACGGTATCCACTCCGGTTTTTTCCCAGTTTATGATGGTATGATATTTAATAATAATTTTTTCTTCTTCGAGCGCTTTGATTTGATCGGCGACTTCCTGCTGTGATTTTCCGAGCATGACCGCCAATTCGGCAATCGGACGCTTTGCATCATTTTCTAACAGTTCTAACAGTTGTTGTCTCATCATGAACACTCCAATCATCGGATTGATCCAATATTATCATTACAAATAAAAAAGTTCTCATCCCAAAAAAGGACGAGAACATTTCCCCGCGGTACCACCTTGTTTAGCCAACTGGCTCACTTCAGCCCGTTAACGCCGGGAGACGGTAAGGCCTACTGATTTCAGCCCACAGCTCAAGGATGGCTTTCGAAGTGACGTTCACACCGGGTCGCAGCATAACCGGCTCTCTGCAGAAAACAGCACCTGTACTTTTCCTATCATTGCTAATTGCATATTTATTTGGTTAAATAATAGCATAAGCTAAAACGATTTTGCAACTATAATATCGTAAAGGCTAAAAAGATGCTTGCAGGTTGGTTACGACTGTGGCTCATGAATACAGGATGAAGGGATGAATCAAGATGATTATCGGACATATCTCCAATTGTGCCGGTGAAATGGCTCATTTGCCGGCAGCTTTGCAAAAAGGCCTCGATTATTTGGCTAAAACGGATTTTTCCGCAGTAGAATCAGGGAAATATCTCATCGAAGGAGAACGGCTGTTTGCGCTGGTCTCCCGGTATAAGCCCCAGCCGCTTGAACACTGTAAAGCCGAAACTCATGTCAAATATATTGATATCCAGTTTATCGCCAAAGGGGAGGAAGTCATGGGTTATGCCTCCTGGAGCACAGCCCACGAAGTACTGGAAGACTGCGCGGCGGAGCGGGATGCCATTTTTTATAAAAAAGTGGACAAGGAATCCATGGTTATCTTGTCACAGGGTACCTATGCGATCCTCTTCCCCTGGGATGTGCACCGGCCTACGATTCAAGGGGAATATGACGGAGAAATTCAAAAAGTGGTATTGAAGATTGCTGTAGATTATCTGAATCCATCATAAAAAACTGGCGTTTATCGCCAGTTTTTTTATGGGACTCAGCAGGATAAGGGCTGAATTGTTATATTTGGGTTATATTTTCCCTGGATGGCAGGAAAATTCAAGCTGGCCACGAAGCATGTTAAAATATGGTTTAATAGGCAGCAGTTGCCTGAAAGGAGAAATACATGGAAACACAACAAGGAAAAGTACTTATTTGCGATGATTCTTTGCTGGTAAGAAAAAAATTACGGGATATCCTGACTGGGATCGGCTGTGAAGTGTTTGAAGCCCAAAATGGTACAGAAGCTGTAGAAGTCTATCAGAAAAGCCGCCCGGATCTTGTTTTCATGGACATTGTCATGCCTGGCACCGACGGATTGGAGGCACTCAAAAAACTGAGAGCTTTTGATGCTGAAGCCAAAGTCATTATGCTATCATCACTAGGGACATCGGATAAGCTCATTCAGGCCTTAAAATATGGGGCGGAGGATTTCATCCAAAAGCCGTATACGGTTGAGCAAATTACGCAAATTGTAGCAAAAATAGCAAAGTAGGTGGCTGCCATGTTATTAAACCAATATTTTGGTCAATATTTATTGAATCAAGGAATCTTAAAGCCTGAGCAGCTTAGGGAAGCCTTGATGTACGAACACTCGGTCCGGGTCAAACTCGGAGTACTGGCCATCAATACCGGCCTGATGAATGCCGCTCAGGTGGAAGCGGTTCATGAAATGCAAAAATCCAAGGATAAGAAGTTTGGTGAATTGGCCATTGAAATGGGATACTTGACGCTGGCACAATTGCAAGAGCTCCTTGAAATTCAGCGCAACCGGCAGATGAGCTTGAGTCAGGCTATCGTCGATTTAGGCTATCTGGATCTGGCCAGCCTAGAAAAGGCTCTGGCTGATTATAAACAAGAGAGCCAGCTAACGAATGAACAATGGCAACTGCTGCAGGATGCCGATTATGAACAAGCCACCCACCAGTTTTTAAATTTCGCGTCGGTTGGGGGAATCGGTGAAATATATTATGATTATGTGGCCTTATTTTTACGGAGTGTAGTCAGATTTTTAAATGATCATCCTCTGGTACAGCAGAATCAGTTGACCTGTGACTATGAGACCTCAAAATGGTTTGTGACGCAAAATATTGTCGGCGATGTGGGTCTGGTAACAGGGATTGCGATGGATAACCAGGTGTTCTTAGAACTGGCGCGCCGTTACAGCCAGGAAGAGTTAACGGAAATTGATGAAATGGCGGAATGCAGTGTGGCCGAATTTCTCAATGTTGTCAATGGCATCTTCTGTGTCAATGCATCCGATCAGGGTGTAAAGCTTGAATTACAACCGCAAATCGTCCAAAAAGATTATACGATGAAATTGAACAAAGGCTATTGTATTCCGATTGAATTAGGTTTTGGACGGGTTGAACTTGTTTTAGCCGAAGGGGATTGCTAAGAACCAGACTCCAAAGATAAAAATCTTTGGAGTTTTATTTTGTCGGCAGGGATTTGTCACTATTTGTAGAATAGGAAATCGGATATAATAAAGTAACTATACTTTCAGATTTGCAAATACAAGTAGTAAGGTGGATGAGATGGATATTAAGGAAATTAAAAAGCTCAAATTGTATGGATTCAATAATTTAACCAAATCATTAAGTTTTAACATGTATGATATCTGCTATGCGAAGACTCCCGAGCATCGCCAGGCGTATATTGAATATATAGATGAGGAATATAATGCTGACCGCCTTACGAGTATCTTAACAGAAGTGGCCAATATTATCGGAGCCAATATTCTCAATATTGCCAAGCAGGACTACGATCCTCAAGGAGCCAGTGTGACCATGCTGATCTCTGAGGAGCCGGTGGAAAAAGAAGTTGCCGATCCCCAGTCTGAAGCAGTTGTCTGTCATTTAGACAAAAGCCATATTACCGTTCATACCTATCCGGAAAGTCATCCGGATAAAGGAATTAGCACGTTCCGGGCTGATATTGACGTTTCCACCTGTGGGCATATTTCACCACTTAAAGCGCTCAATTATTTAATCAATTCCTTTAGTTCCGATATTGCGATTGTGGATTACCGGGTCCGCGGCTTTACCCGCGATGTGAACGGCAAAAAGTTTTTTATTGATCATAAGATTAATTCCATTCAAAACTATATTAAGCCTGATATCCGGGAACTGTATCAAATGATTGATGTCAATGTCTATCAGGAAAACATTTTTCATACTAAAATGATTCTTAAAGAGTTTGATTTGGATAACTATCTTTTTGGGACAGCGAAAAAAGAATTGCTGACAGGCGAAAAGAAGAAAATCAAACAGCGCTTGAAAAAAGAAATGGCCGAGATTTTCTACGGACGCAATGTTCCGCGCGTGAAAGTCTGAACCAGTGATAAAAACCTTAGCTTGCTTGCAAGCTAAGGTTTTTCTGTCATTAAAAGGTCGATGAATTTTTGAGCCGCTACCGGAACAGGCAGGCTGGCATGCGTGACAACCCCCAGATAACGACGGGGAATTTCAGCATTGACGTTCAATGTGATGATTTCCTTTTGCGTCAGTTCTTTTTGAATGTACTCTTTGGCAATAAAAGAAATTCCCAGGCCAATTTTGACCAGCTCAATCAAAATATCCACACTGTCCAGCTCAATTTCAGGGGTGGTTTTAAGCTGGTTGGCTTGCAGATATTGTTCAAAAAACAGCCGGGTGGTGGAATTGCGCTCCAGCATCAATAACGGATACGTCATGAGCTCGTCCAGTTCCAGGGTCCTGCCCTGCAACTGCCGGAACTTCGGACCGGCAATGAAGACATCCTGTAAGGGTTTGAGCCGGCTGATTTTCAAACTCTTATCATACTCGGAATTCGGTAAGTTCATGACACTGACATCGACCAGTCCTTTAGCTAGCAATTCAGCACAGATTGGGGACGGACGGTTGGTAATGTTAATTTTTATTTTCGGATAAAGCTGATGAAATTGCTTAAGATAAGGCAACAAGAAATATTTGCAGATGGTATCGCTGGCCGCAATTTTGATTTCACCCTGCTGCAGTGAATGCAGTTCGCTGATGCTGCGTTCACCGGTACGCAAAAAATTGTAGGCCTGTTCGACATGCTGAAACAACAGCTCGCCGGCCTTGGTCAGCTTAACTTGTTTGGTATTGCGGGAAAAGAGCCGGGCTCCCAGCTGCTCTTCCAATTGCTTCACCGACTGGCTGACCGCAGACTGGGAGATATACATATGGTTGGCTGCCTCGGAAAAACTAAGATGCTTTGCAACATAATAAAACACTTTATAGAGCTCAAAGTTAATGCTCATCATAAGTTCTCCTAATAAAAGAGATTAGAATTATTAATTATTATAATCAATAATAATATATTACAATGGTAGTTGTAAAGGTAAAAAGGAGGGTATCCCGTGAGTCAGGTAAAAAGAATTTTTGTGGAAAAACGTCCGGGTTTTGATATTCCGGCCCAGAGTCTATATGCTGATTTAAAAGAAAGCCTTGATCTAAAGGCACTGACCGGTGTGCGTGTCATCAACCGCTACGATATTGAGGGCATCAGCGATCAGGAATATCTGCAAGCCCGCAGTATTGTGTTTTCAGAACCGACTGTCGATGAGGTTTATGATGAAGAACTGGTCCTTGATCCGGCTGATGCCGTATTTGCCATGGAGTTTTTACCAGGGCAGTATGATCAGACGGCTGACTCGGCTGCCCAGTGTATCCAAATCCTGACCCAAAAGGATCGTCCCATCATTGTTACCGCCAAGGTCATTGTTCTTTCCGGTCCGTTGTCAACCGAAGAGGTAGACAGGATCAAAGAGTATTGCATTAATGCCGTTGAATGCCGTGAAGCCAGACTGGATAAGCCGGAGACGCTGAATATGGCGGCCGATGTTCCAGCCGATGTTGCGGTATTAACCGGCTTTATTCATAAAAGCAGTGAAGAATTGCAAGGTTTCATGCAGCAAACCGGACTGGCCATGAATTTTGACGATCTGGAATTTTGCCAACGGTATTTTCGGGATCAAGAGCATCGTGATCCTACCATTACTGAGATTAAAGTCATTGATACCTATTGGTCGGATCATTGCCGTCATACTACCTTTTTTACCAAAGTTGAGCGGGTTGAATTTGATAAAGGGTATTTTATGGAACCCATTACGGCGGCTTATGCACAGTTCCTCGAAGCCAGACAGGTGGTTTATGGAGATAAAGAGCGGGATATTTCCTTGATGGACATGGCCACCATCGGGATGAAGGAACTGAGAAAACGCGGCAAATTGGCCGATTTGGATGTTTCCGATGAAATTAATGCCTGCAGTATCGTCGTTCCGGTGGATGTGGATGGAAAAACAGAGGATTGGCTGATTATGTTCAAAAACGAAACGCATAATCATCCGACTGAAATTGAGCCTTTTGGCGGTGCCGCTACTTGCCTGGGGGGCGCCATCCGTGACCCTCTGTCGGGCCGTTCCTATGTTTATCAGGCGATGCGGGTAACCGGCAGCGCCGACCCGCGCACAAGTGTCAAAGAAACGCTGCCAGGCAAACTGCCGCAAAAGAAAATTACGACAGGGGCTGCTGCCGGCTACAGTTCTTACGGGAATCAAATCGGTTTGGCAACCGGCCAGGTTGCGGAAGTGTATGACGAGGATTTCGTTGCCAAAAGGATGGAGATTGGTGCTGTCATCGCAGCCGCACCCAAAGCGCAGGTGGTCCGGGCTACTCCGCAAAAAGGCGATGTGGTGATTTTGGTTGGCGGCCGCACCGGACGGGACGGCTGCGGCGGTGCGACCGGATCGTCCAAGGAGCATACGGAAGAATCGCTGTTTAGCTGTGGCGCTGAAGTGCAAAAAGGCAATGCCCCCACCGAACGTAAAATTCAGCGTTTATTCCGTAACGAAGCGGTCAGCCGGATGATTAAACGCTGCAATGATTTCGGGGCTGGCGGTGTGTCGGTGGCAATCGGCGAATTGACAGAAGGTCTGATCATTAATTTAGACTATATCCCGAAAAAGTATGAGGGACTGGACGGAACCGAACTGGCCATTTCCGAATCCCAGGAAAGAATGGCGGCTGTTATTGCTGCCGCCGACGTTGAAGCCTTTATCGGCTATGCCGATCAGGAAAATCTGGAGGCTACCGTAGTGGCCCAGGTTACCGACGAAAAACGCCTGAAGATGTTCTGGCGCGGCAAAGCCATTGTCGATGTCAGCCGTGAATTTTTAAATACCAATGGGATCAAGCAGGTAACGTCCGTCCAGGTGGCAGCACCAGCGGTGGAAGAAAACTATTTTAGCCGCAAATCCCCGGCGGCTGCAGGACGTTCCTTAGAGGAAATCTGGCTTGAAACGTTGCGTGATCTTAATGTTTGCAGCCAAAAGGGCCTGGTCGAAATGTTTGACAGCACCATTGGCGCCGGCACTGTATTGATGCCGTTTGGGGGCAAATACCAGGCGACCCCTGCCGAAGGGATGGTAGCCAAAGTGCCGGTACTGCACGGCGAAACCACGACAGCGACCGCCATGACCTATGGCTATAATCCGCTTATCGGCAAATGGAGTCCGTTTCATGGCGCTCTCTATGCTGTGATTGAAGCGGCGGCTAAGGTGGTGGCTTTGGGCGGTGATTATTCCTCAATTCGTTTAACCCTGCAGGAGTATTTTGAAAAGCTGGGACAAGATGCGGTCAAATGGGGTAAGCCGTTCAGTGCCCTGCTGGGAGCGCTTTATGCCCAGCAGCAGCTGGCGATTCCGGCTATTGGCGGGAAAGACAGCATGTCCGGGACGTTCAAGGACATTCATGTTCCTCCGACGCTGGTGGCGTTTGCCGTTAATATTGTCCATACCGATACCGTCATTTCTCCGGAGTTTAAACAGACCGGCAGCAAAGTGGTCCTGGTTCCGCTGCCACGGGATGAATATGAACTCCCTGATTTTGAAGTGCTGCGCAAGAACTTCCAGGTTGTTACCCAGGCAATAAGAGCCGGCCAGATTGTGGCGGCTCACAGTGTGCGCAACGGCGGTATTGCCGCTGCTGTCAGCAAAATGGCTTTCGGAAATGAGATTGGACTGCGCTTTCAAAGCGATATTTCTATCGACCTGCTGTTGGAAGCGGCCTATGGATCGCTGGTCGTGGAACTGGCAGCCGAAGTTGAACCCGCGCAGGCACTTGCCGGTCTCTCCTATAAGATGCTGGGAGTGACTCAAGCAGACCCGGCGCTGGTGCTGCAGGGCAGCCGTATCCTGCTGAGCAAAGCCCGTCAAGCCTGGGAACAACCGCTGGAAAAAATCTTCCCGACCCAGACCGCTCATAAAGCCGAGGTACCGGCTTATCGTCCTTACCACAGCCAGTCTACGCACAAGGCGGCTAAAAGCTTCGCCAAACCGCGCGTTTTTATCCCGGTATTCCCTGGAACCAACTGCGAATATGATTCAGCCCGTGCTTTTGAAAAAGCCGGTGGTTTGGCCGATACGCTGGTCATCCGGAACCTTACACCAGCCGCAGTGGAACAGTCCATTGAAGCCATTGCCAAGGGCATTGATCAAGCCCAGATTGTGATGCTGCCAGGCGGGTTTAGCGCCGGAGATGAACCGGACGGCTCAGGAAAGTTTATTGCCGCCATGTTCCGCAATCCAAGGATACAAACAGCTGTGATGCGGTTATTGCATCAGCGTGATGGTTTGATGCTGGGTATTTGCAATGGCTTCCAGGCCCTTATCAAGCTGGGGCTGGTGCCCTACGGCGAAATTACCGAGCTGACAGCGGACAGCCCAACGCTGACGCATAATCAGATTGGCCGTCATATTTCCTGTATGGTTCAAACCAAAATTGTCTCCAATCAGTCCCCCTGGTTTAGCCATGCGTCGGTGGGCGATATTCATACCATTGCCGTTTCTCATGGGGAAGGACGGTTTGTAGCCAATGCGGCCATGCTGGAAAAGCTCTATCAAAATGGCCAAATTGCCACTCAGTATGTGGACTTTGACGGCAATCCGTCCAATGCCATTCCGTTTAATCCCAACGGCTCATTGGCCGGCATTGAGGGGATTACCAGCCCGGATGGGCGGGTGCTTGGCAAGATGGGGCACTCCGAGCGGATTGGCCACGGTGTGGCGATGAATGTCCCGGGAATAAAGGATCAGCAGATTTTTGCTTCTGGTATCCAATACTTCAAATAATTTATTCAATGAAACACTTCGTAAACGGTTACTGTGCTTGACAGGTGGACTTATATTTGTTAGTATGTACACGGACTACAAACAAGCAAGTTTTGCCTGCTGTCAGGAAACCTTATCGCTTCTCCAGGAGCGCTATGGTGTACGTGAGACTGTTCAGACTGCTTGTCCTTCGGCGTCTCCCTAGGACAAGCAGTTTTGTTTTGACCAATTCAGGGTAAAATAGGTTTGTGGTTGAAAACTACAGTTGGAGTCAGGGAGTTGGAAAAAGTGAAAAGAGAGACATTTTCTTCAGGCTTAGCCGTTTTCTTCGCCACCTTAGGTTCAGCCGTTGGCTTGGGGAACATCTGGAAGTTTCCTTATCTTACCGGCCAATATGGCGGTGGTGCATTCTTAACCGTATATTTTCTCTGTATTTTATTTGTTGGCTTGCCCATTATGGTCAGTGAGTTTTACATTGGCCGCAAAACCAGAAAAAATGCGGTCGGTGCGCTGGAGGAACTGAAACCGGGAACAGGCTGGAAATACATAGGTATGATGGGAGCATTATCGTCTTATCTCATTATGTTCTTTTACAGTTGTGTAGCCGGCTGGGTTTATTTTTATTTATTTAAAGCGATCAAAGGCGATTTTGCCGGTATTACCATGGCGACTGCGCAAAGTCAATTCGGTGATGTCATTATGGGACCGGTTTCACCCATTGTCTGGCAGTTTATTGTCATGGGTGTTGTAGCCACTATCCTGGCCATGGGAGTCAAGGATGGGATTGAAAAGATTACGAAGACCCTGATGCCGTTATTATTTATCCTGATTATTATCTGTGATATCCGGGCTTTGACACTGCCAGGTGCCAGTGCCGGTATTGATTTCCTGCTGCAAATTGATTTCAGCAAACTAACTGCAGCCGCCGTACTGACGGCGCTTGGACTGGCCTTTTTTAAACTGTCCTTGGGGATGGGAACGATGATTACTTATGGCAGCTATTTTACGCAGGATAATCACTTATTTGGTACAGCGGCAAAGGTCGCTCTGTCTGATACGCTGGTTTCCTTACTGGCAGGGATCGCGATTTTCCCGACAGTGTTTTCCTTTGGTCTTGAGCCAACAGCCGGACCGGGACTGCTATTTATGACTATTCCGCTGGTTTTTTCGCAAATCCCCTTTGGCAATATTCTGCTGGTTGCTTTCTTTTTTCTGACATCCATTGCCGCTACTACGGCGATGCTGTCTCTGGTAGAGGTGCCACTGGCTTACTTTACGGAAGAACGGGGCGTTTCCCGTCCGAAAGCGGCGATTTTAAATGCTGTGATTATTGCAGTGATCGGGATCTTAGCCACCCTGTCGGTGGATAAGAGCAGCTTACTGGGCAGCTATACCTTCCTTGGCCGCGGTTTCTTTGACTGGTTTGATTATATTTCTTCCAATATTCTTTTGCCGGTCGGCGGTTTGCTCATCGCCATTTTCATTGGCTATGTGGTTAAAAAAGAAGACTTGAAGCGCGAATTATCCAATCATGGCAGGCTGAATATTGACGGTATCCTGAATGTTTATTATTTCATTTTGCGGTACGTGACTCCAGCCTTGCTGCTTATTGTATTTTTAAACTCAGTGGGCGTAATCAAGCTTTAACCGTACTATAAAAATAAAAAGCCTGCCTCAGGCAAGCTATCAATTAGAAGAGAGTCTTGAACAGCTTATTGTTTAAGACTCTCTGTTTGTTTTACGGCTGGCGAAAATTTTGCAGATAATCGCCGCAGGAATCGCGGATTTTGATGAATTCATCCAAATGATTAAACAAAATATCGACAAGTTCAGGATCAAAATGATGCCCTCGTTGTTCGCGAATATAATCCAGCACTTGTTCGAAGGGCCAGGCACTGCGATAAATCCGGTCAGAGCTCAGGGCATCAAATACGTCGGCTAAGGCGGTAATTCGTCCGTAAATATGAATTTGCTCACCCCTCAGCCCGTAAGGATAGCCTGTACCGTCAAACTTTTCATGATGCTGCAAAGCAACCAGGGCAGCCGTCTGCAGCAATTTGCGCCGGGAAGTCTTGAGCAGTTGGTAGCCGGCCAAGGCATGAGTTTTAATGATATCAAACTCTTCCGGGGTGAGCTGGCCGGGTTTATTTAAAATAGTGTCCCGGATCGCCAGTTTTCCAATGTCATGCATCGACGAGGCCAGGTTCAGCACTTCGGCTTCTTCATTGCTTAAGCCGTATTTTAAAGCCAGCAGCTTGGAGTATTTGGCGACCCGTTTGACATGATTACCTGTTTCCTGTGACCGGATTTCGGCAATTTCGCCAAGTGTAAACAAGAGTTCAGTCTGGTTATCAGCCAGTTCTTGATGCAGATACAGATTGTCAAAACCAGTGGATACATTGGTGAAAAAAACACTGATCAAGTCTTTGCTCATGTCATCCAGATCTTTCAGTCCCTGCAAATAAATGATGCTTTCCGATCCCAGGCTGCTGTTAAAATAGCCGATAAAATGATCGGAGAAATATTGGCTGGCTTTGGTTTGAAATGCCTGGCTCAATTCATGCTGCAGCGCAGCAGGCAGAACCTCGCTGACCTTTTTGTTTACGGTATCCTGATA
>CAMJML010000027.1 GCA_946407015.1 uncultured Selenomonadales bacterium | reverse complement strand
CACATCTGGCATGTTTATTACTTACATTGTTTAGTTTTCAGGGAACACTTGCGATACAGCTTTATTTCTAAAACAGCATCATTGTCGTCACAAGTATAACGTTATCTTGTTTTGTGCTGAATTAATTGTTCCGGGTGACGACCTTTTATAGGTTATCACAGAGTGACCGAACTGTCAATAAGATTATTTATCCAACTTATTCCATATTCATTAAATAAAAATGATGGTTTTGCGAACCAAATCCTGCATAACCATCATAAAATAGAATTAGGGGTTATTGGGCTCATTGCCGTTACCATTTAGTTCGTGTGGTATCGGGAATGGAAACTGTACATAGGTACTTGGAACTTCACCAACAACAACATACTCAGCAATGGGTACTTGAGTATTCACACTCACACTTTTACTGACCAGAGGGATAACAATCTTTACTTCAGTTGTCGCAACAAGATAAACCATATGCCGGGTTTGGTTTATACCTGCCTGTTCAAATTTATCAATAACTTTCACTTGAACGGTTCCAATAGGAATAATAGTTACTGTAATTTTGGGTCCCATGCTAGCTAGAAATTGGCTTCCTAAAACTTGCCCGACAGGTATCTGTATTTTTTCAGCCGATATTTCCTTTAATGCTTCTTGCACTTTGATCGTAGTGTCAGCAGCCAATTTATTAAATTCCATTGTATTGGGCTGAATTAAGACAACACGTCCCCGACTATCAACTTTCACGGTGACAAGTGTTTGAGGGTCAATGGTTTGACTAACTTTATTATTAATAACATTATTAATTGCTTCTGTCGCAATAAGTGTGGATCGGGCTTCTGCAATGGCTAATACAGTCGGCTTTAAGTGAATTTCCATAATCCATAAGGAATATAAAAGAGCTGTGATAATAACGATTAAGAATATTGGAATAGACGGGAATTTTCTTTTTCGTCGAACTGTAAATCGCATGGGTTTTCCTCCCAAAGTATAGATTACCTTTACTTATAGATAATAAGTGATTATTGCCATGTATTATATGGTGATATATGAGATTTTGTGCAGCCGTTATTAGTAAATATCAAAAGAATACTGAATAGCCGCACATGAAATCATGGAAAAACTCCTACTAAATTATTCTTTTATGGTATAATGTTTGTCATATGGTATCTCAAGGAGGTCATCAATGAGTAGCGCTCGTAACGATAGTCCGGCTACCGGACGTAGGAAAAACAAGAAAGAATACACCAAAATATTTGCAATTATATTAGTTGTTTTTGTTGTAATGGTTACTGGGGCAGGCCTGGGTTTTTTAACCGCTAGCCTAAATACCAAGCCAGGTCTGACAAATGATATTCGACCACCTGCCTCTTCTCAGATCTACGACATTAACGGTAATCTTATCACAACGGTACATTCCGTTGAAAACCGTGTTCCTGTCACTTTAAGTAAAGTCCCTAAGAATCTACAAAACGCCTTTATCGCTGCTGAAGACGCGCGATTTTATCAGCATATGGGGATCGATCCACGCGGAATCCTAAGGGCAGTCTGGTCCAATATTACCGACCGGGGTGTTTCTGAGGGTGGTAGTACCATTACTCAGCAATTGGCAAAGAACGCTTACCTCTCACAGGAACGAACTCTACAGCGTAAAATTCAAGAGGCCTTTCTTGCATTGCAAATTGAACGTCAGTATACGAAAAATGAAATTTTGGAACTTTATCTCAATCAAATTTATTTTGGTCAAGGAGCTTATGGCGTACAAGCAGCTGCCCATCAATATTTTGGTAAAAATGTTGAAGATCTAAATTTAGCTGAATGTGCTATGCTGGCAGGTATTCCGAAAAGCCCTAACTATTACTCACCACTGAACAATTTCAAAGCGGCTACTGAACGCCAAAGTATTGTGATCGATCAAATGGTGAAGTATGGCTATATTGATCAAGAGACTGCTGCAAAAGCAAAAAACACTAAAATTACCCTTTCTTCACGTTCAACCAATACAAAAGATGGCGGATTTGCCTCTTATTTTGTGGATTATGTCACTCAAATTTTAATTGAAAAATATGGAGCCGATGCCGTTTATAAAGATGGTTTAAAAGTCTATACCTCTATAGATATAGATATGCAGAATGCCGCTGAAAAAGCAATGCAGAATCTGCCTACCACTCGTACGGACAGCAATGGGGTAAAACAACCCCAGGGAGCCCTGGTAGCAATTGATCCACGGACCGGGTACATTAAAGCTATGGTTGGCGGCCGTGGCAACGATCAATTCAATCGTGCCACAATGGCAGAACGGCAGCCTGGTTCAGCATTCAAACCGTTCATTTATCTAGCCGCAATTGAAAGTGGAATGTCACCCACAACAGTAATTGAAGACAGTCCTGTTAATTTTGGTAGTTGGTCTCCCATCAATTACGATGGAAAATCCCATGGAAAAGTCACTCTACGTACCGCATTAGAGCATTCACTCAATGTACCGGCAGTAAAACTAGCTAATCAAGTCGGCGTAGATAAACCACTCCACTACGCCCAGCAAATGGGAATTTCTACTTTAGTATTGCAAGGACCTACCAATGATCGAAATTTAGCCATGTCTTTAGGAGGCTTAACCAAAGGTGTTACACCGATTGAACTGGCTAGCGCTTACGGAGTATTCGCTAATCAAGGAGTAAAAGTTGAGCCAATTGCTATAGTTAAAATTGTTGATCGTAATGGTAAAGTACTTGAACAAGCCACGCCACGTGAAAAAGCAGTCATCAGCGAAAAAAGTGCTTATATTGTTACAGATATGCTTCGCGGAGTTCTCACCCGTGGAACAGGGGCTGCAGCCAATATTGATCGTCCGGCAGCAGGAAAAACCGGTACAACCAGCGATTATAAAGACGCCTGGTTCGTTGGTTTTACACCGGACCTGGTAGCCGCTGTTTGGATGGGAAATGACAATGAAGGTTACCTAAGCGGTATTACTGGTGGTAGTGTTCCTGCTGAAATTTGGCGGGCATTTATGAATGGTGCTCTAAGTAAAATTCCTTATCGTGATTTTATTAAACCTTCCGGCCTGGTGATAGACTATGCGCCGCCAGAAGACATCAATAAAAATATTCTCGACCCCAATAAACCCAATGAGGATAAAGATAAAGACGGCGACAAGGATAAGGATAAGGATAAAGATAAAAAAGACAAAGCTCAGGACAGCGAATCAAAAATACCTCCTGACAAAACCACGCCTCCTCCGCCTAAACCTGATAAAACACCAGTACCATCTATGACTCCTCCGCCCCCAAAAACTGATACTGATAAAAAAAATAATCCATAAAGACAAAAAACACGCGTTTTTTACGCGTGTTTTCTTTTTTTAGTGCATATACATTATCATATACTTCATTAAAATTGATAAAGCAAATGAAGTCCTGGCAGCAACGCTCAACCAAAAGGGTCGTTATTCCAATAGGCGCCTGATCGTTTTTGGTGCTTCGGCAGCAACTTTAACCGATTGCATTGTATTATTAATTACTTCTGCAATACTTCTTACCCGATCGACAGTCGTAGTCATTCCTTCTATTCTTCTATCCATCTGAACATTCTCTGAAGCAAGTGTTAAAATGATGACCATTAGTTGAAAACTAAAATTTGGGTTATCCAGTATTTTTCTTATCACTCGCATAGGCGTATTCGATTCCTTTGTTGGCTTTGCGAGTTTTACTTCGTCTTTAGGCCTTTCGGTTATATCATTGTCGAATGATGATTCAGTAGCTTCTAAAGCCTCTTCAGGATTTACCTCTATTGTTCTTTTTTTGATTCTACGCAATCTCATCCCAACCCCTCCTCACAAATTCATGACCTATCTTAATATATGATCAAGAGTTGAAATCGGTATCATATTTAAAAAGTTGGACACTCACAAAATTATTTTGTACGCATAGAGTGGCATAAAAATTAGCGGAGGTGTCTGTATGTTTGAAAACCTTGGAAATATGATGGAAATGGTGAAAAAAGTACAACAAAATGTTCAATCCATTCAAGAGCAACTCAAAAGTGAACGAATTGAAGTAACTAGCGGGGATGTTGTTAAAGTGGTCGTCAATGGTCAACAAGATATTGTTTCTCTTGAACTTAATGGAAAGTATTTATCTCCAGATAATTCAGCACTGCTGCAGGATTTGCTTGTCGCCACATTAAATAATGCAATGGCTAAATCAAGAGAGCTTAATCAAACCGCGATGAATAAAATAACAACAGATTTAAATCTGCCAAAGATACCTGGATTATTTTAAGGAGGGGTCTTGATGTCAAACGGAACCCCTGAAAAAACGCTCCTGCAAAGTATTATCAGACTTTTGGATACAACGGCTACAGACGGAAGCTATGATAACTTAGTTCATGTGCTATCGTTACTATGTATTCTTACTATTTTAAACAGAAATCCATCTCAAGCGGTACAATCGGCATCCCCTCCAACCTCAACAGGAAGCCCTATTCAAAAGTTGCTGGGCGAGTTGACAAAAGGAGATAATAGCGGCGGTCCATCTGTTGATACATTGATGTCACTGCTGCCGCTTTTAAACAGTCCACAGTTAAAGTCTAAGCTGAGCGCCTCTAATATGTCCTCCATTTTAGGTCTCATTAACAGCTTAGGCGGCAGTAATCATGAAAAACAAGATGCGAGTAAGAGTGAAAAACACACGGAGGTAAAGCCAGATAGTAAAAAAGAAGCACCGGCCGCAGCCGTAACGGATTCAATCCCTATCCCCCTAAAAACCGATCCGGATTCGGATGAGGACTCCAAAAGAAACTCAGGGCGTTATCTGAATTGGAAAACAAGTTTTTAGAAATAAAAAAGTGTGAGCTAAGCTCACACTTTTTTGATTATCCACGATCGAAAAATGGGCTTTTCCCCGATACACTTAAAGGAATTCCATACGCAATCCCGATCTTTTCATCAAATAAGTCTAGGTTCAACGCGGCTCGACCAACACTAAACATCACCCGATTGTCAATATGATGATAAGCCGCTACGCTAACGGCCGACCCCATGGCTATACCTAAATCGCCAATACTGATCGCGCATAAGCCATTCTCTTTAATATTCTCCGTACAGTTTTCGAAACCACAATATCCACAGTTAGGAACACCCATTGGCGTAACTTTCTGCCCTAAAAGAACGACTAAGGCAGACTTTTCTATACAAGTAGCATCCCGATCAAAAAATTGGGCCCCTGATATACGGGCAATGTTCCGCATCTCATCAACCAGTTGGTTCTTAACGCCACCTTTTACGGTCATTGTAATTAAATGATCGACTCCTTTAGCCTTTGGAGCAGTACGCGCAGCCACACACATGGCATCTGCCACTCTTTCAATTGTCCGTTCTTCAATCTCTTTACTTTTTGTAATCACTTTTCTTCCCCCATTCGATGCCACCTGGCAACATTACTTTGAGCCATTGTTTGGGCACTCAATAGCGCCAAATCTACTGTCACCACAAAGAGCGTTCTGCTAGATCAGGCGCACTGCGGTAGCGCCATCCCCCCCTTCATTTAATTCCCCAATGCTAATATCTTTGACATGGTGATGATTTTTCAAGTAGGCTCGGACACCCTTGCGTAATGCGCCAGTCCCTTTTCCATGAATGACCAGCACTTGATTCAATCCGGCTAAAATAGCATCATCAAGATACTTGGCTAATAACACTTCGGCTTCTTCCACATTCATGCCCCGGACATCAATTTGCCGTTGAACATCATGGATTTTAGCAAAACTAGGTACTTTATTTTTGGCCTTGACAGAACTGGAAACTTCATCCTCAATCACTCGGCAGGAACTTATAGGGACATTTACTTTCATAAGACCAATCTGTAAGGCAACTTGCTCTCCGCTCACCTCTATGACTGTTCCCTTTTGCTTGAGTGAAGTAATATACACGGTTTGATTCGGACGCAAACTAGCAGCACTAACTGGCGGAAGTGCACTTAAATCTTCCTCCTCCAACGTACCACTGATGCCATCTTTCAATTTTTTACGAGTACTATCGATAATATGTTGGCGCTCTTTAGCATTTTGATTAGTAAATTGAGCCTTGAGATCACTAATAATGGTCTCGGCTTCACGGCGTGTTTGCCTTATTAGTGCCGCTGCATCATTTTGCGCTTTACTAAGCAATGTTTCTTTCTTCTTGTTCCATTCGCGCTGTTCGGTTGCAAGACGTTCTTGAAACATGGCAAGTTGAAATTCTTGTTGCTTAATTTCCTGATTGAGCTTCTCATAGTTTAACTTCTGTTCTTCCAACTCAATGAGAATATTCTCAAACTCAGCATGATCTTTATCAATTAATTGTTTTGCTCTGTCAATAATATTCGTGGATAGTCCAAGCCGCTGGCTGATAGCAAAAGCATTGCTGCTGCCTGGAACACCGATAAGAAGACGATAAGTAGGCCGGAGAGTTTGTATATCAAATTCTACGCTGGCGTTCTCGATTCCATGTCTGGAATATGCAAATGTTTTTAATTCACTGTAGTGCGTTGTTGCAATGGTCTTAGCACCATTGCTCATTAAAAACTCTAAAATTGACATGGCCAAGGCAGCACCTTCCTCCGGGTCGGTACCAGCACCAACCTCATCAATCAGGACTAAATCCTGGGATGAGACGCGGTTGAGTATACGGACAATATTTGTCATATGGGCCGAAAAAGTACTTAGACTCTGCTCAATGCTTTGCTCATCGCCAATATCGGCAAATACATTATGAAAAACCGGCATTTCAGAGCCACTTAATGCCGGAATAAACAAGCCTGCCTGTGTCATCAAAGCAAACAAGCCTAGCGTTTTCATGGTGACTGTTTTTCCTCCGGTATTAGGTCCGGTAATCAATAACGTACTAAATTTTTTTCCTAAATGAATATCAATAGGCACTACCTGCTCAGACAAAATGAGGGGATGACGCGCCTGCTTTAGATCAACGACTCCTTGCTTATTAAGAACCGGCATTTGTGCATTCATATCAGCAGCAAATCTAGCCTTGGCAAAAACAAAATCCAATTGACCTAAGATTTCACAATTAGACTGAATAACAAGTGCATTTTTAGCGATTTGCACCGAAACCATTTGCAAAATACGATCAACTTCATTTTTTTCTGCTGATATGAGCTGTCTGATATCATTATTTAAATTAACAATAGCCATGGGTTCAATAAAGACCGTAGCTCCACTTGCCGACTGATCATGAACAATGCCCGAAAAGCTATGACGATACTCTTGTTTGATCGGTACAACATACCGATCACCGCGCATGGTTATCAAGGCATCCTGAAAATATTTTTGATATTCAGTTGAGCGCAATATACTATCAAGCCGCTCTTTAATTTTAATTTGAGATTGTCTAATTTCACGTCTTATTCGCAATAATTCTACACTGGCATCATCTTTGATTGTGCCTTGTTCATTAATAACCGAGTCAATCAAATTCTCAATAGGTCTTAATATTTCAATACGTTCCGCCAATTGTGACAAGCTAAATGCTTCTACTGTTAATTCTCTAAAAAAAGTCTTCATTCGTCTGGAGGCATACAAAGTACTGCCGATACTTACGATCTCCTGAGGCTCTAAGATCCCCCCAACCTGAGCTTTTTTTAGAAAGCCTCGTACGTCACGAATACCGCCTAAAGGAACATTGACGGCAGCCGTTAAAATATCAGCCGCTTCCTTAGTTTCTGCAATTCGGCCTTCCACTTCGACAAAATCACTAGCAGGAAGTAATTGTTCGGCAATCTCGCGTCCCAAAACCGACCCGGTCCGCTCTGCCAACATAGTACGGATTTTATCAAATTCAAGAGTATGTAAAACCGCTAAATCCATTATGCTCACCCTTTACAATACACCCCGAAAATAATGTCCTCTTGTAATATCTTGATGTTCAACCGTATTCACCCGATCCTGGGCAAGTATGGGGTGTTTTTCACCTTTATCAATAATTTCGCGATAGAGCTTGGTTAGCCTGCCAAGTTCAGTGGGATGATAATACTTCCCTTCAATGCGGATTCGATCAATACCAAGCCTGGAAAACCGGGGAATATGGGGAATTAGGCTTAATTCTTTGGCATTCAGCACATGCATTCGGCAAAATTGATCAGTAACTATAGGGAACCGCTCATCCTTCCTGTCCTTAAGCCAAAATCGCCCCTGTAAGCAGGCTGATTTACAGGGCCCGGTATGCAAGCTGCCTAAGTAACTTCCAATTGAACAATACTCAGAAACCATAAGTGGTAAATGCCCATGAACGATACATTCAAGCGGAATATTTTTTCGAGCAGCTATTTCCTCAATTTGCATAAAGTTTAATTCGGGCGATAAAGTAATACTTCCTAAACCATGTTCAGCAGCAAATTGAATAGCTGCATTGTTATACATATTTAACGGATAATCTCCATGCAACAAAAAATTAGTCATTTGCCGTGCCAAATACCAAGTGCCCAAATTCCCTACACCAATTGCGTCTGGTTTAAGATTAATAAATAATGCCATTTCTTCCTGCAACCGTTCCATCTGCCATTGCTTGACCAAACGTGGTGTGTTTAAAATAATTTTTTTACCGTATTGACGAACCAACTTAACAGCCTGGTGATAATCTTCAGCCGTTATAGCTTGATGCTGAAAGCTTTCTCCGCCATATAAAATAACATCAGCTCCATACACTAAGGCTGCTTCCACTTTATCAAGACTGTCAACATGAACCGTTAAAAGCACTTTAGCGCCGCTTTGGTTAAAATCACTCTTTCGTTTGGGCTTATTCAAGCCAATCCATTCTGATAATATCGTTTTATTCTCAGCTAACGAAGGTCGTTGAAAGCGGGCTAATCGCGCTTCTTCTAAAGCATCCACAGCTCTTCTGCGTGCATCATTGATTTCGCTTACAGGCACCATAACCTCACCGTCAATCTGACACTCCAAGTGTTCTAGTTCAAAAACGGTTGTCCCTAACCGCTCAATCTGTTTAGCAATCGTATCATGCGTCAACGGTCTTTTCAACGCTCGTTCCGCAATAAAATTTGTTTCGGCTATCCCCCGATACCCGTCAGCATCGTACATTTCAATACTTAGAGGACTGTTCATAGCCACCTTTACATATACCTGAACCGGAATGCGGCGAATCGCTGCAGCCCCAGAAAAGAATCCTCTTGCCCGCTCCATTAGCCTCGCATCAAAGACTTTAAAAACACGGTCATTGGCTCGCACAGGAGCCTGTACCGCAATCGTAACCTCTGTTCCTGCCGGCACATTACTGACCAACTGGCCTTTCACCAGCATTTCGTTAATCGTCGCGCTAACCCGTCCGCCTACTTTTACCCAGAACTCGATAATATCATTAGGAAACAAAGGCTCATCCAATTTAATTGTGGCCATTTTCCGTTCTGCATGATAAGTGATTACTCGCCCAATACGAACGCCACGATTATTAGGCCGGCGGTCACTCATCATCGTTCTGCCCGGTTTCCCTTTCAGATACGCGGTTGTAAAATCCCGGTTAAAAATCTGGGCTAAATCTTTCTTGTCCTGCTCCGTAATATTCGAAACCTTCTGCCGCAATTGTGCATCAATAGCCCGCCGGTAAGTATCGACAACAACAGCTACATATTCGGGTCGCTTCATGCGTCCTTCTATTTTAAAGGAGGTGACCCCGGCGTCAATAAACTCTGGCACAAGATCAATCGTATTCAAATCTTTGGGACTTAACAGATACTCACCACAATCAGCATGCTGGAGAACATCTTGATCTTTTTCATCGACTAGCGTATAAGGTAATCGGCACGGCTGCGCACAGCGACCACGATTGCCACTTCTCCCACCAATCATTCCACTCATGAGACATTGCCCCGAATAAGAAATACATAATGCGCCATGAGTAAACGTTTCGATTTCAGCAGTGGTTTGACTGCATATGTAGCGAATATCCGCTAAAGATAACTCACGGGCTAAAACGATTCGACTAAAGCCTAATCCGGTAAGAAAGTGAACTCCTTCAAGATTATGAACTGTCATTTGCGTGCTGGCATGAATCGGCAGATCTGGAACAACTTTGCGGGCAATATCAGCTACACCAAGATCCTGCACAATGATCGCATCGGCTCCAACTTGATAAAGAAATTGCAAATAACGGATCATATCCGGTATTTCACTATTGTCAATCAGCGTATTAACGGCAACAAAAACATAAACCCCTCGTAAATGGGCATAGCGAATAGCTTCAGACAATTCATCATCTTCAAAATTTGCAGCGTAGGCTCTAGCTCCAAATAATTTACCGGCTAAATATACAGCATCAGCACCGCTTTCCACGGCTGCGATCAAGCACTCTTTATTCCCCACAGGGGCTAATAATTCAATCAATTGTTTCAATCCTTTCCAAACAAATACTCAATAAGCTGAGAAACTCGGCTTACGCCGAGCATCACCGAACGAATATAGATTCAATACAGCAATCATCTAGCCGTATAAAAAAGAAAGAGTTTACTCTCCCTCTTTCTAATGTAAATCGTTTTTAGGTTGTCCATCTACAGAAACTGGCTCTTGTTCATTATAGCTTTGCTGTTTTTTCATAATCGTAGTAATTTGATGTAAATCATCCATCATTTGCTCAATCTTAGTCCATTTTTGCCCCAGCGGGCTAAGGGGATTGTCTTGGATGCTATTGACATATTCTTCAAAATCTCTTTTAGTCAAGGGCTCTTTATCCTCAATTTTAATTACGGAAAAAACACCGCAACTCTCTAAACGGGCCATTTTAATATCTTTGATATCTGTCATATCCATTCCCTGGCGATGCAGCTCCTGACGGAAATCATCAAAGTTAAAATACGTTTTTGAAAAGTTTTCTTTTAAAATTTTTCCGTCTTTAATTAAAGTTACAGGTGTTCCTTCAAACCATTTACGTAAAGTATTACTCTTCAGGGACAAATACGAAAGAATCTGCTGTAAAACTAGCAAAGCCAGTAAGCCCTCTATACCAGCAAGGATATTCTGGTTTCTATCCATCGAGGCAGAAACAATGATATCGCCAATTCCTACCATAATGACAAAATCAAATGGTGATAATTGACCTACTGTTCGATTTCCCATTAAACGGACGGTAATGAGCGCTATAGCACAGAGAATAATAATATGTATAAAAACCTTGCCTAGTTCTGCAGCTTCGAACACGCTATCACTCCTTTTGTTTGTTATTATGAAACAAACAAAAGGAGTTTATACTGGTCTACTTTTCCTTTAACATCTCAATCAACTGGTTATAATCCTGCTCTAATTTTAAATATTCATCCGCTAAATTGAGTGCTGCTAAAACAGATACCTTTAATGGTGATAGTTGTGAATTAGTTTTAGCGATTTTTTTCATCCGCTTATCCACAATAGCAGCCAGCTTGAGCACGCGATCAGGCTCAATATCACCTTTTAAGGCATATAATTCCCCAAAAATCTCAACCGTAACTCTATTTTTACTTTCCATAAATTCACCTGTTCAATTAACTTCATAAGAATATTACATATCGTAAGTATTTCGATTTTTCTTGTTAGAAATCCTGCAGAAAAATGAAAAGTCTTGCAGATCGGCTGATAACGAAATCACCGATAAAAATATAAGCGGATTATGTTAAACAACACAATCCGCTTATATTTTTAATAAAAGCTATTCTAAAACAGGTTTCTCTTTACTCATAACACTATTGCGATAACTATAAGCAAAATAAACAACTAGGCCAATTGCACTCCAAATAAAGAATCGAATCCAAGTTTCATAGGGTAAATTATACATTAAATAACCACATGACAAAACCGCCAATGGAGCAACAACCGATACACCCGGACAGCGGAACGGACGCTCCAAGTCTGGTCTGGTACGGCGAAGTACCCAAACGCCAATTGCAGAAACAACAAAGGCAAATAATGTTCCGATATTGGTCAATTCAGCAATAACCCCGATTGGAGTAAAACCCGCAATCAAAGCAACGGCTATACCAGCCACAATAGTAATAATATGTGGTGTACCATACTTAGGGTGAACTTTACAAATTCCTGCCGGAATAAGTCCATCACGTGACATGGCGAAAAATACGCGTGTTTGACCATACATCAATACCAGCAGAACCGTTGTAATACCAGCAATAGCGCCAGTTCCAACTAAAGCTGATCCCATATTGTACCCAATCGCCCGCAATGCATAAGCAACTGGTTCAGCATTATTTAGTTCAGTATAAGGCACTACCCCTGTTAAAACGCCCGCTACAACAATGTAAAGAATGGTGCAGACAACAAGCGAGCCCACGATTCCAATTGGCAAATCACGATTAGGATTACGGCACTCTTCCGCCGCGGTGGCAACTGCGTCAAAACCAATATAAGCAAAGAAAATAATAGCAGCTCCAGCTGCAACACCACTAAAACCATAAGGCATCAGGGGGCTCCAATTAGCCACATTCACTTTCGGTCCAGCCAAAGCAAGGAAAATAAATACTGCTGCCAATTTTACAACAACCAAGATTTTATTCAGGGTTACACTTTCTTTTGTACCACGCACCAAGAGCATACTTAGAAATAGTGCAATTAAGACTGCCGGTAGATTTACAATGCCACCATCCGCCGGAACAGCCGTATAGGCCTTCGGTAAGACAATGCCAGCAGAATGCAGTAATCCGACAACATATCCGGACCAACCGGCCGCTACGGCACTGGAGCCCACTGAATACTCTAATATTAGATTCCAGCCCACAATCCAGGCAATAATCTCGCCTAAAGCAGCATACGTATACGTGTAGGCACTCCCCGCAACTGGTACTAATGCAGCAAGCTCAGCATACGCCAACGCTGCAAAAGCACAGGCCAAACCAGATAAAACAAAAGATAACATAATTCCTGGTCCAGCATATTTAGCAGCCGCAACACCTGTTAAGACAAAAATCCCCGTACCGATGATGCAGCCAATTCCCAGCAACACTAAATCGGTTGCTCCTAGCGTCTTTTTTAACCCTTTAGATTCTGCACCCTCTTTAATTAGATGAATACCTTTCTTTCGAAAAATTCCCGTCATTTTACCACCTCACTTAATAATTACATGCAGTCAGAGTAGACACTGATGATAAGCAAAAAATAGATCTGAGCCATGTCAGATCTATTTCTCCATGTACTTCAGTCAATCATTTAAGCCTAAATTGTCTATCCCAGATAGCATAGTAACACAAAAAATGACTGAGGTAAAGACTTTTTGTGCTATAGATACGGACAAATTTTAATTAACTCCGCAATTTAGCCCCAAATGTCTCTTCTATATATACAACGGTATTTTTATAATGTCCATCGATCTCGGAGTCTGTCAAAGTTCTGTCAGAAGATTGGAAGGTAAGTGAAAAAGCCAAGCTCTTAAAGCCTTGAGGCACTTGTTCTCCCGTGTATACATCAAACAAGCGAACTTCACTTAATAACTCACCCGCATTCATCCGAATTGCCTCATCCACTTGACTAGCGGTAACAGCCTCAGGCAGAACAAGCGCCAAATCACGAGAAATAGCCGGGTATTTAGGCAAAGCTGTATACTTTCCAATTAAAACAGCATATCGAGCCAGAACCTCGACATTCAGTTCAAAAATATAAACTTTGCGATTTAAATCAAAAACATTGGCAACAAGAGGATGAAGCTCGCCTACATAACCTAGTATTTCTTCATTCAGGCTAAATGATGCGCTCTTGCCAGGATGCAAGGCATAATGATTTGCTACAGCCACCTTAAAATCAGCAATGCCAAGCCGGCCTAACAATAACTCAATAACGCCTTTTGCATCATAAAAATCAATATGATCTCGGCCTTGATTCCAAGCTATTTCATTGCGCTTCCCAACCATCGCTCCACATAACATAATAGGCTCATTAGGCAGAGCCTCGAGCGGCAGTTTTTCCGGTAAATAAACGGAACCAATTTCATATATCCTGATATCATCATTTTTTCTGGCAACATTCCGGGCGACAGTTTCTAATATACCGCCAAGCAAAGTCGTTCTCAGGATCGGAAAATCATCGGTAATCGGATTTAAAATTGGAACAGCCAAGCGAAGACAATCATCCTGCGGAATATTTAGTTTATCTAAAGTATCAGGGTGAGTAAAGCTAAACGATATAATCTCATCCAGCCCTGCCCCGGATAAAATATTTTTCATTTCATAAATAAGAGATTGCACAGAACTCTGGCCACCACTCATCATATTTCCACTAGGTGTGGTAGACGGAATATGATTAAAACCGTATATCCGGGCAACTTCCTCAGCGATATCAGCCGGATATTGCACATCTCCGCGCCAGGTAGGTACCGTTGTCATCACGTTGTCGCCATCAATTTCTACTTCAAATTCTAAACGCCGTAAAATATCTACCATCACAGGAGTTGGCACGTCAGTACCCAAATGTTTATTGATAGATTGAGGATTAAAGCTAACCTGACGCGGCAGCTCAAAACCAGGATAAACATCAATAATTCCTGGACAAACCCGACAAGCCCCCATTTCTTCCAGGAGCTTAGCAGCCCGGTCTAAAGCCCGGGTAACATTGGCAGTATCAACACCACGTTCAAAGCGTCCCGATGCCTCTGAACGTAAGCCAAGCGCTTTTGCAGTACGCCTGATACTTACATTATTGAAAGCCGCAGCTTCTAATAGCACGTTTTGGGTGTTGGCTGTAACTTCAGTTGCCAATCCCCCCATTACTCCGGCAACACCAACCGCTTGTACTTCATCGGCAATCACCAGCATCTCCGGTGATAGTTCACGTTTTGCACCATCCAATGTGGTAATGCGTTCCCCTGGCTGTGCTTTACGAACAATGATTGTATGCCGGGCCAACAAGTTGTAGTCATACGCATGCATAGGTTGCCCTAATTCCAACATCACAAAATTCGTGACATCAACAACATTATTAATAGAACGCATGCCTGCAGCTTGAATGCGATGTTTAAGCCATGCCGGTGAAGGTCCTACCTTTACATTTTTTAATACTCTTCCAGTAAAACGTGGACATAGGGATGGCTCGTTAATCTTAATTTGAACAAGTCCGGCAACCTTTTCATCACCTTCCTCTTTCAAACTAAGCATTGGCTTCTTCAACAGGTTTCCAGTTAACACCGAAACTTCTCTTGCTAAACCTAAAACGCTAAAACAATCTGCCCGATTTGCGGTAAGTTCAAACTCAAGAACAACATCATCCAGACCTAAAGCCTGTTTAATATCCACGCCGATTGCTGTAGCATGATCCAAAATGAAGATGCCTTCCTTTTCTTCCGCAGACAACATTTTCAAATCAAGATTTAGTTCTGTCGCCGAACAAAGCATCCCACTGGATAGCACTCCACGTAATTTGCTCTGCGCAATCTTCAATCCACTTGGTAAAACAGCCCCTACAAGCGCCACCGGAACAACCTGTCCCACTTCGATATTATTGGCACCTGTCACAATCGTCAAAACCTCGGTTGCAACATCTACTTTACAAATTGAAAGCCTATCCGCATTTGGATGTCTCTCAATTTCGAGAATTTTACCAGTTACGATCTTTTCTAAATCTTTTCCCAGATAATTTATTCCTTCAACCGGTACACCCGCCATAGTCAACATTTCAGCCAAAACTTCCGGGCTCTCTTTAAAATCAACATAATCTTTTAACCATTTTATTGATGCTTGCATAGTCATCCCCCTTCAACCGTTTGTCTTATTAAAACTGGCGTAAAAATCTTAAATCATTATCATAAAATAATCTTAAATCGTCAATTCCATAGATCAACATGGCAATTCGCTCCACACCCATACCAAAAGCAAACCCACTGACCTGCTGTGGATCAAAATTGCTCATCTCCAGAACACGCGGATGCACCATACCGGAACCTAATATTTCAAGCCAGCCTGTGCCTTTACAAACACGGCAACCGCTGCCGCTGCAAATCACACAAGAAATGTCGACTTCAGCACTTGGTTCCGTAAAAGGGAAAAAGCTAGGGCGAAAGCGCACCCCTACATTATTGCCAAACATCTCATGAATAAATAATTCTAACGTTCCCTTAAGATCGGAAAAGCTGATACCTCTATCAATTACCAGTCCTTCAACTTGCTGAAACATGGGCGAATGAGTCGCGTCATAATCACGGCGGTATACTTTTCCCGGTGCAATGATTCTGATTGGCTGATTCGGCTCAGATTTTTGCATAGTACGTACTTGTACGGGAGAAGTATGGGTACGCAGCAAAAATTCTTCAGTGATATAAAACGAATCCTGCATATCACGGGCAGGATGGTCCTTCGGTAAATTGAGCGCCTCAAAATTATAGTAATCTTGCTCAACTTCCGGACCATCTGCAATCTCAAAACCTAAGTTCATAAAAGTGGCTTTAATTCGATCAAGTGTGGTCGTTAATGGATGTTTATGCCCAAGTCTATTCTTGCGTCCTGGCAACGTAATATCAATTTTTTCTGACGCCAGCCGCGCTGAAAGTTCGGCCTGCTTTAATTGGCTGTTTTTAGATTCGATCAACTGTTCCAATTCGTTTCTGATTTCATTAACAACTTGGCCAATACGAGGCCTTTCCTCTGCCGTCAGACTCCCCAACCCACGTAATACCGCAGTCAAACTCCCTTTTTTACCTAAGTATTTGACGCGTAGATCATTTAGTTTGTCAGCACTAGCAGCTAATGCCAATTCTCCAATTGCCTGCTGCTTAAGCTCATTAAGTTGCTTTTCCATACATACCTCCTAATAATGAAAATTGGGTATAAAAAAACTCCCGCCCCTTAAAGGGGCGAAAGTTAACTTCCGCGGTACCACCCTGATTGATACTCACAATTCCTTAACGCGGAATAACGTCCAGCCTACACAAGAACTCTCTTCAGCCAAAATGCTCAGAAGTGAACTTCTGTCAGATGTTTTTCAGACTCGCTCTCAATCTACGGCAAATCTTCCCTGTAAAAAACATAACCCAACATACTTTCTCCGTCATCGCAAGGTTACCTATTGTAACATTAACCGTTTATACAATAAATACGCAGCAATAGAACCAGTAGCTTCAAATACTCTCCAAAAGAATTCGGCGGTCACCATATGACCACATCCTCCCAACTTATTCTTGGAAATTTAGGGGTCATTGCTAGCGTCATTATAACATATTAAACTGGAAAGCACAAGAAAAGCTAATGCCGCTGACGAATCGCTTCATAAAGAATTACCGCAGCGGAAGCCGCTACGTTTAAGGACTCCGCCTTTCCAAGAATGGGAATAAAAATCGCACTGTCAGCCTGATTCAATAACGTTTCATGAACCCCGCTGCCTTCATTGCCAAAAATGACGGCTGCAGGCTTTTTAAAATCAGCCTCATAATAAAGATTGGAGGAAGCCAATGAAGTAGCAAATAGATTCACTCCTGCTATTCTTAAAGAACTGACGACTTCCTCATAGGAAATACCATCAAAAATAGGCAGGTGAAACAATGATCCCATCGTCGCACGCACCGCTTTGCTGGAGTAAACATCTGCGCATCCCTTTGTCAAGATAACTCCCGAAGCCCCAACAGCATCTGCAGTACGAATAACAGTGCCAACATTACCAGGGTCCTGAAGAGCATCCAAAATTACAATAAGCGGACAGTCCGCTTGCAATATCCTTGTTAACAGCTGATTCTTTTTTTTAACAATGGCCATAATACCTTGTGGCTGTTCCGTATCTGTCACCTTAAGATAAACAGCCTCGGATACTATTAACATTCTACAACCTTTATCTTGTAATTCATGAATAATTTTCTCTGTCCGCTTATGCTGCAAGGCCGCTTCGGTATAAAGACAAGCCTCGACCTGCCAATCGGCTAAATGAACTTCCTCCAACAGCCTAACTCCTTCGGCTATAAAAAGCCCGGTCACATCCCGCTGCTTTTTTTGTTTTAATGCAGCAGCCAGTTTGACCGTTTGATTTTGTAAACTGGTTATGATCTCTGTCACTCAAGTTCCTCCAACCGTTGAACGCCTTCATTGCTACCAACTACAACGAGAATATCCTTTTCCCGAATCTTTTCACTTGGTAGTGGTGGAACAATCAACTCATCACCACGTTTGATAGAAACAACATTAATTCCATACCTTACCCGAATGTCAGCTTCAGCCAAACTTTGTCCAACTAAAATACGCGGAGCATTAATTTCTGCAATACTGAATTTGGGTGACAGCTCAATATAATCGAGCACATTAGTTGATATCAAGTTATGCGCTACCCGTTGCGCCATATCCCGTTCGGGATAAACTACCCGGTCCGCCCCTATCTTTTGCAGCATTTTACCATGCAGCGGATTTCTGGCTTTAGCGACAATATAAGGAACACCAAGTTCCTTAAGTTGCAAAGTCGTCAGTACATTGGCTTGAATATCTTCACCAATAGATACAACAACAACGTCAAAATTTCGGATACCTAGTGCAGTAAGGGCATCTTCATCTGTAGTATCTGCTTGCACCACATGAGTCACTTCGTCACTAAATTCCTGGACTCTTTGCTCACTTTTATCAATAGCCAGTACATCATATCCCATCTTATGTAATGCACTAGCCATACTGGTGCCAAATCGCCCTAACCCAATGATCGCAAATTGCTTTTTTTTCATTATCGTCTCTCCCTAACCGATCGTAATTTTCCCTTCAGGATATTGAATAGCAGCTTTCTTTGATCGCAGTGCTAATGCCAAAGCAAGCGTTACCGGTCCAACTCTGCCAGCGAACATAGTTAAGACCAACCATAGTTTGCCATTATCAGTCAGTGAAGGGGTAATTCCTGTACTCAGACCGACAGTACCAAAAGCAGATACAACCTCAAATAAAATATTCAAGAATGAAAAATCTTCACTAATACTTAACATCATAGCTATAAATATCACCAAAGCCGCTGCAATAAATACTACAGAAAAGGATTTATAGATAATCTCTTGAGAAATGCGACGGCGAAAAACCTCGGCATCATTCTTGCCTCTGATTAATGCCCATATTGCAGCCGTTAGAACGGCTACGGTTGTCGTTTTCACCCCACCCCCGGTCGAAGCTGGCGAGGCACCAATAAACATTAAAATAATCATAAAAAATAGTGTTGCTACCCGTAAATCAGTAATATTGACTGTATTATATCCTGCCGTACGGGTAGTGACAGCTTGAAAATAACTACCAAGAATTTTTCCTTTTAAAGACAATGTGCCAAGAGTACCCGGATTATTATATTCCAACAAAAAAATTACAAGGGTTCCAAAAAAAATCAATAACGATGATGTAATCAAAACAACTTTTGTATGAAGTGAAAGGCCCGAAAACTTCCGGTTCTCCCAAATGTCTGCCAGCACACCAAATCCTATGCCGCCTATAATAATAAGTCCACTGATCGTGAGATTTACGGCAAGATCATCTACGTAACCAGTTAGACTGCGAAATTCGCCAAAAAGATCAAACCCGGCGTTGCAAAATGAAGAAATTGCATGCCAATAACCAAAATAGATGCCTTTTAACCCATATTCCGGATACCAGCGCAGCGCCAATATCGTACCGCCAACAAACTCAATAGCCAGCGTCGCCTGTATAACATATTTCGTAAGTCGAACGATTCCGGCCACTGTTAATTGATTAAATGCTTCTTGCAAAATTAGCCGTTCCCGCAGTTGGATTCGTTTACGCATCAATAATGCCATAAGCGTAGCCATTGTCATAATACCAAGGCCACCAGCCTGAATGAGCAGTATCAATACAATTTGTCCAAATTGAGAAAAGTAAGTACCTGTATCCACAACAGCTAATCCGGTTACACAGACTGCCGAAGTCGACGTAAACAACGCATCAACAAAACTTAAGCTTTGCCCGGTAGCAGACGCCAGTGGAGTCATCAGTAATAATGTTCCTACTAAGATTAAACCGGCAAATCCCAGTGATAAAATTTGATAGGGTGTTAATCGCCAGCTTGCAAGATCTAAAAAATTAGCAAATTCCGATTTCGGTTTCAAAATTCCCACTCCAGCCATAATATTCAACCATGACTTATTATACTGGCAGACTTACACTTCGTCTACCAATTCCACTATTATTCTACCAAATTTTTCAGTAAAAACACCTGCCAGCTCATGGCAGGTGTTTTTATTGCTATTTTAAATTGCCATTGCCTTAGATATACAACCAAAGTTCAACATATAGTTGCGTACAGAATCTTTTACTCCCTTTTTCACAACAGACATCAGATGGATGTAATTTGACGTCGGTGTTTGGGTTAATTCTGATTTTAGTTTTTCAGCAGCGGCTAGCGACATATCTGTTGCGATATTGACTTTAGATATCCCCGCTGTGATCGAATTTCGATAATCCTCCGAAGCCAGTTTTGATCCGCCATGCATGACCAGTGGAATATCAATTGCGCTATTAAGTTCCATTAAACGTGAAAAGTTTAGTTTCGGACTTCCCCGGTAACTGCCATGATTATTACCAATTGCAACGGCTAATGCATCTACATTTGTTTTTTCAACAAACTCAGCCGCAATATCCGAATTGACCATATTGACATCAGAAATCGATTCCATCTTGCTGCAACTACCAATATAGCCCAATTCTCCTTCGACTGACAGGCCGAGAGAATGGGCTATTTTACAAATTTCTTTTGTGCGGTTTAGGTTGTCCACAAATGGCAGACTTGAGCCGTCAAACATAACCGAAGTAAAACCCCAGTTGATTGCTTTCATAATTCCATCATAAGTATACCCGTGATCCAGATGCAGGGCAATCGGAATGCTTGCTCTTTCAGCTGAACGTACCATTGCGGCACTTAAGGTGTCCACATCGACAAACTTAAACAGACGTTCGGGAATTCCAACTACTAGGGGAGTTTTTAGCTCTTCCGCTACTTCCACAACGGCACCAAGAGTTTCAAAATTGAATACGTTAAATCCTCCAACAGCATACTTTCGCTTCCGGGCATCCTGAAGTATTTCTCGCATTGTAACTAAGGCCAAGGGAAACTCCTCCTTCGGGTTAAAATTAATTTCCTATAGTTTAATTCATTTACTATATAATATTCTAAAAATGCCAAAAAAAACCTGCAAAATGTCGACTAAATTTTCAAAACAATCATACTTTTTAATCATTGGCAAGTACTAACTTGTTAAAATTCATAAAAAAAGACCCTAGTCAATAGACCAGGATCTTTTAAGGCAATTATGACAGTTGCTCTTTAGCAGTTGCAACAAGTTGTCCAAATGCAGCACCATCATTAACAGCTAAATCAGCAAGCATTTTGCGGTTAACTTCAACACCGGCTTTCTTTAAGCCATTAATCAGTTGGCTATAAGAAATACCATTAATACGTGCAGCAGCATTAATACGGGCAATCCATAATTTGCGGAAGTCACCTTTTTTGGCACGACGGTCGCGACGTGCATAATAGAGCGCCTTCATAACAGTTTCATTAGCTTTTTTGAACTGCTTGCTTCTCGCACCTCTAAAACCTTTAGCTAGCTTTAAAATCTTTTTATGACGTCTATGTGCAGTCACGCCTTTTTTCACTCTTGGCATGTTCGTTACCTCCTATTAAATATGTGTGGTTTTCTTAGGCGTAAGGAAGCATTCTTGCTACGCGCTCATGATCAGACTTGCTGACAAGGCTAGCCTTACGCAAATTACGTTTACGGGCTGGAGATTTTTTTTCAAGAATATGACTTTTAAACGCTTTTGCACGTTTAAATTCGCCTGTACCGGTTACTTTAAAACGTTTTGCGGCACTTTTACGGGTTTTCATTTTCGGCATTGTTGTTCCTCCTTTAGTTATGCGGCTTTGGTGATAGAATCATTATCATATTTTTACCTTCAAGCTTAGGCTCACGCTCAATGATGACTAAATTCTTCAGTTCGTTTGCCATTTTAACCAATACTTGTTTACCTAGCTCGGGATGAGAAAGCTCTCGTCCACGAAACATGATAGTTACTTTGACTTTGTCGCCATCTTCGATAAACCTTAAAGCATTTTTTAGCTTGACGTTAAAATCGTGATCTTCAATATTAGGACGAAGTTTTACCTCTTTAACAGTAACAACTTTTTGTTTTTTCTTCGCCTCTTTATCGCGCTTTTGCTGTTCGAATTTAAATTTCCCATAGTCCATAATCCGGCAAACCGGCGGCTTAGCCATAGGTGCTACTTCCACCAGGTCCAGTTGCTGTTCGCCAGCCAGCCGCAAAGCATCCCGCAAGGTCATAATACCTAGCTGTTCACCTGTTGAACTTGTTACACGAACCTCTCTAGCGCGAATTTCTTCATTAATTTTCAAAGTTTCTTTACTAATTGAGACTCACCTCCTGAAATTTTTGAGATAAAATAATAAAAGCGGGTGGACATATGCCACCCGCACCAATAGTAACTACACTACGGTCAATATCAACCTTACGAGCTACTCAAAGTGCTGAAAGGTGAGAAGCGGATGGCTTCTACTTCACAATTAAAACTTACCATGTAATATTAGCACCATATTCCAGTAATGTCAAGTCATGAATTAACTTTCTCAATAATTTCACGCACAACAGTGGCAATAAACCCGGATACGTCCTGGGCACCAAGATCGCCTTGACCGCGCTTCCTTACTGCTACACTGTTCGTCTCAACCTCTTTATCCCCAACAACTAAAATATAAGGTGCTTTTTCAACTTGCCCTTCACGGATTTTATAGCCGATTTTTTCATTACGGTCATCAACAATCACCCGGATATCCTGCTCCCGCATCATAGCAGCAAGTTGATGAGCATATTCGCTGTGTCGGTCAGTAATCGGCAATATCTTAACCTGGACAGGCGCTAGCCACACCGGAAAAGCTCCTGCATAATGTTCAATTAAAATACCAATAAAGCGCTCAATACTGCCATACACAACGCGATGTACCATAACCGGCCGATGCTTAAGACCATCTTCACCGACATAAGTCAGATCAAATTTTTCCGGAAGCATCATATCGAGCTGGATAGTCCCACACTGCCAGGTTCTGCCAATTGAGTCACGAAGGTGAAAATCAATTTTCGGCCCATAAAAAGCGCCATCACCTTCATTGATTTTATAGGCCATTTTACGTTCTTCCAGTGCTTCGCGCAAAGCATTTGTAGCTGTTTCCCAAACTTCATCCGATCCCATTGCTTTTGCAGGCTTTGTGCTCAGCTCTGCATGGTAGCTTAGGCCAAAAGTCCGATAAACGGTATCAAATAAATCAATAATGCCATTAATTTCAGACTTAATTTGAGACGGCAACATAAAAATATGAGCGTCGTCCTGGGTAAAACTACGTACTCTCATAAGTCCATGCAGCGCACCTGAAAGTTCATGACGATGCACTAAACCAAGTTCGGCAGTACGGAGTGGTAAATCACGATAACTATGATGCTGCGTACGATAAACCAACATGCCGCCAGGGCAATTCATGGGCTTTACTGCATAACCTTCATCATCAATATTGGTAAAATACATATTTTCACGGTAATGATCCCAGTGACCCGATTGCTGCCACAATTTTTGATTCAAAATAATTGGAGTCTTAATTTCTTGGTAACCATACTTAACATGGAGTTTGCGCCAGAAATTTTCCAATTCATTTCGGATAATCATTCCGTTCGGATGGAAAAAAGGAAATCCTGGACCTTCATCATGAATACTAAACAAATCCAATTCCCGTCCTAATTTGCGGTGATCACGCTTGGCAGCTTCCTCCAGCATATGGAGATATTCATCCAGCTCAGCTTTCTTTTCAAAAGCAGTGCCATAGATACGTTGGAGCATCTTGCGTTTTTCATCCCCACGCCAATACGCACCAGCCAGACTTTGGATTTTGACAGCCTTAACCCGCCCGGTTGACGGTACGTGAGGGCCGGCACACAAATCAGTAAACTCACCTTGCTTATAGAGCGAAATGGTGACATCTTCAGGAAGATCCTGAATCAACTCAACCTTATAGCTTTCACCTAATTCATTAAATAATTGAATCGCTGCATCACGAGACAGTTCCATGCGTTCAATCGGCAGGTTGGCTTGGATTATTTTTTCCATTTCAGCTTGAATCTTCGTTAGGTCCTCAGGTGTAAAAGGTTGCTCCGTATCAAAATCATAATAAAAGCCGTTTGCAATCGCAGGACCAATAGCGATCTTGACATTTTTATACAGTCGCTTCACAGCTTGCGCCAGGATATGGGATGCACTATGCCGCAAAACATTTTTTCCTTCGTCATTTTCAAAAGTAACAAATTCAACTTGGGCATCCCTGACCAATTTAGTATTCAGATCCACCATCTGTCCATCAACTTTCGCAGCCAATGCACTCTTAGCCAGGCTGCGGCTCAGTGATTGGGCAAATTCTGCCAAACTTAAGCCCTGATCCACTTCACGGATATTGCCGTCTTTGAGAGTAAGCTTAATTCTTTCCATTTATAACATCCTCCTAAATGATTTAAAAAACCAGATTAGTTAAAATAAAAAATGAGCATAAAATAAAAAACTCTCATCCCTTAACTAGGGACGAGAGTACTACCCGCGATTCCACCCTGATTGGCTAAAAAGCCCATCTTGACTTTGATAACGGAGTTGGCTCCGGCTAAGCTTACTGCTATTCAGCCCAGCAGTTTAAAGGTGGTAATAATAGATGGGTTCGCTGAAATGCTTGCAGCCTTGACATTTCTCTCTGAAAACGCCTCAATCCATTATCTTGTCCTTTGCATAACTGTTATGATATCCAGTTTTAATTATTATATAATCCTCTGAAACAGCTGTCAAGATTGCAAACTGGCTAAACAAAATTCACACCCGCTGCAGACAATGACCCGCCCTTCAAATACGTTTTTAATCGTTTCAGTAATACTGGCAGTTCCATTTGCCGGATTTGCCTGTGTATTATGCAGAATAATATTATACGGGGCAATTGTAATTAATGCCGTAATCAATAAATCTTCATAATTGATTTCCTCGCTGCACTGAGAAGCAAAATGTTCTAAATATTGACTGGCTACCGCTTTTCCCTGTGAATCCAATACCCGGTACGTGCCCCCTTTATCCACAATCACATGAACTTCTTCAATCCGGCTTTCCTGCGCGTCGACAAAATAACGAAGGACACTAATAAATTCCTTGTATTCGACTTCCATCATAAAATCGTCCACTGATTTATCAACAAAGTCGGTCAATTTATCACGATATTCTTTTAAGCGGAAATTGATAAATCCCTCCACTACAAGCTCATGATGGGTATCAAGATATTCCAATATCTTATGCGAGATATCCTGCCTGCGATTTGAATAGCTAAAAGAGGGTTCCAGAAGATTTGTACTGTCCAACAATTTCAGCGCATTGTTATAAATCGCCTCCCGCTCCCCATGACTAAAATAGTAATAATTATGATCAACGATCCGTTTGATGATTTTTTTCTCTTCATGTGTAACGATCATCTCGGCTAAAATAGAAGCGACAAAATTTTTTAATAGATTTTTAATACGCTCATAATTGCGAAATGATAGTTCACCTTCTATAACATTGCACCCTAGAAAAGTGTATGTTCCTTTGATGGTCTCATCAATGGCAACCCTGAAACCTTCCTGGGTCAATTTGATGCAGTCCAATTGTAATTTTGACCGGATTTCATCTGTTGTATCGCTTAAACCAACGGAAAGTAGTTTCATCAGCCTCACTCCCTTCTTATTTATTATATGTTTAGTCCTTACATTGCATACAAACCAATAAATATAAAAAAGCAATCCTTGAAGGATTGCTTTTTTATATTTATTGGTTATCTATTTGTTCCTGAATTTGCTGATACCATTCACTGCGCCGAGTTACTACAATCTTTAAAATCCTGTTTTGGATAGTTGTCACAATCAATACGTTGGGAATAAGAAAAAATGCTTTTTCCTGTCGTAGCTCCCTGATATGGGAAAGAGGAACTTCCTCAATATACTTGTGACGGATATCTAGCAAATAACCAACAAAGACAATTCGTTCACTGGTCAAGTAAAATGCTCCGTTAAAAGCTTCCCCATCACAATATAAGTTCGCCAGATCTTTTTTTAAAATTTTTTCATCAGTAAGTAAAGCAAAAGAATACACCCTGATCTCCCCTACAGTTTTTGAGATATTATTCTCCAGCAAGGATTGTTTTCCTTTATAAAATTCAATAAATCATTATAATACACTTGTTTTATTTTTGCTAAAGCATAATCAGGTCAGTCCCTGTGGGCTATGAATGATTAACAACGGTCCCCAACTGCGACGATTGATAAAAATCAGCATACTGCCGTCTATCAATGACGCCATGCTGTAAAAACGCCTAACCAAACATTGCAATACCTAGAGGCGTTACCAGTAATGGATGGGGGGGAACATAGACTTCCCGGCCAAAGGCCTTGCCGAATTCGGCACCAAAGCCAGTCAGATAGGCTGTGCCGCCTACGACATATACTGGATATTCATCAAATTCCTCACACCCGGCTAACATATTTTTTACGATGGTGGCCATCTTTTCAATAACAGGCAAGATGACAGGCATGATTTTGCGATGATTTTGCGGATCTTTTTTCAACGCTTCAGCTTCTTCGAACGAAATCCGATAAGCACCAGCCAACACCAAAGAAACGTGTGTGCCACCAGTCGGTTCATCAGCCGTAAACACTAACTCGCCGTTTTTTAGAACCGCAATACCAGTAGTACCGCCACCAATATCCACAACAATACCATGCGTAATATTCAGTGCTTTTGCTGCCGCCACCGGCTCGTCAACTTGGCAGACAGGATCTAATCCGGCTCCTGCAATAACGTGACTGCACGCTAGTGCATTCCGCCCTACCGTGCCGGGAGGAATAGCGGTTGCCCCCCTATCTAATTCAACGCCTATAATTCGTTCTACCTCACTTTTGAGTTCTTCAACAATTACTGTAGCTCCCCGAAAATCCACTACCAGTCCGTCTTTTACCACAGAAGCCCAGCGCATGCTGCCAGCAACCGGATTTCCCTCATGATCGGTGACCACCAATACCACATCGGCAGTTCCAAGATCCACACCGACTTTGTAAGGCCCTGGCAAATCGGCCGCTGTCCCGGTTTCAATTAAATGATATAATTGATGAATTTTGTCATAGGCTTTCACTACCCGTCCTCCTTGCTTAGCCTTGCTCATATCGTTGATTGGCTTAATGATTACATAATGTTTTTATAAATTCCGTATAGAAAGATTGTTTTCCTGTAAGTGCAATCCTAATTTAATAGCCAGTTATTTAACTATATTGCTCAATCATGCTCGTATTGACATTCTCATTCCTCTTTATCATGCAAAAAGCTACTACACAAGTAGCAGCTTTCATTTGATATTATTTTAACAAGTACCGGAGCAATCCTCGTCAGAGAAGAAGCATAGTAAGATAATAATGACAATAATGATACAAACAGAATTATTGTCACGACCGCCAAAGCCGCCAAACCCCATAGTTCTTCCTCCTTTGGTAAGTAAATATTGGTAGGCTACTCTATACTATGCTTTTAGAAGACATATTGTCACCACATAATAAAGGTGATGCCCGTCTTGCAAGATATTTGTAAGACGGGCATTTTTGTTACTGATGATGGGCACTGTGATTCATCGAATTAGCTGGGGGTTGCATCGAACTGTGTTCATTCATATCAATAGAATTTACCAAGTCCTGCATAACTGTATGAAGCTCTCCATCATTTTGCATCATTTGCTTCATAATGCCTTGCATTTCTGGAGTTTTCAGCATCGAGCTCATGGCCGCCTGCATTTCTGGAGACTTCATCATGTCGATGCATTTCTTTTGCATTTCAGGATCTTGCATCATCGTCTCCATATCTTTTCCGTCAGCAGCCATGCCGTTCATCATACCGGCATGCATAGCCGATTTCACTTCCGGTTTCTTCTCAGCTGCATAAGCACTATAGCTAAACGCTGATAACGCAACTAAGCCGCCGAGCATCAATGCAGTAATTCTTTTCTTCATAAAACATCAATCCTTTCTTTTGTTTCATCAAAGTTACTATACAATAATTTTGTGAAGATTTTATGAAGATTTTGGCCATTGCAAAAAAATAAGGTTAGCGTCATACGCCAACCCGTATCTTCAATCCTTTATATCCTTACTTTGTTTGAGAGCTCCCGGTCCATCCTGGGCCACAGCCACTTCCGCCTCACCAAAAGTTTTCATATCATGAAGTACATGTAACGACGCTTTTAAAAGAGACATTCCCAAAGCTGCTCCAGTACCTTCTCCTAAACGCATATCCAAGTGCAAATAAGCAGGGATTTCAAGCAAATCCAGTGCCACTTTGTGAGCTGGTTCAACAGAATAATGAGATCCGACCAGATAGTCATGCACTTGTGGAGCAAACTTAACAGCTAAGAGCGCAGCGGCGGCAGTAATAACACCATCTAAAACCACAACAGCTCCGCCTGCAGCTGCCCCTAAAATAACACCAACTAGACCGGCAATCTCAAAACCACCAATTTTGCTTAATACATCCAATGGATCGGTCGTGTCTGGTGAATTAATACCGATAGCAGTTTCAATCACCTGAACTTTAGTTTTCCAAACATCTTCCGAAATACCTGTTCCAAAACCGGCCAACTTTTCAACATTTTCACCAGAATAACAGGCAATAATAGCCGTACTGGCAGTCGTATTAGCAATCCCCATCTCTCCGAGTCCTATAATCCGAGCCCCTTTGTCAACCTCAGTACGAGCGATCTCTATGCCGGTTTCAATGGCTTTGAGGGCTTGCGCACGGGTCATCGCAGGACCTTTCGCAATATTATTTGTGCCATATGCAATCTTCTTATGATAAATTTGTAAGGTATCCGGTAAATCCGCTGCTACCCCTATATCAACCAACACTAGTTCAGCATCAACATGTTGAGCAAACACATTGATTGCCGCCCCCCCCTGACAGAAGTTCATCACCATCTGTGCCGTAACTTCCTGAGGATAAGCACTTATCCCTTCAGCAACCACACCGTGATCACCGGCCATGAGAACAATGCTTTTCTTGAGATTTCGCGGCCGTGAATTTCCAGTGATGCCAGCCATTTTACGCGCTAAATATTCAAAAGAATACAGACTGTTCAAGGGTTTTGTCAAATTATCAAGGCGCAGCTGGCATTTTTCCATCGCCTGCTCGTCCAGTGGCCTAATCTTCATGATAATATCATCTAACATTTCCATGCCTCCTATTTTGCAAGTACACTACAGTTGCTTAGAAACCCCTGCATTTTCAAATGTTGCCATCTGATTTAGCATTTTGATTGAAACACTTAACATATCGACAACCATCGAGGCTCCAATGGCTTCTCCCAAGCGCACTCCCATATCTAAGCAAGCCTGTAAATGTAAATGATTTAATGCAATAATGTGAGCAGGTTCTCCTGATAAATGTGAAGCAAACATATATTCCCTCGTAACCGGCTCAATGGCATGCGCTATTAAGGCGGCAGCAGTGGTATTCAGCCCATCAATAACAACAGCACACCGATTAGCCGCCGCTCCTAAAACAACGCCAGCCAACGCGCCTATCTCAAAGCCGCCCACTTTTGCCAACACATCAATACCGTCTTCTTTATTTGGCTGATTGACAGCAAGCGCCTTGCGAACCGCCTCAATTTTAACCTTCATACGACTATCGGATATTCCTGTTCCGCGACCGGTAACTTGTTCTGGACTCAAACCGGTAAATGCAGCAACAATCGCCGCACTGGCAGTCGTATTCCCAATTCCCATTTCACCGAGACTAAAGCAGTTATAACCCTGTTTTACCTTTTCATTAACAATTTCAATACCTGTCTCAATAGCTCGAAGGGCTTGTTCGCGAGTCATCGCCGGTCCTTCAGTAAAATCCTGAGTTCCATAGGCAATCTTGCGATGCCATAACCCTGGTACTGCCGATAAATCTCCGGCGACTCCCATATCGACCACAACCATATCCGAGCCGCAAAAATTAGCAAATGCATTAGCACTTGCTCCTTTGGATACTAAATAGTTGGCTGTCATGTGAATGGTTGTTTCTATCGGGTAGGCACTAATAGCATGCTTGGCTACACCATGATCTGCCGACGTAATCACCATGCAGCTTTGTGGGATATGGGGCTTAGCCTGACCAGTAATGCCTGTATATTGCAATACCATTTTTTCCAGCCTGCCAAGGCTGCTTACTGGTTTCGTTAAACTGTCAAGATTGTTTTGCACTTTTGACATAATAGCCGAATGTAACGGAGTGATCCTTGATAAAGTAGTTTGTAATAAGCTCATTGCATCCTCCAGCGTTTAAAACTTTCTTTTTTCTCAAATTAAAAAGACTTTTCTTGTAATAATACAAAAAAAGTCAAGCAATTGCCCTTTGTGTACTACCCCACCTCTCCTCGAAGGCCTGTAATGACGGCAAGGCAGGTCTCCTGGCTCCCGGCTCATTGTTCATTTGCACCTTCCCCTGTCGAGTGGCACACCAACGTATCTAACCGGTACAGTGGCGGGACCGCGCAATAGGATTAATGCCTCTTTATTTAGCCGCATCTTCAAACAACTAAAATCTAATCATTAATACCTAGACTTCCCTATTATCCTCCGCATTGGAGGCACCTTACCATATTATTATCAAATTGTTGTCATTATAACAAATTTCTGCCATTATCGTCAATGTAAAGATCGATCTGTGTCCATTGTTAAATCTAAGCCGATCAAATAAAACCTACAAAAAATTCTTGTATTATTTCCCAGAGACCTTCTAAGGTCAAATTCACTCACGTTAGAATATATTGTATTAGTTAACATATTATGTCGTGGAGGGTTTCAGTATGCATGATCATATGTGTTGTGTTGCTTTGTTTTCAGCTGCAGTTGTTGCATTAACTGGTGTCGTTTATTATTATAAAACTAAACTCGAAATCGTTCGCAATCGCCGAAAACTAAATTAGCTGATGATGAAAACACAAAAACCAGGAGATACTATGATGAGGTGAGATGAAAAATAGATGAATGACTGACAAATAAAAAAGCCTGCTCCATCAGCAGACTATCTCGTCAGTCATTTCTACTCATTAATCATACTCAAACCTCAAAACGACGGTGACTGCCGTCGTTTATTTTTTTAAATACCCATTTCTTGGGTTTATACAGTCCAACAACAAGTTCTATATCAACGATCGGCTATGCATCGGGTTATTTTTATAATGAAAATTATAAAGAGCTAAATGAACCGATGCTATGCCGATCGATTAATATAGCAACTATAACATAAAAATATGATAATCTTATGACACACCTCGTTTTAGGCTGATAAATTATAGTGCGTAAGTAAAGCTTTTAACAGCTTTATATCAACGGTACTTTCACCTTCAAGCTCTAAAAACAATAACAGGTTATTCAAAACGGAAACAAAACAATGGATATCCAGTTCTTGCTTTGTTGCTTGCTCACTAATTGTGAAGGCCTCCTTTGAACTTTACATATTAACTAGTCAATCATTATATTCTACTCGGAAGCAAGCGTATTCGTGTTACTCACTCTCTTAAAAAGCGCAATTTTTTAATTTTATATAAAAAAAAATGCCCCACAGGGGCGGCCAAATCGACCTACATAAAAGTAAAGGAGTTTTTGTAATTTCTATTTTAGCATATCTTACAGGCTTTTTACCGCTTAGTTTAATTATTAAATTATGAAGTTATTGAAATAACTTCAATTTAATCGAATTAGTTTCAAATACTTCTATTTTCTAGTCATAGCTTTATTTTTTTTAGTTTTCTATTGATTTTATTTAGGTCAAACTCCGTTTGCGCATGACCATTGACTAACAAAATAAACTCCTTATTCTCTTCTCCCATCAATGCATCGAGTGCGGCAAGAATCTCCTGATATTCGAGGATACCGCCACAATCTTCAGGAGGACAGGCTCGCTCCCCTTCCAGACAAACAATACGCCTGTATTTGGTTGTATCAGTCATAATTTTTTCTAATAGAATCTCGTGTTCCCAGCCATCGTTCTCTCCATATACATAACTAATTCTCTGTTTTTCAACGGGCATAATATTGCGAATCGTAAGATTTCTGGCGTTTATAGCCTCATCCAGACATCCAAAGTCAGGTAAAGTATAATGACGATTATTTACTCTAAACTTGAATAACTGTATATTCTGCCATCCCATCGCCATCTGCAAAATCCAATGGAACTTCTCCAAATTTAATTCCGCCGGGACTAACAGCCTCCGCCAAATCATCGGTTCGATATGTTTGAGTGTTATTTTAATTTGATAAGTTACCTTAGCAGTTGCTGCCGTTGCCCTTAGTTTCATGTCATAGCTCCTTTCCGTATCTAATAGCGTTATACTTTATGGGGCTTATATGCTATAGAAACTGAATAATGAGTTTACTTCATTATATTAAGGACTACCGCACAATTCGATATAACACGCGAAAAGAACTATAGCTAATATTTTCCTATTTTCCTTTGCGATCGCACTTGGATTGTCTACCCCTTTCCTTGCCATATCTTACGAATAAATAAAATATAGGAAGAAGCAGGAATACATAAGCACTCGTAGTAGTATATAATCAACAAAAACAAGGACGTGCATCATGAGAAATAAATTCTTTCGATGGTTATTTACAATATTATCAGCGATATTAGCCTTATATCTTTCAAGCCAACTAAGTCATTATTATGATGAAAAAGTACGCCCCGCACCAAGTGCATCACAATCTACCGATATTGTGATCTATATTAGTGGTGCAGTTGTCCATCCGGGTGTTTATAATCTTCCGTCAGGCAGCCGGATTTCCGATGCAGTCAATAAAGCGGGGGGATTGAGGCCTGAGGCTGATCCGGAGTCTGTAAATCAAACCTTGCCTGCAAGTGACCTGATGCATATCGTGATTGCTGAACAAAAAAAATTCCCCTCTTTGTCTCGCTAATACGCAGCAATCTTAAAAACAAACCTAAAAGATACACCGCATTACTTTAATCGATCCGGAAAGCAAAATTTAACTGATAAAAAGGATTAGCACACTCATTATAGAAACAAGAAAGAAGTAATAAAAAATTCACATCAAGGAGATGTTTGTATGAGCGTGAAACCATATAAAACTATTCTCGTTCCCATAGACGGTTCAGAAAGTTCCCAGCTTGCTTTAGAACATGCCATTTATCTTGCCGAACTTTGTCCAACAACAATTACCCTCGTACATGTTGTAAATTTAGCAGCAGTGCCGGCTCTTTCTCCTTATGACCAGGGCTATTATACACTGTTTAAGGAATTGCAAGATGCACTTGAGGCTGCTGGTAAAAAGATTATTGCTGAAGCTACCTTAAAGATTCCCGAAATAATCAAATCAACCAGTTCTTTAGAGTTTGGTTCCCCAGGGCACATCATTATTGAGTTTGCTGAAAAATATCAGGCTGACCTTATCATTATGGGGAGCCGCGGCTTAGGTCCAGTAAAGGGGCTGCTGATGGGCAGCGTCAGTAACTATGTTTCAGGGCATGCAACCGTTCCTGTTATGCTTGTCAAGTAAATATACACTTTTAGCAACTTCCAAAATGTACAAGAAGAGCAGTTCCTCAAGCAAGGAACTGCTCTTCTTCTATTGACCCATATAAAACAACCGTTACGGCTGCTAATAAAGAAATCCCGTTAGCAAGCCGAATATTCTATTAAACATTCCAATATTTTCCCTGCTCAGGCTCATTCAATCTCAGATATTCGTCAATACTATATTTACCGGGACCGATAAACAGGGCGCCTAAAAATGCAAAGCTATCTTCCAAGGACTGGGATGCTTTGAGCAGCCCTTTCCCACCAACCATCTGGCTGGCAAAAGCAGTACTAAGATTGAGCACAAGCAATAGGCACGCTAACCGATAAAACAACCCGATAGCAATGAATATCCCTCCAATAAATTCACTAAAACCACTCATAAATCCCCAAAAAGCCGGAGCAAAATGAATTCCGAATACGCCCATGGCTTTACCTAGCTCAAGCCACTTATCCATCCCACCCGCAATCTTTGGAAATCCATGCCACATAAACATGCCGCCTATTCCCAAACGGAAAATTAAGAGTCCAAGATTGCGATATGAGGTTAAAATTTGACTAAAGAAAATATAGAGCTCCTTCATCTTTTATAATCCCCCTTTTGTTCATTGCCAGCAGCTAATTGTTTCTTAATAATAATTGGCCATAACCCCAACAAACTCCTTCTGTTGCGAGCTAATTTAATACTTATCAAATGATCGAAAAAACATAAATCTTTAATTAAGAATAAAATCAAAGTCTCTCACAATTGCCGAGAGACAAAAATATTCATTTGCAGGTGATCTTATGATCTGTCCACGTTGTGGGATGAACACAAAATTCGATTTTTCAATTTGCCCTAGCTGTGGATTTAGAATAACTGTTGAAGCGGAACACCCCTTGCCCAATTGGCGGCAACTGCCTGGTTTTCGTTCTAAGACTCTCTGGAAAATGATTTTGGCAACTGTTATTTATCTTGTCATATTCTTGGCAATGCTTATTTCTTCATTTATCATCTTCTGATAGATAAGTATCTTGACGCTAGTTCTCAGAGGGCTTCAGTCTTATATGTAGCAAATTTATCTTAGAATATCTAGAGTCACTGCAAGAAATAATTTTTAAAACAAAAAAGCTCCCGATGCCTCGGAAGCTTGTATTTATTGGTGGGGTTAGGCAGACTCGAACTGCAGACCTCTTCGATGTCAACGAAGCGCTCTAACCAACTGAGCTATAACCCCTTAACAACAATATTAATTATATAACATAATATTGGATCATGCAAGTAGTAAATTATGTTTTTTTACTATGTTTCACCATTCCCTATTTGCTCTTGGAGGCAATTGCTCTAAAACAGAAAACAAGGTTATCTTTCTCACGGTGAAAATTCACACACTGGCAGCATTTCCCGTGCCGTTCACACTCTACTTTCGGGCAAGTACAGTTTTGCTCATTACAGTTTGCCATAATTGATTCCTCCCATCCCATATTACTATCATTATTACAAATATAAATTTTAAATTCAATACTTTAAGTAAAACTAAAAAACCTTATGCATAAGCATAAGGTTTTCAATCTTTATAGCTGCTATAGTCCACGGAATAATAACTTAGCACCGATTGCCAGCAATGCCACCCCCGCAATTTGGCTCCAGCCCCAGGATAAAGGCGTTAGCCCAAAAGCACCAAACGAATCAATCAATACGGCGGTAAGGACTTGTCCAATGATAATGGCCGTTGTAGCATTCGCAACCCCGACTTCCGGAATGCTGGCAGCAACCAGGTAGATAATAAATACACTGATTGCGCCTCCTAAATAAGTATACCAAGGTGCCTGAGACAATGCAGCGATATTCCCTTTACCTAATTTGAATACAAATAGCAGGACTCCCAGAATCACAGTCCCAATGATATGAACAATAAAGGTAGTTTCCAGTAATCCTACGACTTTACTCAAAGCGGCATTAAGTGAGCCTTGAACGGCCATAAGAACTCCGGATATTAATGCGAGTATTAATGCCATCAGGTCAACCGAAATATTACTTAAATTCAATATTCCACGCCCCTCAATTCAACTAGCCTGCCAAAACGGCTGCTTCTTGCAACTCGCATTTAGTATTTACCAAACCCGCCCTTCTATTCAAATCCCGAGTAAATTAACGGATAAAATTCTGTTTAAGCCAAGACGCAATAGCTTGGGCAGCTTCCAGGGAATGCTGAGATAAATGGTGATCTCCCCCTGAAAACACTTTCATTTCTTTCGGGTGGCCACAAGCCTGATAAAGCGCCTCAGCTTGGCATACAGGAACAATCGCATCCCTATCCCCGTGTAAAATGAATACCGGAATGGGCTGAATAGCTCCCATACAATCTAATAAATGATAGGTGCTGAACTCCTGAACAAATTCAGGAGTTAATGTAACAATTCCATATTCATCGTTGAGCGAAATCGAATCACCAATTTTTAACCGTTCATAGCCTTCACCAAGCGCTAATTGAAAAGTCTCCTCTAAATTCCAAGGAGTAGCCCATAAACAAAGACCTGCAATGTTTTGGAATGCCGCTGTATACGCTATTGCTGCACTACCACCCATGCTGCGCCCCAGGAGAATAATTTGCTTACCCATATGGCTGCGGCAATATTGCACAACTGCCCGGATCTCTTCAATTTGCTTGCTTAAACCTTGTAATGGAGTAAAGTTAAACCTTATAACTGAAATCCCCATCCCACTTATGGCGTTGGCTACAGCAACCGCCCGCCCACCGCCATCTTTAGAACCGCGAAAACCGTGGCACATAATCACAGCATATTGGCTTTCTTGCCCCACTGGTTTATGCAAGCTAGCTTGCAGCTTATATCCATGGCAGTCAATTCCAAACTCTTCCACGAATGCAAAACACCTCCGCCAAGATTGTTGTTGAAAAAAGAAAAAAACAGGCATTTATGCCTGCTAATCAACGACATAGACAGTCACCGTCTGTCTGCCAAATTGCAATGCTTCACTCCGACTGTCAAACGCCAAATCAATTTTGTTGCCTTTTATTGCACCACCAACATCGTCAGCGATTGCGTAGCCATAACCTGGAATATATAAGCGTGTTCCCAGTGGAATTACCGAAGGATCGACTGCAACCAATCCTTTACGAACAAGATTGCCACGATATGTATAGTGTGAATTCCCATCATCATACGCAGTATAAGCAGACGCACTCATTGTAAATGATCTGCTATACCTGCTGCCTTCGGATTCTGCACGATTTAAATAGCGAAACGTCTCCTGGCCGACAATTCCGTCAGCTTCGAGTCCGTTGCTGCGTTGAAAGTCTTTTAGTGCATTTAATGTGTTATTGCCAAAAACACCATCAATAGAACCATGATAGTATCCGGCATCTGCCAGCAGTTTTTGAATGGTTTGCACACTTTCTCCGCGCATACCAAATTTAACAGGCAACTCAGGTGATGCAAATACCACAACGCTGGATAGTAGCATGACAAACATCAAAGCTACTATTGAACGAAATAGCTTCGTCAATATGTTCACCTCTCTTTTTAGCGCCTATAAGGTTCCTGTTGATTGCAAAAACCAACATCTCATAAGCTAATAAGCCTCCGGGGTTAGCTGTCGGGATAGGGAAAAAAGAGAGTTTGAGAATGCGCCCCTCCGCTATATTGCGGATTATCCCCTGTATATATATTTGGTTCCCCCGTACTGTTAGATTCGGCTTTCCTATATATTACACTATATTTTGTCCATTGGTCAATTATACGTTTTTTACCAGCAAGAAAATAAGACGGATTAGCTAAGCCATCCATCCTATTTTTAACAAGTCAATTAAAATTTGTAAGCCTAGAACAATCAACCAGGAATTGACAAGCAGATAACTAGATCCCCAACTTCTCTACTAGCATTTTGTCAACGACACCAGTAGCTTCGAGGCCTTGATCAGCTTGGAAAGCCTTTACGGCTTCGGCCGTTACATTCCCATAAATGCCATCCGCCCGGGAGTTAAGGTATCCCAATTCTTTCAATTTCATTTGAACCAGAACAACATCTGCACCTGTCATCTGGTACTTTAGCACTCGTTGTACCTTAATTTTTCGACCTTCAATTTTAACAGGCGTTCCAATGGGTATCCATTCAAATAACTCTTCAACATCTTTATTACGCATACGAATGCAGCCGTGACTGGCAAACTGGCCAATGGACCATGGTTTGTTGGTACCATGAATCCCATATACTCCCCAGGGAACATTCAGTCCCATCCACCGGGTCCCAAATCCAGTACCCCAGTTATAGTCTTTCCAGACCACATTCCATTCGCCGATCGGTGTAGGAGTCTGGCTTTTTCCCACCGCAATCCGATAGGTTTTATATAATTGTCCATCGTTATAAACTTCAAGATTGCGTTTAGAAATATTAATGACAATATTAACGTTTCCAGGAGGTTTCGTTGTAGGCTGATTATCGATTGCTGCCAGTTCACGTTCATCCATATACTCAAAACCAATCATCCCCAGAAATAAGCTCATCAGTACAAAAAGGGCAACACTAAATAGAACTCGGCTTCTCCGCAACTTAACTGATAATAAACGAATCACTCTTTTCCCTCCGTTCACCACACTCTTACAACTATATGAACAAAAGGAAAAAGGTATTTCTGTTTATTTATCTTTTAATAATAATGCTGTAATAAAGGCAGTCAGTGGAATTGCGCAAATAAGGCCAATACTTCCCGTAAGTGCCCTGGCAATCTCAGTCACGATGAGATTCAAATTAAGAATTTTCACCATTGATACTTGTGGTTGGGAAACAATAAGCAGCATGAGTGGCAAGGAGCTTCCGGTATAAGCCAGAATCAACGTATTTGACATAGTTCCCATGATATCGCGTCCGACATTCATTCCGATAATAAATAGTTCTTTAATGGTACTGGCAGGGCGAATGGCTTTCACTTCATAGATCGCCGAAGCAATGGAAATGGTAACATCCATAACTGCACCTAATGCTCCTAAAACCATGCCAGCAAACAGCACCCCTTGAAAATCAATCGAAGATAATAACGATGCCTTTAAAAGCATTGCCTCTTCTGAATCCAACCCAGTCAAATGCATCCATTTTATCGCTACGATCGATAAAAAACCAGCAACGGCGACACCGCCAACTGTGCCAATAATGGCAGCAAAGCTCTTACGGTTCCATCCGCTAATCGTAATTTGCGTAAGGGCTGCAATGACAGCACTGACCAATAGAGTCAAAATTGTCAGATCTATTTTTGCCTCTAAAACCTGTCCAATAAAAAATTTAAAAATAATTAATGTAGATAGCGCAATAACAGCAACAGATTTTACTCCAACCATTTTGCCAAAAACGACTAAACATACAACAAAAATCCCTAAAAGTATATAAACATAATCAAAACGGTCAAAATCGCTTACGTGATATGTAGTCTTCCCCAGATCATTGCTAACGGCAACGATAATCCGGTCACCAGGATTGACCTTTATTTCAAATGGAGATTTTCCGGTTGTATAGTTAAACGACTCAACAACTTTGTCTTTTTCCGGCCCTGAGGTTAGTTTTATAGTAACCAAATCCCCTTGTCCCATAAAATACTGCTTCTGCATGGCCGCATCTAAAGGACTGACTGCTAAAACAACGCCTTTTTCATATTGGACACTTTGAGTTTTATTGTCGTTCGGCGCTGCTGTAACAACTCCTGAAAGCAAAAAGAATGCTAAAACTGCAACAAATAATTTTTTAAACAACATATCGACCTCCTACGTTTACCCTCTATTCTACAAATACAGCACTATCTCCTTGTTACGGAAAACAAGATAAACTAAAACAAAAAGAAGGTTGTGTAGCTAGTCTTTTGACTTCACTACACAACCTCACTCTTCTTTTAGTTTAACACATAAACTTTAGCTGGCTTGATGCCATAATCCAAAGCCTCTTGACGGCTATTAAACGCCAGATCAATACGATTACCTTTTATCGCACTACCTTGATCTTCGGCTATAGCCTCGCCATAACCTTCAATCCATAGTCGGCTTCCCATCGGAATAACAGTAGGATCAACAGCTGCAACACCTTTGCGTACAGTGCCTCCCATATAAGTGAGATTATTCCACTTTCCATTATCTTGTACACCTGGGCCATAGGCAGTAGCAGTCATATCTAAAACCCGGCTATAATTTTGCGGTGCTCCTGTCAAAGTGTTGTTGTCACGACTGGTTTGTGGTGACAGTACATCTCCTTTGAATAGCATAGAAAGAGCAGTCAATTCATTTTGGTAAGAAGAAAGCGTGTTTGTAAGGCCGTCATCCACTCGTTTACTGATTACAGCTTGAACAACTTGTCCTAGATCGTTAGTTGCTGCAATGTTGGTAATACCGGACATGTTATCACTGGGGATTTTTGTAAGAGCTGCTTTTGCTAAAGACTGCATAATGACAGTTCGATTGGCTTGTTCTAAATCAGTTTTAATTTGTGCGAGCTCTTGAATCGGAAGCCCATTAATATTTTGCGCAATTGATTCAACAACTTTATCCTCAAGAATTGCGGCATGTGCTTGAGGCGCGAGTGGCGAAAACAGATTGATAACCACAGCAGTCATAGTGATCGCTGCAAATTTGTTCATTTTATTCGCTCCTTCCACAAAGCTCATACCACATTGTATCATAAAGTTTACATAAATAGTTGCGGTAATTTTTGTAACTTTATACTTTGATATTATTTAGCCAGTTGATATAAAGCCTCCGTAAGGACTTTGACCCCGGTGATAATGTCTTCAGGTGTAGCATACTCATCAGGATTATGACTAATTCCTGCACGGCAAGGAATTACGATCATACCTGCTTTGGTAATCCTGGATATATTCATCGCATCATGTCCGGCTCCACTATTCATTTTATAATACGGAATCCCTTGTTGGCGGCAGACGGTACTCAATAATTGAACCATTTCATCATCCATCCTAGCTGGCCGCTCAGAAGACAACATTTCAATCGATACGCCGGTATTTTGACGTTTGGTAATTTCGCTGACTGCATCTTTGATTTCCTGAACACATTCTATAATGCTTTGGTGGTCTACGCCTCGGATATCGACCCACATTTCGACTAATCCAGGAATGACATTCATAGCGCCAGGATAAACTTTCATGGCACCAACCGTCCCCACGATTCCTCTCTCAGCTTGTTCTAAAGCTATCTCATTTACCGCCAAAATAATCATAGCGGCACTGACAAGAGCATCCTGACGGTCTTCCATCGGCGTTGTTCCAGAGTGTGAAGCAACTCCTTCAACAATGATTTTACACCTTGCTGGCGCAGCAATCGCCTCAATAATCCCGATGGGTTTTCCCTCTCTTTCCAGAGCGGTTCCCTGTTCAATATGTAATTCAATAAAAGCTTTAATTTCCTGCTTCATGCGGACAGCACGAGTTACATGTTGAATGTCAAGCCCTTTCTCTTGCAACAGCTTTGCAAGAGAAATTCCGTCCTGATCTTTCAACTTATTCAGTGCATGTACATTCGTCAAACCAGCCATGACCCGGCTCCCTATTGTTGCAACACCGAAGCGACTGGACTCCTCAGCAGCGAAAACGATTAGTTCAAGCGGATGGGTAAGCGGCCCTCGTTCTTTTAGCGTCTTAAGAGCGGCAATTCCCCCAACAACACCTACAATCCCGTCAAATTTACCACCTTCCGGTACAGTATCAAGGTGCGATCCCGTGACAACTGCTGGTGCTGCCGCGTCTGTTCCATTAATCCTGCCAATAATATTGCCTATTTCATCAATACGCACGGTTAGGCCACTTTCTTGCATCAGCTTGACCACATATTCGCGAGCCGCATAATCCTCTTTACTAAAAGCCAGTCGCGTTATTCCTCGTTTATCTTGTCCAAATTGAGCAATTTGCTCAATTTCATTGATGATCCAGTTTTCCATAGTACGCAACCCCTTTCTCTATCTCCTTCTTATTGTCTAGTACTTCTCTATATTTTCAGTATAAACGAAACAAATTCAGAATTCCAGATATATGCAAAAGTTTTAACTGTACGCTATATGCAGTGGTATCTTATATAAAATAGAAGAATCGCTTGGAAATCCAAGCGATTCTTCTATTTTAAAATAGCTTCTTTTACTTGTTCGAATCCAATTCGATCAATCATCATACCAAGACGCTCATAGTTACGGGCATTTTCTTTATAATAATGAACAATCTTTTCAACAATAGGTAATACTTCCTGCTGTGAGACATTCTGCAATAAAATGTTTCCCAAACGAGGTTTCACCCCTGCATTCCCGCCAATCATGATTGTGTAGCCTTTAGGCGCTCCCATGATTCCTAAATCTTTGACTGCGGGCTCAGTACAGGAGTTTGGACAGCCGCATACAGCCATTTTAAATTTAGATGGCAATGCCATACCGTGGTATATTTTATCAAGTTCAAGCCCCAATGTAACCGAGTCCTGTTGAGCTCTTTTACAGAATGCCGTAGCAGGACATATCCTAACACTTCTTACACAGAGTCCGACCGCACTTCCTTTGTTCATGTCTAATTCCTGCCAAATAGAATCAAGTTGATCTTCCTGAATCCCTACAATGGCAATACGCTGGGCAGAAGTAAGTTTTAATGCTTTAGCCCCATATTTATCGGCCACATCGGCAATTCTGCGCAATACATTGGTATCAAAAATAATACCACCCGGTATATGGGGAGCAATGGCGTATGATTCTTTATCCCGCTGCAAAATAGCTCCTTTATCTAATAAATCACGCTTTACTTCCATTAGATACTTCCTCCCAGTTAAAATAAATATTCTGTTCATAATATTGGACAGGGCTGTGCCGTTTTCCTGCAATAAACCCGCCACAGTTAAAAAGTCAATTATCAGTATTTTACAGAATTTATCTCTTATCGACCCGCATCAAAATAAAAAAGCGCCAATGGCGCTTTTTATATGCAATCCTTTATTCATAGCTTGATTCAAGGTATTTAGAACACAGATCATACCGGCTTTATACTTCATCTTCTTTCCTAAAAACGAAGGTTTTTCCACACATATCACACCGAATAACCTCTCCATTGACAGCCATATTCATTGGAACAGCAATAATATTTTCACAAAAAGGACATATGACTTGAATATGCTTTTGAATTTGACATTGGGATCTTACAACTTTCTCGGACAAATAAACCACCCCCACACAATCTCTTTATATCATATGCGGGTGATTAAGGCATTGGAAGCTATGCTAATACTTCATCGGTCTAATGGCCTGTTTTCCATAATGAATTACTAAATATTCTAAGATATTATCACTGGCTGTCAATACTTTTTCACCATCCACTAATACGGGAACCAGATATTGACCAGTAAGCTTAAAAACATTGTGACGATTAGTTTTAATTGGATTCACATTAATGCAATAATAAGACAGCTGCAATTCGGCAAGCTTTTCTCTAACCACCCGACATTCCATGCAAAATTCATTGTTATACAGGGTTAGTTTGGGGTCCAATTCGCCCACCACCTTGTTCTGTTCTTTGTTTTTCATGAAAGGACGTTCCTTGATTGTTTGATGGAATAGCCAGTTTTTCTAAATATATTATTGAAAGAGATTTTTATGAGAGATATCCATATATTTATTCAGCGTTGGTAGTGGCATAATTACCAAAATGAAAAAAGTCTGGCTGATTAAGCCAGACTTTTATTTTAAATATTAAACATTAAATAACAGATCACCATAAGTTGGCATTGGCCATACATCTTTTTCAACCAAAGTTTCAAGTGTGTCAGCCACTTCTCTTAAAACTCCCATTTTTTCAAACACATCGAATCTGAATAACGCAGCTTGCTCATAAGTATCACCATGCGCATTAGCAGCTTTTTCTACAGCTTCTTCAAGAACAGTAATATTTTTCTTAAGTGATGCAGTCAATGCAGATACTTCAGTTAACAATTCAGTTTGAGCTGTTAAATCAGCAGCCACACCAGTAGCTTTAATTGCATTAATCGAAGTAGCAAGACCAGTTGCGAATTTGATAACAGCAGGAAGGATTTCTCTCTTAGCCATTTCAAGCATAGTCAAGGCTTCAATATTAATGGTTTTGATATAGTTCTCAAGGGAAATCTCATAACGAGATTCCATTTCCACTCTGCTTAATACAGCGTGTTTTTCCATCACAGCTAAGTTCTTCTCAGCTATCAACGCTTTGATAGCTTCAACGGTAGTCTTGATGTTTGGAAGACCTCTCTTTTCAGCTTCAACAACCCACTCATCAGAGTATCCGTTTCCATTAAAGACTACCTTTTTATGCTTAGCTACATATTCAGTCAGAATGGCGCTAACCTCAGCCTCTACGTCCTGCGCTTTTTCTAAGCGGTCAGCAACTTCATCCAATATTTCAGCTACAATAGTGTTTAGCACATAGTTTGGCTCAGCAATTGAGCCAGAGGAAGGGCACATTCTAAATTCAAACTTATTACCAGTAAATGCAAATGGAGATGTTCTGTTACGATCTGTTGCATCTTTTGGCAGAGCAGGCAGAGTGATTACACCAATATCCATCAGGCCGCCAGTTTTAGAACTTGTGGCTCCACCTTTTTCAATTTGTTCTAAAATATCTTGTAATTGTTCTCCTAAGAATATCGAAATGATAGCAGGAGGAGCTTCGTTAGCACCAAGTCTGTGATCATTACCTGGATTTGCAGCTGATACTCTTAAGAAGTCTGCATATTCGTCTACTGCTTTGATAACAGCGCACAGGAATAACAAAAATTGTTGGTTATCATGTGGAGTATGGCCTGGATCTAAAAGATTCATTCCATCATCGGTTCCCATGGACCAGTTGTTATGTTTACCAGAACCATTAATTCCAGCGAATGGCTTTTCGTGCAATAAACATACAAGGTCATGTCTTAAAGCAACTTTCTTCATAACTTCCATGGTAAGCTGGTTATGGTCGGTTGCAATATTGGTAGTGGTAAAGATCGGTGCTAATTCATGCTGGGCAGGTGCAACTTCATTATGTTTAGTTTTTGCAGAAACGCCAAGCTTCCAAAGTTCTTCGTCAATTTCCTTCATGTAAGCGGAAATTCTTTCTTTAATCGAACCGAAGTAATGATCTTCTAATTCTTGGCCCTTTGGCGGCTTAGCTCCAAAAAGAGTTCTGCCTGTATAGATTAAGTCTTTTCTTTGATCATACAGCTTTTTATCCACAATAAAGTATTCTTGCTCTGGTCCAACAGTTGTAATAACTTTCTTAGTTGATGTATTACCAAGAGCCCTTAATACTCTAAGTGCTTGTTTTGAAATTGCTTCCATTGAACGTAGTAATGGAGTTTTCTTATCCAATGCTTCACCGGTATAAGAACAAAAAGCTGTTGGTATGCACAATGAATCATCTTTAACAAAGGCAGGCGATGTACAATCCCATGCCGTATAGCCTCTAGCTTCAAAAGTAGCGCGAAGGCCACCGGATGGGAATGAAGAAGCATCGGGTTCACCTTTGATTAATTCTTTTCCGGAGAACTCCATAATGGCTTTACCATCACCAGTCGGCGATATAAAGGCATCATGTTTTTCAGCAGTTATGCCTGTCATCGGTTGGAACCAATGAGTAAAATGTGTTGCTCCTTTCTCGATTGCCCAGTCTTTCATCACACTTGCAACTACGTCAGCAACTGCCGGATCTAGAGAAAGTCCCTCTTCAATTGTCTTCCGTAAAGCTTTATATGTAGCTTTAGGAAGACGCTCCTTCATAACAGCGTCATTAAATACATTTGATCCATAAATGCCCATCAAAAAAACCCCTTTCAATTTTTCATCTTGCATTTAACCTTGAATAATTAAGTTATAAAAATAAAGCCAAGATCAAAACCTGCATCACAATAACACTAAGAAGCATAATTCTAATAATGGCAATATGAATTACCATGCGTTTCATAATTTTTTGTAAATTTATTGAAATTAAAGGAAGAATATTGCTAGATATAAGTTCCCTCAATCCTTACATGTCAATTCCTGTGAAATATTTCCATGTAAAATTGATAAAAAAACAGACTCCCCCACTTATTCAGTGATAGGAGTCGTCATTGACTCAAATTATCAAACATATATTTATTATAACACAAAAATGTCTTTTGTCTAGATATTAAATTGCATTTTTCGGACTTATACCTTCGTTTTCTTGACAATAAACCCTTTATATTTAAATTTATTTTTTAATTTAAAATCATCTTCACCACTTGTGTTACGGCATTATATGCTTCATACCATCGATTAGTTCCTGGTTAACGGTTACGTTTATCATGTACTTTCAGGACGTATATTAGGCAGACAAGCAAAACAAAAGCACTCATCATAAAGATGAGTGCTTTTTAACCGGAATTTACTTATCCTCCCAGGCCGTCGAGTCGTACGCTTCCGACACGGTCCATCCGGGACCTCG
>CAMJML010000026.1 GCA_946407015.1 uncultured Selenomonadales bacterium | reverse complement strand
CACCAGTCGCTCCTGTATCGCCGGTAGCTCCCGTGGCACCAGTTGCTCCTGTATCGCCCGTGGCCCCCGTGGCACCAGTCGCTCCTGTATCGCCGGTAGCCCCCGTTACACCAGTTGCTCCTGTATCGCCCGTAGCTCCCGTGGTGCCGGTTACGCCCGTTTCCTCAGGAACTTCTGCGATAACCAGGGCCGCTTTGCTTAATACCATTGGGGAATAAGTCACATTGTTGCCACTTGTATTGATCAGACTTAATGTGACTGGCGCTGCATCCACTTGAATTAATGCAAAGCCAACGACTTCGCCGGTTCGTATTGGTGTATCTCCGGCGACTTGATCCCCTTGCGAACTTACAATAGAAAACGATATGCCGGGATTACCCAAAGAGGACTGTGTTGCCACCCACCAGTTAACCATATACCGGCCTGGTTTATTTATTGTAATTACTCCTGTCAGCGGATTATAACTTACCAGTCCAAAACTGCTGAGAACATTGTCAAAGATGACAGTTCCATTTGCAGTAACGGACCCTCCCAGCAGGCGTTCTAATTGCAGACCTATAGTATCCACAGTAATCCTCCTATTCCATTTTGCTTCTTTTTTTTAGGTGAGCCATCATAATATCATATGAATGTTTATGTAAAATGCCCGTGTTTCCAGGATGAATTTTAATTCCAATGCAGAGAAAGACAAAGTTGAAAGGCCCAGAAAAAAAATTAAAAGCCAATCTCCTCATAACGAGGAATGATTGGCTTTTCTTGGACATACCGGAGAAAGACTTGCGGCTGGTTCCTGTCAAGAGGACGCCGCTATGGCCCGGGTTTTCCGGGTAAGGATCCGGCTACAGTCTGCCTAGGTTTTCAACCGTTCTTTCATTCACGACATTGCCTGTGTTTAACGTTGTCTTCGGTTCGATCAACATGACATGCACCTCTTGTTCTGCCACAGGAAGATGCTCAATGCCTTGTGGGATTACCAGAAACTCTCCCTCATTCAGCCAAACTTCTTTATCTCTGAATTTGATCAAAAGTTTCCCTTTGATGACAAAAAACAGCTCATCCTCAGCATCATGATGATGCCAAACAAAATCTCCCTGTAATTTGGCCAACTTGATATAAGAATCATTTAATTCCCCAACAATTTTAGGACTCCAATGTTCTGTAAAAAAGCTGAGTTTTTCAGTAAGATTTACCTTTTCCATAGATTGACCTCCTATTTGGTTGCGCTTTCATCATAGACAACATAACCATTGCCTTTTTCTTTCGCCTGATACATCGCTGTATCGGCGTGTTTTAATAATTCTACCACATTAGTGCCATGCTGCGGATAAAAAGCCACTCCGATACTCGTCGTCGGGAAAATCATCTTCCCTTCAAGCTGTACAGGCTCGGCAATACGCATCCGCAATTGTTGAAGCACAAGATCTGCCTCTTGTTCACCGGCATTTCGAATATAGAGAACAAATTCGTCACCGCCAAAGCGAGCGCCAAAAACCTGTTCGTTAAACAAGGAGCGGATGCGCTGGGCAATCACAATCAGGAATTGATCACCCGCTTCATGTCCATATTGATCATTGACTAATTTAAAATTATCCATATCCAGAAAAACAACCGCACCGCTGGTCGCAGCAGCCGCTAAACTCAATTCGTCGCGGACAGACTTTTGAAAGAAAAGTCTGTTTGGCAAGCCAGTCAGCGTATCATAGTAGGCTTGAATACTTAATTTTTTTTCAGCCGTAATAATTTTGCGAAAAACCGCCATCCCAACCAAAATGAAAGTGACTGAAGCAAGCACAACAAGAACAAGCACATTTTGCCTGGCTTGCATCGTCCTATTCAGTGTCTCTGCCGTCTTTTGAGCCACATCCCGTTCATGATAGGCCACAATCATTTTCATTCCGTCATTGACACGTTCTAAATAAAGCAGGCTATCCTCCATTTGATCTTGCGTTTTACCCGTATTGGGCGATGAGTGGATGATTTCGAGCACGGTTTCTTTATAGCCCGCCCAATTGCGGCGGACATATTCATGCAAGGCGCGCTCATCCTCCGGGTAATCGGAATGACCCATATATTCTTGATCCACCAACGCAATTTGCCGCATAATCTGCGCCTGAAGATAATTTCGCTTTTCGGCCTGATCAGAAGCAATAAATCTGGCGATTAGCCACGGCACTTTATTGACTTTCTCCTGCGTTTCCACAACGCGGCTAAGCTGCTTTACGTTTTCTTCCTGAAAAACTTGCACACTATTTTCAATAACTGTTAACTCATCGGTGACAAAACTGCGAATGAACAGCGTAAGCATTAACATGGTTGTCAATAATGTGGCCAATGCAAGTTTGCTTGACCTCATGACAGTTCCCCTGCCGCTGCCGGCATCCCTACCCGACCTGTAACTTCAAAATTTAATATCTTTTTTCTTTTTACCATACCACGTTGAATTACAATTCCCTCCTGCCTGTTGCATCCCTTTACATAGATACACCAATTCTACCACAAATCATGTTTAAAACACGACGGTCCACGAAAGTTTTTAAAAGCAAATGAGACTCTGCCAGCAGGCTGCTTACAGAGTCTGTTATTACGTCCTTTAATCAATAGTTTGTCTTTTCTCAAATCACGGCCATAAAAAAACAGCAAGGCTCAGAAATTCTGAAACCTTTACTGTTTTTAGGCTAGCTAACAGCCAGGTCAGCAATACAGAAACCGCTTTGCCATACACCGGTCACCTTGCCGGAACTGTTTCGCCTTGTTTTTATAGGACCGTTTATTGCGGGAAATATGAGTAAGTATTTTGAGCAGGGTATCAATTTCGCAAAAATTGTTGTATAAACCGAAACTGATTCTAACCAAGCCTGGGATTTGCGCATCCTCATGGGTTTGATAATAGGCAACTTTTTTAGCACTGCAGCCCATCAGCTTCATTACATAGGGATGGGCGCAAAACAACCCGTTTCGAACAGCGATCCCTGCTTCTAAAGACAAGATTTCCGCAAGCTGATCATGATAAATCCCTTCCAGATTGAACGATAACAAACTGACCCGAGGGTCGTCATCATCACAATAACCATACAGCGTGATATCGGGTATCTTCTTTAGCCCCTGAATTGCATAGTGAATGAGGCAATGCTCATGCTGGCTGATGCGTTCTAACCCGGCATCCATTAACGTTTTAATCGCAGCCACCAAAGCCAATGCCCCCATGACATTGGGGGTTCCGGCTTCGTATTTTGCAGGCAGATCATCCCAGTTAATCATTTCATGGGAGACCAGCCCCACCGCCCCGCCCCCTTTATAAACCGGATCGGCGGATTGAAACGTCTTAGCCGGGCCGATCAGCACACCGGTTCCAAACGGTGCATACATCTTATGGCCGGAAAATACCAAGTAATCAATGTGCTCCGGAGAATTGGACGGTTTCATGTCAACCGCGCAATGCGGAACCAGTTGGGCCCCATCCACCAAAATTTCTGCCCCATATTGATGAGCCAAACGGGCAATCTCATCGATGGGATTCAGATGGCCGGTCACATTGGAAGCCCCGGTAACGGAAACCAATCTGACCTTTCCCTGATAAGTCCGCAATTTGGAGTGTAAATCATCCAATAACAGCCGTCCATAGGTATCCACCCGGATGTAGTCTAATGTAAAATTATCCCGCCAAGGCAGATCATTGGCCAGATGCTCCATTTCGGTTGATAAAACAACCTGCTGCCTATCCTCACACGCCAGCGCATAAGCCAGAACATTGATGGATTCCGTGCTGCTCTTGGTAAAGATGACCACATCGCGAGAGTCTGCCTGAACAAACTGCTTGACGATCTCGCGCGCTTCTTCATAAAGCTCAGTCATGAGCACTGATTTATAGCCTTTACCACGATGAATGGATGAGTACCATGGCGCATAGTCCACAATCTGCTGGATGACCGAATGAAAGGGCGGGGTAGTCGCTGCATTGTCAAAATTAATGGCGGGTACGTATTCCCCGTTCTGCAATTCTACCGTCCTATCCACCCCTACCACCAAGCTTCGCAAAAAGCTTTGAAACTCTTTGTAACTCATGGATCTTCACCACTTTATCCATAATCTTAACTGAGCCATTATGCAAAACATAAAGTCTTCATTATTATTTTATTCGAGCCCAGAGCATTTCGTTCATTGGCTTTCCCTGTATGAAGCCTCACCAATCAAAGCAAAACATAAAAAAGGCATCGCAATGCGATGCCTTTTTTATGTTGAATGAGCGAGTCCACCCAGTTGCGGTTTTCCCCTGCCCCCTCATATCAATGATCAGGTACCGCAAAAGGTCCGGTATGGTTGCTCGGATGGTTCAGAGGGTGCAGCGTAGGCTTGCTGCTCAGGAGAATGCGCATAAGGCTTGGCCAGAACGGCCAGCAGCCGTTCCAGGACACAGTAGTCCTCTTTTTGCACCGCGCTTTCCAAGGCCGCTTCCACCTGATGATTCCGGGGAATGATAGCCGGGTTGCTGTCTTTCATCAATTGCTGCGCTCCGGCTTGGGTTTGTGGCTGGCGTTTTAACCTTGCCTGCCAAGCCTCATACCATTCTGCAAATTCCGGATGGCCAAATAAGACAGTATCGGTCTGTTGTTCGAAGGTCAAAGCCAAAAACGTGTTGGTATAGTCCGCACCATATTTCATCATCATGCCCAGAAGGTCCTGAATCAGCGCTTTATCCTGTTCTTCCTGATTAGCGATTCCAAGTTTGGCTCTCATTCCCATCAGCCATTGCTCTTGATACCAGTCACCAAAGTGGGCCAGCTCGTCCTGGGCCAACTGTACCGCTTGCTCCTCATTGTCATGCAGCAGTGGTAACAGTGTCTCTGCAAAACGCGTCAGATTCCATCCGGCGATATAAGGCTGATTGCCATAAGCATAACGGCCTTTTCGATCAATGGAGCTAAATACCGTGGCCGGGTCGTAAGTATCCATGAACGCACAAGGGCCATAATCAATGGTCTCCCCGCTGATCGTCATATTGTCGGTGTTCATCACCCCGTGAATAAAACCGACCAATTGCCACCTGGCAATCAGTGCGGCCTGATGCTTGATCACAGCCTGCAGCAATGCCAGATAGCGGTTCCGGTCCAACCGGACGTCCGGAAAATGGCGCTGCAAAGCATAGTCTGCTAAAGCCCGCAATTCCTCAGTCGTCCCCCATTGAGCCGCATACTGGAAAGTGCCGACCCGTAAATGACTGTCCGCCACCCGTGTTAAGACAGCACCAGGCTGAACGGTTTCGCGAAATACCGGTTTACCCGTCGTCACCACCGCCAGGCTGCGGGTCGTAGGAATACCTAATGCCGCCATCGCTTCGCTGATGATATATTCCCGCAGCATGGGTCCAAGGGCTGCCCGTCCATCCCCCTGGCGGGAATAAGGGGTTGGCCCGGAACCTTTGAGCTGAATATCAAACCGCTTGCCTTGTGGATTCACCTGTTCGCCCAGCAGCAGCGCCCGTCCGTCTCCCAGCATGGTAAAATGCCCGAATTGATGGCCGGCATACGCTTGTGCAAGCGGCAAAGCACCTTCCGGAATTTGATTGCCGGCAAATACCTCAGCCCCGGCTTGGCTTTGCAGCTCCTGGACGTTTAAGCCCAGGGATGCTGCCAGCATAGAGTTGAAAATAACCAGCTTTGGGGATTGGACAGGAGTAGGGGAAAGGTGGGTATAAAATAATCCAGGTAAACGAGCGTAGCTATTGTCAAAGTTCCAGCCTGTCTTTGTGTAGGTTTTTTCTGTCATCAAGGATTGTCCAGACTCCCTTCTTTTTGGAATTGCAATGAGTAGTGGTTCACACGCGAACCAGCAGCGTTACTTTTGCCGTAAGGCAATTTCCTGTTTTAGCATGGCAATCAGATCATCCACAGGCATGGTGCCCATATCCCCTGCTTTGCGCGACCGGACAGCCACCGTGCCGGCTTCACTTTCCCGTTCGCCCACCACCAGCATATAGGGAATCTTATCGGCCTGCGCTTCCCGGATTTTATAGCCGATCTTTTCATTGCGCAAATCTACTTCAACACGAATATGATCCAGTTGCAGGCGATCTTTCAGTTCCAGGGCATAGGCATGGTACTTCTCAGTTAGCGGCAAAACCCTGACTTGGGTAGGAGCCAGCCAGGTTGGAAAAGCGCCGGCGTATTTTTCAATCAGCAGGGCCAGCGTTCTTTCATAACAGCCGATGGAAGTCCGGTGAATGACATAAGGATATTTTTTCTGACCATCCCGGTCCACATACTGCATGCCAAACTTTTCAGCCAGTTGAAAGTCAATCTGCACGGTAATTAACGTATCTTCTTTACCATGCACATTCTTGATCTGAATATCCAGTTTAGGGCCGTAAAAGGCTGCCTCTCCAGCCTGTTCAATATAGGGTATTTTCAGATGGTCCAGGATTTCCCGCATCTTATGCTGGACTTCCTCCCACTGTTCGGTACTGCCAATATATTTTTCTTTATGATGGGGGTCCCATTTTGAAAACCGGTAGGAAATATCATCGTCAAGCCCTACCGTTTTCAGCATAAAATTGGCCAGATTGACACAGTCGGCAAACTCCTGCTCCAATTGCTCCGGCATACAGGCAATATGACCTTCCGAAATGGTAAACTGTCTGACCCGGATCAGGCCGTGCATTTCACCTGAGGCTTCATTCCGAAAGAGGGTGGAAGTCTCATTGAAGCGCATCGGCAATTCACGGTAGCTTCTCTGCCTGGCCAGATAGACTTGAAATTGGAAAGGGCAGGTCATGGGCCGCAGGGCAAACAGTTCAGCATTGTCAGTTTTTTCGTCTCCCATGACAAACATGCCTTCCCGGTAATGGTTCCAGTGGCCCGAAATTTTGTATAAATCACTTTTGGCCATAAAAGGAGTCTTGGTCAGCAGATAGCCGCGCCGTTCTTCTTCGTCCTCAACAAAGCGCTGCAAAATCTGGATGACCTTTGCTCCTTTAGGCATCAGAATGGGCAGTCCTTGCCCGACATAATCCACGGTTGTAAACAGTTCCATTTCCCGGCCCAGCTTGTTATGGTCGCGCTTTTTCGCTTCCTCAGTCCGGGTCAGATACTCCTCAAGGTCACTCTTTTTTGGAAAAGCCGTTCCATAAATCCGCTGCAGCATTTTATTTTTCTCACTGCCGCGCCAATACGCCCCGGATACCTGAGTCAGCTTAAAAGCCTTGATCTTGCCGGTGGACAATAGCTGCGGGCCTGCGCAAAGATCGGTAAATTCACCTTGCCGGTAAAAGGTAAGCGCCTCATCGGCAGGCAAATCCTCAATCAGCTCGATTTTGTACGCTTCCCCCTGTTCCTTCATCAAATCAATGGCCTCCTGCCTCGGCAGCGTAAACCGCTCCAAAGCCAGGTCCTCCTGGATAATCTTTTCCATTACCTGTTCAATCTGCCTCAAATCTTCCTGCGAAAAAGCCTGATCCATATCAAAATCATAATAAAAGCCGGTTTCGGTGGCCGGTCCAATGGCCAGTTTAGCCTGGGGGTACAGTCTTTTCACTGCCTGAGCCAGAATATGAGCCGCCGTATGCCGGTAAGTCCGCCGCCCGGCTTCGTGCTCAAACGTTAAAATACGCACCTCACAATCCTGCACAAGCTGCTCCCGCAAATCGGTTACCCTGCCGTCCACTTCGGCCGCCAGCGCAGCCTTGGCCAGCCCCGCTCCCAGACTCTCAGCGACTTGCTGAATGCTGATGTTCTGATCATATTCCTTGACGATTCTATCCTTTAACGTCACTTTAATCATCTCATTTCCTCCTAAAGCGCGGGCCTTCATGTTCGTAATTTTCCCCGGACAGTCTTGACTTAACCTCGTTTTGAAGGAAAAAACATGCCATTGCCTGTCATGATATGAAAAAAGGCAACGCTCAGATTTTCTGATGCCTTGCCTACGCTTGACTCTTGACTATTTCCTGCCGACCATAATAAACAGCGAATACGGCAGTACGCCACCTGCTACCTGTTTGGTGTCATGATAAAAAGTATGCGATGCCAGCGCACCAAAACCGATTTTGGCAAGAACCTGCTTCAGTTCCTGTTGATTGAAGCCATTGTGGCCAATGAAGTCCGGATCAGCTTTGTGAAAACTCCCGTCTTCCTCATCCAAATCAACGATACACAAAGCGCCCTCCGGCTTAAGCAACTGATACAGTCTCGCCAGCGTTGTCTCGATATCCAAAATATGATGTAAGGCCATCGAAGTATAAACCACTTCATATTGAGGGACTAGAGGGTCATCGCCCTGGATATCCGCGTGACAGGCCACCATATTGCGAATGTTATGCTGCCGGATTTTCGTGTTGAGGACATCGATCATGCCCTTAGAGGTATCCACGCAAACAATCTCCCGAACCTTATCATAAAGATTGAAGCTAATCAGCCCCGTACCACACCCAAATTCCAAGGCACGATCGTGTGCCTTCAGCTCAACGGCAGCAGCAATCTGTTCGGCAATGATTTTAGCCCGTTTGGTTCTTTTCTCGTCATCCCAATGAGCAGACTGACTATCAAAATTCATGCTTACACCTCCTATGAATTACATTAGCATTGAAACAGCATAATCCTTTCTCCTAATGGAAAATGATCTGATTTTTTATACATTTTTCGTATTGGACTTCCTGCCCCAGGCTGATTCTATCCCGCGGAATAGCCTGCCGCATATCGTACAAACTAGCAGTAAGCAAACCTGGGGAGGACTTTCATGATCAATATCGAGCATGTTTATGAAGCGATCTGGCATACCCTAATTAGTTTTATCTATCTTCTTTTTCTTACCCGGATTATGGGGCGTAAACAAATCGCCCAACTGACCTTTTTTGATTATGTCACCGGAATTTCCATCGGCTCCATTGCCGCGCTTGTCGCCGTGGATCAAACCATTGGCCTGGATGCTTTGATTGCCAGCTTATCGGTTTGGACTCTCTGCATGATGCTCATGAATTATCTGACCAAGAGCAGTGTCCCAGCCCGTAAAATCATCGACAGCCATCCTGTGATCGTCCTTCATGACGGAAAAATCCTGGAGGAACAGCTAGGCCGGTTGCACTATAATGTCGATGATTTATTAATGCAATTGCGCATCCGGAATGTTTTTGACCCCAGTGAAGTCGAACTGGGCATTATGGAACCGAACGGAGAATTAAGCATTAAAAAAAGGCCACAGTTTTCTACTGTGACCAATCAGGACTTGAATATCATAAAACCGGAACCGCTGGCTTCGAAATTTACGGGACGCCAGCTCATTGTGGACGGTGCCATCGTCAATGATGAGCTAGCGGCATTAGGAGTATCCAGGCAGTGGTTGGTAGACCAGCTTAAACTGCAAGGAGTAACCGATATCTCAGCCATCCTGGTAGCCTGCATAAAACCGGACGGCACATTATATCTCGATAAAAAGACCGACAATGCAAATCCGCTCCTGAATCAGGAGCGGAATCAATAGCTTTCCATATCATAAGCCTGCTCACCCCTGAATAGGATGTATCAGCATTACAAGTTGTGGTGCGTATTCAAGGAGGGCTGTATGGCTATCAATCAATATCGTTTCGGTGATAAGAATGCTGCTGAGCTTCTACAGCGGTCCGCAAAGCTCGCTGTAAAAGAAGGATATACGCTGTTCAAACAAATCAATGATGATCTGATTAAGCTGCCGGAACCTTCGGAGCAGGGCATCCATCAATTTGCCTTAAAAAATTTAGAACAGTATCTCAAGCGGTTGCATGAAAAAGCAAAAATCCGCCCCAGCTGCCGTGCCGAATGCTCGGCTTGCTGCACACATCCTGTCTGGACTACCCATGCCGAATTGGACATCATCCAAGCCTATATCAGAGATTCGCTTTCCGCAGAGCTGCAGGAGCGCCTCACAGCCAATTTAAGAGAATGGCACTTGCAAATCGGGCAAGAGGCTTCAAACCTAAAGGTTGGCGATCAAGACGGCCAATACCGCTATATTGCCAAACAGGTCCTGTGTCCCCTGCTGCTGAATGACAGCTGCTGCATCTATCCCGTTCGCCCGGTTGCGTGCAGAGTGTACTATAGCTACGGCAATCCCAAAGACTGTGCAGCACCCGGCCCCGTCCCTGCAGCTGCAAGCTTTGACTGCGCTATCCGAAACGTTTATCTTTTATCGTCGGCCAATGTCATCAGAAAATATTTTCGCGGCACGGCGCGGGAAGATTACCACTTTCAGCGCTTCAGCAAATCCAGCCTGCTGCCGCTGGCGTTAACCGTATGATGTTGCAGACCGGTTAACGGCAGGCAGGTGCATCCGTGTGAAACCGTCTTAATGCCAAAACGGCAAGGCTCAGGAACTCTGAAGCCTTGCCGTTATCCTTTTCTCCTGAAGCGCCTGCTGGACCACTTCCTGTGCCAAAAGCCGCGTAGGGTCAATCCGGCAAAAATCCCCCGGAAGCTGGTCAAACAATAACGGAATCTCGGTACAGCCGGCAATAAAGGCATCAACCCCTGATTGCCGATAGACAGCAATCAGGTCAGCCAGTCCTTTCAGGTACGGATTTTCTTGGATTTTGCCCGCTTTTGCCTGTTCAATCGCGCAGGAAACTATGTGTTGTTCTTCCGAACCTGGAAGCTGCAAGGACAAGCCTCTAGCCGCAAAGGCGGTTTGATACAACCCGGCTTGAACCGTCGCCGCCGTTGCCAGCAGCATAACCTGGCCGCCTTTTCCCTTGGAAAGCAGATACTCGGCGGTATGATCAATCATATGGATCAGCTTCACATGGATGGATTGCTGAATGTCCGGATACCAGTAATGCGCCGTATTACAGGGCATTACCAGAATATCCGCGCCAGACTGTTCCAGGAATTGCGCCGAGCGGATCAACTCGTGCGAGGGACTTTCCGCCCCATTGAGAATCGCCTCAATCCGGGAAGGAATCTGGGGATTATTATAGACAATGATTTTCAGATGATCCTGGTCAAAATGAGCCGGTGTACTCTCAACAATTTTAGCAAATAAATCGACTGTCGCCATCGGCCCCATTCCGCCCAATATCCCAACTGTCAACACACTGAACCACCCCGCAAGATTTTATAGAACTACGTTAAGCTTACAAAATCCTGAGGCAGAAGGGAAATTACGGTTGTTTATTTAGAAATAAAAAAATCTTATTTAGAGAAGCTCTTTGATGGACTCATCGGCACAAGGCTGCGCCGATAGGGTGAGCAGCAAGGCATACATGGGTAAGGTATAGGCTTTATCCCGGCGATGTACCAAGGAAACCCGCAGTTGAATGACCGGTCCGTTTTCAAGGACAACCAGCGTTCCTCGGGATAATTCCTCTTGGATTAAGGCCTGTGGCAAATAAGAAATTCCCAGCCCTGCCATAACCGCTTGTTTGATAGCCTCCGAATCACTGTATTGAATGGGCGACTGGAATTCACTGCTTGGAACCAGCTCGTCCAGTTTGGCCCGGAATACACTGCCTTCCGTAAAATTAATCAGCGGTACTTCCCGGACGTCGGTAATCGGCGCATGCTTTTTTATAAACTCATGGCTGGCCACCCATAAGACATCCTCTGTCCAGATTCCATCCTGGCGAATATGCAAAAATGTATTCTCCCCATGGATAAGGCCAAAATCAAAGCGATGGTTGTTGATTCCCTGAAGCACCTCCTGGGTATTCATACAGACTTCCACACTAATGTTGACGTGCGGCATTTGCTGCTGGAGCTCGATGATAATAGCGGGTAAAAAATGATTGATCAGTTGGGTGGATACTCCTAATTTGATGGTATCATCCCGGTGAATAAAAGAACTCATGACATTTTGTGTTTCTTCATACAGGCTGGTGAGCTTCTCTGCATAGTCAATGAGCTGTTTGCCTGCCTCCGTCAAGGCCAGCCGTTTGCCTTTGCGTTCAAAAAGCCGCACACGAAATTCATCTTCCAGACTGTAGATTTGTGAGGTAATGGCCGGCTGAGTAAAACTCAACTGCTCGGCAGCTTTGGTAATGTTCAGCAGCCTGGCAACCAGTAAAAAGGTTTTGAGCAACCGGATATCCACGTTATTTCACCTGCCAATAGCTTTACTAGGTCATCCTGCTTTTGTGTGATCCCATCGACCACAGAACGTCATTCTTCCACGATACATCAACCCGGTTGCGATGAAGTTCATAGCTATTCGCTAATCTCTTTAAATAAATCCAGGAAACGCTTGCTGCTGGCAGATAAACTGCGGTTGCGCACCCAGGCAATTACGGTGTGTGTCGTGACCGTTGGTTCAATAATGGTCTTGTAAACCAAATCCGGATCTGAAATCAATTCTTCGCTGGATTGCGGAACCAGGGCCATGCCGATCCCCAGTTTAGCCCAGCGGATGTTATGAATGATGCCATCACTCACGCAAACGATTTTGGGCTTGAACCCGGCCTGCTCACACCACTCGGTAAACATGGCTCGCCAGCGCAGGGGAATAATCAGCGGCTGCCCGGCCAATTCCTCAAGCCGGACTTGGTGAGGATGCTCCCCGCAATAACAGCCTTCCCGCTTCATCGCGATGACCAAGGGTTCATCCGGTAAAATGATGGATTCATAGATATCGGAATCAAACGGTGACCGGATAATTCCAATTTCAATCACGCGATTATCCAGCAGTTCTAAAATCCGATAGCCATCCCCTTCCCATAGCTGGAACGTAACATTCGGATACAACGTATGAAACTTGTTAATCCAGTTTGGCAGCAGCGTCGCCCCGGAGGTTGTTACCGTACCGATCCGCAGACTCCCGGTCAGGCCGGAGTTTAACTCGGTCAGTTCTTTAACCGTGCCATCCACTAGGCCCAGGATTTGTTCGGCCCGCTCCCGCAAGAGCTGCCCGGCTTCGGTAAGCTTTATTCTGCGGCTGCCGCGCTCAAACAGTTGTACACCAAGCTCGTCTTCCAGCTGCTTCATTTGCTTGCTTAGGGGCGGCTGGGCAATATTGAGCCGCTTAGCCGCATGACTGATATTGCCTTCCTCAATAATTGTATAAAAGTGTTTCATATCCCTTATGTCCATAGCCCCATCCCTCACTATGCTTTTTTAATATAGTAAGTATATATTATTAATAATTTTATTATAGTTTGTGCCGTGTTATAATTTCAACAAATCCCAAAAAATACTTCTTGCTAGCAAATGGTTAGCTTGCTTAGATGATCGTCCTTTGCTGATTGACACGGCTATCGTCTAAGCCGAAAGGATGAGCATGATGCGCGCTTGCAGTTTGGTTTGCATGATTGGTGTCCTGTTTTTAATCATTGACCAATTCTATAGTGGGCTGAGATGGGAAAGACTTTTTATTGGCGGGTTGGTTGCTGTGGCGATCTGGACGGATTGCAGCCGTTGGTTCTGTTACAAATGGAGAAAAAGCAGGCATGTTTAGCGGCAATAAGCTTCAAGTCCGCTTGTCAGGGTCTATATCACCCAAAATGACCTTCCAGATGGGGAGTGAGAAAAATTTTAATACCAGGGCCTGAATTATATTCTTTTATCACGATTATTCTTTTGATGATCATATCACCGGGAGCCAATCAAGTGTTGGTTTTGCAATCGGGAATGATTTTAGGTCATCACGCAGCAGCTTACAACGTGTTAGGGGTAGCCAGTTCGATGTTCATCCACGCTTTGTTTGCCGGTCTTGGCCTTTCGGTGCTCATCATGCAGTCACCCGAGCTGCAAGGCGTGATTAAGGGAATGGGTTCCGCATACATCTTATATTTAGCCCTCAAAAGCCTGGCAGGGGCCTACCACCTTTACCAGCATAACCATGCCCTGGCGGCTGAGGAAAGTCCATCGGATACGGCTTCTCCGGAAACCTTTGCCCAATCCTTTAAAAAAGGCTTTGTCTCCAATATGCTGAACATCCAGACCTCCTTCATTTTTTTATCCATCTTCCCGCAGTATATGAATCAGCAAAATAGTTTAATTGTCCAATCTTTTCTGCTCACAGGAATTTTTATTGGTCTGCTGTTCGCTTGGTACACCCTGTTTATTATGCTGATGGCCTCCATCCGCAACCGTCTCTTACAGCCTAACATTCAAATTTCCATCAAAGCGGCCACAGGTCTTTTGCTCTTTTTCATGGGGATAAGAATGCTTTTGAGATAGCCGGCCTTCTACCGGTAAATGATCGGCTCGACAATCTTAAAAATACAAAACGGCAAGGTTCAGAAATTCTGAAGCCTTGCCGTTTTATTTTTATGGTTTAAAATTTCGTCACAAACCCCATGGAAACCCCATGAGCGTTATAAGACGGGTTATGGCCCCCGATGCCACCGTTAGAGACATGCATAACCATATACCCGATATTGAATGAAGAGTCTTCGTCAAATTTATAAATAAATCTAGGTCCGGCCCGCCACATGAAGTTATAAAACCGCCCGCCGGCCGGAAAGGTTTTGTCATAGAGGATAAACCCGCCGCTCACATCAAAGGCTGCCGACAGCTTGCCGGAAAGCTCCTTCTGATCGCGAACCATCAGGACAGGCCCAATACCAACGGCGGAACTGTCTTGGTCCGGCTGGGTCCAATCTATGCTCCCATACGGTCGGGTCACCGTGATCCCTCGATAGATCGTCCGAGTCGGTGATTCAGACAGCTTTTTAAAAATATGTAAAGAAACTGTATCAATATCGCGATTGCTGGTAAAGGGCCTTAAATAATCCCAATCCAGCTCGACGTTAGAATCAGTCCCCTGGCAATATGACGTCGCCGGCATGAAGCTTAGTAAAAATGTAATGGCCATGACTAGGTAAATCAATTTCCGCATCGTATAACGCTCCTCGTATAAAAAATTTACATGATACATTATATCAATATGACGAAGCAAACATACCCATAATTTTCCTCTATTGAAGCGAAGTATATTATTATTATTTTATATGCCGAAGTATTTTCCTGTTACAATCCAAATATTTAATAGATTTCTCCTTTGGACGGATATCATTACCAAACGGCTATCCTTCGATTTATTTTAAAACAGTCGATTATAGTCATGAAAATAGGGAATATTAGTCTTGTTTAGAAAATTTCTGTAGAAAAACATTACAGAAACGAGTATTTTAGCAAACTGAATGAAGGAATTTTAACTGAAAATTCGAAATAATCTTCATGATAGGTTACTGCTAAAAGAACTAAATGACAAAGGAGCGATGACACTTGGAAAATTCGATGTTTTGTTACCAGTGTGAACAAACTTTCGGTGGAAAAGGCTGTACAAAAAGCGGTGTTTGCGGCAAAACCCCCGAGATTGCGAATTTGCAGGATCTACTCATCTATCAACTAAAGGGAATCTCCTGCTATGCCAAAGAACTGATTGATCAACAGAAACCCATTGACCAAAAAGTAGTCAAATTTGTTGAAGACTCCTTGTTTACTACTTTAACAAACGTCAATTTTGACGTCGACGTTCACTTGCACTTACTGCAAGAATCCCAAAAGATAAAAGAAACCTTACGAAGCCAAGCCCCCCAGAAGAGCTATCCCGATGCCGCTACCTATGATTTAAGCGATACCAAAGAAGCGATGCTCAAAGATTCTGAAAAGGCCGGTATTATGTATGATCAGACTTTGGATGCCGACATACGGTCCTTGCGTTCCACCATTCTCTATGGGTTGAAAGGCATCAGTGCTTATGGGCATCAGGCCAGATTCATTAACTTTAGGAGTGAACTGGTGGATCATTTCTACTTTCAAGGTCTGGAAGCCACCACCAACGATCAGTTGACTCTCGATGAATTGATCCGCATGACCATGCGCGCCGGCAACATCAGCGTAGAGGTCATGAGGCTGCTGGATGAAGCCAATACAACCAGGTTTGATCATCCTTCTCCGCATAGTGTCAATGTTAATCCCAAGAAAGGCCCCTTCATTATTGTTTCCGGTCATGACCTGCGTGACTTGGAATTGCTGCTTGAACAAACCAACGGCAAAGGCATTAATATTTACACCCATGGCGAAATGCTGCCTGCCCACGGATATCCGGGCTTAAAGAAATATCCTCATTTGGTGGGCAACTTTGGTTCGGCTTGGCAAAACCAGCAGAAAGAGTTTGACAGCCTGCCGGGCTGTATCCTGATGACCACCAACTGTCTCATGCGCCCCCGGGAAACTTATAGAGACCGGATTTTTACCACGAACGTGGTTGGCTGGGAAGGCGTAAGGAATATTAAAGTTTCTGCAGACGGCACCAAGGATTTCAGTGAAATTATTGCCAGAGCTTTAGAACTCGGAGGTTTCGCCGATGATCAGGAAGCTCAGGAAATTCTGGTTGGCTTTGGCCATCATGCAACCTTGTCCCACGCGGAAACCATTGTTAAGGCTGTGAAAGAAGGCAAGGTCAACCATTTCTTTCTGATCGGCGGTTGTGATGGCGCGCGCCCAGGACGCAACTATTATACGGAATTTGCTAAGCAAGTCCCGCAGGATTGCATTATTCTGACTTTAGCCTGCGGCAAATACCGATTCAACAAATTGGACTTCGGAACAGTGGCCGGCCTTCCCCGCTTATTGGACATCGGACAATGTAATGACGCTTATTCAGCGGTTCGAATCGCAACAGCCTTAGCCGACGCCTTCGATACCGATGTCAATTCCCTGCCGCTTTCCATTGTGCTGTCCTGGTATGAACAAAAGGCAGTGGCCGACTTACTGGCACTATTGTCACTCGGAATCAAAGGCATGCTGTTGGGACCAAGCCTGCCAGCTTTTCTCTCGCCGAATGTGCTGCAATATCTGGTAGAAACCTTTGATATTAAGCCCATCAGCACCCCGGAAGATGATTTAAAGAGTTTCCTGAAACAAACAGTAACGGCCTAAATCAAATAAGCATCAACACGAAACGGCAAGGCTCAGAGTTTCTGAGCCTTGCCGTTATTCATTCGCATCGTGCGGTGGGAGTGTTACTCATAGAAGAATCCGCTATTTTTTTATGAAAGTCCCCTTCTCAATTTCCGCAAAGGCTTGCTGCAATTCTTCCCTGGTATTCATGACAATCGGACCGCCCCAGGCAATCGGCTCCTGAAGCGGTTGCCCGGAAAACAATAAAAACCGGACACCCTCTTTGTCGGCAGTGGCCACAAACTGCTCACCGGATTCAAAAAGCACAGCCTTGTGGCTGTCAATCAAAGCAGACTGCTCCCCTTCAAAATAACCGGCCCCTTCGACAATATAAATAAACAAGGTCGCATCTTTCTCGACAGACAGCTGCCATTCGGTTCCTGGTTCCAGCGTAACATCCAAAAACAAAGTCTTTACATAATCGCCCTGCGTCGCTCCTGATCTATCACCATAACAGCCTGCGATCACCCCAACGACAGCCCCATTCTCCTGCACCTTGGGAACCATCTCCGCCGTAATATCGCGATACTGAGGCTGGGCCATTTTGTGGATTTTAGGAAGATTCAGCCAGAGCTGAACACCCAGCATCCGCTCGGAAGCCTGCGGCATCTCCTGGTGCAGGATGCCACTGCCGGCCGTCATCCACTGACAGCAGCCGTCCTGGATGCTGCCCTTGTTGCCCAAACTGTCGCTATGCTCAATATCGCCGGCAATTAAATAAGTGACGGTTTCAATCCCTCTGTGTGGATGCCAGGGAAACCCTTTGACATAATCGTCAGGCTTGCGGGAATCAAACGCATCCAGCATGAGAAAAGGATCAAACTCCTGAACATCGGCATGGCCAATCACCCTGACCAGCTTTACGCCCGCTCCGTCAACCTGCCTGGAGCCGGTCACAATCTTACGGATTTTTCTAATGGTACTCATATTGGATCCTCCTTTTTTTGCAAAACCGCTTAGTATCTCGAGTTAAACCATTTATCGGGCAATGCCACATCCTTCGTACTCTATGTTACTTACATACTATAGAATATAACTCCTGCCAAAAGGCACCTGGGATTACAGCTTCCGGACAATCTCCCACCATCCATAAAATTTTGTCTGCCACTATGATCCCAAACACGTGAAGCCTTTCCCAATGAGCCATACCAGACTCCTGAAAAAGGCTTTTTCTCATGGATATTTAACATGTGCCGTCAGCCAGCAAGCTTCCCTCTAATGGGTATCGTCAATGGAATGGCCAATAATACCACGGAGGCTACCATGATTACAGCCGTACTGATGCCAACAAGGTCACTTGCGGCTCCATACAACCAAGGCGAAAACGCTCCTGAAGCAATTGTTGCTGTATAAAACACCGCAAAGGCTTGATTTCTATTTTCATCGGCTACCAGTTCAGGAACACTGCCATAAAGAACGGAAGAAGTGCCATTGAGGGCTACTCCCAGAAACAAAGAAAGGATGATATCGATCTGCAAGGAGAAACTAAGCATGCCTACTATACAAAGAGCGGTAAGGATTTCGGTAATGATAACCGACCGGATGATCCCCACCTTTGTAGCCAGCAGCCCACACACAAATTTCCCCAAAGCTCCCCCTGCAAAGATCAAAGAAAGTGCTAAGCCGATTGTCGTCACTCCGGCCCCCTTTTCCTGCAGCACAAAGGGGAAAAAAGTTAGGAAACCCATTCTCGTGCTACTGTCAATCATTCCGATCATGACCAAAGCCCAAAAGCCATAACCGGCTTTTCCTAATCCGGCAGCATTGGCACACGTTACGCTTTTTTGCTGCGTATGCTGAGCCATCAAAGTTTTACTTTTCTTAAAAAGAATCATGGCGATTCCTAACCCGATGACCCCCATCACCTGACTTGCAGCCTGCCAGCTATACCAACTGATGATCAGGGACACGGCAGCCGGCAACAGCAGTTTGCCGACATCGCCCGCAACATTAAAGATACTCAAGGCAGCCCTGCGATCTTCTTTATCCGTATAAGCATTCGATATTAACGACGAGGACAAGGGGTGCTGCACACTCGAGCCTAGGCCTCCGGCGACAAGCAAGCAGCTTAAAACCAGCGGCACCGGTGCCCACCCATACAGAAACACAGAAATGCTTGTCAGGACTGTTCCCAGTAACAGCAGCCGGATTTCCCCTACCCGCCGAGCCAGATAACCTGACGGTACTTGAAAGCCGGCCATCGTACCGGAAAAAAGTGTTTTTAAAAAACCGATTTCCGCAAAGGACAGCGAAAACTGAGCCTGCCAGATAGGAAAAAATACATACAGCATATCGGTAAACCCGTCATGAATAAAATGAGCCAAGCCTCCGGTTAACAGTGCATGACGGTATATTTTCCTGGTAGCAGCCAATAGTTTTCCCATGATATCGATCCCTTCGCTTATATGGTTTGTAAATAATCTAAAAACGGGCTTTGACAATTGGCACGTTCAGCAACCATTGTCAATAATTCATACGTCGTCCTTGTAAAAAGCTTTTCTTTATGAAAGATCACCGAAAAGACAATTTCAAGATTCGGCACCTGCTCAAACGCAACGAGTGTCCCTTCATTCAGGCTATCGCGAATCAATATTTCCGGTAATATGCCGACTCCCAAGCCATTTAACGCAGCCTGCCTGATGGCTTCAGAATCGCTGTATTCTAAAACCGGACGGATATTCTTTTCCTGAAGCAGGCTATGATAAATCTTCCGATAAACACTGCCTTGTTTTAATGCGATAAACGGGTGCCGCCAAACCTCATGGCCATACTGGTCAATCAGGCTAGGGTGCGCTACCCACAGCAGTTTTTGTACCGAAACATCAAATTGCAAAATTTTATGATGCATGATTTCATCATGCACCACTGCAAAATCAAAGCTATTCTCCAATATTCCCTTGACCGTAATCGGCAAATTAAAGCAGTGCTCAATGCTGATCGCAACATGGGGCATTTTTTTCTGAAATTCCTGCAGGATAGGAGAAAGAAAATGTGCTGCTACAGCTGTGCCAAGACCAATTTGAAGCGTCTTATCCTGGTTAAATTCTTGCAAAGCTGTTTGAGCGTCGCGATGAGTGCCGAGCAACTTTTCTGCATAGCCAATCAAACACTTGCCCGCATCGGTGATATATAATTTTTTACCCACCCGCTCAAATAGCAGCACCCCAAAATGCTCTTCTAAGGCCTTGATCTGAGTGGTGACCGTCGGTTGGCTAAAATTCATTTCTTCTGCCGATTGTGTGATATTCTCCGTTTTGGCCACAGAAAGAAAGGTTTTGAATAAGCGCAAATCCATAGTTACACATCCTATTGCTTTTTCTTCGTTGTACAATATCTTCTCCATCTAATACTGAAATTGCTTCTTTCATCCCTATTTTTCTGCTGCTTTTATTGTACTTTTCTTACCGGGAAAAATGAAATTCAATATATTGATTGACTTAATAGTATTTTCTAATGAGCGATTTTACACAACCATCCTTAATAATCAAGAAAACCGCAAGGCTCAGAATTTCTGAAGCCTTGCGGTTGCTATTTTTATCATGGTACGCCTGGAAACCAGTAGCCAAGGGTTTGGAAATTGACTTCATCCTTTTTATAAAAAGCTGCAGCCATTTCACTCTTTCTTCATTCTTGCTGCAACCCTATGCCACAAATGTTTTTCTAAAAAGCTTCCCTTGACGTTTTCCTCCATATCCAAAAACATTCGATAAGGTACGGAAAACGATAGCATGTCAGGTTCAACCATAGGGCGTACTGTGATATCGGTCAAACCGACTACTGCTCTTGGGTTTTCTTTTTGAGTTTCAGCATATGGAAGCAGGAAAAAGGACTGACACCCCGAGCTAAAAGGTATCATCACATTTTCGATTCCCGGCCTAGCATAGTTAGCGAGCACCGTTAATGCCGATAACTGATCATTATTGACATAAAAGATAATGACCTCCGGTCTTTCATTGGCAATATCAACTTGTGTCAACGGTTTAAAAATCACGTACTGATAGGGAATATCCGTAATAGGCAGGCACTCAACAAAATCTTTACCAAGCTCCGGGTTTTTCAAATAGCCTTCACCTTCAAAAGCTCCGCTTTTCCCGACTGATAAAAAATATTCAATACCACCCGGATAGTTAGGAAACTGCCCAAACCCCAGTCCTGCTTTGCCCCCCGGACAGTTTGTTGTACTCCGTTCAAAAACCGCAACTTTGCCTTTTGCTGCAGCGATGAATAGTGGAATGGTACAGCTCCATTGACCTTCTTTACCCTGAAGTGCCCCTTCAGGCTTCTCATTGCTAAGAAAGACAGTGACAGGTTCATACCGTAAGTTTAATTCTTGCACTAAAGAGCTTTTCATCAATCTTTACCTCCCTTTGTATTCGTTTTACTGACTCAACTGATCCATAGCTGAAATCTTAATATCATCTCCTTTTTCCCAGAATTTACACCTATATCGTTAGCTTTTCGGTTGTCACGACAACTAAATTCACAAAAAAAGATTCATTGAATATTATGATAGACTTGATTGAGCAAGTTTTTCATTTCGGCCACTTTATGCGGTTCTATTCCCGCTGTCGCTTTAGCTAACAATTTCTTAACCCTCGGAATTAATTGCTCACGCAATGCCCAGCCGCTGTCAGTTAAAAAGATTTGAAAGGCTCTCCTATCCAACGGATGCGGGTTGCGGACAACCAATCCTTTCATGATAAGCTTCTCTAGAATGCGATTGGTATTGGGTTTATCTTTAAATGTCAAATCGGCTAACTCTTTAGGGGTAATCCCTTCCTGTTCCCATAAACAGTTCAGTATAGCCCATTGCTCTGGCGTAATATCAGCTTCCTTTAGCTGTTGAAATAATTCGTTTTTTAATTTTGTATTGACTTTATTGAGAATAAAACCTAATGAATCCTCTAACTTAAAGTTCATGGATATCACCTTCTGCTCAATTAAGTTGTCACGACAACTATATTATACAGCAGCACAACACTATTAGTCAAATATTAAAATTCAATATTAAGAATATTTGAATTTCATTGATCTGATTTCCATGCATCTACACTAGCCAAGCATTCCCCAACAACACAAAAACGGCAAGGTTCAGAAATCCTGAACCCTTGCCGTAACCGACTCCTCATGCGGCATCCGGGAGGACTCGAACCACCGTCCAACGCTTTAGAAAACGCTTACTTATCACCGTCCGCCGCAAATTGCACAATTCGATTTCGACCGCTTCTTTTAGCGTGCAGCAACGCTTGGTCAGCCCGCATAATTAATGTATTCATATCGGCCAAAGCCCCCGGAACCATGGTGGCGGCACCAATGCTCACAGTATATCCGGGAATAGTCGCATCTTTCGCCAAGCTTAACTCCAGCGCAGCTTTGATCTTGCATCCCATAGCCAGTGCACTTTCAGCCGTAGTATTAGGCGCAAAAATAATAAACTCTTCACCACCATATCTGCCAAACAAATCTTCATGGCGGATAATGGACTGCATCTCGCGGCTAAAATGGATCAATACCCGGTCTCCGGTATCATGCCCATATGTATCATTGATCACCTTGAAATGGTCAAAATCAATCATAAAGATTGTAGTCGGCTTCTGCTGGCGGATCATCAGGGAAAGAAGTTTTTCCGACAATTGCAGAAATTGCATGCGGTTGTAAATGCCTGTCAGATAATCCCGGGTAGCCGCTTTTTTCAATTTTATATCAATCACTTCACGGCTTATAAGCAAATAGGCCATTGTGCTGATCAACATGTGCATATAAATACTGATGAACGACATCGTTTGTAAAGACGACGCAGCAAACAACGGGTAATTCGCACCCCGCGGCAATGCATCCAGCGCCCGGACGACCTGGCTAGCAGCGAGAAGCACGAAAAAGACAGCTACTATTTTTCGTAGATTGGTTGTATTCTTACTCAAAAAAAGACCTGCTGCTGCTGCCAGCGAATACCCTGCTAAAATCATGGCACTAACAAAAACTCGGGTACCCGTGTTGGCACCGGCCAAATAAAGCAGCGTAAACCCCACAGTAATCCCTGCCACTACTTGCAGCCATCGTTTCGTTACAGCTGTAAGCGGTAGTTTATCAACATAAACAATACAATAAACTTCCAAAGCACCGCCTATGTAAACAAGACTATTACCTAGAATAATAGACAGGTCCACTGGTATCAGCCACCGGAATACACCCAAAGCAGCGCCTATGGTTTGCAGCAGCTTCCCATATATATAATACCGCATGAGGCCCTCAAAACCGGTTGTCTTTGCAAAAATAGCCAGCATTAAAAGCATTATAAGATTGCCTAACAGCGTAAGAAAATAAATCGTATGTGTATCCAAAAAAGACAACCAGACTCGCCCCAACTTTCTCTTCTCATGATGAGAATGATTACCACACTTGATCTGAGGCCTTGCTTTCACAATACCTACTCACGCAACCACCAGCTTTGGTGCGCCTATGGCTAAATAAGCCACAGACAGTGAAATAAGGATGGTTCCATATTCATTATATAGACATGTAACCATAGTTGCACATCTTTTATTTAGCATCCCTATAACTTTCGTAATTTAATGATCAGATATTGCAAGTTTTACAAATATGAAATGGATGCGTTTGGTTACAATCCGTTCATGACTAAACGCTTAGAAACCGTTTAAGCGTTCAAATTCGCATAAACTGTAAAAAAAACAAAGACTTCAGTGATATCTACGATATCACTGAAGTCTTACCTATTCATCATGGTGTGCCTGGAGGCAACCATTTTCAAGAATTGCATCACTCTCCCCCAGCAGATTTTAATCACGCACAAAACTTGTTTTGGACCATAATGTTATCGATGATCCCATATGCTTTCGCCTCATCTGCCAGCATGTAGTAATCTCGCTCAACGTCTTTCTCAATCCGCTCTAGCGGTTGCCCTGTAAGCTCGCTGTAAATCGTGTTTAGCCTTGCTCTGGTTCTAAGCAACCAGTCTGAGTGAATTTTTATATCTGTCGTCTGGCCCTTTATTCCACCATCTACCCAAGGCTGATGAATTAATATCTCACTATTCGGCAATGCAAATCTTTTGCCGTTTTTACCAGACGCCAATAAAAAAGCTCCTGCACTCGCCGCTCTACCGATACAGATGGTCGCTACATCGGGCTTAATATATTGCATCGTATCATAGATCGCAAAGGCTGCGGTGACCGATCCTCCTGGACTATTTATATAAAAATAAATGTCCTTATCGGGATCTGCAGCTTCCAAGTATAGCATCTGGGCAATAATCAAGCTAGCGGTTGCATCGCTGATACTATCGCTCAGCACGATAATCCTATCGTTTAAAAGTCTTGAATAAATATCATACGAACGTTCGCCGCGATTTGTCTGTTCAATAACTACAGGCACCAAGCTCATACCACCATCTCCTTAAAAATTTTTCAAGCCGCTCTCCCTTGAATAGAGCGATGAGCAGAGCAGCTTGAACCTTGAATAAACATATTTTTGATGTCGGCCACTTTTTTTCTGGTATTTCTATAGCCTCTTGGGCTTAAGCCATAAAGTTTTTTAAAAGCCCTTGAAAACGCTTCTTCAGAATTAAACTGATATTTAAAAGCAATATTTGTAATTTTTGCATCTGTTTCAACAAGCTCCTTGGCAGCCTCACATAACCTCCTGCTTCTAACATATCCCATGACCGAGGTGCCTACGGTTTTACGGAAAAGTCTATGAAAATGGAAGTCCGAAAAATATGACTTTTGTGCGATGTCATTCAGGGTTATACTCTTACACAAATTATCTTCAATATAATCAATCGCACTTTGGATATACCTCTTACGCTCCATTCGCTTCCCTCCCCATGTATTTTAGTATATATTATATACAATAATTGGCCTTAATTCCTGACATTCCTTGCTCTGTTTCTACCACCCGTGTATCAGCTACTCGCTATTCATGATATCAGCCTCTTCCTACACTTTACCGATTTCTTCAGAAATACGATTTACTTGAATTTGATTACTAAAAAGCTGACTATCAGAATAGTTCACATCTTCCGTAATATAGACATAGCATACAAAGACACATAAACTTCCCAAAACAACACAAAAACGGCAAGGCTCAGTATCACTGAAGCCTTGCCGTTACACTATTCATTATGGTGCGCCTGGGAGGACTCGAACCACCGACCAACGGTTTAGGAATATTGTGTTTTAACAGCCGTCCAGCCTTACGTTTTAAGGGCTGGCGGTCTTTTTATTTATCGGCGTATTGAATTGTATTTTGTTGTATTTCTTAGTGTCGTAGGTGTTATTTTGTGTAATTGAGCCCATGCTGTGCCCGCATAAAATTATAATAACCTTTTAAGAAAGTCATTTACGTAAAAAATGAACCTAGCAATAAGCTAGATTCATTTAATTACATGCAGTTTGCACTTCGCATTCTTTCTTGTATTGCTTGTTTAATAACCATCGACACCATGCTATTAGCATTTTTAAATGTTGTATGATTTTTAGTAAAATCTAACCCAACCAACTCTACTAACTTACCAAAACATTCATCTGCAAACGAGTGTGAAATTATTTCTACATCTTGAAAATCAAATACAATTGGTTCATCGTATTTTGCCTGTAGTTCTGAAATGACTTGTTCCCTAATCCCACTCCCGAGGTTTCTAGTTCCAAGCGATGTATTAATTTCACTAAACTTAATAATCATCCTAGCTACCTCCTTCTACCACAAATTATCATCTATATAATCATCTGCATTGGCAACCGTTTCGGGAATGTTGGCACCAAATACAGAATTGAAACTAACGCTATTATTTGTATTTATCTTAACATATATCAAAGTACCACGCCAATAAAAACTTTTACGAACGTTTACACTTTGATTGATAACTTCTAAAACATGATTCCCTGAATGTATATATAATTCCCCGCCGTTAGCTAAAATAAACTGAGAAGTATGAAATAAACCATATCCCATACCTTTTCCATTTGTAACCTTCTCCTTGATACAACATTCCAAAGCTTGTTCAGGTGTAAGGTTACGATATATGGGGTTTTCAATTAAAGATTCGTGAATCCCTTTGCCCGCGTCAAGAATTACAAATTTAAGATGATTTGAGTACCTAAAATTTTGCGCTACTGTATACCCATTTATCGGAGAATCTGCATGGTTTTGGATATTATCAATCATTTCAAACAAACAATAATTGAGACATTGGTATATCGAACCATCTATTGCCCAATTATCACGTATAACTTTCAATATATTATTAATTATAGGTACGCTATTGCTCGCGTCGAAATTTGTAATTTCAACAAATCTTCCCTGGGCATCGTATCTATTAAAGGTTTCACAACACTGCACACCTAGCGCTTTATGAAAATTCATGCGCTGAGGATAATTATTTTCGCTCAAATTTTCTATAGTGACATTTATAGTTGCGCCGCTTACTCTAAGAAAGTTCACAATTCCAACTATAATAACTAAATATTCCGGGTTTACCCGCCCATTTATCACGAGCTTTAGGTGCAATGTGTCAAATCTTGTAATATAATACATTCTATTTAACTTTGAAAGTAAATCATCAATATTAGAAATTTTATTTAATACAATCTCCAAACTGTAAACCACTTAATTACTCCCTTAATTAGCATGATAAACCTATTCTAATTCAATTTTATAGTTCTATCAATAATAAGGGAACAAATTCGTTCGTTTTCTTAGAAACTTATTTAATCAATAAACAATTTACCCTCTTCATTAAATAAATGTACCTGTTTCCCTATAATACGAACTGTATAACGTATTCCACAACCACCCGTTTTTAATGCGGTTGCCTGCCTTACGTCCATAATCCTATCTATACTATATACCAGCCCATTAGTCCATCTAATGCTAATCGGTTTTGTTGTGCCATCCGGGTTATGTTGCGCAATTACTTCTATAAACTGTTTTGCTACTCTTACCACCTCGAACGCTTGTTTGTGTTCATTTCAGAACAAACGTTCTTGTGCGTAAAGTGGTAAAGCTTGTTTACGATATTCACATTCGGGTATAAATGATTTATAACCAAAGCAAACATACGTTCTTGAAGGAGTGTTGACAATGCCTAAATCGAAAGACATTCTTAGCTTTTTACAGCAGCAGTTCAACAGTACATCACTATTTGAAGGGGCTTGAAAACGAAAACTTAATAGAACGTATCCCAAATTCGCCAAGGTACATTAGGATAAAGGAGAGTTTTGAGCAATGATTGACATAAGCAATTGGGAACCCTAACGCCATCAGAAAGTCGATTATAGAAAGCGAGATTATGAGCTGTCCGGGAGCATATACTACTGACCTGAATGCAGCTTATTCGGTAGCTGATGAACCCGCCCATATATCAAAGCAAATAGCCGACACCATACCAGAAGCAATATGCTTGGCAGCTATCCAATTTTTCCGAAAGCATAAAAATAAAGCCATAGCAAATCTACCAATCATTCCACCTTACCTCCCTTATCGAGATTTACCCTTATAAAAAAGAAAAATCCCGGTCGGCAAATGAACACACCGGGATTTTGTTTATTTATAAGCCATCGGGCAAAGTTTATAATGTCAATTCTTTTCTTAATCCCAGATGTATAACAAAATCTTTATCATAGTCAATCTCTGCATTTTCCCTATATGACCAAGAATAATAATGTTTATCTCGCGCTTTGTTTAACCATTTATTTCCAATAATACTAAAATCAAACATGATTTTAAGTGCGTTTTCTAAATCGATATGTTTGTACAAATTTTTCCTGTTATTATAATATTCTTTTATATCACTATATGTAAAATCAGTTTTTTTGAACTGCTTTAGAAGTAAAAATATTTCATTAATTTCTTCATCACAAACATGCCCACATAATTCATTTTTAACTTCTTTATAAAGATACTCAGAATATGCTTTTTCTAATTCTAAGAATCCTTTAAAACCAAAGTAGAAAGTATCCGGATATTTATCAATAATTAAATTTAAGTAAGATACTATATCTCTTGGCCTAAAATAAGTCCTTCCTAATATAAATATATCAGGAGTTCTATAGTTTATATTCTGAGGAAATAGTTTTTTAAATAATAACATTTTATCATAATTATCCATGCCAGAAATTGATTGTCTAATTTTCAATAGAACCATATCAAAAAGCGGCGAAGAGACATTTGCAACGTTACCCCAATCGATTTTAACTGAATTATCTTGTTCAATTTTGTTCAAATCTGGATCATTTAATTGGTAGAAAATATCAGTGCGCAATAGTAGGATAATTTTGCAGTCTATCTCCATGTCATAAAGTAATGAGTTGATTCTATCTGTAACTTTAATTAGACTTATAATATTAGATTTATAGACATCTTCATTTCGGAATTGATCATCTAATTCATCAAAAATTATAGTATATCTTGAGTTTGATGTTTTTAGTGCTGCGAATATAGTTTCTCTCAAATCATCTAAATACTCCAAGTAAGTACCTGGAGTATATTTAGTGTCATCACCAGCCTGGCCTTCAATTGAAAATATGTCTTTTAATAAAGAGCCTTTAATATTTCTTTTCTTTGTAATCTCTACAACCTTATTCATATCAATTTTCAAAGTAGAAAAATTATTTAGCAAAAATTGTTGTAATTTATCCCTAATCATATTATCTATAGCTTCATCACTTGAGCAAAGTTTTCCAATTTCAAGCAAGAGAATCCATTCCCAAATAGCGATATATTCATTAGGTTTTATATCTCTTGTTTGTAAGTGGGTCAGTTCATGAAATTTAAATTGTTTATACGAAGATATTTCACAAAACCAAGTTGAGTCTGTACTTGCTTTTTTCTTAATATATTCGCCTAATAATGATTTTCCTGTTCCTTTTTTACCTAAAAGCAAAAATTTGTCAGGCGAAAGTATCTTGTCATAGTTTTTATTATAATTGAAGTAAAACTGTTCAAAATCATTTCTAAATTTAGCTTCTTTTTTACCATCGTTATATCCTATAAAAATCTGACTCAGCTTGTACACTTTTACCACTTCTCCCCTTGACGCTCAATATCTAACCTAATTTTCGAGTTTTAATTCCATAATCCTCCAAATTTAAAATAATTATATAAATTTATATCTTATATGCCACCTGTAGTCTAATATTTTCTTACAGCCTCGAAGTGCTATCCGCTCCTACTTATAGTTTGTTTTTATAATGTGACTAAGCAAAATAAAAAAGCCCGGCAGCCGAAGCCACCGGGCGATAGTTAGAAAAAATAAAAAAGTTTATTCACGGCCCGCTTATACATAAGCTGTCCACCATTTACCTCTTGCAAGTTATGATCTACATGAATTTGTGCTTCCAATGCAGCAGTCCTGCTAAAATTGCGCTGTGCCCCTACTGGAAAGTATACGTCCCCTTTGTGGATTCCAACACCAGTACCGATATAGCCATGCTATGCCGCAAAATGACAAATTAATAACGGGCACAATCCAGAAACTTTACCTAGTTCCATAGAGTTGTGCCCGTTTTGTGCCCATGACATACGGTTTATATTGTGCCCACTGTCATGCGGTATTGATTTCACTGGTGCGCCTGGGAGGACTCGAACCACCGACCAACGGTTTAGGAAACCGCTGCTCTATCCACCTGAGCTACAGACGCAGATTCACGTTTTAAAACGGAGATCCTTAGCCTGTCGGCTTACTCGATCCCCAAGCTAACGCTAATTAGTATACTACTTTAGCAGTCCAATGTCAATTGTAAGAGGCTGGTATCCACCCGCTGCGTACAGTTCGATTAGGCCTTATAGGCCCTCCGTCCATGTGGGCAGACGGCCACACAGATGCCACAGACAAGCCCGTCATACTCAGGAAAGTTCTTGATCTTCCATTGATCGCATTTGTGCACATCCACCAGGTCTTCCCGGACCGCTGTTTCGCTCCAGGTATTACCGGCAATGGCCTGAGAGGGACAGGAGTCTGTACAATTGCGGCATTGACCACAGCGGGGTGCTGTGATGGCTTCGTCCGTCTGCAGCGGCATATCGGTCAGCACGGTGGAAATCCTGAGCCTGGGGCCAAACTGCTTAGTGATCAGTAAGGCGCTTTTGCCGATCCAGCCCAGGCCGCTTCGGACTGCGGCTGTTTTGTGCGGAAACTCACCGGCAATATGAACAAAATCCGTTCTTTTGGAAGAGAGCACGGCATAGGCGCGATAGCCCAGTTGCTCAACCTTTTGCTGAATGTGGCTGGTCAGGCGGTCCAACTCGTCGTTCAAAGTCAGATATTCATCATAGTAAACCTGATTCGGCCCTGACCGGATGTTTTCCACGACTGCAGGGGTCAGCGGCAGGCCGATGGAAATCGCATAAGGCAGCCCTTTCTTCTTGGGAAAATCACAATCACCGACATAGCCGAAACCGAAAATTTGTAGTCCTAATGCTTTTAGTTCCTGCATGAGTTCATGTTGCTTTTCAATATCAATGGTTTGCATATTGCAATCCTCCCAGCAAGGTTTTACTTGAGATTATACCGGGAAATCCCGGGCATTTGAAATTGAAATGGCTGATGAACGTCATAACCAAATTCTATATCTGCTCCTGCAGCAGCTTGAGCAAGGTTTGCGCATTGGACGATAGGACCTTATCCTGACGGGTAATGGCATAAACAGTATTCGTCAGGTTGGTCGCTGCATCAAAAACGACCAGTTCCGGCCCGGCATTTTCCACCACAATGCGTGGCAATACGGCAATGCCCAAACCTTCAAAAACAGCGTTTTTCACAGCATCAAAATCACTGTATTCAAATGTCGAGGTCAGCCCCAGCGTTTGCAGGAGTTCATCACAGAGACGGCGGAAGGTACAGCCTTGCCGGAAATTGATAATCGGATAGTCACAGATGCGTGGACAAGCCGCTCCCTGCAAAAGTTTACGGTGTCCGCACCAAACCAGCTCTTCGACATGAATGGGGACGGTCTCGATATATTTCTCGGTAATCGGGTCATGAACCAAACCGAGGTCAAACTGGTTATTGTTAATGCCCTGCAGCACGGCTTTTGAGTTGAGACATACCGCGACACTGATTTTCCCCGGTGCACCGCTGGCCTGCCATTTTAACAGGGCCGGCGACAGCACTTGATTGATATAGTTGGTCGAAATCCCAATCCTGGTAACCGGAACGCCAGATAAGCTGCTCAGTTGGGCAGCCGTTTCGTCATACAAAGCCAGCATCTTTTCGGCCGGATCAATCAGGTATTTGCCCGCTTCGGTAATATACAGCTTTTTCCCCAGGCGCTCAAAAAGCTGTACGCCAAAATGCTCTTCTAAGGTCCGGATCTGGGCCGAAACGGTCGGTTGCGTAAAGTTGAGCAGCTCGGCCGCCTGGGTGATATTGCCCAGCCTGGCCACAAAGCTAAAGGTTTTCAACAATTGTATGTCCATAGCCACCTCAAAAAACACAAGTGATTTATCACTATCCTTTACACAATTATAGCCATAATCCTTGAAGAAATAAAATCCTTTTGCTTAAAAGGCCGAAAATGGGAGAAGAAGTTGCGGACAAGCGCCGCAACTTCTTCTCCCATTTCTTCTAAGTTCTCCGTCCTACCGCTATAGCACTCGCTTAGCCCCGTAGTAGCGCTGTACAAAATAGCTGTCATAAAGATCACCGACAGCCACAACGCCCTGGGAGAACGAGGTATGAATAAACTGGCTGCCGCCTATGTAAATGCCGACATGGGAAGCCCCAGGCTCGTAGGTGGTAAAGTAGACCAGGTCCCCTGGCTGAAGGGCATTGGGCGAAACCGGCCTGCCCACTTGAAACTGGAGGTCGGCGGTACGGGGCAGATTGATTCCGGCCTGCCGGTAGACATACTGCACCAGCCCGGAACAATCAAACCCCAAGGCCGGTGAAGCACCGCCCCAAACCACCGGCTGGCCCAGCAGCGTCCGGGCGACAGCCAGTACCTGGGCCGCCTGGCCGTTCGTCCAGACCGCCGGACTGACCGGTTGACGCGGTAAATCGGCCACCGGCATCACAGCTTGTGTCACAATGGTATCCAGCGATTCAAGAAACTGATTGTAGCCGGAAGCAGGAGCGGCCTGCCCGGTATTCACTCCACTTATTAATACCCCGGCTACCACCAGGCTCCAAAGCTGCTTTTTCATAGCCGCCCCTCCTCCGCTTCACATTAATGGCTCATGGTTTGCAAATGGGCTGTGGTTTGCTTCATCAGCTCCTGCATGGCTTGGACCTTGCCTTCCAATGCACCAAGATCGGTTTTGCCGGAGTTGACGGTATCCTTAATATCGGTTGCGGCTTTGCGCAAATTCTCTTTCAGCGCATCGTCCATCATATGCGGAACTACCTTGTTTGTGGTGCTGACCAAAAGGGCGGCACTTTTCTGGGCGTCCATAGTCTGGCCGGCCTTAACCTGCTTCAGCACATCCTGCAGCGCTTTATCCATATCTTTCATAAACGGCATCGGGTCTTCCTTCGGCATAGTTGCGCTATGGGCTGCATGGCCGGAAGCGGCCGGTTGAGCCGCTGGAGCCTGTGCCGCCGGTTTTTCACTGGAACCGCAGCCGGCCACCAGAAGCATGACCAGGCCAAGAGTGAGCAAGCCCACTAAAATTTTGCTTTTTTTCATATCCATGTTCCTCCACATTCATTGTTTCTATAGTACCGGCAGAGAGGCGGCTGAACCGCCCCCTAGCTGCCGGTTCCATTATTCAGCCGATGCTGTTTTCTCAGTTGGTTTGGACGGATTGCGCCGGTCCAGCCATCGATTCCATACCAGATAGATGCAAGGCAGTACCACTAAGGTTAATATGGTTGAAGTGACCAGACCGCCCACCACAACGGTGGCCATCGGCCGCTGGACTTCAGCCCCTGTTCCGGTAGCGAAGATGAGCGGGAACAAGCCTAAGCTGGCTACCAGTGCCGTAATCATGACCGGCCGCAAGCGGGTGAACGCCCCTTCGAGGATGGCTTGCTCCAGCGTACGGTGATCCCGCAGGTGCTTGATATAGGTGACCATGATCACCCCGTTTTGGACGGCAATCCCGAAGAGGGCGATAAAGCCGACTGCCGCCGCCACGGTCAGATAGGTACCGGTCAGGTACATGGCGACAATGCCGCCGACCAGTGAAAACGGGATATTCATCAAAATGAGGAAGGCGTCACTGGCCGATTTAAAGGTCATATACAAGAGGAAGAAGGTCAGGACAATAACAGCTGGGACAACCAGCGCCAGGCGGTCTTTGGCCCGCTGCTGATTTTCATACTGGCCGGCCCACTTAAAGGAGTAGCCGGGCGGTATGTCGACCTTCTCCTTAATAACCCGATTGGCTTCGTTCACAAAGCTGACGACATCACGGCCGCGGGTGTTCATCTGAATAATCATCCGGTAGCTGCCGTTTTCACTGCTGATCATGGACGGTCCATCCACCACCCGGAAACGGGCCACTTCGCCAAGCGGAATATAAGCTCCGCTGGCTGGAGCGGCTGCCATGGCCGCACCGGCCGTACCCATGCCCCCCATTCCGCCGCTGGCTTTCTGCGGAGCCGCCGCACCGCTGCCAGCTGCCGGAATCAGAATGTTTTGCATAGCCTCAATGCTTTCCCGGTTTTCCCGGTTGTAGCGCACCAGAACATCAAAGCGCTTGCGGCCTTCAATGGTCGTCGTTGCCGTCTTGCCGCCAATGGCCAGTTCAATCGCGTCCTGTACATCGGCCACATTGAGCCCATAACGGGCTGCTTTTTCCCGGTCCACGTCAATCTCCAGATAAGGAGCACCGAAAACCCGCTCGGCCAGCAAGTCGCTGACACCCGGTACAGTGCTTAAGGCTTTTTCAATTTCAAAGGCTTTTTGCTGCAGGACCTGCAGGTCCTCCCCATAAAGTTTGATGCCAAGCTCGGTCCGCACGCCGGTAGTCAGCATGGACAGCCGTCCGGCAATGGGCTGGGTAAAGGCTAAATTTAAGCCGGGGATATTCGCCAGTTTGGTCATCATCTCCTGCTCGATCTGCTCTTTGGTCATACCCGGCCGCCATTGGTCTTTGGGCTTGAGTGTGACAATGGTTTCGATCATGCTGATAGGCGCCGGGTCCATGGCCGATTCGGCCCGCCCCACCTTGCCGACCGACATGTCGACCTCGGGAATTTCCAGAATGACCTTATCCATGACTTTAGCTGCTTCCACCGCTTCGGTCAGGGAAACGCTGGGCAGCATGGTGGGCATGACCAGGAAGGTCCCTTCATCCAGTGCCGGCATAAAGGTAGTACCGATCAGAGGCAATAAGGCAAAGCCGCCGATCATGATCACCAGAGCCGCAATAATGGTGGCTTTGCTGTATTTAAGGGCCGCCTTCAAGGTGGGCACATACCATTGGTGCAGTTTGGCTACAACCCAGGTATCCTTTTCCTGAACTTTGCCCCGCAGGAACAGGGTGCACAGGACCGGCACCAGCGTAAAGGCCAGCAGCAGCGAGCCGCTCATGGCAAAGGTTTTGGCCCAGGCCATCGGGGTATAGAGTTTGCCTTCGGTACCGATCATGGTGAAGACCGGCAGGAAGGTGACAATAATGATCAGGATGGAAAAGAAGATGGGTGCCGCCACTTCTTTGGCCGCCTCCAGGGTAACGGCCACAATATCGCGCCGTCCTTTATCCTCAGCCAAATGGCGGTAAATGTTTTCGACCATGACAATGGCCGCATCGGTCATGACCCCGATCCCGATAGCAATCCCACCCAAGGACATCAAGTTGGCGGAGAGATGAATTTCCTTCATGGCAATCAGGGCGATCAGAATGCCAATGGGGATGGCACTGGTCACAATGAGGCTGGAACGGATATTGCCTAAAAAGGCCACGACAATGATGGACACCAGGATAAACTCTTCAATCAGGGCCCGGTTTAAGGTATTGACCGCTTTTTTAACCAAATCGGTTTGATCATAGAAGGGAACAATCTTGATGCCTTCGGGCAGCGTGGGCTGGATTTCTGTGATCTTGCCTTTGACTTGGTCAATGACATTGAGGGTGTTTTCCCCCATGCGCTGAATGACAATACCGCCGGCTGCTTCATAGCCTGATTTGGTCAGCACGCCGCGGCGGAAATCCGGGCCGGCACTGACACTGGCAATATCCTTGACATAGACCGGAATATTGTTGTTCTGGATAATGACAATATTTTTAATATCCTCAATGGATTGAACCAAACCCAGCCCGCGAATGATAAATTCCTGGCCGTTTTGTTCAACCACTTTGGCACCGATATTGGCATTATTGGCCGCAATGGCATTAAATACCTGGTTGAGTGTCACCCGGTAGCTTTGCAGCAGGTGAGGATCGAGATTGATCTGGTACTGCAGGACATAGCCGCCGATGCTGGCTACCTCGGCGACACCGGGTACAGCGCTGAGCTGCGGCTTGATGACGAAATCCTCGACTGTCCGCAGATCGGCCAGGTTATGGCGGTCACTTTCAACGGTGTACATAAAGACCTGCCCCATGGGAGTACTGACCGGCCCTAAAGCCGGCTGCACTCCGGGCGGCAATTGCGGAATGGCCTGCTGGACCTTTTCATTGACCACCTGACGGGCAAAATAAGGGTCCACTTTGTCTTCAAAGATGACGGTAATGAGCGACATGCCGAACGAGGAGGCCGAACGGACTTCTTTGACGTCAGGCAGGCCGCGTAGGGCTGTTTCAAGCGGATAAGTGACCTGATCCTGAATTTCCTGCGGACCGCGTCCCATCCAGTCGGCCGATACCAGTACCTGATTTTCGCTCAGATCGGGAAAGGCATCAATCGGGGTATCCCGTACGACAAAAATCCCCCAGATCAAGACCAGCGCCGTTAAGGTTAAAATAACGACCCGGTTTTTTAAGGAAAACTCAATAATGTAATTTAACATTTCGTCCCTCCTTAATTACCGCTGTGGCCGCTATGGCCACTGTGCTGTCCGGCCGGAGCGGCTGGTACCGGGGCTGGCGCTGCACCAGGACTGGCAGCCGGTGACGCACTGGGTGCGCTGCCGGAAGCTCCGCCATGGCCGCCGTGACCGGCATGGCTGCCGAAGCTGCCCAGCTTAGTCTGCGAATCAATTAGGAAGGTCGCGGCCGTAACCACCGTTTCACCCGGATTCAGTCCGGAAAGCACTTGTACATAGCCGTCAGCCTGCTGGCCGGTTACGATTTCCCGTTTGACAAAGGTGTTTTCGTCCTGGGCGACATAAACCAGCTTATGACTGCCGGTATCGAGAATGCTGGATTCAGGGACGACTAAACTTTCTCCCAGCGGAATCTGGATATTGGCATTGACAAACATATTCGGTTTCAATTTCCCGGACAGATTCGCCATCTCGACCCGGACTTTTACCGTTCTGGTCGCATCATCCAGCACCGGATTGATAAAGGTCACCTGACCGTTAAAGCTTTCACCCGGATAAGCCTGGCTGGTTGCCACCACAGGCTGGCCCATGGTGATATTGGCTAAATCTTTTTCATACACATCGGCATACAGCCAGACGGTGGATAAGTCAGACAGGCTGAACAGCCGGTCGCCCGGCATGATATAGGCGCCTGGCAGCAGTTGTTTTTCCAGAACCGTACCGCCAAACTGCGCATAAATGATCATCTGGTCTTTGGGCTGACGGGTATGTTCAAGATGGGTAATTTCTTCATCCGGTACATTGAGCAGCTGCAGCTTGCGTCTGGCTGCTTCCCGCAGGCGCTGGTTGATCTGGACCACATCCTTGCCGGCGTTACGCAGCTTCTGGGTGTTATCCAGTGTCAGCAAATACTCTTCCTGAGCGGCAATATAGGTGGGGCTGTACACAGCAGCCACCGGCTGGCCGGGAGCAATGGTCTCCCCCTCGGCCGTCACATAGAGGGCATCAATCCGGCCCTCAATCCGCGAGGTTAAATAAGTCCGGCCATTTTCATTCATGGCAATTTTACCGGTTGTCTTAATTTCCTTGGTCAAAGCCCGCTTCATGGCCTGAGCCGTTTGTACACCGGCCAACTGCCGGGCCTTGGCATCCAGGGTGACCACATCGCCCATAGCCATGACCGGGGCATTCATTTGGTGCCCGCTATGGTCCACCGCCGCCGGCTTAGCCGGCTGATGGGTAAAATAATAGCCGGCCCCTCCTAGAATGAGCACTCCGGCCGTTACACCAATGATGACTTTTTTCTTGGCTTGTATTGTTTCATTCATCCTGTTCGCTCCTTTTCCGGCTTTATTGCAAGGTAATGCCACTGACAAAGAGTGGTTTTCCGACCGCTTTTTCTAATTTTGCTGCCGCCTTTTCATAATCAACACGCGCCTTGTAATAGTCCAGTTTGGCATTCCGTAGTGCATTCAGACTGTCGAGAACAGCCATAAAGTCCACTTTGCCATTGGTATAACCGACCACCCCGGCCTGATAGGTTTGTTCAGCCTGCGGAACCACAGTATTTTTATAGAGTTCGATGCGCCGCCAGTTGGATTGCGCTTCGGTCAGAGCCATCTGCAAATCCAGTCCGGCCATATTCTGCATGCTGGCCAGCGCGGCCTCAGAGGCAGCCAGGTTGGCGTCGGCCGAACGGAGTTCGGCTTTGTTCTTGCCCTGCCACAAGGGCAGCATGACCATAACCTCCATTTTCCAGGTATCCGGCTGCGTATCCATCATAGTTTGCTTTCGGTCTTTGTAGCCAATACTGAGCTGGTAGTCCGGCAATTGCTGCTTGCGGGCCACTTCCAGCCCGTTTTTCGCCATTTCCACCTGACGCTGCATGCCGGCAACAGCCGGTTTATCGGTCTGAGCGGCCTGTTGCAGATTGGCCAGATTGAAATTAGGCGGCGGAGCGTTGAATTCTTCTTTGATAGCAAAAGGCGTATCAGCCGGCCGGCCCAGCAGTGTATTCACCTGGGCTTTGGCTACCGCGCTCATCGACGCCATAGTCAAGAGATCGGTTGTCATGGTCGAAAACTCGGTTTGAGCCCGCAGGGTATCCTGGAGCGGTACCATCCCGGTTGAATAGTTGACTTGTGCGATTTGCACCAGCTGCCCCATCAGTTGTTGATTTTCTTTGCCGATTTCCAGAGCCTTTTCGGCGTAAAGCAGGTCATAGTAGGCTTCCTTGACAGCGGTATAGACCTCCATCTGCTTATCCTGATAATTGGCTTTGGCCATCAGAGCATCACTGTCCGCCATTTTGCCCATGGCTTTGAGTTTAGACGGGTTCATAATATCCTGAGTCAGCGTGTACTCGGTCATCATGGCATCAAACGGATTCAGGCTGGTATTGGGGATATCGTCCTTCATAATCCCGAATTCCGGATTGGCCCAGGCTTTGGCCAAGGGCACCCGGGCCTGTTTTTCTTCCCAGCGTTTCTGGCTTTCCACGACCGCAGGGTTATTCTTGACCGCCAGGCTGACCACTTGCTGCAGAGTCAGAAACTCAGTCGTTTCCGCAGCCAAAGCCGGCATGGCTGCCATCATGCTCAACACAGTTGCGACAATCAGTGTTTTACTGCTCTTCCACTTGTTCTTCCCCATAAAGCCTCCTTGGTTCCAAAATTGTTCTTGCCTCAACTATACAGGCCCGGTATGAAGAAGTTATGAACAGAATGTGAAGAAGTTGTGAAGATTGGCAGAATTGAACAGATCGATGGCAAAATAATCAGGAAATGACTGGCCTAATTGAGCAGTCATTTCCTTTTCAAGTATGAAATGCAGCCTGATAAGAAACACTATAATGACTGAGTTATCTGAAACTTGGTCAAATCACACCATTCTTTAGGAGGTTGAAGCTTCATGCGTCGTACTACTATGTTCCGTATATTGCCCATTCTTATGATAGCCCTGCTCATCCTGATGCTGGCCGGCTGCTCACAGCCTCAGAAAAAACCGGATGAATCACCGCAGGCCATCCCGCAAGAGCAACAACAGCAGCAACAGCCACAGCCGCAAAGCGGTGCAACCACCCCTCCCGGCAATATGATGACCGGCAACCTGGATGCTATGCGCAACTCCATGGCCTCGGTGGAAAACCGTCAAACCATGCTGACCATTATGAGTTCACCGCAAATGCAGCCTTTTATGGTGGATATGATGAAAAGTCCAACCATGCAGCAGACCATGGTGACCACCATGAGCAATCCTGATGTCAGACCGTCGATGGTTACCATGATGTCCAATCCGAATATGCGTCAGCCGTTAATCAACATCATGGCTGATCCGGCTATGAAAGACACGTTTACCGCCATGGTAAAAGATCCCCGTCTGGCTCCTATTGCCCGCGAAGCACTTAAAGAAAAATAGGCATACAAAAAAACTACCACAGGGCTGTGGTAGTTTTTTTATTGGTTACTGTACCAAGACCTTATCCTCCGTCCCGGCAGCTAAGCGAGTTTTCTAAAGAAAGGCGACGTCAAGAGGCTTGCGGTCGGTCAGGCGCTGGTGGCGGTATTGAGGATATCCGACCATCACAGCACCGGTGATCTTTTTCCCTGCGGGGAGTTGAAATAAATTCACCAAGGGCTCATAGCCGCTGAACACACAATGCTCAAAGATTCCAGCCCAGCAGCTTCCAAGTCCGAGCGCCGGAGCATAAAGCTCCAAATAGGCTAAAGCAAAAATCGTGTTTTCCCGTCCCCGGGAAAATTCACGATCGGTCAGCGCCAAAACAAGATGGGGCGCACCGCGTAATACCGTATCAATTCCCTTCTCCCGGTAGGCTTGAATCATGACGCCAAAGTAACGGGACAGCGGCGATTTTTCCAGCCAGTCAAAAACGGTTTCGGCCGCCCGTTCAAGCAGCTTCTTATCCTCCACCACGATAAAGGAAACACCCTGGGTATTGCTGCCCGTCGGGGCCAGCCGGGCCATATCCACCAGTTGCAGCAGGAGTTCCCTGGGAACACGCGTCTCTTTATAAGCCCGGATGGACCGGCGGGAGCGCATAAACCGGCTGGCCGTTTCCTGGTCGATGGAAGGCAGGCCGGCAATCTCCACTTGCTTGGCCAGCGGCGCCAGTGTATGATCCAGCGCCGCCCGCGGACAGACGGCCACACAGTGCCCACAGGCAATACAATGCTCCGGATGCACGGCAGCGGGCTGCCCGTCCGCCAGCTCCAAAATCATGATGGGGCAGGCCTTGACACAAAGCCCGCAATGAATACACTTGGAGGAATCCACACAGATTAAACTCATTGTTTTTCACACCTTTCACAATTCCGGATCAACAAGGGTTGAACATATTGACATTCTCATTATAGCGGATTAGAGTGCAATCTAAGCAAGACCCTTGCAGGATTTCCCCCGTTTACGATCATGCTGCAGCGGGGTATAGTCCTGATTCAGAAGCAGTCCGCTGCTTTTCAACCGTCAAGCAGGCTGAGAGTCAAAGCAAAAAGGACGGTCCATTCTCGGACCGTCCTTTTGTTTGGCTTGTTCACAAATCGGCTAGGCTTGCAAAGTAAAAATACTGATTTCCGGCGGGCAGCCCAGCCGCAGTGGAAACCAATGCCCGGCTCCGCTGTTGACATACCCGTAAACCCCATTTTCCTGATAAAGACCGCGCATATAAGCATGATTATCAAGCAGAGACTTCCCGGCGACAATCACCTGTCCGCCGTGCGTATGCCCGGCCAGGGTCAACGGAATTTGGGCCGCAAAACTGTCAAACAGAAAATCCGGATGATGGGCCAGCAAGATTTTAAAGGCATGGGCCGGAATATTGTCATTGGCTGACGCAAAGTACTCTTGCCGCCGGCTGGTGCTGATGTCCAATGCCGAGCGGGTCATATCAGAGCCGGGATAATCCACTCCTAACAAATAAAGCGGCTGCGGCCCGTTGACAATCAGCCGGCTGGTATTGTCCAGCAGTACGGCTTTGCTTTTCGCGATGGCGGCACGGAACTTTTCAGCGCCGCGAATATATTCATGATTGCCGATGCAAAAATAAATCCCCTGAGGAATGAGCGGTACCAGGGCGTCCAGCCGTTCAAAAGCCGGTTCCAGCAAACGCACATCATCGGCAAAATCACCGGTCATCACAACCACATCAGGTTTTTGTTCCTGAATCAGACGAATCACGGCATCCAGGCGGTCCAGGCTAAAATACGGCCCCAAATGAGTATCACTGAATTGCGCAATTTTAAAACCGCGCAATTCTTCGGCCAGGCCTGGAAAGGTTAACGAATATTGCTGAACCTGCATCTCTACCTGAGCCTCATAGATGCCTTTAAGGCCGGTTCCCACTGAAACCACCGGCAGCACAGCCGCCACGCCGTTAATAAAACTGCGCCGGCTCAAGACGGCCTGCTCAGCCGGAAGGCCTTCCGGCTGAGACTGAAAACGGCCGGCCAGCCACTCGACTGCATAAATCACCACCTGCAGCAAAATCAGGAAACACTGGCCAAACAGCCATGCCAGGGCCAGATAAAGCAGCCAATAAAGCATTTCATCGCCCGGATTATGGGGCGATAAATTCTGTGTCCGGGTCACCACCATGATCACAACGGCAGCGACGGTGACGCCCAAATACGTATATCGGACAGCCGGCTTGCGATAGCCGGCAAACCGGCGAGCCAGCAGGCGGTAATTGGCCCAGCCCAGCAGTCCGGCGATCACCAGCAGCATTCCTAGCATAACAAAAAAGCGCATATTTTCTCCCTCCAACTGGAAACCACGCTGCCACTCCCGGCAGTTAGGCCGGTTAAAAACTTGAACAGCTTTCTCTTATCCAATATACCAGCTTCAGGCCGCAAAACCCTTCTTCCCTGAATGCTGTGACCTGAACCAGGGTCCAATAATGGCTAATCTACGGGTGCCCTGGCGGTATGAAATCTGTCACGGGGCTGCTCCGGGGCATTGACTGAGCGGGTAAAATTTTTAACCAGTTTGCCATAACGGTTCCAGTCCACAAACACCGAACTCACATGGTCGGCCTTGGGAAAAGTATAGAGCTGCCGCGGACCTTTCGTCGCGCGGTACAGTTCCTGGGACATGAATGCCGGAACCAGCTGGTCTTCTTCTCCGTGGATGTACAGGACCGGAGTCGTGACATTGCGGACAGCCCGGACCGGGGATGCCTGATTAAAGGTAAACCGCGAGTCCAGATAGGCCATAATATTGGCATATTGCAACAAAACTCTGGGCAATAGTTCACCGGACAGCTGTAACCGCTGTTCCATTTGCCAGGTCAGCAGGGCTTCAAAGTCGGAATAAGCGCTATCGGCAACATAAAAGGCCACCCGTTTGTTTTGTTCATTGAGCTCAGCGTGCAAAAGCGCTGTCGCAGCCCCCATGGAGAGCCCATGGACCCCAATAGTCCCCTGAGGAAACCGCTGCCGAACCCAGTCCACCCACTGATCCAAATCATATTTTTCGTAATTTCCCCACGTGACCGAACTCCCGCCGCTGTCGCCGTGAGCCCGCGAGTCAATCAGCAAGACATTAAAACCGGCATCCAGATAGATATTCAGATAGGTCAACCCGGCCAGGCGATTTTCGGTAAAGCCGTGTAAAAAAATCAGGGTCTTGTCGGTGGCTTGCGGATTAGGGACATAGGTGCCCAGCAGCGGATAACCAAACCGGGATTGAATCACAATATCCTGCCACTGCTTTTCTTGCTTGCCGTAAGCCAAAAGCCGCTGCAGTTTTTCACTGCTGTTCATGTTCAGCCGGGAATTGAGCACACTGGTTTCCTTATAAATAACATTGCCCGCATACAGGCCAACGCCATTGAAACAGAAAAAAATCAGCAGTACACTGCCCACCAGCCAGCGCCACCACATTTTTTTATTCTTTTGCTGCAGTTTCGGGCTTGATTTCATAGCAGACCTCTCCATCCATAAGCTTCAAACCATGGGGCCGAATGCACAGACATCCCTGGGCCGCCGTTGCCGGTTAACGATTTCCCCCATTATTTTGTCCCCGGAAGTCTCTTTTTACTAGCCAAAATCGTGACGTGCCTGCCCGTGAAAGTCCATCAGCAAACAGCAGTCCCTGCTATCTTCCCCGGAGCTGACGGCTTTATTCAAGCCATTCTAAACATTCTTGACGACTTTTTAATTACATGTTATATTTTTTGTAATATGTAATTAGTCCGACTTACAATCTGCTGATTAAAGGTTTGCCAAGGGGTAAGCCTGCCGAAAGAGGGTGAAAAACAATGCCGAAAACCGGATTAAGCTCCGGGGAAATGAAAGAAAAAGCGCTGCAGATAACGGAAGAAAAAATCCGCCGCTACGGTTTTGAAAAATTCCGGTTAACCGATATCGCCAAAGAACTCAAGGTCAGCCATGCCGCACTTTATAACCATTTTCCCGATAAAGCGGCGCTGCTTGACGCCATATCCGAACGCTGGCTGACCCGGATAGACACAGCCCTGGCGCACATTGCCGCTAAGCCCGGTTCTCCGCGCCAGCTTATTCTGGAGTGGTTCCTGGCTTACCATGAATGCAAGAAGGAAAAAGTATTGAAAGATCCTGAGCTGTTCAAATCCTTCAATATGGCCGCCGAACTGCACAAACCATTTATTATTCAGCATTTGCAAAATTTGCACGCTCAGTTGAATGCTCTGGTGCAAAAAGCCCTCGATGCCGGTGAAATAGCGAATCAGTCACCCGAAACGGCGAGCCGGCTGCTGCTTGAGGCAACCGTATCCTTCCATCACCCGCGAATGGTACTGGACCACAAAGATGAAGACAGGCAACCCTTATTAAAGAATTTGGTCGCCGTATTGCTAGACGGCCTGAAATAGCCAAAAAACAACAGATTTAGGAGGGTTCACTATGAGTCAAGAACGAACACTGGCCGGCAAAGTTGCCATTGTCACCGGTGCCTCAAGGGGAATCGGCCGGTCCATTGCCGAAGAACTGGCCCGGCATGGAGCCAAGGTTGTCATCAACTATGCCAGCAGCCCGGACAAGGCGGCTCAGGCCGCTGCCGCTATCCGGGAGCAAGGCGGGGAAGCTGTCGCCGTGCAGGCGGATATCAGTCAAGTGGCCGAAGTTGAAAAGCTGTTCGACAGCACCCTGAAACAATACGGACAAGTCGATATTTTAGTCAATAATGCCGGGATTATGATCACGAAACTTCTTCCCCAGATTACGGAAGAAGATTTTGATCGCATCTTTGCCATCAATGTCAAGGGAACGTTCTTTGCCTGCCAGCAAGCCGCCCGGCATATGAACAGCCATGGAAGGATTATCAATTTTTCCACCTCGGTCAATGGCACTATGTTTCCTGCCTACAGCATCTATGCCGGCACCAAAGGGGCTGTTGAGCAGTTAACCCGCCAATTGGCCAAGGAATTCGGCACCAAAGGGATTACCATCAACGCCGTTGCCCCGGGCCCGGTGAATACCGAGCTCTTTACGGTCGGCAAAACCGAGGAGCAAATTGCCGCCCTCAGCAAAATGAATGCCTTTGGCCGTTTAGGACAGCCTGACGATATCGCCAAGACCGTCCTCTTCCTGGCCAGCCCGGAAGCCCAGTGGATTACCGGCCAAACCATCCGCACCAATGGCGGCTTCATTTAGCTGCCGCTTCATTGCCTGATCATTCACTACAAGACTAAAAGCCATGCCTCCCCCCAGGAGCCGCACGGCTTTTAGTCTTTCCCTTTCAATATGTTCTTGACGCCTGCCGTTTCTGCAATATCCGGAGCAACCCGGCCTGCACTGTACTGTAAACCAGTAAAACCCGCCGCTTGTGTGAGCCGTAACTGTGAAAAGAACCTGGCAGCCAGGAATCCCTTCCTATCAGCCAGGTTCTTCTTTTTCAATTCCGAACAACATGCGGCATAAGATGGCATGATTGAGGTACTGGCTGGGATTCAGCCCGGTCAATTCCTTTAATTTGTCCATGCGAAAAACCAGTGTATTGCGATGAATAAACAAAGCCTTAGCAGTGCGCGACACATTTAGATTGTGGTTCAACAGCACTTGAATGGTGTTTTTCATGTCATACTTAAAACCTAACTGCTGCTCAATTTGTTTGCGCAAAGCCCGCAAGGCGCCGCAGGTTTCCAGTGCACCCGGCACACTCAGCAAGTAAACGGCCAAAATATCATAATCATAAATGGAGGCCACAGGGGCTGCTTCCGGGCTATGCTGCCGGGCAAAGCCGGCCTCCAGGTAGGAACGGTACAATTCGGCCGGAAACCCGGCACAGCTGCCCAGCCCCAGGCAGGGTTCAGCCTGCTCCTTTGGAAACTCCAGCAGCCGAACCAGTTCCCGGCCCCATTGGTAAAATTCCTGTGGCTTAGCACCGGCCGGAAAATGCTTTAATAGAATAAGTTCATGATCGGTAAATGCAAACAGATCCTCATCGGTCATCAGCGCGGAGGCTTCCAGCAGTTGGGTCAGCCTGTCCCTGGTCCGCGCCGTCACCAGGTCGTGCGGCCCATATTGCAGCAGTGCTTCTGCGAGAATCGCCTGAATGTTGACGACCGCCACCACCCGCGACAAATCCAAATCAAACCGCAGCATGCTGGACAGCTTGGTAATGTGGCGGGAATTCTCCCGGTAATGGTCGGACAGCAGCCATTGAATCAGTTGTTCCCGCAATTGCAAGTTGGCGCGAAACCCGGCAATCATGCTTTCCCGTTCCAAAATCAATTCGGTCACCATCTTGACCAACTGCGCCGTATTGCGCACCGTGTCGGGATGTCCGGAAATTCCGACCACGCCCACCACTTTCCGGTCCAGCACAATCGGCCAGTTCAGTCCCGGCAAAGCTCCGGGGTACTCCGCTGCATTTTCCGGAAAGATTTCAACAACCCGGCCGGTTTCAATAACAGCCTTGGCACCGGCATGATAGGTATTGATCCGGCTCTTTTGCCCTGACCCCAAAATAATGGCAGCACTATTCATGATGTTAATATTCTGCTGAACGGTTGGCATAATCACATCTACAATCTGCTGAGCCAACTCTGCCGTAATAATCAAACCGTTCTCCCCCGTCCACTGTCAAGTTCACCGATATTTTCGCTTTATTGCCGCAGTGATACTCAATTCCATTGTGCAAATTATCCAATGAAGCGGCCTTTTCGTGACCGTTTATTGTAATTTCAGATAATTGAAATAGCTCTATTATATAGTAAAATTTTGAGTAAAACAAGTTATTACACGATAAGGACGTGATGTTATGCATATTATTGTAGCGCCCGATTCTTATAAAGGCAGTTTATCCGCCGTAGCGGTAGCCGAAGCCATGGAGCAGGGAATTTTGTCGGTATTCCCCCATGCCCAGGTACACAAAGTCCCTATTGCCGACGGGGGTGAAGGAACGGTTGAAGCCTTTGTCACCGCCACCGGCGGGCGGATTGTGCAACAGGAGGTAACCGGTCCGCTGGGCCAGCCCGTCCAGGCCCATTGGGGCATTCTGGGAG
>CAMJML010000025.1 GCA_946407015.1 uncultured Selenomonadales bacterium | reverse complement strand
TGAGAAAGCTTTTGATGGCGTCGGCGTGCTTCTTCCCGATTTCCAAGCGCACAGCCTCCCCCCGCTTGCGCTGGCGCAGTGACTTCTCAACCTCCACCAGCAGGTCTTTCGCTTCTTCCTCATCGATGGACAAATCGGCATTGCGGGTAATGCGGAAAGGTACGATGCTTTTCAGTTGATGTCCCCGAAATAATCCGGAGCAGCATTTGGCAATAATATCTTCGAGGAAGACAAACACCTTCTTCCGGTGATACACAGGAACTTCAACAATGCGTGGCAGTACATTGGGCACTTGAATGACCGCAATGTTTTCCTCACCGGCACCGTCTTGCAGCGTAACGGCCAGATTGAGCGTCCGGTTGGCCAAAAACGGAAACGGATGACTGGCATCCAGCCCCATGGGGGTAATGACCGGATAAATGGTTTGCTCAAAGAAGTTCTGCACCCATTCCTGGCCCTTTTCCGACAGCCCTTCAATGGATTGAAAATACAAATCATGTTCTTCCAGTTCAGCCAGGATGGCTTTGAAATACCGGTACTGGGTTTTGACCATTGCCTGCGCCGCTTCGGTCACATGCTGCAGCTGTTCGGCCGCCGTCATACCGGCTATGTCCACTTTCTGCACACCACTGTCCTGCTGGTGCTTAAGCCCGGCCACCCGGATCATAAAAAATTCGTCCAGATTGGAACTGGTAATGGCAATAAAGCGCAGCCGCTCCAGCAAGGGGGTCGCTTTATCCGCAGCTTCATTGAGCACCCGGATGTTAAACTTGAGCCAACTTAGTTCGCGGTTAATAAAATTTTCTTTCTTATCCAACACCTTTTATGACCTCGTCTCTCTGCTCAGAATAGCCCGTATGCCAAATACGCTTTCAAAAAAACCGACCTTATCCAGGAAAGTCCATTCCTCCAGCGACATATCGGCTTTGGCCGTCACCGTGATCAGCATTTCCTCTCCTTTTAAGGCAACATCCAAACCGGCAGCCTTTTGACAATGGGTCCGGTCAATAGCGTCAGCCAGCCGCACAATAGCCGCCAGCTTAGCGACCGTCACGCGCTGCTCGGTGGTCAGTTCAGCAAACATCGGATCGCCGCTGACCGGCGTACCCTTGGAATGGTAACGGGCCACATTGGCGATAATGGCTTTTTCCACTTCGGAAAAGCCCATAATATCCGAAGACTTGATGAGTTGGTAGGAATAGTGATAATGCTGGCGCAGGCTGACAAACTTGCCGATATCGTGCAAAATACAGGCCACCTGAATCATCAGCCGTTCGCGCTTGCCCAGGCCATGAATCCTGGCCATCCGGTCAAACAGGCAAAGGGCATGACTCTCGACGGCCGCGGCGTGGCACGGATCATATTGATATTTTTCGCCAATGGCACAGGCCAGACTGAGAATTTGCTTATCGATTAGGCCAAACCATTTGGCCTGAGTCTTTTCTGCAATATGCATGATGCTGATGCCATCAATAAACTGATCAGCCGGGATAACGATGTCCACCACGTCGGTCAGGCCCAGAATCTGCTTATAAAGAATAATGGTGGGCAGCACCATCTCGGCTTTGGGTTCGCTCAGGTTGAACGTTTTCATGATCTGCGGCAAATTCAGCACCCGGACTTTTTCATAGAGGCGGTAAAATTCAGTCAACCCGACAAAAGCGAGCTTTCCGCCCGGTTGACAGCCCAGCATGCTGAGCAGCAGCCGGGTTTCAGTACCGGAAAGCACCAGGTACTTGATGCTATAGCGAGCCAGTTCCTGTTTGACCGGCTCTATGGAACTATAAATATATTCGGCTAACGCCTGCTGAAAATACAGTGATTCCCGCTGCGCTTTATCAAAACTCTCTTTAATGCGCAAAATACCAATATGGATATTTTGCTGATAGCGGATAGCTCCGGCTTTATAAATCGTAATGCCGAGTCCCCCGGAGGAAATGTCGACAAAAAGAATGCCTTCCTGATGATCGGCTAGCCCATGATCCTGAATGGATTTAAAGATGGACACATATTTATAGAAAATTTCCTGGGGCATATCGACAATTTCAACAACCAAACCGGTCTTAACCTTAATCTGATCCAAAATATAATTGCGGTTTTCGGCTTCACGGACAGCGGTAGTGGCAATCAAGCGGTAATCGCGCACCCCGTATTCCGCAAACATCCGCCGGTAGCCTTTTAAGAGCTCGCAGATTTCATTGACAGCCGCAAAGCTAATCCGGCCTGTTTTAAAGGCTTCTTCCCCTAAGGCAACCTGACGACTGGCCTGATCAATAATTTTAAATTCATCAATGTCTTTGTACTCTACAATCTGCACACTGACCTGCTCTGACCCCAAATGAATCGCAGCAAATATAGTGAAGCTGGTATTTTTCGCCATACTTTTCACCTCACTCTCTCTATTCGCCAGAAAGCAGCAAAGTCCCACCGTAAAACACACGGCAGCACGGCAATTCATGTTAAGTTATTGTTAATTTTTTCGACAATCATCGTCATCCCGTTGGCCAACAAAGCAAGCGCCCCTTAAAATCCGATTTTGCTTTTCTTGGCATAACCGCCGCAGCCATTTTTAATAAACATTAGTCTGCCCCATTTTTCAAAAAGGATTTTACGATAAACAGCGAATATTATTCGAGTAGCAAAGGAGTGAGCATCTTGACAGAACGCATCGCCATCATTGATTTAGGTTCCAATTCGGCCCGCTTAATTGTCATGCACATCTATGAAAACGGAGCCTATAATCTGGTATACAATCAAAAAGAAACCGTCCGCCTCAGCGAAGGTCTGGAAGAAAGCGGCTTGCTGCAGCCTGCCGCCATGCAGCGGGCGATCGATACTTTGAAAATATTTGCCCATATGATCGAACTGCTGGCCGTTGACCAAATTTTAGCCGTTGCCACCGCCGCCGTCCGCAATGCGGCCAACGGCACTGAGTTTATCCAACAAGTCCGGCAGGCCAGCGGCATCGAGTTTCAGATTATCAACGGCGAAACCGAAGCCACACTCGGCTACTTGGGTGTGATGAATACCATCGCGGTCGACAATGCGGTATTATTTGACTTAGGCGGCGGCAGTATTGAGCTGACCTTGATCCGCAACCGTCAGGCTGAAAAAACGGTCAGCATACCGGTAGGCTCCGTCACCTTAACCGAACGTTTCGGCTTGCATGATAAAGCCGACGAGGAGCAGCTTGCCAACGCTTACCAATACATCAAGCAACACCTCAGCAGCCTTGGCTGGCTGGACAACCTGTCAGTCCCGCTGATCGGGACAGGCGGTACGGCCCGGAATATTGCCAAGATGGATCAGCGGCGCAAAAATCATCCCCTCTCGCGGGTTCATAACTACCGGCTGGGCTGGATGTCTTTTGATGATCTCTGGAAGGAGCTGGGCAAAACCAACTTGCAGCAGCGCCGGAAAGTACCCGGTCTGAGCAGCGGCCGGGCCGATATTATTCTCGGCGGCTTAACCATCGTTAAATGCTTATTTGACCTGACGCAGAGCAGCCAGCTCATTATTAGCGGCTGCGGTGTACGGGAAGGGTTGTTTTTTCAGCATTATTTCAACCGTACCGGCCTGGGTCCGGTCGTGGACGATATCCTGGAGCACAGTGCCCGGAACATGCTGCTCTTTTATAAAGGCAATGCCAACCATGCCCATCATATTGCCAAACTGACCCGAGCGATGTGCGCAGGCTGGAACAGTTTGCTGAACCTTAGCCCCCGTCACGAGAAGCTGCTGGCTGTAGCCGCGCTGCTCCATGATATCGGCATTACCATCAATTACTACGACCATCCGCGCCATAGTGCTTACATGGTCGAGAACGCCCGCTTGTTCGGGCTGACCCATCGCGAGCAATTGCTGACCGCCGTCGTTGCCGGCTGGCATGACGGCCTGACAGCCAAGTTTAGCCAGCATAAAATCTATCACGAATTTTTGGATGAAAGCGACTGGCTGACAGCCCGGAAGCTGGGCCTGCTGCTCACCATCGCTGAAAATTTGGATATCAGCCAGATCGGACTGGTAGAAGAGATTGAAGCGTCCGTCAGCAACGACCAGGCCAAGCTGCTATTGTTCGCTCCCGAACCGGTTGCCATGGCCCAGCAAACACTGGGCAAGCTGCAAAAATGGTTCAAAAAAGAAACCGGCTGCAAACTCACAATCGAATATGCGCACCCATTGCTTTAAAAAAATAAAAACCGAGACCCCTCAAAGAGTCTCGGTTTTCGTTTTTTCGCTTAGGCTTGCAAGGCTTTCCGCACCGCTTCGACATCAGGCGGTATGGATATCGGCCTGCCGGCTGCCCGGATTGCGCTTTGGATATCTTTAAGCCCATTTCCGGTAATCAGAATGGCTACCGATTCATGGGCGGCAATGATGCCGTCCTTCCTAGCCTGCCGCACCCCGGCCACTCCAGCCACTCCGGCGGGTTCACCAAACACACCGGCTTTACGGGCCAGCACATTGATGGAAGCCAGAATTTCTTCATCGGTTACCGTGATAAAGGCCCCGCCCGATTCGGTCACAGCCCGCATGCCTTTGCCAAAATTGCGGGGATGTCCGACCGCAATTGAGTCGGCAACAGTGTTGGCTTCACACGGTTCCAGGATACCCTGGTGCTTCCAGGCGTGCCAGAAAGGCTTGCAGCCTTCGGCCTGGACCCCGAGAATTTTAGGTGCCCGCGGGATAAAGCCCAGCCGCTGCATCTCCCACAGGCCTTTCCACACTCCGCCAAGGGTGCAGCCATCCCCGACCGACACGGCCACCCAGTCCGGCAGCTTGGTGCAGAGGTTGCGGAACTGTTCCACCAGCTCCAGCGACACGGTCTTTTTGCCCTCAATCAAATACGGATTAATGGCACAATTGCGGTTATACCAGCCGAACTCGGCACTGGCCTGCATGCACAGTTCCCAGGCCTGGTCATATGTTCCCTGAACCGAAAATACCTGGGCCCCGTAAACCAAGAGCTGCGCCACTTTGGCCTCAGGCGCGCGCTGCGGCACAAAAATGGTGGCCGGCAAGCCTACCGCGGCGGCAAAACCGGCCAGCGATGAGGCGGCATTGCCGGTAGAAGCGCAGGTAATCCGTCCGGCCCGCTGTTCTAAAGCTTTGACCACTCCCATGGCACTGGCCCGGTCTTTAAAAGAAGCCGTGGGATTACGTCCTTCATCCTTGACCCAGCAGTGGGCAATCCCCAGTTCCTCCGCCAGCCGCGGCGCAGCATAAAGCGGCGTCCAGCCTACTTGCAAATGGGGAATCAGCTCCGGGTTTCTCACCGGCAAAAGCGGCAAATAGCGCCACATCGACCGGTCGGAGTTTTGTGCCAAAGTGGCCGGATTAAACACCTTGCCAACTGCATCATAATCATACTTCACATCCAAAATGCCTTCATGAAAGCCGCATGCTTCACAATAAGTTTCAGCCTGCTCGGGCTGATAGTCCCTGCCACATTTCATGCACGTTAATTTGCTGATAAACCCGCTCATCTTCAACCTCCTGTCCATAGTGAACCCTTCACCCTAACTCATCCGGTTAGAAGCAAAACGGCTCCGTTTCAGATACCTACCGGCAGGCGCCGCATCCAACAGACGTCCGTTGGCGGCAATTTGCCGGCCGCGCAGGAATACGGCCCGCGCATTTCCAGTCTGCATAAAGCCCTCATAGGCATTATAATCCACCCGCTGCACCTGATCGCGGGCTGTAATTACCCGCTTCTCGGCCGGGTCCCAAACTACAATGTCAGCATCGCTGCCTACCGCCAGTGTACCTTTGGCCGGATACAAGCCGAACAGCTTAGCGGCATTGGTAGACGTTACCGCCACAAATTGATTCAGGCTGAGTTTGCCTGCCGCCACGCCGTAGGTGTAGAGAAGGCCAAAGCGATTCTCGACCCCGGGCGCCCCATTGGGAATGCATTGAAACGAACTCCGGCCCAGTTCTTTCTGCTGCTTAAAGTTAAAAGAGCAGTGATCCGAAGCGGTTGTCAGCAAATTGCCGTCAGCCAGCCCCTGCCACAAGAAAACTTGGTTGGCAGCCGGCCGCAGCGGCGGCGACATGACATATTTGGCGGCCTCAAAATCCGGCTTTTGATAACAGGCTTCATCAAGCAGCAAATATTGGGGGCAAGTCTCTCCATATACCGGCCAGCCCCGCTCCTGAGCCTCCTGCAGGACACGCAGGGCTTCGGCACAGCTGACATGAACGACATATAACGGGGCCTGAGCCAGCCGGGCCAGGCAGACAGCCCGGTTGACCGCTTCGCCTTCCAGCAGGGCCGGCCGCGTTAGGGCATGGTACTCCGGGCCGGTCTGACCTCTGGCTACCGCCTCTTGCACCAGCGCCGCAATGACATCCCCATTTTCGCAATGCAGGCAAATGAGCGCTCCGTGCTGCCGGGCTGTCCGCATGGCGGCCAGCAAAACCCCGTCATCAACCTGCAGCACATTTTTATAAGCCATGTACAGTTTAAACGAGGAAACACCTTGCTCAATAACCGCGGTCATCTCCGCCTGAATGGCTGCATTCCAGTCACTGATCGCTAAGTGAAAGCCATAATCCACATAACAATGGCCAGCCGCCTTGCGCTGCCAATTGGCTAATGCCTGCTGCAGCGTCTCCCCCTTATGCTGGGTGGCGAAATCCAAAACCGTGGTGGTGCCGCCGGCGGCGGCCGCCGCCGTACCACTGGCAAAATCGTCGGCCGTGGTGGTGCCACCAACCGGCAAGTCAAAATGGGTATGCGGGTCGATGCCGCCTGGAAACAGATAACAGCCAGCCGCATCCACCTGTTGATCCCCGTCTTCAGCCACAGACTCGCCAATCTGCGTAATCCGCCCTTGCTCCATCCGGACATCGGCCCGGTAACACTCGGCAGCCGTTACAACCGTTCCGCCTGTTAACACCGTTGCCATACTGATCGCTCCTAACCCGCCTAGCGCAGAGTCCGGATTTTGTCGTTATATTCAGCCACTTTGGCATATTGATCGTCCCAGAAATTCTGTTCCCGCATGGAATCAAGAAATTCCTGGCTATAGCCAAATTTGAGCCAGTCATGCTCTTTTTGCCGGAAGAGCCGTTCTTTGACAGTCGCTTTGCGGAAATCATACACCAGCTTGTCGTCAGCGCCCAGGAAAATGTCCTTGGCCCAGCGTTCAAGCACAAAACCGGCTGTCTCCAAATAGCGCTGCTGCAATTCAGCCAGCACCGAATGATAGCGGTCAAATCCGTCGGTAGCCACGGTCACCACATTGTCGCCAGGCCCCAGGCGCAGGAATTTGGCTAGTTTGATGGCTCCTAACACATTGCAGATACCGGACGGGCCAAAGCTGTCCCGCAGGCTTAAGGCAAAGTCACGGTCCAGGCCCAGTTCTACAAGCGCTTCAATGCCGTCGCGGAAAATTTTCAGCCCTTGCACCGTTTCTTCATCTTTGATTAAAATGACAAAGTCGGTTCCGAGTACATTATGAATCAGGGTACACATTTTATCGCCAATACCTTCAATGCGATGCTGCCCGCGGCCGCCATTAGCCAAGGTCGAGCATTCATAAGGCTCTAGCGCGGCAATTTTTGCTTCCGGGAAAACAGCTTTGATTTGATCACCGGCCGCAATCGTCCCTGCCGAGCCGGGTGCCGAGGTAAAGCCGGCAATCCGGCCGTTGCCGACACCGCGCACCGCTTCAATGGCACTGTTTCCGGTGACATGGCGATGGAAGCGATAGTTCGGAAACAACTCAAACTGGGCCAACGCTTTATTCTTGGGATTTTTCATCATCTCATGCGTTTTTTCCAGCGTTAAAATGACATCCGATTCCGATCCCGGTGTCAGCTCCAGTTCACCGCCGTATTTTTTAATGCGCTCATAGCGCTCTTTGCTCATATTATCCGGCATAATGACAATGGCTTTAAAGCCTAATAGTTTTGAAATATAGGCTGTGCCAATGCCGAAATTTCCGGTAGACGGTCCCAGAATGGTATGTTCGCCCGGAATAATTTCACCGTCCACCAAGCCCTCAATTAAGGTACTGTAAGCCGGGCCAACCTTATGGGAGCCTGAAGGGAAACCGCAGCCCAGCATCACGACGATGTTGGCATCCACACCGGTCAGTTCGGACGGCAGCACCACCTTCCGCACCTGATTAGCCGCGTTCTTCCAGGTAATGTTGAATAAATTGACCGGATCAAGCTCATCTCCCGCCAACGCCTTTATGGCTTTGCCCCGCAGTTCACTGTCTAATAGGGCCGGATCAAGCATTTCATCATAGGTCGGACCGAAAGGAATTTTTGCCATTGTCTTATACCTCCAGTTTTTTACCAGATTCTAAGCAAAATCGGGCAGCAATAGCCTGATAACCGGCCGCGGCTCCGAATACTTGGGACAATTCAATATACCGATTTTCCAACCGTGGTCACCGCCATTTCGGCCCGTCCCTGCTGACCCCGCTTCAGGATAAGCCGGGCAGCCTCGCCAATAACAACATATTCGGGACGGACGGCTTCAATGACTTTTCCCTGAAGCCCGCTGTGCCGGCCAAAAGCAAAAAAGACAGCCTGCACTATGAAAAAACGTTCTAAAACGAATATTCGCTTTAGAACGTCATGGTTTCTTTCTCAAATTGAGACATTACTAGTATTAAGTTTATTATAGACAAAGAATGGGGTTTTGTCCAGTTGAAAATTAGTAAATTTTTCCTTCAAGCCTGCTGGAGAAGCTTGTACTCTTTCAGTTTGCGGTACAAGGTTGCCCGGCTAATTCCCAGTAATTCAGCAGCCCGCTCCTTACTATGGGTATTGCCGGCGACTTCCGCCAGCGCTTTGATGATGGCGGCCTTTTCCAATTCGTCCAGATTGAGCTTAGCTCGGGTTAGGCGGCCACCGGCCGGTTTGCGCAGCATACCGGCAATGAGTTCTGCCATTTTGGCAATAAACTGCAGCATCCAGTCCCGTCTGTCCAGCAGCCTTTGGGTTTGATCCTGATCCAGGCTGACCAAGCCGATGACACCAACAGGCTGGCCATCCAGCAAAATAGGCGCGGCAATTTCGGCATCCTCCTGACAATTGCCGCTGCGCGGACACGGCCGGCACAGTTCATGGGACCCGGGGTTTTCAATCACCACCGTTTTACCGGACTGCAAGACGTATTGATAAATAAATCCAGCTGTCATAGGTTGTCCACATTGCTGCTGGTATTGGCCCGTCCCGGCTATCCGGACCAGATTGCTGTCAACAATCTCAACTTCGATTTTCAGAGCATCAGCGATGGCCTGAGCGGTGTTTTGCACATCGGTTTGAATCTGATTCAGACAATTCATACTGACTCCTTTTATCAAGCAATTTGTGTATCCGGCCTCATAGAGACAAAAAACCCCGAACGTGAAATTCTCGTTCGGAGCATCATTGCTTCATGGGCGCATTATAGAACAGCCTTGTCCCCACCAACCGACAAGGTCATCTTTTATTGGTTTTTATTCTATCGCAAAACAGCCAACAAGTCCAGCCTTCCGGTCAGGAATTTCTTCATCCTTAAAAACAGCTGCCGGGGAACTCTTCAAAAATCCAGGCATGGAAATCATCGCGCGAATCTACTATACTGGTATTAGTGTATTTTGGAAATAATAGCAATAAACAACAGCTAGGAGGAAACCGGTATGTTCACGACTCTTGGCCAGACCCTGTCGAGTGCAAAACTCGTCACCCGCTTCATCGTCAAAGTACTGCCGCTTGTCAATCATGAGCTGGACCACTGGCGCTGCCTGGCCGACAGCATCCCTTGCCAGGAACTGCGCTTACAGGCATTAGCCAGCATCCGGGATAAAAAATTCCATTGCCAGGGCGGCAGTGTGTATAGCTTGCATGCCGGCGTCCATACCGCAGATTTTGTTCAGTTCGTGGTTGCTTTGCAAACCATCAGCGATTATCTGGACAATCTCTGTGACCGGGCGGGAATCGCCAGCGAGGCAGCCTTCCGGCAGCTGCACCTGGCCATAACCGATGCGCTGGACCCCTTTTCCGGCTGCCACGACTATTATCAATATTATCCGTATCGCGAGGACGGCGGGTATTTGCAGGCACTGGTCATGACCTGCCAAGCCCAGCTGGCCAAACTTCCTGCTTATCCGAAAGCCAAACCCGAGGCTCTTACAATAGCCACCCTGTATAGTGAGCTGCAAACCTATAAGCATCTGGACCCCGCGGTTCGAGAGGATATTATGCTGAACTGGATTCAAAGCCGCTCTGCCGGATATCCGTCCATCTCACCCTGGGAGTTCGCCGCAGCCACCGGTTCCACCCTGGGAATGTTTATGCTGGCAGCAGCCGCCCATACGCCTGAATTGACTTTTGCCCAGGCTCGCGCCATTTCGGCTGCTTATTTTCCCTGGATCAGCGGCCTGCACATCCTCTTGGACTATTTTATCGACAGTGCCGAAGACTTGGCCAACGGCGATCTTAATTTTGTTTTTTATTACAAAAATGACCGGGAATTGCTCACCCGGCTCCAGGTTTTCAGCCGTCAGGCATTCGAGCAGACCCAGAGCACCCCGGATCCGGTTTTTGCCCGCACAGTCGTTTCCGGACTTTTGGCCCTCTATTTGTCTGATCCGAAGGCCGGTGCGGTCCGGGAAAAAGCCATCAGCCGCAGTCTGTTGACCACCGCCGGCCCCTATACCCGGTTCCTGCACATGATCTGCCGGATGCTGCGCCGCAAAAAAACCTTATAAAAGAATAAATGCCATGGACGGAAAATTCCGTCCATGGCATTTATTCTTTTATCTCTTGGCTCAAAAACTGCGCAAGGCCAGCATAACGGCAATCCCGGCACCCATTGTGGCAATCGGCGGTTGACGCCGATAGGCCACAAATGCGGCCACCAGGCCTGCAATTAAATAATGATTGTTCACCGTAAAAGCCAGTGTTCCTTGCGGCAGCAGCAAAGCCGGAGCAATCAGGGCGGTCAGCATGGCGGTCGGGACATGCTTGAGCATGCGCTCAAACCAGCAAGGCAGGCGTAAATTTCCCAGCACGGCCGGGCTGGTAAACCGGGTCAGGAAAGTGGCCACAGCCATGGCCAGAATGGTCAGCATTACTTCAGTTCTCACCGCTTTCACCTCTTTCGAATAAACCGCCTACCAGCACAGCCACCAGGCAGGCAATAATGATATACCATTTGCCCGGTATGGCAACAGCAGCCCAGACGCTGACCCCGGCAGCAGTCAGGCAAACAGCAAGACTGACTTTATCCTGCAAGCGGGGAATCAACAAGGCCAGAAAAGTGGCGGGCATGGCAAAATCCAGCCCCCACGATAAAGGATCATGAATCTTTCCGCCCAAATACACCCCCAGGACGGTCGAAGTAAACCAAGTGATATAGCCAGCCAAATTACTGCCCAGCTGATAACTCGGATGATACCCGGCAGCCTGAGCCCGGCTGATGGTAACGGCATAAGTCTCGTCCGCCATGCCAAAGGTGAGCAGCGCTTTTTGGGTCAAGGACATGCCTGTCATATAAGGGGCCAGCGAAGCGCCCATCAGCAAATGCCGCAAGTTAATCAGCAAAGCCGTAAAACTGATCATGAGCAAGCCGGCCCCCTCGGCAAACATGGTCAAACTGATAAACTGAGCAGCGCCGGCAAAAACCAGCAAGGACATGCTGATAATTTCTCCCGGAGTCAATCCTACCGTTTGGCCGAAAATTCCGTAAGCCAGCCCAAACGGCAAAACGCCAAACATCAAAGGCACCGTATCACGCATGCCGGCCAACAATTCTTGCTTATCCATACCTTCACCCCGACCTTGTTGATTTTAACTATTGACTATCATCATACCCGGCAGGAATTTAGCTGTAAATATCCAATACAAACATACAACAATACCAATTTAAAATCCAATTCGTGTACCATCAGCCTTATATCCGCAAAAAGCACTAAAAACGCGCTCATTAAATGAAACAGAGGGAGTGAATTAGGCTAAATGGATACTTCCAAACTCTTTTCCAACCTAAAACTTGACAGCATGGCCAATATTCCGATGTATTTGCAAATCGCAAATTGCCTGACAGCCAAAATTACCGATGGCCAAATTCCCTCCAACACCAAACTGCCTCCCGAGCGGCAGTTGGCTGAACACTTCGGTGTCAGCCGGACAACCGCGATCAGTGCCTACCGGCTGCTGGAAGAGCGGGGGCTCATCAGCACCCGGATGGGCAGCGGTACTTATGTCAATCAGGCGGAACCAAGCCATTCCGCCGGTCTGTCTGTCCCCTGGGAACAGCTCTTTATCCCCCAGCATTATTCGCCGCTGGCCTCGCTGCTGCGCTCGTTAATCGCTGCTCCGGCAGCCGGGGAAGTCATCTCCATGGCCGCCGGCCTGCCTGATCCTGCCCTTTATCCGGTAGAACTGTTCGAACGGGCACTTCATAAAAACAACCGGCTTGACCCTGCCGATCTAGGGCATATTCCGACCGAAGGCTACCTCCCTTTTAAACAGGCATTGAGCCACTGGCTTCAACAAGGCGGAATCGATGCCACTCCCGAAACACTGCTGACCGTCTCCGGATCACAGCAAGGTCTCTACCTGGCTGTCAAAACCCTGATTGAGCCGCGTGACTATGTCATCGTCGAATCCCCGACCTATCTGGGAGCCATTCAGATCTTGGAATCGGCCGGAGCCCGTATCCTCTGCCTGCCCCAAAGCGGCAGCTATGATCTGGGGCTGCTGGAAGACTATCTGATTCGCTACCGCCCCAAACTGTTTTACACCATCCCCACCTTCCAAAATCCCTCCGGCCGGGTCGCCTCGCTGCGTGAACGCCAGGAACTCATCGCCCTGGCCGGCCGTCATCGCTTACCCATCATCGAAGATGACCCTTACAGTCCCATTTACTTTGAGCAACAGCCACCGCCGTCCTTAAAAGCCCTGGATAACTACGGTGGTGTCATTTACCTGGGGACCTTTTCGAAAATTCTCTTTCCCGGGCTGCGCCTCGGCTGGATTGCCGCTCCCCAGGCCGTTATTCACCGCCTGGCCTTGGAAAAACAGTATATCGATCTGCACAGCAACAACATGTCCCAGCTTATCCTCCAAAAATGCCTGGAAGAAGATTATCTGCCCCAGCATCTTAAGAGGATCCGGGCTGAATATAAAAAACGCCGGGATGCGATGGCACGGGCACTCAACCAGTACTGCCGCGGCCAGCTGACTTTCGAACCGGCGTCAGGCGGCTTTTATCTCTGGTGCAAAATCCAGGCTGCTTTATCTCCGTCCGAATTATTGCATCAGGCCACAGCCGCCGGCATCTCTTTCGTTCCCGGTGAAGCCTTTTACACCAACGGTTCAGCCAGCCAGGAAATTCGCTTAAGCTTTTCTGCCCATGATCCCAGACGGCTTCAGCAGGGCATTGCCATTCTGGGTAAACTGCTCACGGCAGCCCCGGTCCATCCGGCCCGTCCGCTGCCGGCGGCAGGACGGCCGATCATCTAAACACCAAAAACAAAGAGCTTAGCGAATTCGCTAAGCTCTTTCCGTTAATGCACCCGGTTCACTTCTCCCGTTTCTTCAAGCTGATCAATGGACACGTGAATGGTGTTGTTCTTTTCCAGATACGTCACATGCGCCGTGTTGCGCCCTTTGTCTATATCTTCAATCCAGACATCATTATTCCGGTAACGGACGCCAATAATATCTGCAGACTTAAGAATTTCTTCAGCTCGATCGGCTCGCATGGCAAACTCCCCTTTTTAACAATAGTATTTGCCACTCGCGCCAGGTTCATACCGGTTTATTTTCAGAAGCTATGTTTATTGCGGCAAGCCCTTTTTCTTTTCCACCGTGACCTGTTTAAAGTACCGGCCCTTGATTTCAATGATATTGCAAGTGCCGTTATCGACGATTTTGACCCGGCCATTGCCAATTATTTTCTGAATGTTCTCCGGCCGCTCAACCTCTTGCCATTTAAAGCTGTGCTCTTCAGGAGTACCGGCATTTTCAGTATAGATTTCGGCACTGGGATCAGGTTTCTCATCCCCGTTACAGCGCTCTAAATGCTGATTCAGATTTTCAATAAAGAGCTGGCAAATATCTTCGGGAATATCAATGGCCCCGTGTTCTCCGCCTGTCTCATCATCCAGCGCTAAAAAAATGGCGTTGCCAAAGATAATTTCATGCTGATCCGGCTCAGGAAAACGGCGATTGGCGGTAAGTCCAAGCGGTACGGCTAAATCATTGACAAAGATATGCAAAGAAATGCCATTGCCCACGTTAAAAAGCCTTGAACTGGCAAAATTGCCGTCCAGAATGGTGGCGATTTCTTCAACTGTCTGGTTAATATCGGCTGAAAATTTACAAATAACCGGATCCTTACCCGGCTCAATCAGGATGCCATTAAGCGTCGACATAGTTTTCTCTCCTTAAATCATAAGCCTTACCTAAACGGACTGCAGCAGCGCGGCCAGACCAGGCCTACTATTTTATAAGACATTTACATTATCTTTTTACTATACTAGAAATGCCAGCCTTATTCAACCATTGTTCTTCCAAGCAGCCCCATGGTTTTCTAAAGTTTTTTTCTGGTGAATATCATCTTTACGTTAACTGTCATACTATAAAGTAAGAAGGATTCAGAACCTCATCCTGAACCCGGCATCAGTTAGCTGTGAACTGATTTTTATTTCAATTTTTGACTTTGTTTGAGGAGTGATCTTGAGGTGGAAAACGTCGCCGGCGAAAAAACGCTCATTTTCAGAATTTCGGAACTGTGCCAAATCATCAACGCCTGCCGCTCAAATGGCAGAAATCCCAACCAATATTACGACGAATTGGAAATTCTGCTGGAATGTTATGAGCAGTCTAAAGCCAAAGAACCCTCTGATGAAGATGCTGATTCAAAGTTCCTGCTTGCAAGTCTGCGCTAATCCTTATACTTTACTTATGGTTATTGCTTCATGAGTCAATACGCCGGCACCCGGTCAGGTGCCGGCGTATGACGTGTCAGCTTTTTTTCGCCGCTGCGCTGATAATGGCGGCAACCCATTCACCGGAATGATACAAGTCTTGTTCGGTAATATATTCTTCGGTCGTATGGACTTTGGACATGCCAACTCCCAGTACGGCGGTTGGTACACCATAATTGTTAAAGAAATTGGCGTCACTGCCGCCCCCCGTTGCCTGCAGCGCCACCTTAAGACCAATACTGTCCGCCGCTTTAGCGGCCAGCGTCACGGCGAAAGAGTCCTCGTCCAGCACGAACGGATCATAGGCATGGTGGATATGGACCTCGGCCCGGGCTCCATGACTGGCCGCAACCGTTTCAAAGGTCTGCTTCATATGCTCGGTTTGGGCCGCTAACTTCGTTACATCCCGGCTGCGGGCCTCACATTTCAATTCCACCCGGTCCGGAACAATATTGGTGGCATGACCGCCAGCTATAATCCCGATATTGGCAGTCGTTTCCTCATCAATGCGCCCCTGCTTGATCTGAGCCAGCGCTTTTCCGGCCACCACGATGGCATTCAGCCCTTCTTCAGGCGCAACACCGGCATGGGCCGTTTTCCCATGGATGACTACATCAATACTATTTTGTCCCGGAGCCTTAAGGATAATCTGTCCGGGTGAGCCGCCGGAATCCAAGGCATAGCCAAAGTCGGCTTTCAGATGCTCTTTTTGGATATGCTTGGAGCCATCCAAACCGCCTTCCTCAGAAACGGTCAAGACCACTTGCACCCCGCCATGGGGAATATTTTTTTCCAATACCGTTCTAAGCCCTTCCAGAATAGCCGCCACACCGGCTTTATCATCAGCACCCAAAATGGTATTTCCGGCCGATTTAATCACTCCATTTTCGAAAACCGGCTCAACACCTCCACACGGCTCCACACAGTCCATATGGGCACTCAGCATGATGACCGGAGCCTCCTGAACCGTTCCTTTTAAATAGGCAATGACATTGCCGCAATTCCCGCCGATTTTGCCGCCAACCTCATCTTCGAATACTGTTAGCCCCAAGTCACCCAGCCGCTGTTTTAACAAATCGCCCACTTCGCGTTCAGCCTTGGTTGAGCACCGGATTTTGATCAGCTCCAAAAACTCTGTGAGCATTCTCTCTTTATTAATCATGATATCACCATCCTACTTCATTAATTGGCCTTGAAGAAGCCATCTCCTGCCAGTGAAACCGCTTATCTTTACCTTTATATGATAGCTAGCCGCGACAATTGTTATTCGTTTTGCCTAAATGACTAAAATCAGGGCAGACTCAGCAGCCCAAATTTTAGCTTTCAACAGGCTTAACCCGGGGAAAAGCAAAAATTTCCAGCTATGATTGCCGGGTCAGCGGGCAAAATAAGTACCGGAGGTGAGCATGATATGAAAAAAGATTGTCGTCTTGATCAGCAATGTTCGAAGAAAGAACAGGCCAACCTGGACTTTTCACGTGAGTTAGATGCTAAAATTCAGCTCCAGAACAAAAGCTGTAAAGCTGGCTGCAGCAAGCGCTAATCGTCACTCTATCACTCCTCCATAAAGCAAAAACGACGGCTCTGCCGTCGTTTTTGCTGTTTATCATCGAATTAATTTTGCTTTAGTAATAATATCTTCGCCAAACCGAGCCTTGAGCTCATCCACCTTTTGATACAGCGCCCGGCGTTTGGCGCCGTCATCAAATAATCCTAATTGGTCGCCAGGCTGCAGGTGGCTGACTGTAATCCCCAGCAAACGAATCCCCTCAGGGTGATTGGATTGCGCAAAAAGCTGCTGCGCAGTCTGATAAATCACATCGTCAAAATTGATCGCTTCAGCCAGTGTCCGGCTGCGGGTGATGGTCCGAAACGAAGCATAACGGACCTTGATGGTCACCGTACGCCCGCTATACCCGAGCGAACGCAGCCGCCAGCCCACCTTTTCAGCCAAGCTCAGCAATTCTGCCTGAATTTCATCTTCAACAAACAGGTCAGTTGAAAAAGTCAGTTCTTTCCCAATCGACTGGGGCGGCCTTTCAGGAACGACCGGTCTTTCATCCTGCCCTGTGGCCAGCGCTTGCAGCGTATAAGCTGCATTTCCCAGCCTCTTGACCAATAAGGACAAATCGGCGGCAGCCAACTGGCCCACCGTCTCCACACCCAATCGCCGCAGTTCCTGCTGCGTGGCAGCACCAACGCCCCAAATCCGGCTGACCGGCATGGGTGCAAGCACAGCCGCAGCCTGTTCGGGAGGGATCAGCAATAAACCATCCGGTTTGCGTAAGTCTGAAGCCAGCTTGGCCAAAAATTTATTCGCCGCGATTCCAACCGAGGCAATCAATCCGACCTCTTGCTTGATCCGTCCTTTGACCTGCCGTCCCAAGTCTTCCAAGTCGGGATAAATCAGTTCCATTCCACTAACATCCAAGAATGCTTCATCCAACGAAAGCGGCTCCACCAGTGGTGAAAAATCAGCCAGTATCGCCATAATTTGCCGGGAAACTTCATGATAGCGGGCATGGTTGCCACTTAAAAATACGCCCTGCGGACAACGCCGGCGCGCTTCCGACATGGGCATGGCGGAACGGACGCCAAATTTGCGTGCTTCATATGAGGCGGTCGCAACCACCCCGCGGTTGCTCAGGCCACCGACAATAACCGGTTTCCCTTGCAAATCCGGCTGATCACGCTGTTCGATTGCCGCATAAAAGGCATCCATATCAACATGAACAACCCATCGCTCCATACTTCCTCACTCCTTAGGGCGCGCCTTCAAACTATCACCCCTGCGGCCTTGCTTCATCCAGGCAAGACCTTCCTACCCTTAGGATAGAACATATGTTCAGAATTGTAAAGCCTCGAATTACGACTTACCGCCCAAGAGGGACGTATGGATGACCACCGGATCCAGCGGTTTAAAACGGGTATCTTCTAAGGCCTGCAAATCTTCCCGCAATTTGGAAAGCTGGTCTCTCAGAATGCTTTTGGTGTAATTATAGTCTTCAAGCCGGACAACGGCATCAGAAAGCTCTTCAATTCGATCTTCATATTCTTTATGCAACCGAACGATGTCTAGGCCAGTCTTCACCATATGCTTACTCCTTACCATGAAAAAATTGTTTGTATCCACATTATGCCCCATTTTTTTCAATTTCATTGAAAGTTTAGCGACTCTTTAGCAATTTATGCATAGGATATAAAGCAAAAACCTCACTCGCAGACAGCCAGGGCTGGCAAAGTGAGGTTTCAACATAGCAAAAATGGCCTTACACTCTGTAAGGTCATACAATCATCTTTATGGCGGAGTGGCAGGGATTTGAACCCTGGCGAGCCTCACGACCCCTAACGATTTAGCAAACCGTCCTCTTCAGCCACTTGAGTACCACTCCGTGTCAATCAGTGCATCTTATTGCCATTTACTAAGCATTAAATGGCGGAGGGGGTGGGATTCGAACCCACGGTCCCTTTCAGGATCACTGGTTTTCAAGACCAGCTCCATAAACCACTCGGACACCCCTCCGTGTCCGGCACATTTAATATTATATCAAATCGCAAGTGTCCTTGTCAACAAGATTGCTGCCGGTAAATTATAGACATTGTTCATCATTATGTCAAGACTGTCAACTAGATCATCCCTGCAATAAAAATATGCCCAGACAGCCTTTTTTTCATTAAAAAATGTTTGTTAAGGATAATTTACACAGGTTATGTATTGACTATTCCAAAACCGGGGAGTATATTTTTAATGTAATCGTTAAATAATGCTCAAGGTAGGTGAGAAAAATGGATGTAGACATACCTAGTTTACGCAGTTTCGCAAAAATCAATCGATATCGGGGAATACTCCATTTTTCTTGCTATAATGATACCGATAGCAGGTAAAATGCTTTATTCCCTATGCAAAGGGGAATAAGTATGCTTAAAATTTATAAAAGTGATTGTTATACCGGGAACTTACGTGAACTAGCCATGGATGCGCTCGAAAAGGGAGCCTGGTTTAATCTGATTAACCCGACTGCAGCGGATCTGGCCACTGTCGCTACCGCGACCAACGTCCCGCTCGATATTTTAAAAGCCGCCTTGGACGAAGAAGAACGCTCCCGTACAGAAATTGAAGATACCTGTACTATCGTCATAACTAATGTCCCGATTATGCGGGATAAAGTCAGCTATGATACTTTGCCGCTCGGCATTATCCTGACCAAGGATTATTTTATCACCGTCTGCCTGGAAAACAATGAAGTGCTGTCCGAATTCAATGCCATCAATTCCAAGCTATTCAGCACGTTTAAAAAAACCCGCTTTTTGTTTCAGATTTTATATAAATCAGCCACCTTGTATCTGCGCTACTTGCGGCAAATCAGCCGCCTGACCGATGAGATCGAGCGGCAACTACGCCGTTCCATGCGCAATGAAGGGTTGTTTCAATTGCTGGAGCTGCAAAAGGGTCTGACCTATTTTAACGTCTCGCTCCGTTCAAACGGTGTTGTACTTGAAAGACTGCTCCGGTTGCGTTCCAATAATAATATCCAAGCCTTCATTAAGATGTTTGAAGAAGACGAAGATTTGCTGGAAGATGTCATCATCGAAAATAAACAGGCTCAGGAAATGGTTGAAATGTACAGCCGGATTCTGACCGGCATGGTGGACACCTTTGCGTCCATTATTTCCAACAACCTGAATATGGTGATGAAATTCTTAGCTTCCATGACCATCATCTTAGCCATTCCAACCATGATTTCCAGTTTCTTTGGCATGAATGTCGATGTGCCTTTTGGTGAAAATAACGGCTTTTTATATACCACGTTGATTGCCTTAAGCTGCACGGCAGCTACCGCGTTTGTCCTATGGAAAAAGAATATGTTTTAAACAAGTAAAAAACCTGACTTTGAACTGATCAAAGTCAGGTTTTTTTATAGTTATATCCGAAGGGTTCTCAATAAGCATAGCGAGCCAAAACCGCCAAAACATTGCCGTCATAATTGAAAACCGGAATTCGTTTCAGTTCGAAAAAGTCGGCTGAGCGGGAACAAGTCCCGTAGGCAGTGGTAAAAGCCCCGATATAACCGTTTTCTCTGGCCGCTTGAATAGTCTGGGCATTATAGCTGCCCTGAGGATACGCCAGCAGTTGAACAGGTTTGGCCAGAACACTTTCCATCGTGGACCGTGAACTGTTTAATTCATCCTGGACATCGGCACCGGACAGTTGCCCCAACTGGCGATGGCTGACCGTATGAGAACCAAACGACATGCCTGCCTGGGCCATTTCCACAATATGCTCCGGTCTCAGTCTGTCCTGTTCCCATAACAATCCGGTAATGATAAAAAAGGTTCCGGTCATTCCATATTTTTTTAATAAGGGATAGGCATATTGATAATTATCCAAATAACCGTCATCAAAGGTAATCAACAAGGGATTGTCCGGCAAATCCCCTGTCCGGTTAAAGACATAGCTCTGAAATTGTTCCAAGGTAAGCGTATGGTAGCCAAAATCCCTCAGCAAGCGTAAATCTGCTTCCAGGCGTTCGGGGACAATGGTGAGCGGCCCGGCCGTATAGCCTATCCGGTGATACAGTAAAACCGGAATTTTACGGAATGCCGCACTGGTTTCAAGGATGTTCCAGGTTTGGACACAACCGGCTGCCAGCAGCGAATGGAAACAGGTTTTTAGAAACCGGCGTCTGTTCATATCAGTCCGCCTCCTTCTACCAAAGATGTATGCAACATTGGCTCCGAATATGATGCCCCTGGAAATTTACCCCCCGTCTCATCAGGACACTCTACTTGTCATCTTAACAGAAATCTGGGGCATCTTCCAGAAAAGACCACTGAGTCAGTCTGAACTTTTGCTAAGCGGCGGCGGCGGTTTATGCTATAATAAGCTAAAACGACTTACCCAAACCACCTTTTGAAACAAAACAACGCGAAATTTAGCATGAATGTAGGGATGATCATGAGCGCAATTGTCACAGCCCAACTAAAAGCCGGATTGATTTTCGGCGACCACAATACCCGGGAATATGTCTATATGCCTGGCGGAGAAGTCGGGCTAGAGAACCCGATCTGTGTGCTGGAAACTGAAAAAAACCGGCACGATGTTGAGTTAGCAGCGGCCGTTGAGCTGGTACAAAAACTCAGCCTCAAACCAATCAAGCATCCGCGGCTGGGCAGCAAATCCTGCTAACACCGGCCGTTTCCTGCTGCCGGACAATAAATAAAAGAAAAAGCTCCGTTAGGAGCTTTTTCTTTTATTTATTCATCCAGGATGCAGGCATATACATATTTGGAACCATGCACGCCAATGGTTAAATCCATTTCAATATCCGAAGTCCGGCTGGGTCCGGTAATAAACGTGGTCGTAGTCGGCAGGCTGGTACCATACCGCTTCTTGAGCAATTTCATGACCGAATAAAACCCATCCACCAACTGGGCTGTCGTAAAAATTGCAATCAAGGTAATCGGTAAAATACAAACCGTGGTCGGCTGCGCCGTGGATGCCGGTAACACCAGGGTACCTGATTCGGCCATAGCAATGTCCCCCCAGATGATTCCAGCCTCCATCGCTTCAGCCTGGTCAATCCAAGTCTGATAGTCTTTGTCCAGCGGCCATTTGGACAAGCTGGCCTGCTCCTGCAAAAACACATCCTCCAACTGAAGCTTTTCCAGCTCTGGGTGATCCCACCGCATGGCCTGTTTAATCTTTCTTTCCCGGATAATTTCCCCCAGCTTGCCCACCAGTTCCTGACGGTCTTTAACGCTAAAGGCCTGTCCGCCTAACGTATTCCATTCCTGAATAAAACGGTCCCTCAGGACCTGGCGTTCCTCAACCGTGGTTTCCCGCTGCGTAAACAAACCTTCCATGGGATTTTCGACCCGTTTGGCTTTGCCGCCGGGCGGGGTTTTAATATTATTGCGGATTGCCGAAAAGAAAGCCTGACGATCTCCGGTTAGCGTTCCTTGCGCCATATTCTCCCTACTCCTTCCTGTCCTTATTCAGTTCCGGCCAAACTTCGTGGAAAAACTTATCCGGCAGTGCCGGCATGTCCCGATATTTCAGCCAGTCCGAAATGGGTGGCGGGCCAAAAGCAATCTTGCCGGCTTTGACCAGCGGGAACTGGAATCGCCGCGCCATCCGGATGGAGAAGCGGTAACGGCTCATGGTTGCAAACGCCGCACTCCAGCCTTTGAAGGTAATATCTTCAACCAGCTCGCCTTTCTTCTCCAGTTCAACCTTGTCATTACGCAATGCATACAGCATATCATGGAGCGGTATTTTGACCGGGCAGGCTACATGGCAAGCGCCGCACAGCGTGCTGGCATAAGCCAATTCACCATATTTGTCCATCCCTTGGTAAAGCGGCGACAAGACCGCTCCGATCGGTCCCGGATAAACCCAGCCATAGGCATGGCCGCCAATATTGCGGTAAACCGGGCAGGCATTTAAACAAGAACCGCAGCGAATGCAATTGAGCACTTTTTCATATTTTGATCCCAACAGTTTCGACCGGCCATTATCGACAATGACCAAATGAAATTCCTGCGGCCCGTCCAGTTCCTCACCGATTCGGACACCGGTCGAAAGGGTATTGTAAACCGTCAGTTTCTGTCCGGTTGCACTGCGGGCCAGCAAGGACAGCATCACGGCCAGTTCCTCAATGCTCGGCAGAATTCGTTCCATCCCCATAATGGTGACCATGGTCGGCGCCAGAGCCGAAACAATTCTGGCATTGCCCTCATTGGTGCAGATGGTCACTGCCCCCGAATCGGCAATGGCAAAGTTGCAGCCCGTGATGCCAATATCGATATTCATAAATTGCTGACGCAGGTATTGACGGGCAAAAGCACACAAATCGGCCGTTTCAGCCGGAATTTTCGGTCCGGTATTCACGGCATTAAATAAGTCGGCAACCTGAAAGCGGTTTTTATGCATGGCCGGAACGATAATATGAGATGGGGTTTCATTGGCCAATTGGATAATCCATTCGCCCAAATCCGACTCAATAACCTTACAGCCCATTTTTTCCAATGCCGGATTGAGATGAATTTCCTCCGAAACCATGGATTTGGATTTAACAATGTTTTTGGCATTTTTCTTTTTAGCCAGCTCTTCAATATAACGGACTGCTTCCTCGCCGGTTTTGGCCAGACAAACATGACCGCCTTTTTTCAGCACGTTATCGATAAGCTGTTCCAGATATTGATCCAAATGCTGAATAACATGCAACCGGATAGCCTCAGCCCTGTTCCGGAAATTTGCCCACCGCTCCTGGCCCACTTCTTCAATGGCTTGAGCCCGTTTACCCCTTAGTCTACCTGTTCCCAGCTTGACTGCCTTAATCATGACTTGATCGGCCAGTGCCTTTTGGTACCGCCTCCGGAAACTAGGTTCAATATGCATACTTCATCACACTCCTTGATCCAGGACTTGAGCTAAATGCATGACTTTGACCGGAATGCCCCGGCGGCTCAACCGGCCGCCAATATTCATCAGACAGGTCAAATCACAGCCAACCAGCACCTCGGCTCCGGTCTCCACAATATGGTCGACTTTTTCTTCGACAATCGCCCCGGATATATCGGAAAGCTTCATGGAGAAAGTGCCGCCAAAACCACAGCAGTCAAACGCATAGGGCAGTTCGACAAAATCAAGGCCTTTAACATTTTTAAGCAGTGTTTTAGGCTGTTCTTCAATCCCGAGCAACCGGGACATGTGGCAGCTCGAATGGTAGGTCACTTTCTTATTAAAGGTGGCTCCCACATCGGTAACACCCAGTACATCCACGATGAATTGGGAAAACTCATAGGTTTTATGGACAAATTCGTGGGCTTTCTTTTCCCAAACCGGATCGCCCCGGAATAACTCCGGATAACCATGATGCACCATGGAAGCACAGGAACCGGAAGGCATGATAATCCGTTCACTGTGTTCAAATACTTCAATCACTTTTTTAGCCACATGTGCCGCTTCTTTATGATAGCCACAGGAATAAGCCGGTTGTCCGCAGCAGGTCTGTCCCTCAGGAAAATCCAAATCGACGCCAAGACGCCGTAAAACCCGGACGGTGCTTTCCCCCACTTCAGCATACATCATGTCGGCAATGCAGGTTACAAATAAGGATGCTTTCAAAATGACCCCCCCAAATGTCATAAACTGAACCTAGGATTGCAAATTCTTACTGTTATGTTTGGCATTCCCGGCAAATTTATTCATCATCGTAAAAATAACCACCCCGGCAAGCCGGCTGCTTCATAAAACAGCCGCATACAAGCATAAAAAAAGCTGCCGACTTCGACATAAGCAAAGTCAGCAGCTTACCTTTCCGCGTCATACCCAGTGCTTTGGATAACTGCGTTTGGCTATGAAGTTATGATAAATCCAGGCCGTACCAATTAAAATAACCGTGCTGGCTAAGACCGGCATAAGCAGAAAACCCCATTCCACCCGCGGCTGCAGCAAAATGAATAATGGATTGGATGCCGCAGGCGGATGCACCGTTCGGGTCAACTGCATGAGCAGCACAGCCAGGCCGACAGCAGCCATATAAGACCACCAGTGGCTCCCCAGTAGTTGCAAGCACAGCAGCCCGGTGATACTGCTAAAAAGATGACCGCCAATGACGTTACGGGGTTGTGCAAAAGCACTATCGGGGATTACCGCCATAATCAGTCCGGTTGCACCGAAACTCGGCGTTAAAAGCGGCCACCCGGTCGCCATCGCCAGATAACTGACCGCTCCGATCCCCAAAGCCGCGCCAAACGACGAACCCGCAATTCGGTAAAAATGGAGCTTGCGCCTGAGCGCCGCCCGTTTTGATTGAAAGATTGGCCACAATAGCATGCACAAACTCCACTAACATCATAAGATTTGATCCGGCATGACCGCGTCTGCCAATCAGTGTCTTGCCCATGCTATCAAAAAAACGCCTTGTCTGGCTGTGATGCAAATCACAGCTCGACTTTAATGGCCTCCCCCGTACTGAATGGATACAAGTAGCAGGCGTAAACCGGCTGCTTCAAAATAGTTTGCACCGCTTCAGCATATAAAGCCAGTTGTACCTGATATTTCGCAGCCAGCTCAGCCGCGGACGCTCCCTGATCGGTCTTATAATCCACCAGCACCAAGCCGTTTTCTTCCGCAAACAACACGTCAATCACGCCTTGCACAAAAATTTGTTCCTCCGTATCACCAAGCTCCGGATACAGCCGCTTGGCCGGCAGCATCAAACTAAAGGGCAGTTCCCGCCTCACCTGCGGCGAGCGCAGCAGGCGCCGGCCCAGCTCAGAGTCAAAAAACCGGTTGATCCGGGTAACGTCCACGGCCGCCGCCTGCTCGGGCAGCAGGATTTCCCGGGCAACAAAGCCGTCAAGCTGGCGCTGCAGCGCCTCGTGCGAATAATCCCCGCCCAGCTCGAGATGCTGCATGACGGTATGCAGCACCGTACCATACTCGGCCGCCGTCAGCTTGCCGGCTGCCTGCAGAAAGGCCGGCCGGGTGATGATGGGCGGCCGCTCAAACAGCGGCTCACTGCCGGCCGGATCCACCAGCTCAAACCGCCGCTTAATTTCACTCACCGACAATTTGGCCGGTTTACCCACTGCGGCCTGGTGAGGATACTGCCAGCTTAACTGTTCCTGGACCCAGGGGCCGCCCGTTCCGGCCGCTACCGCTTCAAGTCGCCGGACAAACGGCAGCAAGGGGGCGTCAGCCGCCTCAGCGCCAGCCTGGCCGGAAATCTCATGGCGGCCATAAATTTTCACCTGCCAGGCCGAAGCATCCTGGCTCAAGGCCGCGTCAGGCGGTTCGCAGCCTGCCACAACCTCCCGGAGCACCTGGCCGTCGGCATGGCGGGCAATAGCCGGGCACAGCCAGTCCAAATAACTTTTGGCCCCGGCAATCAGCGAGTCGGGCAAGGTTTGACGGGCACTGCCGGTACTCTGGCACCAACTGGCCATTTTCTGGGCCAGTTTGCTGGCCGAACCTACTAAAATCAGTTTTTCCCTGGCCCTGGTCAAAGCCACATAGAGAATCCGCAATTCTTCGGCTTTGGTTTCCATATTCAGCTTATGGGCAATGCCGTACCGCGCCAGGGACGGATAACGAAAGCGCAGCGCCGGATTGGTGACATACGGTCCTACTCCCAGTTTCTTGTGGGTCAGCACCAGCGCCTTACTGTCCGCCAGGTTGATGCTTTTGCCCAAGTCGGCCACAAACACCACCGGAAACTCCAGCCCTTTGCTTTTGTGGATGCTCATCACCCGCACAACATCTTCACTTTCGCCCAGCGCCCGGGCAACGGCCAGGTCGGTTCCTTTATGCTGCATCCGCTCTATAAAGCGCAGAAACCGGAATAAGCCCCGGAAATTGGTGGACTCATATTGGCGGGCCCGGTCGTACAGCGCCCGCAGGTTGGCCTGGCGCAATAGCCCGCCCGGCATGCCGCCCACATAGTCATAATAGCCGGTATCCCGGTAGAGCTGCCAAATCAGCTCCGGAACCCCTTTGCGCCGCGACAGGCTGCGCCATTTGCCCAGCCGTTCCACGAAACCGGCTGTCTTAACCTGCAGTTCGCCCGGGTCATTTTCCGCGCAGGCTGCGGCCACAACCGCTCCCCATAAATCCCCCTGCCGTTTGCCCAGCCGGAGCTGCGCCAACTGCTCAGCCGACAGCCCAACCAGCGGCGAGCGCAGCACACCGGCCAAATGAATATCCTGACAGGGATTGTCAATCACGCTCAACAGCGATAACATGACCTGCACTTCTATTTCCCGGAAATAACCCGAATCCAGTTCGGCGTAGGCCGGGATATGCTGTTCCCGTAGCACTTCCAGCAGGATATTGGCCTTGTTTTTAACCGAACGCAGCAGGATGACCATATCCCGCCAGGCCAAGGGCCGGTATTGTTTAAGTTCTTTATCAAAAATCACCGGCTGGCTGTTCATCAGCTCTTGAATCCGGCCGGCAATCAAACGCGCTTCCAGTTCGAAGCCGCTGCATTCCGCCGTTGCGGCTTCTGTTTCCCCGTCCGTCTCCTCCGCTTCCTTGTCCGGGCAGCCGGGTACGCCCTCACTGTCCCGGTCGATGATGCAGAGTTCCACCGGTCCGGCCAGCGTGTTGCCGTTCGCCGCCGGGTAGTCGGGTCCGGGATTGAGCCTTTCGGCCTCACCGTATTCCAGTTCGGCGACCCGGGGAGCCATCAACTGACTGAAGACAAAGTTGATGCCATGGAGGACTTCGGCCCGGCTGCGGAAATTGCGGGCCAGATCCACCCGGGCATAACCGCTGCCCTGCTGCGGATACAGGCGGTATTTCTCCAAAAACAGCTCCGGCTCGGCCAGGCGGAAGCGGTAAATGCTTTGCTTGACATCGCCGACCAGGAATAAATTGGGCTGATCAGGCTTGGCCACCAGTGACAGGATAGTCTCCTGCACCCCGTTGGTATCCTGGTATTCATCCACCATAATTTCAGCATATTTGCGCTGCAGCGCCAGGGCCACCCCGGATGGGCGGACGTCTCCCGGCTGCGCGTCTTCAGCCAGCAGAATCCGTAAGCAAAAATGCTCCAGATCACCGAAATCGACCAGGCTTTTGGCCAGTTTGGCCTTGGCAAACGCACCGGCAAAGTCCTTCACCAGTTCGGTTAAGGCGGTAACGACCGGGGCTATGGAGCGCAGGTCGGCCAGCAGTTCTTCCGCCGGCCGGTCAAAAAACAGGTGCTGAAACTCACTGACCTTGTCTTTGACTGTTTGGCGGCCTTTTTGAAATTCTTTTTTTACTGCCTCATCCAGCCCTTTGACGGCTGGCAGCTTGCTGAATTTACAGTCAGCCAGGGCGTGCGTCAAACACTCCCACGAACGCTTGGCCGCCTCGATCAGTCCATCCAGCAGCGCCCGGTCGTCATTGAAAACCTCGATATACGCAGCAGGCTTGCCCGGCAGGGCCGCCTCCCGGCTTAGCTTAACCAACAATTGCCTGGCCTGATCCAGCTCCAGCATCATTTTGCTGCGGATCAGTTCCGACCAGGGGGTTTGCTCAATGCTATGCCCGTCCGGCAGGTTAAAGGACTGCTGCAAGCCGGTCAGCCAATGACTGGGCCAGGGATGGCTCTGGGAAAAAGTATAGAGATCCAGCACCAAATCATACAGGGCCTGATCGTGATGATGATCGCCGTAATGCTCAACAAAATTCAGAAACTGCGGATCGCCGCAGGCATATTTCTCTTCAAACAGATTCTCCAGCACTTCATGCTTGAGCAGGTTGATTTCAGCCTCACCGGCAATCCGGAAATTCGGGTCTAAATCGAGCAGATGAAAGTTCTGGCGGACAATATTCTGGCAAAAGGCATGAATGGTTGAAATCGAAGCCGAGTTGAGCAGCACCAGCTGGCGCTCCAAATGCCGGGTATTGGTGCCGGTCTTCAAGGCCTTCTCCAAGGCTGACCCGATCCGTTCCCTCATTTCGGCCGCGGCGGCATTGGTGAAGGTGGCGACCAGCAGTTTATCGACATCCAGCGGCTGCCGCTCATCCAGCACCCGGCGGATAATCCGCTCGACCAGCACCGAAGTCTTGCCCGAGCCGGCAGCAGCGGCAACCAGCAAATTTTTATTGCTCAGCTCAATGGCCTGCAATTGTTCCTGCGACCAACTCATGGTTGCGCCTCCTTTCGGGCCAGGGCCTGTAAAATAACATCATCGGCCAGCTCGGCCAGTTCCCGGAAGCGGTTTTCCGGCAGCAGCCGGTCAAACTGGCAGACCGGCAGGTACTGGCAGTAGCTGCAGGCCTGGCTTTGCTGCAGGGAAAAAGGCTGGATGGCAATTTCACCGGCCAGGATTTGCTGCCCGGTCTCGACCAGAATGTTCTCCACATGCTCGAGCAGGCAGGAAAACTCTTCACCGGTTTTGACATAAGCCAGGCTATGGCTATAAAAGGTCTGATCCTTTTTCAACGCAATTTTTAAAAATTCGGATTTGCTTTCCATCGCCGCATCCAGCAGCCGGACAACCTCCTGATCGGCCAGCACCCAGCCCGGCATTTTGAGCTGGTTGTTGATTTCCTTTTGGATGTCCTCATTGCTAAGCCGCACGGCAGCGGCAACGGTCGGGTTTTTCAAGAAATAATAAAGTACACCGGCAGGCAGGCATTCCTGACCGCCGAACAGCACCTCGGCCGCCTGCCGTACGACCAGCAGATAGGTTAAGAGCTGCAGCTTGAGGCCATAATAGACGTCGACCAGCTTCAGCCAGGCCCCGCCTGATTTATAATCAATCACCAGGATATAACGGCGGCCCTGGTATTCGGTCTGATCAATCCGGTCAATTTGTCCGGCCAGCTCCAGGCGGTAGCCGTCGGGCAGCGGATAGACCAGCGGCGGCAAAGCGCCGGTACCCCGGCCAAAATTTTGTTCAAACGCGACCGGCTTGAACTTGGTGGCCCGGTCAAATTCGATCAGGCGCTGCACCGACCGCTCCACCGTTCGCTGCAAGCGGCCCAGCAAATGCTTATGCTGCTCGCTGCTCAGCAAAATCTCATTTTGCAGCTTGGGAGCCAGCTCCTGTACTACCTGGCTGCAAAGCTGCTCGCATTCCGGCGCGCTGACCTGGCCCCACTCCTGACCGGATGCTTTCAGATGCTCACCGAATTCTTTCAAGGCCGCATGCAGAAACTGCCCGAGATCAGGGGCCTGCAGACGGAAAATAGCCCGCTCTTTCAGGCCCAGGCCATACTGGACAAAATGCTTGAACGGGCAGGACCGGAAGCTCTCAAACCGGGTGACACTGCCCCGCAGCCGCCTATTGCCGGCATACAGCGCCCTGGCCAGTTCCAGGGGCAGCCGGCCCGGTTCATTGGAGTGAAATAAGCCGTCGATAATTTGCCGGAGATGTAAGGCATAAGGCTCGGCCTGACGTCCCCAGTTATACACATCCCACCAAACCGGCGCGATGTCCTGACCGCTTTTATAAAGGCGCAGGCTGGCGGCCAAACCCGCCAGGGCCCGGCGCGGATGCACCAGCAAATCCTGTTCGCTGCCGACAGGCAGTTCGAGCGGCAGGCTTTTGTGAATGCCCCGTCCGGCCATTTCTTTTAGGCGCTTGACCACAATGGACGGGCTTAAGCCCTTGCCTTCCTCATCGGCCAGCGGATAGCTGACCCAGAGGAATTGCGTGCTGCGGGTCAGAGCGGTGTACACCAAAAAGCGCTCGGCAAAGTTATCCGCCGCCGCCCCTGGTGCCAGTTCCAGGCCGGCACCGGCCAAATAGGCGCGTTCCTCGTCGGTCAACAGGCCTTCTCCCCGGCCCCGCCTGGGCAGCACGCCGTCATTGACGCCCAGCAGATACACGGCCCGGCAGTTGGAAATACTGTTTTGCTCCAGCGTACTCACAGTCACATAATCCAAGCCGGGCGGAATCAGGCTCAAGGTCAGCCCCTCCAGCCCGTCATCCACCATGGCGGCATATTCGTCCAAATCCACGGCCTGATCGCCGCAGGTTTCCACCAGCTGTTCAAACAGCTGGATCATGCTGTCCCACATTTGCCGGTGTTCGCGGGCCTGTTCCAGATCGCCCTCCTGCTCGGCCGCTACCGCCCACTGCTCCAGTTTCTCGGGCACTTGCAGCTCCACCAGGAACTGAACCAGGGCCACCGTGAAGTCAACCACCTGCCCGGCTGCTTTGAGTCGGCTGTTTAAGGCCAGCAGCGGCCCGGTCGCCAGCTGTCTAATCTGATTAATATCTTCCAGAAAGCGCTGCTGCGCTTCGTCAAGCTCGGCATTTTCCCCCAGCGATAAGCGGCGGACATAGGTCCAGGGTTCGGTTTTGACCCAGCTCGAGCCGCGAATGCCAAACTCCAGAACATAGTTTTCCAGCTCATCAATCTGGCCGCGCGACAAGGGAAAAAAGTCGGTTTTAAAACAGCGGAACAGCGGCTCATAGCTCCACCTTGCCAGGCCTTCCAAGGCCGAACGCAATAATTCGGCCAACGGGTGGTGTACCGGCTGCCGCTTGCTGTCCCGGAAAAACGGGATATCGTAATCGGCCAGCACCGTCTCGACCACATCGCCATAACTGGCCGTATCACGCACCAAAATACCAATATCCCGCCAGCGGCATCCGGTTTCCCGGCATAGCCGCAGCAGATCGGCCGCCATGCCTTCCACCTCAACCCGCCGGTTGGCCGCCTCGACCAGCATCAGGCCGCTTGGTTCCGGACCGGAATAAAGCGGGGTCGGGAAGGAAAAAAAGGTGCGCTCAATATGCGCCAGCAAGGGCGCCTGAAAGCGGACGGGCTGGGTCAGTTCGAGCTCCTCAACGGCTATACCGAGCGTGGCGGCCAGATTTTTCAGTTTGCTCCAGGTCTGCCACTGACGGTGAAACAAGGCTGTCTCGGCCTCATGCTTGCTGCTGCAGGGCTCATCCAGGCATAACGTCACGGTCACCTGCCTGGCGGTTGTGAGCAACTGGTGCAGCACGGCAGTCTCCTGGGGATTGAACCAGCTAAAGCCATCCACCCAAATCTCGGCCTGCCTGACCAGGGCCGATTGCGGCAGCCTTTCCGCCAGCAGGGTCAGGCAATCTTCCGGATCGGTATATTTTCCTGCCAGTACCAGGTTAAACTCCCGGTACAGCAGCGCTAAATCAGTCAATTTATCCTGCAGCTCGGGCTGTCCGGCCGTTAAAGCGCTCTGCTGCAGGGCATCGGGGCTGACGGCATAGCTTTTAAATTCCTGAATCATGCCGGCCAGTGTCTCGGTAAAATTCCGCTGACGGGCTGCCCGTGCCAGCACCTTGAGCTGCGGATGGTTGTCCCTGAGCAGCCGGCCCAGTACCAGGCGCTTGCCCAGTTCGGTGATTTGCGGCCTGACCGCCCCGCCGGTATCCAGCAGCACCCGGTGCGCCAGCCGGCGAAAGCCAAAGACCGAAGCCCGCATAAAACCGCCCAACCCCGGCGTTGCCGCCAGTTCCCGCTCAATCTGGAAGGTGGCATGTTCGGGCAGGATCATCATGAGCGGTGATCCCTCAGGCTCCTGCCGCAGCCGCTGCCGGATTTCCTCCAGGCACTGCCGGGTTTTTCCCGAGCCTGTCCGGCCAATGATTAAACGCAAGGTCATATTTCGCCCACCTCCTATCCGACCTGAAAACAAGCCGTACTGCCAAATTGCGTGGTGCAGACTTCCAGCCGGGCATCAATGCGTTCTTTCAGTTCCGGAACATGCGAAATGATGCCCACCAGACGCCCGCCTTTTTGCAAATCCAGTAACGCCCGGATGGCAAAGTCCAGCGACTCGGGATCAAGCGTGCCAAAGCCTTCGTCTACTAAAATGGTATCCAAATGAATGCCGCCGGCATAGGACTGGACGACATCGGCCAATCCCAGTGCCAGGGACAGGGAGGCCAGAAAGGTCTCCCCTCCCGATAAGGTGCCGACACCGCGGGCCGAGCCGGTGTAATGGTCAAAGACCTCCAAATCCAGCCCGCCGGCCGCATTCTTGCGCGCCCGGTCCATGGTGCGCTGCAGCATATAACGGCCGCGGCTCATAGTTTTCAACCGTTCATTGGCGGCAATGGCCACATCGTCAAGCAGCGTCCCCAGCACAAACCGTTGGAATGTCAGCCGGTATTCATTGCTGCCGTTGGCGACTTCGGCCAGCCGGCCAAGCACACCAAAACGCTGCTCGGTTTTTTCCATCTTGCCGCTCAATTGCTTGAGCTTGTGCAGCCACTCTTCCTGTCGGGCCACCAGCACAGCGATGCGGGAATGTTCGGCCACCGCCGCATTGTGCTGCGCCTGCACCCCGGCATGATGTTGTTCCAGGGCTGCTATATCGGGCGGCTGGATACCGGCAGCGGCCGCTTGGGCGCGCTGCCAGCGCTCTTGCGCCGCCGCCAGGCTGTGATCAAAGGCCTGCAGGCGCTCGGCCAGCTTAGACCGGTATTCAGCCGTTTTTTTCGCTTGGTTGTAATCAGCCTGATCGGCAAAACCGGCCGCCTGCAGCCGGTCGGCCAATTGGCTCCGGGCTTCCTGCTGGCGGGTTTGGGCCGTTCTTAGGTTGTGAAGGGTGTTCTCCAGCTTTTGCTGCCATTTGGTGACTTGCTGAACAGCCTCCTGACTGGCCCGCTGAGCGGTCTCCAACGCGTCCTTTAGCTCTTTTTGCCGCTTAAGGGCCTGGCTTTGGGCCTGACTGAGCACCGCCGGATCATGAAAAGAGCTGGGAACAGCTTGCTGCCGCTCGGTCCAGACCGCTTGGGCCGCCTTGAAGGCACTGTCGGCCTGCAGCCATTCTTGCTCAGCCTGCGCCAGCCGCTCGACGAGCTGCTGCTCTTTTTCCACCAGCTGCTGCAACTGCTGCTGCCCGTGTTCGGCCTGCCGCTGAGCGGCCACAGCCTGTTCATAGCGGGTGGCGAGAGCGGCCAGTTCCTGCTGCAAATCGCCGATCGGCTTTACGGCCTGACTGCCCAGCTGCTGCTCCAGGTCCTTGACCCGGTTGGCCAAGGTGGCACATGCGGACTGCTGACGGCTAAAAGTACCACGCAGCTCTTCACGCTCCTGTTCCAGCTTTTCAACCCTTTGCTGCTGCTGCTTGATGGCCTGTTCATCTGGTGCCAGACCGGCACTGACGGCAGGCTCCGGATGTTCGTGGGAGCCGCAAACCGGGCAGGGCTGGCCCGGTGCCAGCCGTGACGCCATCACGGCGGCCTGACTCAATAGCCAGCTTTGCTGCAGTGCTGTGAACGCCGTTTTAGCTTCCAGGCAGCGTTCTTCCAAAACCCGCAGTTTTTTTTCCCCCTCAGCCAGTTGCTTGGCTGCCGCAATAAACTCTTTTTCCACTGTGATCAGCGTCTGCCGCTGGCTCACAACCTGGTTCAGGTGGTCCAGCGCCGCTTTATGGCTGCCGGCTTGAGCGGCCAGCTCTTTTAGCTGCTGCAGCTGTTCGTTTTTTTGCTGCACGGCAGCCTTGGCAACGTTCGTTTCTTCCGTCACAACTGCCTTGCTGCGGGCAGTATTTTCCGACACCAACTGCGCCGCAGCCATCGCCTGACGGGCATTTTCGATGGCCGCCGTTTTTTCTTTGAGCTGATTGAGTTCGATGATGCGCGCCGCCAGCGCTTCCCGTTCATTTTCCCGGGCCAATTCCCCAGCCAGTCTTTCCTCAGCCTGACGGCTGCGCATCCGGGCTTGCCCCAACTGTCGTCCGTCTTCCTTCTCCTCCTGCGCCAGCACGGCAATTTCCTGGGACAAGCGCTCCACGAGCGCCTCGGCATCCAGGAGGGTGGCAGCTTGCTGCGCCCTGAGCAGCTCGGTTCTTTTCTCTTCGACTACCGCCACTTTGGCCTGCAGCTCAGTTAATTCCCGGAGCGCAGCAGCCTGTTCGGTCAGCTTGGCCTGATCAAGCTGGGCGGCAGCCACCGCCTGCTGGGCGGTTTTAAGCTGCAAGGCCAGCTGCTCCAATTGCCGTCCGGCTTGCTCCAGCGTTGTCTGGTTGGTTTGCAGCTGGCCGGCCAGGTCGGCGGCTGATTCCACGCCGGCTTCGTTTTGGACCCATAGTCGTTCCCGCTGAAAGGCTTCAAATTCTTTTTTCAGTTCCTGGGCTTTGGCCTTCAGCGTTTCCTCAATGGAGCGGTATAATTCGGTTTTAAATAAGGTTTGCATAATCTCCTGGCGTTCACTGGAGTTGGCGGTCAGCAGCTTGCGGAAATCGCCCTGCGGCAGCAACACGACCTGACGGAACTGGCTGCTTCTAAAGCCCAGCAGCGTTTCGGTTTTTTTGGTCACATCACTCCAGCCGGTGACTAACAGTTTGGGTTCTTCCCCATCCTTAAGCTCCCACAGCATGGCTTCAGCCGGTTTCACAGTCATCCCGTCGCCGCGCTTTTTCGGGCGCTCCTGCTCAGGACTGCGGTGAATCCGGTAAGCAGCCGTACCAACGCTAAAATCGAACTCCACCTCGGTAGCTGTTTCCAGGGTGGCATGATCACTGCGGATGCTTTTGCTGTCCCGCAGCGCCCCGCTGGTATCCCCATAGAGCGCAAAACAGATGGCATCCAAAATGGTGGTTTTGCCTGAGCCGGTCGGACCATGGATAAGAAAAAAGGAGCGTCCTTGCAAATCGGCGAAATCCAGTTGCTGGACAGCCGCATAGGGTCCAAACGCACACATCATTAACCGAAGCGGCCTCATGCTTTAACCTCCCTTTGTTCCCGGTACAATTCTTCCAGGACGGAAGCAAACTGTTCGCTCTGCGCGTCCGTTAAGACTTCCCCGGTCATTTGTTCAAAAAACGCCCCGAACAGTTCCCGTTCGGACAGGCGGCGATGATCGGCAGACGGTCCCCGCAATTCCCCACTTTTGGTTAAATAAGGTCGCTCAATATGCAGTACATTGGGATAAACCGGTTTTAGCTGTCCCATGGCATCTAAAACCGGTTCGGCATCTCGCAAGGAAACCATCATATAATCCTCCTGGTTTGCACCGGCCTGCGGGCCTTTCATCAGTTCGTGGAAATAGCCTTCTACGCAGCGGACGTCGCGGCGCGGAGACAAGCTGACCAGTTCCACCGTTGCCTGTCCCTGGCCGTCCAGCTCGACTAAATGAATCCCCTTGCGCTGGCCGGCCTCGGCAAACGAATATTTCAGCAGCGAACCGGAATAACGGATGTTATCCGCACCGGCCTGCTGACAATTATGTAAATGACCCAAAGCAGTATAATGAAACGGTTTAAACACCCCGGCCGGGACGGCACTGCTGCCGCCCACCGACAAAGGACGCTCGGACTCGCTTTCCAGTCCCCCAGCGATAAAGGCATGGGCAATGGCGACTTTCCGTGCGTCAGCCGGTATTTTAGCCAGACCATGGCTGACCATAGCCTGCATGGCCTGATCATGATCGGCCGCAGGGGTCTGCAGGCGTTCCCGTACCAGAGCCGGTTCGGCGTAAGTGAAAGGCATAAAATAGACAGGTCCGAAAGCGTCAGGCAAAATAATGGGCTGAATCTCCCGGGATAAGGAGCCCACCACATGAAGCCCCTGGCGGGCCAGCAACTTGTTGCCAAAGCCCAGCCGCTCCGGACTGTCATGATTGCCGGCAATGATAATAATCGGAGTCCGGTAGTCCAGTAATATTTTCGACAAGACCTGGTCCAAAAGCTCAATTGCCTCGGTGGGCGGCACGGCCCGGTCATAGATATCACCGGCGATGACCACGGCATCGGGCTTGGCGTCACCGACATAATCGACAAACTGATCCAAGAGATAAGCCTGATCCTCGGTTAAATGCAAGCCGTGGAAGATCCGGCCCAGATGCCAGTCTGATGTATGAATAAAGCGCATCGAAAGTTCCCTCCTGCTGCCTACAATCACATTTTTTCACTTCTTCTTTGTTCGTGATGGACAGGTCAAAATCCTACAAAATTAGTCGAAGGGAACAAATAGCAAAACCGGCATGAACAATCCATTCAAAAATTGCCAAAAACTTTTCTAGTCAATTCGACGAAAACGGGCAACACTAAGTCAACAGGAGGTGAATTCAACATGGCAAAAGATGCAAAAAAGCAAAATAAACCACAGAATTCCGCTACTTCTGAAAACACCAAAAGCAACAAACCGGCAATGCCTTGCAAAAATTCACTACCTACCTGATTCGCAAATAACAACGGCCGTCCTATAATAGGACGGCCGTTGTTATTTGCGAAAGAACCGTTATTGCGGCGGTGCTTTGATTTCGCCAATGTCCAGGCTGATATCCAGTGCCCGCACCGAATGAGTCAGGGCCCCGACCGAAATAATGTGAACACCGGTAGCGGCCACGGCCGCAATGGTTGTTGAATGGATACCACCTGAAGCCTCAACAAGGGCTTTACTGCCGATTTGCCGGACCGCCCGACGCATAGTCGCTACATCCATATTATCCAGCATGATAATATCGGCACCGGCGGCCAACGCCTCCGCCACTCCGCTTAACGATTCCACTTCCACCTCGACTTTGACGGTATGCCGGTTGGCTGCTCTGGCCTTCTCGACGGCTTTTGTAATGCCGCCGGCCACTTTAATATGATTATCTTTAATTAATACAGCATCATAGAGCCCCAGGCGGTGATTGGCACCGCCGCCAACCCGGACGGCATATTTCTCCAAGGCCCTGAGCCCCGGGGTAGTCTTCCGGGTATCGACCACCCGGACCGGATGCGGTTTGACTTGCTCCACCAACTCTGCCGTTTGCGTGGCAATACCGCTCAAGCGCTGCAGTAAGTTCAAAGCCAGCCGTTCACCAGTTAAGATGGCCCTGGCACTGCCGGTGATGGTGGCAATGACCGATCGCACTTCCAGGCGGTTACCATCCTGCAGGTGGGTTGTAAACTGAAGCTCCGGTGCCAGCAGCTTAAAGACCGCTTCTGCCGCCTCAACCCCGGCAAGAATGCCCGGCTGTTTGGCATGAATTATACCTGTCGTCACCGCTGCTGCGGGAACAATGCTATTGGTGGTAATATCCCCGCTGCCGATATCTTCATCCAGCCAGCCGGCAATCAGCTGCTGTAAGGTGTGTTTTGCAAGTTCCATGGTAAGCCTCCCCTTCAGCCTTTTTGTAAAATATGCTTTTGCCAGTTAGCCGACGGCTCCGGGTAGTCCTGGCGGAAATGCCCGCCGCGGCTTTCCGTCCGCATGGCTGCGGCCATCCCGATGATCCGGGCGGCTTCCAGCATATTGAGCACTTCCATCTGACCGGCATTGACCGCAGCATAATGCTGGATTGGGCTGCGTTCGGCAAAAAAATGAGCAGCAGCTGTTAAGCCGGCAGCCGACCGGACCAGCCCGACCTGTTCACTCATGACCTGTTGCAGCCCGGCCCGCAAATCCGGCCCAGCCTCCGGAGCTAATTCGGGCTGCCCTTCCTGCTGCCAGTGCACCACCGGTCCGGCCGCGGCTGGACTAAGCTTGGCAATTTCCCGGGCAATCCGTGCCCCAAAGACCAGCCCCTCGAGCAGTGAGTTGCTGGCCAGACGGTTGGCTCCATGCACACCGGAGCAGCTTGCCTCACCGCAGCAGTACAGCCGGTCAATATTGGTTTGCCCCTGTAAGTTAATTTTAACCCCGCCCATCATATAATGGGCGGCTGGAGCTACCGGGATGGGTTGTTCGGTAATATCCAGGCCATAGCGGGCACAGGTGGCCGTTATGGTGGGAAACCGTTTTTTAATTTTACTTTTGCCAATCCGGCTAAGATCCAAATACACCTGATCGCTGGCTCCCTTCACCATTTCCTGATGAATGGCCCGGGCCACCACGTCCCGGGGCGCCAGTTCGGCCATTTCATGATAGGCGGGCATAAACCGTTGGCCCTTTGGATCAAGCAAAATCCCGCCTTCCCCTCTTACGGCTTCCGAGATGAGAAAGCTTGGGGTGTTGGCCAGCGCCAAGGCAGTGGGATGAAACTGGATAAACTCGGCATCCATGATTTCCACACCGGCCCGGTAGGCCAGCGCTATACCGTCCGCAGTGGCCACACCGGGATTGGTGGTATGGCGATAAAGCTGACCGGCACCGCCGGTTGCCAGCACAACGGTACCGCTGCGGAAAACCTCCAGTTGGCGACTGGCTTGCTGTAAGACCAGGGCGCCATGGCAGCACTGGTCACTGACCAGTAAATCCACGGCATAGTGGGATTCCAGAATGACAACATTCCGGCAGGCCCTAACCTGCTGCTGCAGGGCGCGCACAATCTCAGCTCCGGTGGCATCCCCCTGGGCATGCAGCACCCGGCGCCGGCTGTGACAGCCTTCCCGGGTCAGGCTCAGCCCGTTTTCATCCCGATCAAATTCGGCGCCCAGCTGTAACAGCAGCTTCACTTGCTCGCGGCCCTCATGCACCAGGACTTGAACCGCCTCTTCATCGCATAAGCCGGCTCCGGCCGTGATGGTATCCTGAAAATGAAGCTCCGGGCAGTCGTCGGCTCCCAAAGCGGCCGCAATACCGCCCTGCGCCTGCTGGCTGTTGCTTTCCGTTAAGGCCTGCTTGGTAATCAGGGTCACGTTGGCTCCTGTCCGGGCAACCTGCCAGGCGGTAAACAGACCAGCCACCCCACCGCCGATAATTAAACAGTCGGTTTGCCGCTCCGGCAGATTTTTAGTATTAAAATTTATCACATAACGACGTTTCATGGTTTATGCTCCTTATCTGATGGCCAGCATGCGCTCTAAACAGCCTAACGCTTTAGCGCGCACCGGCTCGGGAACAGTGATGCGCGGCTGCAGAGTTTCCAAAGCCTGCTTGACTTTGGGCAGTGTGGTTAATTTCATATTGGGACACACCAGCTTGCCGGTCGCCAAATAAAACTCTTTCTCCGGACAATGCTTGTTAAGCTGATGCAGGATACCGGCCTCGGTCACAATAATAAACTGCCGGTCCTGGCTTTCTTTGGCATATTGGATGAGCCGGGAAGTACCGGACACAAAGTCGGCCAGGGCCACCACTTCAGGCTGGCACTCCGGATGGGCCAGCACCAGGGCCGCAGGATGCTCGGCCTTCGCGGCAGCCACATTGTCGGCGGTCACCCATTCGTGGGTATTGCACCAGCCCTGCCACAGCTCCATAGGCCGGCCGGTCTGCTGGATAATGTAAGCACCCAGGTTCTTGTCCGGCACAAAGAGAATAGGCTTGTCCGCCGGCACCGACTGGACCACCTTGACGGCATTGGCTGACGTACAGCAAATGTCGCTCTCGGCCTTCACCTCGGCCGAAGTATTGACATAGGCCACCACGACGGCATCCGGCAATTGGCTCTTTCTGGTTTTCAGTTGCTCGGCCGTGATCATATTGGCCATGGGACAGCCGGCCTGTTCGTCCGGCAGCAGCACAATTTTATCCGGCGATAAAATATAGGCCGTCTCGGCCATAAAATGCACCCCGCAAAACACAATGACGTCAGCGTCGGTACTGGCTGCCTGCCGGGAAAGTTCCAGCGAGTCCCCAACAAAATCAGCCACCTCCTGAACTTCCGGCCGTTGATACAAATGCGCCAGTATGACAGCGTTGCGTTCCTTTTTTAACCGGGTTATGTCAGCCGATAACTGCTTGATATCCATTTGCTCCACTCTTTCATCACTCCCAGCTCAATTGATAATCTTTGCGTTGTCTTGTCACCTGTAAACCATTATAATGACAGCAGCTTGGTTTTACAAGGTTTTCCACTAAAATTGCAGCATATTCTTAGTTTGCCTTGTGTAACCCGGAAACATGCTTAACCGGGTCAGACAACAACTGCTAGCCCACTGATATTTTTTTCAAACTCCTGCTGCTTAGAAAACCAATTATGACAACGCTTCACAGCTGGTCCCTATGGCGCAGCTCCCCGTTTACTAGGACTTTCGCCCCACAGTAATTTGTCGTTTTTTGTTATATGATGGATAAATAAAGCCATTTTGGCATCATGATTCGAAAGGAAGGATTTGTTTTGTTCGCCAAGCTAAAAATCGGTACCAAAATCAGTCTGGGGTTTGCTATCATCCTGCTTATTTTATTAATTTTAAGCGGAAACTCATTTTTTTCCCTGAAATCATCGCAGCAGCAACTTGCACAAATTGGCTCAGCCAATGACCGCCTGGTAACCTCCCTGAAAATCGATTCGGCATTTACCGAAGCAGTCAGCAGCGTCCGCGCCTATATTGCCTATGGTGATGAAAAATACCTGGCCCAGGCCGAAGAGCAACTGCAAACTGCCCTAGCTCTGGAAACAGTACTGCTGGAAAAAGCCCGTGAAGAAAAGAAACCGGAAGTCCGGCAACTCATGGAACAAACCGAACAATATAAGAACATGGCTTCCCGGGACCTGGCGCCCCTGGTGCGCACGTATCACCAGAAACTGAATGCCGGTGACTATGCTCGGGCCAGTCAAATCAAGGATCAATATTCCCATGTCCTGAAAACCATGATCCCCTTTGCCACTCAAATTAATAGCTTAACCAGCAAGTTCGCCGGTTACAATGAAGAAATTTTTAACAACAATTTAAAATTATCTCTGAAAGATTCTGAGCAAATTATCTTTTTATCCCTTGTCATCAGTGTCGTTGCCCTGGCTGTCGGTATCGCCCTCAGCACTTTTTTAACCCGCATGATTCGCAACCCCATTATCGAAATGCTGGCCGGTGCCAGGAAATATGCCGCCGGTGACTTAAGTCAGACCATTCCGGTTACCGCCAAAGATGAATTAGGCGAACTGGCAACCGCCTTTAACCAAATGCGCCAAAGCTTTGTCGCCATGCTGCAAAATATTGCCACATCAGCCGAACAGGTGGCCGCTGCCTCGGAACAATTAACGGCCAGCGCCGACCAATCGGCCCAGGCTGCGAACCAAGTCGCGGTAACCATTACAGCCGTTGCCCAGGGCAGCGAGCAACAGCTCCTATCTGTTCAGGAAAGCTCAACAGCCGTCCAGGGGATGTCGGCAAACTTTCAACAAGTCTCCGTTAAAGCCAAAGAGGTCACCTATATGGCCGATCAGACATCGTCTTCGGCGAAACAAGGCAGCCTTGTCGTTTCCGATGCCATTCGGCAGATGACCAGCATTCAGGAAAATGTCATGACATCGGCCCAAGTGGTGTCCAAGCTAGGTGAGCGTTCGAAAGAAATCGGACAAATTGTCAACACCATTGCCAGCATTGCCGGACAAACCAATTTATTGGCACTCAATGCGGCCATTGAAGCGGCACGCGCCGGTGAACAAGGACGTGGGTTTGCCGTGGTTGCAGAAGAAGTCCGCAAACTGGCCGAACAATCCGAAGGAGCTGCCGACCAGATTGCGGCTATGATCCAAGAGGTTCAGTACGATACCGATCAAGCCGTATCGTCTATGGACAACGGCACCCGTGAAGTCAAGGCCGGTACCGATGTCGTCCAGCGAGCCGGTCAGGCCTTTCATGAAATTGAAGCCTTGGTCAATCAAGTCTTGCATCAGCTTAACTCCATTACAGCAGCCATTCAGCAGGCCGCCAACAATACTAACCAAATTGTCGACTCGGTGCAAGCCATCGATCAAGTCAGCCGCAATACGGCCAGCCAAACCCAGACGGTGGCAGCCGCTACGCAGGAACAATCGGCATCCATGGAGGAAATTGCCTCTTCCAGCCAAACGCTGGCCAAAATGGCCGAGGATCTGCAAACAGCGGTTCATCAATTCAAACTATAAAATAACAGCCGGCATAAAGCCGGCTGTTATTTTATAAAGCAGTAACCAGTCGATAAACAGGCAGTGCCAAGCTGAGCAAGATGATCACATAAACGCCAACCGCTCCTGGCTTATTGCCATTATGCATCAGCCAGCGGCTATACGTCATGGCATGCAACGCGGCAATGACAACGACCAGCAACATCATTTCCTGCATACTTATTTCCTCCGCTCTTTGGGATCGTCTGGTGAGGTTTTAATCATTAAGCCCGTCCGGCGCACTCTGGTCACAACCTTCACACTGGTTTCCGCGTTCCGGTACAATTCCGGCCAGTTCAGGTTCAGCAATTCCTGATAAGAGCCTAATTTAGGACGCAGATAATAACCTAAGCCGGCAACATCACTGCCTAGCGGCTGGGTAACAGCCAGCATATCCTCAATATCTTGCTGAATGACCTTGGAGACTTCCTCTTCCAATTGCTGACGATACCCCTCGCCCTCATAATTAACATCGCTGCCAATGGCCGTAATCTCGGCTTCCATGAAAACATCGATCGCAATCCGGGCCTGTCCATCAATTAAGTCAACGGTGATTTTAGGCTTTCGCCCTTCTTCAACCTCCAGATTAATCGCCTTTTGCGGCACCACCGGATCGGCTACAACAAAAAAGCCATGACCAAATTTGCTTTCTAAAATGGCCAAACCCCGCGTTTGCTTATTATCTAAAACCCCCACCATCTTATCCCCTTGAAACACGGCCACACCTAAAAATTCGGCCGGATTCGTAACCAAGTCCCTTTCCGTCTGCCCGGCCGTATAAGCGTTTGTCCGGTCAAGTGCTTGCTGTGATTGCTTGTGTTGTTCTTTTCCTTTATTCCCAAGGTTATTAGCCGCCAGCGTCACATAGGGAGAACCGGTTGAACTCTTTAGTCTGACAAAATACTCATGGATATTGCTGGCCAGAAAAGTACTGCTCTCTTTGGCTGAACCCATCATAGTCTCAATATAGCGGGACGGAAGCACCTCCAATTTTGGATTATTGTCGGCAATAAAATCTTTGGCCGTACCGTCCTTGATGACCATGAGAAACATGCTGCCGCGATACTCACGAAACCGGGGAAGTGCCGGCAAGGTGGCCTCTATGCCTTCTCGGGCCACTTTTTCCCCAATCAGAAATCCTTTGACATGCGATAAATTCAGCGTTCTAGCGACTGTGCTGTTGGCTATATCACGGGCCTCGGCAAAGGAATTAGCCGTAATAGCCAGCGTAACGGTAGCTTCTTTCGCATCTTTAGGGCTGCTGCCGCTGCCGGCTCCAAAGCCACGGGGAATCGCAATCTGAAAGGTATATTCCAGCTGGTTGTCATCATCACGGTCCACACCGACTAAGAGCGCATAAGCAATACCGTCACTTTCTTTTGCTCCGTTGCAGCCAGTAATCAACAGGCAAATGAGTATGAGCCATAGCCCGATTTTTTTTCGCCGGTTCATAACCTGCCTCCTTTAGCCTCTTGTCAAGCTGCTGCTGCCTTGCCAGACTTTCGTTTTTTGAGATAGGCCAGTGCAAAGAGCAAAATTGGAAAGCCATATAGGCCACCATTATAGTAGGTAGACAACAGCCTATAATCCAGATTAACGGTAGTGGTAATATCGCCCGGAATCATAGCCAACTGGATCAGGATGAGTACAACGGTTGGAATTAGCGGCGACATCGTAGGAAGATTAAGCAAGCGAGTGATCAGATAAAGACCGATATAGACACTAATGGCAATGCTGATCACTCCTACAATAACCCATAGCAGGATAAAAACAGCTTCAATGCGCTGTAAATAACGGCTCAAATAAACCAGCCGGGCTGCTTCAAAAAAAGGCAAGGTTTTTTCTTGCGCCACCGCCACCCCAAAAACCATGACATAGAGAACAAAAAAGATGGCTTTCAACACCGCACTGCTGCCCAGCCCGAAAACCAGGCAAGCGTTCAAGTTCCGGTAACTCTGGAACGAGACAGCCAGAATGACGGCAACGATCGCCCCAATATTCACCCCGGCGGTCAGCATCCCGGATTTTACTGTCGGACCAATCCCATTGCCCAGCCAAGGGGCTAAATTATAGATGTTATACAGTGGGCTTAACAACAGAAAAATGAGCAGCATGCTGCCAACAATAAAGGGCATCAGCAGATAGGAGCTGCGGGCAATGGCTTCAATCCCCAGATAGACCAGCAACCCGACCGCCAAGCCATAAACCGCAATAACCACGCTGAATTCGGCACCAGGCAAAGCCGTTAAGAGCGTATTTTCTGCAAACTGCCTGAGCAGCAAGGCAGCATCGCTTAAGAAGATTCCGATATAAAACACTGCCATGAACCCGGCACCCCAGCGCCCAAGCAGTTTTCTGGAGATACTGTACAAATCGCCGGGGATCCATTTAAAAACAAAGTTGAGCAACAATACTGGAACAAATGCCGCTGCGGCGGCAACAGCCGAGCTGAGCCAGGACAAACCGGCACTAATCTCGGCAGCCTTGGCGGGGATGGATAAAAATATTTTGGCAAATGTAATAACAAAAATTAACCCGATTCCTTCAGCGGCGCCCATAGATCCTGGTTGAAAACTCATGATTCTTTCTCCTCTTCAGACTTGATTGTCCACTGTCGGCTGATATGCGGCTGCCGGCGGTTATCCTGCGCATTCAGGCCATCCGGCCGCATCTCCTGACGGAACACCGGTCCGCGGATAATGACATCCAACCCCGCCATGGTTTTCGGCGCAATCGGTGTCATATAGGGAACCCCAAAGGACTTCATGTTGGTCAATATTGCGGTAACCATCAGCAGTCCTAAGGCCACTCCCACCAGCCCCAGCATATAAGCCAAAGCAATAAAGATAAACCGCAGCAGTCTACCGGCAGCGGCAAGCCGGTAATCAGGAATGGTAAAAGAAGCCAGACCTGTCAAGGCAATGACCACTACGGTTACCGGGCTGACCAGGTTAGCCGATACCGCCGCCTGTCCTAAGATGATGGCGCCGACAATACCGATGGTGGACCCCAGCAAGCCGGGAATGCGCAAGCCGGCTTCACGAATGAGTTCAAAGGCAAACTCCATCAGCAGCAATTCCCCCACCGAGGGGAACGGCACCCGTTCTCTGGCCCCGGCGATGGCTAAAATCATTTCTGTCGGCAAAGCCTCAGGATGAAAGTATACAATGGATAGATAAACCGCCGGTAAAATGACGGCCAGCAAAGTGCCAATCAACCGGAGTAATCTTGACACGCTGCCGATGGGAACTTTAAGACTAAAATCCTCCGCAGAATGGAAAAACGTAAAAAAAGTAACAGGCACCACATGAGCAAACGGCGTGCCATTGAGCAAAAGGGCCACCCTTCCTTCCGAAAGAGCCGCTACCGTCCGGTCAGGACGCTCGGTGGACAGCATTTGCGGCAATGCGATACTGGGGTGGTCTTCGATAAATTGTTCCAGTACGCCCATATCCGAAATATAGTCTGTTTTGATATTGAGAACACGCCGCTTAATTTCCCCAATCAGTTTGGGATTGGCCACCGATTTTAAATACATAATGGCGCATTTGGTCGGAATGCGTTCGCCAATTTCAAAGATCTCAGTCACCAGGTCATTGGAAGGCATCATGGTCCGGATCAAGCCGGTATTAACCCGCAGCGCCTCACTAAAGGCCACCTGTGAACCGCGGACCGACTGCTCTATATCCGGCTTGCCTACGCTGCGATGCTCATACCCTTTGGTTTCAATCAATACAGCCTGATTGACGCCATCTAAAAACAAAGCGGTATCACCGGTATTGAGTCCGGCAGATACTTTGCCGAAATTATCCACTTCCTGAGCCTGATTGCTCGGTAAAAATAAACTGATCAACTGCTTAAGCAGATTATCACTATCGCCCTGCAAAGCCTGCTTTTCCTTATCCAGCAGCATGAGTGGCTGCAAGACGGCCAGATTAATCAACTCTTTGTCAATCATGCCATCCATAAAGACCAGCATCGCCTTAACCGGCTTTACGCCGGGAATTATAAAATGGCGAATAACAATATCCTTGTTGATTTCAACATAATAGAGTTCTTTAATGATTTTTTCATTTTCCTCAATGCTAAAACTTAATTCCCTTTTCTTAAGATCACTTTTGTTCGTATCATAAGTCAAAAGAATGGGTTCAAGCTCTGTTTGCTGTTTTTCCAGATTCTTCAGCTGTTCGGTCAGATTGGCCTTAGCCTGTAAATCACGGCTGCTGAGAAGCTCACGAGCTTCTTCCATGACTTGAGCCAGTCTATTCCCATAACGGATTAAAGCGTCTAATTCCTTCCGGGAGGTCGTCAGTACATCAGGCGATGCCGCTGATGGCGTATCCCCCTGCTCACCTTCTTTATATTCCCCCAGCACAAAGCGATGAGCAGTACGGGTCGGTGGCTTATAGACTAATAGATCCTTGATGTACCGGTAAGCCTTAAAAACCAGATTATCCTGCACTACAGTCACCCCCATGTTGGAAATTCAGTTATAGCATTACCTGGTTTAGGGTAAATTACTCATTTTTTCCTTATATGGGGGAACGGTGTTTAACCGCAAAGGACACAGAGGGTTACGGGAGGTCGAGGGTTTTATTTTTGGCAGAACCAGGCAGGCTGGTGGCAGGGATTTCTGCTGCGGGACTTGTGACCACAGCTGGCGGCAGCTTGGCTGCCGGTAACAG
>CAMJML010000024.1 GCA_946407015.1 uncultured Selenomonadales bacterium | reverse complement strand
AACGGGTAGTCGGACAGGATTCCGCGGTTACTGCAATCAGTGAAGCTGTCATTCGCGCCCGCGCCGGTATCAAAGACCCCAGCCGTCCAATCGGCTCCTTCATCTTTTTGGGTCCGACCGGTGTCGGCAAAACCGAGTTAGCTAAAACCTTGGCCGAGGTGCTGTTCGACGATGAACGCAGCATGATCCGCATTGATATGAGTGAATATATGGAAAAACACACCGTTTCCCGTCTCATTGGTGCTCCGCCCGGCTATGTTGGCTATGACGAGGGCGGACAACTCACCGAAGCCATCCGCCGCCGTCCTTACAGCGTTGTCCTGCTGGATGAAATTGAAAAAGCCCATAGCGACGTCTTCAACGTGCTGCTGCAAATTCTCGACGACGGACGCCTCACGGACGGCAAAGGCCGCACGGTTGACTTTAAAAATACCGTTGTCATTATGACCTCGAATATCGGTTCGCATGAAATTTTAAACAATGATTTCGCCGTAGCCAAGGAGCGCGTTGTGGAAATGTTGAAACAGCACTTCCGCCCTGAATTTCTCAACCGGATTGACGATATTATTGTCTTCAACGCTCTGGCAACCGGGCAGGTCGCGGAGATTGCCTCACTGCTGCTCAAAAATTTGGATAAACGCCTGAAAAAACAATTGAACATCAGTCTGTCGTGGGATGACGCCCTCTTAACACGCTTAGCCACAGAAGGCTATGATCCGAACTTCGGGGCCCGCCCGCTCAAGCGTCTGATTACTCGTCTGGTTGAAACCGAATTGAGCAAGAAAATCATCAAAGGAGAAGTACCGGAAGGCAGCCACGTTGAACTAAGCGCTGACGGCCAGTCCATCAAAATCTCAGTAAGCCTTGAGCCGGAAACCGTTTGATCAGACTCCTGTCAAACCCTTGCCGCTTACGGCAAGGGTTTTCAGGCTGTTGAAAAACTGCGCCTAGCGTCGTTGCTCCTCAGAGCGTTTGCTTGCGTACGTTAGTACGCGGCGCTGCACGCTCTTCCGGTGCGCCTAGCTAGGCTTGTTTTTGAACAGTCTGGACTTTCTCAACAAGCGGTAAGGGTTTTGCTTATTGCCGGGAATAAACGGCCATACTATAATAAAACTAAAGACAAGCTAATGCTTGAAAAAGAGGGTGATTGTATGGCTTACTGGCTGGCTAAAACCGAACCGGAAGCCTATAGCTACAGTGATCTCGAACGGCTGGGCCGTGACCGCTGGAACGGTGTCAAAAATTTTGCGGCCTTAAAACATATCAGTCATATGAAACCGGGAGATTTACTGTTTATTTATCATACCGGGAAGGAAAAGGCGGTTACCGGCGTGGCCGAGATCGTCTCCCATCCCTATCCTGACCCTACTGAAACCGATTCGCGCTGGATTTTAGTGGACGTGGAACCCCGCTACCGCCTTAACAGGCCTGTAACACTCAAAGAAATCAAGCAAAACCCTGTTTTTCAAGAATGGGAGTTGGTTCGCCAATCACGCCTATCGGTCATGCCGGTAACCGAGGCCCATTGGACGCTCATTCACACCTATGCCTCACAATCGCCCGAATAGTCGGTACACCGGGCAAGCAAATCCGAGCTATAAAAAATAAACCAGGGAGTTGCGAATGCCCTTGCATAGCAACTCCCTGGTTTATTTTTTTCTGATAGGCTGTTACCGGCAACTATAAGGCTGTATCCAAACGGCCGCCTAACAGGTCAAAGGCTTGAATAGCTCGTTGAGACAGAGGGATATCCAGCTTACGGCACTGATTGACATACCGTTTAAACGCGGTCTCCAACAGGGTTAAATCTTCAGCCAGGATATAGATGGTCGCATCATGATAGCGCTGATAAAAAGCCTGATCAGCCTCAATTCTGCCATCCTCTTGACTGTCCTGCAGATATTGCTGCAACAGGATATTGAATAGAATTTGCCAGCCGCCCAGCCCCCGGCGGGCCAGTGCAAGCGTATTGCGGTCAAACGTAATGTGGCTGCGGCCATCCGTCCAAGCTTTGTCAGTATCGGAAATTCCAAGGTCAATCTGACGTTTCATGACCGTGGTTCCACTGCTGGTACCGACACACTGTCCCACTTTTACGGATAGCTGGTTGAGCACGCCAATGGCCGCTTGTTCTTCCTTGCTCCACTCTTTGGGTGGGACGGGCAGGCGCCTGCCTGAAAACTCCCGGCAAACCTCCCGGAAGTCTTCAAGCACCACCGGGCAGGAATCCTGATACCAGGGATGAAGCCTGATCATCCCTGCTTTCATCTGCTCCATAAAGTCCTGAACATGGTCTGCCCTGAAGCGGTCCAGGGTAGTTTGCTGAAGCACAAAGGCCCGCTTGGAACGATGGACATATTCGGCCAGCGTATTTCCTAACGGTGCTGCAGTGACCGGCTTTTGGCCCCATAGCAGTTCGGGCGCTATTTCAGTGAGTGTGTGATACCGTCCGAGAATGTCCTGGATGATTTTACTCTCCCGAACATCGGTTTCAGCTAATTGACCGGCAAGAAACAGCTGGGCAAGCTGCTCCCGTTTGGCTTCAGTCATTTTGATCCGCAGCGGTTTCTCTTTTTGCTGCAGCAATGGCTTAATTTTCTTCCAGACCTCGCAATCGGCTGTCAAAATATCATTGCGTGCCATATTGAGGGCAAACCTTACCCCCGGCTTGCTGACGACAAAACCGCCACAGCCAAATTCAGAAGCCGGATAGCTGCGGATTAAGAACCCTAGATTATACACCGCCAGCTCTCCGGTTTCTTTCAATTTGATCCACGCTTCCGGTGTACTGTACGTCCACTTCTCCCTGGCAATGTCCTTGTTCACCCGTTTTCCGTTCAGCCGGACAGGAATGGCCACAAATTTAACCAGTTCTTTTAATTCTTTTTCAAATAAGTACAAATCATGAACACTCAGCGGCTCATAAAACCGTCCTTCAATGGTTAATCCCTGCAGGTGAGGCAACCCATCCATGAGTTCATAATCCAACCCACGGTTGCGAATATCGACAACCATTCGGAATTCATGGGTCGTCCATACGGTGGGGCAATAATTCCACAGCTGCGCCCTGCCGATGCCAAATTGCCCAAACGTACGCGCTTCACCTTCATGCTCAAAACCGAATACTTCAAAACACTGTTCGATTTCTTCCCTGGTCTGGAAGCCCCGCCCGTCATCCCGGATTAAAATAGACTCCTGAGTGATGGCAATATCGATCAGACTGGCAGCGGCATCAATGCTGTTCATCACGCATTCGCCGACACTTTTCGCTAATGTTCCTGCCTGAGCCTTGATCAAGGAATAAATGATTTCGGGTGCAACGGTGAATTTCCGGATATTCGCCAAGCTGTTTCCCCCTTCCCCTCTGCGTCCACACGGTCATGCACACATTTCTTCCAATTTATGGCTGCATTCGACGCCTGTATATCACTTTCCTTCTCTGGTGGAACCCAAAAGCCAACTCAGCAAAAAACTCCTGTCACGCAGTCATGACAAGAGTTTTCTAATTCATTGATTTTATAATTTTTGAATTTTGATATAACCTTCATCCATCGCTTGGTCAAGGCCGCGCTTCATAGCAGTCCCGATTCCCGGAACCCCGATCGAGGTTACTTTATTATTGCCTTTACCGGCTGTCTGGAAAGCAATAACTTTATTGGTTGCTTTGGAATAAACTTTATAACGCAGTTTTACTTCACTCTTTGCTGAAGTTGAGAAGAAACTGGCGTGCCGGGAATTAATAAAATGAACAACCTCCATCGCAATAACATAATCCGCATTTGTTTCTTGCGCCAGTTTGCTCATTAATTCATTATCAGGTAATTCCTTATTTGAGGCATCGAATTGATAAGCTGTCAAAAGGGGTTGAACTTTTTCTGCCGGGATAGTCTGATACATAGTATTCGAAAATTGCTCGGTAAATTTTGCCTGAACGGTTTCGTCAATATAGTCTTTTGTTTCTTCGGTTGAATTAATAAACGGTACAATTACGACTTGCTTTTGCATTGAAGCAGCTTCCGTATTAGGTTCTGCCCCTGCCACGCTCATTGTTAATACCAGACATAGAAGCATGATAAAACCAATTGTAATTTTCCTCATACAACACCGCCTATAGCTTAATTTGATCCCTTGTCCATCATAGCATACTAAATGAGGAAATAAAAGAAAATAATGGAAATTCCCCTCTCCCTTTACACTACATCTCCGCTTTGACCGGTCACGGTTTTTAAGGTAGCCAATAACAGGTCAAAATAAGGGGAAGGCAGGATGCTTTCGACCTGTAGCAGGAACGGCACAGGAGCATTAAAAAATATCAGCACCAAAATCAAAAAGCAGTCCCCTGCTATAGCAGGGGACTGCTTTTTGGCGTTCTCATAATAATTTTTTTAAGACGGTATTTTTAATATAAAAAGTTTTTCTGTCCTCTTCACTGCTGTTCCCTTTTCTTGCAATCAACATGGAATCATGCCAAATCTGACTCTCATCCGGATAAGTACCGACCCAATCCGTAAATGCTTCCAGTACGTCCAGCCAGGCAAATTTGGCTAATGCCCGAAAGCCGTCCGCATAAATACGCCAGCAATCAACCGGATATTGATGCTCCGGTCCGCTTGCGGGAGCAATAACCGCACAAATGCCGCCAGGCTTAAGCACCCGCGCAATTTCCAGTATGGTCACCCAGGGATATTCAATATGTTCAAAAGTTTGCCCGGTAATCACTACATCCATTGATTCGGAGTCAATTTCAACCCAATCATATTCATTCTGTAAAACAACATCAACATTCTTTCCCGCAATCATATCACAGCCAATATACTCCCAGTTAGGGTTTGCAAAAAACTGTTTATAGCTTCCGTTTACATCCTGTGAGCCAACATCAAGAATTTTCAGAGGCTGATTGACATATTGGGTCAAATATCGCTGAACAAATGAATCCATTTTAGCTAATGAGCTCATATGCACCTTGCATCCCCCTATATACACTATGACGACAATATAAATAGGGTTCTAAAAAATTTATCATAAAAAAGCACATTGAAAAGCTGCCCGCAGGCTCTCAGCTTGAATTATTTTCATTCAGTAATAACTTGAGCATCTTTTCCCGGTTATTGATAAACTCCCGCATAGTGATATAATGTTCCGTTTGCTCATAGGTAACTTTTTCAAAACCAGCATCAGACAACTGTAGAATCGCTGCATCCGGATAAGCCAGGATAATCGGTGAGTGGGTCGTAATAATGAATTGTGATTGTTGATTGACCAAGGCATGAATTCTGGATAGCATAGCCATCTGACGCACCGGTGAAAGCGCAGCTTCCGGTTCATCCAACAGATATAAACCCTGCCCGCCAAAGCGGTGCATAAAAGTGGCAAAAAAAGCCTCGCCATGGGACTGCTCATGCAGCGAATGCCCGCCGTAAGAGTGAATAACCGGAATCCCGATCGGCTCCCGGTCTAAGTCTTCAATATTTGTGGCCAGATTATAAAAACTTTCAGCCCTGAAAAAGAAGCCGTCTCTGGGTCTCCGGACACCTTTAACAAGGCGGATATACTGATGGAGCTCCGAATGCGAAGGTCTGGAAGCAAACGTAAAATTCAGTGATCCTCCCTCAGGATTAAATCCCCATGCCACGGCAATGGCTTCCAGCAGCGTCGATTTTCCGGTTCCGTTTTCCCCAATCAAAAAAGTAACCTTGGGGTGTACAGGCAACGTGGTTAATGTCCGGACAGCCGGAATACAGAAGGGATATTCGGCCAGTGAAGCTATCTTATCCCGCTGCAATTCGATACTGCGCAGATAAGCTCTTGGATTCATCTATAAACACCTCTCGTCTTGCAGACACAATTTGCGGTACTCCTTTGACAGGATTTACAAAGGTGATGCAAATATACCCTGTTTGCAAAAATCGGCTAGGGCAAGAAACTGTGCATTCCACTTCTTGCCCTAGCCCTTATTTTCAATGGATAAATTCTTTATTTGCTATTGCTTTCGTCAAAATTTTTGTTACCGGGGATCAGGAAAGGTTCGACTTTGCGAATTTGATGAATATCACTCAGCATCAGCATTTCCCCATTCCTGCACCGTATGATCGGTGAACTGTTTAAAAAACTTCCTAAATAGATAATTTCCCCCTGCTGGCCGCTTTTGAGTTCAACAAGATTTCCCAACATAAAGGACGTAAACTGCTCCAAAAAAGCCGAACAGATGGCCGCGTCCAGTTTCGAAAACATATTGCTGGCCAATTCTTCGGCAGCGGCAAAAGGAGTGGCTTTATCACGATAGGCCCGGTCTGATGTCATTGCATCATAAATATCGGCCACCGCAATAATCCGGGCATATTGGTGTATTTTAGCTTCCGGGAAATGCCCCGGATAGCCACTGCCATCCAACCGCTCGTGGTGCTGTAAAATCCCCAGCATAACCTCAAAAGGCAAATTTTCTGCCTGCCGCAGCAATTTATAGCTATAAGCCGAATGCAATTGCACAATATGCATTTCTTGGGCCGCCAACCTGCCGGCCTTATAGAGAATCCCCTCAGGAACCTGAGTTTTCCCAATATCATGCAGCAGCCCGGCTAAAGCCAGTTCGGCAATGTCATGAGCGTTATAGCCCAGCCATTTCCCAATGATTGAACTAAGTAAGGAAACATTGACACTATGGTGAAACATGTATTCTTCCCGCGGCCGGTCTACATTAAGATAATTGACAGCCGCATAAGAATCTACAATCGGCAGAATATGAGTCGAAACCACTTTTCGCAATTGCTTGACAGGAATTTTCTGAACATGGCGAATCACCTTTAACAAATTCTTGAATTCGGCAACCGCTCCCAGATAGTTCAATATTCCCAGGTCTTCCAATAGAATTCTGTTGTTTTGCACAACCGGTTCCTCACGCACAGCAATCACTGTGATCGCCTGATCCTTTAAGCGATTGATAAGAACTTGATTTAATTGAATGCCATCTGCCAGCAAGACCCGCCCATACCGGTTTAAGACCGGCTTACCTACCACCATGCCGGGTTTCACTTTTTCAATCTCATAATGCGTAATTGTAAAGGCCACGATTGTAGAAACTCCTCTCAACGCTGATTAATCTGACATCGTAGAATGGCCAACACAGTGTTCCTATAACAAATTATACCATTTTTTAAGAATATATTGTTAAAATTTCGTAAACCCAACCCTTTTTTGACAAAAAAATGGATACTCAAGTCTAAACCGCTTGAATATCCATTTCCGGATTCCTAACCCGGTAAGGTTACAATAAAGGAGCTTCCCTGCCCGGGAGTACTTTCCACCTTGATGGTTCCGCCATGAGACTCGACAATCCATTTCGCAATGGATAAGCCAATCCCAGTTCCGCCTTCTTCACGGGACCGGACCTTATCAACCCGGTAAAAACGCTCGAAGATCTGCCTGCAGTGTTCGGTTGAAATCCCGACCCCCGTATCCTGCACCATCATCATAATACCCGGCTTCGTTCCGGTCACACGGCTGATTTTGACATCAATCCGCCCCCCTGCCGGCGTATACTTAATCGCATTATCCATGAGAATAAGCAGTAATTGATTGATACGCTCACGATCAGCAAAAACCATAAGCGGACTTATGCTTTCTAAGCGGAGTTGTAAATGGCTGTCCTCGGCCACAGACTGAAAAGAGCGGATAATCTGTTCTGCAATGGTATAAAGATCAAATCGTTCCTTGATAATATTGCTCGCGCCGGCATCTGCCCTCGCCAAGGTCAATAAATCGGAAACCAGTTTCGTCATCCGCCGGATCTCGCTTTTCATATCAGCCAGCACCTGAACCGAAAACCCCGTCAGCCGGTTGCCATCATCGGTTTGTACAGCATCTACCGATGTAAGCAGGATACTGAGCGGAGTCCGCAGCTCATGGGATGCATCGGCCACAAATTCACGCTGCCTGTTAAATGATTTTGTAATGGGAACCATAGCGCGCCCGGCCAATAAATGGCCGACCCAGGCAGCCGCACCTAAAAACAGAATTGAGACAACAAACATGACAATGAGCAATGTTTTCAGCAACTGGTAATAGGAGGATATCTCCTCCCCGACATAAACCGTTCCCAAAAGCTCCTGGCCGTCATAGATTTGCAAGCTGCACATAATAACAACCACTCGTTCCCCGTCTTCCAGATGAAATTTCAGAATACGGCCCTCACCATTGGCTGCTTGCCAATCGCCAATGATATCCTGAATTTTAGGACGCAGTTTAGCATCCGGTTCCTCCATGGAAACCAGCCTGCCTTGTTTATCAAATACATAATAAAACAGCTTCTCACCGTTGTCATCGTCATCGGTTTTCACCTGTTCTTTCAGCTGCTTTTGCTTGAGCAGAGCCACATGCTCGCGGGCTTCCTCTTCAGCAAAAGACCGGATGTCCTGCTGTTCTTCCCGATGCAGCACCCAAAGTACACCCGAAAAGCTTACGACAATAAAGGTTAGCAAAAAGATGGCCATAACCCCTGCATAAAGCACAGTCAACCGGTTGCGGATTTTAGAGAACATGATGAGCCTCCAGTTTAAAACCGAGTCCGCGGACATTTTGAATTTCCACATCTTCTTTTGTCAGGCTGACTTTTTTCCGCAGCAGGCGCACATAGGCATCCAGATTATTCGAAGATACATTCGCATCCAATCCCCAAATCCGGTCCAAAATTACTTCCCGCGGGACTACGTGCCCGCTGTTTTGCATCAGTAAATCCAGTAATTGAAACTCCCGTGCGGTCAACTGGATTTCCTGACTGCCTCTTTCAACCATACGGGTGGTACGATTCAAAACCAGATTGCCTACCTGGATATGATCTTCTTTAATCTTGGCATGACTGCGGCGGGATAACGCCCGGACACGTGCCAGCAGTTCGGCAAATTCAAACGGTTTTACCAGATAATCGTCTGCCCCTGTGTCCAGCCCCAGCACCCGGTCACTCACGTCATCTTTCGCCGTTAGCATCAGAATAGCCCCCTGATAACTTTGCTTACGCAGTTGATCACAGGCAGCGATACCGGTTGCACCGGGCATCATCCAGTCTAAAATGATGACATCATAGGGAGAATGCAGCGCATAATCGATTGCCTCATCTCCACGCATCACCCAGTCAACCTGGATGGCTGATTTTTCCAGCATATGTTTAATGAGATTGCCAAGCTTGGCATCATCTTCGGCTAACAGTATCCGCATTGTTTTTCTCCTTCATCCTCATTCTTGGCTGAAATAATAATAACTCAATCCCTCACTCCTGCTCAAGAGTTTCGGCATTAAACCCTGTGCTGCGGTCAAAAATTCTTCTTTATTTTTGTCCTGAACCACAACCACCGTTTCTTCTAAAGCGGCCTGACGAACAAATTCGGCGATTGTCTGAATCGGCATGGTATATTTGCTCGACCAGTCTAAACGGTCAAGATTCTCTGTTGATCGCTGAGGCTGAAGCTTCACAGCAACTTGACCGCTATAAAACACTGCTGAGGTACTATAGAATTGATACATGCCGATCCGGTAATCCTTTTTCTCAGCAAGCTGTTCGGCAATAGCTTTACCGGACCGGCTGTCGGTAATGACAGGAAAAACCATTCCGGAAAGCAACAGATAAGCGGCTAGCTGTCCCAGGAAAAGGGTCTTCAGGCTCCGCCATGGCAGGCTGCTTTTACACACAGTCCAAACAACCATAGCCAGAATGAGCAACAACATTGTAACCGTACCGGCCAGTTGGACACCTTCTAAATACCGTGCAGCCACTCCCAGATAGCCTAGCATTAAGAAAGCAAACGGCAGGCCGATCCAGCGGAAAACAGCCTGTGTATGTCCCTGCCGGACCAGCTTCTCCAAATAAAGAGCCGAAAGAATGGCTGCCGGAAACACTAACGGAAAAGTATAAGTGACATATTTCGTCGCCATGAAGGAGTAAAATACGAAGTAACCAGCAGTCCAGATAAAGCAAAACCGTTCCAGCAAAGCAGGCTGCCGCCGCCAGGACCTCCACCCTTGCCACAGCGCTTTAAGCGCTAAAAAAGACCAGGGCAGCAGACTGAGCATAAAAATGGCAAAATAGTAGTAGCTGACATTATCTTTGGGATGTTCCGCTACCGTTGCCCGCAGAAAATTATGAACGCCTAGGAACGAAGTCAAAAAATTATAGCCATAGAGCCTAATCATCAAGAAATACCAGGGCACGGAAATGATTGCAAAAAGCAGCATCCTCTTCCCGGTAAACAAATTTTTTAATTCGGCCCAATTGCGCTCTAAACCAAGAAAAACCATGATGATCAGTCCTGGAACCACCAACCCGGCCGGTCCTTTGGTCAAGACCGCCAATCCCAGACTGATCGACAGCCCGTAATACCAGCGCCTGTCGCCAGTATAACCCAGATAAAAACTGGTCAAGGCTGCACTGTTAAACACAAAAAACACCATATCGGTAATCACCAGTTTGGCCAAAATCCCATACTCCAGCGATGTCCCTAAAATCATCAGGGCTAAAAAGGCTGTCGAACGGTTCTTCAATTTAGCCACGAAACAGTAGATCAGCACTAATCCTAGGGCAGCAAAAAACGCCGGTGTAATGCGAGCCGCCAAATCCGAAAATCCCAGCAGTTTAAAAGCTAAGGCTGTCAGCCAATAGAACAAAGCCGGCTTATCAAACCACACTTGGCCGTAAATCCGTGGTGACAGCCAATCTGCTGTCAATACCATTTCTTTGGCGGTCAGCGCATAATTGGCTTCCACCGGATCGGTGATCGGCAGTTCATGACTGAAAAATAAATAACAACAGAAAGAGGCCATAAATATAGCTACGCTTATTACGAACATTGAATAACCGGTTTGGGTCAAGAAGTACTCCCGCAAAAAATTTCTCATGGGTTTCCCCGCACAAATAAGATCTTATCTTCTACAGCAGCAATAACCCTAATATTTTCCTTAAATTCCGGGTTCATGTTTTCATAGTATTTCTTCTGAACAATGAAGTATGCTTTAGGATTCTTAGCAAGTGTCGCCTGCAATTCCAGGGGATTGAATTCTTCTCCCGGAACGCCGGAATAAAAAGCAAAGCCGGGCCGGTAAAACTTCGCGACATAGACAGGTGACTGCCGGTCATAGTTTTGGGTGAATGCATTCGCAATCTCTTTGGAATGAAAAGAAGGAGCCATGAACGGCAGTAGTTGCGTCATGAGAAAAAAAGTAAAAACCATCATCCCTGTCACATTGACTACAATAACACCACGGAAATCCTTCCGGTAGCTCATTCCCCAGTTTGCAAGCAATACTAGCACAAAAATCAGCGCCGCCTTTGCGAGCAATGGCTGAACAGCCGCTGTGACATGATTGGCAGCTGCATATAAACCCGCTTCAATACACACAATCAAAAGCGTAAGTATTCCGCTGCCCCATTTCAAAACTAATGCACGCCGCTCAGCCCAAGCCTGATCCAGATACCAGCCAATCAAAAGGGCTACCGGAGGATACATCGGCAAAATATAGGAAACCAGCTTGGTTTGTGAGAACGTAAAAAATAAGAAAACAAGACTAGCCCAAAGCATGAAAAAAATCAGCGCATTTTTCACCTGCCCCCGCTCTTTATAGGCTGCCCCAAAACTTTGGAACAAGAATGGCGTCCAGGGAAAAAGACCGATCAATAGCACCGGAATATAATAATACCATAAACTGCCTTCCGGATGCTCAGGCTGTAAAAACCGGGTAATATTATGAAACCCCAAAAAAGTATTCACAAAATCCATGCCATGAAAATGGATCATGGCCGCATACCAGGGAACGGCCAGAGCAGAAAATACCAGGATGCCGCGAACAAGCTTCATCTGCTTTAACTGTTGTAAATTTCTCGTAGCGATTAAATACAGCAACCCAATACTGCCGCAAAAAACAAGGCCTACAGGCCCTTTTGTAACAACAGCAAGCGCTGCACAGCTATAAAAAAGCAGATATTTTCGGTGCAAAAACGCGAGCAGCGCACCGCTTAGGAAAAAGGTTAACGTCATATCCGTAACGGCTGCCTGACTCAAATAGAAATATTCCAGACTGGTTATCAAAATGAGTGCTGCCAGCAAGCCGGCACGATCATTAAACAGTTTTCTGCCTGATAAATAGATTAAAATGGCCCCCGCTGCTGCCAGCAAAGCCGACGGGAACCGGGCCGCAAACTCACTGACCCCAAATAATTTAAAAGACGCGGCAACCAACCAATAATACATAGGTGGCTTATCATACCAGAAATTTCCGTAAATACGTGGTGAAATAAAGTCCTGATGCTGCAGCATTTCTAGCGCTGTTTGGGCATAAACCGGCTCATCAGGATCTAAAAGCGGCAGATTGCCCAGATGAATAAATGAAAGCAACCAGGCTACACCAATAATCAAGGCTAGGTTCAAGCACATTTTTTTATCAATCATAAATGATCCTTTCTAAGCGGACAGCCAAAATTTTACTGTTATGACGCTGATACCCTTGTCTGTTGATTTCTAAGCATTAAGCCCAAGCCGGTTTGCACTGTATAGGCAGGCTGCCATTGCAGTTCTTTCTTAGCTGCCTGATTGTTCAAAACCGACCGCTGTATTTCATTAGGCCGCTGAGCCACATATCCTACGGCCGGACTATAATCGATCAGCTGGCTAAAAATGCGGATAAGTTCCTGAATGCTGGTTTCGGTCGCTGTGCTGACATTAAAGCTGCGGTTGGCGGCACGGGAAAACAAGGCTTGGCAGTTGGCGGCGGCCACATCTTTTACATAAATAAAGTCACGGGTTTGACTGCCATCGCCATAAACAGTCAGAGGCTTACCGGATAACATCTTTTGGGCAAATAAACTAATGACTCCACCTTCCCCCTTGTCCCCCTGACGGTCACCATATACATTGGCATAACGCAATGCCACATACTCCAAGCCAAAGGTCTGGTGATACATCTCCAGATAACGTTCACCAGTCAGTTTACTTAACCCATAAAAAGATGCCGGATTCTTGTCGCAGTGTTCATCAATCGGCAGCGTTTCAGTATCACCATAAACAGCTGCACTCGAAGCGAATACCACTCTTTTTACCCCGGACAGCCTGCTGGCTTCCAGAATGTTGACTAAACCGAAAATATTGCTGTCACAATCATAGAACGGATTAGCCAAAGAATGGGTAACCGTAGTCTGAGCGGCCTGATGCACAACATAATCAAACTTTTCCTGGACAAACCACTCTTTGATATCCAAATCGCGGATATCCTTCTTAAAAAACCAGGCTCCCGGATTGACATGATGCCGGAGTCCGGTACTCAAATTATCCAGCACAGTCACTTGCATGTTAGCCTGAATCAGTGTATCTACAATGTGCGAGCCAATAAAGCCGGCCCCACCGGTTACTAAAACTTTCATGACAGGTTCTCCTTCCATCTATCAAAATGAATGACTGGCCGAAACCAATCCTTGCAAAACATAAGCTCAGCATGCAGTTGAGGTTCGCTTCTCCTTTTGGGGTAAAAGCTGATCCTTGCTTCTTAGTTCTTCACGCACCCAATAGAGCGGCCGTTGCTTGACTTCTTCAAAAATCCTGCCGATATATTCCCCGATAATCCCGATACCGGCCAGTTGAAGCCCGCCCAGCATCAGTACACTGGCGGCTATCGTAGCCCAGCCAGGAACCGCTTCTGTTGTAAACAGTTTGATATAGACAACATCAAGCGTTAAGAAAAAACTGATCAAGCCAAGAAATAAACCAAGATAAAAAGCAAATCGCAGCGGTAACGTTGAATAGGCTGTAATCCCGTTCAGCGCAAAGGAAACCATTTTTCTCAATGAAAACTTTGATGTACCGGCAAAACGCTCATGGGCCACAAATTCAATTTGGGCCTGACGGTACCCCATATCGCCAATAATGCCACGGATAAAGCGCGCTTTCTCCTTAAAGCGTTGAAAAGTATTAACCGCTTTTCGGTCCAGCAGTCTAAAATCAGAGCCGCCTTCAATAATATGAACGGCAGACATCGCATTGATCAAACGATAAAATAAGCTGGACGAGCTTTTTTTAAACCAGGATACTCCCTCGGTATCCACACGAACGGTTTGCACGACTTCATAGCCTTCTTCCCACTTGCGAATCATGCTGGGCAGCAAATCCGGCGGATGCTGCATATCACCGTCCATGGTAATCACAGCATCGCCTTGTGCATAGTCCAAGCCGCAGGTCAATGCAATTTGATGGCCAAAGTTGCGTGCAAGCACAAGGGCTTTTACCCTTGGATCTTGCTGGGTCAGTTTATCGAGAAGGATAACCGTCCGGTCGCTTGAACCGTCATCAATAAAGATCAACTCAAACGGATAGCCCGCTGTTTCCATATTTCTTCTGACTTCTTGGTAAAAAATCTGAATATTGTCTTGTTCATTAAAAACTGGGACTACTATGGAAATCACCTTCATGATGTTCACTCCTTTCACGGTACACGGTCATTCAGGGATAAACTCCCGGTAATTGATAAGCTGAACTTCGCTGGCCTGAATCAGATCCAGCACTTCCTGGCTGCGTAAGGCTTCCATTTCCTCTTGCCAATGATAGCCCCAGGTAAAACTGCCAGCCAATTCTTTTGTGCTTAAGCCGGGATGCACCATGATTTCCGAAACCCCCTCCGGTAACCGGGCAATAATATATTGCAGCAGTGTCCGGCTCATAGCACCGCCGGCCAGCATGCCATAAAAGTGTTCGGGCGCGATGAAGCCCTGTCTCCGGTAATAACGCTTGGCCAGCCGCGAGCAAGCGGTTAAAACAGCCCGGGCCGCTACCCGGCCTAAGCTCACCTGAACAGGTCCTGCAAACCCGATGCCTTCTGCCGGAATTCTAATTTTTTCAATATGAAACTCCCGGGCTATCCGGCTGATTATTTCCGCCATTCCCGGCAAAACATGCAGATGCTGATGGCTGTCAATATGGGATATGGCAATCCCTTGTCCGACAACTTTCTGCATCTGGCACCACAGTTCGTAATAAATGTGATCCTTCGCGATTTTTCCCTGGAGATAATGGGCCGTAAATTCCAGATAGTTCGAATATAAGGTTCCATTCCGGGTCAGTAAAGTTGGAATGTTTCCCCGTGCTACAGGGCTTGTTCCCACCAGGGCAAGGTGGACCCCTATCCCTAAGCCGGGATACTGCTTAGCCAGCGAAACCGCATGGTCAAAAGCATTGCCGCCGGCCATAATGGTTGTACTGGTTAAACAGCCCCCCACATGACTTGCAATAATGCCTTCATTAACACTCGGATGAAGGCCGAAATCATCACCATTCACAATAAGTTGTTTCATCATCAAACTCTCCTGTCTTGCCTTCGAATTCACGGCTAACGTTGCTGATCTTTGTACCCCAGTATAAATTGTGATTCTGAAAATAAAATGAAAGAACACCGGGGAGCGCTAAATCTGTCTCTAAAAAAACACATCATCCTTCGACGCCTGGCAGGAAAAGGACATCGATGCTGGAAAACAACATAGTAGACAATCGTTATCACTAAGGAGGCAAGAGCATGCGCATTCTCGTTGTTCTCATGATGGTCTTCTCGCTCCTCTGTACAGCGACCATTTCCGCTCAAATCCGTGGCGAGACCATCGAATATCAGCAAGGCAATACGGTCATGGAAGGCTATCTGGCTTATGATGATTCCATCAAAGGCAAGCGGCCGGGCATACTGGTCGTCCACGACTGGTTCGGCATGGGTCCTTATGTTAGAGCCCGGGCACAACAGTTAGCCAGTTTGGGCTATGTTGCTTTTGCTGCCGATATCTATGGCAAAAACCTCCGTCCGGCAGACAGTAAAGAAGCTGCTAGAATTTCGGGAGAACTAAAAGCCGATCGCAGTCTCTTACAGTTGCGGGCAGCAGCCGGCCTGGACGTACTGCGGAATTATCCTTTAACTAATGCGGAAAAACTTGGGGCAATCGGTTACTGTTTTGGTGGCATGACCGTTTTGGAGCTGGCACGCAGCGGCGCTGATATCGCCGGTGTCGTGAGTTTCCATGGCAATCTGGACGCAGTTAGAGATTCCAGCAAAATCCACACCAGCGTCCTGGTGCTGCATGGCGCTGATGACCCTGTTGTTCCACCAGCCCAGGTAACCGCATTTGAAAATGAAATGCGTAAAGCCGGTGTCGACTGGCAGCTAAATATCTACAGCGGTGCGGCACATAATTTTACCAATCCCAGTTCCCCTACCTATCATCGACAAGTCGATAAGCGCTCTTTTGAAGCCATGAAAGACTTTTTCCGGGAAATTTTCGGACAATAAAAAATAATGCAATCCCCCCGGCAGTGCCGGGGGGATTGCATTATTTTCTCGAATCGGTATTTTCCTGGATTACCCTAGACCGAAGAGTGGGCTTTTCAATGCCCAAAATGCTCTTGCTTCCTATTCACCACTTTTCTTTGAGGCTTATTTTGTTCCAATAGATACCTGACCATTTCAGCAGCCGGCAGCGGAGGACTGTATAAATACCCCTGGTACTGCCGGCAGCCAAGCTCCAGCAGCAAGTTTCGCTGTTCCTCTGTTTCCACATATTCCACAACGGTTTCAATCCCGAGTGTCGAACATAAAGCCACAATCGATGCAATAATTTTTTGACAATTTTCATCATGAATAACATCCCGGCTCAATATCCCGTCTATCTTTAACCGATCAACCGGAAAATGCTTGATATACCGCAGGGATGTATGTCCCATTCCAAAATCATCAATTGCAACACGAATTCCATGTCTTCTCATAGCGTCAAGATTGCAGATGGTTCGCGCATCATTATTCAGAGCGATATTTTCCGTGATTTCTATTTCCAGTTCACCGTTTTCCAATTCATTTTGATGAAGGATTGCCAGAAGCTCCTCGACAAAAGTCCGGGATTGCAATTGAATAGCCGAAACATTCACCGCCATGCGGATACCATCAAGGCCGCTATATTTCCAATCACGCAACTGCCGGCAGGCCGTATCAAGGACCCACTTGCCAATCGCGTTGATCAGCCCGGCTTCCTCCGCCACAGCAATCATCAAGATAGGTGGAATTCGGCCATAAGTCGGATGCGACCAGCGCAGCAGAGCCTCAATCCCCACGACACGATTGTGCTGATCCACCTGAGGCTGATATTCAAGAAAAAGCTCGTTGCGAGCCAACGTATGTTTTAAATCATGCGCAAGCAGCCTGGCTAAAGTTCCTGCCTCATCCTGCCTGCTCAAAAAATGATTTCGAAACAGGGCCGGTGCAGCCGCAACCTCATCCGTCAACTGCCGAAGCCCGCTGGTCATTTCCCGGTTTTTCTGCGCCTCATGAAGGCTGACAAAGGGTAAATAGATCAACGTCCCAATCGCAATGCCAATCAATTGCAGCCCCGCACCGGTCCAAGACCCGGTCGCCAGGTAGCCGCTTATAAGCGGCGGAGTCGTCCAGTGTACCGGCTGAATCACCGCTGCAACCATTCCATGACTGATAGCCAGGTAAGCCATGCAGGTCAAAACAATCGGCACCACAAGAAAAGGGATCAAAAGCACCGGGTTCAGCACCACAGGCAGCCCAAAAAGCAGCAATTCGTTAATATTAAAAATAGCGGGAATAGTTGATAACCGGGCCAGCCAGGCCATATTGCCGCGACGTGATATCACAAAGAGCGCCAGTAATAAAGAGAAGGTCGAACCGGAACCGCCGATGAGTCCAAAAACATCTAAAAAGGTTTTCGTAAGTGCTCCAGCTGACTGGCTTGCCTCTAAAACAAAGACGCTTTGCATCTGGTCAAGCTGCAAGGATTCAAGCACCGGCTCCATAATGTTATTCCCGTGCAAACCCAAAAACCATAAGAGATGCACCACCAAGTAAAAAAGCGTAAGCTGAACAACCGGGCTTTGAATTTGTTGAAACAAGTCCACGAAACTCCGGTACAGGTTCATATCAATACCATGCCAATGAGCCAGTACCATCGTATCTTTCAGCAAAGCAAACAAGAGAATCGTTGCCGCTGCCGGCAAGATACAAGCCAAGGCCTGGGATAAAATCGGATCAGCCACATCGGCAAATAACCGCCGGCTGCCAAGCCTATTTACCGTAGTCAACCATAGAAAAAACTCAGTAGCCAATAAGGCTGTGAAAACAGCAAAAAAAATACCGCCCACTCCCGTCGCCTCAAAAGGCAGCCCCTGAATGCCTGCCTTTGTAAAAGGCTGAATCCAAACCAGGAGGCAAACAAACGCGACAAAGGCAGCAGTGAGCGGATGTACTTTTCCGCTGGTTTTTTTATGACTTAATGCTAAAAAATAACTAATCGAAAGAACAAGTAAAATGGAGATGCCTTCCCGGGCAGCGGTTGCCACAGCCTGCCAGAAAACCTCCCAGGCGGAACCAAAAAACAATTGAGTAACTTGCTGATACCAGGGAATGCTCACCTGATTCAGCATAACAGCAAAAGCTCCGATGACAATCACCGGCACATTTAAAAGAACCCCCTGACGTACAGCGGCTATATGACGCTGAGTACCCAACCGTTCAGTGATTTGAATGATTTTCATCGCGCTGATCCTCGCATCCGTCCCATTTCGCTCATAGCAGTCACTTTTCGGCAAAATGTTTTTACTATCTACTCATTTTATCCCTAAATCGACAAATTCCTGCCATTGTCCGCACAAAATCCCTCCAATCCGATGAATTGAACTCCCGGTCACAACCGTTTAAAGACTGCTTCAGGCATTTTGACCCAATTGCTAAGCCTCCAGCATGATAGCGAGGATCTCGCGATCGGTCTGCCTCATACCTCTGCAAGCCATTCGCCCAACCGCTGCAATGGTTTCTTCGACACCGTCTTTGACAATTCCGGTACCGCCAGGGTAGTTCCTGCCTTTCATCGCCAAGACATGGGCCAGGTAAGCGGCGTCTAGACAAGAGGCAATCTTAGCAGCACAGGATGGCTTAGCTCCGTCACAAACAATACCTGCTACATTGGCCAGCATGTTGGTAATGGTTTGCCCAATTTGCTCCAGCGACCCTCCGGCAAGATAAGTCAGCGCAGCTCCGCTGGAACAGGCCGCACTGACAGCGCCGCAAAAAGCCGACAAACGGCCAATCAGTGTCTTCTGGTGGATGGTCAGCAGATTAGAAAAGAGCAGCCCACGGTATAACTGATCTTTTGTCAGCTTATGTTCCCTGGCATAGATAATGACCGGCACAGACGCCGCAATCCCCTGATTGCCGCTGCCCGAATTCGTTACCACCGGTAAGCCGCAGCCACTCATCCTGGCTTCTGAAGCAGCTGCGGCATACGCCTTCATTTTGCTTTTTACAGCTTCATCCTGACCAAGCTCCAGGATTGTCCGTCCGATCCCTACCCCATAATGACTGCGCAGCCCTTCTTCTGCAATCGCCAGATTGCAGGAAATCTGCCGGTCAAGCAAGGATCGTACTGGATCTAGGGACACTGAGTTGCTAAATTCATAAATGTTTTTTACCGTAAGCCAGCTGCGATCACCACCCGTATCACCAGCCTGGCTGCCCTGATCTGCCTGGAAAAGAATCCGGCCATTTTTTTCAATCAGGGTGATATCAAGATGCCGGTGTTTGATTTCCACGGTCACCCGCTCCTGCTTGGCGGTCAGCTTTACCACCAGATGAAGGCTGATGTCAGTCGGCAATAAGCGTACCTGGCCAAAATCAGACAGCAGCAGCCTGCGCACCCTTTCACTATGCGCAGCGGTCATGGACGCCAAAACCTGCAATTCCTCACGCGCAACACCCCCGACCAGTCCGGCCAGCAGACTGGCGCGCAAGCCGGTTAGCCCCCCCGAGTTAGGGACTGTCACACTGTTGACATTCTTAATAATATTGCCACTGCATTCCAATAAAGCCTGTTCCGGAAAACAGCCTAACAGTTCTTTCGCTTTCGCAGCGGCATAGGCAATGGCAATGGGTTCGGTACAGCCCAGGGCCGGTACCAGTTCCTCCTCTAAAATCGCCAGAAAAGCTTGATAGAATGGGTTGTTCATCTTAGTTCTCCTCCAAATTGCCACATTACCTGTTTATATAAATGCAAAAAGAGTGCCAAGCTGCCCCAGAATCGAATCATTCAGCCGCTTATGGCGGCAAAATGGTAAAAAGCCTGACTATTACGTCTGATGACAGCGTAATAGCCAGGCTTTGCCTTCGAAAAATCATCCAAATGCGGCAGCAATGCGCTACAAGCTCTTTCTTTTTTGCAGCTATTTTCTCAATGATGCGAAATCGCAGCGACCAAGCTCAATTTCTCTTGCTTCCAAATAGATTGCAAATTCGCGAACACTTTCTCATTTTCGAGAAAGTCTTACCCTAACTGATACTTTTCAAGTTTTCGATACAAGGTTGCCAGACTAATCTGCAGTGTTTGAGCGGCCTGCCTTTTTTCAGCCACAGTAGCACCGGGAGGAATATAAGCCATGAGCAGTTGCTTTTCGAAGTCAGCCAATTGTTGCTCAAGGCTGGCCATTTCCCCTTCCGGACCGGCATGGCTAAGCAACTGAGGCGGCAAATCCTGCAAGGACAGCCTGTCCCCCCTGGCTACGTTCACCAGGTATTCGATGACATGTTCCAGTTGGCGAACATTGCCCGGCCAAGCATAATTCATCAGCCAGCCCCGGAGTGCTTCATCCATATTGAGTGGCGGCTTATGCAGCATTTGGGTCAGCCGGGTCATAAAATACTCCAGGTAAAGCGGAATATCCAGCGGCCGCGAGCGCAGCGGCGGGATGGAAAGCGGAATGACATTGAGGCGATAATATAGATCTTCACGAAATTGTCCGTCACGCACCATCTTTTCCAAATCACGATTGGTGGCAGCAATAATTCTGACATCTACGGCAATGGGCTGCATACCGGCAATGCGCTCAATGGTCCGCTCCTGAATCGCCCGTAATAATTTCGGCTGCAACGCTAACGGCAGATCACCAATCTCATCCAAAAACAGCGTTCCCTGGTCAGCCTGCTCAAACTTCCCCTTCTTGCCTAACCGGCTTGCCCCGGTAAAAGCTCCTGCCTCATACCCGAACAGTTCGCTTTCCAGCAAATTTTCAGGTATGGAAGGACAGTTCACAATGATAAACGGCTGTTTAGCCCGCCCGCTTTGGTCATGAACGGCTCTGGCCAGCAATTCTTTGCCGGTGCCGCTTTCTCCCTGGATCAAGACGGTTGAGGTGCTTCGGGCCACACGTTCGGCCCGCTGTAATAATTCAATAAACCCCTTGTCACGCCCCAGCAGCCGGCCAAAGGAATAACTTTGATTGGCAGTTTCCAAGACCTCCTGCATCTGATTTTGCAGCCGCCATTGCTCATCCAGCATCAGCAATTTGCTTTCCAGCAGACTGCTCATATGCCGTAAAAAGGTCAGGAATTTAGCAGCTTGGCTGGCCAGACGCTCCTTTTGCTCAGCGGTAAACGCCGTTACACCGATTACGCCAACCGGCCGGCCGGCTTTGCAAATGGGAAATCCCATGGTGGCCAGCTCCTGGCAGCAGGCTGAGGTATCGCAAGCCTGGCAAAAAGACGGCTCGCTCCGGTCCCGGATAAAGCCGGGTTCACCACTTGCCAGCACTTGCCGGAAAAAAGAACCGCAGGGAATAGGACTGCCAATGCTGCCTGCATGTGGCCCCGTACCGCCAATACGGATACAATCTTCATCAATGATGGTGACATAGAGTTCCAATACATCGGTAATAGTTTCAGCATATTCCTGGACAAAGGCCTGCATGTAAGCAATATTTGAAATGTTTTTTTTCATATAGCTCTCCCACTATTCGCTTTATTGGTCAAACGGCTTTTTTGCCCTGCCTACGCTAATGCTTTTATTGGCCGTTCCCCATGAAACTCCTGCCGGCAAAGAAACACCGCGAGGCTTCTGACAGCTAGCAGGAACAGCCGATGTTATGCGAGCAAATGCAGATATCCTTCCGTGCCGGAAAGCCAAGGCTGTTCCAAAACGCTAATCCCTGGCCGTTATCCGCCAACACAAACAGGTGGCATTTGTTGATGCCGGCCTGCTTCAAACCGTCTAAGCCATGCTTCACTAACTGTTTGCCGATTCCTTTGCGCCGGTGTTCAGGATGTACCGCCAAATGATAAAGAAACCCCCGGCGTCCGTCATGTCCACATAGCAGGGTTCCCAGCAAACAGCGGTCGGCCTCCGCAATAAAACTTAAACCCGGATTGCGTTCCAAAAATACCGCAATGGCCTCTTGGGAATCCGCCTCGCTGAGACATATTCCCGGCGTTTGCCGCCAAAAAGCCAGTACAGCCTCATAATCTGCGGGCAGCAAGGCCCGAACGTGTATGTTCTCCATCAGTTGAAACCCTCCATTTTATTCCTGATAAACCATTTTTCCGCCAGCCATCGTCCACAGAACTCTGGTTGTTCGCAGTTCCTCCGGCTCAGCCTCTAAGACATCCCGGGAAACCAAAATCAAATCAGCCAGTTTCCCAACCCGCAAACTGCCTTTATGCGTTTCGGCAAACTCCGCATAAGCCCCTCCACCGGTATAAGCCTGTAAGCAGCAGTCCATGGTTAACTTCTTCTCCGGCACCCAGCCGCCAGGATGGCGGCCGTCTTGAGTATGACGGGTCATTGCCGTATAGATTCCCTGAAAGGGATTGAGTGGCACAACCGGCCAGTCGGTACCAAAGGACAAAGGTACTCCTGCATTCAGCAGTGAGCGGAAGGCATAGGTGGTCCGGCAGCGCTCCTCGCCAATCCGTTTGGCCGCCCAGCAGCCGTCCTCAAAGACATGACCGGGCTGTACCGAAGCCAGCACACCCAGCCGGGCCATCCGCCGGATATCCTCCGGCAGCAAATGCTGGGCATGTTCAATGCGAAAGCGCCGGTCTTTAGGGCCATTCTCCTGAATCACCGCTTCGAAAATATCCAGCAGGACATGATTGGCTTGATCTCCAATTGCATGTACCGATACCGGCAAACCGGCCTGATCGGCAGCAGCGATACGCTGCTGCATGATTCCCTCCGGGAACATCTGATCAGCCAGCAGCCCGCAAGAGCTGGGGGCATCGTCATAAGGCCGGGCCATAAAGGCTGTCCCTGACCCTAGCGAACCGTCCACAAACCCCTTCACTCCCCCTAACCGCAGCCAGTCATCCTGGGCAAAGCCCTGCTCTTTGAGTGCAAGCTGCTTTTCCCATTCGGAAATCTGCGTTCGGGCATAGATGCGGACCGTTAATTTGTGGTCCTGCTGAAACCGTACAAAGGTTTCCCAATCCTTCCAGTCCTGCCAGGCCGTAATATCCTGCACAGAAGTGATGCCCATTTTCCCGGCGTGAAGCAAAGCAGCTTCCATCGCCTGGTCGTAGTAGTCTTTGGACGGCTCCGGAATACAGCGCTGCACCAGCTTGATGGCCTGATCCTTGAGAATCCCGGTCGGCTCGCCGGTATCCGGATGACGGTCAATAACCCCGCCGCTGGGATTTGAGGTATTCGCGTCAATTCCCGCCAGGCGAAGTGCCGCACTATTAACAAACCCGATATGCAAATCACTGCGCGCCAGATAGACCGGAATATCAGCCGTAAAAACATCAATCCATTCTTTTACCGGCATTTGGGGCTGCGTCCATTGATCATTATTCCAGCCACCTCCGGTCAGCCACTGCCCGTTAGCGCTGCTCACAGCCCGTGCGGCAATAGCCTGGATAAAGGCTTCCTTACTGCCTACTTGACGCAAATCCAGTGAACACAGTTGGAATCCTCCCAGCATGAAGTGGGTATGGTTATCAATAAAGCCCGGCAGCACGAAGTTCCCTGCCGCATCCAATAGTTTGGTTTGCCAGCTTGCCAATGCCTGGATTTGCTCGTTTGTCCCAATAGCCATGATCCGTCGATCCTTGATCGCAATTGCCTGTGCATGAGGATATCCGGATTCTCCCGTCCAAATCTGGGCGTTGATGATGATACAGTCGGGCCTCATAAATACCTCCTGACCTAGTAATAAAGCTTCTGCCTCAAGGTCTTTGTTTCAATATAGTACAAAATGGCGCCAGTAACAACTATTTCCAGATAAACAGGGCCATAAGAAAACTGCCTGACCTGATTACAAACGCATATAAGAGCAGCCGGATTTAGCCCCAGTGGATAAACCGGCCTGTTTTGCAGAACACTAGGAATAAGTTTGCAACAAACTTTTGCAGGAGAATGATGCCCATGTTGAAAGACCGTACTGCCGCCGGTCATTTATTAGCACAACAATTATCCGGCTTAACTTTGAAAAACCTAATCCTCTTTGCCGTGCCCCGTGGCGGAATTGTCGTAGCCCATCCGCTTGCCCAGAAACTCGGTTGTGCCATTCATGTGCTGGTTACCCGTAAAATAGGTCATCCGGCCAATCCGGAGGTCGCTATTGGCGCCGTCATGCCTGACGGAAGCGCCATCTGGGATGCCCGGACTACGGACTCCGTTGGTCTGGACCCAATCACATTGGAACGAATGGCTGCCGAAGAGTACCGGGAAGTCCAGCGCCGTCAGCAGCTTTATTCCCCTTCGCCGCCACTGCCTGACCTTAACGACAAAACAGTCCTTCTTGTCGATGACGGTATTGCAACCGGCTATACCATTCGGGCCGCTATCCGCTGGCTTCAGCAAAAGCAAGCGTCCGGCATTTGGATTGCCGTCCCGGTTGCCCCGGCGGATATTGTTCAGGCCCTCAATAAAGAAGCGCATCGGGTCATTTGCCTTGTCCAGCCTGACCGTTTTTGGGCAGTAGGCATGCACTATGAAGACTTTTCACAAACAACCGATCAAGAAGTTGCCAAAATACTGCGTGCTATTAACCTCGCTGCAACCTGAATAGCATCTATAAGGCCGCCCCTGTCAAACAGGAAAAAGATGCCTGCCGGTTTTGATTAACCGGCAGGCATCTTTCATTGCAACAAAGCGAACTTGCTTTCAGCATCATTACACTTGGAATATATTAACCTCATTTTGCAATTTTTCAGCCATAGTCGCCAACTGCTGGCTGGAGGCTACAATTTCCTCAATCGAGGCGGAATGCTCTTCGGTAGCGGCCGATACGGCCTGGGTTTGCCCTACCGCGCTATGGCCAATTTGGTCAATATTTCTAACTGTTGCCACAATTTTTTGACTGCCTGAGGACAACTGCTGGATGGAAGCCGAAATAGCCATTACCTGCGCCGAAACCTGATTGATGAGGGACACAATTTCTTGGAAGCCCCGTCCGGCATTGGACACCACTTCCGCCCCGGTCTTGACTTCCAGGCTCCCTTCCTGCATCACGGCCACTGCCTTGGCGGTTTCCGCCTGGACATCGCTGATTAAGGCCGCAATCTGACCGGCAGCTTCGTGTGATTGCTCCGCCAGCTTGCGTACCTCTTCGGCAACCACCGCAAACCCTCTGCCCTGCTCCCCAGCCCGGGCAGCTTCTATGGCGGCATTCAGGGCCAGCAAATTCGTCTGACTGGCAATACCGGCAATAGTATCTACGATTTGACCAATTTCTTTGGAACGTTCACCGAGTTTGCTGACCGCCTCAGTGGATGAGGCAACCGTAGTTTCAATACTATTCATTTGACTGGATACCGTATCGGCAGATTTGGCTCCCGCCGTTGCTGCTGCAGCGGTTTTAGCAACAGCTTCACTGACCGTTTCCGCGTTAGCGGCAATCTGTTCAATAGCCGTAGACATTTGAATGACCACTTGCGTTGTCTCGTCAATAGATTGTGATTGGTTCTGTGCCCCTTGAGCCACTTCGGCAATCGCGGCAGTGACTTCGTTCGTTGCTTGAGCCGCTTGCTCGGCACCTGCTGTCAGTTCCTCCGAGGAAGCGGCCAACTGCTCGGCTGTCTCAGAAATATTGAGTACCAGGCGATGCAGATTGTCCGCCATCACATGAACCTCTTTGTCCAGTTGCCCAATTTCATCTGTATAAACAGCCCTAAGCTGCCGTTCAGCCAGGTTTCCGGCTGCCAGTTGCCGGACCTGAGCGACCATTTGAGTCAGCGGAGCTGCAATCAGGCGGGAAACAAGCCAGCCCATTCCAATGGCCACGATAACTGCCAGCAGGGTTATCCCAATCACAACCCGGTCATTATAGACAGCAATTTTTTCACTCTTTTCCTTTTCCTCGGCCGCAATTTGCGCATTATGCTCCACAAGTTCATCCAGTAATTTATTAACCGCTTCCAGATGGCTTGCAGCATTTTGCATAAAATAAGCATAGCCTTCAGCTTGCTTACCCGCCAATGCCAAATCCAGTGCTTTTTGCCATTCGCCCCGGTATGTTTTGGTTTCTTCCATAACCTTGGCTAACTTTTCCGCTTCAAAAGAATTTAACTTGGTTTGAGCATATTGCCCAAGCAGTTGCTCGACCTTGCTCTTATGGTGACCAATCTCCTGAATAAGAGCCTGCTGCTTGCTTTTATCCTGGCTTAGAAATACTCCTAAGGTTAACGCTTCATTGATTCTGCTTTCAGCCCGGACCCCATTGAGCCATTGGATGGGCAGCAGGCGGTCTTTATACATATCATCCATTTTATCCGCTAAGGTATTTGCCGCATAATGGCCGGCGAAGCCAACAACCACTAGAAATAACGCCATAAGTACAATTAAACCAAAAATCTTTACCGATGTTTTTACATTGCGTAACTGCATACCAATCTCTCCTCCGCGTTAGTACCTTTCAAACCTAATCCGGTGAAATACTGCGTCTATTTTCTTACTTTTTAGGCAAGGTACTCGTTCTTACAGTCTGGTAAAACCTTGATCGCTTTGATTAAGAAATTAAACATCGCTTCAGCATCCTGTAGAACGTCTTCAAGCTCTCTTTCCAAGGTACAAAAGGGAATCAAATAGCGAGTAAAAGCTTCCTTGAACAGCCGGGCTGTCAACGGAACATTCTCAACGCAAAAAACGCCTTGACTAATCCCTTGTTCAAGAATATCCACAATCCGCTGGATGACTTTTGCTCTTACGGTATTGCCAAAATCCATGCTCTTTAGCCCAATATGCCGGAAATGCCTGGCTTCGTTCACAAATTCAGTAAAGGATCGGTCTTGCCGCATTTTTACATTCAGCACTCGTACATAACCAAGCATGAAATGACGCAGCCGCATTTCCGGAGAGGTCTGCCCTGAGGCAGCCAAATCAGTCAACACCCGATCGATTTCTTCCAATGTACGCCTAAATAATCCGTCGATCAACGCTTCTTTATTTTCAAATTCATTGTAAATCGTGCCGACACTGCAACCCACTTCCTGAGCGATATCCCGCATATTGGTTCGATTAATCCCATGCTTGGCGACAATACGCACAAAAGCATCCAAAATTTGATCCTGCCGTTTACTGGTAGTCATTCTGCTCTATCCTTCCTCCTTTGGCAAGTGTTGCTCTGCATCATTTTAACAATTGAATTTTTTGTTAATTTGTTCATATTATACTCCACTTTGGACTATTTATCAATATTTTCCAGATTCTTAATCACATAAATTACCTGATACTTCTCCGGTATCATACAGCTAACAACTATTCCTATCATTTTCAAGCGCATCCCATACAGCAAGTTTTTGCAACTGGGATTGATTACGTAAAAATAACACAACGTTAACATAGACTGCCTTGTTTCACTCCCTGGCTGCCCATACAATGGGGGCAAGAACTATCGTTGCAATGCTAAAAAAGGAGCTGTTTTGTTGATCAAACTATTGATGAAATTTGCGTTGGTTGGATTATCCGGGATAGCCGTTAACCTGACCGTGTATCACTTATTGCTTGCCCTTCATATCCATTATCTGGCTGCGGCGAGCGCATCTTTTGGCTTTGCAGTCACTAATAATTTTATCTGGAATTACCTTTGGACTTTTAAAGACCGTGGGCATCATCGCAGTATTCCGCAGACGTACAGCCTATTTTTTATGTTCAGCACCATGAATTTGGGGCTTAACCTCCTTGTCCTGCACATGTTGATCCATTATTTATCCTTTGGAGAAACCACCGCACAACTTAGCGCGATTGCCCTGACCAGCGGACTGAATTTCATATTCAATCATCGTATTACCTTTTTTGAAAGCAAGGGAACTCAAGTAAGGAGGCAGCGATATCCGTATGAATCTGATTGTCATACCCACGTACAATGAACGCAACAACCTGGCCGAACTGTTGGAATTAATTTTTCAACAGCAGCCGTCTGCCCATGTTCTCATCGTTGACGATAACTCACCGGACGGTACAGGAAAACTGGTTCAGCAACTCATGAGTGAGCGGTATCCTGATAGGCTTTTTCTGCTTGCACGCGCATCAAAACAAGGGCTGGGAACAGCCTACATAGCCGGTTTTAAGTGGGCCTTGGCAAGAGATTATCAGTATATCCTGGAAATGGATGCCGATTTTTCCCATAATCCCTGCTACTTGACTCAATTGATTGAGACCGCTCTGAATTCTGACCTGGTTTTGGGCAGCCGCTATGTGCCTGGCGGTGGCATTACCAACTGGAGCAGGCTTCGGCGCATCATCAGCTATGGCGGCAGCTTGTATGCACGGTTCATCTTAGGACTGCCTTTTAAGGACTTAACCGGCGGCTATAAATGTTTCCACCGGAATGTATTAAAAACGATTCAGTTGGATGATGTTCAATCCAATGGCTACTCTTTTCAAATTGAGCTCACCTATCGGGCCTATCTGCAATCTTTTCAAATTAGAGAAATCCCCATTACCTTTGAGGAACGTGCAGCCGGAAAATCAAAGATGTCCGCCAAGATTTTCCTGGAAGCTGTCTGGATGGTCTGGAAACTGCGTCTTGCCAAAAATCGGCTGCAAGCAATGCAACGAGCCACAACTTCCCTTCCAGCTTCTAATCAAACAATTCAAACATTTAAAAACTCCTAGAAAGGCTGCAGCCATGAAACTGAAAAGCTCCACAATGGCAGTGCTAGGCATCATCCTGATTGGCTCTCTTTGCAGAATGATGTTAGCCGGTACAATCGGGCTCGGTGTTGATGAATCTTATGCGGTATCGGTTGCCCGCCAGCTCAGTCTCAGTTATTTTGATCATCCGCCGCTTCATTTTTGGATCATTTGGCTGACTGCCCAACTAAGCGGCACAGAAACTCCGCTCATGCTGCGGCTGCCTTTTATTGGAATGTTTGCTGGAACGACCTGGCTGATGTACCGAATCGGCACCCGGCTATTCGATGAGTGGTCCGGCGTTTATGCCGCCTTAATATTGAATATTTCCGCTGTTTTTAGCCTGAGTACGGGAAGCTGGATTTTGCCGGACGGCCCGTTGGTCTTCTTCATGCTGTCAGCCACCTTGCTGTTAATCCGGCTTACATTTGAATCGGCCGCAGCCTGGTATTTATGGCCGGCTGCCGGATTGCTCATCGGCCTGGGTATGCTGGCGAAATATCACGCCATCTTCTTATTGGTAGGAAGTTGTATTTTTTACTTAACCACCAAAGAACGCGCTCACGTGCTGCGGACAGCAGGACCGTATCTAACCCTGACGGCTGCCGCACTTGTTTTTCTGCCGGTCATTCTCTGGAATCAGGAGCATCACTGGACTTCTTTTCTATTCCAGGGAGGCAGAGGAACGGTCAAGGAATTTGCTCCGCTTAATCTCCTGAAAAACCTGGCCGGTCAGACCGCCTGGCTTTTACCCTGGATGGCTCTGCCTTTGCAATGGATTTTATTAAAAGCAGTCTTCTCCGGCCCCGGACATCCACGCCAAAGTCCGAATCAAGATAAACTATGGTTTTTATGCTGCCTGGCTATCGGCCCCATTGCCCTGTTTACACTTATCGCGCTCTGGGGAGGACAAGGCTTATTTCACTGGCAAGCACCAGGCTATTTATTAGCCATCCCCTTACTAGGCCGCGCTGCTGCAGGCTGGATCAAACAAGGCAGCAAACTGCCCCAAGTTTGGTTAGGCTCATCGACCATCCTTTTCCTGCTCCTGATTGCCCTGCTTGGAACACATACGGCCACAGGCTGGCTGCGCCACGTTCAGCCTGATTGGTTTAAGCAGGGTGATCCGACGATTGAAGCACTGAATTGGGACAGCTTGCCACCCTATCTGGAGGCCAATGCTTTGCCCAACCCGGAGACTCACTTTATTGTGACAGCCCATTGGATAGACGCAGGTAAAACCGGTTATATCCTTGGCAGGCAATTGCCGGTTGTATGCCTGAACAGTGAACCCCACCATTTTGCCTTTATGCACAAGACCACGGAATTTACCGGAAAGAATGCGCTGATTATTGGCCGTAAAGCCATCATTGAAAAAGCATTGCCGCAGTACCGCTCCCATTTTTCCTCTGTTCAATTCCTAGGTACTACTCCGGTTGTCCGTACCGGAATCCCGGAATTGGAGCTTGTGGTTTTCTATGCAACAAATTTTGACGGCCGTTTCTCCTTGCCTTACGGACAATAACCCTAAACATGACAGGAGGTCAACGAATGAAGCTGGCGATAATAAAAACCTATGTATGCACAAATTTAGGCCGGGCCGTCGCATTATCATGCTTAGCCGGCTTGATCACCGCTTGTGCAGCCCTAGTCATTCAGCCATCAAAAAATGCTGCCATCTGGGCAGCCGGGAATTTTTTCAGCACGCTGGGCAATGATCTTTTTCTCATTGGTTCAAACTTCCTGATTATCGGTTGGGCCTACCGCAAACGTCTGCCTAGTATTATGAAACTGACCCTGCTGCTTGATCTGCTCGTTTGGGTTAGTGTGCAAGGGCTTAAGTATCTGCAGCTAGGAACCTGGTATCTAAGGCCGAACGGTGGTACTGGAGGATTTCCCAGTGGTCATGCCACCCATGCCTTTGCTATGGCCTTTTTGCTTACCCTGTATTTTCCGCGTTTTGCCTGGTTTTGGTACTCCTGTGCCGCATTAATATCCTGGTCAAGGGTGGAAACGGACTGGCATACAGGCATTCAGGTGACTGCCGGGATCATTCTCGGGATTACACTGGTTTGGCTACTAACCGTCCGCTGGGTCCTCCATCCGGAAGCAGTCATCCTCCGGCCCCAACCTACGCAAAAACAAAGCCAGCCACTTCCGGTCCAGCAGTCTTACGCTACCGAATAAGGGCTTCGCTTTAGCTGACTTTTAAGTCAACAAAAAAAGAGCCTCGCGGCTCTGTTTGAAAAGGTTAATAGATTTGTTTCACCTCATAATAACGTACCAGCACCAGTCCTGTAACCACCAGGGCAATCGAGACTCCTAATAAAATAACCATTCGAATCCTCTCCTTTCCACCCTTAGGTCCTTTACCTGGCTCTATTGTACCTGCCATTTATTTGTTTTTTCTTAGAATATCATAAAAAACCTGCTTTTCCACTTTCTAACAAATACGGGGCAATGGATCAGCCGCCCGCATATCCAGCAGCCTGACTCCGCCAAGCCTGGTGCGCAGCCCGACCAAGCCGGGATTTTTACCGGTCACCCTGCCAATCACGCGCGCATCGCCCCCATAGCGATGCCGGTGCATCACAGACAATAAGCGCCTGGTAAACTCCGCATCCACAAAAGCCAGCATTTTTCCTTCATTGGCCAAATACAACGGATCAAATCCCAATAATTCGCAGACTGCAGCCACTTCCGGACGTAGGGGAATCGCTGCTTCTTCCAGCAGAATGCCTACCTTGGCCTGACCGGCAATCTCATTTAAGGCGGTCGCTACCCCGCCACGAGTCGGATCGCGCAGCATGGAGATCTGCGGTACTGCTGTCAGCATGTCCAAAACCAAACCATTTAACGGTGCGCAATCGCTGCTTACCGTTTGCGGCAGCATAACCCCATACCGCTCGGCCATCACGGCAAGCGCATGATCACCAAGATACCCGCTCAGAATAATGTCCTGGCCCGGCCGGACCCCAGCCGTGGCAATCGTCACAGCATCCAGCTGTTTTCCAATCCCGGCGGTATTGATATAGAGGCCGTCCGCTGCCCCTTTTTCCACCACTTTGGTATCACCGGTTACAATCACAACACCGGCCTCCTGGGCAGCAGCCTGGAGGGATTGAACGATCTTTTGCAACTGCCAGATAGGAAATCCTTCTTCGATGATAAAGGCTGCAGACAGATATTGCGGGACTGCCCCTGCCGCCGCAAGGTCATTGACCGTTCCACACACGGCCAGCTTGCCGATATCCCCGCCTGGAAAAAATAATGGTTTTACAATAAAAGAATCGGTCGTAAAAGCCAGCCGGGTATCATGAATGGTTATGCGGGCACCATCATGCAATTCGGCCAGAATGTTGTTGCTAAAAGCCGGCAGCATGATGCTCGCAATGAGTTCCTGACTCATTTTACCGCCACTGCCATGTCCCAGTTGAATATATTCTCCGTTCATCCCTGCCACCTCCAGCTGCCATATTGATACCAAGCGGCACAAGCCCCTTCTACCGAGACCATGCACGCGCCAATCGGCTGTTCCGGCGTACACGCCGTTCCAAACAGCAGGCATTCGCGGGGCAACGCTTTTCCCTGCAGCACCTCCCCGCAGCGGCAGGCTGAATGCACCGGACGATCGGGTACCGTAACCGGCAAAGCGGTCCTGATATCGAACGAATGATACGTGCTGCGCAGCACCAAACCTGAGCGGGCAATACAGCCTAAACCGCGCCAGTCGGTGTCCGCCTCGCCATAGACCTGGTTTAAAATCCGGACGGCAGTGAGATTTCCTTCCGGCCGTACCACTTGTTTATACTGGTTTTCCAGCCTGGCCTCACCGGCATGAATTTGTTTAGCCAGCCTGTAAATGGCCTGGAGAATTTCGAGCGGTGAAAAGCCGGCAATGACAGCCGGAATCTGATATTGACTGGCCAAAAATTCAAAAGGCTGTTCACCGGTTATCGCGCAAACGTTTCCCGGCAGCAGAAAACCGTCCACCTGCACACCCGCATTGGACAATAAGGCTTGCAGAACAGGCGGCACCCGCTTATGAGCCGGCAAAACAAAGAAGTTTTTGACACCGGCTGCTTGCGCCGTTAAAATCGTCCCGGCTACGAGCGGTGCGGTCGTTTCAAAGCCGACTGCAAGAAACACCACCCTTTTCAATGGATTGCTTTTAGCAATTTCAATGCATTCGAGGGGCGAATACACCATCCGGATATCAGCACCGGCTGCTCGTTGCTCACTCAGTGTCGAATCGGTTCCCGGAACCCGCATCATGTCCCCGAAGGTTGTAACAATGACCCCCTTTTCACGGCTATAGGCGATGGCCGTATCCAGATAACGGCTGGGCGTAACGCAGACCGGGCAGCCCGGGCCGCTGACCAGTTCAACCTGCGCGGGCAGCAATTGGCGGATAGCGGCTTTGAAGATGGCCACCGTATGTGTGCCGCATACTTCCATCAGCCGGATCGGCCGGGTAATCAAGCCATCAATCTGCCTGGTCAAGAAAGCGGCCATTGTCTGCAGTTCCATATCCAATTCCACCACCATGTTGTGCCAGCTCCTTTAATAAAGCCATTGTCAAGGCTGCTTCATTGTGATCCATAATCTGAATGCCAAAACCTGCGTGTACCAGGATAAAATCATCCTGTTTTGCATCGGGAACTAATAGGGTACTCACTAATTTTTGAATGCCGCCCATGTCAACCAAGGCGAGTTGTTCATCACGGCGAATGATTCTGGCCGGTATTGCAAGACACATGCTGCTTACTCCTCTCTCTGGCGACCGCGGCTTGTCCTAAAGCAAGACCACCGTCATTGGCAGGAACTTGCCGGTTCAGCAACGGCGTTAAGGGATGATCCAAACGCTCCAGAATCAACCCCAGCAGCGTCATGTTTTGAAACACACCGCCACTGAAGGCCACTTTGCGAATCCCGGTCATGTGATGAATGCGCCGGATCATATCCACAGTCGCGGCCGCCAGGGTCATATGAAAAGCTGCGGCCAGCCCCGCCGGGTTCTCGCCGCGCTGTACCGCTTGCACCAGGGCGGCAAAGGCTGGCCTGAAATCCAGTTCGGCCACAGGGCCGCCCGTAATGTGATACGGCAGCAGCCAGCCTGTTGCGCCTGCTGCTGCCGACTCCAGCTCCACGGCGGCTTGGCCTTCGTAATGAACCCTGCAGCGAATGCCCAAAATGGCAGCAGCCATGTCAAACAGGCGGCCGGCCCCGCAGGCTAAGGGACTGTTAATCCCTTTAGCGGCAGCTTGCAGGATAAACGGCCAGTTGTCCGGAAGCTGCCGGCAAAATGGGATGGGCAGTTCAGCAAACCCGTCTCCATACAGTTCTTGCAGCAGCCATGCGGCCTGCCGCCAAGGCTCCTGAATCGCCTTCATCCCGCCTGGCAATGCAAAATAACGGGAATGAGCCATCCTGATGAAATCCTGACAATCGGCCAGCATAAATTCACTGCCCCATAACAGTCCATCGGTGCCATAACCAGTACCGTCAAAGGCAACTCCGATCACTTTTTCATTGAGTCCGTGCTCGGCCAGCACACTGGCGATATGGGCATGATGATGCTGGATGGCAAGCAGCGGCAGGTCTAAGGTTTGAGCGTACTTTGTCGATAGATAGTCCGGATGCAAATCATGAGCAACAAACTCGGGTTGAATCGCAAACAAGGCTTGATAATGAGAAATCTGGCCGGTATAAGACGCTAATGCAGCCACATTCTCCAAATCGCCAATATGAGCACTCATAAAAGCTGCCGTCCCTTTGGTTAAGCAAAAGGTATTCTTTACTTCTCCCCCGCAAGCCAGGACCGGTGGGCCGGCTTGAGCCAGTTGAATGGGTGCGGGCGCAACCCCCCGGCCCCGGCGTAATAGAAAAGGCTTGTTGTGTGCAATACGGGCCACCGAATCATCCACGCGGCTATGGATAGGCCGGTTATGAATCAGAAAATAATCGACAAGCCCCGCTAACCGCCCCTGTGCCTCCTGATCTTCATAGGCAATCGGTTCATCACTGACATTGCCGCTGGTCATGACATAAGCATCCCCCGCTTCAAGCAGAATCCAATGAACAGGCGCATAAGGAAGCATAGCACCCAAAGTGGGATTCCCCGGCGCAACGGCTTGGGCCAATCCGTATTGCGGATTTTTGGCCAATAAGACAATCGGCCGGATTGCTCCACTCAACAGCGTTTCTTCCGCGTCGGAAACGGTGCAATGAAGGCGGGCGGTGCCAAGATCGCCAAACATCACGGCAAAGGGTTTATCTACCCGGCCTTTACGCTCTCTGAGCTCAGCAACAGCAGCCTGGTCGGCCGCATTACAAACCAAATGATACCCGCCAAGACCTTTAACAGCCAAAATAGCTCCTTGCGCAATTCGTTTGCGTGCTTCCGCAAAGGCCTCCCCTTCTACGGCTTGCCCGGAAGCTGTCAATAATTGATAAGCAGGGCCGCAGACCGGGCAGGCATTAGGCTGAGCGTGAAATCTGCGGTCCCGGGGGTCGTTATACTCGGCTTGACAGGAAGGGCACATTCTAAATACGCTCATGGTGGTGGCAGCACGATCATAAGGCAGGTCCTGAATGATCGAATAGCGTGGTCCACAGTTGGTGCAATTGGTAAAAGGATACCGAAATCTGCGGTCGCCTGCTTGACCAAGCTCCTGCTGGCAATCCGGACAAGTCGCAATATCTGGTAATACCAAGGCAGTCCGGCCATCCGTGGTTTGGCTTTTTTTTATGTAAAAACCACGCTCATCCTTCGGAGCAACAGTCTCTGCCAGAAGTTTCATTATAACGGCTTGCGGAGGAGCTTGCGCTTTCAGATCCGCTAAAAAGCCAGTCAGGTTTTCCGGCCTGCCTTCAATTTCAGCTTGAATTCCGGCAGCGTCATTTTGCACCCAGCCAACCAAGCCGTAACGGTGGGCTAGCCGATAAACAAAAGGGCGAAAGCCAACTCCTTGCACCATCCCTGAAACCTTGATTTTCACTCTCTCCATGATACCCTTCCTCTCACCCATACCTGTCCCTGGACCGTCAAATCAGGTAACCACCATCGTTAGAATCTCTCCGAAGCGTCCACGGCTATCCCCCAGCTTTGCAGTTGCGCAATCACAGCTGTCATCACAGCGTCCATGCACGCAGCCAGCAGCGGGGTCAACTCCAGCCCCAACTCCAAAGAAACAGGCTGTACTCCGATAATGACCACCTCGTCCACTTTGCTGCCACATACTTCCAAGCTGGTCAACAGTTCCTTGACGCCAAGTTCATGCAGCGAAATTTTGTTATCAAAGTAAACCTGTACATCAGTGCCTGTAAATTTAAAGACCGTTCCCGGTTCGGCCTGCCCTTCAATAGCATCCAGAATGATGAGCTTTTCCGTTCCCAGCAAAAAGTTCAGCAAACCCAATCCCACCGTTCCTCCGTCCAGCAATTGCACATCCCCGGCAAAAACATAACGGCGCTTCAGTTCCGTCACCACATGTACGCCAAAGCCCTCATCGGTTAACAACAGATTGCCTACCCCAAGCACCGTGACTCGATTCATGATTTCACCCCAGATTTCGGACTTCTAACCTACAAAGCGGATGATCCGCACAATTTCCCAGGCAATAGCTTTTGGAAGCAGGAAACGGCAACTGCTGACTGCTGCTTGGCTTAACTTCCGATTGCCTGTTTTTTAAGCGCAACCTGCTCTTTGATCCAGTCATACCAGGGCTGCAGCCCTTCTGCCGTGCGGCAGGATGCCTCGGCCAGCCTGGCATCCGGATTGATGCCGAAGATATCAGCCTTGACGGCAGCCATATCAAACTGAGTATAGGGCAGTAAATCAATTTTATTTAAAATAATGAAGCTGGACTGCCGAAACATAAGCGGATACTTAAGCGGCTTATCCTCGCCTTCGGTAATGCTCAGCACCAGGACTTTCCGATCTTCCCCCAGTTGAAACTCAGCCGGACAAACTAAATTGCCGACGTTTTCAATAATCAGCAAGTCCAGTTCATCCAAATCCAATTGAGGCAATACGCTTTTAATCATATAGGCATCCAAATGGCAGCCACCGCTTGTATTGATCTGAATCACCGGAACCTTGCAGCAAGCAATGCGGTCTGCATCTTTGGAAGTAAATAAATCCCCTTCAATCACAGCCAAACGCAATTTATCTTTTAATTGCCAAAGCGTTTTTTCCAGCAGCATGGTTTTACCCGCGCCCGGTGAACCCATGAGATTGAGTGTAAAGATTCCTTTTGACGTGAATAATTGATTCAACTCCCGGGCCATTTGATCGTTTTTCCCAAGAATATCCTCCATAACGGTAATTTGCATCATACCACCTCCAACTGTTCTATTCTCATTTCCCGTCCCGATACAAGCGTGAGCTGAGGCGAGTTGCAAACCGGACAGAAGAAATGGGGTGTCTCAATGGCCACCACCCGCTCACAAGCCTGACAGCGGGCGGTAAGCGGAACGACAACAATGTGCAGTTCGGCTCCGGCGGCCATCGTTCTGTCGGCCAGCAAAGCAAAACACCCCTTAAGGGCCTCGGGTTCAACTCCTGTCATTTGCCCAAACTGCAGCGTGATACGCTGAATATGCTGAGCATGATGCTCTTTAGCGTATTCCAGGCAAATCGCTAAAATATTTTGTGCAATCGCGAATTCGTGCATTTTCCCAGCCACTTCCAGTTACACTGAATATCTTCTCTAAAACTGTTCATAAAAATAAAGCCGGTATGAATCTATAAGCAGTATTCCCACTATTTCTCTAATTTTAAAAGCGGCTAACTAAAAGAGATCAGCAGCTTTCTGTCGCAGACAAATGAAAAACCGCAAAGGATGACTCCCCTGCGGTAAGCATAGATTGTTTATTTGAATTTACAGGCCGTATTCTCACCGGGTGGTGCAATCAGCCAAGTCCGTTTCAATCCTTCAGCTCATCCAATGTCAGGCCAAAGCTGTCGGCAAAAGCATCCAGAAAATATCGCACTTCCGGCAAAGGGCTTTGCAATAACTCTTGCTGAATCTGGGTATAAGCCACGTTAAATTCCTGATTGCCCACTTTAATTTCCTCGACACATTTTAAATAAGCACTCAGCTTATCGGCTGCTTTCACAAGCTGCCACAATTCATTTTCTTCATCCTGCTGGATAATCCCGGTATAAGAGGCCTGGAGTTCTTCAGGCAGCATCAGCAGCAGCTTTTTCTGGGCTTGCCTTTCGATATCTTTATATACGGCCTTGATTTGAGGATTAAAATATTTGACCGGGGTGGGCAGGTCACCGGTAAACACTTCGGAAACCTCATGATACATGCCCAAAACAGCCGTTTTGCCCGCATCAACGCTGCCGCCGAAAACGCTATTCCGGATCTCGGCCAGGCTATGCGCGATCATCGCAACCTGCAAGCTGTGTTCCTGGATATTTTCGCTCTGGGTATTCCGCATCAGCCCCCAGCGCTGAATAAACTTCATACGAGCTAAAAATGCAAAAAAATGACTCATCATACACCCTCAAAATGTCGTAATCTCATTAAAAATCTTAATGGCAAAACTATCACTCATCCCGGAAATGTAATCGACGATGGCCTGAATATAATCCTGCCGGTCTTCCAGGCAATACAGGACGGCATTCTGATATTTCAATTCCCGGCGATCTATCCCGGCATACTTTTTCAGCCACTCGGTAAAGCTCTGCACCAACTGGGGATAAATAGTCCGGTACCGTTCCAGCTCAGCCAGTGTCGCCAGGCCGTGATAGCCCTTTAACAGCGTTTGATAAATACTTTCAATCACCAAACGGGCATAACGTTTATAATTATTCAGGCGCTCATGACGGTAAATATATTGATAGTTAAAGGCTTTTAAGGCATTAATCAATTTCAGGTATTTAGGCGAGAAAGCAATCCCCTTGTCCGGGGAGCTGGTCGCACACAAATCCACAATGAAGTCATGCATCAGCAATGTATTGGTAATTTCATTGGCTTTGAAGACGCCAAACTCCCGGCCGATTTTGACAAATTCCCTGATTTCACTGTCGGTTAAGATTTTGAGCAGCAGGGCATCCTCAATATCCCGCCCCAAATAGGAAATTTTATCCGAAATCTTAACAACACAGCCTTCCCAGGTAAAGGGCGGGCACTGGCCGGCTTTTTCAATCTCATACAAATCCAGCACCTGGCTGCGCGGAGAAATTGAAATTTCATCCACCTCGCCGCAATGGCAGACAATCCCGTCCCTGACAGCATACGTCAAATTGAGGTTGCGTTCAATCCCTTCATTGTCCGGCAGCGTTTCGCAGTAGTCCACAAAACGCAGACTGTTGCGCTCATGCCAAAAAGTTTTCCCCAGCTCTTTTTGCACAATTTCCTTTAGAAATTCTTCCCCGGTATGGCCAAAGGGCGCATGCCCCAAATCGTGCCCCATCGCAATGGCATTGGTGAGTTCGGTATTCAGCCCTAAGTAGTTGGCGATGGTATAGCTGACGGAAGCCACATGACTGACATGTTCAATCCGGGTACAAATGTGATCATGGCGGGTGGCAAAAAACACCTGGGTTTTATGCTTCAGGCGCCGGTAGGCCGTACTATGCAGGATTCTGGTATAATCACGGGCAAATTCACTGCGAATATCGTTGAGCTTTGCATACATTGGCTGAACCCGAAAAATACTTTGCTCCCATTTTAGATTTCCCGGATGAGCCCCCGCTTCTTGAAACAACCCACGCTGCACGCCTTTCCCCCGCTTTCTCCCTGTTTATTTCCAGCTGTTCCCCTCTATTTCTGGAGGTTCAACTCAAATCTTTCAAAATATCCGATCAGTTCCCCCTGTTCATTCCGTACAGGATTGATATAAATGCGCTGGTTCTTCACGCTCACACCCAGAAAAACTTCGTTGCTGTGGTTTTTGAGCTTCTCAATCGCAGCCCGTATGCGTTCCTCCGACTGGTTATTATGGCATCCAAAGATTGATTGGCCGATTAGGGTATCATAGCCCCGTTCCTGATAATAATGGTATTCGGCCTGTTTATTCATAAAACGGATGATGTGGTCGCAATCCACAAAAACAATGGGATAGGGATAGGCATCCAAAATATAAGTCAGCAGCAGCAGCTTTTCTCTGTCCATAAACGCTCCTTAAAAGCCCTCTCCTCAATCGCTGAAGGGGTATTTTTATAAAGATCATTCGCTGCCGCCTAAAAATCCCCTCTGTCTTTTTAAAAATTTGTCTAGCCAGTCTTGACTCCCACAACACGGATCCGCTGATAATCGGCCATCCAGCCCCATTGGCAGAAGCTTGTAACCGCCAAGTGCTGCTCCGCTTTCCGGATAATTTGCTCTTGTTGGATTTCGGACAATCCGGCAAGCATGCTGCTGCCAAACATCCTCATCCAGTTACGCAGCCCGTCTTCTCCCTCCAGCCGGGTAGGCCGGGCAAAGTGAGCGGCATATTGAACCTGGAATCCGGCACTCTCCATCAATTGGGCATATTGGCCAATACTGGGGAAATACCAAGGCACCTGGAGGCTGGCAGCATCCAGCCCCAATTCTCCTACAGCGGCAAAAACGGCATGTAAGAGAGAAGCGACATTTCCCTTGCCTCCGAACTCGGCAATAAACCGTCCTCCCGGCCGCAAAGCCCGCCAAATTCCTTGCAGCACCATTTCCGGGGGCTTTATCCAGTGCAGGACGGCATTGGAAAAGACAGCATGAAACTGCTCCTGATATTCCAATTGACGGGCATCTTGGACTTGAAAACAAAGCTGAGGATATTTTTCTTTGGCTTGCCGTACCATTTCCTCGGATTGATCAATACCAATTACGACAGCTCCAGCCAGACTGATCTGCTGAGCAAGATCTCCCGTACCACAGCCCACATCCAGGATAAATTCCCCGGGCTGCGGGTTTAGCAGGTTCACTAAACTTTTACCAAATTCGGAAACAAACGAGTGCTTGTTGTCATATAAGCCGGCATTCCAGGTGTTCAAACAATACCCCTCCCTGATCGTTCTCCGCCTAAAAACTCTGCCTGTCCCTCGGTAACCGCTCCAGGTTCGACGGCCCGATTGAGCAGGATCTGATTGGTGGCATTTAAAAATGCCACGGCACTGGCCTTAATAATATCGGTATCCACAGCACGGGCGGTATAACGCTTTCCATCATGCTGCAGCTGCAGATACACCCGGCCCATGGCTTCTTTCCCCCTGGATACGCTGCTGATTTTATATTCCAGCAATTCAACCTCCAGGTTTACGATATTCTTTAAGACGGTATAAAGAGCATCGATCGGCCCGTCGCCACCGGCACTGTCTTTCAGCACCGTTCCTCCCCGTTTTACTTTGACACTGGCAGTCGGAAAGATATCATTGCTGACAACCTGCAGGCCGACCAGTTCATAAAGATCTTCCCGCACCCGCTCAGCCTGTGTCTCACCTTTACCGGCATAATAATGATCAATTAAATAATAGAGATCATGATGGTAGATTTCTTTTTTCAAATCTGCCAAATCCAAAAACCTGGCAAAAAGCTCTTCAAAATCACTTTCCGACAAGTTGGAGTGCAGAATTTTGGCAATAGCGGCTTTGAACGCATGGCGTCCCGATCTTGCCGTTAAAATTAATTCCATCTCATCCACTCCGACATCTTCCGGCCGGATAATTTCATATGCCTCACGTGATTTTAACAAGCCGTCCTGGTGGATACCGGATGAATGGGCAAAGGCATTTTCACCGGTAATGGCCTTATTGACCTGGACATCCAGTCCCATCAGGTTGCTGACCAGCTTGGAGGTGGCTTTGATTTCCGTGGTGACGATTTGACTGCAGGCCTGATAATATTCGGGACGCAGCTTCAACCCCATAACGACTTCTTCCAAGGCCGCATTTCCGGCCCTTTCCCCAATACCGTTCAAGGTGCATTCTACTTTATCGGCACCGTTTTTGACTGCAATCAGCGTATTCGCAGTGGCCAGACCGGTGTCATTGTGACAATGGACACTGAGCAGGACCTGATCATTCAAATTTTTCAGACGGTCGTTGATCCGTTTGATCAAACAACCAAACTCCTCAGGTACGGCATAACCTACCGTATCAGGAATATTGATGATGGTTGCGCCTGCCCGGACGACCGCTTCAATGGTTTTCCACAAGTATTCAAAATCAGACCGGGAAGCGTCCTCGGTAGAATACTGAACTTCGGGCAGCAGCGATTTGGCATACCGGACCGCGTCAACCCCCATTTCAAGTACAGCATCCTTCGACCGGTTGAATTTCTTTTCCACATGAATGTTGGAAGTCCCCAAAACAATATGGATTAAAGGACGATCGGCATGACGGATGCTTTGATAGACCGCATCAATATCACTTTGCACCGCTCTGGCCAGCGCGGTAATAACCGGACCGTCTTTTAATGCACCGGCAATTTTCTTGACTGACTCAAGATCGCCTTGCGAAGACGAAGGAAATCCGGCCTCAATGATATCGACATTCAATTTCGCCAACTGCTGCGCAATCTGTAATTTTTCAAAAATATTTAATTTTGCACCAGGCACCTGCTCTCCGTCCCGAAGGGTTGTATCCAATACCCAAATTTTTCTCATCCCTATTCCTCCTTTGATTCAATAAACCGCTGATTGCGGCATTCCTGGACAATAAAAAAAGCCTTCATCTCCTCTAGAGACGAAGGCTACCCGTGGTACCACTCTAATTGGTTCAACATGAACCCGCTTTTTCGACGGCTAACACCATCTATCCCTGTAACGGTGGAATTCCGGCTCACCCTACTTATCGGGCTGCAGCTCACAGATGAGTTCAAAACTTCCTTGCTGCCGGATCACACCAACCTCCGGCTCTCTGGGAACAAGCACAGTCTTTACTATTTCCGTTCATCGCTTTAACAATTATTGTCGTTATTATAGCTAACAATCACCAAATTTGTCAATACATTCATTTAAACAAACACAAAGTTCCGCTCGTGATAATACAAAAGGATTTTTTAATGAATGGCTTTCTTTTTAAAGCTTCCGCCCAAGACATCATGAACATCATTAATGGTGACAAAAGCCGTCTCATCAATATCTGTAATCAAAGCCTTCAATTTTGCAATCTCCAGCCGCGTAACTACGGCATATAGAATATTCTTTTCATTGCCGCTATATCCCCCTTGGCCGCGCAGCACCGTTACACCTCTGCCCAGGCGCGCCATCAGAGCATCGGCGATTTCTGCCGATTGATCGGATACAATAATGACCGCCTTTGACTCATCTAACCCTTGAATGGTAATATCAATCACCTTGGAAGCAATAAAATAGGCAACCAAAGAATACATCGCCCGGTCCCAGCCAAAAACAAGTCCGGCTGCTGATAAAATGAATAAATTAATGACTAAAATCACTTCGCCGACGGAAAAGCTGCTGCGTTTGTCCATTAATATGGCCACAATCTCGGTGCCGTCCAGTGAACCGCCATAACGGACAATTAAGCCCACCCCGATCCCCAGAATAATGCCGCCAAATACCGAGGCTAAAAATAAGTCATTGGTCAAGCCGGGAATGGGTAAAAAAACCCCACTCCAGTAAGACAGCGAAAGAATGGCAAAAATGGTGGAAATGGTAAAAGTCTTGCCGATCTGCTTATAGCCTAAATAAACAAACGGAATATTGATCGCAATTAAAAAGATCGCCAGTGGAAGGCCAGTCAGATGGCTGGCCATAATGGCAAGCCCAACCACCCCGCCGTCAATCACATGATTGGGAACCAGAAAAATTTCTAAGCCTGCCGCATAGATAATAGAACCAATAAACAAAATCAGATAGCGTTTGATCTGATGAAGCATCGTATGTTTTTTGGGCATAACGTTCCTCTTTTCAATAATAATGATTTTTCCTCCGAAGTCTGCAGGCTGTGCATGGACTCGTAATAGTACTATTATGCTCTGAAATCCAGTTTGTTACTGATTGCAAATGAATTTATACCATCAGTTGACTTTACAAATCGTCCAATCCCTCAAACTGCATGTGATAATACTTGGCATACAGACCGTTTTGCTCCAGAAGGGTTGCATGATTGCCACGTTCTTGAATGCCGTTGCGGTTAATAACAATAATCTCGTCGGCATTGCGAATAGTACTCAAACGGTGGGCCACCACAATGGTGGTGCGATTTTCAGCCAGACGTTCCAGGGATGCCTGGATAAAGCGTTCACTCTCATTATCCAGTGCTGAAGTGGCTTCATCGAGGATTAAAATTTGCGGATTCTTCAAAAAAACGCGGGCAATCGCAATCCGCTGTTTCTGCCCTCCCGATAGCCGGGTGCCCCTTTCACCGACATAACTGTCATACCCGTCCGGAAGACTGACAATGAAATCGTGAATATTGGCATGCTTGGCTGCTATTACAATTTCTTCATCACTGGCATCCGGCTTGCCATACGCGATGTTATCCCGGATCGAACCGGCAAACAAATACACATCCTGCTGTACAATCCCGATCGCACTGCGCAAGGATTTAAGCGTTACATCCCGCACATCCTGCCCGTCAATCAGCACCGCCCCTCCGCTCACATCATAAAACCGGGGCAGCAGGGAACACAGGGTCGTTTTTCCACCACCTGAGGGGCCTACCAGCGCAACTGTTTTTCCTGCTTCAATGGTAATATTGACGCCATCCAGCACTTCCGAATCCTGATTATAACGGAAAGAGACATCCTGATAGACAATCTGCCCTTTCACTTGAGCCAGCGGTACGGCATTGGGTTTTTCAACGATTTCCGGAGTAGTTTGAATCACTTCCATAAAACGTTTAAAACCGGAATACCCTTTCTGAAATTGTTCAGTAAAATTGACCAGCACATCAATGGGGTTCATAAAAATTCCGATATACAGGGCATATACAGCCAAATCGGCAACCTGTAAGGTCCCGTTGGCGATAAAGTAGCCACCGCTCACCAGCACAGCCGTATACAATAATCCCTGAAAAAAGCCGTTACCGGCCTGAAAGCTTCCCATCATCCGGTAGCTACCCACCTTGGAATCCAAAAACCGCAGATTGCTGGAACAAAATTTTTCCCGCTCCAAATCCTCATTGGCAAAAGATTTAACAACACGAATACCGGAAAGGCTATCCTGGACCTGCGAATTGACACCGGCAATTTTTTTCCGGTTGTCCAAGAAGACAGCTTTCATCTTCCGGTTCTTATAGATACTAAAGAGGATCATGACCACGGTCACTCCGAACAGAATAAGGGTCATTTTGACATTCAAAAATAGCAGCAAGAGAAAAGAGCCGATAATTTTCAATGTACAAATAAAAATATTCTCCGGACCATGATGAGCCAGCTCAGAGATATCGAATAAATCGGAAACCAGCTTGGACATCATTTCTCCGGTATTATTGCGGTCATAATAGGAAAAGGATAGCTGCTGATAATGATCAAACAAATCCTGCCGCATGTCGCTTTCCATTCTGGCCCCCATAATATGACCCCAGGTTGTAATGTAATATTGGCAGCCATACCGGATCCCATACAAGAGCAGCATCCCACCCGCGACCATGCCCAGCACCGGCTTGATTTCAGCAGCCGTCCGGGTAAAAACACCATGGGTAAGATAATACAGAATCTGCGGGAAGGTAATATCCACCAAGGAAACAACCGATGCACATACCAGGTCGGTAAAAAACAGCCAGCGATAAGGCTTATAGTATTGAATAAATTTTGTCCAGATTGTCATAAAGACCTCCACAACGAAAGCAGCAATAGTGCCGGCAAGTCATTTGCATGAAGCTGGGCACTATCTTCATAATACCTTATCTTACCATACCCCATTGACGGATGCAAAAAGCCTGCGCAAGCGCAGGCTTTGTAATGACAGATCAAAAATTTTTGAGACTCATTCCATGACCTGCTAAGCAAGCATGAGAAAACCGTTTTTTCGGCTCCAAAAGCAGCAAGCGCAATATTTTTCTTCATTATCTTTATTTCACAGAATTTCATTCTGTTTTAACGCTTATTTTAAGAATAAAATTCTTTGAAATTCCTTTTTCTAAGAATTCGCTCCTTTTTCTTTCGCATAACGGTCCGTATAATGATATTGAGGTGAAAACATTGGATCATATAGATAAAAAAATTCTTGATTTACTGCAAAATAACGCTCGAATCTCTAATGCCGATGTGGCTCGCCAAGTCAAGCTGGCTCCATCCGTGACACTGGCGAGAATTCGCAAATTCGAAGGAAAGGGAATCATCACAGGCTATGAAGCCAAACTCAATCCTCGTGAGCTGGGTCTGGATATGCTGGCCTTTGTATTGATTAAAGTAACAGGTGACAAAGACATTGAAGCTTCGCTGGTCGATATTCCAGGAGTTCAGGAGGTTCATAATGTGGCCGGCGATGATTGTTATTTAATCAAAATACGAACCCGTAATACCGAATCGTTGAGCGTATTGATGAAAGAACGGGTACGTGGAGAATCTATCTCGACAAAAACCATTATTGTCCTCAATACCTTAAAAGAAACAGCCCAACTGTCTTTTTAGCGAATATCGTCAAAGGAGAGATTCTATCATGACAGCAGCAAACCGGATCTCATATTCCATAGCACTGGCTTTGCTGGCCGTATATTTTCCCTGGGGCGGTACTTATTTGGCCATGAAATTTGCCGTGGAAACATTCCCACCGTTTTTACTGGCAGGTATCCGTTTTGTGATTGCCGGTTCTTTGCTATATTTATGGGAAATATTCAAAGGTACCCGCGCCCCAGCTATCACGCATTGGCGCAATGCGGCTATTGCCGGAGGATTGATGCTGCTGGGCGGTAATTCTCTGGTAGCTTGGGCCGAGCAAACCGTTTCTTCTGGAATTGCCGCACTCATCGTCGGAACCGTCCCGTTATGGATGACCGCCATGGCATGGCTTTGGCAAAAAGAAACCAAACCAAGTAAACGAATATTGTTGGGGTTATTGTTAGGCTTTTCCGGTCAAATCCTGTTAGTGAGCCATTCCCTGCAAGAAGCCAGCTATTCTGCAGCTCAGGCTTGGGGTTGTCTCATTCTAACCGCTGCGGCTTTTTTCTGGGCAGCCGGCTCTCTATATTCCCGGCAAGCATGGCTCCCGCAATCCGCCATCATGTCAATTGCTTTACAAAACTTGATGGGTGGTGCACTCTGTCTGCTGGTGGGAGTTGTAACAGGTGAACTAGGACAGTTTGACCTCCAGCAAGTTTCAGCCCGGTCACTTTGGTCATTAACCTATCTGATTTTTATCGGCTCCATTGTAGGCTTTAGCGCCTACATCTGGGTACTAAGAAAGGCTAAGCCGGCAATCGTCTCGACCTATGCCTATGTAAACCCTGTGGTTGCCGTTTTTCTAGGCTGGCTTTTGGCCGATGAACAGCTAACGCTCCAGACTGTCTTGGCTGCAATAATCATTTTATTATCGGTTGTCCTCATTACCCGTACGCCCGCACCGCGAAAAACAGTTCAGACCGTGATCTGCAACCAGCAGCAGTTTTCCGGCCTGGATGGTGAAGGCATATAAAAATAAATAAACAACTTCCGGCTAAATCATCCTGATCTAGCCGGAAGTTGTTTTCAGGTATCGTCACAGTTTTTTATTGTTTTAAAATTACAGTCTAAATTTACTAATAATCAAATTCAGTTCTTCGGCCATTTTCGCTAATGACTCGGCATTATGATTAATCTCATGCATACTGGCACTTTGTTCTTCGGAAGCTGCAGCTACCGTCTGGGCACTTGCTGATGTTTGTTCGGCAACAGCGCTGATATTCTCAATATTTCCAACCATCGCCTGCGTTCCCTTGGCCGTTTCATCAATGGCGGCGGTAATTTGCCCTACCACGGTTTTCACTTTGTTTAGTTTTTCAATAATCACTTCAAAGCCTTTTTGGGTATTGAAAGTCACTTGCTTACCGGCTTCGACCTCATCATTGCCTTTGCGGACATGCTGCACGGCAACATCAATATCTCCGGTCATTTTGTTAATAATGTCCCCAATATGCTGGGTAGACTCGGCGCTTTGCTCCGCCAGTTTCCGGACCTCTTCAGCCACCACCGCAAATCCCCGGCCTGCTTCACCGGCCCGGGCAGCCTCAATGGCAGCATTCAGAGCGAGCAGATTGGTCTGTCCGGCCAGATTTTGAATGACCGTAACAATTTCGCGGATGTTTTCCGACCCTTTGGCTAGCGAGTCCGCAACCTGGGTAATGCTGCTCATGGAATTAGCCACCGTTTCATTCTGAGCCACAATTTGATTCAGCAAGCCCATTCCCTGAGCCGCCTCATCAACGGCATTCTGCGTATTGGCGTTTACCTCAAAGGCATTGGCATTCATTTCTTCCGCACTGGCTGAAAGCTCCTGAATGGTAGCCGACATCTCGGTAATATTGTTGGTGTTATGGGCCGTACCGCTGGAAACTTCCGCAATCGTAGTCGATACGGTTTCTGCCGCACTCAGTTGCTCCTCAACCGTTGCGCTTAACTCCTGACTGGCAGCCGCTAAAGATTCGGAGTTTTGACGGATTTGGCCGACTAGAGTCCGCAACGCGCTGCGCATGACGGTCATCGCAGCAGCCATATCACCGATCTCATCATTCACGGTTGCCTTTATTTCTGTTGTGGCCAAGTCAAACCGGCTGATAGCATCCAGGTCATTGCGCACACGGTTCAGGCGGGCAGCCATGCGCCGGCTGTACCATACGGCTAAGCCACAAACCAGCAAAACAATCAAAACACTCAAAATTCCAACCAGTCTTTTGGTGGCTTTTTGCTGTTCCAATAACTCAGCAGTCGATTTTTTCAAAAAGGTTTCTTCCATATCAATCGTTTTATCAAATTGCTGATCAATCTGCTGCGACAACGCCCGTCCTTCGGCAAGTAAGGTATTAAACGCTGGGTCATTGGCCTTTTTGGCGTCCATCAGCTGACCCATTTTAAAAACGTATTCATCCAGTAATTTGGCTAGTTTGACAAGTTCGGTTTTGACCTCAGGGTTTTTCACTCCCTCTACAGCCACTTTTAATTCTTTGACACTATCGGCAAAATCATTACGCGCTTCCTGTTCGTAACTGGCAATTGAATAGGCCATAAAACCACGGAGATTAGCAATGCCGGTATGCATATCGTCCTGCGACTTCGAGAGCATGATCATATTTGACGCGGTATGAGTAATCAAATTCTCGTATGTATCGCTGGACATCGTGTATTGATAAGCCGTGTATCCGAGTAACATCAACATAAGAAAAATTGAAATCAGAAACATTCCACCTAATTGTGCGATAATTGGCATTCTACGCATTACATTACACCTCTCCTTTTCAAGATTGAAAGCATTGAAAAAATGTTGCACCCTGGCTTCTGCCACAAAAAAAGCCAGCTGTTACATGAGTTTTTCTCATATAGCAACCTGGCAGGCATTGATGAAACATCGTTAGCCCCATGGCTTTGCGTCCTTAACTTTCGTTAAGTTTGCCAATACACATTCACAATACTTTCTCTATTTGTAACAATTCTCCATTAAACATAAAATCCCTCTAATTTATTCCAGCGTATTATGGTAAATTATGGTGAGAAACGCCCAACCAGGGACTTTTTCCCTTAGAAACTAAAGCTGTAATTCGTTTAGTTTTTGACGCTTGGATTATTCCCGTGCTGGTTGTTCCAGACGGTTGAATAGCAAACCGCAGCTAAAATAATCACTCCGCCAGCGAGTTCACGTATCCCCGGCAGTTCCTGCAGGTATAAAGCGGCAAAGGCTATCCCGTATACCGGCTCGAGGCAGGAAATAATGGCGGCTGTTTGGGTTTTGACATCCTGAAGACCATTGATAAATAAGGAATGGGCCATTCCGGTAAAAACGATGCCTAATAGTACCAACAGGATGAGATCACCTGCTTGAATCAGCGGCTGCTGAATAACAAAATAAGGAATTAGCAGCACGGCAGCCACCGCCTGCTCATAGAAAGCCACCACCATCCCTGGATAGGCTTTGACATATTTTCTGTTCAGGAGCGACAGCAAAGCGAACGTCAAGCCGGACAGCACTCCCCAAAACCCTCCTTGAGTCAGCTGGCTGCTCAGCTCAAATTCCGGAATGACCAGGATAATTCCGCCAAAGGCCACTAGCGCCACAACGATCTCACGAACAGACCGCTTCTCTTTAAAAAAGTAAGGCTCCAGGAAAGCGACAAATACCGGGAAGGTTGAAAAAGTCAATAAACCAATCGCCACTGTGGATAGCTGAATCGCGAAGAAAAAAGTGCTCCAGTGGACGGCAAGCAAAGCCCCCATCCCGGCCATAACGGCATAATCTTTAGGCTTGTCCAATAAGAGCGGCTTCTTGAGAGCCAGCAACACAGCCAATAAAAAAACGCTGGCAAAGACCACCCGTCCGAAAACAATCATGATCGCCGGTAACGCAATCAGTTTACCAAATAAACCGGATAATCCAAACAGCAAAACAGCAAGGTGAATTTCTAACAGACTCTTATTGGTTTTCATCATGGGCCGCCCTGTCTCCATCCCAGCAGGAAGGTTTTTATCGTACTATCTATTCCACATCACGAAAGTGAATCCTCTTGCATACCCGGCCCACAAACACCTCCGGCAAAAACAAAATCGCAAAGGAATAAACGGCAAGCCACCCAGGTTCTCTGAATGTCTTG
>CAMJML010000023.1 GCA_946407015.1 uncultured Selenomonadales bacterium | reverse complement strand
GTAACAGCGTCGGGAACGTCCGTAGCGGCAGATGTCCCTGCCACCGGGTCAAAGCGAATTTTTTGACAAAAAAAGCCCCGGCATTTCTGCCGGAGCCATTTGTTGAGGAGAACTTAGTCCATCATTTCGTTGAACATGTATCTGGCCGCCTGATAGACTGCAATACCGGCTACAACAACTGTTGCAACTTTCTTGATATCCTTCACGTTTACATGATCCAAATCCATATCCATGCCCATGATAGAATAGTGTTTTTTTCTACGCCACATAGAAACACCTCCTCAAGAAATAATGTAACCAATGTTTGTTTATTAAAAACCAGTTAAATTTTTGGAATCGCAAAAGTTTTTTCTAAACCCGCAGCCTGACCAAAGTCCGGCCACAGGAACAAGGTGCGTGCTCCAAAGCAGCCAGCTGTCCGGTACGATAGCGCAGCACCGGCATCGCTTCTTTTCCCAGCGAAGTCAGGACCAATTCACCGAATTCACCCTCGGCTTTAAGCACCCCGGTTACGGGATCAATAATTTCCGGATAAAAATAGTCCTCTTGAATATGAAGCCCGTTTCGCGCCGGGCAGCCGCCCGCAATTCCCGGACCAATCAATTCGTTCACGCCATAAATTTCAATCACATCCGCCCGGAACAATTCGGCCAGTTGCGCCGTTAAGCCTGTCTCAACCTGCGTACGAATCGCATACACGGTAGAAACAGGCAAAGCTTGCAGATCAATCCCAGCCTGGCGGGCCGCTTCCGCCAATTGCAGCAACTGACCTGCACTCGCTGCCAAGAAAGTTACGCCAAAGTCTTCTATTTGTTTCAACTGCTCCAGCGGCTCCAAGTCTCCGGCCGGAATAACCGTTGCTCCAATCACTTCGGCAGCATAATGCAGCCCAAAGCCTTCCGGACTCAACCCATAGCCGGCAGCAATCTGCAAGACACTAGTCGGATTCAGCCCGCCGGCCACAAGCGACCTGGCCAGCATCTCCAGCCATTTGCCGATATCACCGCTTGTATAGGCTACCGCGACCGGCACTGCTTCCCCAGTCGTGTGCATTCTCACCACAGCGCTTAAGGGAAAGGTCAGCAGGCCATAAGGATAATGGCCTGCTAAATCCTCTCTGGTTGTAAACGGCAGACCGGTTAAATCGGCTAACTCCAGCTCATCAGGCCGGACTCCCAGCTTGTCCAGTTTTTCTTGATAAAAAGTACTCTTCTCCTGCAGCCACTTTACGGTTTTTTGCAGCTTACTCGTCTGCAATTTCGTCATTTCCGCCCGTGTCATGGTCTCAATTTCCCGGTTACACAACATGTCCCTATCTCCTTTTCATAGCCAGTCCAAATGTCGCAGAAAGTATAACAAGCTCCGCCAGGAATGTCAATTGCTTGTGGCTAAAACCTGCTCATATTTTTCCTAAAATCAGGACACACTACTGGCGGAGGTGTCTATTATGGACGGAATAGTTTGTGGTGCCTGTCATTCTTATTTAAGCACAGACCTGCCCAACTGCCCCGGCTGCGGCAATACGGTCATTCTAGCTGGGGAAACAAAAAACATCATCGATCAACTGCAGCCCAACTGTCTTATTCATCGCTATGAAGGTTCTGATATGCTCGAACCGGCTGTCATCCTGAAAGAAGGCAAAACCAACGTTAAGGTAGCCACCAAATTAAAAGATTACGCCAAACCTATTGTGGTTTCCAAACAAAAAGTTTATGCCTTTAACCAGAATATTCTTAGCAATATCCAGGCCTTGCGCAATGAACGTACGGCCACCATGCGGCGTTACGATCAATTGATCCATACCCATTGGCAAAATTTACAGCCTTATAAACAGCCTTAACCCTACAGCTTCGGTTCATAATATTTCAGCAGCTGGCTTACCGTCACAATGCTATAGCCCTCGGCCCGCAGCCGGTCAATCACCAGCCCGATTCCTTTGGTTGTGGCGATCGGATACTGGCCATCATGCATCAGAATAATACTCCCCGGCTTAACATTGGCCATCACGTTATTGACCAGTTGATCTGCGCTGATTCCCTGCCAGTCACGAGTATCGAGCGACCATAAGATGGTGCTGTAGCCCAGCTTCCGGGCCTCGGCTACAATACCATCGTTATAGCCTCCTCCCGGAGGCCGCAGCAAGGTAGGTTTTGGTGCCACCGCCATAATGAGTTTTTCCGTTTTTTCGATTTCCTCCAGGCGTTCTGCCTGGCTTATTTTATTCAAAAAGCGGTGACTATAGGCATGATTGGCCAACTCATGACCATCAGCAGCAGCCTGGGCTAAAATGCCCGGGTTTTTTTCCGCATTTTTGCCTAGAATAAACAAGGTTACCTTGACTTGCTTTTCCCGCAACGTGGCCAATAGTTCAGGCGTTGCCTGTTCATGCGGTCCGTCATCAATTGTAAGTGCCACCACCTTCTGGGAGGTTGGCACTTTTTTGATGACATAAATCTCCTCCTGAAAACTGTTCTGGCTCAAACTGATGACCGTAATGGTGAAAAAAACAGCCACACTCCAAAATACCCAAGAGAACGATTTCATGTTATGACCTCCCGCCCCCGGTTCCTCTGACTTCGTAATATTGCAACAGCTGACTGAGTGTCACAAATTCATAACCTGCACTGCGCAGTTGATCGATCAGAATATCCAGCGCTGCTGCGGTGGGCAGCGGATATTGACCGTCATGCAAAAGTACAATGCTTCCCGGCGCAATATGCTGTACCACAGTGGTCACCACTTGATCGACACTAGGCCGCTGCCAGTCATGGGGATCTAAGGACCATAAGACAGTGGTATAGCCTCGCTTGCGGGCTTCAGCTAAAACCGTCTCATTATAAAGCCCGCCCGGAGGCCGGAACAAGGTCGGCTTAGCCGTAATCCTGGCAATGATCTGATCAGTTTTATCCAGTTCCTCGCCACACTGAGCAGCCGTCATTTTAGTCAAGTCTTTATGACTGTAAGCATGATTGGCAATTTCGTGTCCGTCGGCTACGGCCTGTGTAATCATCTCCGGATTGCGGGCGGCATTTTCTCCAAGCACAAACAAGGTTGCCTGAACCTGTTTCTTCCTAAGTACAGCCAAAAGCTCGGGCGTTGTTTTATAGTGAGGACCATCGTCAATGGTCAAAGCCACAACTTTATGCGTGGTCGGTACCTTTTTCACAATTTCAACCTCAGCATGAAACCGGTTATCTGCAATCGTTCCTGCCAACAGTGCAACCAGGATGGCAGCCCCCCATAGTCCGCGTCTCAGTAAACTAGCCATAGCGTAGTCACCTGCCTTCGTTTGATTCTACGCCCGGCAAAATCAAGTTAGACCTAAATACAGGCAAACAAAACGCATGATTTTTTAGAAGCAGCAATATAATTTCTATGGATTAATATACGTTCAAATTATCTTTCGCGTGTGTATACCAGCAGAATTGCCGACAATTCTGAATGGCGGCAGCGCCGGTATATGTCCGCACCCCAAGGATGAACTCACGTCTTCCGTACTGAAATGAATTCGCTGGAGGAGATGGCATGCGCATACTCATCAAAACAATGATTTGGCTTTGGCTGCTTATGGGAATCCTGCCTGCAGGAGTTACCCTCGCGGCACCGCCGGACATCAGCGCAGCTGCTGCTGTATTGATTGACGCAAAAACCGGACAAATCCTCTATGAGAAAAAAGCTCACACCCATCTTGCACCAGCCAGCACAACCAAAATCCTGACTGCCATCCTGGCTGTCGAAAGCGGCCGCCTCGATGAAGAAGTGAAAGTCAGTGCCCGCGCGGCCGCAACTCCCGGTTCCTCCATGCATTTGCAAACCGGTCAAAAAATTCTGCTGCGCGAACTGCTGACCGGACTGATGCTGCGCTCAGGCAATGATGCCGCTGTTGCTATTGCCGAACATCTGGCCGGATCGGTCGAAGAATTTGTCATCCAGATGAACAACAAAGCCCAGGCGCTGGGCGCCTATGACAGTCATTTTCGCAACCCCCATGGATTGAGTGCAGCCGGTCATTATTCCAGTGCATTTGACCTAGCCTGGCTGGCCCGCTATGCCATGCTCAATCCGGTATTTGCCGATATTGTCAATACCCGGCAAACCAGTATTGACTGGTTCGACCAGCGCGGCCGCGAACATGATCAGGATCTCCGCAATACCAACAAGCTGCTGTGGATGCTGGAAGAGGCTGACGGTGTAAAGACAGGTACAACCGGTGAAGCCGGCCCTTGCCTGGTATCCAGCGCCACCCGTGACAACCAGAAACTGATCGCCGTCGTCCTCCACGACCATTCCCGCTGGTTTGATTCCATGAAATTATTGAAGTGGGGTTTTGCCAACTTCAAATTATTTGATTACGCCGCCAAAGGGGATGTCGTCAATACGCTCCCGGTCACCAACGGCTTAAAAACCGAAATTGATGCCATTGTCGCCGATCAGGCCGCCTTAGTCATTGACACAGCTCAGTATGAACAGGTCAGTGTTGAGGTTGATCTGCCGGAAACAATAAAAGCCCCTGTCTATCAGGGGCAAAAGATTGGCGAAATTGTGTTTTTTGTTCAGGAAAAAGCCGTAAAAACCGTGGATATCGTGGCAGCCCAGGAGGTAGAGGAACGCACCCCGGCCCGGATCTTTCTCAATCATTTAATTAACTGGTTTCGGCAATTATCCGCCTGGGGATTGATTTAAAGCGGTTTACGATAGAAAAACGGCAGATAGCTTTGAAAGCCGATATCGCGAAAATTCAAGATCGCCTCAGTACCACCGACAAACAATACGCCCCCTGGCTTTAAGGCCGCAAAAAAGCGCCGGTATAACGTATCTTTGGCTTCCTCAGTAAAGTAGATCACTACATTACGGCAAAGGATTAAATCAAAGCCTGATTCAAACTTGTCCAGCAGCAGGTTGTGGCGCTGAAATTCTACCCGGGCTTTGATATCATCACTGATCATATAATTATTGTCTATGAGTTTAAAATACTTCTTTTCCCGGGTTTGTGGAATGTTTTTAAATTCATTGCTGGTATAAATCCCTTTTTTCGCTTTGGCTAAAATTTCGACATCCAGATCGGTAGCTAAAATCCGATGCCTGGTAGTGGGAGTCAGTTCATTTAAAATAATGGCCAAAGAATACGGCTCCGCACCAATGGAACAACCGGCACTCCAAATATTCAATTTTGGACTTTTTGCCAGCAAATCGGGCAGCACCTTTTTTTCCAGCTCTTGAAACTTCTCCGGCGTACGAAAAAACTCCGTCACATTGATGGTAAGGTAATCGACAAAGTCTTTATATAAGGCTTGATTGCGGTCAATTAATTCAAAAAAACCCACATAGCTGTTTACACCATGCCGGGTCATTAAATTGGTAATGCGCCGCTGCATTTGTGTAGGTTTATAATCATTTAAATTAATCCCTGATTTTGCATTGAATTTTTGTTTAAATGTTTCCCAGTCGCGTTCATTGCTCATCCATTGTACCTCCATTAACGATCTACCCTACAGCTTCATTCTCCAGCCGCGCTAATAGCCATTATGATTTTTTACAGTTATTCGACAAACATCGGTTAATTTCCTACCAGGAAAAAGCATTGTTAGAAAGTCCTTACAAATGGAAAAGACGTCCACATCACCGTGTGGACGTCTTTGACTTGCAGCTCTTATAGCGCTTGTTCGAGCGGGGTGTAAGGAATATTTAAGGCATCGGCAACCGCTTGATAAGTCAGCTTGCCGTCAATAACATTGACACCTTTGGCCAGTCCAGGATTATCGAGGCAGGCTTGGCGATAGCCTTTATTGGCTATTTGCAAAGCATACTCCAGGGTCACATTGGTTAAAGCCAGTGTCGAAGTGCGGGCAACCGCACCGGGCATATTAGCTACAGCATAATGAACCACACCAAATTTGGTATACGTCGGCTCACTATGAGTGGTTACGCGGTCAATGGTCTCAACCGATCCGCCTTGGTCGATAGCCACATCGACAATAACCGAACCGGCTTCCATGGTTTTAACCATTTCTTCGGTTACTAATTTTGGTGCTTTTGCACCTGGCAGCAATACAGCACCCACAACCAGGTCAGCTTTAGCGACCCACTCGGCAATGTTATAGCTGTTGGACATGACCGTCGTTACACGGCCACCGAAAATATCGTCCAGGTAAGCTAACCGTTCGGCCGATTTATCGATGATAGCCACTCTGGCACCCAGGCCGACAGCCATTTTTGCCGCATTGGTACCCACAATACCGCCGCCGACAATAACCACTTGGGCGGAAGCCACGCCTGGAACACCGCCAAGTAAAATGCCTTTGCCGCCGTTTGGTTTCTCCAGGAACTGTGCACCAATTTGTACAGCCATTCTACCGGCAACTTCACTCATTGGCGACAACAATGGCAGACTGTTATTGCGGCCCACGATGGTTTCATAAGCAATACCGATGACTTTTTTAGCCAGCAGGGCTTTGGTTAATTCAGGTTCCGGCGCAAGATGAAGATAAGTAAACAGAATTTGACCCTCGTGGAATAAATCATATTCGGCTGCAAGCGGCTCTTTTACTTTGATGATCATATCGGACTTATCAAAGAGAGCTTTCTTATCCGCTATAATTTGGGCACCCGCTTTTTCATAGCTTTCATTGGAAAACCCGCTGCCAATACCGGCATTCAGTTCAACCAGGACGGTGTGACCGGCTTTGCGCAGCGCTTCGGTTCCGGCAGGAGTTAAGCCTACACGGTTTTCATTGTTTTTGATTTCTTTTACTACACCAATAATCACGATAAAATCCCCCTTAAAATTTTAATAAAAAAAAGATAATACCAAAACAATTATTAACCCCATTGTTAATAATCATTAGTTATTATCTCTTAACATCCTGATACACTTTATTTTATTCATAGCAAAATATACGACAAATTCAGGCCGGTTCCTGCGAAAAAGAAACATGTATACAGTATACATGTTTCTTTTATTAACCATAATTAAATTTATACTTAATTATATAAGCAAAAATGACCAAACCTCAGTTATTTATATATCCTCGGCACTCTCTTTCCCACCATACAGACAATTTCATAATTAATCGTGCCAAGCTGCCTGGCCACTTCATCAGCAGGAAGCTCTTTACCGCCAAAAAGTAAAACTTCGTCACCGGCCCGCACATCAGCAATGTCGGTCACATCGACCATGCATTGATCCATACAAATACGGCCGACAATTTTAGCCCGCTGCCCCCGGATAACCACATGAGCCTTTTCAGCCAGCAGCCTGGTCCAGCCATCAGCGTACCCAACAGGCAGTGTCGCAATGAGGCTGGGCTTGTCGGTCACATACGTACAGCCGTAGCTAATGCCAACACCGGCGGGGACTTCTTTCACAAAGCTGACCAAAGCTTTGAACTGCATGGCAGGGCGCAGCTCAATGCTTTGCTTGACCTCATCGGACGGCCACAAGCCGTATAGGATGATTCCGGCCCTCACCATATCCAAATGCGTCTGCGGCAACTCCAGAATGGCCGCGCTGTTGGCAATATGCTTAAGCGGTACCTCAATGCCCTGCCGCTCGATTCCACTTAGCGCATGCTGAAAACGGTCAAATTGCGCTAACGCATACGTCTTATCCTCACTGTCTGAAGTAGCAAAATGCGAAAAAACACCTTCAATTTTGATTCCGGGAAGCTCAGCAACGGCTGCCGCGAAAGCAGCTGCAGCTTCCGACCTCACCCCGACCCGGGTCATACCGGTATCCACCTTAATATGAACTTTGGCTACTGCGTTGAGTTCAACAGCAGCTTTGGATAAAGCCTGCACCGTTTCCAGATCGAAGACGGTTTGCTCAATATGCTGACTGACCAATTGTCTGGCTTGATACGCCGGTGTCGGTCCCAAAATCAAAATAGGCACCGTAAAGCCTGCTGCCCGCAATTGCAACGCTTCACTTAAAATGGCCACAGCTAAATAATCAGCACCGGCTGCAAGCGCTGTTTCTGCAACCTTGACTGCCCCATGCCCGTATGCGTCCGCTTTAACCACAGCGCAAAATTTTGTTTGCGGGTCTAATAACTTTTTGATTTGTTTCACATTATGAGCAATAGCGGTTAAGTCGATTTGAGCCCAGACTGGACGTTCAAGCATGAGTTTCTCCTCCCATTCTTTGTTTTGACAAACCTCTTGATCACGCTTTACCGCAAGCAGGCAAAATCAGCTGTGGTTTTCCTGCCCAGAAATGGTCTTACAGTTTAGATAATAAAAAACCAGGCTGGAAAAATCCAGTCCCAGTTAGCTGTTCGAGGGTTTTTTATTTTCAAGGCTATTGAAAGCCGATTTATTTTTCTCATATTTTACAATGAGGCTATCCAAATATTCACTCAGCTCGGTCACTTCGGGATCAATGAAATGTCCTCTCTTTACAGTAACCAATTCGTGCAGCCGAGTGCGAACCTGTTCTATCTCCATCTGCAGTTGTCTCAATTCAGACACTCATTTAACACCTCGCCTATTTATTGACTTGCTCGCTTAACCAGGTAGACGATTGGCTAAGTTCATCACCCGTCGGCATTACTCTTACAATGCCACGAATTGATTCTATAACAACTTTGATTGTCCAAGCACATCGCAAATTAAAAGTCCAAGATTTTTCCAGAGCTAACAACGATTTGCAAAAACAGTTTCTGCAGGGTGACACCGGTTCAGGATTGGCGTTTAGCGCCTGATCAATCCTGACACAAGAATCACTAGCAGTATTATGTACTTCGATTCAGCTCCAATATTCCCTTCCTTTTGGAAAAATTTTATAAAATTGCCAAAAAAATTTGCCACTATTTACATAATGTATTCAAGCATAACCTTTTTGATTTTTGTTGATAATATGATTAGAACGATATCAAGGAGGTGACAACAATGGCAAGAAGCAATAAACCTGTAAACCCTGCTGCTGAAAATGCCCTGGATCGCATGAAGTTCGAAGTAGCTTCTGAATTGGGCATTGCAGAAACTGTTCGTCAAAATGGCTGGGCTACTATGACCTCTGCTGACTGCGGTCGCGTAGGTGGTCAAATGGTTCGCAAAATGATCGAACAATATGAATCCAGCATTTCAGGCAATACTCAACAATAATGTTTCACGATAAGGGCGGTTCTAACCGCCCTTTTATTATTTTTATTGTAAAATAGATGCACGTTTAGCCTGCAGCCGTACTTGAACCGCCTGAGCTGAACGCGTATTTAAAATATCTGTAGCGGTCAAGCCGCCTTTACGAGCCGCAGCCAGCCCATATTGTACATAATCCAGTTCATCTGCCGAATGGGCATCAGGATTGATAGATAGCAGCACACCTTGTTCCCGAGCATAAGTATGCCAGCGCCAATCCAAATCCAGCCGCCGAGGGTTGGCGTTGATTTCAATAATAGTACCCGTTCTGGCTGCTGCCTCAATGACCGCTTCAACATCAACCGCATAACCAGGCCGTCTTAACAGCATGCGTCCGGTCAGGTGACCTAACATACTGACATAGGGATTGCCCAGCGCTTTAATGATTCGCCTGGTCATCGCTTTCTCATCCTGTTTAAAAGCCGAATGGACGGAAGCGACGACAAAATCAAACTGAGCAAGAATTTCATCCGGATAGTCCAACGATCCGTCAGGACGAATATCGCATTCTATACCGGCCAAAATCAGCAACTGGGGATGCTGGTCATTCACATGATCAATTTCACGGCGCTGCTGCAAAATGGCCGGGAGCTTCAACCCTCCGGCATAATGTGCCGATTGGCTATGATCACTGATCCCTAGATAACTCCAACCTCGTTTCTGTGCCGCCGCTGCTAATGCGGCAATGCTGTCACGGCCATCGGAATAGGCGGTATGCACATGCAAGCCGCCTTTGATATCGGTCAATTGAACCAAATCCGGCATTTCTCCTTGTCTGGCTCGTGCGATCTCGCCCCGGCCTTCTCTCAGCTCTGGTTCGATATACGACAACCCCAGCCGGCGGCAAAACTGCCGTTCATCCTGGATGATCAGCGGTTCCCCGTTTGCGGTGTTCAGACCTCTCCGGCTAAATTTCCATCCATAAGCCTGGGCTATGATCGCAATTTGTTCATTATGACTGACACTGCCGGTATGAAAATAAAGAACGGGAATAAAGCGGGCCGGTTCGACAACATGAATGTGTAACGGAATCCCGACACTCAACTCGGCACTGAATTCTTCGTGATTTTGCTGACGAACCTGTCCGATGCCTGGCATCGATCTGACCAAATCCAGAACAGTGTCTGCTGCAGAACTGGCAATCACCAGTTCAATGTCAGCGACCGTTTCCAGCCTTCTTCTTACTGCACCGGCCACTGCCAGTTGTTGCACGTGTTGATTCGTTTGGAGATATTGAGCAATTTTCTCAGCTAACGGCCAAGCTTCCCTAAGCAATAGTCGTGATGGCTTTTTCACAGCAATCCCTCGCAGTGCAAGATGATCCCTTTAGCATACCTTATCTGGGCTCAAAATATACCGTTACTTCACTCCCCGGATCGACAATCGAGTTGGCTGCACTGCTCTGATCAACCGCAACCCCGGTACCAACCGGAACCATTCCCAGCCCAACTGCACTTAATCCATCGGCAGCCTGCCGCATGCTTTTTCCGATGACGTTCGGAACCACAACTTTCCCCGGCGGAATATTGGCCGGCGGCGCAACCGGTGCCGCAGTGGCTTTCAACTCCGTCTTAGCCGGGGGCACCACATTGACGCCTTGCGGAGTGATGTTCAGGTAGCGCAAGACCTGGCTAAAAATTTCACCGGCCACCGGTGCCGCGACCTGCCCACCATAATAAATCCCGCTGGGATCATCAAGGATCACGACAATAGCCACCTGGGGATCTTCCACAGGCGCAAACCCGGCAAAGGAAGCGATATAATGCCCGGCTTGATAGCCGCTGCCGTCTTCACGCAGTTTTTCGGCCGTACCGGTTTTACCTGCAACACGGTATCCTTTCACGGCAGCCTTCTCGCCGCCTCCTTCGGATACCACTTTTTCCAACAAGGAAATCAGCGTCCGGGCTGTTTCAGGGCTGACAGCCTGCCGGACAGGCTTCACTTCTGCCGAGCTGTATAGAGAACCATCCGCATTTTGAATTTCTTTAATGATATGAGGTTTAAGCAGCACCCCGTCATTCGCGATGGCTGAAATGGCGGTAATCAACTGCAGCGGCGTAACCGCAATACTTTGGCCAATGGACATGGTGGCAATATCGGACTCACGCATATGGTCGGGATCGAACAAAATACCCTGTTCTTCGCCGGGTAAATCAACCCCTGTCGTTTGCCCAAAGCCAAACTGGCGGGCATAATTAGTCAGCCTGCTGGCACCTAGCCGCAGTCCAACCTCAACAAAACCGGTATTGATGGAATTCTTGATCACATCGACAAAGGTAATATTGCCGTAACTCTCATCACTCCAGTTTTTAATCCGTCGTCCTGAAACAACGACATAGCCATTATCTTGAAATCTTTCGTTGGGTTGGACCAGCCCTTCTTGAAGAGCACCGGCGGCAACGATCGCTTTAAACGTTGAACCTGGTTCATAAACATAAGAAACCGCCCGGTTCTTCCACTCGGCAGGACTAAAATTCCCGAATTGATTGGGGTTATAGGTAGGCCGGCTGGCCATAGCCAGAATTTCACCATTCCGGGGATTCATCACAATGACGGTAGCCGTTTTGGCTTTGGTAGATGCCATGGCTTTATCAAGCGCCTTTTCAACCATAAACTGAATATTGCTATCCAGAGTTAGATGAATACTCTTGCCCTGTTTGGGCGGCGAAAAAGTGAAAATCGAATTAAAAATTGGCAGGCCGCGGTTATCGGTAAATATGGCCTGCTCCGACAACTGCCCTTTAATCAGCTTGTCCATCGCTAATTCAATCCCGTCAAGACCGATATCGTCGGTTCCGACGAAACCAAGCACCTGAGCGGCAAGGCTGTCATTCGGATAGTAGCGCTTACTTTCTTCGATAAAGCCAAAGCCCTGAAGGTCTTGTGCCTTAATCACCTCATTCAATTTTTTAACGACATCGGGTTCAAGCATCCGCTGAATCCAAACAAAGCGGCCGCCACTTTCAAGCAATTCTTGAATACGTTCGGCTTTTGCTCCCAAGATCGGACTGATCAAGGCCGCAACCGTGCCGGCATCTTTATTGAGTTCAGCCGGATCAGCATATAACGACTTTGTCAAATTGCTAATGGCCAGTTCCCGCCCCTGGCGGTCATAGATGGTGCCACGGGGTGATTGCAGCGTTTTACTTTCCCGTAATTGATTTTGCACCTTGGCGGACAAATTTTTGCCCTCCACAAATTGCACCCAAGCCAGCCGACCGGCTAAGACAAGTATCAGCAGGAGCATTAATGTAACAAAAACAGCAATTCGCCGTTGTATCTGGAATCCTGGTACAGCAGGCATGTAATTCAACCTCTCTCAGTTAATGACATATTATATTCGTTGATGACCTGATATTTCCCTTTACAAAAAATACCGCTAATTTAGCTAAACCTCGACGGCTTCTGCCATCGTTTAACCATAAATCAAGTGATAACCCGCTCAGGTTATCACTTGATTTTGGCTGATTTAGTGCAACAGACAATCATACTGCCGCAATTGATTGGCATGGATAGTTGCCAGCAGCTTATCGTGATAGGTACGGTCCGGCGAAGTATGGGCGCTGAAAGCGGCAACAAATTTTTCGTAATCCCCTTTTGCCTTCCGGCAAGCGTAATAGCGAATATCTTCACGGATCAGCAAACACCAATCGGTAACCGCTTCGGCCAGTGAATCGTAATCCTTAAATTTAGCCACAGCGATTTGATAACCGTCATCCTGAAATTCTTGAATGGAAACTTCAATAAACCGGCCAATGCCGTTCCACTTACGGCCAAACAGATTATATTTTCCGATAACCGCTTCCCCCCAGTTGCTTTCCAAGGCTCCTTGCGCAATACAAACACTGGCAGGCAGCCGGTATTGACAGCAAACATCCTTTGCGGCCGGAACCAGCCAATTGATAAATTCCTGAGTTTTCATAACTTAAGGCCCCCTTGTTTTCACCTCACCTCGTTCTTCTTCATATATATTTTTCGGAAAAATAAAATAGACCCCGGCAGGTTGTCCCAGGGTCCGCAGTTTGTTGTGGTTAAAAATCCAGTTCACCAATATTGTCCCGGTAATATAACATTTCAATAAAAGCTTCACTGATAACCGGATCAAACTGTGAACCGGAACAGCGCCGAATTTCTTTAATGGCCTCCTGCTCACTAAAAGGCCGGCGGTAACAGCGGGCGCTGGTCATAGCATCAAACGTATCACAAACGGCCAGCATCCGGCTGTAGAGTGGAATTTCCTCGCCACAAAGCCGGTTTGGATAGCCATTGCCGTCATACCGTTCGTGATGATAACGGACAGCACCGGCAATATCCTCAAAGCCTTTGATATTATCCAGGATATTGGCCCCGATATTCGGATGCTCCTGAATGATGGTGTATTCCTCATGGGTCAGGCGGCCCGGCTTATTGAGAATATGCTCCGGAATACCGATTTTGCCAATATCGTGAACCAGCCCGGACAAATAAACCCGGCCGACCTTGTATTGTTCCAGGCGCATATATTGGGCCAGTTCCAGCATAAGCTCCGCAACACACTCGCTATGCGCTTTCGTATAAGAATCACGGGCGCCGATGGCATCGGCAAAAGAACGGATGATACTCAAATTGATATTATCCAGATTTTCTTCCAGCAACTTATATTTATCAATAATCACATAATCACCAAGCGCGTACTGTACCTGCCCTAAAACATTATGAAGCAAATACGTATTGGCTAAAAACCACTTGTGCTGCCCGCAAATCGGCATGCAGCATTCCCGTTTGGTCAATTCCTGGCCTGTTTCCATTGTTTCAATAAGCGGTCCGTGATAATGCCCCGACAAAGTCCGCTTTCTGCCTTTATACAAAACATCCAGCAACGACTTGCCAATAAAAAGGCTTTGATCTTGCGAAAGCCACTGGCACATGGATTGATTAATATACACAACTTTATAGTCCTGATCAATCATCAGCCAACCTTGTTGAGTGCGTGTATTGATCACTTCAAAGATTTTCTCTTTCATGGTGCCAGCGCCTCCATTATCATTTAGATAAGAATAGATAGGAAAATAAAAAGACCAGTGCTCAAACCCTGGTCTTTTTGAATATCCTCACCCATGCAAACATCTCAGCCCACAGCTAAAATGGCGGCTTGGCAGTCATAGACAATGTCCTTAGACCCATAGCTTTGCGTCCTTACCTTTCGGCAAGTTTGCCAATATATTCTCTTTATGCCGGAATTAATATACATAAAAAATATCAGTTCCTGCCATTAATTGTAGAATATTCTCATAATAATTGTCAATGTTTTTTAAACTTTTACCGTAAAACAGAGCCATTCTTATGCAATAACTTAAAAAATTAACTTATTTGCATGATTAAAATAAGATTATTAACTAGGATGAAAAAATCATATTGAAAATACCCGGAAAACATATTAAGATAAGATGCGTATAATTATTCGGCCGGTTTCCATTAACTTCGTAGAGTGGTGAAATTATGGATGATATTGACGTCAAAATATTGAAAATGCTGCAAAAAAACGCTCGCATGACCATCTCTGATTTAAGTACCGATATTGGCATGTCCATGCCGGCCATCAGCGAAAGGCTGAAAAAGCTGGAAGCATCAGGTATTATTGAACAGTATTGTGCCATCTTAAACCCCCAGCTCCTGAATAAGCAACTCATGGCCTTAATGTTCATCAGCCTAGAAAACCCGCGGTTTGGCGATTGTTTTGCCGAGTTTGTGAAGCAGGAAACAGAAATTCAAGAATGCTACTACATTGCCGGCGATTTTGATTATTCCCTGAAGATTATCACCAGCAATACCCAGTCCCTTGAACAGCTTCTCAACCGGATCAAGACGCAGCCTGGTATCCAGAAAACCAAGACAACGGTCGTTCTATCGGTGGTTACCGATCGTCCCTCCGTAACTCCTGACTAAAAAAAAGCGAAAGAATGTCCTGACAGTGAATCGCATCAGGATACTCTTTCGCTTTTTTAATGAGAAAAATTAGTTTTACTCTGTTGCTGAAGACTGTGGCGGCTGCCGGTACAGGCTGAACAGTTTGGGCACAACGACGGCATAACGGCCCGTTTGATCAGCCGGGCACCGGAATAAAGCACATTTCGCCACCATGGCAAAGCAGCCGTAACCGTTTGCGCTGCCGCCAAACCAACCAGAAAATCGGCAGCATGCTGGAAATCATCCATAAGCACCTGACAGCGTCCCAATTCTTGATGCCAATGCGCGTCAGCACCCACTGTGCTGATTTTGCCATATTGTTCGGCAAAACACTCGGCCTGGCGGTTGGCTGCCTGATTCAAATTTCTACTGTTATAACGCTCAATCAGATCAATTTGATCCAAATAATTCATTAACGCGGCGGGCTTTAAAACACCCGACCGATGCCGGTCAAACGGATGGGGCACACAAACCAGCCCGCCCTGCTCCTTAATGGCAGCAATGGTTGCTGCAACCGATTGACCGGGTTTGATCTCCTGCTGCAAAAAATACCCGATGATCTCCCCCTCGGAAGTGCTGATTTCTTCCCCGATGATAGTCCGGACCGCCGTAAAATGCCGTTGAAATGCGACCGCTCCGCTGATGGTGTTATGATCGGTAATGGCAACACAATCAATTTGCTTGCGGCTGCAGGCATCGGCCAATTGTTGCAAGGACATGAAGGAGTCCGGTGAGAAACAGGTATGCACATGCATTTCCACCCTCATTTTCCCTTGGCGCATCCGCATCCCCCCTTAAGGCCAGATTGTACCTGCTCTGTTCGCAATTGTCCAGCGTTAAATCCTGCTAACCGCCGGCATTACAGACTTATCCTCTTATCCGGTTGTAAACCAGGCCACATAATCAGTAATCCCGCGGGCAATCGCCCTGGCAAATTCATCCCGTTTGACTGGATCTGCCAATAACTGCTCGTCCTCAGGATTGGAGATAAAAGCGGTCTCTACCAGTGCTGCAGGGCAGTCGGTTTCCCTGAGCACCTGAAAGTTGGCTGTTTTTACGCCCCGGTCCACCGTATTTAAGCTACTGACCACCTGGTTTTGGATAAACTGGGCCAGCTTAGCTCCTTCCCCACCCCACTGATAGCAATAAGTTTCCGTTCCGCGAGCCAGACTGCTGGCAGCTGCATTACAATGAATCGAAACAAACAAGTCGGCTCCATAAAGATTCGACGTATCGGTAATCTCGTAAAGCTCATTTTTTTGTACGGCCAGCACTTCATAACCGACAAGCCGCAAATATCCAGCCACTTTGTTCATCATATCCTGGACAACAACAGCTTCCTGCAAACCGCTTGGCCCAACGGCTCCAGGGTCAAGGCCTGGATAATGCCCGCCGTTTACCGTGATTTTCAAAGTCATTCCTCCTTCATAAATGATTTAAATGAAAAAAACACCACCACAAGGGTACTTAGCTTGCAGTGGTGTTTTTTCAATTGGGACAATGCTATGAATTAAAGGCAAGTTGATGAACAGTCATCTTCGTTGCAGAAAAACAGCAGCAGAATAATGATAATAATAATGATCCACCAGCTACCATTTCCACCGCCGCAACCACCAAAGCGACCAAATCCCATAATGACTCCTCCTTTGGAGTTAAATTATTTACCTTGACTACAGTATCCTATGATATTCACGCTCAGGTTGCTACCCTGCCTGCAAGAAAAAACTTCGCCAGGAATGCTTTTATTCTGTAAACTAGCCCTATTATGGTCGACTTTACCACCTGAACCGCATAGTATGTAATAAAGCCTGATGGGAGGGTTCAGCATGCTGACTTGGGCAGCCATCATTGCCATTATCCTGTTCCTGCTGTCGAAAGTGTGGGTATGGGTACTCCTTGCGCTTCTGGTGGCACTATGGTGGTTCTTTTTTAAATAATTAAATAGCAAGATGACAGCCTCGGTGAAGCCTTGAGGCTGTCATCTTGCTATTTACTCATGCAGATTCGGTGTATCGGTCGATTTTTGCATTTTGCGAATCGCCGCAACTTCAGCGTCAATAATCCAGCCAATCAAGGCCGAAGGAACCAAGATTTTCCGCCAGCCCAAAATGTCATTAATCTGTTGAATGGCAATCCGGCGTTTTTCAGCGTTCTCCATACTATCCGCAAATTTATCCAGCTCAAAGATGATGCTGCGAATGCTCTCCTTCAACCGGCTGTCCGGCAGTTTGCTAAACAGAACAAACAGCACCATCGCCAGCACGTTGGCTGCCAGTAAGGCTCCACCTAGCCACACAAATATTTGCATTTCACTGACCACTAACATACGGTTCATGCCCTCCTTTAAACCTTCGCCTATTTCATGTTATGCCGATAGTTTACATTTTGTTATTTATTTCTGTGACCCAAAAGCTTCCACTTCAGTCATTTGAATAGCATTTTCTAACTAATGACATTCCTGGAAATGGCTAAATTTAAACTGACATTCCAGCTTTAGAATAAGCCTTTACAGGCACCCGTACGGTAGAACAGCTCAAATACCGAAAATAACTTTGCATTTGGCCGTAAAACTTTTTCAAGAATCCTTAATAACCTAGATACGGTATAGGGCTTCTATCCCGAAAAAAAAGCAAGTGCTTGGCCATTCGGCAAGCACTTGCAGCACTAATTAGATTTGGTTACTCCATTCGGGGACGGGTCGGATCACACTGAGGAGCTTTACTATCAAATCTCGGCTCGTTTAATTACCAATGCAGCAGTCAAACGCTAGGTTTGACTGCTCTTACTGAACGTACCTGCCTTGTTCTGGAATAGCCATAGTATCAAAATGGAGGGCTAATCCTCTTAATTGATGCTTTAACGTTTCGCCCCGCATTGGCAGTCCATGACCGGTAATAGCCAAAGCTGGGTGCAGCGCTTCAAGCAGCTTAACAGACTGCCAGGCTTGCTGCCACTCTGCTGTGAAGTATTTCGGCGGGCCGTGAATTTCTCTAACTTGACTCATCACAGCTAAAGCGGACTCTTGCTCAGTTGTCGTAAAAGCATCGCCGGCTATCAGCAAACCATCGGCTTTCCGAAATAAGGAAATATGTCCTGGGGTATGCCCTGGAGTAGCCACCCATTGCCAGCCATTCCTGGTACAGTTCCATCATCCGGCAGAGGGTGAACATTGTCTCCTAATTGAATAGCCTGGCTGGGATAAAGAGGGGAAATTTTCGCCATAAGTCCGCCATCCACGGTTGGATCAGGCGTAAAATAGTTGGATTTGCCGGTTAGAAAGGGAATTTCGTTTTTATGGGCGTAGACTGGAACAGCCCACTTCTTTATCAGCTCAACAACCGCCCCCACATGGTCAAAATGTCCATGCGTCAGAATAATAGCTTCGGGTAAACGCTTGCTTCCAAATCGCTGCCTGGCTGCTGCGATAATACTCTCGGCTGCATCCGGCAGGCCGGTATCGATCAGAACCCAGGGATGGCCGGGTTCAGGATTGCCATAAAAGCAAACATTCACCATCAATATCTTCATAAAAGCCACATCTCGAGTTACTTCCTGCAGAGTCCCGGTCTGATCGGTCAATTTCTGCAACAGCCCGAATGCTTCCAACGCCATCTGGCTGGTTACAGATGCTGCTTCTTTACTGCCAAGCAATGTCTGGGAATTCATGTCTTCGTCCCCCTTCCACTAAGTTGTGAAAAAGCGAGCCGCTGGTGAGGCCCGCTTGGATTCGAAATGATTGGTCTATTACTGAATTCCCGTGTCCGGAGTCTGGAAAGAAGGTGGCTGTGGTTTGTTGATATCAAAATATTTACCAGGCGAAGATAAATCAAAGTACAGACGGGCGTTTTCATCGACACCCCAATCTTGCGTTGAGCCTGTACCTTGAATCCGGTTGAAGGCTTGGCGGAAAAGAGTATTATGGGCTTCTTCACGGTTTAAGAGAAAATCAATGGTTTCGCGAACAAACTTATCGTTTATTTGGCGGTACAAGTATTCATATACGACTTTGGCTCTTTGCTCGGCTGCAATATTGGACAGCAAATCGGCCGCCAGATCCCCGGTTACATTGACATAGGCAGCCGTCCACAGGTATCCGGACGCGTTCGTCAAAGCGGGATTTAAGCCTGTAAGCACATGGCTTTCTATTTGGCCCACATTAACGCCTTCAGCATCCAGGTTATGACCATTCAGTAAGTTAATAGTCGCCGCTACCATCTCCATATGACTTAATTCTTCTGACGCAATATCCATAAACAAATCTTTAATTTCCGGATCTTTGATCCGGAAACTTTGAGCCATGTATTGGATAGCGGCTTTCATTTCTCCTTGCGGACCACCCAATTGTTCTGTCAGCATAGCCGCATAGGTCGGATTGGGTCTTTCAACCTTGACTGGATTCAATAATTGTTTTTCATGCTTAAACACGGCAAACACCACCTTAATAAATTTCAAGTGTATTATGTCACAAAAGCCGAGTTATTATATTCTTTATTTTTTCGCAATTCCATGGTCATAATCCAGGGAAATAAAAAAGGAGAAAAGCACTCCGCTTCTCTCCCTTAAAAATTTTCTAATCTCATTCATTTTAATCCTTGCTTATCCCGTAATGCAACTACCCCAAAATACAAATGGCTCCATGCATGGCATGGGGCCATTAATCTTTTCCTGTAGCTAGTCTTTCTTGTTGCAATCACATTTGTGGCCATTCCAGACGTGTTTGGATTTGCACATCCACTCCTGAACGTCATTGAGCGCTTCCCCGAAGCGCTGAAAATGCACCACTTCCCGCTGCCATAAAAAACGCAGGGTGTCTTTTACACAGGGATCGTCCGTGCAGGCAATTAAATGCTCGTACGTAGTACGGGCTTTCTGCTCTGCAGCCATGTCCTCCATGAGGTCGGTAATGGGATCACCCAGACAGGCGATATATTTCGCGCTCCAAGGAACGCCGTTCACATCGGTCCAGAATAAACCATGGTCATGCTGAACATATTGACCTTCCCAGCCGGCAGCCTTAAAATCTTCGCAGGAAGCACCGTCAACCAGCTTGTAAACCATGGCCGCAATCATTTCCATATGGGCCAGTTCTTCCGTGCCGATATCCGTAAGCAGCGCTTTGATCTGATCGGTCGGCATGGAATAGCGCTGATTTAAATAGCGCAAAGAAGCGGATAATTCGCCATCCGGTCCGCCATATTGAGCAATAACCATCTTGGCAAACTTCACATCAGGGCAGGACACTTTGACTGGATGTTCAAGCTTTTTCTCATAAATCCACATGTCTTACACTCCCCCTACAGTTCCCACGGCCAGGGGCCCTTTGCCCATTGCCATGGCTCTTTTGAAAATCCGCCCATGCCAAAGTTGAGCAACGGGCCAAACTCTGCTTCATATTCTTTTCTGAGTTCTTTAATTCTTTCGACCGCACAGTTGTAATCATTAATGGCATCCTCATCACAAGGATGATTATCTAAATAAAGATTCAGTTCAACCGCAACAAATTCCATTTCCTGAAGTTTCCGCAGCATCCTTACTTGATTTTCACAATCCACGCTTTGTTCACCTCCACTCATTTACCTAGGAATGGGATATACGCCCCAAAGTTCAGGAAATAAGGTTCCCTTCATGAGAGCTTCTGACGGGCAAAAAGCTTTGTCATAGCATTGATAAAGCACATAGGCATGAGCCAGTATCATATTTCTGGGCAGACGGGCTGTTGCCATGGGTTCATCATCACAATCCTCTTCCACCATGACCATATCATCGTCATCGTCTTCGTACCATTTTTTAGGTTTTCTTTGCATCAAAAATAGACCTCCTCTCATTTGACCTAATATATCTTATGTGAAGAGATTGCCGCGTGTTCCTTGATCGTGCAAAAACCTCACGCTTTACATTGTCTTTTTATGATCCTCTTGGACAATCCCAGGCAAATAAAAAAAGCCGATCCCTGAGAATCGACTTCTTCTGATCCGCATCATCCGTATGCCGGCATAATGATAAAAGCGAGTAAATATAACACAATCCCAATTCCCCGGTAGGCACACGAAAGCGCCCAAATAAACCGGATCAGGCTGACATCCACCCCGGTATACTGGCTGACCCCGGCACAAACGCCAAAAATCATTCCGTGTGACGTATCCAGTGCCAACTGCTTGGCCAACGGCAAAGTATGGGCCGCATTTCCATCAAAAAATTGCCAAACGGTAAATCCGCTAAGCAGGTAAGCTCCTATGCGGATAAGCCCCAGCATAACATCCGCCCCTTTACAGCAACTATTGTACTAGTATTACCGTAAAAACGGGGATTTAAACGCCGGGGTATGCTGAAAAGAGCTAAGAATGTCCGGAGATTAGCCGTCCAGTCCAGGTTTTACCAGGCGAAGCTTCCGCCGGGCTTGAAGAGTCGCCCTGGCAGGCCTTGGTTCGGGTTGAGACGGCAGAGCCTTTGCTCCTCTGCGCCCAACATTAATCAATAAGCCAACGCTAATCATATTAATGATCAAGGAGGTTCCCCCAAAGCTGATAAAGGGCAATGGAACCCCGATGACCGGCAGCATTCCGGATACCATGGCAATATTGGCTAATCCCTGTCCGGCTACCAGAATGGTTGCACCGATGGCCAGCATTTTGCCAAATCCGTCCTGAGCCTGCCGGGCAATCTGCCCGCCATAGCAAGCTAATCCGCCCAGCAGAATCAATACCACCAAGGCACCGGCAAAGCCCATCTCCTGACACAATACGGCAAAAGCAAAGTCGGTATGAGCCTCAGGCAAATAATAGAACTTGCTGGCTCCCATCCCAAGACCTGAGCCAAAAAAGCCGCCGGAACCAATGGCCAGCAAAGACTGTACGGTCTGGTACCCGGTTGAATCCTGAAACGCCCACGGGTTGAGCCAGGCCGAGATACGCTCAGCCCGGTAAGCCGCCGCATAGGTCAGATAGACCGCTCCGACCGCACACAACGCCCATAAGGCATAGAGCTGGTTCCGCGGCAACCCGGCAATCATATAAAGAATGATGCCCAGTCCGACAATAATGCTGGCGGTTCCCATATCAGGCTGACGCAGGACGAGAAAACCCACCAGCCCAATAATCCAAATAGGGGCTGACAGTAACGTCACTTTGCGGTTCCGGTCAATCTTGGGTCCCAGATAGGCAGCAGCCAATAAGAGCGACATCAGCTTGGCCAGCTCGGAAGGCTGAAACTGAAAGCCCAAATTCAGCCAGCGCCTGGCACCGTTGGCCTCAACGCCGACGAATTTAACGGCAATAAGTAGCGCGACAGTTAAGATGGTCAAGGGCAGGACAAACTGCTTTAATTTCCGGTAATCAATGCGAATAGCCAGCAGCAGTCCAATAAAGCCTAACGAAAAGCTGAGCAGGTGCCGCTTCAGGAAAAAATAGCTGTCATTTAACAGCTGCCCCGCCAAAACAAAGCTGGCACTAAAAATATTGACCGTACCAATAATGAACAACAACAGCATAATATACAAAACGGCTTCGGTACTACTAACCCATAACTTTGATTTTTGCATGACAGGCCTCCACAATTGCATTTTCCGCATCTTGTCTATAATAACTAAATTATACCAGAAAAAACTTTGCGCGCCCAATAAGCAAAACCGTCTTTTTCTGAATATATTATAGGAGGTTACCATCCTGTTGAGTAAGCGAAAAGAGGTGATGTTATGGATTGGGCATCCTATAAAATGCTGCTGGTTGATACAACGGCCCACGCCCTGCTGCTGGTTGATGGAGCGAAAGGTGAAATTTTGGCCGAAATGTCCTACCCGGAAAATTACCTTCCTACAGCCCTGGCGGTTACAGCAGACCTGGCTAAGGCCTATCTGCCGGCAGCGGGCAATAACGGCAGCGGCGCACTCTTTATCGCTAATTTAAATCATTTTTCCCTGTACCAACTCCCTATGGAGCTGCCTCATCCTGTCCAGTTCGCACTTGGACCTGATAACACGACTGTCTATTTGGTGGATCCGGGCGGCATCCTTTATGCTGCCGACACGGTAGCGATGACACTGACCAAGCTGGGGCAGCCGGATAATGCCAGCTGCGTCGGCATAGCAACCGACCAGCAGTCCATTTATACGGCCTGGGAGCATAAAAATGGCGGCAGCATTGCCATCTTCAGCCTTCAGGGCGAGCTGCTCAAAGAACATATCCTGTCCGGCATTCCGACCAATATCGTAGTCAACGGCAACCGAATTTTAGTTCCCTTTACCGCCAGCAGTTTCACCGGCGAAGGGCTGGCTATCTATGACCAAAATAAACAAGACGACAGTATTCCTGCCGTCATCACCATCCAATGCCCACTGCGCACAGCCGGACTGAAAGCCTATCCCTGCAGTGTTACCGTCGGTCCGGATGAACACACCGCCTATATTGTCAATGAAGACAGCGGTTCCATCACGCTGGTTGATCTACATAAAGCCGATATTACCGGCCATATTACGCTAGGCCGTTCCATATCCAACCTCAAACTGCTGCCGGATAACCGGTTTGCCATTGCCACCAGCAACATGTTTGCGGATTTGTCCCTCATTGATTTAGTCAATGAACGCCTGCTATCGGTGACCGCCTCCAAGAATGAAATCTTTAATCAGTTCATGATCCTGCCCGCATAACGCACAAAAAGAGAGAGCAACAAAATCCCGCTTGACGGAAAACAAGCCTTCCAGCCAAATCCAACGGCCGGCGAGGCTTGTTTTCGTTTTGTCATTTCCGGCCCGGGCAGCAATCTGCTTGCTTCATGCCGGATTGCTGCCCGGGCTCCATCCTCATAAAAACGCAAACGCCCCATCCTCATGGAAAGGGCGTTTATTGATTAACTGCTTGATGCCTTTTTAATCCTGGACTTTTCCCAGCGACCGGGGGAAACTGCCGCCCCATTTGTACTTGGTCTTGGGCTCTTTCGTTTTTTTGCTGCTCTCAGCTTCCTCGGTCATTAACTCAGGCTTTTGTCCGCCTTTAAAGGAACTGGCTTTGCCCATGATTTTTCCTTCTTCAGCTTTCAGCTTAGCCGCTAAATGCTCTTTGGCCGACGGACTGCTATGCTTATGGGCCTTAGAGGATGACTTAGACTCTGGTTCAGCGGCCACAGGTGGTTCGGTATCCCGCTCTTCCGGAACCGGTTCGCTGCTGACTTCAATCACCGGCTCGGACAAAGCTGGGTCCACTTTCGTCTCTTCCTCAATCGTCTCAATCACCGGCGAAACTTCAAATTTAGGCGGTTTATGAGCTTTACTGCTGAGCACCGGAGGACGCTCATCCTCTTCCTTAGGTTTAGGTTGGCTGTCTTTAGGCGGCGGGACAATCACGGTTTCCCGTTCCGCATAATCCTCATCAATACAGGGGACGTCTTCAATAAATGCATCCTGGCTGTGTTTCATGAGGCCCCGCTCCATCATGGCCAGCAGGAGTAAAAAGTGCTCGGCTTCCCGCCGCATATGATCGGCTAACAGTTCCGGGATAATCCCCAGCAGACGGCACTCGGCAATCAGATCTTCCGCTGCATTTTTAAAATCTCTCAGCCGTTGGACATCGGTACGGACATCCAGAATAAAACGCCGGAAAGCCATAACTTCGCCTTCATGACAGTGCAGCATGCTGGCAAAATCACGGCCTTGCAGCACGAGTTGATCAAATTGGCAAGAGAATTCATTGGCCACCCGGACAAGTCCCCGCTCCGAAGGATCAAGCAGATGACAAATCAATTTGACATGGTCCGCCATAATCCTGAGCCAAAAGACCAGTTCCTGAGTTTGTGAGGCTTCCTTAAGTACAATGCGTCCATTGCGCATTTTTTCTAATAACCGTAAGAAATATTCTGCTTCGCGCGATATATGATCCAAAAACAGCGGGAAGTTCGTCCCACCCAGTCGGCAAGCCAGCTTAGCTTGCAACAATTCTCGCTTGTAACAGTAAAACTCCTTAACGGCATCATAAACTTCGATAATTAATTCGGAACACTGTTTCAGGCTTTTTACTTTTTCAACCTTTTGCAGCAGGCATTCAAATTCTTTGTAAAAGGACTCCGCTTCATCAATGAGGGCCGTATCGTCACAAGGCAGCCCTGCCTTGATAAACTGGGCATGCTCCTGCATGATTTGAAGCCAGAATTTCATTTCCTCAATATTGAGCGGCTCCAAAGGCTGGGGTACAGTATAGGTGATCGCTTGACGCGGCATAGCAACACTCTCCCATCTCACATTGCGTTTGCTATTACATTGTATGCCGCACTTCTATTTTTTGTTATGGAAAAATAACTTCACAGCGATTTATTTTCACGCCTTGAGAGCTAAACTTGGCTTCATATTCGGTCATAATGTTGTCCTCAACCCCACTGTGATGCAAGTCGTAGGTAAGCTCCTCAATCTTCAAATCAGCTTCGGCAAATTGTTCCAAAGAGAAATCAAAGAGCGGGCGGTTATCGGTTTTGAAAAACAGCTGGCCGCCTTTTTGCAATAAGTGGCGATACTTGCCTAAAAAGCCGGCATGCGTCAGCCTGCGCTTGGCATGACGCGCTTTCGGCCAGGGATCACAAAAGTTAATATAAAACCGGGTGACTTCGCCTGGGGCAAACAGTTCAAGGATATTGTTAATATCAAAAACCAATAGCCGTACATTGGTCAGATTACGTTCCCGGACTTTTTTAGCCGCATAAAACAAGACATCCTGCTGTGCTTCAATGCCAATAAAATTAATTTCAGGATGCCGCTCTGCCAATTCACAAATGAAGCGGCCTTTTCCGGTTCCCAGCTCGACGTGCAGCGGAGCCTGCCGTCCAAATTGCTCGGCCCAATGGCCGCTCAACTCCGAACCGGCGCTGGTCAGTACAAATTCATGATATTCTTTGATGGCTTCGGTTATCCAGGGCTTCTTTCTTAAACGCATAATTTCACCTATTTCTTCTGTTTCGCTAGATGTTTCGAGTAATATTCTACTAAAATTAGCAGGATTTGTAATTTTATTTCTATAATTAATGAATTATTTCGCATGATGCGTAATATATAATGATATACAAGCTCTCCGGCTTGAAGCAAAATTGTGGCTCTACCAGGAGCTCCATGGAGGTATTTGTGTGTCCAATGTTCTGACAGAAGTCCCTATCGAGTCAATCTGGGATTACTTTCCTGCCGGTGTTATCCTTGTGGACGCAAATTGCACACTGACCGGCCTCAACAAAGGTGCTGAAGAACTTTTTGGTATTAACCGCAGCAAACTGCTTGAAGACGATTTTCGAACCAACTGGTGGCAGGCTTGCCGTTTACCGGCTTCCATCTATCAGCATTTTCAGTTAGCCGTCGATCAGGGACTCGCCATTCCGGCCAGCACAACAACACTGACTTGCGATGTGTTACCCCTAACCCTTAAATACACCGTTTCCCCTGTATACAGTAAGAGTAAGCAAATTATTGGGGCTGTCGGATTCTTTAACAATATCGGCCTTGACTGGGGACAAAGAGTTGAACACCTGGAAAAGCTGGCTTCAATTGGACAAGTTGCGGCCGGAACAGTCCACGAAATCCGGAATCCCCTAACGGCCATTAAAGGCTTTGCCCAACTCATTCAAAACCGGGCTAACGTCTCTGCTATCCCGGTTATCGGCGAATATTGCCAATTAATCCGCGATGAGATCGACCATATCAATGCCATTGTATCGGATTTTCTTACTTTGGCCAAGCCTCACGCCAAACACTACAAGAAACTGAATATTGTCGAGCTGGTGAGTGATGTGCTGGCTTTTTTATATGGCGAATCGCTACTGCTCAATATCGACATCCTTACCAAGCTGCCTGTAGCCCCCATTTTCATTACCGGCTGCAGCGAAAACCTTAAAGAGGTCATTATGAATATCTGCCGGAATGCCTTTCAGGCAATGCCGTCCGGCGGCAGCCTGCAGGTAGCCGTCTCCGATCATAATGATACTGTCCGGATCGAACTGAGTGACAGTGGCTGCGGGATGGATTCCATCACACTGCAAAAGCTATTTGAGGCTTTTTATACCACCAAAGAAACCGGCACTGGACTGGGGTTGTCCATTTGCCGGCGCATCATTGACGAGCATGGCGGCCACATTCAGGTAACCAGCCAGCTCGGGTATGGCAGCACTTTTACCATTGTCCTGCCGCAGGAAAAATCATCAGGCCTTATCTAAGCCATATTTTTTGAGATAGCGGTAAAGCGTCACCCGGCTGACATCCAGCATATTCGCCAGACGGCTGATATTCCCACCGGCTGCCTGCCAGGCCTTAATAAAGACATCACGGTCTTCCTTCCAGGAAGTATCGGGACGGATATCTCCCATCAGATTAATATCCTCAGGACGGATTTCATCGGCAGCGGTGTTAAAAAAGGCATGCTCGACCACTCCCTGAAGTTGTTTAATATTGCCCGGCCAATCATACGATTTCAACAATTCGGCCGTCTCAGGCAATATTTTTTTAATGCTGATTTGATGCTGCTCGGCCACCTCACTGATAATATGCTCAGCCAGGAACGGAATATCCTCCCGGCGAGTCCGTAAGGCCGGCACCCGGACGACATTCTTTGCGATGATCTCGTAAAGTTCAGGCTGGAAGGCCCCCCGCTCGGTCAGGCGTTTCAAATCACTGTCGCAAGCGGCAATAATCCGGACATCAATGGGACGCTCCACTTCCTCGCCCACACGGCGCATCACCCGGCTTGACAATACCTCCGCCAGTCTGACCGCCACACTTTTGGGCAGCTTTTCAATTTCATCCATAAACAGCGTTCCGCCGTTGGCCAGTTCCAGTTTACCCGGTCTGCTCGCATCCGGTGCGTCAGCCACGCCAAACAGTTCCTCTTCCAGCCGTTCTGGCGGCAGTCCGCCGCATTTGAGGGCAATGAGCGGTCCGGCAGCCCGGGTGCTGGCCTGATGGATGCCATGAGCCATCCGTTCCTTGCCTGTTCCGGCCTCGCCTTGCAGCAAAATCGGATACTGGTTGCGGGCCACGCGGGCAGCCTTTTCTTTGGCTGTGACAAATACCGAGGCCTCACCGATCATACTGGCCAGACTGTAGCGGGCCGTATACCCGACGGCGTGTGCGACCAGCGTCCGCAGATCCTCAATCGGCAGGGACACCGCGACAACACTATTGACCGTTTGATCCGAGTCTCTTTCCAGCGGCACCACGGTGGTAATGTCTTCATAAGTTTTGCGCGGCGTAATCCAGGTGACTTCTTTATTATACGAAGGTACACCGTTAAAGCCTTTAAAGATCGGCGTATGACGATAGTTTAAAACTACATCGTTCAGGTTCGGCAACCCGCTGCCGCTGTCATCGGTTCCGCCGATACCGGCCAGCCTGCTTTGCCCCAGTTTATTGGTGTAAGCCACTTCCCCGCCGGGCATAATGTGATAAACGGCAAAGGGTGCCGCATCCAGAATAGCTTGCTGGGCCTTGAGCCGCGTAAGAATGCTTAAGTGGCTTTCCATAGCATGCTTCATACTGAGCAGTAACGACACAACCGAACTGTAAGGCAAGGCCTGCTGCTCGACTGAAACCAGTGTAATGAGGTACTCCATTTGACCATCAATCAGGATAGGTGCCGAGCAGGCGTCGCCCATCTGGCATTCCTCAATCCACATCTCCGGTCCGAACAGTAAAAACGGCACCCGGTGTTCCCGGGCAATACTGATACTGGAGGCTCCGATGTCCTCTTCCGCCAGCCGGGCTCCTTCAATTTGCCCCGGAGTTTTTTGGAAAAACGGCAATGAATAACTTTTCAAAACATAACAATCGGCATCCAGCAATAAGAGACTTAAGTTGTAAATATTAAAAAACTCCCGGATTTCCCGGTAAAAATCATTCAAATATTGAATGGCACTGTCGTTCTTTTCTTGCCGGCTTAAGAGTTCGCCCTTGGATAACCGGGTCAGCGGCGGCATAACATCATGCGGCACACCGGCCGCGCGGCTTTGCTGCCAGGCGGTTGCCACCCAGGGATGTACATTAGGATCTATGATTTCGTCCCTGACAAAACGTTGATAATAATATTCTAATTTTTCCTTGCTGCGTCGTTCTCGAATCATTGAAAAACCCCCAAATCCATTCTATCTGTAGTATATCCATTCTTGCTGTAAATGCGTGCAGATGAACCTACCTAATTGTATCAAGCCTGTACGCGACATGCAATAAATGTATTAAATTTAAAGTACATAATTGACAGAAAATTTCGGCTGTTAGATTTTTGTTGTCCATTTGAGTAAAATTCGTTATGCTAAAGATAAGCAAACGATAAAGGCTGGTGTAATTTATGAAAACGATTGCTCTGATTGCTCACGACCGCAAGAAACAGGAGATGCTGGAGTTTGTCCGTATCCACGCCGAATTGCTGGCCCGGCACAAACTGGTAGCGACCGCAACAACCGGCCGCCTGATTGCGGAAAATAGCGGTTTAGAAGTAACAACCTTTCTCTCGGGCCCATTGGGCGGAGATCAACAAATTGGCGCCCTGGTAGCCACCCAGCAAGTCGATATTGTTATCTTCCTGCGCGACCCGCTGACCGCTCAGCCCCATGAACCGGATATTACCGCCCTGCTGCGCGTATGCGATGTCCATGATGTGCCATTGGCCACAAACAAAACCACCGGACACCTGCTGCTCAATGCGCTTAACCTTGATTAAAGCGGCTGGCCCCAATAAACAACACAAAAAACAGGCGATTCCGCCTGTTTTTATTTTATGCTGAATCAAGTCCGGTAAGTGTTCATGTCCTCGCTGAAGTTCTGAATGACTTTCTTAAACTCACCGATTTTGTCCATCATGTCCTGCAGTTTATCGTTATAAACGGTGACGGCAGCACTGACTTCTTCACTGGCAGCCGAGTTCTCCTCGGAAATAGCGGCCAGGGATTCAATTTTGCCGTATACCTGATTGAGTCCTTGTGTCTCATGCTCCAGTTTATTGATCATATCCACAATGTTGTCGGCTACCTGACGAACATTGAGCACATGCTGGGCATTGCTTTTGACCACCGTTCCAAGCTGCCGGCTTTCAGAAGCTAAAATCGAATATTCTTCTTCGATCAATCCGACAACCGCATCGATGATGGTCATCAGAATTTCAAGATCACTGGAAATGCTCTCAGAGTGATGCTGGGATTGTTCGGCCAGCTTGCGGACTTCCTCGGCTACCACGGCAAAACCGCGTCCCTGCTCACCCGCTCTGGCTGCTTCAATCGCTGCATTGAGGGCCAGCAGATTGGTCTGCCCGGCAATGGCCGCCACCATGCCGGTAATTTCATTAATCTTGCTTGCCTGAGACTGAAGGTTCTCAGCCGATTTTTTGACCTCCGCAAACTTTTGCATACTCTGTTCCAGCTTGTTATTGGAACTCTGAACCTCATTAAAGCCGTTCTTGATTTCGGCTACAGCCGCTTCGAGCTGCTGCTTGTTGCGCGTCTGCTCGGTGACCACTGTTTTCAAGGTTTCAAGATTACCGTTCAGAATATCGACCGCATGAGAGGTGTCCTGAGCCTGGCTGGTAGCCGCCATGGCCACATCCAGCACCACCCCGGATATTTCCTGCGAGGTGCCGCGCATCTTTTCAGCAAGGTCATTAAAATTGTCGGCATACTTATTCATTTCATCCCCGGTGCCTTTAAATCCGGTAAATTCACTTTTGACGCGTTGTTTATACTGATCGAATAAGGTGACCAGTTCTTCAAACTCATCAGCCGAGCGTATTTGATTTCTGGCATAATACTTATGCTCAATCAACCCTTTGAGTTCGGCTTTGATACTTTTCATCGGGCTTAATAACAAAGCCGCTCCAGCCATGGCCACGCCACCACTCACCAGCGCCGACCAGAGGGGAATGTCAACTCCGGCTGCCGTCAGCAGCAAATTGATCACCAGTGAAAAAGCCGCAGCGGCTACACCAATCTTTGCCGGCAGGCTGCGAATCAAACCGAATGCCAGCCACTGGTTAAACCGATAGCTTGTCGTCCGGCTCACCGGTTTAGGAAAGCGAATTTTCACCTTAATATGTTCGGCAGACGACTCAAGGACAGCGGTCGTGATATCTTCTTTAAAATGGATTGCGGCACCCGCCAGCAGACCCTTAAAATAACCAAACATCCCGCGCTTGGAGCGATAGCTCAGCACAGCTTCATATTCTGATACCGGTTCAATCAACAATTCAGGCGGCTCGGCGCCCGGCAGGCGTTTCACCATCACAACATGGACATCATACATGGAAGCTAAGAATGAATATAGATTCTCATGCTGAAAAAAGGCAGGATAGGCATTGAAAAAAGTTTTCACATTATCTTTACCAATCGCTTGCCACAGTTCGTCTTCCGTCTTACCCAGCTTGGTTGCAAGAAAGGCTACAATCTTTTTCGGCTTGGCATCTTCCACTTCCTCGGTCGGCAAAAACATGCGATCGGCTGACCAGCCCACATCCAGCATAGCCTGATTGGTCAATTCATCGCCCCACAATTGGCGCGCAGTACTCATCCATGTTCCAACAACTGTCCCTTTCATGTGATCCTCTCCGTTATATCAACAAATTTTTTATATTATGCAAAGCTTCGCTATAAAGTGTAAATCTCCTGTCAAATAATTGTAAATTTATTGTTAGTGGCACCCCAAGCCGGCTTGCGTGATTTCCATCACAGCCAAAAACCCCGAAAACTGCTAAAATAGCCTTGACACGCGCATAGCCTAGGCTGTGACGAACGAAAGCAGGAGGCTACTATGAATCTTCCGATCGCCAAAATCCCTTTTCTCAATAAACGAATCAAATTCCCGGTCACGCCTCATATTCCCGGCGGGCTGGCCACAGCCGACGACCTCCGGAAGCTTGCCGATCTGGCTGAACAATATGGCGGAACGCTAAAAATAGCGGGCAATAGTATTATCCTGTTAGGCCTAAGTGTTGCCGATGGTGAAAAAGCGCTGGCCGCTTTAGGCGCCAAGCCGGAATCTTTTATTACACAGTCGGTCCGGGGAATCGCCATCTGTCCGGGCAAACCGCATTGTCCGATGGCCCAGCAGGACAGTTCCAGCCTCGGGCTGGCTCTGGACCACGAGTTTTTTGACCAAACGGTACCCGGCAAAATCCGCATCGGTATCAGCGGCTGCCCCAACTGCTGTGCGGAAGTATTTGTTAAAGATATCGGCCTGTTTGCTACGGCTAAGGGTTACACCCTGGTCGTGGGCGGTAATGCGGGCCGCCATGCACAGGTAGCCCGTATCGCTGCCGAAAATCTCCCCGAGGCCGCAGTTGCCCCGCTCATCCGTTCCATCCTGACCTACTTTCGCCAACATGGTAAGTCCAAGGAGCGGCTGGGACAATGCATTGAGCGTCTTGACTGGGAACATTTTGTGAAGCAAACCTTGCCGGCCGAATACCGGTAAAGAATAAGAAAGCCGTATGCCCCGCAGGCATACGGCTTTCTTATTCTTTACCCTTTATGACAGTTTAAAAAAGAGAACCGGATAAACGCCTACTAAAAAAACCAGGGTTGTTACAATGAAAGCGGCAACAGCCAAGTGAATATTCAACCCATAGATCCTGGAGGTTATGACAGCATTCACCGCAGTCGGCATACAGGCTAAGACTAACAGGCTATTGATCATGACCGGGTCGGTCATCACCAACCGCGCCAGGCCATAAATCAGTAAAGGTGTCACCGCAAATTTCAGCGGAATCAAATCAATAATGGTCCGGTACTGCTCTTTCATTTTGCCAAAATCAACCGAATAGCCAACCGGTATCAAGGCTGTCCAGGCCCCAAAATGCACAAGCGGATCAAAGAAGAGCCCCAGCACCGCCGGCCTGGCGACACCGGCCAGCTGCAAGACCATCCCGGTCAATATCCCCACAACCGCCAATTGATTGCGGCTGAACAAAATCGCTTTCATGGAGATCGGTTTGACCGCGGCGCCTTGCTGTGACCGCTGGAAATAATATTGGGCCAGCGGATAACAAAACATGAACATTAAAATGTACTGAAATAAAACGACAAGCTGCTGATAAGCATAGCCTGTCTCCCCGTACAATAAAAAAACACACAAACCGCCCAGCGTGCCGAGATTAGACAAAATGGCGGACATGACATAGCTGCCGCGATCCAAATCGCTGGTATATTTCCGCTGAGCAATCACATAGGCAATAGCGCCCGGAATCAAGCCCAGCGCTAAACCCATAACAGGCAGCCAGATTAAATCCGCTCTCAGGGGCAGTACCCAAAAGCTGAGCATCGACAAAGCCGGGTAGACGACCAGAATATTATTCAGAATCATTTTGTCAAAAAATGCGGCTTGCAAGGTTGTCTGATAACGGCATAAATAGCCAAGCACCAGCGGCCCCAGTAAGTCAATCGCAAAATAAAATAGTTTGTGCTGTATATCCATCGAATAATCCTTTCAGGGTGTTACCAGCTTTCACAAGCATGCGCCTCCTGATCAATGAAGGCAAAGCGGTTGCGTCCATTTCGTTTCGAGGCAAACATGGCCATATCGGCCTTACGCATCAAGCTCGTAATATCACTGCCGTCTTTCGGATACAGGCTGATTCCGATGCTGGCCGTTACAACCACTTCATCCTGCTCAATCGGAATAGGCTCACGGCAAGCAGCCAAAATCCGGTTGGCAATGATCTCAATTTCTTCTGCGGAATTCACGCCAGGCAAAATAATGACAAATTCGTCTCCGCCTAACCGGGCAACCGTATCACTTTCACGAATGCTATTTTCCATCCGGCAGGCTACTTTTTTGAGCAGTTCATCGCCGGCGTCATGGCCATAAGTATCATTAACCGGCTTAAAATTATCCAAATCCAGAAACAAAACCGCCCCCCCTTCACCATTACGCCTGAATTGGGCCAGGGCCATAGCCAGCCGGTCTTCAAACAAGCGGCGGTTAGGCAAACCGGTAAGAGGATCATGATAGGCATAATACTGAGTCCGTTCCTCATTTTGCTTGCGTTTGGTAATATCACAAAGCAGTGCCGCCACATGCTCTTGATCCGGAGTAAAGAGCGAAATCAGAAAATGTTTCTGCAATAAATTCGAGCTAAATTCAAACGTCCTGGCCTGCCGGTTCTCCAGGACCGAATTAAAAATGGTAATCCAGTCGGTTCCGCACACTTCTTCGGCCAGAACGGTCTCGGTCAGTTTGCGGTTGAGCAGCTCTTGCCGGCTCAAACCGGTTAAATGGCTGTAGGCTTCGTTGATTTCGACAAACCGGTAATTGATAATTTGTCCGGTTTCAGCTTTTACTGCTTCAAAATAAACAAAGCCATTCAGCATATGATCAAATAACGCCCGGTATTTGGCCTCACTCTGCCTTAAGGCCATTTCCATTTGTTTGCGTTCCGAAATATCGGTAATCACCCCAACCAGTCCGGCCAGCGTTCCGTCAATATCGCGGAACGGCGCTTTGTGAAACAGCACATCACGCTGCTGCCCATTGGCACTTGTTGTCCGGTATTCGTAAACCTGGACCGACTCCTGTTGAAGCAGCTCCTGATCCATGGCCTGATATTTCTTAGCCGCAAGAGAGGGAAAAACTTCATAAACCGACCTGCCGATCAATTCGTCCCGCTCTTTGCCGTTAAATTCGGCAAAGGCTTTATTACAGCCAATATATTGGCCTTGAACATTTTTATAAAAAATCGGACTGGGAATGGCATCTAAAATTTGATGCAAAAAATTAGCCGCTTTCAAATGTTTTAAACTATGGGCACCTGAGCAACTTAATAAATCAGCTAAGGTGACAAAAAAGTTGAGGATAAAGGACAACTTGCTCTGGCTAAAGATAGGGACAGTTCGTAACGCCTTGAGATATTCCGCTTCATTAAAGCCATAACGAAGAGCTTGCTCGCGAAAAAAAGCTTCATCAGGCGGTGTGGTAAAAAACTGGCCTATCACCAGCGTTGCCAAGTGTTTTCCCTCAATGATAATCGGACAGGCATATTCCAGCAAACCGTTTTTGCAGGTATAACCGAAATAAGGATGCCCATCCTGCAAATGTTCCGCAATCATCTGATCACTTTCGATGCAATTCTGCCTGGTTTGATCACAAACCCGATGGAACTTGGTACAAATGTCCTGCCAGCCGGTTGCCGATAAAATATTGGAATCGATATCAATAATTCCGGACGGAATTCCGGTAGCTTCATAGAGCCTATCCAGCAGTTGCTGGATCTTTTGGACATCTACCAGGCTGCTAAATCGCTGTGCCACCTTAAATCCCCCTCTGCAAAAATCGTTTCATCTATACAACCGCATGCTACAATATCTATACATTACCATAAAACGCCAAAACTGCAAGCACGATGGCCAAAAAATTGCCCCTTTGAAGCGTTTAAATAATTTAAAATATCCCTTCACTCCAGGTTGATTTTAGAACAAAAACCGAGTGTACTTTCCGGGCAGCAGAATGAAGCCGGCCTCCTGCCCTGGCATTATTTGCGGCAAGACTCCAACTTCTTATGGCAAAACCACCAGTCAAACCCTTCCAGGTTCCCTGCTTCGATTTGCCGAACCCGTTCCTTGGCTTGCTTTTCGGTAGCCGCAGGCGGTAAAATGACCGCGTCATCAATCAGGCCATTGTGCGGCCAATTGGCCGGAGTGGACACCCCGTATGCATCGGTTATCTGTAAAGCCTTCAGCAGCCGCAGAATCTCCCGCATATTCCGGCCAACTTCCTGCGGATAATAGATGATAGCTCTGACAATGGCCTTATCATCCACAACAAAAACCGAGCGGACGGTATTGCTGGCTTTATTGGGATGAATCATGCCCAGCTTTTTGGCGATCAAGCCACGGTCATCGGCAATCACCGGGAACTTGACCGACGTATCCAGATGGTTATGAATCCACTCAATCCATTTCAAATGAGCGAAGACCTGATCCACCGATAAGCCGATTAAGTCGGTATTGAGCCGCCTAAACTCCTCATGGCATTGAGCAAACGCAACAAATTCGGTGGTGCAGACCGGCGTAAAGTCAGCCGGATGACTGAATAGAACAAACCAGCGCCCTTCGCAATCCTGCGGCAAGGTCAACATACCCTGAGTCGTTTTGACCGTGATTTCCGGAAACTTGTCACCGATAAGCGGCATCCGGATATCGCTGAAACTATCCATAAATCCAGCCCCTCTTTTGTGATTTTCTCTTGGGCCAAATAAGCCTTTATGTCATATCCTATGACGAATTTTGCCTGAAGGTACCGCAGGCTATACCGGCTATCGGCTTAAGGGCTTTATGGATGATTTGTGGCAATGATTAACTTTATAATAAAAAGACTTGGCTTTGCCAAGTCTTTTTATCCGTATTGCTTATTTTTTTGAGCAGCCGGTTTATTCAACTGCGTGACCTGCATCAAATCAAACGCATTACTGTAATGGCTAAACAGATCGGCCACAATGCTGCCGTCCAGTTTCCGGTTGGCCACCATGCCGCGCATGACCTTCTCCACCTTGTCTGGTGACATCGGAATACGATAAGGCCGGTTCTCTGTCAGGGCAACAAACACATCGGCTACAGCCACAATGCGCGATCCCAGCCGCAGGGAGCTTTCCCCAATCCGGAATGGATACCCGGCCCCGTCCAGGGTCTCATGGTGATAAGCAGCCCATTCGGCAATCAGTTCAAACCCGTCAATCTGTTCCAGGATGCGGTAGGTATAATAGGTATGCTGCTTAATGGTAGCAAACTCCCACTCGGTCAGTTTGCCAGGCTTTTCTAAAATCTCATTCGGTATGGCCAGCTTGCCTAAATCATGCAATAAACCGGCAATGCGCATGGCTTTTACTTCTTCTGAGCTATAGCCTTTTGCTTCGGCCAGAAAGGCAGCCATTATGGAGACACTGCGCGAATGAGTCGCGGTAAATGAACTGGTCCGGTCAATGATGGTGGCAAAAATTTCAGCAATATTGATCACATCATCAATAGTAAACCGCATTAAGCCATACACATCAATATTGCGGAAAAAATTGTGGTAATAATGAGGGTTGACCAAGTCCAGCCAAAAACTTTCCTGTCTGGCAAATTCATGAAGCACTTTCACCAATTCCGGATCAAAATAACTGCCGCTTAACTTGCGAATCGCGGAAAGAATATCCGGCCGCTGTTCAAAGATAAAAACCTGATCCTTCAGCAGCACTTCCAGCCGGTCGGCAAGATTAATAATACGGCTGGCCAAAGGAATGTCTTTGCCGGCTAACCCGGAAGGGCTGCGCCCATCCCAATAATCATGATGATGACGAATGGGTATGGCCAGCATACCCAGCTGGGGCGAGTCCTTCAACAACTCATAGCCAGCCTCCGCATGACTGTAAATATCCATTTGATCAACATGAAAGTTATGTAATGCCTTTTTTTCTTCCCAACTGGAGGCAGCACCGATATCATGCAGCAAAGCCGCATAAACCAACGACTGCTGCTGCACATCATCCAGACCAATAAATTCGGCAATGCGGCTGCTAATCAGTGCAGTACGCCAGTGATGCCGCGAAAGCCCGCCATTCGTAAGCTCCAACGCCATTGATAAGGCCCGCAGCAAATTAATCGGGTGGATATTAAACTGCACATCAACCGCCCCTTTACGCTTTTCTATTCTAACATCCTTTAAAGTCAGCCTGCTGCTGTGTCATCCGGTAAACAAACCAGGTAACCGCTAACAGGTCGGCTGCGCCCCCCGGACTGATATTGGCTTTGATAAATTCTTCATCCAACGCCGCTACAGCACTTCTTCCGTCTGACGTTCTCATTCCGCCTAACGCTAAGGCGTGCTGAATACGAGGCTGAGCCCATTCTTTCATTTTGGACGGGTTATGACGGTTCATGACAGTGGTATCATCAATATTCAAACTAATGACCAGCAAGGTATCAATGAGCGCATCATTCATGGTAAGTCCGTCAGCCAGAGCAGCCCTTAACGCAGGTAATGCCTGAAATTGTACGGTTGGCAGCCCGCTCTCCAACTCACCGCGGATTCCGGTCACACCATATTGCTGATACAGTCGCTCGCCCGCGGTCAACGTCCTGCCGGGAGCCGTTTGTTTCAGTTCTTTGCTCACCAAGCCGGCGGCTATTTGAGTTACAGCCGCAAAAAGAGCTTCCTCTGTAACCAGGGAACTATTTTTGCCGACATAGCCGGCCGCTGCTGCGGCAATACCCAGAGAAAACAGCAGTCCCTTTTGCGTGTTGACTCCTTTAGTCGCCGCAAACATAGCCGCTTCACCTTCCAGACCAATCCACCGCAAAACAGGCAGCAGCTCGTTCAGCGGCTGCTGATGATTCAAGCCGGCCTGGGCACAACGGGCTATCGTAGTGCTTAACGCTGCCGAACTGGCCATAAAGGTATAAAAATCCATATCCTGATGGGCCCCGCTGTTTACCCGGTCCACCAAACCGGGTGCCGGAGTGGAAGTCACTTCATACAGCATTGCTTCCACCGCCAGAGCACCAATTCGCTCCGCGGCCGGGCTGATATGCCTGGTCCTGAAAGCGCGAAATTGGTTCAAAAGCCGATGAACCGCAGCGGTCAGCTCGGTCTCCTGATGACTGCGTTCCCGCATGCATTCTACTGCCGGACGGCTGCACACCAGACAGCTTCTTTTTCTGCCCTGCGATTGACGGGAAATCAACTCACCGGCTGCACTGAATACATCCAGATCCAGCAGCCGGCCAAAAGCCTGCTCTTCCTCGATCAGCTCGGCAGCTTTTTTGATCTCGGCCCCTTCCCCGTGAACGGCTAACAGGGCTTCCGGTCCGGTAAATGAGTCGGTGGCAGACTGATAGACCACCTGGAGCTTTTCCTTGAGCCGGCTTACGGCATAATCCCTCAGTTCACTCAATACCGGTAATGCCTTCCGGGGTCCCGGCATATTGATGGTAATACTGACAATTGGACAAGCATGAGCCGTACGCACTTGATCCTGCCGCTCTTTCCGTGCTTCTTTAGCGCTCAACATTTCTGCTAATGTGACAGTTTTCATGGTTGCTCTACTTTCATGTCGTTTATCTGGCACTGCTTGCTGCCTCAGGGCTGTTGCACCCGCAACAATGGCAGTGATTGAAGATTACCCGTTAAACGGTACCATTTGTCGTTAATTTATTATAGGGTATGACAAGCGCTCCGGTCAACCAAGCGTTTGTGCTTATACTCCATTCTTTCGACAAAAATCGAGTTGTCCTTCAAAACCTGGTTTTTTTTTTGTTTGACCAAATCGTTCGTTATAATCTGAATATTAGCAAATTTAGCGAAATAGCTCCCAATCCCTGGTTTATGCTCATTTGACAACGGCTTCTCTGGCATACTATGATAAAAAAAGAAATGTATACAAAATACAAAGGTTGAAATTAGAGTCTTATCCCCTCCTTCTTTTCAACCATAAGGAGTCATCCGTATGAAGATTCAACCCTATATCATTCATCATCTGGTTAAAGGTGCTGATCTCAATCACCACGGAACACTGTATGCCGGCCGCGGAGCGGAATGGGTCGTTGAGGCCGGCTTTGTCGCCGCATCCAGCCTCACCTCAACCCAAAGCACCGTTTGCCTCAACATCCATGGGATGGTATTTACCCGTCCGGTTAAAAAGGGCAGCTTGCTTCGCTACGAAAGCAAAGTGGTCTATGCCGGCCGAACCAGTTTAGTATCTTATGTTAAAGTCAACTTAGGGCATACCAATGAGTTTGTCGTGGACGGGTTTCTCACCTTTATCCACGTGGACGAAAACGGTCAGCCTTGCCCGCACGGACTGGTGATTGAGGCAACAACCCCTGAAGAAATCGAGTTGCAGCAACGGGCCCGGGCTTTTGTCAAAAAGTAACCGGCCATTCATTCTATCCCCTCAAAATTAAAAAACCGGGCTTATGAGCCCGGTTTTTTAATTTTCCAGATGCTTGATATAGTTGATCAAGGCAAAGGGTTTATAATCCCAGGAATGAAAACTTTCCAGATAAACGCCTTTTCCATAGAATACGGCCAACAATTTTTGAGCATCTGCCTTGGTCAGTCCCTGCTCCTTCAGCGCAGCTTCGACAAGATCATACGGCGCTTTGTTGTCATGAGCCTCGACAACCGGTTTTAATACCAGGATCAATTCCTGCAATTGATCTTCGGAAAGCTTTAGTTCCTGCAGCCATTGAGCTACTTTACTCATCACACACATCCCCTTTCAGTAATCCTCGCTCCTTAGAAAAAAGACAAACACCGTTAAACCTTAAAATCCACACGGCTGCCCACACCCTCTGCACTTTCATGAGCGTGATTGACCCTTTCATCACCCGGTGTTTCGGCTTCTTTGTCCTGTTTGCCCATTTCACGTTTGCGTTTATGGTTCGGTAAATATTCTGGACGTTTAAATACGGTTACTTTCCCTAATGGTTTAACTCTTAGTATATTCGCGATTGGCCCTATAGGTTGAATATCTCTATTTTTATCCATAGCAACCTCACTCAATACATTATTTATTACATAATTATCTATCAGACAGAAAAAATCCTTTCGACTTTGTCGAAAGGATTGAATTTCGCGAACGATTAAATTACTAATTTGGGTACAACTTTCAATTGGTTATACATTTCAAAATAGCACTCGCACAGTTCCACCAGTTCACTCATCAGCTTTTCCCTTTTATCTGAATCAATTTCTGTTTGTTTTAACTGCATCGACAAGTCTATAATTTTTTGTTTCACAATTAACGGTTCCAAGCCATCCCCTCCTAGGTACTCTACCACAAGCATACACCCTTACAGTTGAAATATTTGTAGTTATCTGTAACTACATTCTATATTTTTGACGACAAAATAGTAATTTATGCTGCAAGACTTACAATTATTCCATATTATTGCTAAGAATTAAACACTTTATGAATAACATGTTTTTTTACTTAAGTTAATACAATAGAATTACAAGACTGCCATAAGGAGAGTACGCTATGAACTTCCAGGGACCGGCTGCCCGGTATAAAGTCCGGACCAATGTCATCCATAACATCAATCAAGAATTCCGCAATGGATTAACGCCCGGCCAGCGGATTGCCGACCGGGTTGCAAAAGTTGTCGGCAGCTGGCCGTTTATTATTTATCAAAGCCTGATCATTATCATTTGGATGGCTTCCAATTTTTATCTGGTCTATATGAATAGTATCAACCCCGACTTTTTAAAAGCCTGGGATCCTTACCCCTTTATCCTATTGAATTTAGTCCTTAGTTTTCAAGCCGCTTATACCGGTCCGGTCGTCATGATGAGTCAAAACCGCCAGGCCGAAAAAGACCGTTTAATGGCTGAGCAAGATTATCATGTGAATAAAAAATCGGCTGAGGAAATCCGGGTAATTCTAGCCCATCTCGTTCATCAAGACACCCTGATGGGCGAAATCATGCGCCGTGTTGAAAGCCGCTGTGAATATTGCAGCCATAAAAATAATCCGCAGCCTTAAGAGGTGCGGATTGTCATTGCCTGAGCGGAAGGTTGTGACGCTTACGGAGTTTTCTGATCCTTGGTGAGCTCTGACAGCTTGCGCTTTAACAGCTCAACTTCAGCTTCCAACTCCTGGCTGCGCTGTTCCAACTGCTCCAGCCTATTCTTTTTTTGTCTCTTTAAACGTTTTTCACTTTTGCAATGCTCGCAATGGCCGTCAAATGCGACACAGAAATCCACACAATCTGCCGCTATATCCAAAAATATGGCCCAAAACAATAACGTATTGCGGTTAAAATTAAAAAACATCGCTACACCCCTCCGCCTACGATATTGTATACACTTTTACGGCGGTAAGTTCCTTATTGAACGGAAATATCGGGATCAAGCTTCCTGCGAACGCTCGTAAAGCGGCTTCTTCTAAGAAAAATCCACACCGCTGTTAGATCAAAAGCTCCTCCGTTTCCGGAGGAGCTTTATCATGGTCTGTCAGACCTTAAACTTTAAATTGCTTCACAATATGATTCAATTCGGTGGCCAGTTTGGCCAAGGATTCCGCATTGCTGCTAATTTCGTGCATGCTGGCGGATTGTTCTTCCACCGTTGCGGCTACCGTTTCGGCATTGCCGGATGTTTCTTCGGCAATGGCGCTGATATTCTGCACACTGGCTACCATAGCCTGAGTTCCCTTGGCTGTTTCGTCAATCGCTACGGCAATTTGTTCAATACCGGTTTTCACCGTGCCCAAGGTTGCAATAATCGCTTCAAAGCCTTTTTGTGTATTGGTTGCGGACGTTTTTCCTTTGCCGACCTCAGTATTGGCTTTTTCCACTGTAGACACCGCAAACGTAATCTCATTCCCCATAGTACTGATAATTTCGGCGATGTCTTTGGTGGCATTTGCACTTTGCTCGGCTAACTTTCTGACTTCCTCAGCCACAACCGCAAATCCGCGGCCGGCTTCTCCGGCTCGCGCAGCCTCAATTGCCGCATTTAAAGCCAGCAGATTGGTTTGGCCGGCAATATCGTTGATCACATCCACAATCCCTTTAATATCTTCCGAACCGCGGGCCAGTTTAGCCGTAACATCGGTGATTTCCTGCATAGCGGATGCAATTTGTTCATTTTGGCCTACAACAGCAGTCAGCATATTCATGCCCTGGTCGGCTTCCTTGACCGCGTCAAAGGTCTGCGCATTGACCGTTCCGGCTGTTGCACTGATTTGCTGGGTACCGGCCGAAATTTGCTGAAGGGTCGCCGAAATGCTGCTGATATTATCATTGTTTTGGTTCGCGCCGGCAGCGATGGTTTCCACACTGCTGGCTACCGTTTGCACAGCTTTTAGATGCTCATCCACGGTGGCGCTCAGCTCTTCACCGGCTGAGGCCAGCATTTGGCCGGTAGTATGTAATTGATTGACAAACGTCTTCAGCGCTTTGCGCATTTCAATAATGACGGTGCCCATATCGCCGATCTCATCATTGCGGGTTGGATGAAGATCCTGCCCTGTCAGATTGAGCTTGCCCACTTCGGACAATTCCCGGCTGATATTATTCAAACGCTTAGCCAGACCGCGGCTGTAAAAATACACAAGCACAATATTTAATATCAAAATAGCAACACTGGCGATAAAGCCAATATTGACCTGGGCCTTGCTGTGTGAAACAACAAAGTTGCTTTTGTTATTCAGGTAATCCCCTTGGATTTTATTCAGCTTTAAAAATTGCGCATCAATATCGGCCACCAATTGCCTTCCCTGGCCGGTAATTTGCGACAGATTCGGATCATTGGCTTTTTTAGCGGCAATTACCCTGTCGCCTAAAACAACGTAATCCGCAATCAGCTTTTCAAGTTTTGCCCCTTCTTCTTTGGTATCGGTTTCGGTAGAAGTGGCGTTATATTTTTTGACAGTCTCTAAGCTTTTCTGAATTTCGTCACGATAACTTTTTTCATAGCTTGCCGCTCCATCCGGATAAAATAAAAAGCCCCGCATCGCCAGCAATGCCCTGGTAAAGTCGGTGTGGCCATCTTTAAGTGACAGCGCACGCGCTGAGGTGTGTTGAACTAAGTTTCCGGCCATACCGCCTACATCATTGAACTGATATAACACATAGCCAAGCAGCGCTAAAAAAAGAATAACAACAATACCGAACATAGATGATAATTGCACTATAATAGGTAACCTGGTGCCGTTTGTCTTCATAGCTTGCAAACCCTCCCGAATTGACTCTTCACATAACTTTGCTATTCTGCATTTTTTCAAAAAATTCCTGCTATTTCGTGCAGAATTTTGAGTATTTCGCTAAAAGCTGACAAATTGAGCCATTCGGGTAACCTTATTAGGACCGCAGCCTTAGTCGGCATTTTTTAATATTCAGTTAACTTGCGCCTAGCTAGGCTTGTTTTTAAACAGCCTTTTTCAACAAGCTGAGGAAACTCTGGCTAAGTTTCTTAGCCAGAGTTTCTTGTTTCAATCACTTCGGTTTCCGGATAGCTCCATAGCTGCCGGCTGCTGGTATCGGCAGCTATAGCCCCGGCCTTAAGAACCTGCCTGACGTCTTGAGGCGTCCGGATCAAGCCGGCCGCAATAATGGGTTGGGAGAAACGCCGTTTAATCAATTCGGCCACTTTAAGGACGGCTATCCCCGGCATAATTTCAATAAAGTCAGGTTTGGACTGTTTCAGCGCATTGATCCCGCTGGCAATGGACGGTGTATCATGGGCAAAGACCCGCTGCGCCGTAATCAGCCCTTCTTTATGCGCAGCGACAATCAGCTGTCCATTGGGAGTTACAATGCCGTCGACACCGGCCCGTTCTTTTAAATACCGGACCGCCACCTTGTCTTTTCCCATTCCGCCGATTAAATCGGTATGGGCCAGGACAATTTTATGATGTTTACGTAATTCCTGGCACATCGGAACAATATTGAAAATATCACCCGAGGAAACCATAATCACTTTGGCTTTGCTGGCAATGGCCAACGCCATATGCTCACTATTCTGAAGCGATACTACGATCGGGCATTGCTGCAAGGCCAGAACCATTTGCTCTGCAGGCGGCATCATCTTTTTTCTCCTTGTGGAAAATAATGTATATTGGCATAAATTTCACATGGCTAGCCAATAATCCTGCCGAACAGCGGCCAATTAATCAAAATGAAGATTTACTTTTTCCAGAATTTTTGCCACCCCGTCTTCATCATGGCTATCGGTTACCAGCCGCGCGGCTTTTTTAACTTCCGCCGGCGAGTTGCCCACCGCAATTCCCCAGCCGGCATAACGCAGCATTTCAATATCATTTCCGCCATTCCCAAAAGCCATAATGTGATGCCGGTCTATCTTCAGTTGCTCAGCCATCCAGCGCAGCGCCGCCCCTTTATGTACCGACGGATGGGTAATTTCCAGAAAGTTGGGTTTGGACTCGGCGATGTACAGCCGATTGCCTAGCCGAGCTGCCAAATAGGCTTTGATTTGCTGGACGGTGTCAGGTTCAGCGATCACTAGCATTTTGGTCGGCGCTGCTTGTAACGCATACAACCGATCCCCGACAGCCACCGGCTCGGTGTCGGTAATCCGGGCATACAGACTGGCATACCGGTTGATTTCACGGACATACAAAACATCATCAATATAAGTTTGAATATGCCACCGCTGTTCACGGCATAATGCCAGCACCTGGGCGGCAGCTTCCGGATCGATGGGTTGATGGAACAGCAATTCACCGGAGGGAAACGCTTTCACCATCGCTCCGTTATAGGTAATCAAAGGTACGGCCAGCTCCAGGTACTGGGCAAATTTCACTGTCGAAGCATACATCCGTCCGGTTGCCAGCATGATAGCAATGCCTTTTTGGGCAACCTGCCGGATGGCCGCGCTGGTTCTGGCCGATATGCCTTGCCGGCTGTCCAGCAAGGTATCATCAAGATCAAACACGACCAGTTTAATCTCCGTATTTTTCGCCTCCCGCATGAAGGTCCTCCTGTTTGTTATTTCACTTCGCTAGCAGCCCAATATCCGGGCGAAGATCTCCACAGGATGCCGCACGGAATATCCGGTGCCCTGCCGGATTTGCATCCGGCAGGTAGCACATTCGGTAAGCACCTGCTCAGGCTGGCATTGTCTGAGCTCCTGAAACAGCGGCTGGCCAATTGCCATGGAAATGGCATACTTCTCCTGTTTGAACCCATAAGTGCCGGACATGCCGCAGCACCGCTCATCAAGCGCGGCCAGTTGCACCCCTTCAATGCCCTGCAGCAAATTCAGCCAGGGCCTGCCGATCCCTTGCGCCCGCAAATGGCAGGAGGTATGGTAAGCCAGCCGCTGTCCAGTTGTTTCAGCCGGTATTTCCAGACTGCCTGCTTCGTAAAGCTCAGTCAGTATTTCACCAAGGTCATAGGCCTGCGCCGCCACCTGAATGGCTACCGGCCTCCAGGGATCATCCTGGTCAAACAGGCCGGGATACCGCGTCTTAAAGGTATAACCGCAGCTGGTGCAGGCCGTAATCACCTGATAGCCTTGCCTGACCCACGCAGCCAGAACTTGCAGGTTGCTTCTGGCCGCAGCCAGGGCTTCAGCCTCATCACCGGCAGCCGGCAGTCCACAGCAGCCGCCATCGGCTACAGTTACCCGGCAGCCCGCTTTTTCCAGTACCCGGATCGCAGCCTCGCCTATTTCCGGATCGTTATAGCGGATCGAGCAGCCTGGAAAAAAGACCACCTGCCTGCTATGTGTTTCAGACTGATTCAATCCGACAGTGACCAAACGGCTGATTTTATAAGCCGGCAGCTGCCTGTGGCTGCTCATTCCGCCAAGAGCCAGAAACGGCCCGGCCAATTGCAGTGCCCAGTTGCTGACAGGAGCGGCCATTGTGCCGATCTTTCCCAGTAAAGCCGGCCGGGCCAGAAAGTAATCACGGATTCTTTTGATTCCGGTCTTTTTGCGGTTTCTTTGGGCCGCGGCAATATTTTCGGCAATGCCAACCTGGTTGGGACAGGCCAACTCACACTGCCCGCAGCCCAGGCAATAGTCCAGCCAGTCTGAATCTCCCGCAAGCCCTTCCCGGCGAAACCGCTCCATATCTGATCCCAGTTTTTTCGGTCCCGGATAATCTGGCCGCACTGTTAACAACGGACAGACAGTATTGCAATAGGAACATTTGATGCAGCCATCAAGATCGAGAATATTTTGCGTCATTAAAGCTCATCCCCTTTCGCAGCAGCCCGGCCGGCCTTATAACCGGACAGCAAGGCAAAGGCATTGCCGTTGTAACCCTGGCCGCCCGCGACCAGGCTGCCGGCGGCATACAGATTGCCGGCGACAGGCCGACTTTCCCGGTCAAGAAGCTGCTGGCATTCATTGACGGCCACCGTCTCCGCCACCTCCTGCCTGCCTGAAAGGCTTTCCAGGATTAGCCTGTGTGAATTGATTGTTCCGGTGGCCACAATAAACCGGTCGGCTTTTACCACACAGGGCCTGCCCGGTGTATCCAGCACAACAGCCTGGCAGCAATTCCTACGAAAATGCAACAGCCTGGCCGGATAAGCGGTACGGAATTCCACCCCGCAGCGTTGTAAATATTTTTGTAACCGCCCGTATATCCTAAGCCCGCTTGCCGCCGGAGCCATATGAGCCATTTCGCCGACAGGGCAGCCAACAGCAGCGGCAAACTCTTCCAGTTCCTGATCGCCGGTAGTCGTCCCGAGAAGAAACGGCAGCAGCAATAGCTGGCTGCCCTTTAGCAGCGGCCGCAATAAGGCGGCCAGTTTTTTACGCTGCTCTGCGTCATTCAACTGCAGGGCGATCGACAGGGCATTGAATTCCCCGTTTATCCAGTCAGCCGGTTCTAGCACGGCGGCACGATAGGTAACCCGCAAGCCGCTGTTGGCGGCCGTTTGATTCAGCAGTTCAGCAGTCAGTTGGGCATTAAAACCGCTCCAGCCACGCCAGCCGGCAATGCAAACTTCTTGGTGATCTTCCACACCGGCCGCCCACACAGCCGCAGGTGCCAGGGATACCTGCCGGAAACCGCCTAATGCGTTTGGAATCAGGCGGCTGGCCGTAATTTCGCCCTGGTATCGGCACCCGGCAGCAGCCATCATATCAGTAAATAGTTCGACAGCCGCCTGTAAATCAGCCTGTTCCGCATCCAGTTCCCTGAAACTCACGCCGCCTCCCCCCATGGCGACTGTCCCCGGACCGCTGGTCACCACCGTAACCCTGGCACCCTGCCGTACAGCCGCAGCGGCTGCCATCAAGCCCGCCAAACCGCCGCCAATGATCACCACCGCTATCTTTTCTTTGGCCAATGTTCATCACCTGACTTATCTCACGATGTACCCATGCTCTTTGGTGGGAATTGACTGTGCCTATCATTAAATTCCAGTATTTTTAAAATATTCTAATAATAACAGCCAGTCAATTCCCTGTTCAATGGGGCCGATAAGGTTACACTATTGCATAGCTACTTTTGTTGCCCAGCCTCTGGTCAGTTTCACCGCTTCCTGCCAGCCATGATACAAGTTATCCCGGTATTGTGCACTCATATCCGGCTGAAATTCCCGGTCAACCGCCCATTGCGCGGCAATTTCAGCGGTATTTTGCCATAAGCCGCTGCCCAGTCCGGCCAGATACGCGGCTCCTAAAGCCGTCATTTCGGTAATTTTCGGACGAATGACCGGAATGCCTAAGATATCAGACTGAAATTGGCACAGCAGACTGTTTTTCACCGCCCCGCCGTCCACCCGCAATTCGGATACCGCAATGCTGCCATCTCTGATAACGGCATTGATAATATCCTTGGTCTGGTAAGCCAATGCCTCCAGGCCGGCCCGGATAATGTGATTTCTTGTTGTCCCTCTGGTAATGCCGATAATCATCCCGCGCGCATACATATCCCAGTAAGGGGCGCATAACCCGACAAAAGCCGGCACCAGATAAACGCCGCCAGTATCGGGAACCATGAAACCATACCACTCGGTATCGGCGGCCGTATAAATAATTTTCGCTTCATCCCGCAGCCATTGAATGGTAGCGCCGGAAATGAAAATAACTCCTTCCAGGGCATAGCTGATTTTGCCGTCCAGCCCCCAGGCAATAGTCGTGGTTAAGCCCTCCTTAAATACAGGCTGATCGCCGGTATTCATCACATAAACGCCTGCCGTGCCAAAAGTATTTTTGGCCATTCCCGGTTCAAAGCAGGCTTGCCCAAATAAGGCGGCCTGCTGATCTCCGGCTACGCCTCTGATCGGAATTTCCGAGCCGAATAAAGTAGCTTTGGTACTGCCAAAATCGCCGTTGGAATCAGTAACCTCCGGCAGGATAGCCATCGGAATCTCCATTTTCCGGCACAGCTCCTCGTCCCATTTCATCTCCATAATGTTATAAATCATGGTCCGGGATGCATTGGAGTAATCGGTTTTATGGCTCTTGCCGCCGGTAAGATTCCAAATCAGCCAGGTATCAATAGTTCCGAATAAAATTTCGCCCGCTTCCGCCCGCTCACGCGCCCCGGGAACAGTGTCCAGAATCCAGGGGATTTTAGAGGCCGAGAAATACGCATCAATGACTAGCCCGGTTTTTTGCCTGATTTCAGCAGCCAGACCGGCTGCCACCCATTTTTCTACAATGTCGGCCGTTTGGCGCGACTGCCAGCAAATCGCGTTATAAATCGGCTTGCCACTGGCTTTATCCCATAAGACAGAGCTTTCCCGCTGGTTGGTAACACCAATAGCCCTGATTTCCTCCGGGGATATCTGGGCTTTGTGAATAGCCTGACGCGCAACGGCAATCTGGGATTCCAGGATTTCTGCCGCATTATGTTCGACCCACCCCGGCATGGGAAAGATTTGCGTAAACTCCTGTGCGGCCTCACTGACCGGCTGCCCGCTCTTATTGAAAATAATGGCCCGCACCCCGGTAGTCCCCGCATCTAACGCCAGTACATAGTTCTTTTCCATCCTTCATTCCTCCCGCTCATTTTCCAAAAACATCTCCAGCCAAACTGCTCCTCACAGCCTGACAACCGATCCTATCCGCACCGGCCCGCTGCTCATACGACAGCAATGCATGAACAGCGGCGTACAGATAGCAAATTTGCGATAATCCGTTCAGTAAATTATCCGTCAGGACTCAATATCATACAGCTTGTTATAATCGTCGACTCCGTATATCCCCCAGGTTTTAAGGGCAGCAGCCAGTTCGGGATGATTAGCGGCAGCCTCGGTGATTGCTACCCCCTTCATAATAGCGTCAATGCTTTGTCTAAAGGCAATGGCTCCGGCCTTTGGCCCCATTGGGTGCCCGTGAATCCCGGCGCCAACCCCGATGATAATATCCTTGCCGAGATTCTCCATTAAGTAAGGCACCATGCCTGGCGTAACCCCGCCGCCGATATGCGTAAACGTTTGTTTGATATGATGCATGCCGGAATAGCCAATTTGCCAGGTCCGGACAAATTTTTCCTTGAGCGCGTTGAATTTTGCTGACGGCGCCACATTCAGCGACATGTCACCACCGCACAACCGGATCAGCTTTTGGGCGACTTCCGTGCTCATACCTTGATTGGGCGCGACGGTTTGGGCACCCCCATAGCAGGTATGCACACAAATGGGCACCTGGATATTGGGATCTTCGGCCAGCATCCGCAGGCCTGAATAACCAACCCCGAAGACATTGACCATCAGGGCATTGGCTCCGGCCTCGACCGCCCGGTAAGCGTTATCCCGCAGGCGGACAACCTCATCGGTAATATTAACCGTAAACAGCGTCATTTCTCCCTTTTCCTGATCCGCCCGCTTGGCGGCCGCCATATAAGCCTTGACTCTTGCTTCCAGTGGTGAAAATGCCGGACTGCCGGCGATCAGCTCATCATCCTTAATCCAGTCGGTACCACCGGCGGCAGCCTGGTAAAAAAGTTCAGCGCCTTCATCCGGCGTGATCCCGGTGCAGGGTTTGATCATATTATTGACAATCGGCCTTTCCGGAATGTTCATCAGCTTTCTGAGACCGGCAATCCCAAATTTCGGGCCTTTGAACTGTTTCAAATAACTTTCCGGAAATTCCAGGTCAACCAGCTTCAAATTAGGCATGGATGAAATATTCCCGATTACCGAAGACAGCATTAGCGGGATATTGTCGTAAAAGTTAATCCAGGGGAAAGCGCAGCGCAAGATATAATACCGCGGCTGGTCTTTGGGCAGTTGGGCAATTAATTCGTAATTGGGGACACTGTAAATCCCAATAATTTTGGCCGCACTTCTGGCCCGGACGGCTTCGGTTTCCCCCGGCACGGCAAACCAGGACCCGGATGATTGCTCAATGGCCAGGGCAGCCGACTTTGCAACCAAGTCGGCCTGCGCCCCGCCGGCAACAAAATAGGTGGCCACCACATAGTCCTCACTGTTAATGCCTTCCCAGAGGGGAAACAGGTTTGGATTATACAATTCTTTCATCAGCTTTGCATCTCCTTTTGATTTAGTCATAATGAATTTAAAATTACCTTAATTTTCCATGCCATCCCTCCTTTAAATCGTTTTGGTGTGATTACAAGCGGCTTAGCTGAGCATTTCTGCATACAACTGCCGGCTAAGTGCCAATTGCCGGGTTTGTTTGCCGGCCGGAACGGACTGTTGCCCCTTCCATCTTTCGCCCAGGTAGTGAGTCAGCTCATTTTTTGCCTGCGCCGCACTCCAAACGCCTTGTTCATAGACCGCAATCATGGCTTTATAAGCACAGAAACCTCCCTGGCAAGTGCCAAATCCCAGTCGCGTACGCCGGCCAATATCACCAACGGTCTGCGCCGGTACGGTAATGGTTCCTGCCACCGCCAGCTCCAGCTCGCCCCGGGTGACAAATTCACATTCACAAAGAATTTCGGCCTGCAGGCGGTTTTGTTTGATTTTTTCCAGCAGCAAGGGCAAGTAATTCCCTAAGCGGTGGGAGGCTTTTTGCGCCGCCGGCAACGGCAGGTACTTTTCCGCTTCCCGGATACTTGCCGCTGACGCCGATGGCCGCAAAATCCGTTTATGCGTCTCACACTCCCGGTCAACCCCCAGCTTACTGCATACCAGATCACTGGTTACCTGGGCCATTAGGCGGTAAGTGGTCAACTTCCCGCCCAAAATGGAGATAAAACCTTCCAGGTCATCTTCCCGGCGGTGATCCAGTAAAACAAAATTCCGGCTTATTTCCCGGCCGCCGCCCGCTGCGGCCGCTTTTGGACTGCACAAGGGACGTACCCCGGCAAACGCCCGGATCATTCTGGCTTCACGTAAATGAGGAAACGCAGCCGCAGCCAAATCCAGCATATACTCGATTTCACCAGGGTTGATCGTCATATCGTCAGGATGGGCCACATTGATTGAGGTCGTTCCCAGTATCGATACCGGCCCGCCTGGCACAATCAGATCACAATCCCCGGGGACCTTTAGGCGATTGACAATTCCCCGGGTCAGGCGTTGGTTAAAAATGACCAGACTGCCGCGGTTGCAGATTAAATTAACCTCGATTCCCACCTGGGCGGCGACCACGGCTCCCCAGGGCCCGGCCGCATTGACCACAATTTCGCACGCCATTGCCCCCGTCTCACCGGTCAGGCAATTCCGGTACCGAACCCCTGTCACCCGCTTGTTTTTCACGTCAATTCCGATGATTTCGGTATAAGTCCGGACAGACGCTCCATGCTCAATAGCATCCTGAGCATTCACCGCCGTAAGCTGAAACACATCAATATGGGCATCCGGAACAGTGTAAGCCCGGGTAATCCGAGTGGTCACATGGGGTTCACGGACATGAACCTCCGCAGGCGACAATTCCTCCAGCGGAATTCCGGCCTGCCGGCAGCCGCTGACAAACAGCTTGACATATTCCGCGTCATCCTGCTGCAGGTGTACAAACATCCCGCCCGTGTCCTCAATACAGCTTGGCGCTATTTTTTTTAAAATCTGGTTTTCCTCCATGCACTCCCTGGCCGCTTCCGCATCCTTGACAGCATAGCGGGCACCACTATGCAGCAAGCCATGACACCTTCCGGTAGCGCCAAAAGCCAAATCCTTCTTCTCAAACAAAACCGCCGGTACTCCCCGCAGGGCCAAATCCCTGAGGATCCCTGTCCCGGTACAGCCACCGCCAATAATGACAACCTGTGTTCTCTCCACCCCGTTTTCCCCCTTTTAGGCAAACAAAAATCCCCATAGAAAACTAAAGGATTTACTCCTTCAGTCTCTATGGGGATCTTTCATGTCCTCTTGATCCCTGGCAGTCATTCCAGTCACAAAGCAAGCGTTGCTTGCCAATCTGAAGCGGCCGCACCCATCATTCAGTTGTTATTGCTTAAGTTAAGTATAGAATATCTGTTAAAATTATGCAACAGGTAATTTTCAAAATATTTAATTTCTTTCTCCCCTGAGAAAAAAGACACCTCGGCAAGCTGGCTCTCAGGCAATAAAAAACGGCAATCCGAGCAAGGCTCAAATTACCGGTATTGTTGTTTGGTGGGCGATGACAGGATCGAACTGCCGACATCCTGCTTGTAAGGCAGGCGCTCTCCCAGCTGAGCTAATCACCCGTTTGGACTTTGGATGTTAGACTTTTGATTTTGGACCTCCACCTAACATCTTGTCTTATTTATCGTTAGACTGCGCTGTTTTAGAATCCAACAGCCAATGTCCAACAGCTAACAGCTAAATGGTGACCCGTGGGGGAATCGAACCCCCGATACCGCCGTGAAAGGGCGGTGTCTTAACCGCTTGACCAACGGGCCACAAATGGTGATCCACGATGGACTCGAACCATCGACACCCTGATTAAAAGTCAGGTGCTCTACCAACTGAGCTAGTGGATCATGAAGAAAAATTAAAAACCTTACAGGTTTGCAAGGATTTTGATAAAGTGGTGCCTCAGGGCAGAATCGAACTGCCGACACGAGGATTTTCAGTCCTCTGCTC
>CAMJML010000022.1 GCA_946407015.1 uncultured Selenomonadales bacterium | reverse complement strand
CCTACAATGTACTTGAGTATTTGAATATATATTCAAATACTCAAGTACATTGTAGGCCTTTTGCACTCATTTTTCAAGTCCTTTTTTTAAAAAATCAGCGCAGTAAGCCAAGCAAGGAAAAATAAAAACAGACTGCTTAAAAACCAGCATAGCCAGCCGTGCCGCTAAAGCTTTGCGTCCCTGTCCTGCACGCAAAGCTTTAGGAGACCGTACTGCCAGGCGAGTTCTTAATCAGCCTGTTCATTAAACCACCTAAAATTATTTAAGAACCATAATAAACACAACCGCTTGCCGGGCAACATCCATCACATCGGGCGCACTCATGGCTGTGCCCCCCTCCGCCTGACCCTGGGTTACCTCCAACCCGCAAAAAGCAGCCAGGTTATAGATATTGTTGATCTTTACCGCATAATTCACATTTTGGGGCATAATGCCTTCTTGCAGCAGGGCGGCGGCATTCAGGCCGCCGGCAACAACACCGACCACTTCCGCCCGTTCATTCAGCAGCGGACCACCGCTGTTGCCAGGCTGAAGCGGAGTGCTGATTTGAATCATTTTTAGATCACCCTGCAAACCGGACATGCTGCTAATAATGCCTTCACTCAGTTTAGCCTGCATTCCCATGATGAGCGGCAAAGGAAACCCCACAGCATAGACACGGCTGCCTTGGCGTACCGTGTTTGCATTAGCTAAGGTCAACGGAGTAACGACATTTTCCAAGCCATGGACCTTGAGCAGGGCCAAATCGGTCGCTTCATCACTGGCCAGCACTTCAGCGGCCAGTTGAATTTCGTTATTATAGATGATTTCAATTCTGCTGGCCTGGCGAATAACATGCTGGCTGGTGACCACTACATCGGGCGCAATGAAAAACCCACTGCCGGTAAAAGTGGCGAAAGGCTGTCCGGCTGATCCTGACTCAAGCAAAGTGCCCGCTCCGCTGCCGGTAAGTTGCGCCGCCGCAAGGACCGGCGTTGTCAATAGCACCACCAGGAAAACAGTGATAACGGCCAGTAAGACTTTTTTCCCCCACATGCTCCCATCCCCCCCTGCTGCATTTCATTTATTTTCATGCAACGGTCAGGCACCTTCCCACACGCTCAGATAATCCGAACTGTTTTCCTGACTGCCGGATGAATTGTGAGATACCTTATGCACCGGCAGGTCAAAGAGTTCCAGCCTTACGCCGGATTTTAGCCATAAAGATTATTTTTTTGATGGTCTGCTCCTGTTGGTCACACCGCTGTTTACCAGCTAATACATTATAGTAGAGCCCAATGATGAATGAGCGGAGATGGTATTGTGTATTGGAAGAAACTCAAAGGAATCATTTGCCTGGTTGTGATTGTTCTGACCCTTGTAAGCTGTACGGCCAGTGCGCTGGCGGCTCCTCATCTGGAATGGTGCACGACCGCAGTATACTATGATGGAGGACACCTCATCATCAAAGGCTACTTCTATAATAGCGGCACCCGCATCATCGATCATGTCAACTGGCTCAATCTCAAGGTCTACTTCCGTCAGTATGATTCCGATTGGTGGCAGGCTGCAGGCGGAAGCTGGTACGACTTTAACGTGTACCTGTATCCGGGTGATTCGAGCTATTATACTCTACGAATTATCAATCCGCCTTACTATCCCTTCAACTATTGGAAGGTTGATGGCTCCGTCAATTATCACTATACCGATTAACAGGAATTGACCCCGCCATTCCGGGCAATACTGTTTGTTGTGGAGGGTGATGCTTATGGGCAGAGTTTCGGATAAAAGCAGTTACAAAAACATCAAAAATGCCGTGAAAAGTTCTCAGTTTTTCGCTACCAAACAAGCCGCCAGGAAACAAAGACAAAGCAAAAATAAATAAAAGATGGCCATAAAGGCCATCTTTTTCTATGCCAAAAAGGTACGCTGCTTAGCCGGTAACTTCCCGTTTCAGCACTTTTTTGCCAATGATAAAACACAGAATTCCGCCCAAAATCCCTGTAATAAGCTGCGGATAGCTAAACATCAGCTTCAGCGCCAGTGCCAGTTTATCCGGAATTTGCAGCCACTGCAGCAGCAGCGTGCTCAAGCCGTACAGACCGAGCATTTTCATGCCGGCCGCCGCTAGGACCGCCAGCCAGCGCCGGTATCGAAACAGCAGCGCATACAGGCCGGCATAAATAAGATTGGCAGCCGCTACCGGAAGAATCAACAGCGGGCTGGGTAAAAACTGCTGCGCTGCCGCCACAACAGGCGCTGCAACCGCCAGTAAAAGGGCCGCCTGCCAGCCAACAATCTCAACAGCGAGCAACAAGCAGGCATTGACCGCACTGCCAATCACAAACATGGAAATAAAAGGCGGCACCGGGATAATCAGCCTAAGTGACTGAAATAAGAGCATTAAGGCCAGCAGCAAAGCAGCCCTGGTGATTTTTCGAGACATCTTTATACCTCCCGTGATGGGTTCGCCACCCTATAGCGCCGGATGATACAGGGCATAATAGGCGCCTTGGCGGTTCACCAACTCTTCATGCGTACCCTGTTCGGCAATCCGGCCCTGCTCGATGACCAAAATCGTGTCGGCATGCCGGATGGTATTGAGCCTATGGGCAATAATCAGGGTCGTCCGGCCCTGCATAATTTTTTTCAAAGCATCTTGGATATGAAATTCGGTTCGGGTATCAATACTGCTGGTCGCTTCATCCAGGATTAAAATAGCCGGATCGGTCAGCATCACCCTGGCAATCGCCAAAAGTTGTTTCTGGCCCTGGCTCAGGCTGCCGCCATTCTCCGCCAGCACAGTATCATATTGCTGCGGCAGGCGGCTGATGAAGCCGGCAGCATTGGCTCTTGCCGCCGCCGCCACCACTTCGGCCTGGGTGGCCTCAGGTTTTCCGTATTTAATATTTTCCGCAATCGTCCCGGCAAACAGATAGGTATCCTGCAGGACAATGCCAAAACAGCGGCGCAAGCTCTCGCGGGTATAGTCACGGATATCGTGCCCGTCAATACAAACCCGTCCCGAGTTGACCTCATAAAACCGGGTGAGCAGGTTTACAATGGTAGTCTTGCCTGCCCCGGTCGGACCCACAAGCGCCAGCGTGCTGCCCTGGGGAGCAGCAAAGCTGATGTTTTTTAAAATAGGGACATCCGCCCGATAGCCAAAACTGACGTCATCAAAAAACACATCCCCGCGGGGCCGGACAAGTTCCCGGGCCGCCGGCTTATCTGCGCTTTCCTCCGTTTCATCCAGAATTTCAAATACCCGTTCAGCCCCGGCTACCCCGGACTGCAATACATTAAAGATATTGGCCATTTCATTCAGCGGCCGTACAAACTGGCGGGAGTAACTGACAAAGCTGGCAATAACGCCGACGGTAATCGTATCCTGTGCCGCCAGAATACCGCCAACAATGGCAATAGCGGCAAAGCCGATATTATTGATCACGTTCATCAGCGGCATGATAAAGCCCGACCAAATTTGGGCCTGGGTGCCAACCTCGGTCAATTGTTGATTGACCGTTTTAAACTGCCTGATGACCTCATCTTCATGATTAAAGGCTTTGATGACCTGAATGCCGGATATGCTCTCTTCAACCTGGGCGTTCAACTGACCCAGCCGGGCCTGCTGGTCTTTAAACAGCAGCCCGGTCTTGCGCGAAACGGTTTTGGTCAGGAAAAAAACTAAGGGAACGGTAATCAGACTGGCCAGGGTCAGCTCCCAGCTCAGCACCAGCATCATGATAAAGGAACCGGCAATGGCAATCACACCGCTCATCAACTGCACCGAGGACTGGGAAATGGTATTGCTGACATTGTCCACATCATTAGCCAACCGGCTCATTAATTCACCGTGCGTGTGCGTATCGAAAAAAGCTACCGACAGCTTTTGCAGTTTCGCAAATAACCGGCGCCGGAGCTCTTTGACAACCCGCTGGGCCACCCCGGCCATGAGCCAGCTTTTCAAGAAAGCCACCCCGCCCTCGGCGATATAGGTAATCAGCAGCAACAGCAGCAGTTGCTCCAGCGGGCCGAAAGGCTTGAGGCCGCCGGCGGCGCCCATTGTATCTACCGCCAGGCCGATTAAGTAGGGTCCGACCAACGTTAACCCCGCATCCGCCAGGACAAAGAACAGGATCAGTGTCAGTTGCCCCCGCTCGTGGCCGAGGTATTCCCAAAGCCGCCGAAGTGTCCCGGTAAAGCTTCTGGGTTTGCCCCCGTCTTTGCTGCCGCGGTTGCCAAAAGTGCCGCCAGTACGTGGTGAACCGAGAATTGGATTTTGCGCCAAACTAGCTCAGCTCCTTTCCAAACTGGGACTGGTAAATTTCCTGATAAACCGGGCAGCGCTCCAGCAGTTCCTCATGGCGGCCAATTCCGACAATCCGGCCGTTATCCAGAACCACAATCTTATCGGCATCGCGGATGGATGTAATCCGCTGGGCAATCATCAGACAGGTCACTTCCCGGGCAATCTCCCGGATGGCTTTTTTAATCCGGCCTTCAGTCCCTGCATCCAAGGCACTGGTGCAATCATCCAGAATTAAAATGGCTGGTTTTTTTACCAAAGCCCGGGCAATCGCAATCCGCTGCTTTTGCCCGCCTGACAAATTGACACCGCCCTGTCCCAGGCGGGTTTGGTAGCCATCCGGAAAGGCCGAGATAAAATCATGAGCTTCAGCCAGCCTAGCCGCTGCTTCAAGGTCGGCCAGATCTGCGCCCGGTTTCCCCCAGCGCAGGTTGTCCAAAATCGTGCCGCTAAACAAAATGCTTTTTTGCGGGACCATGGCAATCACCTCCCGCAGCAGATGGGGGTTCAGTTCCCGGACATCCCGCCCCTGCACCTTCACCTGCCCGGAAAGAGCCTCATAAAAGCGGGGGATCAAATGGACCAGCGTGCTTTTGCCGGAACCGGTTGAGCCGATAATCCCAACCATTTCCCCCGGCCGGCAGGATAATTCAATATCCTTCAACACCAGTTCGCTTCCCTGTCCGCCATAAGCAAAGCAAACCTGCTGAAACTCCACACTATGCTCAAAGCCGCCTGCATCCAATCGTGCAGCCGGATTCCAGGCCATGGACTCTTGCTGGCTGAACACTTCGTCGATACGGCCGGCCGATGCATGGGCGCGGACAAACATATTAAAGACCATCGAGATAATCATCAGCGAGAACAAGATCTGAATCATATAATTGATAAAAGCGATAATATGGCCGACTTGAATGTGACCGTCCCTGACCCCGATACCGCCCAGCCATAATACCAGAACAATGCCCAGATTCAGCGTCAAGGTAATCCCGGGGCCAAAAGCAGCCATCATCCGGATGGCGGTAACCGAACTGGCTTCCAACTGCCGGTTGGCCTGAGCAAACTTGTCCTCTTCATGACCAAACTGGTTAAAAGCCTTCACAACCCGGACACCGGCCAGATACTCCCGCATGACACTGTTCACCCGGTCCAGCGCATTCTGAACTTGAATGAACAGAGGAAACCCGATCCTCATGTTGAACACAATCAGCAAAATCACGACCGGCACGACGGCCGCCAGCACTACAGCCAGTTCAGCATTGAGGTTGATCGCCATAATCAGCCCCCCAATACAGAGCAGCGGGGCTTTCAAGGAGATGCGCATCATCCCATTGACAAAGCCCTGAATCTGGGTAACATCATTGGTAATGCGGGTAACCAAAGAGGCCTTGTCCAACCGGTCAATGTTGGCAAACGACAAGGATTGGATTTTTTCATAAAGATCACCCCGTAAATCCGCCCCCAACTGCTGGGACACGCGGCTGGAAATGATGTTGCGGACAGCAGCGGCCACCGCTCCGACCGCTGTGACGGCCAGCATGACGCCGCCCATGTGAAGAATATAGTCCATCTGCTTGCCGGCCACCCCGACATCAATGATTTTGGCCATAAGTGTCGGCTGCAGCAAATCACAAAAAGCCTCCAAGGTGACGAAAACAACTGCAATCCAAAAATATTTGCCATACTTCCTGCGGTATTGAAGCAAAAAACGCATACATGACTCCTTCGTTTCCAACTGCCATTTTCTCATGCAATCCTTTGGCAAGATATGCTATTATCTTACCATCCTTATGACCGAACAAAAAGTCCCTCTATGAAGTATTGCTAAAACTTGCAAGAACATGCAAAAAGGCTTACAGAAACTCTGTAAGCCTTTGATACTTCCTTAATTTTGCTGCCTAATCCAACCAAATGAGCGGATATGCGGTTTGATTTCCTGCAAGTTGTCTGGTTGCAGGCTGAGGATTTACCACTTGGGTATCCGAGCCATGCATGCCGCACTCTGGGCAAAACCAGGACTGAACCCGCAATTTTACAATCTTATCGCCAAACTGATAATCCAACACGGTATACTTCGAGGTCTTCTCATCATGTTCACACCAACCTTGCCCTAACATATCCATCCCTCCTAAATGAATTGAATATTCTTCTATTATAGCGCTACCCCCGTCAATTGTCAGTATTTTCTAAAAATATTTTTCCGATTCATTTCTTTTTTAATCGCTTGCTCTTGCGAAACTTTCGGCCGTCCATCAACTATATTGTATTATCAGACTGCAAGGAGACGATTGTATGCGAATCTATCTCACGCCAACCGGCAAGCTGACCTGCGAACCACCTGCCCCTCAAACCACAGTATCGGACTTGATTACGTCCATCATGAGCTTTTGTGAGCAGCACATCGACTGTTCAGCCTGCCAAAATTCCTGCTGCAGCGGTCTTATCGTACATACCGATGTGGTTTTTGCCCGCAACTTTCTGGCAAAGCTTCGGCAAAATACCAGCAGCCCTGAAAGCATCGAACTGCTGCTGCACGTCATGCGGCTAAACGACAATCAACATTGGATACTCACTCAAGCAGCCTCAGGGAAATGCAAGTTTTTATCTGCACAGGGGCGCTGCCTCATTTACCCGCTTCGCCCTTTGGTTTGCCAGCTGCACACCTGCTACCCCTGCACCGATAAATTGACAAAACTGAAGCACAATCTATATTATGCTTATCGCGAAGCTTTAAGAATTGAAATGCAGCAAATCACGGGCAGAACCTCCCAGCCTCCGGCGGACTGGCAGCTCAATAACCCCCTGCTGGGCATGAACAGCTATGCAGCCAACCTGACCGCCGTGCTCAATTGGCTGGCCGATGCAGCCTCCCGCGCCTGACAAGAATTTTGTCCATTGGTGCTCCTGTCACATTTTTGTCATACATCCATGTTATGCTAAAAGCATGACCAGTCAGTCATTTTGACCAAGACAATCATGAAACAAGCACGGGAGGTTCACCAATGAAAAAACCAATTTTGACTTTAGCCGCTTTTATGGCATTGAACGCTGCCACTGTTTTTGCAGCTCCGCTAAATGATTTATCCCAGGGCCAAACGGCCATCGGCTTAGGCACCGACACTTTCTATTTAGAGCACAAGCTTAGCAATAATTTTACTCTGGGTTATCAAAATGTGGATTATGATCATGTCGGCGATATGGATGACATTTACGGCCAATTCAATCTAACCGACAATTTGCGGGGAATTATCGGCAGCCGCAGTTTCCACTCTGATTCAAAAGCCTACATAGGAATGGGCGTCAACAGCGCCTTGTCGCCGGATGCGGACGGCTATGCATCCTTTATTGCCGGCGATCACTTTAAAGAATTCCAGGTCGGCACCAACATCAAGCTTTCGTATAAAACCGACCTCAATCTGAATTACTATTCCTTTAAGCCAGACGGCAGCAGCAGCAAAACCGGTGTTGGCGTTGGCGCAACCATCAAACTGTAACTCCTCCATCCTAAATAAAAGCAAGCTAAAAACACCTGAATCCACCGGAACTCCGGTAAATTCAGGTGTTTTTAGCTTTACTGGAGTGAAAAAGCAAACACGTGACATACTATAACCAGAAAACACAAATAAAGGGATGCCTATGCCAAACATGCAGTCTTATTTTATTTTGTTGATTGGATTCACGCTCTTTCTCGTCCTCGCCATTTGGTCAGTCCGGCCAATTAGCCGCTATGTCATCAAGCTGGTGACCAATTCGTTCGTAAGCAAATTATTAACCGAAGAATATACCAAGAATATCGCCGAACTGCTGCCCTCGATAACCCGGCTTTCGGCTTTGAACCTATTGGAGCTAAGCTTACGGGCCGAGACCGGCAAAGTCATTACCCGTCCGCTCGGTTCGCCCAGACACTTTGCCGGCTATGACATGCTGATGTTTTCCCCCCGGCAAATGTCCCGGTTATCCTTGCCGGAAAATACACCGCTTGATATGTCCGTAACCATCGGACCGAAGGCTGAAAAACCGTTGGTCATCCAAATCCCGTTGATGATTGCGGCCATGGCTTACGGGCTGGCACTTAGCGAAGAAGCCAAGATTGCACTGGCCAGAGCGGCCAAAAAACTGCAAACCGCAACCTGTTCGGGCGAAGGACCGTATTTACCGGAGGAACCGCTTGAAACCGATAAATACATTCTACAAATCTGCCGTTGGTCCTGGGGTGCCCGTACGGCCGAACAAATCGCCATGGCCGATATGCTGGAAGTTCAAATGGGTCAAGGCGCCGATATGGGCACTGCCACCATTGAAGCTGCAGAAATTGAAGGCCGGGCACGCATCCTGGGCGGTCTCAAGCCCGGTGAGCCAGCAGTCCAATTGCCATCACCACCCGGATTGCAATCACCGGCCGGCTGGCCTGCCTTCATGCAGAATCTTCGTAAGCGCGCCAAAGGTGTTCCCATCGCCTTAAAAATCATGGCCACTGACCGGCTGGAAGAAGAGCTGGATATGGCCATTCAGCTCGGCTTTGATGCCGTCATGATTGATGGCGCCGAAGGCGGCTCCCATGCCACAGCCCCCATTAAGCAGGATGATTTCGGCATTCCCAGCCTGACAGCCCTGGCCCGGGCTAAGCGCCATTTAAAAGGCCACCCCATCAGCCTGGTTGTGTCAGGCGGCTATTTTACACCTGGACAATGTCTCAAAGCGCTGGCGCTGGGCGCTGATGCCATTTATCTGGCCACAGTCCCGCTGCTGGCCTTGGGACACGGTCAAATACAAAAAGTGATTCCCTGGGAACCTCCCACCACGCTGATTTACTATAATTCCCCGACCAAGACAGAGCTGGACATTGATCTGGCGGCAACCAATGTAGCCAATGTCTTGACCTCCATGGTTCAGGAAATGGAGGAAGGCATGCGCGCGCTGGGCAAAGCTTCGCTGCGCGAGTTAAGTCCGGATGATCTGGTGGCCTTGGATGCCCTGACAGCCGATCTCACCGGAGTCAGGCTGGCCAACAAAACAGCCCCGCCTTCCAGCCAGGTCAAAAATACGGTGCCGGAATCACTGGACACTTACGTGCAGACCTTGGCGCTGGCCCGCCAGCTGGAACAATTGAGTCAATCGCTGTTAACCGAATTGCGTAAAGGACCGGACCTAAGCCGCATCCGGCAGTTTAATAAAGAATGCGATGCGCTGCTTCAGGCCAAACAAGCCCTTGATGGCCTCAGCCGTAAGCCGGCATCATAAAAAAACTACAGCCCAGGCTGTAGTTTTTCTGCTTGAAACAGCTAATTTTCGATTCCCGGCCTCGCCGCTATGCCTTGCTGATAATAATGCTTAATTTCCCGCATTTCAGTAACCAGGTCAGCTTGTTCGAGCAGCTCAGGCGGTGCCCCGCGCCCGGTCAAGATCAGTTCAACCGATGCCAGCCTATTGGCAAGAATAGCCTGGACCTGCGGCCAGGTGACCAATTGAAAATGCAGCGCCACATTGATTTCATCCAGTACAACAAGATCGTAATCCCCACTGCTGACCGCCTCATGCGCCCGCTTGATGCCGCTTTGGATGATGGCCAAATAATCAGCCGGCGGCTGCCCGGGCGGAAACACCACGACATCATCCCCCCATTGAGCCAACTGCTCAGCCGATAAGGTGCCTTCATGGGCAATAAAGAACGGCTTCCCTAGTGTTTCCAACGTCAAAAGCGGTGAAAGCTGCGGTAAAATTTGATGCTCACTATAGACCTTGGACTTCATGAACTGTAGAAACAAGACGCGCAGGCCTGCCCCCAAAGCCCGGATTGCCAAGCCGATAGCCGCTGTTGTCTTGCCTTTCCCATTTCCCGTATATACTTGTACATATCCTTGTTTCAACCGAACCGCCTCCCTGAATAGTTTTAATAAAACTTCCGGCCCGCACGTCTTTATGCTATTGGAAATCTGACCACAACAGTGGTTCCGTCTTCACCTGATTGAATGTTTATTTTGGCGTTGTGCCTGGCCGCAATACTATAACAAACAGCCAAGCCGAGCCCGGTCCCCTGCTCCTTGGTCGTAACAAACGGAGTTCCCAGCCGCTCCATTAACTCTTTGGGAATACCGCAGCCATTATCCCGGACTTGCAACAAAAATTCCTGTCCGGCCAATGCCGTACTGATCTGGACAGTGCCCCCTTTTCCAACCGCTTCGAGCGCATTGCGCACCAAATGAATGACCAGCTGCCTAATTTCATTGTCATCCATCTGCATGGTTTTGGCAAGCCCAGGCTGCCAGCGGATGCTTTTATTGCCGGTAAGAGCTTCTGCATACAACAACGGCAGCAGCGCTTCAATGATCTGATTGATATCCCCTGTTTTTCTTTCGATTGATTTATTTTTAGCCAGACACAGAAACTCTTTAATAATCAGATTCGCACTATCCAGTTCGGCAATCATCATATCAAACTGGTAAATATGACGTTGAAAACAGGGCTTTTTGCGCAGCATTTGCAGATAGCCACGTACGGTTGTCATCGGATTCCGGATTTCATGGGCCAGGCTTGCGGCCATCTCACCAACCAAATGCAGCCGGTCCAGGCGCTTGACCTCTTCCTCCAGTTTTTTCCGCTCGGTCACATCGACATCCATACAGATAAATTCTTGTTTGCCGCATGACAATTGCACGGAAAACATTGTGGAGGAAACAATTCGCTCTTGACCACTCTTATGCTTCATTTTCCATTCGACTGGGCCAATTGGCATGCTGGATGCGGCAAGCTCCTGTAATATCGCCGTCGCACGGGTTGTTTCCGCAGCCTCAAACAAGATGCTGGTCACCGGCTTTCCGAGAATTTCCTCCGCTGTAAATCCATATAATTGCTGCGAAACATGATTCCAAAACGTAATGTTGCCCTGAGCATCATAGCCTTGGATAGCGACATTCGGGGTATTGTTAAAAATATTGAACAATTGCTCATCCCGTCTTCTGAGTTCAGCTTCCTGAATCTCCATCTGCCTGAGACGGGCAACCCCCAAATCGGCCAGTATTTCGGCCAATTCAATAAAATAATGCATAATGCTGTCCAGCTTCTCCCGGGTATAAATCGGAGCCTTACCCAGTGCCTCAAGATATTGGTCTTGATCAAACCCGTACTGCCCGGCCTGAGCCTTAAAATGGGCACTATCCGGGGGCTCAAAAAAAAATTGCCCCTGGAATACAGTAGCAACATGGCACCCATCAATCATAATGGGTGCTGCCGCATCCATCAGCCCTAGTGGACACCGATAAAGTAAATAGGGTTGACAACTGGCAAGAGACTGCTTGACGTAATTGTCACTGTGCTGGCAGATCAACTGAGTTTCGGGATGCTGCCGGTGAAACAACCGGCAAATATCCTGCCAGCCGACAGCCGCCAGAATATTGCCGTCAACGTCAATGATACCGGAAGGTATTTCCGTCGCCCGGTAAAGACTCTGCAGCAATCGATTTAATTTTTGCACATTGACCAGTTCAGCTAGTTTGTATTTCATGGCCGCCATCCCTTATCCGCTCTGCTATTGCTGTTCTCTTCTCCACAATACTTCCAATTCCTCCAAAAATTTACTTAAATTGCTAATTTTTTTTGAATAAAGCTAACAAAAAACAAGATTGCACCTAATTGACTTTCTTTTTTTGTACTTTATGGTAAAAAAAACCATGATAAATTCACTATTAAGCAGGAATTATTCGCTATTAGCAGAAAATTATATGCAAATTAGCAAGCGAGGGGGGCATATTGATGTACTATTATTACAAAACCTTCATGAATGATGGTTTCAATCATCTCGATGAAGGCATTTACTTTACCGATGCAAACAAGAAGCTGATTTATTGGAACAATAGTCTCCAGACCATCTCCGGTTTTTCACCGGATCAGAGCAATCCGCCAACCTGCTGTCAGGTCATCCTTCATATTGGGATTAATGGCGAAAAACTGTGTGATCAGCAATGCCCCGTTCATATGGCCCTTCAAGAAGGCAAATCTGTTGAAAACAGTATGTTCATTCGCCACAAGGAAGGCCATCTTGTTCCGGTTACGGTCCGAACCATTCCAGTCTATAAGGACAGCGGACAAATTACCGGTGTTATTGAAGTCATCTCAGACCGGTCACACAAAAAACGGGATGATGAAAAGGTCAAAGCCCTAACCAAAGCCGCTTACATCGATTCCTTGACCGGCCTGGTCAATAAGCAGTATATCGAATCCAGACTGCAGGCCATGCTTCGGGAAATGCCGGCAAAACGGGAGTCCTTTGGCATTTTATATATTAATATTAACGGCTTCCGGACCATTAATGAGGTTCACGGGGTCTCCACAGCCGATAAAGTCTTTAAAATGGTAGCCAATACCTTATCCGCCGCTGTTTCTCCGCCCCATCTGATTGGACGCTGGCATGGGGCAAGCTTTATTGCCATCCTGGATACCACCAACAAAAGCATCCCGCTCATGCTGGCCTCCAAGATGAAATTACTGATTTCCGAATCCATCTACCCGATCCATGACAGCACCATTCAGGTCACGGTATCGACCGGCTATGCCGGTGCGCAAAGTCTGGACTCGCTGGATTACCTCATTGAGCGGGCTACCAAAGCTTCCTTAGAGGATAAATCCCCGGAATCAGCAGCAGCCTTGCCGGAAGCTAAGCCCACCCCATTAGAGGAAGCACCTCCGAAAAAGCTGAAATTCCATATCTTAAGATCCACGTAAATGTCAGGAGGGTCCTGTTCCATATGATTGATTCACCATTTGAAAGTATGCTCGCGCCAACCGATCTTTATGATGAAACCGGAATTCTGCTGATTAGCAAGGGCGTTCCGATCACCAGGGAAATTTATGATAAATTGCAGACCCGCAAGATCCTGCTGCCCCATCAGGAACCCATTCCTTTGACCGGGGCAGCCGTCCATTCCGGCCATCAAATTCAACACCACCTGACCGGCAGCAACCAGGATTTATTGCAGGCAGCGGCCGGGATTGCCAAACAGGCGATCACCGCGATGCAGGACAATACGGAATTAAAAGCAGTCATGACCGACATTGCTTTGAACCAGGCCTGGGTCTTTGATCATTCAGTCAATATTGCCCTGCTCGCCACCCTCATCGCCCTGCAGCTTCATCTGCCGGAAGAAGAGGTTTTCGCTGTCGCACTGGGTGCACTGCTGCATGATACCGGCCGCACTGTTACAGAAAACACAACTACATCCTTTACCTTAACGAATGATGATCTTGTCCGTTCCTCGCTGAAGCATCATCCGGTCATCGGCAGCAGCCTGTTGCAGAAAGCCGGCTTGCCCGAATCGGTATGTCTGGTTGCCCTGCAGCACCATGAACGCTTTTCCGGCAAAGGTTATCCCCGGGGACTGCGCCAGGACGAAACCCACCCGCACGCTCAAATTGTCATGATGGCGGATGTTTTCGAGGCCCTGACCACCAGACGCTTAAAGCAGAAAACCTTTACCATTGCCGAAGGTCTGGCCATTGTTCACCGCGGCCGTGGCTCTGATTTTCATCCGGATATCCTGGATGCCCTGACCACCCTGCTGCAACGCTGATGCACCGCGCTCTTAACTAGCCAAAAAGCCTTCGCTGCCCGTATAATCGGGTAGCGAAGGCTTTCGTATTAACAATGCCGCTTATTGACCGGCCCGGCCATGATACAAACACCAGGGTTCTTCGGCCATATAATCGTCTTCATGGTAGTAAGCCGCCCGCGCCCGGCAGCCGCCACACAGGCGTTTGTATTCACAGGCCCCGCAGCCGCCTTTATAATCCAGCGTCCGCAGCTCTTGCAGCACTTGATGATTCCGCCAAATCTCATCAAAAGGAGTTTCCCGGACATCCCCGAGCGGAATATTCAGATAGGCACAAGGCTGGACCTGCCCTTTAGGACTGATAATACAGTAAGAGGTTCCCGCCAAACAGCCGCGGCCAAACCGGATATTCATGCCCATTTGTTTGGCAATACGCATGAATTGCGGCGCACAGGTCGGTTTAAGTTCGATATTGACCTGCTGCTGCTTTTTCATAATTCGGGTCAGCGTATCTTCATAGGCTTGCGCCCGCAATGATTCAGCCTCAATCGAAACGGCCCTGCCGGTTGGAACTAAAAAGAAAAAGTGATGAGCGACCGCCCCTTCGGCAACAGCAAAGTCGGTAATGTTTTCAATTTCGTGCACATTCCAATCCATAATGGTGGTATGAATCTGGAAAGGCAGCCCGGCTTCCCGGCAATAACGCATCCCTTGCACCGCCCCTTCCCAGGCACCGGGAAAACGGCGGAATTCGTTATGCTTTTGCGCATCCATCGAGTCGAGCGAAATGCCCATTCCCATGGCACCCGCTTGTTTTAATTGTTTGGCCAACTCCAGGGTAATCAGCGTACCGTTTGTTCCGAATACCGGCCGCAGCCCCAGGGATGTGGCATATTGAACCAGTTCAACAATGTCAGGGCGGGTCAGCGGTTCACCGCCGCTGAAAATCATAATCTTAAACCCGGCTCTGGCAATTTGCTCCAGCAGCGTCTTGGCCTCGGCGGTATTCAATTCTTCGTCTGCTTTGCAGCCGGAATCCCGATAGCAATGATCACAATACATATTACAGGCATTGGTGGTATTCCAGGATATAATCATCTGTTTTCTCCTTCGCAAACGTTATGAAGTATATAAGTCCACAAAATAAGTACTATTTCAGGCCGATTTCTTCGTCCGTCAAATAACAGGCCGGATCAGATTCCCAGAAATCACCGGTGATGGCCTCGGCACGGGTCCGAAAATTTCCGTTGCAATTATTTAAGAAGCGGCAGGCTGCACAACGGCCTTTGAGCAGCGGCTTGCGATCTTTGAGCCCGGCTAAAATAGGATGGCTTAAATCAGTCCAGATATCCCCGAATTTGCGTTCCCGCACATTTCCAAAGGTATGATGCTGAGTAAATTGATCAGGATGCACATAACCGTTCGGATCAACTTCGGCAAAAGCAATCCCCGAGCGATTGCCGCCATTGAGTGAAATCAACGATTTAATGCGTTCAGCCAGTTCCTGGTCATTTTCCTGCAGCGCTTTCAGATACATATAAACCCCGTCACAATGATTATCCACCGTTAAAATCTCTTTAGCCAAACCACGGGCTTCAAAATCGCGGGTCCGGCGGATAATAATATCCATAGCCTGGCGGGATTCGGCTGCGGTAACATCTTCAGTCATCATTTGATTGCCGCGCCCCGAATAAACCAGATGGTAGAAACAAACGCGGTCGATATTCTCAGCTTCGATAAAATCAAAGATATTGTCCAGTTCCTGCAGGTTGTGCCGGTTGATGGTAAATCTCAGCCCCACCCGCTGACCGGCGGCCACACAGTTTTGAATACCTTGCATGGCGGCCTGGAAGGCTCCTTCCTGCCCCCGGAAAGTATCATTGACTTCCCGCAGTCCGTCCAGAGAAATGCCCACATAGCCAACTCCGATTTGTTTAATTTTCCGGGCCACTTCAGCAGTAATGAGTGTCCCGTTGGTAGACAAGGTGGGCCGAATGCCTTTTTCGGCAGCATAGGCCGCTAACTCAAAAAAATCCGGACGAATCAATGGCTCGCCGCCCGAAAAAAGCAACACCGGAACTTTAAATTCGGCCAGATCATCAATAAATTGCTTGGCTTCTGCGGTAGTCAGCTCGCCCTGATATTGCTTTGCATCCGAATCCATATAACAGTGACGACATCGCAGATTACAGGTTTTGGTCGAATTCCAGACAACGACCGGGCCGGAACCGTTGGCCACGCCGTGGCGCGCACCGTGCGAGCTCTGGTTATAGCGCAGCCCGTCGCCAAAGTAATCGGTTGCAAAGAGTAGTTTCGTAACACTGATCATGTTTTTATATCCCCACCTACTAATATTATCACGTAGTCCAAAGATCGCTTGTAACCGAGCTGCAATACCACAAAGTGGAATACCGCTCAATGTTGAATCGCATTCACTATTAAGTGTATCTTATCACGCATTGCTTAATCCGGTCAATGAAGCAAGTCAAAATCCAACTAAATTTTCGCAAAATTTTTTCGACAAATAACATAAAAATGCTGTCATCCAAACTCTGATGACAGCATCCATTCAGCCATTCTGGTCAGAGACTGTTTCAAAATACCCATCTGTCGCTACAGGCGGCTCCTTTTTGCGCGGAGCGTCCGCTTCCAAAAGAGACCAGACCGGATGCTTTAAAACAGGCTCTTAGCTCGCCGGCTCATTTCTTGGTGACAATTAACCCATCCAGCAGCAGCTGCAGCTTATACTCAATGTTTTGCATAAAGCCCATTTCCAGACTACTGAAGGAAGCAGCCTGCAAAATGGAGTGAAACATTTCCGTAACCACTTCGGCGGGAATATCCTGGCGGAACTCGCCTTGTTCCTGGCCACGTTTAATAAGCCCGCTAAAGATGTCTTTAAAAGTCGGTCCATTGGCCGGATGGGTCAGCTCTTTCGGTGCAGCCCGGCGATTGGCCATGCTCAAAAACAACGGCACGACAAACCGGTTTTCATCCAGTATCCGCCCTGTATATAAAAAGGTCTCAGTTAAAATTTCCGCAGCGCTTTTAGGCGCTTTGATCAAATCTATAAAATGCTGATGGGTTTCAGAAATAATCTCCGCCAAAAAGTATTTTAAAATTTCCTCTTTGGACTGAAAATAGTTATAGAACGTGCCAATCCCCATATCCGCTTCATTCATGATGTCAGCAATGGCTGTCTCTTTGTAGCCTTTTTGCACGAATAACTTCACGGCAGCTTCAAGAATGGCATTCTTGGCGTTCATCTTTTTTCTTTCACGGCGGTTAATTGAACAAGCCACAGGCCTTCCTCCTACGTTACAACCTTAAACTCTTTCTGCGTTTAATTATACTGGATTAACTGAATAATACAATGCCCAATCCTGCTGTAAAAGAAAACCAGGCCGGGCGGCCCAGTATGGAAAGGGTTCCTCCCTCCGTTACGCTGCACCGGACGGAGATTCCGCCCCCATTCCATGTATATACACTAAAAAAAGCAAAATTCTCACTTCATGCTCAATGATTCCAATTTGCTTAAAGAACTCAATAAGCCTTGCAACTCTTCCGGCTTAAACAGCTTGGCCAGCTTCTGCTGGGCTTCTTCCCAGTGAGGAGCCGCTACCGCCAAGACCTCAAGTCCTTTCTCGGTTAGGCTGAGCTGACGGGCCTGAGAATTTTTTCCCGGCAGCACCGTGACATAGCCCAGTTTCTCTAATGGTTTTAAATTGCGTAGCAAGGTTGTCCGTTCCAGCCTCATGGCCTGCGAAAGCTCGTTCATGGTCAGCGGCCCCAGCCGCCGGATATGATTTAAAAGACTGTATTGGGTTACTTTTAAGCCGCTGGGAGCCAGCATGTCGTCATAGAATTGCGTAACCGCCCGCGATGCTCTGCGCAAGTGATAACAATGGCACACGCTGGGTGCCTGAAGTTTTTTGTCTGTGTTCATCCCATCACCATTTCAATGATTTAAAAGATAAGTGGCGTAAGCCACAACGTGTATATACACAACCTCTTTTCATCGTATAGCAAAAGCAGCAGGGTGTCAATAGATCTGGTAAGTGCTGTTTTAAGTATGCCTAAAAATGAAGACTTCAAAAGCAGCTGCCTTTGAAGTCTTCATTCCATAGAGGTTATTGTTTAATAGTTTCTTTATAGACTTGCTTGCCGTCTTTCATTTCAATGATCACAACACCGCGAACAGCATCATGAGACGCATTTAAATCCATATCGCCGCTGACACTCTGGAATTTTTTCGTATCTGCCAGCGCATCGCGAATCTTGGCCGCATCGGTACTGTTGGCCCGTTTGATGGCATCCACCAGCAGACGGGCTGCGTCATAGCCCATAGCCGCCATCGAGTCAGGCGGCTGGCCATATTCTTTTTGATAAGCGGCAACAAAAGCATTGGATACCGGGTTCTTGTCCTCCACCGAATAGAAATTGGTGAAATAAGTGTTATTCAGAGCCTGTGGACCGCCAATTTCGGCCAGGCGGGGAGAATCCCAGGCATCTCCGCCTAAAATAGGGATAGTCATGCCCAATTCACGGGCTTGCTTGACAATCTTGCCGACATCTTCATAATAACCGGGTATGTATACTAAATCCGGGTTCTGCGCCTTAATGGCCGTCAGAGTTGATTTGAAGTCCTGGTCTTTTTGCAGATAGGCTTCTTCGGCTACCACCTGGCCGCCCCGTTGATTAAAGACATCTTTAAATACTTTGGCCAGGCCTTTACTGTAATCACTGGAATTATCAATCAGAATGGCCGCTTTTTTAACCTGAAGACTGTTTAAAGCGAAATTAGCGGCTACCGTCCCTTGGAAAGAATCAATAAAGCAAGCTCTGAAAGTATAATTCTTGACTTTGCCGGTACGCTCATCGACCGTTACTTTAGGATTGACCGTTGCAGCAGCTACAAACGGAATTTTATTATCCTCAGCCACGACCGAGCCGGCAATTCCACAGGAACTGACCGTAAAGCCGGTTACCGCTACAACTCTGTCCTGCGTAATGACTTTCGTCATGGCATTGGCTGATTCAGAAGGTTCGCCTTTATTGTCTGCGGTCACAATCTGAATTTGCTTTCCCAAGACCCCGCCGGCGGCGTTAATTTCTTTAAAAGCCAGTTTGGCCCCATTCGCTGCTGAAGTCCCATAAGAGGCCGTATTGCCGGTCAGTTCATAAACCATACCAATTTTGACATCCTTGCTCGCACTGTCCCCACAGCCAGCGACCAAAGCCGTCATTCCGACCAAAATGAACAGTATGCACAGCATTTTAGGAAATCGCTTCATCTAAAAACCCCTCCCTAATTCAATATTCTTATCTTTATTTCATTGTGGGCAAAATCAGCTTTCTCCACTCCCGGACACTGGATTGGAACAGCTTTACTTATCGGCAAAATTTTATTGCAAATCGTCCCTATTGGCAAGTACTTTTTCACATGTATACTTAATATTTACAACTGTTTTTTTATGTACAAAAAAATCCGCCTGACTGCGCGTCAGACGGTGAAAAAGGGTAGAGATTTATATGAACAGTGCGATCAAGAAGAATCGCACTGACTTTTTCCATACTTCTATCATAAAGACCAAATTTTAGAATTATTTTAGAAAATAGCGCTAGCCAAGAATGAGGGGGAACTATAACTTCCTGCCTTACGGCTGAATTGCACCGGTTCTCAAGTTGACACGCAAAAACATTTATTGTTATGATAGCTCTGTAGCATAGTAGCATTGTTTGCCAAATCTCAAAAAAGGGCAACTAGGATGAACAGTCCTCGCGGCCGTAAAGAAAGCCCGATGCTGTGGCATCCGAATGTAGAAAGGTAGGATGGAATTGAATATTCAACTTGGTATCATCATTCTGTACATTTGTGTCTTATTTGGCATAAGCATTTATGTCAAACGCCGGGCCGCAAACAGCAGTGGCTTTTTATTTGCCGGTCGGAAACTCACCACCACGCTAGTCGCTGCCAATATTGCCGGCACGGCTATCGGAGCGGCTTCCACCATCGGGGTTGCCGAAAATGCTTTTCAGTCCGGGATTGCCGCCGGCTGGTACAATGTCGCGTGGGCAGCCGGGGCCGTACTCATGGCACTGGTTGCAGCCGGTAAATACCGCGAATTGAACTGCACGACCATTCCCGAATTATTTGAACGTTACTATGATAAAAAAGGCCGGGCTATTGCCGTTTTAGGCATGATCACCATTCAGCTCGTCATTACCTCCCTGCAGTATCTGGCCGGTGGAGCCATCCTGTCTTCTTTGCTCCCCGACATCTTTTCCTTTCAAGGAGGTATGGTGACCAGTGCCATCGTGTTTATCGGTACCACCATTCTGGGTGGTTTATGGTCATCCGGCTTATCGAACATATTAAGTGTCACCCTCATTTATGTCGGAATATTAATAAGCACCATCACCATCGTATCCAATCAAGGCGGCATCCAGGCCATCTCCGCTTCCCTGCCGCCTACAGTCGACTGGTTTGGCCCGGTTGGCGGACTGGGACTGGCCACCATTGTCGGCTGGTTTGCCGTCATGATGACCCAGACCATTACTGCGCAGGGGCCGGTTCAGGTAGCCTGTGCCGCCATTGACAGCAAAGCGGCGAAAAAAGGCTTTCTCTGGGGCTCGCTCTTTATGTTTCCGGTTGGCTTCGCCTGCGCTATTATGGGCGTAGCAGCCCGGGCCGCTCACCCTGACATGAAGGCTACTCTAGCCTTGCCTCAAATGATTATGGGGCTGGACCCGGTCACCTCCGGCTTAACCCTGGCCGCCCTCTGGGCTGCCGATGTAGCGACAGCCTGCCATATTCTGCTGGCTGCCGGAACACTATTTTCCCAGGATATCTACAAGCGGTTTATCAACCCGGCCGTCAGTGACGAGCGTTATACGCTGGTCAATCGCTATGCCATCCTGATTCTGGGCATGATTACCTTATGGTTTGCCTTTAACGCCGTCGGCATTGTCAAAACCATGCTAATCGGCCTGAGTCTTACGACCGCCTTCACCCTGGTATTTTTATTTACCATGTTTGCCCCGGGGCTGTGCCGCAAAAACTCGGCTTTTTATACCACCCTGGCCGGCATCATCACCTTGTTTGTCTGGCAGGCTTTCCCATCCACCCAAATTTTTGCTCACCCCATTTATATGGAGTGGCTGGTTTGCCTGGCAACCTTTTTAATCGTAAGTGTACTGGATCCTCAAAAAATTTCTGTCACCGAACAACGGGAGGCAAACGAAAGTGGATTATGCAAGTGTTGATATCGGCCGGGCTGCTTTGACTATGGCGATCAGTAAAGACCGTGTGGAAGAGCAGGAATTGCGAGCCAAACTGCAAGCCAACGGCATTCAGGCTACCGCCGTCGATTTCGGCGGGGAATATCTTTCTTCTGTCAAAAAAATCATCGAACGCGCCGTTGTGGCCGCTCAGCGCCAAGGTCTGGTCAGCAGCAATCACATCGGCGAAGGCGCAGTAGCCGGGGCAACCCATGCCGCCCTTGAACAAATCACCGCCAAAGCTGCCGGACTCAACATCGGCGGAAAAATCGGCCTGGCGCGTTACGGCGAGCACTTATGCGTAGCCGTCTACGTCGGTGTTGGCGTACTGCATTTAAATGAAGTTGCGGTCGGCCTGGCTCACCGCTCACTGGCAATAGAATAGCTAAAAACGGCAAGACCTCACACAACAGGAGGCCTTGCCGTTTTTTCTATTATCGCCATTCCTAGTCCTTCAGCCCTGACTGCGTTGAGGAGCTTCCTTGAACTTAATCTTTTCAACAACCCACTTAATGAGGACAGCCATAACGATGTAAATGGGAAAACTATAATAATACTTCCATTTTAATAAGACATAGAACTTGGTATAAACCAGAATCGGTTCAAGCACAAACGCAAAGATTGCCGACATGATGACAGTTGCCCACAGAAAGCTTGTCCAACTGCGGTATCTTTGATAAACGAGCGAGTAGATGATCGGCAAAGAAGCCAAATCCACAGCAGTCAGTGGTGGAAAAATGGGCAGAATATCAATAGTATACCACCAGAGCGTTAATTCCTCACCATATTCGTCAAGCCCTAACGTAACAATCGAGGTAATGGCCATATAGAGGCTGATTTCAGATAACCGGGCCTTGTCCACCATTTTCCACCAAACAAATCCGGACAGACAAAAAAACAGCAGTAAAAACCACCATTTAAATTTAAAAATATCTTCCTCAATCCAATCTTGGATACGCAAATCCGTCAATAACTTTTGCAGTTCCACTTCCCGGGGATTAATCGCAACAGTACTAAGAAACATAGGCACCTCGCAAACAGTTCTCTCTTGTATTATTGACCGGTTTTGGCCGGTCTAAACAAAACCCGGCTTGTCATTTTATCTCACGCAAACCCAGATAGTTCCTTTGGGAAACACCCAAGTCCCGGCTGTTTGTTGCCAGCTTTTAGGCTTACATAAAAAAGCGTCCCTGAGGACGCCTGATGATTCATGATTCGTTATCTTCCGGAGAACCCTGCTCTAACGGCTTGGCGGCTGCCGGCTGCAAAAATGAGGCAGTAGCAATCCGCTCGGTCTGAACAAAAGCACTATCCTGCCACATTTGATAGCCATATACGGAAATTAAATGAACCAGCGTGGTGATAAAGGCTCCCATTCCGCCTAAATCCGTTTCGTCAAGCCAAACGAGGATACCGCGGCGATGCAGCCACGGCTGCACCAGGAACATCAAGATGAAACTGCCCACAAGCTGAATGGCTGTATAGAGCCAAAGCCTCCCGTAGGTATATTTAAGAATCCACATCGAGCCAACCGGCAACGCGCCATAAATATAACTGATCATTTCATTGAATGGATAGATGTTTTCCCTGATTTCGAATAGCTTTAACCCAACGCCGCCATCAATAATCAAAGTACTGGATACCATAACGAATAGGGCCGCCGGCATCCACTTCTTAATGTCTTCCTTAGGCATGAAAAAAAGCGTGAGCCACGGCAAAATCAGCATTCCCCATAAAATGGTTTGATTGCTCATGATAAATCTCCTCAAATATCTTTATTAATTGGACTTATTTTGACACATTTGAGGGATTTCATACGATTATTTTTAAAGCAGCCTGGCTCGTGGTGCTTTTTCTCGACTGATTGCTGGATCAGCGGGTGAAACGATCCGCAAGAAAACAAATCCTCACCGCTGAATCGCAGCATTTTCTTTAACACGTACCACTTGAAGAATGCTGGAACGTCTCTGCACACTTTGCTTTAGGGATTAAAAAACGGCATCTGCCGGACACATTCATCCAGTGATGCTGCAAGGCTAATGAACCGAGGATTTTAGATGGAAGATCCATACTGATTATCGGAGATAAGGCAAAATATCAGTACGATTTAGCATTTCGAGTGATTTCTTTACACATTGCATGGTCTTGCCGAGTGGGATTAATTCGGTTTTACTTAAAAGTTTAAATTGCCCATGTTCAAATAATATTTGTTCATTCTGACTGCTCCATATTATTTTTTTTGCACACACTCATACATGCAGCTCCAATCTTATCGGTATAATGGGCACTTCTCCACGTAAGTTGTTTTAACCTTCTATTATGCTCAGGGAGAATATCATTTGTTTTCCATCATATATACTCTTAATAGATAATCATTATTTTTAAAAAACAAGAAGGAATTAAATGTTGTTTGTTGAAAGTAATAATCAAATTCAAGGGAGGTGACCGGAGTGCACATGGAATCTATGGTGGCTATTGCCGAAACCGATTCGGCGATTCAACAGAAACTTAGAGATTTTTTAAGGCTTGGTTGGCATCTTATTAGTTTTCAAACGATCGGAGCTAATAATTTTAAGTACACCATTGGTTGGTATCTCTCGAAAGGTGTACCTATCTATCCAACGTGCCAATATAGCTATGAGTGACAGCCTTGCCTCGCTGCAGCGACAAGAAAGTTTTTTGTATCGTTATAGTCATTACATTCTTAACATCCAAACATTCGCCTGCGTATAAACTACGATTCGTGGACAAGCTTGGATAGATAAGTCAGATAAAAAGGCCTTCCGAGATGTTCGGAAGGCCTAAACTTTTGACGCCAGCAGGCTCAAATCTGCAGCGAAAAAGGATTACGCTATGCGGATCATCCATCAGTCTATTATCATCATGACCGGTGTGCCAACCTCGATTTTAGCAAACAGTTCTTCAATATCGTGATTATACATTCGGACGCAGCCCCCGGATACATAGCCTTCTACCGGACCATTCCAGGAACCATGAAGACAAGTTTTGTCTGATGATAAAACCAATCTCCTTGAACCGAGGTCTACATCTCCGGCTTTTTCAAATACTAATTTTTCGATCACCTGATAGCTGCCCGGAGGCGTTGGAGTGGACGGCTTGCCTGCACCTACAGGATATTCTTTGACCAATTGCCCCTCTTCAAAATAACAGCATGTTAAAGTCGTTAAGTTCACTACAATCTCTTTTTTCACGCGATCAACCTCTCTTTCTTATTTCATCCTATTCATGAGTATTTTGACAGGTGCGTGCCATCATGAAGCGCAGAAAACTCCCCGACGGATACAAAATTGAATACAAGTCAACATAAAAAAGCCTCCCGATTCCTCGGGAGGCTTGATTTCACTGGAGCCGATAGCAGGATTCGAACCTGTGACCCTCTCATTACGAATGAGATGCTCTACCAGCTGAGCTATACCGGCGTTTTTACGTTTCTATTTTATAACTGCGTCGCACGAATGTCAAGAAAATGCCCGTCCCTCTCCTTTAGCGAATTTTGTCATAAACGGCCCCATGCAGCTAACCACAATCCTGCCTAATACAAACACGGCTAAAGCTAGGATTGTATTCTCATTAACGTTCATCTAAATCAGTCTACTACACACAAATAAACCGGTTACAAAATTCATTTTTTGAAACTTGTAACCGGTTTGTGTCTTGTGTTATGATAATTGAATAATAAGGAGGCTTACCTGTCATGACCACACTTGCTTTGAATAAAGAAATCATTCTTAACACAGCCGAACAAGTCCTGTGCCGGTTCGGTGCCGACAAGGCCACGGTCGTGGATGTTGCCAAAGCCCTCAACATCAGCCACGCCGCCGTATACCGGTATTTCCCCAATAAAGCTGCTCTGCTGAACGCTGTTGTCGAGCGCTGGCTGCAAAGTATTGCTGCCGCCATGCAGCAGGTATTAACCAAAGACGGCAGCGCTTCAGCCAAACTCTTGCTGTGGTTTGAAACACTCTTGCATTTGAAGCGAAGTAAGCTGCTCGACGAACCGGAATTGTTTGCTTTATACTATACCCTCTCCGAGCAGGCTCCCCAATTGGTTGAAGCTTATACCAATAGTCTGCTGGAACAAGTCACGGAGCTTGTGGAGGAAGGAATGAAGCGGCAGGAATTGCGGCCAGGCTGCAGCCAGATAACGGCAGCAGCGCTTTTACAAGCCATGATCCGTTTTCGTCATCCAGCTCACTCCCAATTTTGGCTTGCACCCACTATCGATCAGGAACTATCCGGCGTATGGGAACTGATTGTTTCAGGGCTTGCAGCGAACCGTAGCAATTGCAACAAAGCGACGGTCTAATTTTTTTTAAAGGAGATGCTACTTATGAGTCATTACAATACTTCTTCAGCAGCCGTCGGCGAAACCCCTCAGGCTTCCACACTCTGGCTGGCCTTTATCCTGGGCTCATTGGCCGCTTTTGGCCCACTGTCCATTGATATGTATTTGCCAGCCCTTCCCGCTTTGGCTATAGACTTGCAGGCCACAACCTCGTTAACCCAGCTCAGTCTGACGGCTTGTCTGCTGGGCATTGCTTTAGGACAAATTTTTGCCGGTCCTATCAGTGATATTCGCGGACGCCGCGGGCCATTGCTGATCGGCTTGATCCTCTATGTGATTTCGTCACTCTTATGCGTCGTTTCCTCGAGCATGTGGATGTTTATCCTGATGCGGTTTGTCCAAGGACTGGCTGGCTCGGTCGGCATCGTGATCGCCCGGGCAGCCGTCCGCGACCTATACTCGGGATCGGAAATGACCCGGTTTTTCTCGCTGCTGATGCTGATTAACGGAGTTGCTCCCATTATGGCGCCGATTTTCGGCGGCCAGATTTTGCAGTTTTCTTCCTGGCGCGGCGTTTTTGTGGCCCTGGCCGCCGTAGGAACCATCATGCTGTTCACCGTTCTCTGGGGCTTTCGGGAAACGCTGGCTCCATCCATGCGTTCTAAGGCCGCCCTTACAAGTGTTCTAAAAACCTTTCGCGCATTATTGGCCAACGGTAAATTTATGGGATATTCACTCGCTCAGGGCTTTGTGACCGCTGCCATGTTTGCCTATATCTCCGGCTCACCCTTTGTCCTGCAAAACATCTTTCAGGTGTCTCCACAGAAATTCAGCCTGCTTTTCGGAATTAACGGTGTGGGTATTATCATAGCCAGCCAACTCACCGGCCGGCTGGCTGGCCGTATCCGGGAAGCTACCCTGCTGGCCGCCGGACTATCCATCGCTTTCGTCAGCAGTCTTGTTTTACTGGCTGCCATTATACTGGACGGCGGACTGTACAGCGTTCTCATTCCACTCTTCTTTGTCGTCTCCAGTGTGGGAATTGTCGGTACCAGTAGTTTTTCCCTCGCCATGCAGGATCAAGCCAAAGCAGCCGGCAGCGCCTCGGCATTAATCGGTCTGTTGTCTTTTGTGCTTGGCGGCATCATGGCTCCATTTGTGGGTCTGGCCGGAAGTCACTCGGCCCTCCCAATGGGCTTGATTATCGCTCTGGCGAATACAGCAGCCGTTTTATCTTATTGGCTGCTGGCCCGGAATAAATAAAAGATCATTATCAAAGAGGCCTGAATCAATTGATTCAGGCCTCTTTAATAGGGATGCAGCTGTTTTCCGACATTAGGGCGGCCCTGCAGTCCACAAAAGACTTGCTCATTCATTAGAATACTCTCAGGCAATCCTAAAAAGCAGCCATCCGCTTTTCACAGATGGCTGTTCACAGCGACCAACCTTAAGTTTTCGGGCTGGAACCGGCGGCGTTCCGCCGGATCAGTAAGGCGAGTAAACCGCCGCTAAAACAGAGCATGGCTACGGTATGGAAGACATCCTGAAAAGACAGAATAGAGGCTTGTTTGGCTACCAAGCCGCTCAGCACCGCCTTAAACATGGTATATTGCTGGGGCAGCATCCCATACCCGGTCAGCCAGCCCTGAGTGGCCGTCATTAACATAGTACTATCCATCCCCTGCTGCCCCCACAATCCCTGCAGCAACTGAAAGATCTGCTGCGTGGAGTGCGTTTCCGGATTTAAGTATTCCTTCAACACAGCGGTATGATAAATTTCCCGACGGGTCAGCAGCGTTTCGGCAAAGACCACGCCAATACTGCCGCCAATAATTTTGGCCAGATTAAAAATTCCTGAGCCAACCCCAATCCGGTCTTTCGGCAAGGACGAAACGGCGCAGCTGGTAAGTGGCGACATGGTTAAGCCCAGGCCAGCCCCAAAGAGTGATAGCCGCAGGAAAAAATCATGGCCGGAATAATCGGTGTTAATGGTATCCAGCAGATAAAGCGCTGCGGCAATCATCATAATTCCCACAAAGGCCGGCAGCCTGGACCCAAAGCGATCGGCCAGACGTCCGCCGAGCGGCGAAAAGACCACCATGGTGGCGGTCAAAGGCAGCATCATCATACCGGCCGTAGTTGAGCTGTAATTCATATTGGATTTTAAGAAAAACGGCAGTAAAAACATGCCGCCATAAAAGGCAACAAAAGAGATAAACCCTACGAGATTGGCCATGGTGAAATTGACGCTGCGGAACAAGCGCAGCTCAATCATTGGATTTTGCACCCTGAGCTCCACAGCCAAAAACAGGATAAAAGCCGCAAAGGCCGCATAGAAGAGCAGCAAAATATAGAGTGAATCCCAGCCTTCTTTTTGCCCCTGATTCAAGGCCACCAATAAGGAGCTAATCCCGGTGACGAGCAGGCACGCCCCTAAATAATCAATCTTGACCCCTGCATTGCGCCGGGAAACCGGAATGATCAGCAGTGCAAAGACAATGCTCAGCACACAAACAGGCCCAACCGAGAAAAACACGGATCGCCAGTCAAACCTTTCAATTAAATAGCCTCCGATGGTGGGTCCCATGGCACTGCCCGCCGCTGCCATGGCACTCCAAATGCCTAAAGCCTGTCCCCGTTCGTGTGCATCAAACGTCTGGGCCACAATGGTCATCGCGTTCGGCAGCAGCATGCCGGCTCCTATCCCTTGGATAATCCGGAAGATAACCATCTCGGCCGAACTGGTGGCTATCCCACACAGCAGGGAAGCCGCCGTAAACAGGGCCATGCCCAGGATATAAACTTTTTTGGCCCCGAACTGATCCCCCAGCTTGCCGGTCAGAGGCAGTATGGAGCCATAGGGCAGCATATACCCCAGCGATACCCAGACAATTGAATCCATATTAAAGTTTAGCGCTGCCATGATATTGGGCAGGGCGATATTGACGCAGCTGCTGACATAGGCACTCAGCACCGTCCCCAGGCAAACGGCAACTAAAATTGCATATTTTTTCAACATACCAGTAGAACCTTTCATGGCTGACTATAATCCGGCTATATTGTTGAGATATTAATGATAGCCGACATGCCCGGCTTCAAAATACAGTCTGATTCATCTGCCTTAATTTTAATGGGAAGACGCTGAGTCACCTTCGTAAAATTCGCCGATGTGTTTTCGGTCGGCAGCAAGGCAAACTGTGATCCGGATGCTGGCCCGACCTCGCTGACCTGGCCGGTAAAATTCCGGCCGGGATACGCATCGATGGTAAATGTTACTTTTTGTCCGACTTTGATCCGGCTTATGTAGGTTTCTTCAATGTTAGCGCCGATCCAGACATCCTCCAGATTGCTGATGCTAAAAAGCTGCTGCCCGAAAGCTACTATTTCTCCCGGCTCAGCCGCTTTAATAGCCACCACTCCGGACGTAGGCGCTTTGATGACAGTGTCCTGAAATTGATTTTCGGCAGTTGTAAGTACAGCCAGAGCTTGCTTTAGCTGGGCCTCGGCCATTTCAACATCCTGTTGGCGTGAACCTTCCCGGCTCAAGCTATATTGTTCATTGGCTGCCAGATATTGTGCTTCAGCAATATCATAGGCCGTCTGACTGGCATCATTTTGCTGGGCTGAGATGGCTCCACGCTGATACAGCAGACGGTCTCTTTCCCGGTTTCGCCGGGCATTTTCCAAATTAGCCTGGGCCTGCAGCACAACAGCGTTGGCTTGGGCCACTTCCTGCGGCCGGTTGCCGGCCACAATGGCCGACAGCTTGGCTTTTGCCATCGTCACATTGGCCTTTGCCTGATCAAGCTGGGCGGCAAAATCCTGCTGCTCCAGAACCGCAATGACCTGCCCCGCCTGCACTTGATCCCCTTCATTGACCAAGACTTTCTCCAGCCTGCCGTTGGCTTTAGCACTAACGGCTACAATCGTTCCCTTGACCCGGGCGTCATCGGTCGATACCATCCGGCCGGCCCGAACCCACCACCAGCCGCCGCCGGCTGCTAACAGCAAAACTAAAACCCCGGCAATCATACCCAAATGGCGGTTACTGAGTTTAGGTGTAACAGTATTCAATATTTTCCCCTCGCCTTTTCCTGCATCACTTGTTGCTTCAATGGCACATTGTTTGCAGAAGATAATTTTTGATTTACGATGAGCATGCCTGGCCGCTAGTCAGCACCCCAGCAATTCACTTCGTAGAATGGCGATCTTCCCTTCCAGTTGAATCAGCCGTTCTGCCAGCATTTCTTCCAATGCCGGAATCCGGGCAATCCCAATGCCGGTAATGTGATAGACCCGCTTGCCCCGGGTCACCGGGCTGTCCCATTGGCCAACGATATAGCCTTTTTCCTCCATAATCCTCAGCAAAGGATATAAGGCGTTGGTATTGGGCGTATAGGCGTTCTGGGTGCCCCGCTTGATTTCCTCGGCCAGCTTATTGCCATGAGCCGGCCCTTTTTGCAGCAGCTTTAATATGTACAGCCCGAATATCAGCCTCATAAAACTGAGGTAATCGTCTTTCTTGGTTGCCAAAATAAACCCCTCGCAATTTCATTACATTTATCATTATTAATTTTATCAAGAAATTTCATCCAGGTCAATTAGCCAACATTTACCCATTATTGCTGCATAGCAAAAAAACAAGGCCAAGTTCAGAAGCGCTGAACTTGGCCTTCGGCATTTTAGTGCGGGCTGGCATCGACAATGGGTTGATAAACCTCCAACTCACAGTAGTTGTCTTTGGAAAGTTTGGTATCAATATATTCAAAGCGGAATTGATCCGCAAACCGATAGCCGGATTTAAAAATCCATTTCGAATACATATGCACCAGCAGCCGGCCCACTTGCCTGCCATTTAAATCATCGGGCCGGAAAAAACCGACAAAGCGGAATACCACATATTTATGCGCCGGTATGGACACCCCCTCCATTCCCGGCGGAATATGCGTCAAATCCGGGACTTGGACGGAAGGCATGTAATAAATACAGCCATGCTCACTGTCACTCCAGTCGGTATAGCCGAAATAGACCTCAGGATCAATGGGGTTCAAAATGTGCTGCCTTTGCTGATAAAAGAACTCCCGCCCGTATAAATTGGCTACTTTATCACCGGATTTATTCATAATCTTATGCTTAACACCAATCAGGCAGAATTTTTGTTTAAAAACAAAGGACGGCTTATAGATGACGGAGTTGCTGACCGACAGAATTTCATCAAGATTGATCTTTTCCTGAATGACAAGCGTCATGGGCTGACTTCTGACCTTAAGCGGGGTAAAGCCAAATTTCTTACGGAAGGCCCGGATATACGACTGCTCATAATCAAAGCCATAATCCATGGCAATATCAATAATTCTCTTATTTGTATCCTTCAACTCAAAAATGCTGGCTGAAAGTTTCCGGGCCTGCACATAATCCATCAGCGTTTGCCCGGTTAATGATTTGAACAGCCGGTGCAAGTGATATTTGGAGATTCTGCAATGCTCGGCAATGTCATCCAGCGAAATTTTCTCATAAAGCTTTGTTTCCACAAAGCCAATACAGGTTGCAATGATTTCCTTTAAGTCCATGTCTTCACCGTCCACCCAGCCTCATCATTTTTCCCGCAAGTCCCGTCAAAGTACTTTGCTGTATAGCACCGTTTGAGCCTAGGTTCAGCCATAGGCTTTTAACACTAAGGTCGCATTATGCCCGCCAAAGCCAAACGAATTGGAAAGCGCATAACGAATGCTCCTATTTTCCCCCTGATTGGGGACGACATACAAATCACAGGCCGGATCAGGCTGGTTATAATTGATGGTCGGCGGCACAAAACCATCCCGGATGGCGCTGGCGGTAATGATGGCCTCAATGCCTCCGGCTGCCCCCAGCAAGTGCCCGGTCATGGACTTGGTCGAGCTCACAGCCAGACGATGAGCATGCTGACCGAATACCGACTTAATGGCCGCCGTTTCGATTTTGTCGTTTAATTCAGTAGAGGTTCCGTGTGCATTGATATATTGAACCGCTTCCGGTCCGATCGCGGCATCCGCCAGGGCAAGCTGCATACAGTGAGCCGCTCCTTCCCCGTCCGGAGCCGGCGCGGTCATATGATACGCATCATTGGTGCAGCCATAACCGACAAGCTCGGCAATAATGCCGGCCCCGCGTGCAATGGCATGCTGAAGTTCTTCGAGCACAAGCACACCGGAGCCTTCTCCCATGACAAAGCCATCGCGCTGAGCATCAAAAGGCCGGCAAGCGCTAGCTGCATCCAGATTGGTGGACATGGTCTTGCTAGCGCAAAATCCGGCCATGGCCAACCGGGTAATCGGAGCTTCCGTACCACCGGCAATCATAACATCGGCAGCACCGCGCCGGATCAGCTTAAACGCATCGCCAACCGCATTGGTGGAGGAAGCACAGGCCGTCACCACACATTCCACAAATCCTTTGATTCGATACTTAATAGCCACCATCCCTGCTGCCATATTGGGCAGCATCATAGGGACCAGGAAAGGGCTTACCCGGTCTGCCCCTTTCTCCAGCAATACACGGTGTTGATTCTCGAGTGTTTCTAACCCGCCAATCCCGGTACCGATCATCATGCCGGCCCGGGCCTGCTGCAAATCTTCTTCATCCAGCCGGGCTTCTTCCAACGCCAGCCGTGTTGCCGCAACGGCATATTGAGCAAACCGGTCCATTCTTTTGGCTTCTTTTCTATCCATAAACGCACCTGCATCAAAGGCTTTGATTTCGGCTGCAACCTGAGTGGGTAGATCAGCCACATCGATTCTTTCAATCCGGCTTATACCGGATTTTCCATTGGCAATGGCCTGCCAAAGCGAATCAGCCCCCATCCCCAACGACGTCACAGCCCCCATTCCGGTAATCACAACGCGTCTGCTCATGGTTTTACCCCCTTATGTTGATCTTGATGCTACCTGGTAACCAGGCTGAAAGTTCAGCCATAACCACAGTACCACAAGACCGGACACAAAAATGAACAACTATTGCTATCAGACGTTCCGTGACGCAAAACAAAAAACGGCAAGCCTCAAAGAAGATAAGACCCTGCCGTTTTCGTATGCAGCTTCGCTTTTGTTCAATGCGCGTGCAGCCCGGACACTCCGGTATGACCGGATAACACCTGGGCCGCCTGCTGGGCCGGCATTTTCACCAACGCTTCATAATCGTTCAGACGGCCAACATCCCACCACTCATAATCCCGGACAAAACCACCGATCGTCTCTCCTTCCTGCAGCAACAGCGGAAAAACATCGGCCGGCAGGTCCACCTCCCGCCATTCGGGGCTGAACCGTTCAATATAAGGGAAAATAGCTTGGTTCAGCACATACGTACCCGTACTGACCGGCTTATCCAAATTGCTTTTTTCCAGAAAGCGGGTGATTCTCATGGCCTCATCCACTTCGGCCAGCCCGACCTCAAGGCGGTAGCGGGTGGATAAAGCCACCGACACCAGACTGCCGCACCGGTGGTGAAAGTCAAGCAGGGCATTATAATCCAAATGGCAGAGCGTATCACCCGGAACAACCAAAAAATCCGCTTCAGCCTCCAACAGGTCACGGGCCCGCCAAACCTCACCGGCCTTGCCGGCCGGAGCCGCTCCGCGGCTGTAGGCAATCCGCGCACCCCAGCGGTCACCGTCGTTAAAATAATTCTCAATTTGATCCGCCAAATAGCTGGTCGCAAATACATAATCGCGAATCCCATAGGCCAGCAGCTGCAGCAACACCCATTCCAGCAGCGGCTTTCCGTGCAGCGGCACCATCGGCTTTGGAACATAATCGGTCAGCGGTTTCAACCTTGTTCCTTTGCCTGCCGCCAAAATCAGCGCCTTCATCGCAATACCCCCACGCTTTTTTCAATCCAGTCTGCCGCGGCCTGTGCCCCGCCATATTGCTGCCCCAGCTCTTTAAGGCGCTGGGCACACTGCCGGTAACCGGTACTGCCAAGCACTTGCTGAATCGCTTCGGCCAGAATGGCGGGTGTTAAGGAGGCTTTATCCAGCACAATGCCTGCCCCATGCTCGGCAAGCACGGCCCCGTTATCTTCCTGTTCACCCATGGAAGGGATCACCACCGCCGGAGTCCCGCAGGCGATACAAGTCATGAGTGTGGAAGAACCGCCGTGAAAGATCGTGACATCACTCGCTTTAATCAGCTCGGTTCCTGGCGCAAAGCCTAAAATAACGGCATTGGCCGGCGGTGCAAAGGAATGAATGGCTTGCGGCGAGATGGCGATTCCGGTGGCAATGACACCGGTCACCTCAGGAACCAGTCGTAGAGCCTCCAGCACCAGCTGCAAAAAGCTTTCACCAATGAGCATGGAGCCGCCGCCAATGGTAATATAAGCCAGCGGCCTGCTGCTATCGCCAATATGCTTTTGCTTCAAGACCTGCCTGTCCGGAAGCTGGTCCGGGTTCTCGGTCAACAGCGGACCGGTGAAGCGGATTTTCTCTTTCAGTCCGGCAAATTCCGGTCCTAATTTATTCAGGGCAGCGCCACCGCTGATTTCAGGCATCCCTTCCAGAAACACCAGTTCAACGCCGGCCACCATTTCCAGCAGCTTTTGCTTGTGGGCGGCGATTTCCTGGTCACTTTGCGGGCCGATACGGCTTTCAACCATTTGCAGTGTTTTAAGGCCATGGGGCTGCAGAAAGGCCAGAAACGACGGAATCCCAAGCTGTTTAGCCGCCTGGGGCCCGGTCAGCGTTCCACTGACAATCAAATCCGGCCGCTCCCGTTTCGCCACTTCAGTCTCCATGCGGGCAATTCCCATCATCAGCGCTTGCATTTGGGCCATAAGCTCTTCTCCGGGCAGCTTGGCCCGTACCTCAGGATCGGTGTAAATTTCCAATTGGGGCATATCCTGAACTTCAATGACCTGCAGTCCGAAACTTTTGATGACCGAAACCATTTTCCCGGCCGCAATAAAGCGGATATCATGACCACGGCGCTGTAGGGCCTTGGCTATGGCTACCACGCGAAAGGTCTGTCCCATGACGGTACCGGTGCCCATCTGGGCTGTACAGAGAATCTTCATGGATCAATTCCTCCTTGATTTCATGTACGATCAATTGACTTTGCGAAAGATAATCATCCACTAAATTATGCAGGTAGTCCCGGTAATGCCGGGCAATCATACTCCTGACTTCCGGCCTGCTCGGAAAGTCACTGCTTTCCACAATGGAAGCCTTGACCGACCCCAGCATATTGCCCATGACAACTCCAAACAACGGACTGTGCAGCCTGGCATAAGCATAGATAAAGCCGGCTGAGGCTGTATCCCCGCATCCGATGGTATCAAGCACCTGCTCGACCTGTGTCACCGGCACCGAGGCCCAAAACAGTCTCCCGCGCCGCTGCCAGACGATCAGCGAGGACTGGTCGCCAAAGGTAATCCAGCAGGCGGTTAAGCCGCTTTTGACAATGCTTATGCTATATTGAAGATAATCCTCCAAATGGGTTAAGGCATAGCCGGCGGCCCAGGACGCTTCTTTATCATTCATTTTTAAAATATCAATACAAGCCAGCCATGCTTCGGCGTCTTGCCAATGTTTTTTAAACCGCTTGCCACTGCTGTCGACAGCGGTAATCAGGCCATGGATATCCAAAAAAATGGTCGCCACCGATCGCCGCCGGAAATCCTGCAGCTCTTTCAGGGGAATATCCGTTTCATTGAGCGGCATGAAAATCACGGAATCACAGTCCAGTAAGGCATGCAGCTCACCGTGCGTAATCGGAGTCATCACTTTGGTCTGACAGCTGATCCGTTCCTGCTCATCGACATAGCTCAGATCGATTTCAGTACCACTTTTATATAAGGCGGCCACTCCGGCTAGACTGATATTGGGATGCTCCAGCAGTCCCGCAATCTCCTCAAAGTGATCAGGTGATATATGGGACAAGCAAATGACCTGATCCTTAGTTCCCTCAAGCAGTCTGGCCAGCACCGTTGCCGTATAGACAACCGCTCCGAATTTTGAAGCTGTTTCACCATTGGGCCAAATGACCCGGTCTTTTGATATTGGTCCCACAATACCAAATTTCATAATATCCTCCTGCAAGAAACTGATTGCTATTATTGTTACCAGACAAAACAAAAGCCAACATGGAAATAATTCCATATTGGCTAACATAAATTTTAAACCGGATCAGGAAAAGCCATCACGTGCTTGTAATCGTCCCACCGTTGACATGCAGCACTTGCCCGGAAACATAGCCTGAATCCTGGGAAGCCAGATATACATAAGCCGGGGCCAGTTCAAAGGGCTGCCCGGGACGTTTCATCGGCGTATCGGTGCCAAAGGTCGTAATGTATTCGGCCGGCCAGCTGGCCGGCTGCAAAGGAGTCCAGATCGGCCCGGGCGCAACGGCATTGACCCGGATCCCGGCGTCAGCCAGTGATAAGGACAAGGACCGGGTAAAGGCAACTATTGCGCCTTTCGTGGCCGAATAATCGATCAGATATCGATTGCCTTCATACGCGGTTACAGATGTGGTGTTTATGATGCAACTGCCGCGGGCCATATGCGGCAAGACAGCCTTCGTCATGTAGAAAAACGCAAAAATATTAGTCCGGAAAGTATCTTCAAGCTGCGCATCGGTAATCTCCAGAATGCTGCATTGCGGAAACTGAACACCGTGATTGTTGACCAAAATATCGATCTGACCAAAACCTTTTAATGTTCTCCGGACAACCTCCTGTGAAACAAGCGGACTCCTTAGATCACCGGCAATGGCCAGACATTGTTGGCCCAATTCTTCGATCCGCCGCTTCGTATACTCCGCATCCCGGTGTTCATACAAGTACACAATCACCACATTGGCGCCTTCCTTGGCAAAAGCGATGGCCGCAGCCCGGCCGATACCACTGTCGCCACCGGTGATGATGGCCACCTTGCCGGCTAATTTGCCACTACCCCGATACTCAGGGTTTTCTGCAATAGGCAACGGGTCCATGAGGTACTCCAGTCCAGGCTGGACGTCCTGGTGCTGTGCCGGAAATACGATAGGCTGACTCTGGCATTTGGTGACTTTGCTATAGTAGCAATACTTAGGATACATAACTTCCTCCCATAAGGGTTTTATTGTATCCTATGCCCTCATTCACACGGAGGGAACTGGCTATGGTCAACATGCCGCCGGACGGGCAGCCTTTTAAATCTGTGAGCGGGAAACTTTGTTATGCCAATGTTTATTGATACTCTTTGCGTTTGCGCCGTGGCCAGCGCAGCGGCAGCCCCTGGTCATCCTTTCTGCCATAATACCCTTTGCGGATCGGATCAATCTGATTGCGGCAAAGTTTTTGCCACTCTTCAATAGTAAAAGGGTATTCGCCATGACTGGTCGTCGTAAACCGGTCCCGGAACATTTCCTCAAGAATTCGAATCGGAACTAAAAATACATTGGACCCGCTGCGGATCTCCGCAATATTTAAGTGAGTATCCACCCTGTACCTTACAGCTAAATGCATTGACATAAAATCATCCTTTCGGCGTGAATGTATGAAATTAATCAGCCAAACGGCTATTCAGCTTATGAAGAACAGCGAGTTCTTCCGGAGAAAAAACACGGGCAATATCCAGTAAAATGATAATCCGGTTGCCCATTTCGCACAGCCCTTGAATGCAAGATCCCAAGTAACTGCGGCCCCTGGTTGCTGCATCGAGGCAGGTTGCCGTCATAGGAAAATTTTCGATAACCGCCTCAGCCATAATGCCAATCTCACAAGCTCCGACTGCAACCAAAACCACCTGATTGTAATCAGTCCGTCCACCGGCTAAGCCAAATTTTTCAGCCAGCCGCACAATCGGAATATTCTGACCCTCCACTTCGATAACACCTTCCAGATAATCAGGGGCTTCCGGCATTTTATGAATGCAGTCAGGCTGTACAATTCCCCTGGTGACCAGCATCGGCAGTGCGTACTCTTCCTCCTGAATCCGAAACACCATGACTTGCTCTTCGAGCATGTTTTCCACTCCTTCCATCTCAACGCTGAATGTTCGTTTCAACCGTTAACCTTGTACTGCTCTAGCATGACTGATTTCAATGTTTAATCATAACTAATGCAAAAAGCATGCCAAGATGGCATGCTTTTACAAAAACGGCTATTTTATTCGGTTTTTCAACATCATATGCAACAAGCTTCCGCAATTAAAACAGTTAAAAAATGACGTATAAGTTCAGTAAAGAAAGCTTGGTTTGACGTATACGTTCAATCATGCATCAATGGCTTGATTTCCGCTTTTCTCCAAACGGCAGGTCAAGGCCCGCCTGGTCATTCCCAGCATCCGTGCGGCCGCCGATTTATTTCCCTGCTGCATTTCCAAAGCCCGTTCAATAATACGGTCTACGTAATCGTCCAGCACAAACCCTTCCGGCGGGAGCGTAAAATGCTGCGGGTCAATCATTTGCGTCTCAACAGGCTGCCCCAGCTTCGGCGAGTGGGAATCCAATATCCGCAGATGGTGGGGCTTGACTTCCTCTTCATTATACATGAAGACAACCCATTCAATGGCATTGCGCAATTCCCGGACATTGCCCGGCCACTGATAAGCCAGTAAAAGCTTGGCGGCTTCAAACCCAATCCGACGAAATTTCTTGCCTTTTTCTTTGGTAAATTGTTTAAGCAGCAATTCAGCCAGGGGGATAATTTCATCCGCGCGCTCTCTCAGCGGCGGGAGTACAATATGCCCCACCTTCAGACGATAATACAAGTCTTTGCGAAAGGTGCCGTTTTTCATTTGATCTATTAAATCCACATTGGTTGCACAGACAATCCGGATGTCGGTTTTAATCTTCTGCAGTCCGCCAACCCGGTAATATTCTTTTTCCTGAATGACTCTGAGCAATTTAGCCTGTAAGTCTAGAGGAATCTCACCAATTTCATCAAGAAATAACGTGCCGCCCTGCGCCAGATCTATTTTCCCTTTTTGACCTTTGCTGGCGCCACCGGTATAGGCTCCGGCCTCATAGCCAAAGAGCTCGCTTTCGAACAAATTGGGTGAAATGGCCGCACAGTTAATGGCCACAAACGGCTTTTCATTCAGCGAAGGCCCATTATGGATCATGGTGGCAATCAGTTCCTTGCCTGTGCCTGTCTCCCCTTCAATTAATACCGGAATAGAACGGTCCGTATGATACTTCTGCGCCTGAACGGTAATACTCTGCATAATAGGCGAAAAAAAGCCTACACTGTGCATACCAATGGCTTTAGCCAGCACCTCTTTCAGCCTGTCCAATTCCTGGCGTGTTTCGGCAGTAGCAGCCTCGACCTCGCAATGAAACCGTTCCTTGAGTTGTTTATGTTCTAAAAGAATAACCCGTTGCTCCGCCACACGCTGTGCAATAATAATCAATTCCTGGACATTGATGGGTTTGCGCATATAATCGTAGGCTCCGGCACGCAGAGCTTGAATGGCCAGCTCAACTTCACTATTCGCTGTAAATAATACCACATCGGTTTCTCTGCCTTCAGGCATGGCGGTAATTTTCCGCAAAAGATCCAAGCCCGACATTCCCGGCATGACAACATCGGACAGCACCAAGGGAAAGTACCGCTCTTTAAAGCATTCTAAAGCTTCTTCACCACTGTTGCATTCCACTACGTCATGACCTGCCCGCAGCAGTGCTTTGGCTACCCAGTATCGACTCGCCTTTGAATCATCAACTAAGAGAATATTCATTCGGCTCCTCCATTGTACTTGAACAAGGCAGCGAATTTCCGAACACGATATTGTTCCGCTGCCTGACTCGATCACTTTATAAAATTTAACCAAATTACTCTGTATAAATATACCTATTTTGCAAAATTCGACAAAACCCTTTTTTTATTAGTGTATACAGCGGATTTTTGTACAGGGAGACGAAACATTTTTACGTCAGCGTTCCCGTTTAACTTTCACTTGCTTCAGGAATTCGCCGGTATAACAGGATCCGGCAGCGCGAAGCCCCGATGACTCTGCTCAATCGTCAAAGCGCCTGCATAAAGCCATAAATTGTTCCATAACAGGGGTAATGTACTTATTTTTGTGGTAAGTCATACAAAACTGCCGTTTGAAATCCAGTCCTTTTACCGGTATAATGGCCAGCTGGTGATGATTGACTTCGTTTTGCACCGCCAGTTTAGACATGACAGTTATGCCAAGTCCGGCAGCTACACCGGCTTTTATGGTTTCGGCATTATTATAAACGCCATAGACCTGCCAGACGATTCCACTGCTATGCATAACCGATTCGAACAGCTCCCGGGTTCCACTGCCCTCTTCACGGACAATGAATTCCACTCCCTCAAGGTCCCAGGAACTCACCTGCCGTTTCCGGGCTAAAGGATGTGCAGCAGCACTGACCACAGCTAGTTCATCATCCATAAATGGAATACAAAGCAATTCATTGGAATGAACCCGGCCTTCCACCAAACCCAGATCCAATTGGTCGGCCAACAGCATTTCTTCAATGATTCTCGTATTATTGACTGAGGAGAGCACTTTGACCCCGGCATTGCTTTGGCGAAATGCCACGATCAGGTTACTTAATATACAGGTTCCAATCGTTACACTGGCACCAATCCGCAGGCTGCCATGCTGGTGAATTTCCTGCATCGCAGCTTCAGCTTCCTTGCTGAGATTAACGATATGCCGTGCATAGGTCAGCAATTTCCGCCCGGCAAGGGTCAGAAACAGTTTTCGCCCTAACCGTTCAAACAAGCGAACTTGATAGTTTTTCTCAAGTTCGGCAATCGTCTGGCTTACCGATGGCTGCGCAATGTGAAGCTTATCGGCAGCTGCCGTCATATTGCCTTCATCGCATACGGTTAAAAAAACTGTCAAATGCCGCAGTGTCATCATGTTCCTCTTTTCTATAGCTATTTACCTATCATATTAATAAAATTATAATATTTTACTTATCGTTTTGTAAATGCTATGATCACGTTAACAGGAGGGATGATCGAATGACGATACAACAGGATATGAAAAATATCATTCCCGGCATATTCTTTGTTTTTCCATTGGCGCTGTTTGCCTGGCTGTTAGGAAGGCTGATGCCTTTGGTTGGCGGTCCGGTCTTTGGTATTCTGCTGGGTATGATGCTGGCAGTTTGGAAAAGGCCAGCTATTTTTCAAAGCGGAATTGCTTTTACCGCAAAGAAAATTTTGCAGGGCTCCATTATTTTGCTGGGTTTCGAAATGAATTTGACGCATGTTCTAAAAGTGGGCAGCCAATCACTCTCGATCATGCTGTTCACGTTAAGCGCAGCAGCGATTACGGCCTGGGTGATTGGCCGCTATTTGAAGCTTTCCCATACGATGAGTATTTTGATCGGAGTAGGCACCGCAATCTGTGGCGGTTCCGCCATCGCGGCAACCGCACCGGTTATTGCGGCTAGCGATCAGGATGTCGCCCACTCCATCTCTACTATTTTTTTATTCAACATTGCAGCCGTATTTATCTTCCCCTTTACCGGCCATCTGATCGGCATGAGTGACATCGGATTTGGCATGTGGGCCGGAACCGCCATTAACGATACTTCCTCGGTTGTGGCGGCAGGATATTCCTATAGTCAGGCTGCAGGCAGCTTCGCCACCATCGTTAAGCTCACCCGTACTTTAATGATCATTCCGGTTACAATCCTACTCGCCCTGTGGGTATCAGGCAAAAAGACCCAGCAGCCATGTTTTAATTTCTTAACCATTTTTCCATGGTTTGTCTTAGGTTTTTTAGCGGCCTCACTCATGAACACAAGCGGCTGGATTCCGGCTGACGTGGGTCAAGGGCTTGCCCAAACCGGAAAATTTTTAATCATTATGGCGATGACGGCTATCGGGTTAAATACCCGGATTCAAACGCTTATCCATAACGGCATAAAACCAATTGTACTTGGACTTTCCTGTTGGCTGGTCATTGCCGCCGTCTCGCTTGCAGCCCAATATCAGTTAGCGCTTTGGTAATGGCAATGACTTTTTAGCAGTTATGTTCAGTCTACCTTAAAATGATCCAGCCACTCTCACTAACAAACAGAAGGCTTTATGGGCTGCAGCCCATAAAGCCTTCGTTTGTTTCCCCAGCCTAAGCAGTACTAGCCCTGATAAGGCAGCGCCTTGACTTGGGTTATAATAATTTTTCAATAGCCTCTTTCATATCCAAAGGAGCTGTCGTCGGTTCATACCGCTGCACGACTTCACCTTGCCGGTTAATGAGAAACTTGGTAAAGTTCCATTTGATCGAATTGCCTTGAAGATATCCCGGAAAGCGCTCCTCTAAGACTTGCTGGAGCTTGCCGCCAATAGGATGCTGCAGGTCAAAGCCCTGAAACGGGGCTTTCTCAGTTAAATAACGAAACAAGGGATGGGCTTGTTCACCGCGTACGTCTGTTTTTTCAAACATAGGAAAACTCACTCCGTAGTTTAAACGGCAAAAAGACTGGATTTCAGAATTGCTGCCAGGCTCTTGCTCCGCAAACTGATTGCTGGGCACCCCGAGGATTTCCAAGCCACGATCGGCATATACCGTATAGAGTTTCTGCAAATCCTCATATTGGGGAGTAAAACCACATTTGCTGGCCGTATTCACAATAAGCAGCACTTTTCCCCGAAACTCCGCCAGCGAAACTTCCCGCCCGTCGATCGCCTTCAAAGTAAAATCATAAATACTCACCAAACTCCTCCTTCAATACGCAGGCCATTATTCTCGCTCTAGTATAGTCTCGCAAGACCTAAACTATTCATTGTTTGGCCTTCCAGACTAGAACGGCGTTACTGAGGCCGTATGACGGCTTCTCCTGCCTCAATCCTATAAAAAACGGCTGCAGTCATCCCGATCATAAAAGCCGCCATAAGATACATAACCGGATAGCCGGCCTGGGCTGCCACAGCACTAAGGAAAAAGGACCCCAACCCCACACTGATATCCAGCGCTAAGAAATAAGTGGCGGTAGCCACTCCGGCCCGCCGGACCGGCGAATGCTGAATGGCCAGTGTCTGAAAAGCAGGGCTCACCGCGCCAAAGCCGCCTCCAATCAACACGGCTGCTGCTAAAAAGCCGTACAGGCCTTGTACCTGGCTCAAGGCAATCAGTCCGGTACCAAAAAGTAAGAGGCCTGAATAAACCACCATTTTCGCTCCGGCTTGGTCGAACAACCTTCCGACCAACGGTCTGGTCAGCACAATCACAAGGGCAAACACGGCAAAAAAAGCGCTGGTAAACCCACTCAAACCAAGCTGCTTGGCATAAAGCGGAATAAACACCAAGACCCCGGAATAGGCAAAGAAAAGCAACCCGCCTGATAAAGCCATCGGCAGCGCTTTCGGTTCAATAAAGCTGTTCCAAGTGAGTGGAGCTGACTGCTTTTCTGATGTCTTGCCGTCAAAAACGCCCGGATTTTGCCTGGTGCCGCACCAAAGGGACAGCAGTGCTAACACCACACAACCGGCAAATAAGACCGGAAAAGGATAGCGGCTGCTAAGCAGTAAACTAAAAAACGGGCCAACCACCATGGCTAAGCTTGAAAACATAGCAAAATAGCCAATCCCCTCTCCTTTGCGTTCTGCCGGCAGGGCCAGCGCCGCCATAGCGGCAACCGTCGTTGTCCCAATGGCAAAGATAGCGCCGTGAAGCAGGCGTACTGCCAATAAACTGACCAGGTTATGAACGGCTAGATACAGGCAGCTGATGGCCAAAAAACTGCCCAAGGCCCCCAAGGCCATCTTCCGCCGGTTAAACTGATCAATCCATTTCCCGGCCAACGGCCGGCACAAAACAGCACCAATTTGAAAAAAGGTCATCGCCAACCCGGCTTCCCAATCATTTCCCTGCAGAAAGTCAATCACAAAAATCGGCAAAGCGGCGATTAACGCATAATGCGTCATATATTGAAAAAAACTGCTTAAACTCATTCCTAAAAATTCAGGTGTCCATAAATTTGATTTTGCCATGATATCCCCTAAGATTTTTGCTCAATCACTGTGAAGAATTCATCCATCAGCGTCTGTCTCATTAGAGCATTTATTTTAATCCATTCCTCAGTATAGCATAAATCCATTCATCCGAAACCGGCCATCCCCATAATCCAGCTTCCCTTTTCAACCCACCTGGTCAAACAACTTTTCATATTCTTTGAACCCACAAACCAACTGGCGAATAGTATGGCTATGCAGAATTCTTTGTGAGGTGCTTCCATGTGAAAAAGCTTATGGTCTTGGCAATCCTGTGTATTTTTTGTATGACATTGCCCCTATCCATCGCTTCGGCCGCCTCCTGGCGGTTTATTGCCGTTACGCCTTTTGCCGCCTACTATTTTGATACGGACAGTATTCAAACGATCAAAGTAGACGGTGACCGCTGCATTCAAGTCTGGCTGCGCGGTGACCTTCAGCGCGTTCAGGCTGACGGAACAAAAGTGTTTGTCCAGCAAGTCCTGTACAAAAAAGATCAAAGCCTATGCATGTACAAAACGCTCTACCGCTTTGACCAGTATGGAAACAACCTAAAACCGTTACCCTCCCAGGAGACCTGGGAAAATATTATTCCCGGTACGTTAGGTGAAGAAATTTACAAGCAAGTAAAAGCCTACTGCAAGACAATTTATAAAGTTAAGAGCGGCAGGGCCAGAAGCTTACTGAGCCCTGCCGCCTTTTAAACCAATGGCAACCGGTATCGATAACGTTATACTTCGATCAATTCGTATGCCTTGAAACCAATTCCAATTTTTTCGGCATGGTCTACACAAGACAACCAATTGGTTTCCGGGTGGGCCGCTGCAAAGTGATCGGACTGAACACCGTCACCCGGTTGCTTTTGCAGCTGCTCGGCCAAATAACTGCCGGCAATCACCGGGGCTTGATTGGCCATATCGGCACAAGCCATATCCAGCGCAACCGGGTCAAATGAGGCAAACATGCCAATGTCGGGAATAATCGGAACATCGTTTTCCTTATGGCAATCACAGAAAGGCGCTACATCCACCACCAGGCTGATATGAAAGTGCGGTCTGCCGTTCAACACCGCCCAGGAATACTCGGCAATCTTTTTATTCAGGACATCATTGGATTCATCCCAGGCCGCCACAATCGCATTGAAACGGCAAGTGCCGATACAGCGGCCGCAGCCGACACAGCAGCTATGGTCAATAGAGGCCTTTTGTCCGGTTACCGTAATGGCCTGATGAGCACAAATTTTACTGCAGACACCGCAGCCAGCGCAAGTCTTCGGCAGGACTTGCGGCTTACCGTCACTGTGCATCTCCATTTTTCCTGCTCTGGAACCTGAACCCATACCGATATTCTTCAACGCACCGCCAAAGCCGGTGAGTTCATGCCCTTTAAAATGGGTCAAGCTGATAAAAATATCAGCATCCATAATCGCCCGGCCAATTTTGGCTTCCTGTACATATTCTCCACAGGGTACCGGCACATAAGACTCATCCGTGCCCTTGAGTCCGTCCCCGATGATAACCTGACAGCCGGTTACAAAGGGATTATAACCATTCTCGTAAGCGGCCTCCATATGTTCGATGGCATCCTTGCGCCGGCCCACATATAATGTGTTGCAATCGGTGAGAAAGACTTTACCGCCGAGGCCTTTGATGATATCTACAATGACTTTGGCATAATTCGGACGGAGATACGCAAGATTTCCCGGTTCACCAAAATGAATTTTCAGTGCAGTGAAATTGCCTTTGAAAGCAATCTGCTCAATACCGGCCTTTTTCACGAGCCGTTCCAGTTTTTGCAGCAAATTCAGATTCGCTGTTGCCCGCAGGTTGGTAAAATAAACCTTTGATTTTTCCGTCATGCTTTTGTATCCTCCTTCAATGCGATCCGTGCTGCCGGCAAAAATCCAGCAAGCTATTCCCAGACTACACCTTAGAGCGTACTGAAGGTCAATAGCTTTCCGCACAAGTAAGGCATAAGAAATAAAAAAGCATAGACAGATTTGTCTATACCTTGATGATTTCTCGTGGTTATTTAGCCCTGGTTTTGTACTTAGGATTGCAGCAATCAATATCTTGCCCGACAACAAAATGATCATAATAATGAAGTTTTTTATTGATTTTATCCAGATACAGTTTCATTTGCAGGATCTTTTGCTCTACTTCCCGTTTATGGTCCAGCATAATCTGCCGGCGCACCTCAATGGTTTCGTCTCCCTCCTGACAGAGAAGCACGTACCGCTTAATTTCGGCAACAGACATGCCGGTATCACGCAAACAGCGAATGAGCAGCACCCATTCAATATCCGCATCACGAAAGACACGATTGCCATGAGGATCACGCTCGACAAAGGGAAGCAAACCCTCCCTCTCATAATATCGTAGTGTATAAGCCGTCAATTCCAGTTTTTCGGCTACCTGTTTGATGGTGTAATGCACAGGGGCAACCCTCCAGTCATCCGCTCAATACAGCATATTTTGTTTATCATACACCTTAAAGTGCACTCAAAGTCAAGAGCCTGGCAGCACCCGGCTTATTGCGGATGAAATAAAATAGTAAAGGTAGTTCCTGTCGCACCGGTTTCAAATTCCAGTTTGGCATTATGACGCTCCACAATACGATAACAAACCGGCAGCCCCAGGCCCGTCCCTTTCTCCTTGGTGGTAACAAATGGAGTACCTAATTGTTTTTGCACTTCCGGTGGAATTCCTGTTCCGTTATCCTGTACCGCCAGCTTGACAATGCTGCCGTCCTGATAGGTTTTGATAATCAGCTTTCCGCGTGATTTGATGGCCTCAAAACCGTTACGGGCCAGATTAAAAATCAGCTGCCTAATTTCTTTTTCGTCAATCAGAACTTGCTGGATGTCTCCCAAGTCCAGATCAATTTCGTGCCCTTGCTCCAGTGCATTGGCCTTTAACAGGGGATAAACGGCATGAATTAAGTGATTCAAGCATGTCTGATTTAAACAAATGGCCTTATTCTTGGCCAGTGATAAAAATTCAGTAATGATTTCGTTCGCCCTGTCCAGTTCACTAATCATCAGGCTGAACTCATCACGATAGTCTGAAAATCCGCCTTTGCGGCCAAACAGCTGCAGAAACCCGCGTACAGTCGTCATGGGATTACGGACCTCATGCCCGATACTGGCAGCCATTTGGCCAATGATGTCCAGCCGGTCCAGCCGGGCCATTTCCTTTTCCACTCTTTTCAGCGAAGTTATGTCACTAAAAAAACCTAAAATGGATTTCATGACTTTATCATCATCGAATTCCGGTACCAGGCGGACAAAAAACACCTTTTTGTGATTGGCAATATAGCACTCCATATCAAATTCCACGGCTTGCTTTTCCGTTAATACCAGGCAAAAGTATTTGTTCCAGTCATTTAAATAAAAATGATCGATGACTTCTTTTTCCTCATGCGGCTCAAGGCTAATCGTTCTGGCCGCTTCGCTGATATAGGTTTGTCGCCCTTCTAAATCATACCGGGCAATGATGTCAGGGGAATTCAGCAGAATAGTCTCCAACTGCCTTTTTTGCTCTCTGGCCTCTTTTTCAGCCCGAAAACGTTCGGCAATTTCATATTTCAACTGTTGGTTTTTATCTCTCAGCAGCAGTTCCGCCTGTTTACGCTCATCGATTTCCTGCTGCAGCCTTTCATTCGCCGCCGTTAAATAATTTTTGTACTCCAGCCCGAGCTTTTGCTTCTCTAATTCAGCTAAATAGGAAACCGCTTTTTTATGCTCATTCTTATAGAAAGAGAGCACGATCATAAATAAACAAGCATTCGCGATCATGGTAGTCATCATGCCGACAGAGACATCCATATACCGCACTAGGTCATTGGGATACTGGCGAATGATCAGGGGATTTTGATATTCCGTGATTAACAGCACATTGGTGATGACCATTAAGGCTAAAATAATCAGCACTCGTCTAACTCCATTAAACAGAATGGCTCCGATGGATGAAAATAGTACGACATAGATGGGTACACTGCCAAGGGTCCCGCCATTATAAACCCAAACAATCGGTATAATAGCAAAAAGGGTGATTAGGATTAAAAATATCATGCAAAATTGATACAATTTTTTGACCAAAGACAAATAATAAATCAGCCCAAGCAGCAAAGCGCTTACAGCGCAAGCAATAACCGGCGGATTGCCAACGCCTAAGATATAATTGATTGCAGTACTCCAGAATGACGTGATCATCCCAAAAAGCAGCACCACATTCAAGAGCCTGTGCTCAATTCGATAGTCAGTCTCATTGCCAATAAGTTTATTTAACATATAACTGCTGGTCCTCCATCTCACGTTCCGCTAAGAATACAGTTGGTGCTTTATCTGCTGTGATCAAAAAATTTGTGCAATGGACACCACTCCTATGTCATAGTAATCAATAAGCATACTTTTCTAATTTTAGCATATTTATCCATTTAATTGGATTGCTTTTTACTACAATTCCCAAAATTATTCCTAGGCAGAACCCTCGATGGCTGCTGCTTCATACAATAAAAAAGGTCCGCAGCTCAAAAGCGGCGAACCTTCTACCTTCATCCTCAATAGGTCATTCAGGAGAGCAATACTCCTTGTCATCCAGCCAGGCATGCGCCAAACGCGCAACGCCTTTTTCCAATTGTTCGGGGTTCATTCGGCCAAAACCAAGCATGATATGGGCCTCCGGATTGCCTCCGGAATAAGTCTCCGAAACCGGAAACAACCGGACAAGCTGATCCTCAGCCCGGCGAATAAGCTCCGGCTCGGAGAAAGGGCAGTCAATTAATTTGAGTACAATATGCAGCCCTGCTCCCTGTCCAAGAATGCTGGCCCGGCTGCCAAAATAGTGCTGAACGGCCTGCAAAAGGGCATCATGCTTTCTTTTATAGCGGGTCCTCATGGTACGGAGATGGCGTTCCCAGTAGCCTTGCATCATAAAGTGATACAAGGTTTTTTGCTCCAGAAGCGAAACAGCGGGAGCATATTGCCGGAACAACTGATGATAGTGCGGCAGCAAGGCATCGGGCAATACCATATAGCTGACACGCAATGCCGGAGACAGGACTTTGGCAAAGGTACCGACATAAATGATGCCGCCTTCCGGGTACAACCCCTGCAAAGCCGGAATTGGCTTGCCATGATACCGAAGTTCACTGTCGTAGTCATCCTCAATAATCACGCCTCCAGTATGTTCCATCCACTGAATGAGCTTTAACCGCTTTTCCACCGGCATTACATAGCCAAAAGGAAACTGGTGCGAAGGCGTGATATAGACAACGGTGCTAGCCGTTTGCTGCAGACAGTCCAAATCTAACCCGTCCGGCTGAACAGGAACGGAGTGGACCGTGAACGCATACCTTTGAAAAACTGTCCCCGGCAGCCAATGTCCTGGATTCTCAACTGCTAAAGATGCATGTTCGGCCTGTAACAGCTGGGCAATAACGGCCAGGCTGTCCTGCAGTCCTGAACAAATAACAATCTGCTCAGGACTGCAGGACACTCCGCGAAAGCGTTCCAAATAGCCCTGAATTTGCAAGCGTAAATCCAACTCTCCCTGTGGGTCGCAATAGGCTGTAAACTGTTCGGATTTTTCGCTTAAGCTTTCTGCCGTCAGCTTGCGCCACAGTTTATCCGGAAAGCTCTCTGGCGAAAGGCTGGCCGGGTGAAAATCGAATTCAAAATTCTTTTGAGCATTAATCCGTTCCCGGATAAGACCGACGGGCGGACTAGAGGGACGAACCTTACACTCCTGCTCCAGCGAGGATACATAATAGCCACTTCGGCTTTTGCTATAGATAAAACCTTCTGTACACAGTTGCGCATAGGCATAGTCAACGGTATTGCGGCTGACAGCCAATTCTGCCGCCAACTGCCTGACTGACGGCAGCTTTGCTCCTGGCGGCAGCTTCTCGGTCAGAATTTGCTCTTTCAGTTGATTGTACAGCTTCATATGAAGCGGCCGGCGATCAGGATAATCCAGGATAAACAGGTTCACCACCGCCTGTCAGGTAAATTTCATTAGCGCCATTATAGCGACCGTTATGAGGAAATGTCAAGAATCCCCGGCAAACTGCCCCCTGATTTTTTTATAAAACTGCCACTACTACCGGGGACAAGTTCCGGGTACAATAGGACTATCTGACACAGACAAAACCTGAAAGGATGATTCCCCATGCTAAATGAAAAACTATTGGCGATTCTTTCCCACCCTGTTGACGGGGCTGTATCCATGGTTAGCAACGGCGCAGACGGGTCTCACTTAGTCAACACCTGGAACAGTTATATCACCGTCACCGACGCCGACAAACTGCTTATTCCGGCTGCCGGTTATCAGAAAACCGAAAAAAATCTCGCAGCCCAGAATGAGTTGACTTTGTCGATTGCCAGCCGGGAAGTCGAAGGCTATCGCGGCAAAGGAACAGGCTTTATCGTAAAAGGCACGACCCGTTTCCTCACCTCAGGCCAGGAATTTGATCACATGAAAGAAAAGTTTTCCTGGATTCGGGCGGTGCTGGAAGTCACCGTAACCTCGGCCAAGAAAATGCTGTGAGGGGATGCACTTGCAGCCACTTCTCCGTCCCTCATAAAACATAAACCGGCAAGCCTGATGGCTTGCCGGTTTATGTTTTATGAGGATACAGGCAGTGTACTGACAAGAGCCGCCAACTGATCGCCGGAAATCACTTCTTTATCCTTGAGAAAACGTGCAGCGGCATGTAATCCTTCCAGATGTTCGGTTAAAATGTGATGGGCTGTTTTCTGAGCATCCTCTAACAGGCGATGAATTTCTTCATCAATACAGGCTACCGTTGCCGGGCTTAAATCTTCCCGGCTTGAAATTCCGCTCTGCAAGTAAGCTCCGGCCGCCGCGGCATAACGGACCGGGCCTAATTTCGAGGACATGCCAAATTCGGTCACCATCCGCCGGGCCATCTCGGTCGCCCGCTGCAGATCATTGGAAGCTCCTGTGGAGGCTTCCGCGAAAATAATCAGTTCGGCCGCTCTTCCGCCCAGCATCACGGCCATCCGGGCTTTTAGCTCATTCTCGCCAATCAGATAACGGTCTTCCTCCGGCATCTGCATGGTATAACCCAAAGCCCCTTTGGCAGTTGGGATAATACTGATTTTGTGCACAGGATCGGTTCCCGGAAGATAGTAGGCGGTCAGAGCATGACCCACCTCATGATAAGCCACTTTGGTACGAATGTCATCCGACAGCGGCGTCTTCCGCTGCAACCCGGCCACAACCCGCTCAATGGCCAGATCAAAATCGGCCATCGCAATAGTATTGGAAGCGCGCCGGATGGCTAATAACGAGGCCTCATTGGCAATATTGGCCAGCTCGGCACCGGAAAAGCCTGCCGTTATTTTAGCCAGCCGCTCCAGATCAACATCAGGACTGAGCGGCATGTTCCGGGTATGAATATTAAGGATTTCCAGACGGCCCGGTTCAGTGGGCAAGGTAACCTGGATTTGCCGGTCAAAACGGCCGGGGCGAATGAGGGCTTGGTCCAGAATTTCCGGACGGTTGGTGGCTGCCATAATGACTACACCGGAATTAGCCTTGAAGCCGTCCATTTCAGCCAAGAGCTGGTTCAGCGTATTTTCCTGTTCACTATTGCCGCCTAAGCGGCCTACACTGGTACGGGCCTGTCCAATGGCATCAATTTCATCAATAAAAATAATACAAGGGGCTTTTTGCTGAGCCTGTTGAAAAAGGTCACGGACTCTGGCCGCACCAACTCCGACAAACATTTCCACAAAACTGGAACCAGTCAAGAAGAAGAAAGGAACACCGGCCTCACCGGCCGTGGCTTTGGCCAGCAGCGTTTTTCCCGTTCCGGGCGATCCGGCCAGCAGCACCCCTTTGGGTAATCTGGCTCCCATCTGGCTGAACTTGTTCGGATTTTTCAGGTATTCAATAATTTCCCGCAATTCCACTTCGGCTTCCCCGACTCCGCCGACATCACGGAATTTAACCCCAATCATTTCCCCTTGAATTTCGTGGGCCTTACTCTTGCCCAGCGACATTGCATTGGCGCCGCCACCGCCCATCCGTTTAAATAAGAAATACCAAATCAAGGCCAGCGGCAGCAGTGGCAAAATCCAGCCTAACAAGGTGGACAGCAAACTCTTGGTAGGTGCCTGAGCGGAAAAAGCCACCCCTGCGGCAGTGAGCCGCTCCACTAATTTGGGATCGTTAACGGCCACAACATTGGCCACCGTTTCCTTCTGGTTTTCGGTAGCCTTCAGAGTAAAGACAATGCGGTCACCGGTTAATATGACTTCATTAATCTTGTTTTCCGCTAAGTCCTGCAGAAACACATTGTAGCTGACTTCTGTTTCCCGGATGATAAACGGTTTATAAATTAAGTCGTTAAAAAACCATACCGCCAAAATAGCGATAAGAAAATACCAGGTTGAAAAATTCCTTTGTTTTTTATCCATTATGACCCTTCCTTTTAACACCCCGGCAGACTGCTTTGTTCTTGGCTCCATCCCCATCGATCAGATCAGGCACAAGCTCAGCAGCCAACTCGATTTCTGCAGCCAGTCCATCGGCATATAAGGTAACACCAGCCTGTTCAGCCATGGGACGTTCAACTTTCGTGCGCAGTTTGGCCTTGCCCATAAGCAGGCTGATCAAAATTCCGGCAATTGAGACTACCATCGCCACCCAAAAAACAATATGCAGCGAATCTGCCAACGCCAGTTTAAGCGGCGGCAGCAAGGCCTGCTGGACATTGGCCGGCATAGCATGAAGCGCTTCCGGACTCAACAAGATATTAAATAAGCTGCGTGGATCAGCCTGAGCTTTTGCCAGCATGGCCGCCATTGCCTCAGAAGTTGAAAGGAAGGTATTTTGAATGACCGGAAAAAATTCCTGCTGCATCACTTTAACCGAATAGCCGTTGAAAACTGCTCCCAGTACGGTAATGCCTAATGTACCGCCAATGCTGCGGAAAAACTGGGTAGCCGAAGTCGCTACGCCGCGCTGCTCCGGACCAAAAGCGCTTTGGACGGCCAATGTCAGTACCGGCGTTACTGTCCCGATTCCAACTCCAAGAATAAAAATATAGAGCATGGCAGTAAGCTGGCTGGTGTTCACCGTCATGGTGCTGAGCAGGAAAAAGGCCAGGGACATCAAAGACATACCGGCAATATACATGGTTCGAAAAGCCACTTTAATGGCTAATCGTCCGGCAACCACACTGGTCAGCATCATGGAGATCATCATCGGCAGCATCGTGTTCCCTGAACTGGTCGCACTGATGCCCAGTACTCCTTGAAAAAACAGCGGTAAAAACATGGTTGACCCAAACATGCCTAAGCCCAATAAAAAACCGACAAGGTTTGAAACGGTAAAGATTCTGCTTTTAAATAACGCCAAACTCAAAATGGGCTCCGCCGCTTTTTTCTCAAAATCAATAAATAAAATCCAGGAAATAAGTGAAATTCCAATCAAACCGAGAATTTGCCAGGAAAACCATGCATACTCCGTGCCGCTAAGATTTAAGCCCAGCAGCAGCCCCACAGTACCGGTAATCAGTGTAATGGCCCCCGCGTAATCAATAACCACCCGGTCGATCAGGACTTTCTCATTTTTCAAACCGAAATAGATGGTCACGGTTGCTAAAATGCCGATCGGCAGATTGATATAAAAAACCCACTGCCAGGACGAATAATCCACAATCCAGCCGCCAATGGTCGGACCAATCACCGATGCTAATCCGAAAATGGCTCCCATAATGCCTTGCCATTTTCCCCGTTCCTCGGGTGAGAAGATATCTCCCACAATGGTCATCGCCAAAGGCATCATGATTCCTCCACCCAGCCCTTGCAGGGCGCGATAGACAATGAGTTGAAACATATTGCTGCTCGTCCCGCACAAGGCTGATCCCACCATAAAGGTGATGAGCCCGGCAATGTAGACAATCCGTCGCCCATAAAGGTCTGAAAGTTTGCCGGCGATTGGCACGATAGTCGTCGAAGTCAGCATATAGGCTGTCGTCACCCAGGTCATGATGCTTAGCCCGCCCAGTTCGCCAATAATCCTTGGCATGGCGGTTCCGACAACAGTTTGATTAAGCGAAGAAAAAAACATGGCCAATAAAAGTCCTGCCACAAGGGTGGTACGCTGAGTCACAATCATCTTTCGCCTCCTTTTTTGGCCTCTTGACTTTATTAGAATGACCATGATGACTTGAAATTATAAGCGTTTCCGTAAGCCTTGTACGCTCGGATTTTATTTAATGTTGATCAATATAGCGCTGCAATTCAGCATGCCACCTCACCGGATCGGTATGTCCGGTCACTGTAGACTCTTTAAATAACAAATCAACCAGATAACGGGGATTTTTTCCGCCAATATGCAAAGCCTTGATACAAGATACACAATAAACGACCACATCCTGACGGGGAAATTCTGCAGCCCGGTTCTTCATTTGCTGTTTTACTTGTTCCAGCGGAAGAATGCCATAAAAGCGATCTCCGCAGCAGGTTGCATTTTCTCTAGTATGCGAAGGCTCAACATGCTTGATATTCATTTTTGCCAACAGCTTTCGAACCGCATCATGGACTCTGGCTTCACTGCGAGTTGGACAGGCATCATGAATAGACATTTCCACTCCCTGATAATCCGGAAAAGGAAAACTGCTGTCAGCCAAGATCTCCCAAAGCGATCTAGTCGATGCTCCGGCATAGTTTTCGCGATATCGCCGGTCACACCCCGCACAAGTGTTGATCACCACTGTATCCGCCTCAATATTCGAGGCATTTCGGCAGCATGTTGAGAGGCGGGGTATTGGTGATTGGCTGTTTAAGAAATCCAATACTTTTTGTGCCAATTCGGGTTTGTAAAGCATTAAGGCACAGCCGGGGGCATACAAAGTTTTCATACAATCCCTCCTTTTTCATTACCCAGTATCTCAAACTAGCCTCAATTGGTCTTCCTATATTTCACCAGGCAATTCAAAAGGCCGCATCTGCTAAAGCGGCAGACACGGCCTTTAAAATTATAGGATTTATGATGGTATTAACCCAGCCTCCCGGTTAAGCCAAACGATTGATCGACCAGACAATCCCATTGGATGCTGATCCAAGATCAATCGGGATGGTTAAGCCATCCGCTTCATAGAACAGCCCAACGACATCGCCTGTATTAAGCTGAACTTCTCCCGCTAATGTCACAGTGCCGCTCCCTAATATGGCTCGTAAAGTTAATACCAGGGCTACATTGACATTTAAGATCGGGAATAGGCCGCTAATCAAATCCGTCGTTGTTGGTGAAGTCCTTCTGACCACAAACGCCGGGTTGACGCCTGCCCCCAGGGAGATTGTAATGGCCGCCGTAGTCGAATAATTGATGGTAGCACTAATCATATAAACTCCGGTCGCCGGTACGGTATAGTTTCCCGTCGTTTGATCAAAGGTAGCACTGTCAAAATAAGGAGCTGTAACGGTCCAGCCAGTTAACTGCGTACTTGCAGCAGTCGAGACTGTGGGTAAAAACGCTGAGAAACCTTCTTCTGCCACACCCGCTCCAGTAGCACCCGTTGCCCCGGCAAGCCCGGCAATACCAGTTGCACCCGTGGCTCCCGTTACACCAGTCGCTCCTGTATCGCCCGTAGCTCCCGTAGCACCAGTTGCTCCTGTATCGCCCGTGGCTCCCGTAGCTCCAGTCGCTCCTGTATCGCCCGTGGCTCCCGT
>CAMJML010000021.1 GCA_946407015.1 uncultured Selenomonadales bacterium | reverse complement strand
TATTTTTTCGCTAACCCAATATTTTTAATGACTTTGTCTGAACAATTAGAAGCACCCAAGTTGAACCGTATCTCATTCAGACCGGCTTCACCTAATGCTTTCAATGTCTCTTCTGTGGCTAAAGTGCCATTTGTATATAAATGCTGATGAATTTGAGCAGCACTAAATTTCTTTATAACCGAGTAATATTTTTCAATTTCCATAAACGGTTCTAAATAAACATAGGAAATGCCAGTAGGTTTCTGGTGAATGGAAAGCAGCAAATCAAGGTCTTTCTCGTAAAACTTGGTGCCCCCAATTTCCCACAACCCTTCACCAACGGGATGGATAGCGTCGAGTTCGCCATAATTATAACAGAACTTGCACTCCAAATTGCATTTGTTCGTTTTCCTAATGGCACTCAAACCAGTACCCAACAGACAGGAACGACATCCTTTAGGAAATTTGCTGTCATTTCCTACGAACAGAGTTCTATTTTCCAAAGTTTTTAAACCTTTTATTTCCGACATCAACCGTTCATTTCTATGATCAATGGCTGCTTCAATTTGCGCAAAAGTAGCGTAAATAATTTCTTCATGTTTTACACTAACTTCCTCTTCCTCAGACATTTGTGAAAAAAAGTCAAACCATATCAATGCATCTTGCTTGGAAATTTTCATAACCTTATCCGCCTATCTACTTAATTTAATACTTCACACGATTCGTCAAATGTAAATACCATCTAAATTATACTGGGTTATGCATCAGTTTTCAACAAGGCAGATGGGAATGTCAGTAGGAACGGGAAAGTCGGTGTGTTGAATCTTCGTATCGGTTTGAATAGTGCAGTAAAAAGGCAATGAGGATTTTCCCTCATCGCCCGCAAAATTAGAGTAAGATTCAGCACCACGATTCTCCTAATACCCCTCCCATAACCGATCGTTATCGTTTTGAAAATCGTCCACACGATATACACTTGTGCTCCCGCATTTGGGACAACACTCTAAATAGCCACCATCGCCTATCGGTCTCAGTATTGCTCCCTCTGTATTAAATACTTTTCCACATTTCGTGCACTTTACAGCTGCCATTTTTCTTTCTCCTCTTGCTATATAAATTGTGGTGGGGACGTTCCTATTTTGAACGTCCCCTACCTGTTCTTACTTTCTCGTAATTTGATCAAAAACCTCGTTTATATCAGGCAGTTCAGGAATTGAATACACTTTCACCCAGAGAACTTTGCCGTTCTCATCAATAAGCATATTGGCCCTCTCTGAAAAACCTTCTGCGTCACGTAAGATGCCATAGTTAAGAGCAGTTTGTCCATGCGGCCAAAAATCAGCTAGCAATTTTACTTCAGCAATTCCTAGTTCTTTTGCCCAGGCATTCTTGCTGGGATAGGAATCTATGCTGAGTCCAAGCGGGACCACATTATATTGAGTAAACTTCTCCAGATTATCCTCCAATGATTTCATTTGCTCGGCGCAAACCTTTGTCCATGCCAGCGGATGCCATGATAAAAGCACCTTTTTTCCCTTGTAGTCTGATAGGCGGATTTCCTGTCCACGATTATCTTTTAAAACAAAATCAGGCGCCATGTCACCAACGGTAATTTGCTTCATGTATTTGCCCCCCAATGTATTGAAAACATGATCTATATAGAAATTAGAAATTATTGTTAAGAAATCCTTCTTGGATAGAACAATAACCAAACAGGCTGAAGTAACTACCCCATCATACGTAAAGTTACGCCTGCCTTATTTAGGTAGGTGCATGTGTAGCTGCGCCTGCAAAACAGAGGGACAGGTACTATATTTCGTTTTTCATTTTCGACTGAAACATCGCTCCTATCCCCTTGGTTTATCAACTTTCTTTAATATTATACTAATTATCCTCCGATTCATCCCCCCAAATTTTAAACAGCCTTGGCCCTCTTATAGGGTCAAGGCTGTTTTTAGCGTTACCAGTGGTACGGTTCACCACGATTAATCTTAAACGCCCGATAGACCTGCTCCACCAGGAGCAGTCTGATCATCTGATGCGTAAAGGTCATTTTGGAAAATGACAGCCGTTCCTTTGCGGCATTGCGGATGTCCGGCGACAGGCCGAAAGCTCCGCCGATGGCGAAGGTCAGGTTGCTTTGGCCATTGAGGGCCAGGGTGCTGAATTTGGCGGCCAGTTCTTCCGAGGAGGCGGCTTTGCCGATGACATCGAGGACGATGAGGTAGCTGTCGCTGGGGATCTGCTTCAGCATGCGCTCGCCTTCACGGGCGAGCGCTTTTGCTTTTTCAGCTTCGGACGGGTTGTCCGGCATTTTTTCTTCGTCAATCTCGATGATATTGAGGCGGCAATAAGGGGTCAGCCGTTTAGTGAATTCGGCAATTCCGGCTGTCAGGTATTTTTCTTTGATTTTCCCTACGGCTACAATGGTAATCTTCATTGTTTCACAGGCATTTCTTCCAGAGATACCGTTACCGTCTGGTTCTTGCCATTGCGGCCAATGACCACTTCGGCTTTGCTGCCGATCGGCTGAGAGTCCACCGCGGAGCGCAGATCGGCGACACTATTGGTTTCAATGCCGTTAATGGTATAAATGATATCCCCTTCGCGGATTCCGGCTTTGTAGGCCGGGCCATCTTGTGAAGACTGAGCCACATAGACACCGCGGTCAATATTTAAGTCATAACCGTATTTGGCGGCACTGGCTTTATCCAGGATGCCTACCCCGAGATAAGCCCGCACAACCCGGCCTTTTTCAATAATGGATTGAATAATCGGTCTGGCGGTATTGATTGGAATGGAAAAGCCTATGCCTTCCACACCGGCCACGGCAATTTTAGCACTGTTGATACCAACGAGCACGCCATCGGCATTCACCAGGGCGCCGCCCGAATTTCCAGGATTAATGGCCGCATCGGTTTGGATCAGTTTAAAGCGGCGTTCGCCGATTTCAATTGAACGGTTCAGGGCGCTAATCACGCCGGCTGTCACACTGCCTTTAAATTCAAGCCCCAGCGGATTGCCGATAGCAATAGCCGGTTCGCCAACCACTAAGCTGTCCGAATCCCCCAAAGTAGCAGCCGGCAAGCCGGTCGTCTCTACTTTGACAACAGCCAAATCGGTTGCCGGATCAGTGCCCAGCACCTTGCCGGGAATGGTACGGCCGTCAGACAGGGAAACCACGATTTCCTGAGCGTTTTCCACCACATGATAGTTAGTGGCAATATAGCCATTTGAGTCAACAATAACTCCTGAGCCGGTGCCTTGTTCAACCAGTACTTTACGGTTGAAATAATCACGGGCATAAGCTTTATTGGTAATCCCGACCACTGCCGGTCCGACCGCCTGGGCAGCCCGGACTAGGGGTGGAGTGCGGGCGTGCGAGATCGCCCCGTTTGGAGCCGTTTGTTGTAAGTTCGGGACAAAAGACATATTCTGTGGTTCAGGCTTCGCCAGTTGTTTGCCGGAGTAACCGGCCACTATTCCGCCCCCTAATAGCGTTCCAATGATCAGAACGACAATATAGGGAGTCAATTTTTTATATGCAGCTCGCATCGTTTATCTTCCTCCTTAGAAAATGACTATGGCAACTCTTTCGAGCTGTCTAAGAATGGTTTCTCATGCCAGCATGGATGAATTGATGATTAGCGAATGAATCCAAAGAAAGCTTGGCTTCATTTATGATTCCCTAGCGCACGGTCGTGAAAGCTTGCTGTACGATCAGGAAAGGTCAGCCTAACATCAATATCGACTTCCAGTTCACAGCCCTGTTCGGCAAGAATAGTACGTACTGTAGTTTCGGCAATTTCCGGTCGATTATTCTCCTGGCTCAAGTGGGCCAGAAAAACCTGCGTATGCTGCTGCCGAGGCATCCGGGCGATGGTCCAGGCGGCATCAGTATTGGACAAATGGCCTCGGTTGCTCATAATGCGCCGTTTCAAGTGCCAGGGATAGGAGCCATTTTTTAATAAGTCAACATCATGATTAGACTCGAATACCAGCACATCCGAATAAGCGATGGCCTTTTTGACACTATCGGTAACAAAGCCCAAATCAGTGGCCACACTGCACTTATGCTTTGGCGAGTACAAACTATACCCAACCGGATCGGCGGCATCATGGGAGATACTGAAAGGTTCGACCTTAACAGTACCGATATCCAGGCTGCGGCCAAAGACCTTGCAGCACTCGTCCGGAATTATTTCCCGGCAATACATCGCAGCAAAGGTATCTGCATTGGCATACACCGGGGTTTTATATTTTTTTGTCAGGGTGGGCAATCCATTGATATGATCACGATGCTCGTGAGTAATCAGAATGCCATCCAGATCTTCTATGGCTGTACCTAATGCAGCCAGGCTGTTCTTAATCCGCCTGGCACTGATGCCGGCATCGACAAGCAGCTTGGTCTCTCCCATTTCAATATAAGTGGCATTGCCGGTACTACCGCTTGCCAGAACGTGAACTTGCATCAGAAACGTACTCCTTTTTGTTGACAAATGACTTAGCTTATTTCGACCTTTAAGCCGTTAATTCCTCTTTGTAAGTCTTGTTAAACCATTGCCAGCATTTCTTTACATATCCTAAATATAGCAAAAAAGCCTTGATTGGTCGACTACCCAATCAAGGCTTTTTTTATAAGTTCGGCATGGCTGCCAGTACGCTGGTTTTTACGTGATCCGGCAAAGCGGCCAGCAGGATATCGGCAATTTCCCGCAAGCGCTCGCGGGTCTTGGCTTCAAAGCGCAACGTAAACAGCGGCTCGGTTACCGACGCCCGAATCATGGCCCAGCCATCGGGAAATTCAATCCGCACACCATCAATCAGATTCGGCTGCCACTTGTCCAGCTTTTCAGCCACTTCGGCTAAAATGGCGGCTTTATCCGAGCCGGTATACTTGACCCGCACTTCAGGAGTCAGGATATAGTTCGGGATGGCATCAATCAGCTTGGACAGCGGTCCGTGAGCCGCGACATATTCACACATTTTTAAGCCTGCGAACATGCCGTCGTCATAACCCAGTTCCGAGAAAAAGAAATGGCCGCTGATTTCGCCGGCGAACAGCGCCTTCTCCCGGATAAACGCTGCCTTACTGAAGGTATGACCGGCCCGGGCCATAACCGGACGGCCACCGGCAGCGGCAATTTGCTCCGGTACCACCATCGAGCATTTGGCATCATAGATAATCGGCCCAGGCTGCTTTTCCAGATAATTTTGGGCCAGCAATACCAGGATATCATCATTATCCACAGCCCGTCCGGTCTCATCCACAAAGCCGACCCGGTCCCCGTCGCCATCAAAGGCAATTCCCAGCACCGCACCGGTTTCGCGAACCTTTTGACTCAACGCGGTCAAGTTTTCGGGCAAAGCCGGATTAGGCGGCCGGTTGGGGAAATTTCCGTCAGCCTGGCAAAAGAGTTCGATGACTTCAAAGCCCAGCCGGCGATAAAGAGCCGGAGCAATATGAGAGGTCGCTCCATTCCCGGCATCGAGGACCAGCTTCAAAGGGCCGGACTGCGCTTTTTCAGCCGTATCAGTGAGATAATCCGCGATGATCGGCCAATCGACCACCCGGCCGTCGGCTGCTATGCTGGCACCTTCTTCAGTCAGGCATGCAATTTCCGCAATGTCTTCTTCTGTGACCGGATTGGGGCCTAAAACCAGCTTAAAGCCATTATAAGCTGCCGGATTATGTGAGGCGGTCACCATAACGCCGCCTTCCGCGCCGGTTACTTTTTGCGCATAATAGAAAACCGGAGTAGCTACTGTTCCGATATTAAGGACTTCGCACCCCGACCGCGCCAAGCCGTCCATCATAATACGCTGCAGCCGCGGCGTTGATAAGCGGATATCCCCGCCAACGACAACTTTCTTGCCGGTCAGCTTCGTCCCGACTGCCAAAGCAATTTTTTCGGCCATTTGATCGCTCAGATCAGTTCCGGCAATTCCGCGAATATCACAGGCATGAAAAATACTCATGAGATTCTCCCTTCGATTCGATCACAATTATCCTTAATTTTAGCATGCCACGTCAAAATAATACAAGTTGCCAAGCACTAACTTATGGTAACCACCGCTTGGCTTCTGTCATAAGATATATCAAAACCATAGTTTTAAGGGAGGGTGTCATTGTGTCTAACCGTCACAAAGCGCCTAAAAAATCGAACAAGTCTGTCGTCACTGCTTCTATCCAGCACCAGAAAAAACACCGCAGCCGCAAAGCCAACAGTTTTAGTTTAAGGAGGTTCTTCATGCCGAATATTGATAAAATCGTTAAAGCTTTGCTGTCTGAATTAGAGGAAAGCAAAGAAGTAATGAAAACCGGTATTCGCAATCAGGAGCGCTTAATTCAGCAAAACCAGCAAATCGTTGATTCCTTGGAAAAGATTTACTCATCCATCGCAAAGAAGTAAGGTGTCCAAGAAAATAGGGGTAAAGCAAAAAGAGATATCTCGGTACATAACCAGATATCTCTTTTAATGCTCAGGATAATTTTTCATATGCTCGACCGCCCATGCGCGCCAAGCCGAATCAAAGGCAGCCTCATCCATGCCGATAGACTTGTTGATCGCTGTCTCCAGGCTTCTGCCTGTTTTTAGTTCGGCAATCACTTGCTTAAGCTTGTCTTCACCATGCACTTCGGTAATGTAGCGAATAGCGGCCAGTGATTCACGATACGCCAAGGCTTGATTATCAAGCTGGTCAAAGTCGCCGCCCAATTGGGCTGTGGTATAAAGAGTCTGATGCAGGGTATTGGTTGGTACGATCCATTCATACCCATTGACCTTATACTCCACATATTGAGCCAAGCCCTCGGTAAACCAACGCGGATAATTGCCATTGGTCACATGGTCAAAGACCAAATGCGTAAACTCATGGACCATCGGACCTGTTTGGATAAACTCGCTGACCGTATAGCCGTCCTTCATCCAGGCTTGTGGTGAAAGCAGCTGAATTACACCGCCCCAGTATACACCCATAGCACTTTCATTATTCGACCAGCCAAAGGCTTTACGCAGTTCATTTTTATCCGGGTAAACCAAAATAACGGTTTTCCCCTTAGGCTCAAAGCCCAGTTCATGAGTAACCGGCGCATAAGCCTGTTCGGCTGCCTGAGCCACCATGGCTACCGTCCCGGCATCAGCCGGTGTATATTTAATAATAAAATGCTCGGTAGCAGTTTCACTCATGTAGCGGGTCTCATAATTCAATTTGGCTTGGGCTCCCTCACGCACAAGCGGATACAGCCACATTTGAGGCCGTGCCGGTACAAGCACAAAAACCAGAACGACAGCAGCCAACAGCAGCATACCGGTAACCAGATTAAATTCTTGCTGATTCAAAAGCTTCATACGGCACAACTCCTCTCTAAGATAGTAAAAGGCCCATATGCGCGCAGCATCTGAACCTTTTTTGTAGGTTTATATCAATGGATTCCTATTATAGCACACCCGTCTGGGGAAGTCTCCCGGTATTTTATGTAAACTAAACTCCCTTAACGAGACTGACTCCGGCACTGGTCCCCAACCGGTTTGCACCGGCTGCAATCAGCGCTTCAGCCTGTTCACGGGTCCGAATGCCTCCTGAAGCTTTAATCTTAAGTTGATCACCAACCACCGCTTTAAACAGCTGGATATCCGCGATAGTCGCTCCTCCCGGCCCAAACCCGGTTGAGGTTTTGACATAGGCTGCACCGGCCTTCAAAATAGCCTGGCAGGCATACTTTTTTTCATCATCGGTCAGTAAGCCGGTTTCGATAATGACTTTGACTTGACTAGTATCCGCGGCCGCCACTACCTGCCTGATATCATCGGTCACGGCATCCCAGAGACCGAGCTTGGCGGCCCCAAGATTTATCACCATATCCAGTTCATCGGCCTTGCGCAATACCGCTTCCCTGGCTTCAAACGCTTTCACTGCCGAAAGGGTGGCTCCCAGCGGAAACCCAATCACCGTCGCCACCTGGACCGCTGAGCCGGCAAGCAGGTGGGCAGCCAGATCCACATAACAGGGATTGACACAAACGGCAGCAAAACGATGCTGCCTTGCCTCTTCACACAGAGTTTTAATCATGTCGGTGGTCGCTTCCGGTTTCAATAGGGTATGATCAATATATGTATTGAGCTGCATAACGCGCCTCCTAGAGCAAGTTTTTTCTCTATTTACTTCTAGCCGGCCGGCGTGAATCCTCTTAACACAGCCTGGGCTTTACCCCTAGGCGGTCAAAAAACAACAAAAAAGCACGGTTGCCCTGCCTGCTGAGGCCGGCCAAACCGTGCGGCTTAAGTTTTTTACATTGTTCACGAAAACGAAAAAAGCTGGGCAGTAGACTGCACAGCTTAATATCCAATAAACTTAATGACTTTTTTCAGAAGCCTGACAAGCCGGGCAAATTCCATAGAAATAGAATTGCTGTCCTGTGAGGCGATAAGACGTCTTATGCGATACATCATCAATAAAATGGTTGGAGTCAATGTCGTCCAGGTCATCCACCCGGCCACAGCTCATGCAGCGAATATGTGGATGGTTGTGCGTCATGGCATCGTAACGGAAACTATCTTCACCCACATTCAGAATCTGCACCAACCCGATTTCTTTCAGGATCTCAATCGTTTTATACACGGTTGCCAAACTCATGGTTGGATAATGTGGCTGGAGCTGGCTAAAAATCATCTCCGCGCTCGGATGTGCTTTCGTCGAAGCCAGAACCTGATAGATAGCCAAGCGCTGCGGTGTCACTTTAAACCCCCGGTCCCGAAGTAACGCCGTCACATTTTGCTCTTCCATGGCAAACACCCACTTTCATAAATTACTTCTAGCTGATCTTGCAAATCTAAGTAAAACTTAAGATTAAACTCAAGACATAAGTTGTGGAAAATTATTATTACTAGATAGTTTCGTTTTAATTTTACTCCATCATGAGAATGAATGTCAAGATTAAAATGAGAGAAATAGCGATCGGCTACTTGAAATTTTATCATTTGTTTGCTATTCTTTTAAGTTCGCTTAATGAGCATTTCTATTTCATGCCCTCCGCAGCTAAATTCCCCTTAAAAGCCGCCCTTATAGCGGCCTCATTCGAATAGGGCAGCATGACTTTGGCCTTAGGATTAAAAACAGTGGGATACGGCGTATCCCACTGTTTTTAATCCTATTGCATTTGTTGGCTGCTTTGACTTTGACTGCTTTGGTTGCCTTGTCCGCTCTGTCCGCTTTGTTGACCGCTGAATTTGTTCTTTACTTGATTGATCGCTTGTGGTGTTGCATTTTGCACATTATAATATCCTTTTTGCTGCATCATATCAAAAAGCTGTTTTTGCTGACTATAGACATCGCCCAATACGGTCATATAATCACGACGCAATTGATCGTCAGAAGCTTCAAGAATATACGTGTTCAATGAGGAAGCCATCATTTTGGTTTCATTTAAAGCTAATTGCAATACGTCCTGGTCAGAAAACTGCACACCTTGACCAGTCATCTGGCCTTGCTGTTGATTTTGCTGGCCGCCTTGTTGCTGTTGGCCCTGACCTTGTTGTTGTTGTGCCATCTTATTCACCTCTTTATTGTAGTTTTTGGCCGCTGCTTAAATGTTTGCTGACCGTTTGAAAATGCTGTTGATTTTTTTGAGCAAACTGCTGAAACAATTGTTTGCCCTGATTATCCTGGATGGTGCTGGCAAGATAATTCAAGGTCTTTACGCAGTTTTGTTCAGCACCCAGAAAATCTTCCAAATGCAACAATTCTTTTTGTGTAAGCATCAAAATTCCCTCCTTTCAGTTTAACAGATTTAGTTTGCGCAACCGCAAATTTAATATGTCAAGAAAATTGCACTAAAAAACCGCCTGACAGACTGTCAGGCGGTTTTTGGTGATTTTTTTATCTAATTGGCAATGGTTTCGCTTTTCGGAGTTTGGCTATAATCGGGTGGAACGGTCTTGGACAAGTGAATCCAGCGACGGATGGAATCTATCAGTACCACCGTAACCAGGATGAACATAATCCCGCTCACTCCGGCCAGCAGATAGTTCTTGGTCGGCAGATAGGCGTTGAAGATATTCATGTAATCGGCGGTAAAGGTTACGGTTGCCAGGAAGGTCATCGGCAGAATGGTGACCCAGGCATAACGGCCTTTGCCCATTCTAAACAGCATGGTAGTACCAATCGCCAGCGTCATGGTTCCCAGGAGCTGGTTGGATACACCAAACAACGGCCAGATGGTGGAGATATTGCCTTGCAGGACTAAGTAACCCCAGGCAAAACAAATCAATGCGCTGGTGAAGATAATGCCAGGCCACCAGTGAGTATTTTTCAGTGGTTTGTAGATGACGCCGCCCATTTCCTGGAGCAGATAACGGCCTACGCGAGTACCAGCATCAATCAGCGTCAAAATAAACAGGGCTTCAAACATAATGCAGAAGTGGTACCAGAAGGACATGAGTGCTTCCATACCTGGAATTTTGGAGAAGATGTGAGCCATACCGACAGCCAGCGAAACCGCTCCGCCAGGACGGCCGGCAATATTCTCACCCACCATTTGGGAAAGATGCGGCAGCTCATCCACGACCATTCCCAGTTTAGCAAAAGCAGCCGGAGTCGAGTTGATGGCAAAGTAATCGGCTGGCTGCAAGCTGGTCGCTGCAATTAACGCCATCAGCGCCACAAAGCTTTCCACTAACATCGCGCCATAGCCGATCGGCAGAATTTCTTTTTCATTGGAAATCATTTTCGGAGTTGTACCGGTACTGATGAGTGAATGGAAACCGGACAAGGCACCGCAGGCAATGGTAATGAATACGAACGGCCAAACCGGCCCGCCAATGACAGGACCACCGCCGTGAATGAATTGGCTGAATGCCGGCATGTGGATATCCGGTCTAACCAGGATAATCCCAATCGTTAAAGCGGCAATGGTACCAATTTTCATATAGGTGCTGAGATAGTCACGAGGAGCTAACAGCAGCCATACCGGCAAAGCAGCGGCACAGAAGCCATAGACAGCTAACATAATAGATAATTGCTTAATATTGAAAGTAAAATATGGAGCCAGTGGAGAATTTTGAACCCAAGGTCCGACGAAAACGGCGGCCAACACCAGGATTACCCCGATAATGGAAGCTTCACGGATTTGGCCAGGGCGCAGCCAGCGCAAGTATACCCCGATAAAAATTGCAATCGGAATGGTAGCGGCTACCGTAAAGGTCCCCCAAGGACTGTTGTACAAAGCATTGGCCACAACAACAGCCATACCGGCCAGCGTAATGACCAGCAAGAACAGCACGGCAATGGAAGCACAAAAACCGGATACTGTACTAACTTCTTTCTTGGCAATTTGCGCCACCGATAACCCGTCATGGCGGACGGAAGCAAACATGATGACCATATCATGGACAGCTCCGGCAAACACGGCACCAATCAATAGCCACAGTGTGCCCGGCAAGTAACCGAACTGTGCGGCAATTACCGGCCCTACCAAAGGTCCTGCACCCGCAATAGCGGCAAAATGATGGCCAAATGTAACCCACTTGTTGGTTGGCACATAGTCCCGCCCGTCATCCAGACGAACTGCCGGCGGAACTTTGTTCTCATCCAGCGCGAGCACTTTGGCTGCGATAAAAGCACCATAAATGCGATAGGCCAGCGTGAGCCACAGTGCCGCAATAATGACAAGATAAATACCATTCATTACCATTCTATGTAACCTCCTTTATATTTTGCTCAGCAGCGTAAACTGCTAACCTTAGCTTAATCCTTTCTGCGGAAAAGGGAAATTCAAATCAGGCGAACAGATTAAATTGCAGGTTGATTAGTAAAATTTAGGGGGTGAATAGAAATAAAAAAACCTGGCTGTAAGCCAGGCTTTCTTGTGAATCCTCGCCTGCTCCATCAGCGCAGACCGAGAATATCCTTAATAACTTTGATATGACTTTTACTCACCGGAATCTCCGCCTCCGGGCAGTGTTCCACTTTAAGCCAGTATGTGCCCTTAAACCAGGGAATAACCTCTTTGACTTTATCCATATTGACCATATAGCTTTTATGCACCCGGACCATATTCGTCCCTTCCAGACGCTCCTGAAGTTCAGTCAGGGTGCCGCAGTAGCTGAAATTGCCGCAGGCTGTCACCACTAACACCTCGCCGGCCTGCACATACGCATAAATAATATCATCATAATGGACCATGACAATTTTGCCGTTTCTTTCAACAGGCAGCTTTTTGATTTGAATCCTGCTGTGTCCCAGGGCTTCATCCACCCGGCTGGTCGCAGCCTGCCATTCATCCGCCCGGTAATTGTTCAACCGCTCAATGGTAGTATGAATTCGTTCCTGTTCAAACGGTTTTAATAGGTAGTCGACAGCACCAATTTCAAAAGCTCTTAAGGCATATTCATCATAGGCTGTTGCAAAGACAATGAGCGCCTGCGGAACAATCTTGCGGATAATAGCCGCTGTTTCCAACCCGTTCATGCCATGCATATCCACATCGATAAACACGACATTGGGCTTTATCTGAGCAGCCAGACTAATCGCCGTTCCCCCGCCGTCGGCTTCTCCCAGCACCTCTATACCGGCTTCCAGGGATAATAAATATTTCAGTTCGTCCCTGGCCGGAGCTTCATCATCGACGACTAAGGCTTTAAGCACTCATAACCCTCTCCTCACTCAACAGCTTCGGCAGCCGCATTTTGATGCTGGTGCCATACCCCGGCTGACTCTCCAGCTCAAGGCCGAAATTGGCACCGAATTGCCCGCGCAGACGCTCATGTACATTATTCAAGCCGATCCGTTCGCCACAGCAATGAGGCGGCTGCAAAGGGTTGTTTTTCTGTAAATCCATGCCGACACCATTATCATGGATGGCAATATCAATAGAATTGGCTCTTTCAACAGCCTGAACGGTAATGGTTCCTCCATCCTCCTTGGGCTGAAGCCCGTGCTTGACCGCGTTTTCCACGATAGGCTGCAGCGTGAGTGATGGGATGAGATATTTCAGCACTCCGGGCTGAATATCTTCAATCACCGTCAGTTTTTCACCATAGCGGGCTTTTTCGATGGTCAGATAAGACCGGACCTGGGTCAGTTCCTCATCCAGCGTAATATTACGGCCGGTTTTGTGCAGCGTAAAGCGGAAAATAGAACCTAATTTGAGCAGCAGTTCCCTGGCCAGATCAGGCTTGGTACGGACCAGTGAGGTAATGGTATTGAGGGTATTGAAAAGAAAATGCGGATTAATCTGGGCTTGCAGCGCCTTCAACTCCGCACTGGCTGCCAGTTTGGCCTGGCGGTCAATCTCAGTCAGTTCCAGTTGGGTCGAAAACAGATGAGCCACCCCGGTAGCAAAGGTGATGTCGGCATGACCGACGGCGTCGGGACGCGTATAATAGAGCTTTAACGTACCGATGACCGAATCGGCCCGTTTCAACGGCACGATAATAGCGCTGGCCAAAGTGCAGGACGGGCAGGAACAACCGATTTCAAACGCATTTTGCGCAATATAGATTTGCCCGTTGGTCAGCACATTCTGGGTGGCCCTGGTCAAATCATTATTGCAGCCAATATGATGGTCGGCTTCAGCCCCCACAAAAGCCAGCACATGCGCTTCATCGGTAATGGCGACCGCACCATAGCCGCCGGCGGCAAAAATAATGTCCGCCGTAGCTTTGGCCGATTCACTGTCCAGACCGCGGCGCAGGTAAGGCAGCGTTTTGCTGGCAATATCCAGCGCCTTTTGCGATTGCTCGGCCCCGGCTCTTTGCTGCACGTCAATGGCGGTTTTAATAATCACCATAAACACGGCAAGCCCGATTGAGTTGGCCACAATCATCGGAATGGCAATATAATTGACCAGTTCAACCGCCATCGCATAGGGCCGGGCGGTCAACAGGATAATGCCCATTTGCATGGTTTCGCCTACAATCCCGCCGACCAGAGCCACCCACCAGGGGATGGGTTTGGCCGGGTAACGGCGGTGAATCTCACCGGCCAGCAGCCCCTCGCATACATTGGCCAAAGCACAGGAAAAGGCTGTGAACCCGCCGAGCAAATACCGGTGCCCGCCGGCAATCAACCCGGCAGTTACCCCCATCGTCCGGCCCCCGATCAAACCGGCTGCCATCACGCCGATCACCCGGGAATTGGCCAGCGCGTCATAAATGGGAATACCGGCATAGGTGCCTAAAATCCCGATCACGCCAAAGATAGCCGCCAGCAGCATTCTTTCCCGGAACAACACCTGCCGGTATACAATGCGGCGGAACAGTTTTGTTTGCGAGATGACAAACGCCAAGGTTGCAGCCACACTCATCCGTTCAATCATTTCCAGCAATAACCATTTATCCATTGCGGTTCACCTCACCTGCTTTTACTTTTCTGAACTTGAAGCCGTTCCTGATCTTAGGCAGTAAGTCCCAACCTGATTTGGGACTTCTGCTTTCCATATATAGCCATTATAATATATTTAACTACGAAATATTAACTATTTTTTATAGTCTGAGTGTCTATGCTTTGGAGGTGATTTCCATGCGCATTGCTAACGCTGTTCCGGGCATGATCTTGGCTCAGGATATCTTTGATAACCATGATAACTTGCTGCTTGAAAAAGGCATTACATTAACAGAATCTTATATTAACCGGCTCAAACAATTAGGTGTACGAACCATTTGGATTGAAGACAATGCGGCCGATGCATTAAAGACAGAGGCTATTTCGCCGGAATTGCGGGCCGAACTGACCGTTTATTTCCAGGCTCTGTATACCCTGAAGGTCAACAGCCTGTTAGCCGTCAACTTACGCAGCATGTACTTGCGTGAAATCGCCATCGCTACCGATACGGCCATCACCCAAATTGAGCACCATGGTGAACAACTGATCAATTTAAATATCAGGCAGCCCAATTCTGACGAGATTAGTCACGCACTGAATGTCTGCCTGCTCTCATTGGTAACAGGCATCTATCTCAAACTGCCCCGTCCCTTGCTGCGTGAATTGGCGATGGGCGCCCTGCTGCATGATATCGGCAAGTCACTCAATTCAGCCATTGCCGCTCAAACGCAGGCCACCTTGCATCCGTCCTTGGGGCAGGATTTGCTGGCTAAATCCGGTCAAAGCTACGGAGTGTGCCGGATTGCGGCTGAGCATCACGAATGCTTTAACGGGACAGGCTTTCCCGCCCGGCTTGCCGGCAAGATCATTCATCCGCTGGCCCGCATTGTCGCAGTGGCCAATTATTACGATAATGCGTTGCACCAAGCCTTAGTCACCGATTTAACCCGCCAGGATGTCATCGAAACCATGATGGGCATGGGCAACACCAAGTTTGATCTGAACATTCTCCGGGCCTTCTTCCACACCATTGCCCTCTATCCGGTGGGCAGCCTGGTCCGCTTAAGTACCGGTCAAACCGGTTATGTGATCAAGAACCACGCTCATTATCCCTTGCGCCCCTTGGTCAGAATCATCACCGGGGCTGAAGCTGAACCTGATGAAATCAATCTGATGCACAAACCGGCCACCACCATTGTCGAGTTTATTAAAGAATAGCCGCCAGGCTATTCTTTAATTTTTTCGCACCAGTTTCAATTTATTCGTGCGTTAAGAAGCACGTTTTGTGTTTTATAACGGCAGGATTATTCCTTATTTCCCCGAATACTACCGGAAAGATCGAAATGAGGCGATTCCATGTTTTCTTCAGGTTATTTGAAAGTCTTACTTGCTATGCTGATTTGGGGCAGTGTCGGGGTGTTTGTCCGGATTGCCGACCAGCCTGCTCCTACCATCGTTTTTTTCCGGGTAGCCACAGCCTTTGCTGCCATTGGCGGATATTTACTGCTGAAACGGCAGCCGCTGCAACTGGCCGGTTATCTAAAACCGGCGTTAGTCAGCGGTATTGCTTTGGCACTGAACTGGCTGTTCTTTTTTAAAGCCATCCAAACCACCACCATTGGCAATGCCGTACTTACTTATTATTGCTCGCCATTATTTGCCATTGTCTGGGCCAAGCTTTTTTTGAAGGAAGAACTGGAGCGCCGCGCCATTGGTGCCTTGCTCCTTGCCGGGCTGGGCATTTACCTCATGCTTTCAGGCTATCAGTTTTCTTTGACCAGTCAGGATTTTACCGGAATTTTGTATGGTCTGACGGCCGCCCTTTTTTACTCGGCCCTGGTCGTAATGGTGAAGGCCATGGGGACTATCGATACCAGCAGCCTGGTTTTGGTCCAGGTTGGAGTGGCTTCGCTGATTTTTCTTCCCTTTATCCTCCTGACGCCGCCGGTTTTGAATCCTGTTTCGGTCACCGCCATGCTGACCATGGGGTTACTGCATTCAGCGCTGGCCTTAGGCATTTATTTTAGCGGCCTAAAGGCGATAAAAATTCAGCATGCCAGCATCCTGTCTTATCTCGACCCTGCCAGCTCATTATTGTTTGCTTATTTAATTTTTGGTGAAACGCCAACCTTGTTTACGGCGGTAGGCGGGTTCTTTATTTTACTGGCCAGCTACCTGGTGGTTAAAAAATAATCAATGGGCTAACTTCTCAGCCGCCAACTGCCATTTATTCGAAGCAAACCGCCACCAGAGCAGGACGCTCCGTACCAGGAAATCCCCGGCGGTAATAAACCAGGCAGCCGTAATGTCATAATGCCATACCCGGATAAAGACATAAATCAAGGGCATCCGGACCAGCCAGACTCCAACCGTGGTCACCAGCATGGGCCACTTGGTGTCCCCGGCCCCGCGCAAAGCACCACTGAGCACATAGGTCAGCGCAATGGTGACCTGCTCCAAAGCGGCAATCCGGACACATAGGGTGCCCCAGGCAATAACGGCCGGATCGCTGATAAACAGCCGGGTAAGCGGCTCCGCCAACAGAAAGAAGATCAGCCCCATCACCGCCATGCCGCCAAAAGTCATACCGGCGGTCAGCCAGACATAGCGGATACCCCGCTCCGGCAAGCCCTTGCCAAGCTGCTGGCCGATCAGCGTCATCGCCGCAACAGAAAATCCAAACCCAGGCAGAAAAGAAATGGACTCGATCTGCATGGCAATTTGATGGGCAGCAAACTGAACGGCTCCGACTTCAGCCAGGAGCAGAGTAAAGGCGATCCGGCCGCCCTGCATGGAGCACTGCTCCAAGGCCGCCGGGATACTGATCTGTAAAATGCGCGCCACAACGGCTGTGTCAACTTGACTGACATCACCCCAGCGCAGCGCAAGTTTTTTATGCCGTTGCAACACCAGTACGGCCAGGATTCCCCCTGCGGCCTGTCCCAGACAAGTTCCCCAGGCAGCCCCATAAGCCCCGAGCGCAGTCCCGCTCATGCCAAAAATCAACCAGTAGCTGGTCAATAAGATCACGGTATTGCTGGCTGCACTGATCAAAAAGGCTGTCCTGGTCTGACCCATGCCGCGCAAAATCGCATTGCCGATCGCCAGCAGCATAAATAACGGGGTGGATAAAAACTGAATTTGCAGCAGACGGCCTGCTAATTCCGCGACGGCAGGCTCGGCACCGGTCATCAGGAAAACCTGTGGCGCGGCCACCACGCCGCCTGCCGTCACCATAATGCCCAGGAGTGCGCCGCTAAGCAGCGCCTGACCGGCAACAGCCCGTACATCCTCCATATTTCCTGCTCCCCAGGCGCGGGCGATAATGGCGGATGACCCTGTCCCCAGGGCGGCAAAAATCATAGCCGTCGAAAATTGAACCAGCGTCGCCAATCCAACAGCCGCCAAGGCTGCAGCCCCAAAGCCTCCCATCATCATGGTTAACAGCACATTGACCATCATAATCCAGAACATTTCCAGGACAACCGGCCAGGCTAGTTGCAGGATATGGCCTTGCATCACTCTTTTTCTCGGAAACATAAACCTAAAACCTCCACTGATGATAGAATTCGCTGCCGGCTGGCCAAATCCCTCCGGCTGAATTCCTTGAACGGTCCGGTGGATTTCCCGGTTAAAAGCTTCCCGGTTGTGTTATAATAATAAATTGAAAAAATGAATAAGTTGGTGAAGCGATGCTAGTTCATGAAATTCCTGCTGCCATTGCCCGTGAAGCAGGCATCAATGTCAAACAAGTAGAAGCCACCATCCAGCTTCTTGACGGCGGCAATACCGTTCCTTTTATTGCCCGCTATCGTAAAGAAGCCACCGGTGAGCTGAATGAAGAACACATTCGTACCATTGAAGAACGACTGCAGTATTTACGCAACTTCGTTAAGCGTCAGGAAGAAATTCTGGCCAGTATTGAGGAACAGAACAAATTAACGCCCGAACTGGCGGCTGCCATTCAAGCGACCACCAGGCTGCAGGAGCTGGAAGATTTGTATCTTCCCTACCGTCCGAAAAAACGCACCCGCGCTCAAATTGCCCGCGAAAAAGGGTTGGAGCCTTTAGCTGAAACCCTGCTGGCGCAAAATAAGACCGAGGGAGATGTGCTGAGCATCGCCGCGGCGTATGTAGATGCCGAAAAAGAAGTCCTTACAGCCGAAGCAGCGCTGACAGGTGCACAGGATATCATTGCAGAAACAGTCTGCGAACAAGCCGATATCCGCGCCCTCATCCGCAAACAGTTATGGCAGACCGCTGAAATCAGCACCGAATTGGCGGTAGGCGAAACCGAAGGCAAAGAGTTTTTGACCTACAAGGAGTACCGCGAGCCGGTCAAACGGATGCCGTCCCATCGTATTTTAGCCGTCAACCGTGGCGAGAAAAAGGATATTTTAAAAGTCCGCCTGGAGGCCAACCATGAGCATCACATTGATTTGATTGCCAAACAAGTCATTACCAAAGCCTCCATTTTTCAAGACAGCCTGCTGGCTGCTATCACCGACGGGTATAAGCGGCTGCTCTTTCCGGCCCTGGAAAGAGAAATCCGGTCCCTGCTGACGGAAAATGCCGAGAATCAGGCGATTCGCGTATTTGGCCTTAACCTCAAACAACTGCTGCTGCAGCCGCCCCTGTCCGGCCACATTGTTATGGGCTTAGACCCAGGCTACCGGACAGGCTGCAAAATGGCCATTGTCGATGCAACCGGCACGGTACTGGCTACCCATACCCTGTATATTACCATGAGCGAGGCCGAACAGCAGCGGGCTGCCGACTATGTGCTGCGCGCCATCCGGCAATATGGGGTAACCCTGATTTCGATTGGCAACGGTACTGCCTCCTATGAAACCGAAGAGTTTGTGGCCAAGCTCATTCAAGCCCATCAGTTGCCTATCCATTATATTATTGTCAACGAAGCCGGTGCGTCCGTTTACTCGGCTTCCAAACTGGCCAAGGATGAACTTCCCGACCTGGATGTTTCCCTGCGCGGGGCCGTTTCCATCGCCCGCCGCATTCAAGATCCTCTGGCTGAGCTGGTTAAGATTGATCCCAAATCCATTGGCGTTGGCCAATACCAGCATGATGTGAATCAAAAAGGCCTGAGTTCAACCCTGGATACCGTAGTCGAATCAGCCGTCAATCATGTCGGAGTGGAATTGAACACTGCCTCGATTGAACTGTTAAAACATGTGTCGGGAATCAATGCGACGGTTGCCAAAAACATTGTAGCCTTCCGGGATGCCAATGGTTCCTTTAACAGCCGGGCTCAACTCCTGAAGGTGCCCCGCCTGGGGCAGGCCGCCTTTACGCAGTGCGCCGGCTTCCTGCGGCTGCAGTCCGGCTCCAACCCGCTGGATAATACGCCGGTTCACCCGGAATCCTATTCCCTGACTGAAGCCATCCTGGCCAAGCTTGGGTTTAAACCGGCAGATTTAGCAAACAGGAATACGCTGAAGGCGCTACAGGAGCAAGTGCAGCAGGTTTCAGCCGAAGCACTGGCTAAAGAGCTTCAGGCCGGTCTGCCCACCGTGCGCGATATTCTGGCGGCCCTGGCCAAACCGGGCCGCGACCCCCGTGAAGACCTCCCGGCCCCGCTGACCCGGAAAAACATCGTAAAATTAAGTGATATCCAACCCGGTACGGTGGTCAAGGGTACTGTCCATAATGTCACCGACTTTGGCGTATTTGTGGATATTGGCATCAAAACCAACGGCCTGATTCACCGCTCTGAACTCAGCCACCGCCATTTTAAACATCCGTTGGATGTTGTGTCGGTCGGTGATATCCTGGATGTGATGGTGATTGGCGTCGATACCGATCGCAACCGGATTGCGCTCAGCCTGAAGCAGGTGCCTAAATAACAGTGAATAACAATCAAAGCCTGACGCTGCAGCAGGTCCTAAAAGACCTTGCCTGTACGTCAGGCTTTTTTTGCTTGGTTGGCTTCATCTTCTTTCCCGTGGTCAGCATTTCCCCCTTACATCCGCTCGTGAGGATTGCCCAGAATCCACTGAAGCACATGATGCTGTGTCACTAAATTGCCGCTTTGCTTGAGGTTTTCAATTCTGAGCGCCATATCATCCTCAGTAGGAGCCACATAACCCGCAAAAACATCTTCCATTTGTTCGCCATATCGGCTCGGCTTCATACATCTCACCTCCTAGTCTCCCTATTGTTTCCCGAAAATACAAATTAGAGCAAAATTTTTTGCCGTAGATTCTGGAAAATTACGGATCAATGAAATGCAGTACCGCTGGGCATATTAGGTTTGATGACCATCTCTGAAAAGGAGCACAATCATGAGTCAAGAAAGCATACTACTCACCCAGCCGTCCGGTTTTCCCGCCCAGCAGCAGCCCAGGCAGCCCGGCTTTGAAATGCTGATGCATCCTCGGCCCATCTCGATCAAACCGGATTACCAGGCCAGCGGCAAATTGGCCAATAAGCTGGCCATTATCACCGGGGGAGACAGCGGCATCGGCCGGGCCGTTGCGCTCGCCTTTGCCCAAGAAGGAGCCGACATTGTTATTGCCTACTACGATGAACATGAGGATGCGGCTGAGACCCGGCAGCAGGTTACCGCAGCCGGAAGACGCTGCCTGACCCTGGCCGGCGATATCGGTACTGAAGCCTTTTGTAATGAGATTGTAGCCAAAACCATTAAAGAATTTGGCAAAATCGATATCTTAGTGAATAATGCCGCAGTCCAGTACACAGCCGCCAGCCTGCTCGATATCACCGCCGAGCAGCTTGAACGGACTTTCCGCACCAATATTTTTGCTTACTTTTATCTTACCAAGGCCGCACTGCCTCATCTGAAATCGGGCAGTGCGATTGTGAATACCGCCTCGGTAACGGCCTATGAAGGGCATGATTTTCTCATTGACTATGCAGCCACCAAAGGGGCGATTGTGACCTTTACCCGCTCCTTATCCCAGTCCCTGGTCTCCCAGGGAATCCGGGTCAACGGCGTTGCGCCCGGCCCGATCTGGACTCCGCTCATTCCGGCTTCGTTCAATGAGCAGCATGTGGCCGAGTTTGGCAAAAACACCCCGATGGGCCGGGCCGGACAGCCGGCCGAAGTGGCCCCCTGCTACGTCTTTTTGGCCAGCGAAGATGCCTCGTATATGACCGGCCAAATCCTGCACGTCAATGGCGGTAAAATCGTAAACGGGTAAACCAGCCTGGAATTTAAAAACAGCGTATGACTCTTCAAGAGCCATACGCTGTTTTTTGATTCACGTCCAGGAGCTGATAAGCCTGCTTTTGATAAACGGCTTGCTGCATCCCGGCCAGTACCTGGTCGCCCGCAGACTTAAGGGCGGCTGCCTGACTGCTGAAATGTGCTTGCAGGCTGTCTTCCTGTAAAAGCGGCAAGTTGAGGGCTATCATCAGCAAAGCTCCACTGAGTGCCGTATGGCAGGAAATCGCCCCCAGCATCAGATCGCCGATCACATGCTCGGCTGCCAGCGTCAGCAAGTCCTGGGCAATTTCCAGGCTGTCCAGGCTGCTGCGGGCAATATGGAGCGGAACCTCAATGGCCTGACGCACCGCGTCCTTCAGCAAGCCGGGCTCCCGGTCCGCATCGGGCCGGGATAAAACCGGCAGTACTTCGGCCAGCACCTGCGCATCTTCATCAATCAGCCGTAAGAACGTTGCATGGAGCTTGTCCAACTCGCACTGCCCGGCAGCCAGCCTGCCGGTTTGTTCGGGAAAGTGTTTGCCGGATACCTGGGCCGCCATTTTCATCAGACTGACTCCCATCAAACCGGCTAGGGCGGCGGCACTTCCCCCTCCCGGTGGCGGTTCGGCCGCCATCCGGCCAAAAAAATCTTTTATCGTTAAAGCAGTAAGCACAGGTATTCCTCCTTAGCGCACACGCTTCCTGCATGATCCGGGATCGCATGTGTTCGATTGCACTCGTTGCAAAAAATTTCAGATGGAGCTGCCTCCACCTGAAAAGCTGCGGTTATTCAAGACTCACCAGGAAATGATAGTGCGGCTGCCCGCCGAAATAGAGCTCAACCGCTACCGGACCCAGCTTGGAAGTCAGTTGGGCCACAATATCATGGGCCTGTTCCCAGGTTAAGTCCGCCCCATAATAGAGGCTGACTACTTCGTGCTCCGGCCGGATCATGTGCTGCAGCAATTGGACCAGGGTTTCCCCGGCCGTCTCAGCAAAAACGACCACCTCATGATCGGCCACACCGATATAAGAGCCGGCTGCAACCTGGCAGTCGCCAACCATGCAATCCCGGACAGCCATAGTCACCGCGCCGGATTGGACAGTCGACAGGCGGCTGTTCATGGCAGCCACATTTTCAGCCAGGCTTTTTTCGGGTGCAAAAGCAATGAGCGCGGCCAAGCCCTGCGGAATATTCACCGTCGGAACCACTTCGGCCCGCTCCCCGACCAGCTTCTTGACTTGTGCGGCAGCCAGGACAATGTTGTTGTTATTCGGCAAAATAATGTATTGATCGGCGATGCCGCTATGGATCGCATCCACAAAATCCTCCACCGCCGGATTCATGCTCTGTCCGCCGGCGATGACGATGGCGGCCCCTAATTGCTTCATAATATCGGTAATGCCTTCCCCGCCTGCCACACTGACCACCGCCACTTTAGTCTTTCCTTGGACAGGCTCCTCCAGTACACTGCGGTGCTGATCGGCCATATTGTCAATTTTAATCTGATGCAGCGTTCCCCAGGTAAGGGCTGACTCCAACACAGCCCCTGGATGGTCGGTATGGATATGGATTTTGAGGACATCCGAGCCTTCCGCTACTACCAGGGAATCTCCCTGGCTTTCCAGTTTTCTTCTGGCCTCAGCCTGGCTAATGTTATGGCTTTTAATAATAAATTCGGTGCAATAGGGTCTGGCAATTTCAAAATCAACAGTCGGTACAATGGAGCGCAAAGTCCGGTCAACATCGGCTTCCGGCCCTGCATAAACTCCGCCCAGGCCTTCCAGGCAGCCTCTGAGAAAGACAATCAGTCCCCGGCCGCCGGCATCCACCACCCCGGCTGCTTTTAAAGCCGGTAAGAGTTCCGGTGTCCGCGCCAGCTCGCTTTCACCGGCTTGAATGGCTTGATCCAGAATATCATAAAACGGCAGCCCCTCACGAACCGCACGTCTGGTTCCTTTGGCAATGCCTTTGGCCACCGTTAAAATGGTGCCTTCAACCGGTTTGGCCACAGCCCGGTATGCATAGAGCACTCCGTACTGAAAAGCCTTGCCCACTTCGGCTGAGCCGGCCTGATCTTTGCCAAGCAAGCCACGGGCAAGCCCGCGAAAAATTTGCGCCAGAATCACCCCGGAATTGCCTCTGGCCCCCATAATGGCACTATCGGCCGCCCGCTTGCTCAGGCTGCCGATGCCCCGCTCTGGAGCCTCAGCCACAGCCCGCGCCACAGCCCCTAACGTGAGCAGCATATTAGTGCCGGTATCACCGTCCGGAACCGGAAAAACGTTCAATTGATTGATGCCTTCATGCTCGAGGAGAAATTTATTGTATGCCCCGGCAATCATTCGCCGTAAATCGCCGCCTGTGATGAGTTCTTTACTGCCAGCCATAACCTCACCCCTGATCTATACTTCTTCCTGAAAAACCAAGCCAACAATCCCGGGCCCCAAGTGGGCGCCAAGGACAGCTCCAATATTTGTTATCGAAAAGGCTGTATAAGGATATAATTCCCGTATTTGCCGACTTAATGCTTCCGCTTCCGCCATAGCGTCATTCTGCACCAGGCCGATATGCTGCAAACGCGGATATTGTTTCAATTCATCCAGCATGCGCGCCAGGGCTTTCGGGTGTGTCCGGACTTTATCCAGCACCTGAACCTGCCCCTCCACCAGGCACAGCACCGGCTTGATCTGCAAAATTGCGCCAAATAACGCCGCCGCCCCGCCAATACGCCCACCCTTATGCAGATACTCCAGCGTACGCGGGACAAACAGTGTATGCATGCCTTTGGCCATTCTCTCCAGTTGCGGTACAATCTCAGCCGCCGTCTTACCGCGTTCGGCAAGCTTCAGCGCTGTCTGTGCCAGGCGAATCATGCCAACGGCAGTGGTCCCCGAGTCCAGGATATGGATGCTGCGGCTGCCCAGCATTTGCGCAGCGGCCCTGGCTCCCTGCGCAGTTCCGCTTAACGCCCCGGCTAGCGTAATGACAATAATCTCCTGACCGGCCAGCTGTTCAAATAATGCTAAAAAATCACCGATGGACGGCTGGGATGTGGTTGGGTAAATCCCGCTTTGAGCCACCAGTTCAAACAGCCGCTCGGGAGGCAGCTCATCTTCCGGCCACTCCTGCTTGCCCAGCAGCACTTTCAGCGGGACGACATGCAGATTGGGATAGTGATTCAATATTTCAGCCGAGACATTAGCCGTACTGTCAATGACAACCTGGATATTGGCCATGATGCGCCTCCTTTTGCTTGTTCAATAACAGTTTACCATGTTTTACTAATCCCAGTATAGAAGCAAACTGCCTGAGGCCGGTATTGTCTTTGTCAAAACTGCCCAAAACCCCAGCTTGCCGTTACCTTGCACAACTTTGGTAAATAGTATGCTTTTTTTGCTAAAACTTGCTTGAAGTTCCACCAGGGAATTGCCGATCGCTACAAAGGATATTAGCAGAAATTGGCGAAGTAAACACTATTTAGTCTTTTCTCGCCTTCTCAGCCAGGGGTTGGCTTGATCCCTGAACAGATAAGCCTAGTGTGACTTTACGATCAGTCAAAGGAGTGCCCATGGAAAAAAAATTATTATTTGCATTGGATATTGGTACTCGTAGTGTAGTCGGTCTTGTCGGTGAACAAAGCGACCAGCGGATTCGGCTGTTAGCCTCAGAACGTTTGGAACACCATACCCGTGCCATGCTGGACGGTCAAATTCACGATGTTCCCGAAGTCGCCAAAGTATTGGCCGCCATCAAAGCCAGCCTGGAAGAAAAATCCGGTCCCCTAAAGAAAGTGGCTGTTGCTGCCGCCGGACGAGCGCTTTGCACCATCAAATCGGCCGCTGAAATTGAAGTCAGCGGCATCCTGACTGCTGATGATGAGCGTGCTCTGGAGCTTGCCGCCATTCAGTCGGCCCAGCATCAATTGGCGACCTCAAACGCCGTAGCCGATCCGACTCAGTATTACTGTGTCGGCTATAGCATTGTTCATTTTTCACTGGACGGGACGCTCATGAAAACATTGATTGGGCAAAAGGGCAAACTAGCCCGTATTGAAGTCATTGCCACCTTTTTGCCGCGTCAGGTTATTGACTCGATTCAGTCCGCCTTGCAGCAAGCGGATCTTGAGATGGCAGCCTTGACGTTAGAGCCGATTGCCGCCATCAATGTTTTGATTCCTCCCACGATGCGTCATCTCAACCTGGTACTGGTCGATGTCGGCGCAGGGACCTCGGATGTTGCCATTACCCGTGACGGCTCTGTGGTTGCCTATGGTATGGTGCCTTGCGCCGGTGATGAAATTACCGAAGCGATCTCTCAGAAATATCTGTTAGATTTTAATGTCGCGGAAACGGTCAAACGCCAGTTAAGCATCGGCAAGCAAAAGAAAGTGGCTTTCAGGGATGTACTGGGCTGCACTCACAAAGTGCCGGCCAAAGAGATCATTGAGGCCATTGGAGCCAATGTCGCTGAACTGGCTCAAGCCATTGCCGGCCAAATTTTGACTCTGAATCAAAATATCCCCCAAGCCGTCCTGCTGGTAGGCGGTGGATCGTTAACTCCTATGCTGCCGGAAGCCCTGGCCCAAGCGCTGGATATTCCGCCGGCGCGGGTGGCCATCCGGACACCGGATACGACGGATGGACTGGAGGAAATTCCGGCTTCGCTCAGAACTCCGGACTCGGTCACCCCGCTGGGTATTTTAAAACTGGCCTCCAGCCGCACGCTCAATTTCGTTAATGTAACCTTAAATCAGCAGCCTTTGCATTTATTCAACCTGGGCAATCTGACCGTAGCCGATGCGCTGCTGGCCGCCGGCATTGATATTCGCACCCTGCATGGCAAGCCCGGCTTAGGCATGACCCTCAAAATCAACGGCAAAACCAAATTCATTGCCGGCTCACTGGGAACAGCCGGTATCATTGAGTTAAATGGCACCAAAGCCACGTTTGATCTCCCGATTAAAGAAGGAGACAGCCTCCTGGTCAAACGCGGCACCGACGGTACCAATCCCACCGTCAAACTCGGTGAGGTTGCCGAAATTCCCGACGCTTTTCCGGTTGTCCTCAATGGAACAAAGGTTGAAATCAAGCCCCAGGTCACCGTAAATGACCGCCCTGCCGAAGCTCGTACCAAGCTGTCTGACCGGGACCAAGTCTGCTGTACCCTGCCTGATTCCCTCGAGACGGTGCTGCAGCTTGCCGGCGTTGATACGCGCCCCCAAGATTATTATTATCAAATTAATGGCTCAGAACGCACATATAGCAGCTGTCCGGCCTTGACTGTCAATGATCAGCCGGCTGTCCTCACGACCCCAATAGCCGCCCATGACCGGATTGAAATCAAGCCTTGCACCGAGCCCACGCTAAGAGAAGTGCTTGGCTTAGGCGACGAAGCCGGTCAGTTTATTACCATTCTGTTCAACAGCAAACCCTGTCAGGTACCGACGCGCCGCTTTTCCGTCCTGCTCAACGGTCAGCCGGCAACACCGGATATGCCGGCTCCCAATCATAGTGCGATCACTTTCACCTGCCATGAACAACCAAACCCAATGATCAGTGATGTACTGCTGGCTGCAAACTTTAATCCCCGTGCCTTGCCTGCCGGCAGTAAAGTTGAAATCCTGCTCAATGGGCGACCGGCAGAATATACCGCCATTGTCAAAAGCGGCGATGCTTTGGAACTTGTTATTTCCCAGTAAATTGCGGAACTTGCTAATTGCTCGAATTGCCTGAAGCCTTAACCGATCGCGCTATTTACAAAAGAAGGATTTTCAGAGTTCGGCATCCGGTAAATAACTCTTGCGAAGAATGGGCACCTTATGATTAACGGCAAAAAAAGCCGCGAGTTCATGTTCGTAGAAGGAGATGCCCTATGCCAACTTACAAAGTTTTTCTTGATGGTAAAGATACCGGCAGTTTAGTCACCGGCTCAAACTATGCGGATGCGTATTTTGATGTCGCCAGCCTGTTGCCGCTTACCTATAGCAATGTCGTGGAACTCAAAGAAGTTGAATCATCAGAAGAAGTGCTGCACTAACTGCAGCGGTTTTCTTAAGGCCATTCCCCCGGGAATGGCCTTTTTATATTTTTTGTAAATTTTTTTACCAGTGTGACCCATATCACAGCACGCCCCGGCAGGCTTCTCTATAATAAGACCATATCCACTCGACAAAATAAGGAGGAAATGAATCATGAGTATGTTTTGCTACCAATGTGAACAAACTGCCGGTGGAACTGGCTGTACTAAAGTAGGCGTCTGTGGAAAAAATGAGGATATTGCCAGTTTACAAGATACATTGATTTTCGGCTTAAAAGGAATTGCTGCCTATGCCCATCATGCCCGCGAACTGGGTCAGCGTGATGAGCAAGTCGATGCTTTCATGCACGATGCCTTATTCTTTACTTTAACCAATGTAAACTTCAACCTGCAGCGCCACATTGAAATGGTTCTAAAATGCGGTGAAATGAACCTGCGGGTGATGCAGCTCTTAGATGAAGCCCATATCTCCCGTTTTGGCCAGCCCGGTCCGGCTCAAGTCTTTACCGGAACCAAACAAGGCCCTGGTATCTTAATTACCGGTCATGACTTCCTTGACCTCGAAGCCCTGCTGCAGCAGACCGAAGGCACAGGCATCAACATCTATACCCATGGCGAAATGCTGCCTGCCCATGCTTATCCGGAACTGCGTAAATATCCGCACTTGGTAGGTAATTACGGTACGGCTTGGCAAAACCAACGCAAAGAATTTGAAGAATTCCCTGGCGCCATTGTGGTAACCACCAACTGTGTGATGCCGTTAACCGATAAAAATACCTATGCTGACCGGATCTTTACCCGTACCGTAACCGGTCTGGAAGGTTCACAGCATATTGAAGGCCGTGATTTCTCAGCCGTTATTGCCAAAGCGAAAGCCTCCGCGCCATTAGCGGATAAAGAAGGCAGCTATACTTTGACAACCGGTTTCCATCATAACGCGATTTTAGGCCTGGCCGACAAAATTGTCGAAGCCGTAAAAGCCGGTAAAATCAAACGCTTTTTCCTGATCGGCGGCTGTGACGGTGCAAAACCTGGCCGTAATTACTACACCGAGATCGTGGAAAAACTGCCGAAAGATTGTGTTGTCCTGACGGTTGCCTGTGGTAAATACCGCTTCAACCACCTGGATTTAGGCGATATCGACGGCATTCCACGCTTGATTGATATGGGACAATGCAACAATGCTTATTCCGGTATCCAAGTGGCTCTAGCCCTGTCTAAAGTATTCCAGTGCGGCGTCAACGACCTGCCACTCAACCTGATCCTCTCCTGGTATGAGCAAAAAGCGGTTGCCATCCTGCTCACCTTACTGCATCTTGGCATTAAAAATATCCGTTTAGGTCCATCCGCACCAGCCTTTGTGACACCGGGCGTATTTAAAGTGCTCAACGAAACCTTTGGCTTGCGCCCAATCACAACAGTTGATGAAGATTTGAAAGCGATTCTTGGCTAATCCCCAATTTCTCCCCTCATAACAACAGCGGTTTGAACATTTGTTCAAACCGCTGTTCCTTTTTGTATTAAAAGTACTCTCATAAAAAATTAAAAGCCCGCCTGCGGGCTTCTCTTCATAGGAAAAGACAATCATGATACTTAACTCCAAGAGAGCTGGCATACCGGGCGGCAGGGATTTCCGCCGCGGGACTTGTGACCACAGCCGCCGGCAGCTAAGCTGCCGGTAACGGCGGCAGGAACGTCCGTAGCGGCGGATGTCCCTGCCGCCCTTGCTGAGGCGAACAAAAACACAGCCAAGCCCGCTCAAATCGCTACGACGTCAGCCGCTTCAAAGCCGCCTCATCGCAAATAATAACCTTCTGCCCATTAAAATCAATAACCTGCTCTTTTTTAAGCGTGCTCAATGTCCTGGTGACCGTTTCCCGGGTCGTCCCCACCAGACTGGCCAAATCCTGCCGCGATAAATCAATACTGACTTCAATATGTCCATTGGCTTTTTTTCGCCCATGCTCAGCAGATAAGCGCAATAAAATTTCCGCTGTCCTGGCCATGACGTCATGCAGCGCAAGATTCTTGATTTTTTGCTGGGCATACAGCAAGCGTTGGCTAAGCGCCTTAATCAGCTGTAACGCCAATTCATTGTTCTGTAAGATCAACTTTTCAAGATCAAGATTATGAATCAAGCCAATGCAGGAATCTTCCACCGCAATCGCTGTCGCCGGATAAGGGCGGTTATTAAACAGCAGCACCTCGGCAAAGATCTCTCCGGCGCCCATAATCTTAATAATGTGCTCACGGCCATCATCAGCCATCTTGACAATCTTCACTTTGCCGGATTTCACGTAATGAAAACCTTTTCCCGGATCACCCTCGATAAAAATAACCGTTCCTTTGCGATACTGGCGCTCTATGGTATTCTGATGGATCTTGAGCAATTGTTCCTCTGGCAAGTTGCAAAAGACCGGAATATTCTTTAGATACTGCACTTCTTGAACCCCTTTTTCACTCATGAATTCTACACTCCCAGCCTGTCAGACTTGCGCGCATCATTTGCCTTATGATGTGCTTTTTCGCACTTATATATATTTGCCATACGCTTGTTAAAAACCTGCTATTTGGCTCAAACTAGCATTAGTTCAAGTCTATTCATCGAGGTCAACATGCCACATTCAAACTATCCGCCAAAAACGTGGAATAAAAAAATATCGGTTTTGATCGCCATTACCACCTTAATTCTGGCCGTATGCGCGACCCTGGCCGCGTTTAAGGCGTCTGCTTACGGCAATAAAATGGTCTTAGCCCAAAGCCAGGCTTCCGACCAATGGGCTTACTATCAGGCCAAAAGCATTAAGGAAACAGCCTATCAGCTGCAATTCAATGCCCTGGAACTGGCCGCCCGCGAAAATCCGTCCAACCCGCTGCTGCCTCAAAGCATGAGTGACTATCAGGAGGAAATCAGGCGCTATCAGGAAGAAAAACAGGCCATTGCCGACCAGGCCAAGCAGTTGGAAGCCGCCCGTGATCAGGCCCAAAAGCTTAACGCCGACTTTAGTCAGGCCCTTATGTTTCTCCAGGTCGGAATCCTGCTTTCTTCCCTGGCATCCATTAACAAGGTGCTTTACTATTGGTGCGCCGGTTTAGCCAGCGGCATCGCCGGCATTTGGATCTTGATCGCCGCATGGCTTCAGTCATTCTAAAAAAAGCTGCCCGCTGAATCAAAAAAGCCTTCCGTCAGGAAGGCTTTTGACTATCTGGACTTGTAATATTCAGCCACTTTTCCGAACGCATAAGCACTGGCGGCAACGGTTGCCGTGATATCCTCGTCCGTATGCACACCGGACATGAAGGCGGCTTCAAATTGGGATGGCGCCAGATAAATGCCTTGTTCCAGCATGGCATGAAAATACGTATTAAAGGCTCCTACATCCGATTGCTTGGCACTTTCATAATCTACGACCGGCTGATCGGAAAAGAACAGGCCAAACATGGAACCGGCCTGATGAAACTGAAGGTTGAAGCCGAATTTGGTCGCTTGCTCCTGGATTCCCTGGCAGAGCTGCTTGGTCTTAACCGTGATTTTCTGATAAAAATCCGGTTCTCTGGGTGTTTCGGGAATTTCGGAAATAAGCTTCAGCGTGGTAATTCCGGCCGTCATCGCCAGCGGATTGCCACTCAAGGTCCCGGCCTGATAAACCGGTCCTGCCGGTGCGATATATTCCATAATCTCACGCCGTCCGCCATAAGCACCAACCGGCAGTCCGCCGCCAATTACCTTTCCCAGACAAGTCAGATCAGGCCAAACTCCGTAAACCGCCTGAGCACCGCCGAGCGCAACCCGGAAGCCGCACATGACTTCATCAAAAATCAGCAGGGCCCCATATTTTTTTGTCAGGTCACGGACTTGCCGCAAATAGCCTTGCTTCGGCAGCACAAGTCCCATATTACCGGCGACAGGCTCAATAATAACAGCCGCAATCTCTTGGCCGCATTGGGCAAAAACGCTCTCCAGTTCGGCAATATCGTTATACGCCACGGTAAGGGTGTTACCGGCAATGCTCTCAGGAACGCCCGGACTGTCCGGCACCCCAAGAGTCGTAGCTCCCGAACCGGCTTTTACCAGCAGGCTGTCATGATGTCCATGATAGCAGCCGGCAAACTTCACAATTTTATTTCGTTTAGTATAGGCTCTGGCCAGCCGCAGCACACTCATGGTGGCTTCGGTGCCGGAGTTAACCATCCGTACCAGTTCCATCGACGGCATCAGCTCATTGATGAGCTTGGCCAGTTCGGTCTCTAATTCAGTCGGAGCACCATAGCTGGTTCCGTTCAGCAGCGCCTGCTGCAGTGCAGCCGTTACTTTAGGATGCGCGTGGCCCAAGATCATCGGTCCCCAGGAACCGACATAATCAATATATTCATTGCCATCAATATCGATAATTTTACTGCCTGATGCCTTCGCAATAAATGGAGGAGTCCCGCCGACGCCCCGGAAAGAACGTACCGGACTGTTAACCCCGCCTGGAATAAATTTTTTGGCCTCTTCAAAGGCTTGAACAGATCGATCAAGATTTAATGCCATCGTTACATCCTCCCAGTCGTTGCGTTTATTTAAGCCACCGTGCGGCATCTAAAGCATGGTATGTAATAATGATATCGGCACCGGCCCGTTTCATGCCGATCAGCGTTTCCAGCACCGTCCGCTTTTCATCAATCCAGCCCTGGGCAGCCGCTGCTTTGATCATGGCGAATTCGCCACTGACATTATAAGCCGCGACAGGCAGCTGCGTATGATCCTTGACGGTACGGACAATATCCAGATAAGCCAAAGCCGGCTTAACCATCACAATATCCGCGCCCTCGGCAATATCCAGTTCAACTTCCCGCAAGGCTTCACGGGCATTGGCCGGGTCCATTTGATAAGAGTGGCGGTCGCCAAATTGCGGTGCTGAATCGGCGGCATCACGGAAGGGACCGTAATAAGCCGACGCATACTTGACGGCATAGGACATGACCGAAACATGGGAATAACCGTGCTGATCAAGAGCGGTGCGAATCGCCTTCACCCGGCCGTCCATCATGTCCGAGGGAGCGATCATATCGGCACCGGCAGCAGCATGACTGACCGCAACCTTAGCCAGAAGCGGCAGCGTCGCATCGTTTTCCACCGTTTCCCCCTTGAGTACTCCGCAATGGCCATGGTTGGTATATTGACACAGGCACACATCGGTAATGACCACCAAATCCGGCATAGCGGCTTTAATGGCCCGGACAGCAGCCTGAACCGGACTATTGGCATCCCAGGCGCTTGAACCTTCTTCATCTTTATATTCCGGCAACCCAAATACCAATACGGCCGGGATTCCCAGGTCATAGGCTTCACGGGCGGCCGCTACTGCCATATCAGGCGAAAAATGATAGTTGCCCGGCAGGGACGGAATTTCATGTTTAACTTTGGTTCCCGGTATCACAAACAGCGGATAGACCAGGTCAGCTGGCGATAAGTGATTTTCCCGGACCATATTTCTGACTCCGGCTGAAACGCGCAGCCGTCTTGGACGAATTGTTGGAGTTGTCATCAATCTTCCTCCTCACATTTCTTTAATCGCCGAAATTAATCCGTCAATCGTAAATTCCTCGGCAATCACGTCAGGTTTTATTCCGTTTTCCCGGCAAGTACCGGCTGTAATCGGACCGATACACGCAGTTTTGGTTTTATTGATCAGTTCAACGCCCCGTACACCCAGTATCGCAAGCAGATTGGTTACAGTGGAAGAACTGGTAAAGGTAATCAAGTCAATTTTCCCTGCTGCCAGCTGATCGGCCAGCATGGTCCCGTTTGTTGCAGCCGTAACCGTTTGATAAGCCGGTACCACTTCAACAACAGCTCCCATTTCGCTGAGTTTCTCAGGCAGAATATCACGGGCAACCAGTGCGCGGGGGATCAAAATTTTCATACCAGGCTCAATTTTGCCTTTCAGGGCTTCAATGATGCCTTCGGCCCGGAACTCGCCCGGAACGATATCCGCTTTGATGCCATAAGTGCGCAGCCGTTCGGCTGTCTGCACACCGATCGCCGCCACCTTGATCCCGGCCAGAGCCCGGGCGTCACCGCCGGCTTCGGACAGGCGGGTAAAGAAGTGCTCCACGCCATTGACACTGGTAAAGATCAGCCATTGATAGGCAGCCAGCCGGGCAATAGCCGCATCCAGCTCGGCATAGGATTCGGGCGGCACAATTTTGATGGCCGGTGCTTCAAGGCAGCGAGCCCCCAGCGCTTCCAGTTTGGCTGTTAAGGCACTGGCTTGTTCCCGGGCCCTGGTGACCAGTACGGTTTTGCCAAACAAGGGTTTTTGATCAAACCAGGCCAACTGCTCCCGCAGTTGTACGACATCGCCAACCAGGAAAATAGCGGGCGGCTTGATGCCTTGGGCGGCTACATCGGCGGCAGCCTGACCCACCGTGGTAATCAAGACCTCCTGCTCAGGCTTGGTGCCCCAGCGAATGACAGCCGCCGGCGTATTGGCCGGACGGCCATTTTTGATGAGTTGTCCGGTAATATAAGGCAGGTTTTCCACACCCATGAGGAATACCAGGGTATCCACGCCGGTAGCCAGTTTGTCCCATTTCATGGTGGACTCACCCTTGGTAGGATCTTCATGACCGGTAATGACCGCAAACGAAGTAGCAACACCGCGATGCGTAACCGGTATGCCGGCATAAGCCGGTACCGAAATGGCTGAAGTAATGCCCGGCACCACTTCAAACGGCAAATTGTTTTCAACCAGTTTCAGCGCTTCTTCACCGCCACGGCCGAAAACAAACGGATCGCCGCCTTTTAAGCGGACAACTTTTTTACCGGCTTTGGCCAAATCAACCAACAGCTGGTTGATGTCCTCCTGCCGCATGGTATGGGCGCTGGAAGCCTTGCCGACATATATGAGTTCAACATCCGGTCTGGCATAGGCCAGCAAACGGTCATCGGCCAGCCTGTCATACACAATGGTATCGGCCTGCTGAATATACTCCACTGCTTTTACACTAATCAGTTTATAATCACCGGGGCCTGCCCCGACTAAATACACCATGCCCTGCATCTTGATTCCCTCCTGTATTTCACAAAACTCACCTGCCCCAACCACTGGGGACAGCGCTTGAATCTCTATCGATGATGAAACGGCTGTGGCCACCCGTTCGGATGAACACAGACTTCCGGTAAGATCATCAGTCTTCCAGTGCAGCCATGATTTCACGGCCACCGGCCGCCAGCATCCGCTGCGCTAAATTCCGGCCCATTGCCTCCGCTTCGGCCCAGGACCCGCAAATGGTATCACGCACGATCTGAATCCCGTCCACCGACAAAATCACCGCTTCAAGCTCAAGAGCCTGCTCTCCAGCCTGGCCGAATACACCGACTGGCACCTGACAGCCGCCTTCCACTTCCCGTAGAAAAGCCCGCTCAGCCGTCACAGCCGCCCGCGTTTGATCATGATTTAAAAATTCCAGCATGGCCAGAACTTCGGTATCATCACTGCGGGTTTCAATCGCCAGGGCACCCTGGCCAACAGCCGGCAAGCATAGGGCTTGCGGCAGTACCTGGGTGATGCGCTCCTGCCAGCCCAGCCGTTTTAAGCCGGCCACCGCCAGGATAATGCCATCCAGTTGTTCGGTCTCCAGCTTTTGCAGCCGCGTATCCAGGTTGCCGCGCAAATCACTGATGACCAGATCAGGCCGGTAATGCAAAAGCTGCGCCTTGCGTCTGAGGCTGGACGTTCCGATCCTGGCCCCTTGCGGCAGCGCGTCCACCGTTTGATAGTGCAAACTGACAAAAGCGTCCCCTGGGTCCACCCGTTCGGTAATGGCCGCCAAAGTCAGTCCGGGCGGCAGCTCGGTAGGCATATCTTTCAGGCTGTGGACCGCTAAATCCACTTGTCCGCTCAGCATTTCATTTTCAAGCTCTTTGGTAAACAGTCCCTTTCCGCCAATTCGGGCCAAAGGCACATCTAAAATTTTATCTCCAGTCGTCATCACGCGTTTCAAGCTGACCTCAACACCAGGATAGCGGGATCGTAGACAATCCGCGATATAATTGGCCTGCCATAAAGCTAGCTTACTGCCGCGCGTACCGATAACTAATTTTTCTTTCACTTTTTCTGCTCTCTCCTAACGCATCGAGTTTAAACAATCTGGCAATGGCATCGATATAAAACTGCTCATGATCAGTACCGGCTGCTTCATTGATGCGCACCATCGGATCACGCAAGAGTTTCCTAACAATCATCTTGGACATGCTTTCCATGATTTTACGCTGCTCAGGCGCAATATCAGGCAGCTTGGCCAAGGCCCGTTTCAGTTCCCGCTGGCGCACCCGCTCGGCTTTATCGGCCAGCAGTGCCATGGTAGGCCGGAAAGCCAGGTAACGGAATTTGGCCACCAATTCATCCAGCTCAGTTTCGATGATACTCTCCGCTAATTCGGCTTCCTGCTCCCGCAGGCGCATATTGGACTCTACGACGGCTTCCAAGTCATCGATATTATACAGGCTCGCCCCGTTAATGGCTGCAACCTCCGGCTCGACATCACGGGGAACGGCAATATCAATAAAGATAATGGGCTGACCATTGCGTTTCGGCATTAAGTGAGCCACATCCCAGGCCCTGATAATATAATGGGGCGCACCGGTCGAGGTAATCACAATATCGGCTTTGGCCGCCACCTTCATAAAATCTTCAAACGGGACGGCAATCCCCTGGAACTTCTCGGCTAAACTGACAGCCCGGTCATATTTTCGGTTAGAAACAAAAACCGTTTTCACACCCGTCTCCACCAAATGGCGGGCCGTCAATTCCCCCATTTGGCCTGCCCCCAGCAAAAGTACATTCGACTTGGATAAATCGCCGAATACATTTTTAGCCAGTTCCACGGCTGCATAGCTGACCGAAACCGCACTAAATGCGATCCGGGTCTCGGTACGGACCTTCTTACCGACAGCAATAGCCCGGTGGAACATGGTATTCAAGACCGTGCTGGTGGTACCGACATCCCGGGCAATCGAATAGGCCTTTTTAACCTGACTGAGAATCTGGCCTTCCCCGATCACCAATGAATCCAGACTCGAAGCCACCCGGAATAAATGCCGGATACATTCCACATCAGTATAAAAGAATAAATAATTGGCCACTTCTTTTTCCTGGGCAGCCATTTGCTCTAAAAATTGCTGCATAATAGGAAATGCTTCTTCGGCATCATCGACCACCGCATACATTTCGGTCCGGTTACAGGTTGATAAAATGACGCATTCATTGATGCCGTCATACTCCCGTACATGCCATAAGGCACTTTTCACTTGCTCCTCAGAAAATGAAAAACATTCCCGCACTTCAACAGGAGCCGTTTTATGATTAAGACCCAACACTACCAATTGCATTCCTAATCCTTGCCTCCGCCTCATTTATCTTACCTTGCCGCAGCAAGATCATCATTTCATCGTCAATATGTTCCCGCCAAAACCGCTCACGCTCTTTGGCTGTAGCCAGGCGATCTTTCAGCTCAGCTCTGATTTTCGCTACCAGCTGCAAATAGAGACCATATTCCTCGCCATAGCGTTCTTCTAAATCCTGCCTCAGCCGCTTGGCCAAGGCCGGACTCTTGCCATTTGTAGAAACGGTCAGCAGCAGATCACCGCGAACGACCTGAGCCGGCACACTAAAGTTCCCCAGCTCGGGCGCATCCACCACATTGAGCAGCATTCCCCTGACGTCAGCCTCCTGGGCAGCCGTTTGATTGACCCTGCGATCATCGGTTGCACAAATAGCGAGAAAAAAACCGGCGAGATCCCCTTGCCGGTACGGCCTGTCAATATGAGTAATCTGCTTGGCTTGCGCTAACCGGCTTAAAGCGTCTGTCACTTGAGGACTAAATACGGTAACAACCGCTCCGGCCTTTAACAGCGAACCAACTTTGCGTTCGGCTACCGCTCCTCCGCCAATGACAGCACAACATTTCCCGGTCATTTGCAGGTTGACTGGATAGAAAGGCACTCCAACCCACATCCTTTCATATCTTAGCATATTTCGACCCCAAGATGTAATATCCCTTTTTTCAAAATGGTGTTTTCTCATCGTGATTTGTGAAAATATTGACCAATTAATCGGTTGTTCCAATGGGCGGGGTCGGTACCGTACTTTCCGATTTTAAACCAAAATAGGCTTCGAGAATTTTACGGACAACCGGGGCGGCCGACACTGAGCCTTCGCCCCCTTCTTCGACGAAGACGGCCACAACGATTTCCGGCTGCTCAGCCGGAGCGTAACAGGCGAACCAGGAATGGACGGTTTCCCGGCCCGTCTCGGCAGAACCGGACTTGCCGGCTACCGCAACACTCAAGCCTTTAAAGACAGTCGCTCCCGTCCCTTCGGTCGTAACAGCTTTAAGACCCTTACGGATGGTCTCCCAGGTTTCCGGGCTTAAATAAACGGTGCGAACGACTTCAGGCTGAATCTGAGTCAGCACCTGGCTTCCGTCTGCAGAGACCACTTGCTCGACAAGATAAGGGCGGTACAGCACGCCTCCGTTAGCCACCGCCATCAGCAGCATAGCTTGCTGAATAGGTGTGGCTAAATAATAGCCTTGGCCGATCGCAGCGATAAGTGTTTCCCCCGGATACCAGCCCTCGCCGTAGGTTTTCAGCTTCCATTCTTCTGTAGGCACCAGCCCAGGGTCCTCCCCCAGCAGCCGGATACCGGTTGTCTGCCCCAAACCGAATGTCAGGGCATACCCGGCTAAACGATCGGCTCCGATCCGGCGACCTAACTCATAAAAGGCCGGGTCGCTGGACCAGGCTAAGGCTCCGGCAATATCAAGCTTGCCTAAGCCTTTGGTATTCCAGCCGTAAAAGCTCCAGCCGTTTAACACATATACCCCTTTATCCTCGAAAATTTCGCTGGCCGTCGTAACCCCAAGATCAAGGGCTGCCGCTGCAGTTACAATTTTAAACACCGAACCTGGCGGGTAAGCACTTTGGATGGCTTTATTGGTCAACGGATTATGCGCATCGTTAATCAGCTTGTTCCAATCTTTACTGCTGATGCCGCCGGCAAACAGATTGGGGTCAAATCCCGGACTGCTCACCAGCGCCAATACGCCGCCGGTTTTTGCATTCAAGACGACCACGGCTCCGCCTTTAGCCGGTTCACCGATGCTCTTAGCAATGTTAATTTGATTTTCCAAGGCCTCCTGGGCTGCCTTTTGCAAGTTGGCGTCCAGTGTCAACACCAGACTGTTTCCCGGAATAGCCTGCTTTTCACCAACCACCTGAACTTCTTCGCCCATGGCATTGACTTCAACCTGCAGCCCGCCCTCTTGTCCCCTGAGCTCATCTTCCCAGATTTTTTCAACCCCGTCTTTTCCAATCAGGTCACTGGGATGATACCCCTTACTTTTACGTTTCAGATATTCTTCCTCACTGATCACGCCGATGTAGCCAAGCAGCTGCGCAGCCAGATCCTTATAGATATAATGCCGGATGGGGATGGCCTCAACCAGCACCCCCGGCAAATAATCCTTGCGTTCTTTAATTTTGGCAATGGTAGCATCATCGACATCCCGTTTCAAACGAATCGGGGTATAGGAGTTGCTGTCTTCAGCCCCTTTGATCAACTGGCTGATTTCCTCTGGTGTTATGCCTAAAATATTGGCTAGGATAATGTTGGTTTCGTTGGAATTGCTATACTCGGAAGGAATAATGGAGATGGCAAAAGCAGGCCGGTTGCTGACAATCGGGGCCCGGTTGCGGTCATAGATGATGCCTCTGGGTGCGATCGACGTGACCTGACGGATCCGGTTGTCCTCGGCGATTTTTTTATATTGCGGGCCTTGCACCAATTGCATCCAGATCAACCGAAATAACAGGATGCCCATGACGGCAGCCACAACTAATGCCAACACTTTAATCCGGCGGATTTGTTCAATATCCCACATAAGCTTCTTCCTCCCTGTTCCTCTGATGTTTATTATTGCAAATTCTGCAAAAAAAAATCCCTGAACAGGTAAAGCCTCATTCCGCAAGCTTTTTCGTCATAAAAAAACTCCGGCGGCCATTTGAACCGTCCGGAGTCTGTCAAACTATTCTTTTTTACCAACATAGTCGCGGCCGACCAATATGGTTGCCTGAACATCCTTGCTTTCATCCTTGGTCACCTGCAAAGAGTAAGAAAACGGCAGGTTGGTCAGTTTATTCACCACAGCACTATTGGTAGTATTGGAAACCACAACGGTGTTCTTATAGCCAACCGTCAGATTGGATACACTGACAACATCCAAGCCTTGCCGTCTCAAAGCAGCCGCCACTTCCCGGCCGGCTTCCTCCGAGCCGCTGGCATTCAATACTTCAACCTTGATTTTGGCCGGAGCCGGCTTTTTAGCCTCCGCCTTATCGGTATCCTCGGCCTTGTCCGACTCTTTCAGTTTCTCAGCCTGTTTCGGCTTTGCTTCCTCATTCTTGGTTACTTTCGGGGTTTCAATGACTTTCATCTCTTTCGGAATGGAAGTCTCATATTCGGTGGCTTCCTGTTTCGTTGTAGCCACATACTTGTCTTCCATCTTCACCCCAAGGGTTTGAGCCAGATGCTGCCTGAGGGCTACCACATCGGGGAGCCAGTAACTGATATCACTGATATAAGCCGGTTTGCCCGGAACCATATCGGCTTTCAACCCGTTCTTATAGGCATCATTTAAGATTTTAGCCAGACTGAGCATATCGGTTGTGGACATGTCTGTCTTGACAGCCGCGCTCACCTGCTGAATAATGGCCGGAATTCTGGGAATGACGGACGGGCTGGCGACTTCCTTCATCAACGCGCGAATAAATTTTTGCTGGCGCTGTACGCGGCCAATATCGCCTTCCTCGTCACGATAGCGCACATACTGAATGGCCGTATTGCCATCCATATGCTGCAAGCCGGGCCTTAAGTCTATCACCAAGCCGTCCTTGCCATCATAAGGGTCTTCATAATACATCCGTTTTTCAACGTCAATATCTACCCCGCCGACGGCATCAACGATTTTATTGAACGCATTAAAATTAATCATAATATAGTGGTCAATCGGAATACCCAGCAAGCCCTCCACAGCCTGCTGTGACAGCTTATGACCGCCTTCCGCATACGCATGGTTGATTTTGTCATAGCCATGTCCGGGAATTTTGACCCGGGTATCACGCGGAATGGACAGCATCGCCACTTCTTTGGTATTGGTATCGACAGTCACAACAAACAACGTATCGGACCGTCCGACATCGTCGGCTCTTTCATCCACTCCCAACACCATAATATTCATTTTATTCTGGGCAGTCATGAGTCCGCCTGCCCGTTTCGTGCGGTCAAAAAGATTGGTGCTGAACCAATAATAAGATGCGCCTGTCACAACCAAAAACATAAACAGTGACGCTAAAATGATCAGCATCCGCCTGCTTTGCACTTGTTTCTGCTCAGTAAGACGCTTTTCCAATCGGCTCATCCATGCACCTCCTTCAACAAATTATCGATCCTTCATGAACTAAAAGTCCGACCGGCAAGAACGATTACAGTCTATTTGACAAACTGACCTGCTGGTCAACCATATAAACAAAATAATAAACAAGCTCCCAGACTGGGAGCTTGTTTTAGTATAACAAGAACCTACACTTTTCGTCAAGCTTACGAAACTACATCATAGCCTTGCTCTTCAACCGCTTCTTTGATTTGACTTAAGCTCACGGCCGCAGCATCAAATTCTACGGTAAGCTGCTTGGCTGCCAAATCAACATGAGCACTGCTTACTCCTGCTAAAGCGCGAACGGCTGTTTCCACGGCATTTTTGCAGTGCCCGCAGCTCATTCCTTCGACAGTAAGAATTTGTTTTTCCATAACATAACCCCCTAATGCTTATAATTTGTCCGTAACTGATTTGATTTTTCCCTGCATGGTTAACGGTTTATCACGCCGGTCATCAATCCGGATGGTTGTGGATACGCGCAAAGCGCCTTTTGTAAACGGCACGGCATGCAGTTGTTTAACCACTTCAAAAATACGGTCAAGTTCGCCTTCAATAATGGTGGACATCGGTGTAAGCTGAACCTGCAAATCGTCCGCCTGCTCCAATAGTTTATGGCATTCCGCCACATACTGGCTGATGCTTGGTGACCCTGTTCCCAAGGGTATTACCGTAACTTCAACGACTGCCATCACGCTCATCCTTTCCTTTATTGATAATCATTCTAATTCGCATAAAATTTAGAAAAACCTGCCATCGCTGACAGGTTTTTTAAGATTATTGTTGTTTAGGAAATCTTTTATCAATTTCTGCCCACACTTCAGGTTGTTCCTGCCCAATCCGCCAAATCGCGATTCCTGCCGGATTATACTTGGCTACAATGTCCAGTTTAGCGGCTGTACTTTTCGCATTTTCAAACCAGACTTCATGATCATCATATTGGTAGTGAGGGGCCTGCGCCGCATCATCATAGGCTATTTTAACTCCTTTTTGCTCAGCCTTAACGACAGCGGCTACGTAAGTAATCGTTTCGCCTTCGCCATCTTTCGGCCAGTCATAGCCATAAGCGCTAATCCCGATAATCACTTTATGCGGGCCGCCGCTTTGTTCAATCGCATATTTGACATTCTTCTCAAACCAATCCACAGGAGCAATCGCACCTGGCTTGGAAGTCGCCCAATGGTTGTCATAAGTCATAATTTGCAGAAAGTCGGTATTCGGAGCCAATTGTGCATAATCATACGCACCGGAGACGTCTTCGGCAACATCCACGCGCGGGAATACCGAGATAATGACCGTTTTATTCAGCGCTTTAATCTTAGGATATAGTTCGGCCATAAAGGCGGTCAGATTATCCTTATGTTTAGGCGGCAGCAGTTCGAAGTCAATATTCACGCCGTCATAATTTTTTTCCTGAACAATTTTGACGATGTTATCAATGGTTTTGCTGCGAATACCGGGATCACCCAATACCACATCGGTCGAGCCGGTTTTGTTTGTCACCAGCGGATACATTTTCAAGCCTAAGCTTTTTGCCGTATCATAAACCAGTTGACTGTCCTTTGATTCCAGGGTTCCATCCGGAGTGGCTTTATACCAGAAAGGTCCGACGCCGGTCATACTCTTAGCAAAGGTTTTCATACTGGGGAAAGACCCGGATTGATCCGGTGTACCCGGCCATGGATTTTCGTAATAGCCGATGACCATCCGCGGCGGCATGGCGACGCCTCCAGGAGCAGACGGGTCAGGCGATCCGGGCAAAGGTTTCGGAGCAGGAGCCTTGCTGCAGCCAATGGCCAGAACAATTAAGCTAAGAGCAAGGAATACACACAGCACCCTGAGCGCTTTTTTATTTCGATACACAGTTGTCACCTCTTCTACAAAAGTTTATTGTTAGTATTGTCCACCTGACGTTTATTATGCTTACAAACCTGCCTGCAAAAAATATGCGATTTTGCTTTTATAGCATATACAGACCGGCAGGGTTTCATGAATAACATGCCGAATATTGTTAGTCTTGGTCCAAAGAATTGTAAATCATAGAAGAGGAACCTCTAATGCAGCGAATTTCAACCTATAATCTTCAACCTGGCATGACGGTAGCACAAAACGTTTATAGTGCCGACGGACAGTTATTACTTTGCGCCGGAGTTGTATTGACGGCCGCCTATATTCGCCGGCTCAATCAACTTGAAATTGCCTCCATTTACATCAAAATTGCAAACTTTCCTGAGGTCGAAGCTCCTGAGATTCTTCGTGAACAAACAAGGGTTCAAACGATAAAAAATATCCAAAAGATATTCCAGAACATTCAAATCACGAATAAGCTGGATATTGCGGCCATTCAGCCAACCATTCAAACCATTGTGGCCGAGATTATCCAAAACCGCAATACCATGATTCATTTGACTGATATCCGGCTCTATGACGATTACACGTTTGCCCATTCAGTCAATGTCTGCGCGTTAGCCACCATGATTGCGGTTACGCTGGATTACAGCCCGAATAGATTGGAAGAGCTGGCCTTAGGCGCTTTACTGCATGATATCGGTAAAACGTTAATTCCGCTTGATGTTTTAAACAAACCGGGCAAACTAACCGACGAGGAATTTGAAATTATGCGCAGCCATTCGGAAGCCGGCTTTGAACTGCTCCGCAAGTCGTGTGCAGAAATGTCGGTCGTCCCCATGCATGTAGCTTACCAGCATCAGGAGAAATTTGATGGCAACGGTTATCCACGCGGCCTGCGTGAGCACGAAATCCATGAGTATGCCCGTATTGTCGCCATTGCCGATGTCTATGACGCCTTAACTTCCGACCGTCCTTACCGCAAAGCCATGCTGCCTCATCAAGCTTATGAGATTCTGCTGGCATCATCGGGCACACACTTTGACGGTGATATTTTAAAAAGCTTCTTAAATCATATTGCCGTATATCCGGTGGGTTGTACCGTACAGCTGAATACCGGAGAATTCGGCGTGGTTGTCCATGTACCCCAGGGATTGCCGTTCAAACCCGTTGTTAGCCTTATTGCCGACCGTGATAAACAGAGGCTGGAACCCGGCACTGTTTTAGACCTTGTTCAATGCCCTACCACCTTTATCTGCAAAGTATTGGACGAAGACGAAGTCCTGGAGTTTTTTTCCCAATCAGATCCCTCGTAAACCTGGCGCTAAACAAAAAACGCAAGCGTGAATTTCACGCTTGCGTTTTTCTGTTGCTCCGGAGATTAGACAAGGGTCCCGCCTCAATCTGAATAAAAGAAAAACCTGGAGAGCCTCTCCAGGTTTGATGATGATTAAGCTTCGTAATTTTGTGTATAAGCTTGCTGTAATACAGAATCAGGCAGCTCGTTTTCCCAACGGGCTACAACAACAGCAGCCACACAGTTGCCCACTACGTTACAGGCAGTACGGGCCATATCCAGAATACGGTCAACGCCCAGGATAATGGCAATCCCTTCTACAGGCAGGCCAAACGCAGCAGCCGTTCCGGCGATAACAATCAGGGAAGCGCCAGGAACTGCGGCAATCCCTTTAGTCGATAACATCAGGGTTAATACCATGATCAACTGTTGGGACAGATCAAACGGAATTCCGTACACTTGAGCAATAAACACAACCGCCAGTGCACTATAAAGCGTGGAGCCGTCCAGGTTAAAAGTATAACCGGTAGGCAGAACGAAGGTTACAATATGCTTAGGCACACCAAACTTCTCCAGTTTCTCCATCGCGATTGGCAAAGCAGCTTCACTCGCAGCTGTAGAGAAGGCAATCATAACAGGCTCTTTAATAGCTCTGAACAGATGGAAGAAATTCACACGGAAGAAAGCGGATGCTCCGGTCAACAACAAGGTGATAAACAGGACCAGCGCAAAGTACAGGGAACCGATGAGCTTAGCCAACGGAATCAGCATACCCAGGCCGAACTTGCCGACAGTAAAGGAGATCAGGGCAAAAACACCGATAGGAGCTAATTTCATCACATACCAGGTAACTTTAAACATGATTTCGGCAACGCTTTTTGAAAGGTCGACCACTGGTTTACCGGTAGCGCCCATGGCAGCAGCAGCCACACCAAAGAAGGTCGAGAATAAGATGATTTGCAGCATATCACCGCGAGCTGCGGCATCCACTACGTTAGTCGGTACAATATTGACTATCATTTGCATCATGTCAACGGATTTTTTGGCAGCAGTGGTTACAGCACTGGCATCAGCAGCCGTAACATTCACGCCAACACCTGGTTGAAGAATATTGACGACAGCCAAACCAACAAACAGAGCCAGTGTCGTTGCAATTTCAAACCAGATAATTGATTTGGCTCCCAGACGGCCTAACTTTTTAAAGTCACCCGTTCCGGCAATACCCATAATCAAGGAGCTGAAGACTAATGGAACAACAATCATTTTAATCATCCGGATAAACATATCGCCGACTGGCTTCAATGCTACTCCATAATTCGGGAAAACATACCCAAACACAATACCGAGAATGAGTGCGATGAAAATTTGGGTGGATATTCCCATACCTTTACCTTTTTCCATTTTAAAAGACCTCCTTTATTCATGATGAACGCTTGGATAAAGCTCAAAGCATAATTTGTCTAGGTAAATATAAGCGGAGAAATATAAAAAACTACAGAATAATACTCAATGTTGTTTTGTATACATTACACCAGATCATAAAAAGTCTAAAAATTCCATATTTTTAAGCTTTTTGGACACCAAACCCTGGAAATAAAAAAATCCGCTCTGCAAAAAGCGGATTCATTTTATTCGTCGGCTAAAAACAAAATGCCTTCAATAAATTTTTTGACATTGATTTTGCCATGATATTGGCTTTTGCCATGAATAAAATTCATTTCCTGGCGAACTTCTTTAAAATCAAATAAGGCGGTGCTATAGAGCTGAAATTTTTCGTTGTAGTAGTCATCCACCCCTAAGTTGGCCAGGTTTTGCATAGCCTTGGTAATGGCCCGTCTCACCCTTTGTTCAATGGTTTTGACATCAATGTTGATTTGCGCCGACAACTGCTGATACACTTCATGCAATTGATAGGATTTGTCCGGACTATGCAGTAATTGATCAATAATGTGCGCCATCTGAAAAATATTTTTGGCGCCGGCTTCACCAATGATGCCAATATCGGAAAACGCTTTATAAATCTTAGGCTTACGGTTCATTTCAAAGCTTGGCGCGGCCGGTGTACCGGCACCGGCATATTGAGCCGTGGTTTGGGAAATCAGCGAGATAATCTGCTTAAGGCGGCGGCTTTCCTGGACTTTGTTGACAACCGAAACCAACTCAAGCACATTAACCGGTTTATGAATAAAAAACTCGATGCCGCTTTCATAAGCCCGGGTAATCATCTGTTGACTGCTGCTTTCAGAAATCATAATAAAAGAAGCTGTGGTTTGTTCGCGCAGTTTCCGCATCAGTTCAACCCCGTCTTGTCCGGGCAATAATAAATCCACCAACACAATATCAGGCTTTGACTCAAGAATCACCTTCTCGGCCGAAAGCCCGTCCTCACATTCACCGACCACTTGCCCAAGATCAGACTGCTCAATAATATTCTGGACAATCTTTCTAATGCTAATATCATCATCTACGACTACAAATCGGAGCGACAAAAAGCAACCCACCCTTTACTATTTCTCTAATCGTTTGTTCAAATGCATCGATCTGTACCCATCTATCCTATAACACAGTGCTCTTCTCCGCCGCTATTGCGGAAGCTTTAAGACAACTGCATCATTCGCTAAACTTTTTAAGGGCAGCGTAATGATAAAGGTACTGTATTCACCTAAAACCGATTGCACCTCAATCTTTCCTTGCAAATACTCAGCCAGAATTTTGACATGGGCCAGACCGAGGCCGGTTGACATCTTGCCGGTCACAGGGCAATATTTCGTTGAATATCCAGGCTCAAAAATCACCTCATAATCTTCCGGCTTAATCCCATCGCCATAATCGGTAACCATAAACTGGACATCCTGCCCGCCGGCCTGTTGAACTACTTCAATTTTACACTGCTGCGGACAGGCCTCAATGGCATTAATAATCAGATTGTTAAGCATGGATACAATCAAATAATGCTGGTCAGTGAGAAAGTCATGCGTAAATTTCATAGACAGCTCAATCTGTTTGCCGGTCTCATCCATACCGCGCAGCGTATTTTGTTCAATAATGAAAAAAATTTCGGATAGGCGCATCCCTTTTTCGGTTGCAGAAGATTCCAGGACCTTTTCCATGCCACTGACCACGCGGGAGTAATCTTTTTTTACTTCATGAATATCGCGGGCTACCGCCAGGGCTTGTCCGGCATTTTGCCGGACGGCTTTGTCCGGATGATTATTCAGCTTTTGATAGAGCAGATAGCTGTGCTCCATAACATTTTCAATATCTTGTGAAGACTTTTGCAAATAATAAAGTTCTGTTTTAAGCTGCGCCGTTAATACGGTCAATTCAGCATAACGGGATAAACGGTCTTCAGCCAAATTAAAATCGCGGTATTGCTTCAGTCCGTAATAACCAAATATCGCTAAAACCGAACGAATAAGTCCTACCGTAATAATGGCAACCAATAAAGTCTCAATGTTTGTAACCAGGAGTTCTGAACGGACCAGTAACTCAATACAATTACTTAGAACATCTGTAAAGCTTAACAATAACAGCAGCATGGGTACTTGTTGAATATAACCGCGAACATTGAAAAGACGGAAACAAGCCCCATAGACAATGTAATAGACCGTGGCCGGCAGATTGTGTTCGACAGCGGCACTCAGCTCACTGGCTCCAAACGGCAGATAAATGACCGTTCTCATAAAAAAGACTGCCAAGCCACTCCATAAAGCGGTAGAGATCACTGGCAGCTTGGGAAAATACAGCAGCAAGGCTGCTAAAACAGGTACCCCCAAGGTAAACCGGAAATGACTTTGAAAAAAAGGATAGACGAAGACCATCCCGGTCAATGCGACAAGAAAGATTGTATTGATAATCAGTTTATGCTTGCTATACCATTGTTTCACCAATATCGTTCCACCCGAATAGGCCTGCGTGCAGGCCTGGTCTCTTTTATGTATCATGTCTATTATATGTCGAATACCTGGCTAATACAACTGCATCCCGCGTTTACTAGAACTTGACCACGCTGCAGCACTTTAAAAATTCGGTCGGGAAGGGCAATAATTGTCGGAATTTTGCGTCCGATTGCGCACAAATGCCTATAGCATTGCAAATTCATGATAATCGCAGGATTTCCCCTTCCTTGAACGAGGCACTTTTCAGGCAAAGGATATATAATAGAACAAAGGCTTGGCCACCTTTCATCATCAGGCCGCCTTTCACCTTCCAAGCTGTTATCCGTAGCCCATTTGTATACCATGATTTCAAGTGAATGAAGGGGAGTGTGTATGTATGTCCGATTCGAAAGACCTTACTTTAGTACCACCACTGGATGGACCGTCAGTAAAACTAATTGAAGATGCCATAATTAGCTCTCCCACCAAAACGGTATTACTGGTCATTAACAATGCTTTCTATCAGCTCTCGCGTGAAGGACGTTGGTTTAAGTTTTCACAGCTCACCAAAAAGAAAACCGTCAAACGATCGGCGATTTATGAAACCATTACGGAGATCTATAACCAGTTGATGCATGGTCATTCCTGGCGTATCCAGTACGCCGTAGCAAATTCATAAAAAAATAAAAGTAAGAAACTGTACCTGAGCGGGTACAGTTTCTTTTTATCCAAGGCTGCGGCATAAAGCAATAAACTGCGCAAGTACCTGAGCGGTCAGTCCCCAGATAACACGATCCTTATATTGATAAAACAATACTTCATAAGTCCGCCGCCGCTTCCATTCTTCACTGTAATGCGGGACTAAGTGAAACGGAAAGTCATCCAGCGGCCGGTTTCCCATTTCCATATGAGCCCGCAGCGGCTCGGCTGTCAAAAGAAAATCAAGCGGTACCGTAAAGACCTCTTCCACTTCATTTCCGTTTAATTGAAAACGCTGGTGATGCAGCACGCCAATATGCGGTTTTAAAATGACCCCGATAGGGCTGACCACAGCTCCCATTTCCCCGATCACCGTAATATGCTTACGGTCAATGCCCAGTTCTTCAACAGTCTCCCGGATGGCTGTCTCCTGTGTGTTGATATCCAGGTCTTCCACCCGGCCGCCAGGAAAACAAACTTCGTTCGGCTGCCAAACCATTTGACTGGCCCGGACTTCAAATAAAAGCGACAGTCCTTGTTTTTGCTCAATCAGCGGAATAAGAACCGCTGCAGGAAAAAATCCCATACCGTTGGTTGCCTGATCACCGCGTTCCAATAAACAAGCTTTCAATTTGGTCAAAAATGGACTGCTCATCATATCCCCCTAAGCTCTGCCGGTCATGGCCGGAGCGCTGCACTATTGAATCTTAATTAGCAAGCCGGTAGCATCATCGGTACGTTTCTGGCTGCAAACAATGCGTGCCAATTGCTCACAAGTCTCCGGATAGCTTTTCAAATTCAATGCCGCTTCATCAGTCAGCTCAAATAACCCGTCACTGGCAAAATAAAAAGTATCCCCGGTCATAAATGGCATGATATGCTGTTCATACTCAGCCTCCGGCAACATCCCGACGAAGGTCCCCGGAGTTTTAATCAATCCCGCCCGGTATGGCGTGCAAGCAAAAAAATAGTTAATCCCTGCAGCCACATAGGTGAGGGTTTTGTGAATAAAGTCAAATTCAAAAGCCATCATCGCAGCAAAGGAATCTTCAGTAAAACACGAGCTGGAAATGCGGTTTAATTGGCTGACCCGTTCGGCCAGCGGGCTCGCTGTCTGCAAAACCTGACGCCCCAGTACCCGTAAGGCCGATGCCTGCAGCGCCGTTGCCACACCATGGCCCATGATATCGACAATATATCCGGTTAGTTTAGTCGTTCCTTCAAGCCAGAAGAAATCAAAAATATCCCCACTGACCAAGGTATAGGGCTCATAAATAGTCCGTATGGTCACTTGGTGATTACTTTGTCCGGCAGGTAGAAAACTGCGTTGAATTTTAGCGGCCAGCAAAAGTTCCTGACGCAGCTGCGCTTCAGCCTGCTGCAATGCTGTTTCGGTTTCTTTGCGCTCGGTAATATCTTCCTTGACAGCCAAAAATTTGGTAATGTTGCCTTCGATATCCCGGATAGCGGAGATCGAGGCCAGCTCCCAATATAATTCATCGTTCTTCTTCTTATTGTGGAACTCGCCCCGCCATTCCCCGCCTGCCGTAATGGTTGCCCAAAGCTCTTGATACACTTCAGGCGGCTGTTCTCCGGATTTTAAAATCCGGGGATTTTGGCCGATGGCTTCTTCCCGGCTATACCCCGTAACTTCACAAAATTTCGGATTGACATACTCAATCTTGCCGTCTGTGTCGGTAATGACGACAGAAGCCGGATTCTGCTCAATCGCATAAGACAAATAAAGCAATTTGTTTTCCAGTCTTTTGCGGTCGGCAATATTGCGTACAATCACAAAAATCCGTTTTTGCTCATCCTGTTCCAGTTCGCAAAACCGTAGTTCGGCTGGAAAGCTGCTGCCGTCGCTCCGGAAATGAATGGCTTCAAACAACCCGCAGCAAGTCTGCTGATCCATGGCCATTTTGTCCAGGCCCTGGCTTAAATCAGCCAGGGTCATACTGTTTAGTATTTCCTGACCATAACCATAAGTAATCATGGCCGCATCATTGGCTTCAATAATACGACCATGACTATCCAGGAGCAGCATAATCTCACATGCACTACGCCACAATAATTCAAATATATGCACTTGTTCGGACGGTTTATACCTGTTCATGCCAACACCTGTCTGAGCAGTATACTTGCTCGCTTCTATTGTAATTCAAATACTTTGTTCAACCTGGTTAGTTCAAACAACTCTTTAACCATGCCGTTCAATCCTTTGATAATGACTTTCCCATGATTCTGGACCGCCCGCTTATGAATAGCCACAAGCACGCCTAGTCCTGAACTGTCGATGTAATCCACCCCGGCAACATTAATCAAAAAACGGTTATATCCTTTATCAATATAATCAATGAGCCGCTCCCGAAGCCCGGCTGCATCCTCAACATAGATACTGCCGGATAAAGTAACGGTGACCTGATTCTGTTCTTCTGCATAATGACTGGTCATAGGACCCCTCCTCAGCTTTCTTAGATTTTAAATCTTTCCACCACACCGCGTAATTCGCTGGCCATAGCACTGGTTTGCTGGGCACTGCTGGCTACCGTTTCCACTGCGGCGGTAATTTCTTCCGTGGCGGCCGCTACATGCTGGGCATGGGTGGACATGGTTTCAATACCGGTTGCCACTGAATTGATCAGTTGTACAATTTTATCCGAAGTTGCCACTTCATCATTGGTCACACTGACAATTTGCTGCATATCTTTTACCGTTCCCAGGACGGCTGTTAGAATTTTTTCAAGTGCGGCACCGGCTTTTTGCACCGCATCCACACCCGATTCCGCTTCAACCCGGCTTCTTTGCGTCGAAGCTACTGCCGCAGCCGTGCTTTCGGCAATTTTACGGACCAGTTGTACCACCCGTTCCGCTTCTTCATTGGAATGCTCGGCCAGCTTGCGAACCTCTTCGGCTACAACGGCAAAGCCACGGCCGGCCTCTCCCGCACGTGCCGCTTCAATAGCAGCGTTCAGGGCCAGCAAATTGGTTTGCTTGGCAATCCCGGTAATGGTATCGGTAATTTGGCCAATTTGTTCTGAATAACGGCTTAATGTTGCAATCAGTTCTTCCGTCGCAACAGTCTGATTTTTGATATTTCCCATGCGCGAAACCGTTTCGGTCACCGTACCCTGACCTTCCTCAGCCGCTTTCAAAGTCATTTGCGAATCAGAAGCGGACGCCCCGGCACACTGTTTAGCAATTTGAATAAACGAGGAAAGCTGCAAAAGTACCTCAGAGGTTTCAATGACCGATTTGGTGCTGTTGTCAGCCTCGGCAGCCACTTCGGTGATATTCTTGGCAATTTGGGTAGAGGTTGAGGCAACCTGCTCACTGGAAGCCGCCATTTCTTCTGATCCGGCCGCCAATTCGACAGCCGCTTTGCGAACAATACCAACAATCTGAGCCTGATGCTCCATCATGCTGTTAAAAGAGTTTGTTAACTGTCCGGTTTCGTCCGTGCTGGCTACTTCTCCCCGTACCGTTAAATCGCCATTACCGGCTAAGTCCATAAGCTGCTGCAGCCGCTGAATCGGATTGACCACCATTTTGGCGGTCATAACGCCCAGGATAATGCAGGCTGCTGCGGCCACAAGGGTAATACCCAGCATAATCAGAATAGCCCGGCCGTATTGATTCGCAATTTCGTCATTGGTATCCTGAACATTTTTATCATTGTATTGCGAAATTTCTTCCCGTAAAACCCCGGTTCTCTCTAAATGCGGCAAGGCCTTTTGCTTAAAGTAGGTATAGGCTTCCTGGTTACGTCCGGCTAACGCCAAGTCTATGGCCTTCTGGCGTTCATCCCGGTACAGCTTAGCCAGTTCCTTATATTTGCCGATACGTTCCTGCTCATAGGAGTCAGGATTGGTTTGTTCATACTTGGTAAAAGCTTCATCCATTTGCTGCGTAATCTGTTTTAATTCAGCCATTAATTTTTGCTGAGTTGCGGGATCACTGACAAATAAGAGTTCAATAGTGCGTGCTTCAGCCAAACGGGAAAGCCGCCGGGTATCGTTGACCAGCATAGCCGGAGTCACCCTGTCCGCATACATACGATGCGCACTCTCGTTCATTTGGCTGGTGTAATAATACCCGGTAAAACTGGCTAACACCAAGGCCACAACACCAAGAGCAATCAGGACAAGCAGTTTGTTAAAAATTCTTAAATTACGCAACCAAAACATAAATCAACTTCCTTTCCCATCGTGATCTATCGAATACTGAATAACACCTATTCAGTCACTGCCGGAATTTTTTTCATAAGGAGTACTTCATTACCGCGTTTATTATAAGCAACATAATCAGCTACAGCTTTCATAATCAAAAGACCGCGCCCAGATTCTTCCAAAAGCATTTCGTCCGGCTGGACAGCTGCCGCCTGGCACGCTTGTGCCGTATCAAAGCCTGCCCCCGTATCTTTAACCCGGATGACCAGCCTTTTTCCCTTTAAAAGATGAAACTTAACGGTGACCGTATTTTTTTTGCTTTTTCCACCATATTTGATCGCATTATTGACAGCTTCATTAAAGGCAATCACCATATTGGCGCAATGCGGCCCCAGCACTTGCTTAATATACTCATTGACGCAATGGCGAATGACCCGATAGCCCTCCTGACCATAAAAGCTAATTTGTAGCCGATGCATAAAGTCCATCCGCCTCCTTTATCTTTTCAAGTCCCGTTAAATCATTATTATTAAATAATTCGTCATATTTTGCTAATAACCTCCATTTTTTTACCAGTAACTCAAAATCAACATAAAAAATACGCCAACTATGGCGTATGTTTTTACCAGCAGGCAATCGTACCGTCTGTCCGGGCTTCCGTGCCTCCCATCAGAGCGCCCTCTTTGGTGCGCCAGATAATCTGTCCTCGCCCAAAGCCGGTAGGATCGGCAACAACCGCAACTTCATGCCCGGCCCGCTTGAGGCCTTCAATAACAGATTCTGAGGTTCCCTGCTCCAGTTCAATTCTTTTGCCGCTAATCCATTGCCACCGCGGTGCATCCAGGGCAGCTTGCGGATTTAAATGAAAATCAAGGGCATTCATCACCACCTGCACATGTCCCTGAGGCTGCATAAAGGCACCCATGACCCCAAATGGCCCGACGGCTTGCTGATCCTTGGTAATAAAACCGGGAATAATGGTGTGGTAGGGCTTTTTCCCTGGTGCAAAACAATTCACATGGTCCTCTGACAGCACGAAATTATGCCCACGGTTATGCAGGCTGATCCCTGTTCCCGGTACGACTAAACCAGAACCAAATCCCATGTAATTGCTTTGAATAAACGAGACCATATTGCCATACCGGTCCGCAGTTGCCAAATAAACCGTCCCGCCGCTATGCGGTCTTCCGGCTTCCGGCCAGACCGCTTGCGGTCCAATCAGATTCCGGCGCTGCCGGGCATACGACTCGGACAACAAGGCTTCCACGGTCGTCTGCATGTTTGACGGATCAGCAATATACTGCTTTCCGTCGGCAAAGGCCAATTTCATGGCTTCGATCTGCTTATGATAAGTTTCAGGACAATCCCGTTGTTCAAAATCATAGCCTTTTAAAATATTGAGGGCCATCAGGGCTACAAGCCCATGACCATTTGGCGGAATCTCCCAAATATCATAGCCCCGGTAGTTGACTCTGATCGGCTCCACCCATTCAGGCTGATAAGCGGCTAAATCCTCGCCGCGAAGATATCCGCCATGTTGCTGCGAAAAAGCATTGATCCGTTCCGCAAGCTGCCCTTGATAGAATGAAACAGCCTGGCTTTCCGCAATGGACGCCAAGGTTTCGGCCATATCCGGGCAGGACCAGATTTCTCCGGCAGCCGGGGCCCGTCCGGAGATGCAAAAAATATCAAACCAGCTCTGAAACATATTGTCTTTGAACACTTGCTGATAATTTTGTACAGCCTTTTGCCAGTTTTGACTGGTTGTTGGAGCAACCGGATACCCATTGGCGGCATACTCAATCGCAGGCTTCAGCAAGCTGCCTAAAGGCAGAGTGCCAAATCGCCTGCTCAAAGCGGCCCAAGCCGCTGGCGCCCCTGGAACAGTTACCGGCAGCCAGCCTATGGCCGGCATGTGTTGAAAGCCGGCTTCCTTTATTTTTTCAATGGTTAAACTTTGAGGGGCAGGCCCGCTGGCATTCAGTCCATATAATTTCTCATTCGTCCAGACCAGGGCAAAAGCGTCGCCGCCAATACCATTTGAGGTCGGCTCCACCACGGTCAGGCAAGCGGCCACAGCTATAGCCGCATCAATGGCATTGCCGCCTTGTTTTAAGATGTCAAGACCGGCTTGGGCAGCCAACGGCTGTGATGTCGCAACCATGCCCTGCCGGGCAAAAACAACATTACGCCTGGATGGGTAGGGATAATCAAATGCGTTCACATTCATACGTTTAACCCTCCTGGTAGAAACTGTTCTTATAAACACTTCTACAAACAGGAGAAAATTCCTATTACTGCCAAATTCCTTTTCCGGCTAATCCTCCACCCAGTCATTGTCCTTTTTAAAATATACCATCTGCTCCGGTAAGGGAACTTTGATTCCTTCAGCCCGATAGCGTTGATGCAGTCTTTTCATAAACTCATGCTTGACCAAATATTGAGCGGCAAACTCTTGAACACATAATACGACATGAAATTGCACGCTATATTCGCCAAAACTATAAAACCGCACCACCGGCTCATAGTCGATCACACCGCCAGGGACCTCACTCATCACTTCTTTGGCGACCTCGGCGGTAATGTGTTCTACCTTTACCAGATCACTGTTATAACTGACAGCCAATGGAACCAAAATAATAACCGATTTGGAAGGAAGCGCAAAATTCGTAATTTTAGCCGAAGCCATCTTGGAGTTTGGAATGGCAATCATATTTTCCGTGATATTTTTTAAAGAGGTATTGCGCCAGGTAATATCCACGACATAACCCTCTTCGCCCGTATCGAGACGAATATAGTCCCCGGGACGGATGGGACGTGACATGAGAATATGCAGGCCAGCAAAAAAGTTGGATAATGTGTCCTGCAGCGCCAGGGCTACGGCCAGACCCCCAACCCCCAGTGCCGTTAACACCGGGGTAATGGAGATCCCCAACGACTGCATAATAATCAGAGCCCCAACAATAAATAACAAACTGATCGTCAAATTGGTGAAGATCGATGTCGCCTGGAAAGCCCGCTGGCTTTTTCGGGCGTAAATATTAATCACTCCCACTGCGATATCGGCGGCAGCTGCAGTGACAGAAAATACAAAGAGCACAATAACCAAACTTTTTGAAAATCCCGTAAAACTGTAGGGCAGTGGTGGAATGGTCAAGAGAGCGCTGTAGAAACCGCCTAATAACATCCAGCGAAGCACGCGCCCGCGCAATGCACAGACAATAATTTCATCACATTCCCATTTCGTAGCATCAGCGACTTTTTTCAGCTTTTTCAACAAATATTTCTCTACTACATATCCGATCACTAGGGAACCGGCAATAATGGCTAGTGCCGTTCCTATTTGAGTCAGCAGTAGGGATTCACTCATTCAAGTCCTCCTCAAAAATACATTAGATGATGCTTCTTTATATCAGGATAACCATCCGTAACATAAAGCTATTTTTATTGTCCCCTAATCAATAAATCTTACCCTCATATTTCATTCTTAGCAGAAGTACAAGCCAAACATTGCCAGCTATAGTATAATGGATTCAAATGGATCGATAAGAGGAGCAGCCCGTGTCAAATCAACACCAATCACAATTTGTCCATCGCTTATTTAGTACAATTGCCAGTCATTATGACTTTATGAATAGCCTGCTGAGTCTGAATCAGGATAACTACTGGCGCAACTGCTTGCTGGAAAAGCTGCCGCTTACATGCAGCCATACGGTTTTGGACGTCTGCTGCGGTACCGGAAAGCTAACCGCAAAAATTGCCAGCCGGCTTGGACCTCAAGGAAAAGTGGTCGGATTAGATTTTTGTCAACCGATGCTGGATCAGGCGGCCGCACTCCTGAGTTCCCATCCCAACCGGGAGGCGGTTGAACTGATGTGCGGTGATGCTCTGGCGCTGCCTTTTGCTGACCATACCTTTGATCATGTGGTCACCGCCTTTGGGCTTCGTAATCTTCCTAATGTCCAGCAGCCCCTGGCCGAAATGTACCGCGTCGTTCGTCCGGGTGGTACAGTCCTATCGGTAGAATTAGCAAAGCCCTCACTTCCCCTGCTCAAACAGCTTTACTTCTTTTATTTTCATCATCTTACACCACTGCTCGGAAAGCTCAAAATGGGTCGCGACGGCTTCTATAGCTGGCTGCCTGAATCGCTAAAAGCCTATCCGGACCAGGCTGAAGTAGCCGAATATTTCAAACAGACCGGCTTTAAGCAAGTTGCCTTTTACGAATTGACAGGCGGAATCACCGCCATTCATCGTGGAATAAAATGAATTACATTCGCGCAATTGTTCAGCAGAATAACCTTATTGAGGAACAAAAAAATAAAACCGCTGAAACTCCAGCGGTTTAGATCATATGTATGATTTAAGGCTATAGCAAGGCTTATGGATTTTAAATAAATAAGGAGGTAATAAAATTGAAATTATGTAAATATGTATCTTTACTAGCCATTTTAATTTCTCTCGTGACATTCTCCGGTTGTTCCGCACAGCAGCTTTCGGCAGAAAAGGTCAAAGAGTTTGCTGATCCAATGACAGAAAATATTCTGTTAGCCATGAACGAAGACGATTACCCTCGTTTTTCCCAAGATTTTGACGAGCAAATGAAGGCTGTCTTTAATGAAGCACAATATAACCAAACGATTCCTGCAATTAAAGCTAAAATTGGCCAATATGTATCCAAAGAATATGTTAGTGCTGAATACAAGGATGGATTTACCGTCGTGGTCTATAAAGCCAGATTTTCGCAAGAAGCTAATGACATCATTGTAACAAGTGTGTTTAGCGATACAAATGGGAAGAAGCTGCTATCGGGCTTTTGGCTTGACTCACCTAAATTACGTGGCAACTAGATCAATGATATTTTATTTGATAAGCATAGAAGAATCTTCCTTAGTATAAGCAAAAGCACTTACCATTTAGGTAAGTGCTTTTTGAATCAGCAGCTTTCTATCCTCCCAGGCCGTCGCCAGCCAA
>CAMJML010000020.1 GCA_946407015.1 uncultured Selenomonadales bacterium | reverse complement strand
CAACCCGCAAACCGGCGCAGAAATTACAATTCCAGCTTCTAAAAACCCTGTTTTCAAAGCTGGCAAAGGCCTAAAAGACGCCATTAACAAATAATATACAATAAAAACCAGGTTAATTTTTTAACCTGGTTTTTATTTAAATATAAAGCAAAACATGATAAGCTTGACTTATATTCCTTTTGCCAGACAGAACTTGTTTTCCCTAAGGAGTGGAGATTGAATGACAGGCACAATTTTGATTGTCGATGATGAAGCGTCTATTCGCGAATTGTTAAAGTTTAATTTGCAAAAAGAAGGCTATACCGTCCTGGAAGCGGATGAGGGCACTATAGGCTTGCAGATTGCCAAAAACGAGAAACCGGATTTGGTGGTGCTGGATTTGATGCTGCCCGGAATGGATGGTCTGGAAATCTGCCGTAATTTGAAAAGCCAGCATTCTACCGCCGGTATTCCCATTATTATGCTAACGGCCAAAAACGAAGAGATTGATAAGATTATTGGTTTGGAGCTGGGGGCTGACGATTATTTGACCAAGCCTTTCAGTCCACGGGAGCTGGTTGCCCGGATCAAGGCCGTTCTGAGGCGCAGCAATAAAGAAAATCTGCCAACCGGCGAACTAGTGGTTGGCAAGCTAAAACTAAACTTCAGCCGGTATGAAGCGTATTTGACAAAGGATAAGCTGGAACTAACGCCCAAGGAATATGAACTGCTGAAATTATTTATTACGAATTTGGGCAGGGTTTACAGCCGTGAGCAGCTCCTGGAAAAAGTCTGGGGTTATGAATACTTTGGCGATACCCGGACGGTGGATGTGCATGTCCGTCATTTGCGGGCCAAACTGGCCGCCGAACCCGATGTGGCCGATGCAATTGAAACGGTCCGCGGAGTCGGTTACCGGTTTCGTGACCTATAATCTGAATGAATAAAACCGCTCATAAAGCCTATTCAGCTTTATGAGCGGTTTTATTTTTTTTTAGGGAGGATGTATGCCGGGAGTGTACCTGTAAGGGTTTTTTGCAATTTTAGTACATGCTGGTTGGAAGTTTGGAACCTTTAGTTTCCGGATGGAAACTGAAAGTTCCAAAAATTGTAAACGAAAGTTTACCAAGAAATTTAAACAACCCCTAAATTGCGCCTCCATGGGTTGGCACAGCTTTTGCAATAGATACAAGGCAGCAGGTCAATTTATTTTTGTGGAGGGGTTATTTTATGATTATTGGAGTAGCTAAAGAAATTAAGAATAACGAAAACCGGGTTGGTCTGACTCCGGCAGGTACGGAAGCACTGTGTAAGGCCGGACATCGCGTTCTGATTGAAAAAGGGGCCGGAATTGGCAGCGGCTTTTCGGACGAGAGCTATTGCAAAGCGGGCGGAGTGATCATCAGTGATAAAAAAGCGCTGTTTGCGGAAGCCGAAATGATCATTAAAGTCAAAGAACCGCTGCCAGAAGAATATGATCTGTTCCATGAAAACCAAATTCTTTACACTTACTTGCATTTGGCACCTGAACCAGCTTTAGCGAAGGCTCTGCTGGACAAAAAAGTAGTCGGCATTGCTTATGAGACCATCGAAGGGCCTAACCATTCGCTGCCGCTGCTGTCGCCAATGAGTGAAGTAGCCGGACGTATGTCGGTGCAGATCGGCGCGCAATTGTTGGAAAAACCTTACGGCGGCAAAGGGATCCTGTTAGGCGGTGTTCCAGGGGTGGAAGCAGCCCAGGTTGTCATTATCGGCGGCGGTATCGTCGGTACGAACGCAGCCAAAATGGCGGTTGGTCTGGGAGCCCAGGTCACCATTATCGACCGCTCACTGGAGCGTCTACGCTATCTGAATGATATCTTTGGCAGCCGGATTGTGACCGTGATGTCCAACAGTTACAACATTGCCGAATGGGTGAGCAAAGCCGATCTCTTAGTCGGGGCTGTTCTGATTCCTGGTGCTAGAGCGCCTAAGCTGGTCAGCCATGAAATGGTTAAGAGCATGGAGGCCGGTTCGGTTATTGTCGATGTTGCGATCGATCAGGGCGGCTCCATTGAAACCATTGACCGGGTAACCACTCATAGCAATCCTACTTACAGCCAATATGGCGTTATTCACTATTCAGTCGCCAATATGCCGGGTGCCGTAGCACGGACTTCCACGCTGGCTCTGACCAATGCTACGCTGGATTATGCGCTGCAAATTGCCAATAAAGGCTGGAAACAGGCTGTGAAGGACAATGCCGGGCTGGCCAAAGGCGTCAATGTGCTGGATGGAAAGGTCACCTATAAGAGTGTTGCCGACGATCTCAATCTGGCTTACTGCAGCTTGGATGAATTGATGTAAAGAATGGCTTCTTAGGGGTTCTATGTCAAGAGGGCCATGCCTGGGGCCAGGCAGCCCTCGCTGGCATAGAACCAATTTAAGCACAAAAATTGCGTGAAAATTTAAACAAATTACAGGGTTACAAGGAACAGTTCTGGCTACGCAATCCGGTGTGATCATGATTGAGGAGGATGTGTATGGATTTATTCAGAACAAAAAGTATTGAGACGCTAAAACTTATGGCCGAAAATTCAGGGATGAAAAAGAATCTCGGGGCTGTGGATTTAGTGCTGCTCGGGATTGGCTGCATCATCGGGACGGGGATCTTTGTGCTGACCGGTGTGGCTGCCGCTAAGTATGCCGGCCCGGGAGTCATGTTATCGTTTGTGCTTTCCGGTCTGGCGTGCGCTTTTGCCGCATTGGCTTATGCCGAATTTGCCTCCATTGTTCCATCAGCAGGCAGCGCTTATACCTATACCTATGCCTCATTGGGCGAGTTTATTGCTTTTATGGTGGGATGGAACCTGATCCTGGAATATACCGTCACTTCCAGCGCCGTAGCAGCCGGCTGGTCGGGCTACGTGGTTGGTTTATTGAAGGCCGGCGGTATTGATTTGCCTAAAGCATACACGTTGGTGCCTGCTGATGGCGGAATTATTAATATCCCCGCTATTTTAATTGTCATGTTTTTAAGCTTTTTACTGGTGCGGGGCACCAAGGAAAGCGCAACGCTGAACAAGGTTTTGGTCATTATCAAACTGGCAGCTGTCTTTATTTTCTTATTCCTGGCTGGTCCTAAAGTCAATCCGGCCAACTGGGAACCGTTCATGCCCTATGGTTTTGCCGGGGTAGCCGGGGGAGCGGCGATTGTCTTTTTTGCTTATATCGGTTTTGATGCTGTGGCGACGTCGGCCGAAGAATGCCGGAATCCGGGGCGTGATTTGCCGATTGGCATTATCGGTTCGCTAGTGGTTTGTACGGTGCTCTATGTGGCCGTTTCTGCCGTACTGACCGGGGTGGTTCCTTATGCCAGCCTGAATAATCCCGAACCGGTGGCTTATGCGCTGCGCTATATTGGCTACAATCTTGGCTCAGCCTTGGTTGGAGTCGGGGCTATTTGCGGTATTACCACTGTCTTGCTGGTGCTCTTATATGGGCAAGCCCGGGTCTTTTTTGCCATGTCCCGTGACGGCATGGTACCGGCCTCCATTTGCAAAGTGCATCCGGTTTATAAGACCCCGTATATGGTAACCATTATTGGCGCTATTTTGGTTGCGGCTATTGCCGGCTTTGCCCCGATCGGCCTGATTGCTGAAATGGCCAATATCGGAACGCTGAGCGCATTCCTGGTTGCTGCGGTAGGCGTTCTGGTGCTTCGCTATACCAAGCCGGAGATTCATCGTTCCTTCCGGTGCCCGGCCTTGATCGTAGTTTCGCCGTTGGCTGTATTATCCTGCGGGTTTTTAATGTACAATTTGCCGATGGATACCTGGATTCGTTTTGTCGTTTGGTGCGTTGCCGGGTTAGTGATGTATTTTGGCTATAGTTATAAAAACAGTACTTTGAATCAGGACGAAATCAACCATACGGCCAATAAAGAGGGGTAAGCAGATTGCCCGGTTACAAGTTAGCGGCAACTGTAAATTCCATAAAAAACAAAGAGGCGCTGACTCCAGCGTCTCTTTGTTTTTTATGGAATGGTATTGGCTTTAACTAGGCCGGGGTAAAATGATTAAGGGTTAGGCCATGCTTACGCAGCTTCTTGAGGACTGCGGTATGGGACAAGCCCAGCATTTTGCCAAGCTGGCGGGAGGTGTGGAATTGGCGGAGTGCGCGGCACAATATTTCCCGCTCGGTTTTTTCAAGGGCTTCTTCCAGCGTATGCTGTGTCAGCGTTAATTGCGGCAGGCCGGACGGCGTATCATAATGCAAGATAATGTGTTCGGCAAGCAGGGTTGGGCCGGTAATAATATTAATCGCGCGCTCAATCACGTTTTCCAGCTCGCGGATATTGCCGGGCCAAGCATAACTACACAGTTTGGATAAGGCCGTCTCACTGATGATTTTGACTTGTTTATGCAGCCTGGCGGAAAAATGGCGTACAAAAAAATCGACCAGCAAGGGAATATCTTCCCGGCGTTCCCGCAATGGGGGTAAAAACAGTGGAATAACATTCAGGCGATAGTACAAATCTTCCCGGAAGCTGCCGCTTACGATCATATCTTCAAGATTGCGGTTGGTTGCCGCCAGAATACGGACATTGACAGGAATTTCCCGGCTGCTGCCAATACGCCTGACTTTCCGGTCCTGCAGGACCCGCAGCAGCTTCGCTTGCAAGTGGGACGAGGTCTCACCGATTTCATCCAAGAATAAGGTACCACCATTGGCTAGTTCAAATAAGCCCTGCTTACCGCCTTTGACCGCACCGGTAAACGTGCCTTCCTCATAGCCAAACAATTCACTCTCCAGCAAAGTGTCCGGGATGGCTGCGCAATTGACCGGAACAAAAATATTATCAGCCCGCGGGGAAGCCGCATGCAGGGCCCGGGCAAACAATTCCTTGCCGGTACCCGTTTCGCCGCGAATCAGTACGGTTGAATCGCCTTGCGCGTAGGCTTTGGCCAAGGCAATGACTTGCTGCATGGATTTACTGCAATGCAGGATTTCCTGAAACGTTAAGACCGGTTGTTCGGTAAGCTGCTGAAATAGCTTGCGTACATCCTGAATATCTTTAAGAATGGCCATTGCCCCGGTGATAATGCCGGATTGATCAAAAAGGGGACGACTGCTGACCAGGTAATGGCTGTGGGTTTCTTCGGCAAACACTTCGTGATTGGTGTAAATGCGGCCGCTTTTAAGTGATTCCAGCAAAGGATGACAATAAGGAAAGACGGATAATAGCTCTTGTCCTAATGCTTGATCACAAGGGGTATGCATGATTTTTTCGGCTGCCAGGTTGTATTGGGTAATGCGTGCATAACGGTCGATGGCCAGGATCCCGTCATTGGCGGCTGCCAGTATGGCAGTAAGCTGCTCGGATTTTTCCTGGTGCGGCATCAGATCAACAGGCATAATATCTAAAACCCCTGGAATGCTGCTGAGGTCATTCAGCAGGGATTGAGTCATTTCATCGCTCAGTGGAGCCGTTTCCAGGTAGACAATTTTTAGTTCAACCTCCATGGAAATAATGTTGATCTGCCGGGATGCAAGAAGCTGGGCAATGTCAAGGACTATGCCTACCCGGTCAATATTAGGGATTTTAATTCGCATTTGAGGCCTCCTTTCGTAAGCTCTCGTCCATAACTTATTTTACCATGAATTAGAGCATTGTTCTATATTATCTAAATATTATAACAATTGGCAGGTGAATCGGGTGCCGAGATTGAATGTTAAAATTTTCAAAGTTGCACCGAGTTTGGCCGGAGTGGCTGGATTAATAAAAACATAACAAAAAATTAACAATTGGCCTGACGGATTTATGGTATATTGCCCTATAGAAGTGTTATTTCTGATCGCAACAGGGAGGATATACGATGGAATATAAAATTCAAGCCAATAAACTTAAGCTATATTATGGTGACGCCTTAGCGTTAAAAAAAATATCGATTCAGGTCGTGAAAAATAGTGTATTAGCTTTGATCGGACCTTCCGGCTGCGGCAAGTCAACTTTTATCAAAACATTGAATCGCATGAATGATTTGGTGGACGGAGTCCGGATTGAAGGGGAAGTACTCTTGGATCACATCAATATTTATCATCCGGACACGGATGTCGTCATGCTCAGGAAACGGGTCGGCATGGTATTTCAGCGCCCCAATCCTTTTCCCATGTCGGTCTATGATAATATTGCCTACGGACCCAGAATCCATGGCCTGAATAATAAAAAACGCCTGGATGAAATTGTTGAAAAAAGTTTACGGGGAGCGGCTCTTTGGGAAGAAGTCAAGGACCGGCTGCATACCTCGGCCATGGGCATGTCCGGAGGCCAGCAGCAGCGGCTTTGTATTGCCAGACTACTGGCGGTTGAACCCGAAGTACTGCTGATGGATGAGCCTTGCTCGGCTCTTGACCCGATTTCCACAATGAAAATCGAGGAACTGGTCACCGAGTTAAAACAAAACTATACCATCGTGATGGTCACGCACAACATGCAGCAGGCGGCGCGTGTGTCGGATTATACGGCATTTTTTCTGAATGGTGAACTGATTGAGCATGATAAAACCGATGCCATTTTCACCAGACCGCAAGATAAGCGTACCGAGGATTATATCACCGGCCGCTTTGGTTAACCAGTCCAGAATGATAAGGCGACAGGAGGAGAGGTATTTGTCCATTACAAGACAAAGCTATGATCATGAATTAGAAAATCTGCGCAGTGATATATCGGAAATGGGAAATCTGGTGGGGCTGGCGATCGGTGAAGCGGTTAAAGCCCTGGCAACACAAAATATCGACTTGGCCAGTAAGATCATGGCCGGTGATGACATCATTGACGCAATTGAAGTGGATATTGAAGATAAATGCATGGTGCTTATTGCCCGCCAACAGCCATTGGCACGGGATTTGCGCATCATTGGCACCGGTTTGAAAATTACCACCGACCTGGAGCGGATCGGTGATCATGCGTTTGATATTGCCAAGATTGCCATCAAGGTAGCTGAAAGCGGACCATTGGTGAAACCGCTGGTGGATTTGCCGCGCATGGCCGATATGGCGCAAAAAATGCTGAAGGAATCGCTGGAAGCCTATATCAATCTGGATATTACCCTGGCCGAGCAGGTATGCCAGGCGGATGACAGTGTGGATGATATTTATCAGCAAATTTTCCGGGAACTCTTAACCTATATGATGGAGGACCCCAGGACGATTAGTCAGGCTACCCAGCTGATTTTCGTTGCCCGTTATTTGGAGCGGGTGGCCGATCATGCCACAAACATTGCCGAATGGGTCATCTATTTGGTAACCGGGCAGCGGATGCGTAAAAAATAAACAGGATCATCGAAACGCCGGAGCAAAAGCTCCGGCGTTTTTTGGTGTTGGCTTATTCGTATTGGACATCTTTTTGCAGATCATCGGCTGAAAAAGTGTCGACACCGACTTCGTATTTCATATCAGTCGTGTTGCTGCGCGGCCCTTCCTGAATCAGATACTGGCTGCCTACGGCAGAATCCCCGTTAATGTTTTTGCCATTCCAGAATTTATATACTTTTTCTTTGGTCAATTTGCCCAGTCCTCCTTTCTTTTAAACTGAAGTTAGTTTATCCCGGAGTGAAGCAGGCAAATCGTAAAATTTGGCGGCCGGCAGGTAGATGTGATCATGAAGCGAATATTAAAATGAGACAAAAAAATTCAGCGTGAGTCGATGGGAAGGAGGTTGTCTGTTTGCGGATTTATGTGCTGATGTTGCTGCTGGCCTTGCTGTTGGGAGCGGGCTGTGCTTCCAACACCGACCGTTTTATTGATTTTAGCAAACCGCGGCCTCTGGATAAAAACTCATCGTATCACGTATCCGACCAGCGCCCCATTCGCATTGCGCTGGCAACCGTGATTTCCCCTAATGAGACCATCGCGCATTACCGGAAGATTGCCGATTACATCTCCAAGCACATGGGGCGTCCGGCCGTGCTTATTCAACGTAAAACTTATGAAGAAGTGAATATGCTGATGTCAAACGGCGATGCAGACCTGGCTTTTATGTCGACCGGAGCGTTTTGTGCTTACCGGGGACTGACTGAGATTGAGCTGTTGTCCATGGTGGAGCATGAACAGACAACACTGTATAAAGCACAAATTATTGTCCATAAAGACAGTGACCTTTATTCTTTTCAAGACTTAAAAGGGCATACCTTTGCGTTTACTGATCCTTTAAGCTATTCGGGACATATGGCCATTATAGAACTCTTAAAGCCGCAGAATATCCGGCCGGAGCAGTATTTCAGCCGTTATATTTATACCTACAGTCATGATAAGTCCATTTGGGCGGTTGCGACGAAAGCGGTGGAAGCGGCCAGTTTGGACAGCATGATTTTTGATTATGCGCAGGTACGGACACCTGAGCTTACAGCTAACCTCAGGACAATCAGTTATATTGGTCCTCTGCCCACAGGACCGGTTGTCATCAATAAAAATCTGAGTGCCCAGCAGAAAGAGAACTTGCGGAATATTTTTCACACCATGCATGAGGACCCGGAAATGAAACCGGTTTTAAAGGGCTTGCTGATTGACCGCTTTGTACTGCCCAACCCTGAGCTTTATCGCCCGCTGCAGAAAATCTATGATCAGGCAGGAGGGTTGACATGAGGTGGTGGTACCGGCTCAGCCTTTATGCCAAAATTAACCTGATTATTGTGGGCACCTTGCTAGTCTTGAGCCTGCTGATGGCTTTACTGATGCGCGGGGCTACTCATGAATTGCTGGAACGGCAGGTCGAACACCGTGGCTACGAGGTGGCCAGCTATATTGCTGCGCTAAGTGTCAATGATATTCTGCTGGATAATGAATACGCCGTCTTTGAGCGCATTAACAAAGCCAAAGAGAATAATAAAGATGTTCGCTATATTTTAATATCCAGCTATACCGGTAAGGTGATCGTTCATACGCTGCGGGACGGAATGCCTGAAGGCTTATCGCTGACTTTGCCTGAAACCCAAATTGATCCTTATCTGGTTACGAAATATAGCAGCAATGAAGGCCCCATCTATGACGTGCTGGTGCCGATCGAGAATGGAAATGTCGGCTATGTGCGGGTAGGCATGTCCGGGAAGGGCATGCTGGCTTTGCTGGATGCCAAAATGGCCGAATATTCTTTTATGACTGTGATTATTTGCTTTATCGCGATGATTTTAGCAAGCTGGCTGGCTTCGGTCATTATTCAGCCGATTCGGGGGCTGGCCAGGGCGGCTGACGAAATTAAAAACAACAATTATTCGGTGAGGGCTGTTTATAATACCGAAGATGAACTGGGGCATTTAGCCATCGCTTTTAATGATATGGCGGTTTCCTTAAAGCAGCAGCAAGAGGAAAACAATCAATTGGTGGATGCGCTCCGGGTTAAGGAGCTTAACCGGACGGTGCTGCTCAACAAGTTGTTTACTGCCCAGGAGGATGAACGCAAACGGCTGTCACGGGAGCTTCATGACGGCGCCGGTCAGTCGATTACTTCGATTCTGGCTTATTTACGTGTGCTGCTGTCGGAAATTACCGATACTCATCAGCGCTCCCTCTTGAATTCAGCCCGTGATGTCATTGTCGGCGTGCTCAGTGAATTGCGGCAGATGGCCGTGGATTTGCGGCCGCCTGTCCTTGACGATCTGGGGTTGATAGCCGCTATGGAAAAATACTTAAAGGGCTGGAGCGAACGCTATGCCATTGAGATTGTTTTTCATGGCCCGCAGGATTTCAGGGTGAACGATCAGGTCGCACTGGCTTTATACCGGATTTTACAGGAAGGCATGACGAATATTGTCCGCCATGCCAGGGCCAGCAAAGCCGAGGTGACCATTCAGACGGATGAGCAGGCTGTTTGCCTGACCATTGCCGATGATGGCTGCGGCTTTCCGGCCTTGGTTCTGGAACGGGCGTTGCAGACCAACCGGCTGGGGTTGTATGGCATGAAGGAACGTGCAGAATTGCTGAATGGCACTTTTCAGGTCGAAGCGGCGGTTGGCAGCGGAACCAAAATTACGATTACAATACCCCTGGGTTAGGAGGTCATTGATGTGAATAAAATTCGAATTATGCTGGCCGATGATCACGCTATTTTGCGTACCGGGCTGAAACTGCTGCTGGGCAGTGATGCTGCGATGCAAGTGGTCGGTGAGGCCAGCAATGGACAGGACCTGTTGAGATTGCTGGAGCAGGATGCGGCTGATGTGTTAATCCTGGATTTGTCCATGCCGGGCATGAGCGGATTGGAGACACTAAAGGAAATCAAGAGCCGGGGCTATCAGACCAAAATTCTTATATTGACCATGCATACCGATGAGCATTATGTCCGTGAAGCCATGCAAGCCGGGGCAAGCGGCTATTTAGATAAAAGTGCCTTTGATAGTGAACTGCTGGCAGCGGTTAAAACGGTAGCCAGCGGCCAAATGTACTTAAATAATAACCATGCACTTTTGTTAGTGAATTCCTTGCTTAACAGCCCGCAGCATCAGGAGGATGCCGGACAAGATCCTTATGTACTGCTTAGTTACCGGGAACGGGAAGTCCTGCGCTTATTGGTGCGCGGCTATTCAATGAGCGAGATTGGCAAACTGTTGTGCTTGAGTGTCAAAACAGTGGATACCCATAAAACCAGGATTATGCAGAAACTGGGCAAGAATAAAAAGAATGAGCTGGTTGAGTATGCTTTGGAGCATGGACTGCTGGCCCCAAAAGATATTTAGCCACAGTCACAAACTCCCCCTGGAATTCTCAGCAGAATTCCAGGGGGAGTTTGTGACTGTCAGTCAATTTTTTCAATAATAATTTTGTGATCAACCAAGTGAAGCTCCTTAATCCGGGCCGCTAATATTTTACGCTGCCCGAAGATGTTTTCCAGATAAATTTCTCCGTCCTTCGGGATGACCTTATCCACACGTTCAAGCAGCAGTTCTTCCTGACCTTTATTAAGCAGATAGGCATTTGCTTCACACATCAGTTATTCCTCCCACCAGGTTTGATTTGGGCTGCCAGCATATCCACAAAATGCGGCAGCGGTTGATTTTGCATTCCAATAATTTCAATATTTCCACGATAAACCGGGATGAGCAATTTGCGGGCTTTACTGACGCTGATGGCCTCGGCCATCTTGGGTGTCAGTTCTCCCAGCATGGAATTGGCCACGATAATGCTCAGTGAGCCCACAACGATATCCACTTCATTCATATTGTAGATAATGGCGTTTTCACCGGTAGCGCCTTCGTTAGCTCCGGCTTTAAGCATGGCAGCCGTTGCCAGTGCATTGGTACCCAGCGCCAAAATCTCAATGCTTTCATGAAATTCCTTTTTGAGCCGCTCAATGATGACCCTGCCCATACCGCCGCCTTGCCCATCAATTACTGCAACACGCATGAATAACCTCCTTGGTTGACTTCATAAGCATGATATGGCTTGACTACAGTCATGATGTTAATGAGTATTCTCGATTGGCCGGGATATTCCTTTGTTTCGGGTAAAATCAGTGCCGCAGGCTTGCTTAAGCCTGCGGCACTATGGGTGACGGGTTGAATCGGTTTACATCCGCATGGCGGCTTCTGCGGCCAAGGGTGAACGTTCACATTCATCATGATTTAGCGTAACCTGATAGCAAAGGCTGCTGCCCAGCATTTTTTCGCTGGAATAGACCAAGCCGTTCGTTTGGCTGTCCAGATAAGGATGGTCTATTTGGGCCGGATCGCCCAGTAATATAATCTTGGTCCCCAAACCAGGCCGGGTAATGACGCCTTTGGCCTGTTTGGGCGTGGAATTTTGCATTTCATCCAGGATCATCCAGTATTTTTGCAGTGAGCGGCCGCGTTGGTAAGCCAATGCTTCGGTCTGAATAATCCGTTTATCAAACAGCATTTGCACGGTGTCTTCCACTTGGGCTACTTCTTTGGAATCTGCTGCGGCCGGACCCGACATCAAAGTAAAAAGATTATCACGAATGCCCCGCATATAAGGGCTGATTTTTTCACTTTCTGAGCCTGGCAGGAAGCCGATTTCCTCATCCATCGGAATATTGGGACGGCAGATGAGAATATGATGATACTCACGTGGCCGGCAATCCAGGTTTTTATATAAGCCGACAGCTAAAGAATAAAAGGTTTTGGCTGTTCCGGCCGGGCCTTTGATAATTACCAGCGGTGCTTCTTCAGGACTCATCATCAGGCACTCCTGCATGAAGATTTGTCCCACATTCCGTGGAGTTACGCCAAATGGATTGCGGCTGCGGTACTTCAGATGAACGACCTGTTTGCCGTCAAAGCGGCCTAAGGCTGTATGGCGTGCATTATCAAGGGAACGGATGAGCAGGAACTGATTAGGTATCAGGTCTGGTGTGGTGAGTACATGGGAGTGGGTATCATAAACTTTCAGGCATTCGGGACTGAGAGAATTGTTGTCATCACGGTGGAACTCATTGATGACATCTGAGGTGGTATAGGCTTCCAAACGGCCGGTATATTGCTTGTCAATAGCAGGAACCCTGTCATTATTAAAATCTTCAGCCTGAATATTGAGGATGGTTGATTTTACACGCAGGTTGGTATCCCGGCTGACTAAGATGGTATTTTGGCCGCTTTCGGCCAGGCCCTTGCATACTTGCAGGATGCGATTATCGGCTTTATTCCGGTCCCAGTGCATTGGAATTGGAATGTCAAGATGATTCGCTTCTATTTTTAAGATACCGCCAAGTTCGTTGAGTTTAACCCCATCCAGCAGGTTGCCGGTGATTCTGAATGAATCCATAATGCGGCTGACTTGCCGGCTATTGGCACCACGTTCGCTTGATTCAGCTTTAAATTTGTCAAGCTCCTCCAGCACGACTTCGGGAATCACAACAGTGTGTTCGCTGAACGCATATAATGCTTGCGGGGAATGAAGCAAAACATTTGTATCGAGTACATAGTGCTTAGTCAAATTTGTGGCCCCCTTTAGATTGTTATAGAGCATCTCGGTCATTTTGAAACTAGCCTTATACGTACCAGATTTTTCAAACTCACCCTCATTCTTCCTTACATGATTAGGAGGATAGGCACCGGGATTTCGCTGAATTTGAGTTCAAGTTTACAGTCATCGCCAACGATAGCCCCCTTTTTGGCTGAGATTTTACATCTCTAATACATTATATGCATGACTGTCTTCGGTGAAGTAAAAAATTATTGTGCGGCTGGAAGTTTAAATGTAAATGTCGTACCGGCGTTTAACTGACTTTCCACGCTGATTTTTCCGCCCAGCATTTCAACAATGAATTTCACCAGTGACAAACCCAGGCCGCTGCCGCCGGCAGTACGGGTGCGGGCCCGGTCTACCCGGTAAAAACGGTCAAAAATCAAAGGCAGATCTTTTGCGGGAATCCCGATGCCGGTGTCGCGAACACGGACAAAAACCTGATGATCTTCCTGCCAGTACTTCAAATAGATGGTACCGGCTTCCGGCGTATACTTGATGGCATTTTCCACCAGATTAACCACCACCTGTTTGACCCAGTCATAATTGGCCAGTGCTGCAGCAGGTGCACTGGAGGGTTCCAGGATGATGGACTGGTTTTTACGCTGAGCATGGGGGGCTAATTCCTGGCTGACTGTCTGTAAAATCGGTTCGATTGCAGTGGGTTCAAGCTGGATTTGCTGCCGGTATTCCTGGGAGTCCAGTTTGGCCAGCTGCAGCAGGGCGTTAATCAGACGATGCATGCGTTCGGCTTCGGTGTGAATGATGGAAAGAAATTTAACGCTTAGTTCAGGATCTTCCATCGCTCCATCCAGCAGTGTCTCGGTAAATCCTTTGATGGAAGTCAGCGGGGTTGCCAGCTCATGAGAGGCATTCGCCACAAAATCAATCTGACGCTCATGAATTTCCTGAAGCGTTGTGATATCATGAAATACGCTCAGCACCCCTATGACCGATTCACTTACCGTAATTGGCGCGAAAAATACCTGAAAGACGCGCTTGCTGCCATGAATATTGGTTTTCAGATCAATCATGGTGGTTTGTTTTGAAGTAATGGTGGCATGCACGCTTTGATTGAGCAGACTGTTGCCAATGACTTCAATACTATGTTTACCGATCATACTATCGGAGATATCAAAGATTTCCCTGGCTTTTCTATTGGCTGTGGTTACGCGCCCATAGCGGTCCAGTAAGATCACAGCATTATCCATATGCTGTAAGATTAAGGACAGTTTTTTAGCTTCAGCCGAAGTCTCATTGATTTTATCGTCCAGGTTTGAGGTCAGTTGATTGAGCGTATGGGCTAAGAGCTCCAATTCATCGCCAGTGCGGATGTGAACACGGCGTTCCAAATCGCCGTCGGCAATTTGTTTGGCGGCATGGGTAATTTCCTCAATTGGGGCGGTGTATTTGCGAGCCAGCCGGGCACTGAGCAAAATAGTTAACAGGGCCGAGGAGACAATGGCGACCAGCAAAGTGGAACGAATATTGGAAAAGTCGGCTTCGACGGGGGCCAATGTACTGGCGGTCCTCACAATTCCGATCAATTCAGGGCCGCGTTTTATCGGGATGGCGGCATAGAGCATATTTTGCCCGATGGTGGTACTATAACGGACGGCTGTACCATACTCAGCCATCAGGGCTGTTTGTACTTCCTCCCGCTGCAGATGGTTTTCCATAGTGGCCGGATTTTCCCAGGAATCGGCTAAGACGGCACCGTTAATATCGATGATAGTGATCCGGAGTTTAATCTTAGTGCTGAGTTCTTTGATCTTGTCATCAATACTGGCTTTTTCACGGGGGCCATTCATATATTCTTCCAGCAGTTGCTCCGTAATTTTGGCATTGGTCACTAAATGGGCTGTTTGGGAGGCGAGATTTTGCTGGTAGAAATACCAGAGCAGGTAGCTTCCCAGCAGGGCCAAGGCAAACGTGATCAACAGCAAAAATGAGACCAGTATTCGGGTACGAAAATTCCACTTAAACATCTGAATCACTCCCTACTAGTTTCATTATAGTAGTATAATCATAAAGGGCGCAACACCGGAAAGGGCACTCCGGTTCAGGCAATTGTCTATTTAACAAAGAATTAACTTGCCGTTAACTTGATTTAACGGGAACTTAACAAGGCCAAGCCTTGTCTTATATTATACTGAGGTTGAAATGGAGGGGAGATTATGCATTCAAATCTTAAAAGAATTTTGATTGTCTCAGCTTCTATTGGTTCAGGCCATCATCAGGCGGCGCAAGCGGTTGCCCGTCAGATAGCCGGTAAACATCCGGATGCCAAAGTGCATATGGTTGATTTTATGTCTGAAGATAACTCTTATTTTAATACACTGCTTAAAGAGACTTATTTGACCATGCTGAATTTATCACCGAATATGTATGATTTTCTTTACCGCTGGACCCACTTTGGCCGTACCGGCTCACCGGTTCAGAATGTGCTGGCCGTGGTCATGAAAAAGACGATGGAAAAACTCATTATTCAATATCGTCCGCAAGTGATTATCTGTACCCATCCGTTTCCGTGCGCAGCGGCCGCTTATTTGAAAAAAACAGGCCGGATTCGTACCACCCTGGCTGCCGTGGTGACGGATTTTACCATTCACCGGCTATGGGTTTATCCTGAAGTGGATTTGTATTTCGTAGGAACCGGTGAAATGAGGCAGGAACTTAGGCAGCAGGGGATTGACGGCTGGCGTACTCATGTGTCCGGTATTCCAATTTCAGCGGCATTTTGTCAGCCGCTTCACAATCAAGCCATGCTGCAGGAATTGGCGTTATCACCGGCATTGCCGACGCTGCTCATCATGGGTGGAGGCCTAGGATTGGGCGGGGTGGAGCAGGCTTTGGCCAATTTGGCTGGTTGCAGGAAACCGCTGCAAATCATTGTGGTTACCGGCCATAATGACAAATTGTACAATAGTCTTGTTGAGTATGCCCAAAACTTTCCACAACGTATCCGGCTGATTGGATTTACCCAGCGCATTCCCGAGCTGATGGCCTGTGCCGATGTCTTGATTACCAAACCCGGTGCGCTCACGATCAGCGAATCCCTGGCCATGCAATTGCCCATGATTCTATTTGAACCGATTCCAGGGCAGGAACGGGACAATGCAGCCTACATCGCTCAGCAAGGGGCGGCCATTTGGCTAAAAGATACGGAGCAATTGAGTGCGACGGTCAGGCGCTTGCTCAATAATCCGCAACAACTGCAGGCTATGCGGAATGCGGCAAGGGCTTTGCAACAGCCCCATGCAGCAGACAAAATTGTCGAGACAATCACGACCTATCAGAGATTGCATACCCGCTCAGCAGCGAATTTGTAAACGCAATAGGAGGGTTTGATGTGAACTTACCGGCTTTAGGGCATTCATCCATGATTGCAGGTGCGAAGTTGTTTTTGGCGGCTGTTAGTCCACTGCAGAGTTTTTTGGATCAACCCGGCTTGGCTCATGAGTTTTGCAACCGGCAGGCGGCAGTCATTCTGGCCAATGAGGGCTATCAGGATGCGGCGCAGTTAATCCAGTCTTATCTGGTTGAACTGAATGCCGGAGTTTACTGGGCTGATAAGGGCTGGAAAAATGTCTGCCATTATTATGAGCCGGTGAGTGGCCGGGGCTTATGGCAATTTAATCACGCGTTGGAAGCCTTTGACGGCTACTATAGCCGGTCGCTGGCCTGCCTGTCCCGGGGAGGTTTACCGGATGCTTTATTTTTTCTCGGAGCGGCCGCGCATTTGCTGCAGGATTTATGTGTGCCGCACCATGCCAGAGCCAAGGTTTTTAATGGCCATAAAGAGTATGAGAGCTGGGTTAAGGAGCATTATCAGCGCTATGCACTCGATCAGGCCCGTGACCTTCATCAACAGGATCCGATTGCGAAGATACTGCAGCGCAATGCTGCTATGGCTGCCGACTTGTATGACTGGGTGGATAGCGAGCAAGGCGGCTTGAAATATCATCAGGTGACCGGTATTGCGCTGCCTCAGGCACAATGGACGACTGCGAGCTTGTTTCTTGAGTTTAACAAGTTACAGCAGCAAACGTTGAGCGGCTCATGTATTACCGTGGCATAGAAATGTTAACAAAAAATTAACCATCGTTTCCTGTTGCTGACGCTATAATGGAATTATGGAGTATGATTTACATAATTTGGAGGAAACGACTGTGCTGGATCTTAGCTGGGGGATGACAGGGGCTATCACCGGATTATTTACCGACCACGGAAGTGAGCCGGCTGCAAAAGACGGCTTGCTGCCGAATGCCCTTACGATACAATTGACCAATATCTTGGATACAAAAAACATTTATACTGTTTTTCAACCCATTATCTCGCTCAGTGATGCCAGGGTGATCGGCTATGAGGCTTTAAGCCGCGGGCCGCGCGGATCGGCGCTGGAACGGCCGGATCAACTGTTTGATACGGCAAAAAAGCTGAACAAGCTTTGGGACCTGGAACTGCTTTGCCGGATTGCAGCCTTGGACAGGGCCAAATACATGCCGCCCGATAAGATGCTGTTTATCAATGTTGACCCCAAGATTATTCATGATACCCGCTTTCAAAAAGGCTTGACGCGGGATATCCTTGACCAATACCATATTGATCCTACGAATATTATTTTTGAGATTACTGAAAAAACTTCGATTGAGGACTATCGGAGTTTTCGGCGTATTTTGGACAATTATACCAGCCAAGGCTATAAAATTGCGATTGATGATACCGGTTCCGGTTATTCTGGTCTCAGGATGCTGGCAGAGACCAGACCGCAGTTTATTAAGATTGATATGCAGCTTGTCCGGGATATTGATAAAGACAATTTGAAACAGGCACTCATCCGGGCGTTCTACGATTTTGCCGCTTCTACCAATATGAAAATTATCGCTGAAGGCATTGAGACGGTCAGCGAGTTATATACGCTTATTGATATCGGCATTCATTACGGGCAGGGCTACTTATTGCAAAAACCAATGCCCCAGTTTCTAGAGCTCCGGCCCGATATCAAAGAGTTAATTAAAGAAAAGAATGAACAAAAGAAAAAAGAGACCTTTTATACTGCTGTGACCATGCCGGTCGGTGAAATTGCGAGGGCGGATATGCCTTATGGCGCGCTCACTACCGGAGCAAAGGCCATTGAGGCCTTTAATAGCAATCCGACCATGCGGGGCATTCCTGTGGTCGAAAACAATAAACCGGTGGGATTGCTCATGAAGGACAAGTTCCTGTCCCATTTGGCGACTCAGTATGGAGTGGCCCTTTATATGAACAGGCCGATCAGCCTGCTGATGGATCAGAATCCGCTCATTGTTGACTACAATACTCCACTGGAGCAGGTGTCCAAGCTGGTGGTGGCCCGGACAGACGATACACTGTACGATTATATCCTTGTGACCCGGCATGATCATTATTATGGTGTCACAACGGTGAGGCGCTTGCTGGAGAAAACCACCCAGTTGGAAATCAACCGGGCCAAGCATTCGAATCCGCTCAGCGGGCTGCCGGGCAATATGATGATTGAGGAAAAAATCAACCGGATGCTGGAGAATCAAACGGATTTTTCGGTGTTGTATTTTGATTTGGATAATTTTAAACCCTATAACGATACCTACGGATTTGATAACGGTGACAAAATTCTTTGCCTGACCGCTCAACTTATCCGTCGGCAGCTTGATCTGCTTGCTCCCGGTGATTCTTTTGTCGGCCATATTGGGGGAGATGATTTTATTGCCATTACAACGTCCGATCAAGTCGAGCAGATTTGCCAATCCATTATGGATCATTTCGATGTGCGGATCAGAAGCTTTTACCATGCCGAAGATTTGGAAAACGAGTATATCATCGCTAAAAACCGCCATGGCGGCGAAGAACGGTATCCGATTATGGCGATTTCCATTGCTGTTGTTCAAAATAAAGACAGAAAGTTTACGACAGCCGGTCAACTAGCCGAAGCAGCCGGTTCGGTAAAGAAGCTTTGTAAATTGATTTGGCACAGTTGCTATAAAATTGTTGAGTAATGATTTAGTGTTAACATAGAATTAACATGCCCTTAACACAAAGACAAGCGCACTGAATTACAATGTAATTGTGTGATTACTATTATATGGGAGGGTATTGTTGATGAAGTTCTTTCGTAAATCCAAGTTGATGATTGCCGCGGTTGCTTTAATGTTGGGGGTAACCTTTGCTGCCGGGTGTGGCGGACAAAAGGAAAAAGAAGCTGCTGCTGATTTACAAGGTACTGTGACTGCTTCCGGTTCCACTGCACTTTTACCATTATTAAAACCAGCTCAGGAAGAGTTCCAAAAGAAAAATCCTAAAGTCACAGTCAATATTGCAGGCGGCGGTTCCTTCACCGGTATGAATCAAGTGGCGGCCGGCTCGGTCAATATCGGTAATTCCGATGTTAATCTGCCTGCAGATTTTAAAGACAAAGGCCTGGTTGATCATCAAGTTGCCGTGATCCCGTTTGTATTTATTACCAATCCTGACGTCACAGTAGATAACTTAACACAACAACAATATGTGGATATTTTAACTGGTAAAATCACCAACTGGAAAGAAGTTGGCGGTAAAGATCAAAAAATTACCCTGGTACATCGTGCAAAATCGTCCGGTTCCCGGGCAACCATTGCTGAAGTTGTGCTGAAAGGCGCTAATTTCACTGATAACGCCGTAATCCAGGATTCCAACGGTGCTGTAAGAGCCGCTGTTGCCAGCACTCCAGGTGCCATCGGTTATGTTGATGCTCCCTATGCTGACAATACAGTGAAAACCTTGGCTTATAATGGAGTGAAATACAGCCCTGATGCTTTAACGGGCGGTCAATATCCAGTCTTTACCTATGGACATATGTATACAAAAGGTGAGGCTACCGGTGCGGTAAAAGCATTCATCGATTATGTTATGAGTAAAGAATTCCAAGAAAGCTATGCAGAAAAGAACGGTTTCATCCCTGTAACCAAAATGAAAAAATAATGGTTGACCCCAAGAGCCATGCCATCAGCATGGCTCTTTTTTTGTTTTAGACCATCTTTTATATAAGCAAATCGGGAAAAATAGAAAAATTAACAAAAACTTAACATGTTCCTAACAAAGCTGGCGAGCGCTTTTCTTATAATTTTAGATGAACTAGATCATACAGTAGGGATGTGAAGCTTGTCATGGAATTAGCGGCAAAGGAGCATAACGTAATGAACACAGCAAACCGTGAGCATAAACTAAAACTGTTATATGACCGTTATGTGCGGTATTTATTTATTGCCAGTGCCTTTTTAATGACGGTGATTATACTGGCTATTATCGTATTTGTTGGCCAGCAGGGGCTGATGACATTTGCAGAGGTAAGTCCGCTGGAATTTTTTCTTACCACCAAATGGGATCCCATGGAGGGACAATATGGGGCACTTAGCTTTATTGTCGGATCTATTGCCGTAACCATGCTGGCTGTATTTTTCGGGGCGCCGCTGGGACTGGCCGGGGCGGTGTTTATGGCCAAGATTGCGCCGAATTGGATTCGCGAAATTATGCGGCCGGCGACAGACCTCTATGTGGCGATTCCGTCGGTTGTCTATGGTTATGTTGGTTTAACCATTCTCGTACCGTTTGTCAGAGAATTTTTTCACGTCAGTATTGGCTTTGGGTTGTTATCGGCAGCCATTATCTTATCGATCATGATTTTACCGACCATCATCAGTATATCGGAAGACGCCCTGCGGGCCGTTCCCCGGCCTTTGGAAGAGGCCTCCCTGGCGTTAGGGGCGACTCGCTGGCAGACCATCTGGAAAGTATTGCTGCCTGCCGCGCTGCCAGGCATTTTGACTTCTATTATATTAGCGATGGCCAGAGCTGTCGGAGAAACGATGGCCGTTCAAATGGTAATCGGCAATACTCCTCAGCTCGCCTATTCCCTGTTTATGCCGACCTCCACGCTGCCTAGTGAAATCGTGGTGGAAATGGGCAATACGCCTTTTGGGTCCGCCTGGGGAAACTCCTTGTTTTTAATGGCCTTGGTATTGTTATTGCTGTCACTGGCGATGATTTTAGTGATTCGCCGGATTGCGCAAAGGAGAGTGGCTTAACATGTCGGCACGGATTACAAATAAATTGGCAACGGCGGTGATGTGGCTGGCCGGGCTTCTGATAGTCGGTATTTTGGCTGCATTCTTACTGTTTATCTTATATAAAGGACTGCCTGTGCTTTCCTTCAACTTCTTATTCGGTATGCCCAGTGAACTGAGGGCCGGCGGCGGGGTTGGACCACAGTTGTTCAATTCTTTTTACATCTTAGCCTTGTCCATGGCCAGCTCCATTCCGGTGGCTTTGGGGGCGGGAATTTATTTAGCCGAATATGCAGGCAATAACCGCTTGACCGATTTAATCCGTCTCAGCACCGAAAGTCTGGCTACCGTACCTTCCATTGTTTTAGGCTTGTTTGGCATGATTATTTTTGTGAATATGTTCGGCTTAGGCTTTAGCATTATCGGCGGGGCTCTGACCCTAACGCTGCTGAATCTGCCGGTGCTGGTGCGTGTGACCGAAGAATCCATCCGTACCGTGCCGATGCATTATCGTGAAGCCAGTCTGGCGTTAGGAGCGACCAAGTGGCAGACCATCTGGCGGGTGGTATTGCCGAATGCCCTGCCGGGGATTATTACCGGGATTACCTTAACGGCTGGCCGGGCTTTAGGCGAGACCGCCATTTTAATCTTCACAGCGGGCACAACGGTCTCCCGAGTGCTGCCGGATTTTGATGTGACGGCTGCCGGGGAAACGCTGGCTGTGCACATGTGGTATGTTATGGCTGTGGGTTTGGTTCCGGACCGTGTGAATATTGCGGACGGCATTGGGGCTCTCTTAATCGTAACCATTTTGATTTTTAATCTGATGTTTACCATACCGGGTAAAATTCTTCAGAAAAAGCTTGGTGCATCGGGACATTAGTATGATAGACTAGGCCCTTTAGGGGGCCTTTTTTTATGGCTGCAGCTATTGTTAAATACTGACATAGCTGGGAATGTTAAGCTTTTGTTAGGAGAAAGTTAAATGTGCGGTCCTGCCATATCTTTACAAAAAACTTTGTTATAAGATGATTTTAGAGACGAAAATTGGAGGTACGACTGTGGTAAAAAAATTAGCTAGTCTAATTCGTAAAAAGATGCAGCTTCCAAGGGTGAGCGTGTTTCAGCCCCGAGCGTTCAAGCCTGATTTTTCCAAGTTTGCCCGCAGGTGTGCCGAGACGATATCATTTGCCGGAGTAGCCCGCTGCCTGGCCGGAATCAAGAAGCTGGACAGGCAGGCCATTGGGCAGCTTTTGTTCTCCCTGCGTACTAAAGGAGCTTTATTTATTCTTTTAACCTGCATTATTCCGGTAGGGACGGTGGGCTGGTATTTTATTGGAGAAACCGCAGCCAGTTTAACTCAGGCGGCTATTGATAAGAACAATAAAGTGGCTGACCGGATTGCCAGTGATGTGGGCAATTATTTGCAAAACAAAAAGAATTTTTTAATGCTGACCAGCGGGGATGCCGCTATCCGGTCAATGCAGACCGATACGGGGAAACGGTATTTGGAGACTGTTAAGCCTTTCTTTGGCGGTAATGAGACGCTTTTTGTTGCAGGAGCGGATGGCCGGCAGATCTTACGTACCGATAGCAATCAGCCGGTCATGATTGCCGATCGTGATTACTTTAAGCAGGGCATTCAGGGACAAGCCGGCTTTTCCGAACCCTTAAAAAGCAAAGTGGATGGAAAATTGACCATTATTGGAACGGCTCCCGTCTATGGTCCTGATAATAAAGTGGTTGGGATTCTGGGGGCCAATATTGCCATCCAAAACCTGACCGTCATGGTGGAACAGGTTTTGTCCCAAAATCCGGGCTATGGCGTTACCATTATCAGTAAAAACAGGGTACCCTTGTTTCATCAGGGAGATTCCGCTGCCGTAGAAGAGCAGCGGGCTTTAACAGAAGATTTTTACCAAGTGGCGGTTACCAATCAGACGGGTGACACGGTTGGGGTGGTGCGAGGCCAAGACTACTTTGTTTCTTACCGGCCTATCGCCAATACCGACTGGATTGCCGTCACCACCTATCCGAAAGAGGTTGCCTTGCAGGCAGCAAGCGATATGATTCAGCGCGGTATTCAGGTTTCGGTACTTATTATAGCCGGTTTCGTGCTGATTGGGCTGTTGGCGATGAGCAAAGCGTTGTCACCGCTGCAGCAACTGGTGGTTGGGGTGCAAAGTGTAGCCAAGGGGGATTTGACCCACCGTCTGCAATATCAGCGCCGGGACGAGTTTGGACAAGTGGCAACGGCCTTTAATACCATGACCGAAACACTGCAGCAAATTGTCATGTCCGTCAAACAGTCGGCGGCACTGGTTTTTGAAGCCAGCAGCAGCGTGGCTACTGCTTGTTCGCAAGCTCAGGCTGGCAGTGAGCAGGTAGCCGGATCGGTAGGCAGCATTGCCGGAAAACTGTCCCGGCAAGGGCAGAATACCGTCGGTGCGAAGCAAAGCTTAGCTCAATTGGTGGATATTACGGCCACCGTTTCACACAGTATTGCCAATACAGCTCAAGCGACTACACAATGTGCGGCTATAGCCGGTGACGGACAAGGGGTTATCAATCAGACCGTACATAAGATGCTTAATATTAAAGACCTGGTGGATAGTGCAGGCCGCACCGTGGAAGCGTTGGGTAAAAGCACGCAGGAAATCCGCAAGATTTCAGATGTTATTGCCAGTATTGCCAGTCAGACCAATTTACTGGCGTTAAATGCAGCCATCGAAGCGGCCAGAGCCGGTGAAGCCGGCCGCGGCTTTGCTGTAGTGGCCGATGAAGTGCGCAAACTGGCTGAACAGTCGGCTCAGGCGACCAAGCATATTACCGAAATCACCCGCAAGGTCATGACGGAAACCCAAGGTGTGCTGTCCGCTATGCAGCAAAGCTATGAACATGTTGATCAGGGGGTCGAGATTGCGCAGACCAGCGGTGATGCATTCGCCAATATTGTGGCGGCTGTTCAGGATATTCAGTCACAAGCCACCGTGATCAGCCAGCAGACCGAGCAGCAGGTGCTGCTGTGCCAGCATACGCTGACTGCTGTGGCCGATATTCATCACTTGACCGGTGAAAATACCGACAGTGCCCAGGAAATTGCTGCAGTCAGCCAGCAGCAGGCGGCAGCCGCCCATCATATTTCCCAATCGATTGACAAATTAAAAACCATGGCCTTTGAATTGGAAGAACTGGTAGACCAATTCAAAATCTAACGCTGCCGTATGGAAAGAGATTGCTTTAAAGCAATCTCTTTTTTGTATTTATTGGGAGGATGACTGCCATACTAAGAGTAAATAGGAAGGAGGCAAATTATGCTGAAGAGGAATCGTACAGTCACTTTCTTCATGGCGCTGCTTGTCATGATCGCAATGCTTGCGGCAGCCTGTTCCAAGCAGCCGCAGAAAACGCCTGATCACAATCCACCGCCGCAGAAGCAAACGGCTCAGGGGGCTGAACCCACCATTACGGTGTATATGCATGAAACCGGCGAAAAGAAATCCATGAAAATGGAAGAGTATATTGCCGGCGTTGTCGCCGGGGAAATGAAATCTGAATGGCCTGTTGCTGCTCTTGCTGCCCAGGCGATTATTGCCCGGACTTTTACGGTGCAGGCCATTGAGGAAAAGGGCGGTGTGCCTGACCGGGGAACTCAGGCATCGACCGATATCAAAGAATTTCAGGCTTATAATGCCAAAGAGATTAATGATAATGTAAAAAAAGCGGTGGAAATGACCCGGGGGATGATTATCACGTATCAAGGAAAACCGGCTCAAACCTGGTTCCATGCATCAGCGGGCGGGATTACCGCAACGGCTAAGGAAGGCCTGGATTACAAGAAAGCAGAACCCCCTTATATTCAATCGGTACAATCTCCTGATGATCTGGCTCCGGCTGATGTGCAGAATTGGACCGCAGCCTTTACGAAAAAGCAAGTGCTGGATGTACTGGCCAAGCAAGGCCAAAATGTGAGCAGTATTGATAGTATTGCCATTGGTCAAAAAGGGCCTTCAGGACGGACAACCATGTTAGTGATTAATAACAATATCAATATTTCCGGTCCGGAAATGCGTATCGGTCTGGGAAGTACGGAATTAAAATCCATGCTGCTTGATAAAGTAAGCATTGAAGGGGATAAAGTCATCTTTACCGGCAAGGGTTATGGTCATGGTGTTGGGATGTCCCAATGGGGGGCTAACAAACTGGCTACCCAAGGAAAAACGCCGGCAGAAATTATCGGGCAGTACTTCAAAGGGGTTACCATCGAAAAACGCTGGAATTAGTATTGAAAGAACAAAACGCAGGTATGACGGTGTACCTGCGTTTTGCTCTTTCTTTGGATAGAGAAATTCAGAATAAAAATCCAGGATTTGCAAAAACTAGTCGATGAAGTTGATGTGCCCAATTTTGACATAAGCGTGTAATGTTTCAGTGACTTGATGAGCTGACAATGGCAAGGAGGGCATGAAATGAGCGGTGACAAGCAAATGAAAATCCATAAACTGTCTGCAGCCGTCTCGCATGCGTCACTGGATAAGGCAAAAGAAAAACTGGCCTTGCTGCGGAAGCTGACCAATCAGGGAGCCGAACTGGGGGAAGAATTATCTCAAATCGTAGGGAAAATGCGTCAGATTGCGGCACCTGAGAAACAACCGTTTTTATTTACTCAGCGATTGGCCGATAATGAGCATTTACTGAGGGTGACTTTCCGGGATTGTGATGATATTAAATTTCGCAAATTTAATGCCCGCGGGACAGAAGCTTTAATTGTTTATCTGGATGGCATGACCGACGTAACTCTAATCGAAAAGAATGTTATGGAAACTTTAATGGAACCGACCAAGGGGAAAAGGGAGGGTGTAATATCCGACATAAATACTCTTGTGAACACCCTTGTAACGTCGGCCTCGTTGACCTTGATCTCAAACGCGCGTGAAGCATTAGAAGCCATCATGGTTGGCAATGCTCTTTTGATGATAGATCAAATAGCAGAAGGGCTAACCATTGGTACATCTAAACACGTGAAACGGGGTATTGAGGAAGCCAAAAGCGAAGGTGCTATAAGAGCTCCTTTTGATGCATTTAATGAAACATTAAAGGACAATATCGTCTTAATCCGGCGACGGTCGCGGGATACTAATTTAAAAGTTAAAATTATCAAATTGGGAGACCGGACAAAAACCTCGGTGGCGTTGGTCTATGTAGCCAACCTGGTTAAGCCCGGACTATTGGAGGAAGTAGAGCGGCGGCTTAATACCATCCAGACCGATCAGATCCTGTTATCCTATACGGTTGAGGAAGCGATTTCCGAGCATCCCTGGACACCTTTTCCGCAGACTCTCTCGTCCGAAAAGCCAGAAAAAGTGGTTGCAAACATTTACGAAGGCCGCGTAGCCATTATCGTAGATAATACGCCCTTTGCGCTGATGGTACCCTGTACTTATAGCGCTATTATGCAATCGGTTGACGATTTTACCGTTCAGCCGGTTATCGGCAGCTTGCTGCGTATCACCCGTCATGGCGCCGCCTTTATTGCCATTTATCTGCCCGCCATTTATATTGCGATTGTATCGTATCATCCAGGCGTGCTGCCAACGCCACTAGCTATATCCATAGCCGAGTTGAGGGCCAGAACACCCTTTCCATCCTTCCTCGAAGCCTTGATGATGGAAGCTTTACTCGAACTATTTCAGGAGGCTGTAGTCAGGCTGCCACGCAAATTAGCGAGTGCAGCCAGTGTGGTCGGAGGCTTTGTCATTGGAACAACGGTCGTTCAGGCCGGGCTGGTTAATCCATTATTGGTGGTTATCACGGCCGTTACGGCGATCGCTTCTTTCAGCATTAGCAATTATAATTTTAGTATTGCCTTGCGGGCCCTTCGGGTACCAATGCTTATCGCCGCTACTGTCTTGGGCATTTACGGGGTTATTATTACTGCACTCATGATTACCATTCATTTATGTTCGCTGCGGAGTTTTGGCGAATCCTGGCTGGGTGGAATTACCGATCTGACGCTGCTTGAAGACTGGAAGGACGGCTTAGTCCGTTTTCCCAATAAGTTTTTACGGACAAGACCTAAAGAAATAGGCCCGCAGGACCGGGGCAGAACTGGTGATAACAGTGGCTAACTTAGAAGCAAAATCAAAAATGTCTCCCTGGCAATTAGCCCTGCTGGTTGCGGCGATCGGAATCGGGACAGAAATCATTGGCGGCGGGCGTGCTTTAGCACAGAGCGCCGGCGAGTACGAGTGGCTGGCTTTTCTGCTTGGCGCTATTTGTTTTTGCGGTGCTGCGTTGATGATGGTGCGTTTGGCTCAGGTTTATCCGGATCAGGATTTTGTTGAATACATTCCGAAGCTCTGGGGAAAAGTGCTGGGAAGTTTGATCATTGCGATGTTGTTTTTCTTATTTGTCGGCTACTTTACGCTAACTTTAGGGGTTTTCAGCCGGGTTATTACCATTTTTATGTTTGACCGGACCCCGCCGGAAATCATCGGTATCGCAATGGCGATTGCTTGTGTATACCTGGCTTTGCAAGATTTTGGTACCATATTACGCACCATTCAGCTTATTTTCTTGGTTACGGTGCCGGTTTTTTTTCTGATCTTTTCCACCGGGGTTTTTAGTCTTCAGTTTGATAATTTGCAGCCGTTATGGCCGCAGGATATTATGAAAGTAATGAAAGCCTTGCCCGATACCTGGGGGGCTTATGCCGGTTATGAAATTATTCTCCTGCTGTTCCCATTAGTGTATCGCTGCAACACCAATCCTAATATAACAATTGCTTCCTCTTTTGGCTGTATGGGTTTTATCTATATAGTCTTCGGCCTTTTGACCATTGGTGTACTATCAGCCGAAAATGCTCAAAACTTAGCCTATCCGGCTATGGAGGTTGCCCGGTTTGTCGAACTGCCCGGTACTTTTTTGGAGCGGCTTGAAACTTATGTGCTGGGGGGCTGGATTCCCAATGTATTTACTTCACTCATTTTATATCTATATGCTCCGGTTTATATGCTCAAGCGGCTGAGCGGCCATGCGGATCATCGCCCATGGGTCTTGCTGCTGATACCCTGGCTGGTTTTCTTTAGTACCTTTTTTACCGATATGAATAACGTGCTGCAAGACATGTCAAAGATCATTAAAGTCACCGGGCTGGTGTTTTCTTTTATCATCATTCCAGCAAGTCTAGTTCTGGCTTGGTTTAAGAAGCGGGGGAAGGATCATGCTGCGACGTAGCAAAAATAAACTTTTCCGGACAAAAGTCTGCCTGGTTTTTGTGCTGCTGGGACTGTGCCTGCTTGTCAGCGGCTGCTGGGACCGGCGCGAATTGCAGGAACGGAATTTTGTGCTGGCTGTGGGACTGGATTATGCCAATGAGCCAACCGACAATAAAGAACAGGCTGAACAAAGAGTGGAGACCTTTAGCCAGCCTCATGGTCGTAAAGTTTACCGGTTGAGCCTGCAAATCCTGAATATATCGCCAACCGGCTCCGGTGGCAGCGGGGGGGGCGGGGATAGCGGTCAGAAAGGAACCCCCCGTCATTATGTCATTTCCAATACCGGTCAAACCATGTTTGAGATGGTTCGTGATCTTTCCGGGCAAGTCGGGCGCAGCCTGTGGTTTGAACATATCCAGACCATTGTGATTAATGAAGAAATCCTCAAACAGGATGGGATTAAGCCCATTATTGATTTTTTCTCCCGGGATTCGGAAATGCGTGCCCGCATACGGGTGGTTACAACACCGGGAGAAGCGAAGAAAATTTTGGAATATAAAGCTCCCAATGGTGAGCCCAGCGGCTTGCTGATCAATTATTTATTACGCAATCATGTCAAGAATGCCCATTTAATGGGAGCCAGGACGGATTTAGGCTATGTATTGCAATATTTATCCAAGAATGCTGATTTTGTTTTGCCACGGGCCGAAATCGGCGGAGAGGTGCTGAAAGTCAGTGGTGGTATCATGGTCAAAAAGGATAAAATGGTCGGCGTTATGGACGAGTACACTACTCAAGGAATTAAAATGATTCGGGCTACAGAAAAGTCCATGCTGATCACCGTGCCTTGCCCGGTTCATCCGGACAATATTTTCACGTTTGAATTGTTTCAGCATGACACCAAACTAACGCCTCATGTAGAAGGCGATCAAATTTATTTTACCCTGGATATTTATATGATAGGTAATATCGGGGAATTGCAGCGCTGTCCGGGTGAGGGGCATAAAGGGACGGATCTGGAGTTTCTTAGAATGCTGGAAGTGGCATTTGCTGCTGAGGTCGAACGCAATGTGCTTTACTCCTGGAAAATGGCCCAGCAAAGCAAGGCCGATGTCGTCGCTGCCGGTCAGGCGTTAAAAGCGAATGAACCCAAGACATGGGAAAAAGTCAAAGATCACTGGGATGACGTTTTCCCTACCACTCGGTTGATTCCTTCTGTTAACATTACCATCCGGGGGACAGGGGAGCGAACCTAGTCTTTGCATTAACCAAAAAAAAGACTGAATAGCCAAAAGAGAATGGTTGCAGCAACATAAGCTGCAGCCGTTTTTCGTGCCAGCTTAATTTCCTTGAGTCTGGGGCTGCCATGCTTTTCCAGCACAGCAGCAAGCCACCATAATGCAGCGGCAGAAAACATAAAAGTCAGGAGAATCCAAACGGTAATATATTTACCTAATAAATAGGCAAATTTCTGCCAGCCGGCAATCAGATCAATGCTCATCACAAGACCTTCCTTCAATGTTTTGGTAACTGTAGTATGCCCGATTGTGTACTATTTCCGCATTGGCAGGCATATAGTTCACTAAAAACATGTCTTGGGAGGGTAAGGATATGCCAATAGATAAAACACCGGTCTGGCGTCATCAAATTACGTTGGTTGATCGCGAGGAATTGAATGTGGATGGGGTCATCAGCCTGGGCAGTTATGATGAAAAGGAAATTGTCATGGAAACTGAACAAGGCATGATGCTCGTTAAGGGGGAAGGTCTCAATATCAAACAATTAAATTTGGATCAGGGAAATATTATTATCGACGGCTTGGTAAAAGCTATTAGTTATGAGGAGCCTAATCAGTCTAAAAAGGGCCTTCTCAATCGTTTGTTGAAATAAGGTGGGCGCATGATTGTGCGCCGTTGGCTTAAAGGTTGGTATTTTTTATTAATTGCCTTATTGGTTGAGATAACAGCCTATTTTCTGTCAGGCTATATTGCCGGACGGTATCATACCATGGTATGGGATAGTTTTAACCGTGGTGTAAAAGAGATGCGGGAGGTTGACCGCAAGACACCCTATGCAGACTATATTAACCGTTTTTCCCGTGAAGCCGGGATTAGTCCGGAAATTGTGGCCGGAGTCATCCAGGCCGAAAGTTCTTTCCAACCCCGGGCATTATCCAAAAGCGGTGCTTATGGGCTTATGCAGATTATGCCCGATACCTGGCGGCAGGTGAATAAAGACTTAAAAGTGTGCAATGGCCGGCATGCCGGTGAATGTACTGTGGAATGCTACTATAATCCGGAGCTGAATACCCGGATTGGGACTGCTTATCTGGCTCAGTTGAACCGTCAGTTTTCCGGTGACATGGTGCTGGCTTTGGCTGCGTACAATGCCGGACCAGGAGCGGTCAAACAATATGGCGGTGTGCCGCCTTATAGTGAAACTACGACCTATGTGAGCAGGGTGATTGATTACTGGTATAAAATCGCCAGTAAAGTACTGCCCGATTATAGCCGGGCGGCAGGACATTGGGATACGATCCATAATTGCTTAGGCTGGTTCATCATGTTGACCGTTGGCCTGATTGTTTTGATTGGGCGTCGGCTATATCGAGTTTCTCGCTCGTGGCGGTGGAGGTGAAGGGCATGGATTTTACCGGTCAGGCAGTAACCTTTATCATGACAATCATTATGGGAGGGCTGCTTGGCGTTATTTTTGACTTTTACCGGGTATTGCGCGGCGTTTTTAAGCCTCGTACTGTCACGACGTACCTCTTTGATCTGTTATATTGGCTGCTGGCCATTATATTGGCTTTCGGCGGCCTGCTTATGACCAACTGGGGAGAATTACGTTTTTATGTGTTCCTGGGCCTGCTTGGCGGTACGGTCCTGTATTATAAACTGCTCAGCCGTTTTATTATCTGGTGTCTGATCCGGCTGATCCGGCTGATCGTGTTTATTGCGGGCTGGGTGAACCGGCTGATTGTCGCATGTGTAATCAAGCCGGTGGGATTTTGCGGGCGTATGTGTCTGATTCCCTTTGCTTATGTTGGCCGCAAAACAGCCGGCATGCAGCGGCGAACTGCCAGCTTAATTAAATCCTGGCTGCCGGCATCAAAAGAAGATCCGCCTAAAAAGGAGTGAGAGACTTAACAAAAAATTCACATGGGATTTTAAGGGTAAAAAGAGGAAATAGCTTCCTGCCTGCCGAATACTGACAGCACATCAAAGTATCGGTGGTGTAGACTGTGCAGCGGCGTCGAAAACTTCGGATCAAGTGGTTTCGCTTGGTACTACTAGGCATCTTCGGTTATTTTCTTTATATTTGCTTCAATCAATATAGCCAGTTAAGTGCGATTAACCAAGAAAAAGAGGCAGTCAAAATCAAGCTTGAGCAGGCCCGTGAAACGAATGCCACTCTGATTGAAGAGCGGAAGCGTTTACAAGATCGTGCTTATATTGAGAAATTAGCCCGTGAAGAACTCGGTTTGACTAAGCCGGGAGAGACTCCTTATGTTCCAGCAGGCAAAAATTAAGTTGCCGCTATTTTCTTGACACATTTTACAGCGCAAGAGTATAATATGTTTGCAAAACCATGATTTTTTAAGGAGGAAATTTGATTAGTATGTCCATCGAAGTTGGCAGTGTGGTAGAGGGCGTTGTCACCGGAATAACAAATTTTGGTGCATTTGTCGAGCTGCCGGGAGGAAAAGTAGGTCTTATTCATATCTCGGAAGTTGCTGACGTTTATGTCCGCGATGTAAAAGATTTTCTCAAGGAACAGGATAAAGTTAAAGTAAAAGTTTTGTCAGTCGATGAACGTGGAAAAATTGGATTATCCATTAAGCAGCTCCAACAGGCTAGTTCCAACTCTGCTCCACCACCAAGAAGAGCACACGCCAACGACAACAGGCGTCCTAATCGTTTCAACAGCGTTACCTTCGAAGATAAATTAAGCAAGTTCTTAAAAGACAGCGACGAGCGCTTGTCTGATTTGAAGAAAAACACTGACTCGAAACGGGGCGGCCGCGGTGGTGCCCGCCGGGCCGAATAAAACAATAAAGAAAAAGAGCATTCAGTTGAATGCTCTTTTATTTTTTTTTGCTATTGCACCCTTATGGCTGGCTTAAGTGCTCATCAGCGTGAATCAACAATTCATTGAATTGCTGAGGACAGTTGAGCAGGCCGGCAGTGTAACCGACGCTCACCGAATAACGGACAGGCTGATCTTCAAAATATAAACCGGCTTTGAGGACTATTTCGCGGATGCTGGCGGCGGTTTGCTCTAATTCGCCGATACGGTGTTTCGGAAAGAGAATTAAAAACTCACCGCCGTCGAACCGGAACACTTTGCCGGTTGAACGGATGGCCGATTTTAGCAGTTTGGCTGTTTCAATCAGGATATGATCGCCCAGAAGATGACCTTTGGTATGATTGATATTTTTGAAATAATCGATTTTGACTAGCAGTAGGCCGATATCCCGGCCTGTCAGTTTAGGGAGATAGACGTTAAATAAATAATTACGGTTATAGGTTTGTGTGAGATTGTCGCGATAGGCTTGCTGACTCAGCTGGGTAATTAAATTAGAAATCTTATTTTTCAAGCGGTTGCGGCTGGTGATATTGGTAATATGGCTGAGATAGTATTTACGCCCGTTGAGGGTGACTAATTTTGATACCACTTCAACCGGGACCTGCTTGCCGGATGAAGTGCCGTGAATAGCCTCAAAGCGGTGGGCATGCGGATATTTTTTGATGACGCGTTCCATATTTTTCTTTATTTCACTGTCAGGGGAAAGATTAATCAGGCGAATGTCTTTTCCGATAAACGCTTCCTGATTGTACCCATACAAGGTTTCGCTGGCCTTATTGGCATAAACGACTAAATTTGTTCTTACATCAATGAGCAATAAGCAATCAGGCGTCAGTTCTAAAATTTCAGTCAAAAACCATTCAGACCGGGAAAATAACTGAAAAACCGGTACAACTTTATTCGGCTTTGTTGACAAAAGCAAGTACAACGCCCCCTAAAGTGAATTTTTTCAATTATTTTCGCTAAAATTTCCAAATATTCCTTTTTAACATTCGTTATTATTTAAAAATTTATTAAAAATTTACCTATCCTTCGACAAAATGTACCCCGTAGCCGCCGCAAGGAAAAGAAAAGTTAATATTGTCACATACCAGGCGGCAAGCACCGCATTCGACACACTGTTTATACAGGACCAAAACAGGCTCGCTTTTGTGCAAATTCCAGGTGAATACGCCAGAGGGGCAGAGTGTCAGGCAGGGCTTGGTACGGCATTGCTGGCAGACAGACTGATCGGTAATGCTGATATGCTGCCAGTAATCATCGGGCGTAAAATGTAATAACTCTGTACAATGGGTTAATTTGCTCATTATTGAATCACCTTAATGACTTTCCAAAGATCACTGGCCATTTTGGTTAGTGGCTGGATACTGGTAATCTTTTTAAAGATCAGGTTTCGTTTGGCCTTTTTAGGCATGGTATAGACTTTCGACATTTGATAAGCTGTTTCGTTGGCCAAATGACTGTACAAGTTAAAAAGATAAGGGACATTGCGCTGAAGGGCAGCCATTTTTGCATTGGCTTTCAGATCCTGCATGACGAAACTTTCGTTAAGCAAGGTGCGGTATAAGGATAATTTTTTTTGCGAAAAATCCCGGCTGATTTTGGCTTGATAGGCAGCCTGCGCGGCAAAAAATCCTGACCACATGGCCAAATTAAAGCCATGGGTACCATTGACCAGTGAGGCAGCATCGCCGACAATAAGCAGGCCGGGATGAACCAGCTCGGGAATGGCGTGGTAGCCGCCTTCGGGAATCGCAGAACTGCCGTATTCCAGGCTGACTCCCCCTGACAGCAACGGCTGGATCAAAGGATGTTTTTTGATGCGCTCCAATAGTTCATAAGGGCGGATGCCAGAAGCGGCAAAATCAGCAATGGCCATTCCGACATTAATATTAATGCTTTCTTTAAAAGTATGGATCGAGCCTGTTCCGTTAAAACCGGCTGTCGGGTGGCCGATTAAGCCGATAATCGTGCCATTGCCTGGCAGCAGGTTGAAGCGTTCTTCAATGACTTCAGCCGGCAAGGCAATGGTTTCTTTTACATATAGCGCGAGGTCCTGGGGAGAAACCTGCGGGATCAAGCCGGCTTGCTCGGCCAGCAGTGAATTGGCCCCATCGGCTAAAATGATGATATCGGCAAGAAACCGGTTTTGATTTGGTGGAGACATTTCCACGCCGACGGCTTGACCCTCATCAAAAAGCACTTGGTCGACCTGATGATTAAGGTGAAGTTCAGCGCCGGCGGATACCGCTTTATCGCATAACCATTGATAAAGATTACGGCGTTTGACCGTAAACCGGTTAAAAGGAGCGGCCGCCAGTTTCAGGCTTTGAAAGGAACTGGCCAGGATGGAATCTTCCGTCATAAGCCAATAGGCCTGCTGCGTAATAATCCGTTCGCACTCGCATTCTTCCCAGAAGTTCGGAAATAGCTTGTGCGTATGCTCGGCAATGAGTGATGCACCGCCGCAGTTTTTGGCACCCGGATAGGGACCGCGTTCCAATAATAAGACATCAAGGCCTTCTTTAGCCATAAAATAAGCTGCACTGGCTCCGCCCGGGCCTGCACCCACGACGATGGCATCATATTTTTTGCAAGGCAATACCGTTTCCGGCAACGGCTTGTGAACTGGTTTTTTTGGCTTTTTGCTTTCATACCAGTGTTTCAGCATTGTCATCACCCATCCTAGTGTTTTACGATTCAGAATGATTCATACAAATTCCAGGATAAAATCCTGATGCTGGACATTTGTACATAAGAACTTCCAGTTCTGGGAATTGTACAACCGTAGCCCTTGCATAATGAGAGGAATTTGTCATGATTTCACGCCGTGATTTTATAAAACTATGTATGTCGACTGCGGTTTCCATGAGTTTGACCGAGCGATTGCTTCCCCTGGTTGGCCAGGCTTATGGTGAAAAAAGGGCAGTCAAACCTCCGGTTATCTGGCTGGAGCTTGGCTCTTGCACCGGCAATTCGGTATCATTGGAAAATGCGGTCAATCCATCATTGGATCAGATGCTGACTGATATGATTGATTTGCGCTATCATTGGCTGTTTAGTGCCGAACAGGGAGATGGTGCGGTCCGGGCGATGTTGGAAACGGTGGAGCAAGAAAGCGGAAATTTCTGGCTAGTGATTGAGGGGGCGGTCATGACCGCCGATCATGGGCGCTATAATGAAATCTTTCGCCGTGATGGTCAAATGATTACCGGACTTGCTGCCGTGCAGGAATTTGCCCCGAAAGCCAAATATGTGATTGCCGTAGGCGATTGTGCCTGTTTTGGCGGTCCATCGGCTGCTCATCCCAATCCAGCCGGTGCTACAGGCGTTTGGAAGGTGATTCAGTCCAAGGTGATCAATATACCGGGCTGTCCGGCCCACCCGGATTGGATGAGTGGTACGTTTGCTCATTTATCCCTGTATGGCCTGCCTGAATTGGATGGCTATAACCGGCCGGTCATGTTTTTCGGCAAGACTATTCATGAATTATGTCAACGCCGACAGCAATATGAAGACGGGATTTTTGCTAAATTCCCCGGGGATCAAGGGTGCTTATATAAAGTTGGCTGTAAAGGCCCGGTTACCCATGCCGATTGCCCGCTGCGTCAGTGGAACCATTATGTCAATTGGCCGGTAAAGGCCGGAGCCCCTTGTATTGGTTGTGCCAGTCCGCATTTTCCGGATGGCATGATGCCTTTTTATCAGCACCTGCCTGAAATCCGGACACCGGCTGTTGCTGCCAATGTCCAAAAGTTTGGGGCGGCTTTAGCCGCTCTGGGGATAGGGGCGGTAGCCACTCACTGGGCTGCCGGAATTTTTGCCCGCAGAATTCATAAGCACTATGTAAAAGGAACCAAGCCCATCGAGCCAACAGCGCCGGAAAATTTGACTCAGGTCAAGCAAGAGTTGGATGACTTAATCAGGCGGCAAAATGCTCTGCTTGCTGAAGCAGAACGATTGCCAGGCATTCAAAAGGCTCGCAGCAAAAAAAAGCTGCTGGCACGAGTTAACGATTTTTTGCGAGCTGAAGACAAGAGTGGAGATGAAGGCTAGTGACATTAAAAACGATATTTCCGATGACGCGCATTCATGAACCCATGAAAGTCGATGTTGACGTTCAAAACGGCCAAGTCGTGGATGCCTGGATTGGAGCCACCTTGTTTCGCGGCTTTGAAAGCATGATGGTAGGCCGTGACCCGCGGGATGCCGCATTATTTACGCAGCGGATCTGCGGAATTTGCTCAACGGCGCATGCAGTGGCCGATACACTGGCGCTGCAGGAAGCTTATCAAGTTGAACCGCCGCTCAATGGCCGGCACTTAATTAATCTCATTTTTGCAGCCGATGTTATTCAGAATCATTTGCGGCATTTCTATATGCTGGCGTTATTTGATTATGTGAAAGGACCGAATATGCCGCCCTTTACACCCCGCATGCAAGGCGACTATCGACTGCCGCCAAAAGTAAACGAGCAATTTTTCGAGCATTACAAACAAGCTGTGGTCAAATCGGCCAGAGCCCATGAAATGCTGGCCGTATTCGGGGCTAAAGTACCGATGACTCAAACCATCACGACGACAGGGGTCACAGAACGGGCCACAGCGGAAAGAATCCAAGCCTATAGCGCTATTTTGCGCGAACTTAGTGAATGGGTGGATCAGATTTATCTTCCTGATGTCCTGACTCTGGCCGAATATTATCCGGATTATTACCGGATTGGAGCGGGATACGGCAATTTGATTTCGTATGGCATGTTTCCACAACCGGTTACCGGGGCACGTGAGTTTGCACCAGGGATTATTACCAACGGGGGAGCGGTTCAAGCGCTTGATGCCAGTAAGATTGGCGAAGAGATTCGCTATAGCTGGTATCAAGAGAAGGATTACAACCCTTCTCCCCGGCAAGGGAAAACCGTCCCTGACCGGGATAAACCGGACGCCTATTCGTGGGTAAAAGCGCCGCGTTATGAGGGCAAAGGCTTTGAAGGAGGTCCCTTGGCCCGCGGCTGGATCAATGGCAGTTACCGCCGGGGCATTTCGGTGATGGACAGGATTGTGGCACGTGCTCTTGAAACCCAGAAAATCTGCCGGCTGGCGGCAGGATGGCTGGAAATGCTGATACCGAATGGGCCAACGCTTGAGCCGTTTACGCCGCCCCATACAGGGGATGGAGCCGGTTTAACCGACGCCATGCGTGGACCGTTAGGGCATTGGGTCAGCATCCGCAGCGGAAAAATTCAGCACTATCAAATTTTAACGCCGACAACCTGGAATTTCTCACCCCGTGATGCACAGGGTCTGCGCGGCCCTGTAGAAGAAGCCCTGATTGGCACGCCGGTGGCCAATCCCGACAGTTTGATCGAAGTGGGCAGAGTGATTCGCTCCTATGATCCCTGCTTTACCTGTGCGGTCCATCTTCTGCATGTCCCTGAATGTAAGGGTTATCTGGACTAGCCGGCGGCAGTTTTGGCTCTACCTGGATGTACCCGGTAAACATGGCTTGAAGTTTGGCCGGATCTTCGGTAAAAACCAGGTAAAGATGCAGCGGAATGGACATGGCAAAAAAGATGGCGACCCCAAAATGGCTGATACGGATGGTGTTTAATCCATTGAGCAAGCGCTGCAGTCCGGTGGTCATATCAGGCAGCAGGAGTGTAAAACCGGTGACAATAGCAATCAGCACCGCAGCACCCCATAAAGTAAACAAGGCTTTTTGGCCGGGGTTGTAACGGCCATAATTGGGGTGGCCGCCGGTGATAAAGAAAACATAGCGGGCAAAGCTGCGGATATTGACCAGATCGCGAGTGAGAAAAAGAAGCTCTGTCCACTTTGTGGTCCTCCAATAATAATAAATCTGTCCGGCCAGATTAGCGGTCAGCGAGAGCCCCAGGAAAGCATGAACCATTCTGACGGTGCGCAGGGGAAGCCGAACGGCCTCAAATGGATCATTCATGTAAAGGCCGGTCCATAACAGCCCGATCACACAACTAAACATGACCCAGTGAAAAATTCGGACCGGCAGCGGCTGTAACAGCAATTTCATAGTATATGCCTCCTTCTGTAGATAAATTCCCCCGATTATCCATGAATTAAACACCTGTTTCGACAAATAGCCACGTGCGTCAACCCGGTGCCAAACTGCCGACTGAATTAAGTCAGGCAGTTTTTGTATGATCGGCAGTTTGTATGTCGGAATTTTTTGGAAGTGGCCTGACTTGTTCAGACAAAGTTTTAATTGCCATTATATGTAAAATTAATAGCACATGGTGTATGTTTAAGGAACAATTAGGAGTGAATGCTATGCCGAAAGTAACTGTAGTCACTTTGCCTGAACAAGTCTTGCAGCTACCCAAACAGCAGCCGGCGGTATCACCAAAGCCTGTACGGCGCAAACTGGCAGTGGGGAAGATTTGGAGAAGCCTGCGCGATTTTCTTTTGCCCTTTGTATACCGTGATCATCTGCCACTTCATATATTAGCCTTATTACTAAGCCGTCTGGCCATTTTGGGAGAATTATCTCCTTTTGGGCTGGCTTTTTTTGCCGCAGTGACTCAGGTGGCGAGAGAACGTGCTCTGGCAGTTGCCGGCTGGGCTATTGCCGGAGTGCTTAGTACCGGACATTATAGTGAGGCGGGAGTTTATTTATTGGCGATGCTGCTTTACTATCGCTGGCAGCACCGGATTACCAGGCTGCATCACAAAATGCTTGCCGTACCCTTGCTGATGTTTTGTGCCGTCCTTACAGGGGGGCTGGCCTTAACGTTTATTGAACAGGGGACTTTGTATCATGGTGTGGCTGTCCTATTTAATGCAGCCATCTGTATGGCAGCTTCCTATCTGTTTATGTATGGTGTGCCGCTGTTATTAAGCCGTGCCCGGATCAGTGCCGCCTGCCGGTCAGCGGCCAATGAGGGTTTGGTTTGCCTCATGGTTATTTTGGCCTTAGCGATTGCCGGCCTGGGCAATGCCATGATTTTTGAATACAGTGTTCGCAATATTGCCGGAAGTTTGTTAGTTTTATTGCTGGCGCTGGGCGGGGGAGCCGGATTAGGGGCTGCAGTTGGTGTAGCCATTGGTTTTGTGACTGGGCTCGGAGATGGGAATGCGCTAATGACCATTTCTTTGTACTCGGTAGCCGGGGCGGTAGCGGGGGCTTTCCGTTCGTTTGGAAAGTATGCCGTCATTTTGGGTTTTGTTTTAGGCAGTGCTATCATTAATTTGTGTTTCGTACAAGTGACTCAATTTGTGCAAGTGTTAACCGAAACGGTCATCGCAGCCAGTTTGTTTTTGCTGCTGCCAGTCAACAAGCTGATCATTCTAAGAGGACAGCTTAAGGCCGAGGAAGCTGAGGCTGTCCTGTTCATGCCTCAAGTAAACGAAGCGGCGGCTAAAATGAATAACATCGCCCAAATGTTTAATGATCTGGCTGGGACGTTCGGCAATATTGCGGCTGGCAATAAAGAAAAAATCCGTGATGATGAATTGGCAAGAGTGTTGACTGCAGTAGGCGAACAGGTTTGTGAAACTTGTGAAATGCGGGCTACATGCTGGGAGCAGGATTTTTACCGGACCTATCAGGCGATGCTGGATATGCTGGAACGGGCCGAACATAAGCCGCTTACGGGCGAGACTGTGCCGGAAGCGATAAAAGGGCATTGTTCCCGGCGGAAGGAACTGGCAGAAGTTGTTAATTTTGTCATAGAAAAAAATAAAACATCATCCTACTGGCAAAAACGGATGACCGATCACCGGCAAATGGTGACCGAACAGATGCGGGCGGCCGGCATTATTATCGGCAATTTGGCGCAAGAAATTGCCAAAGCGCCGCGATCCGACCGTGAACTGGCAGCTTCCTTGACCGAACGGGCTGCTCTGATCGAATGCCAATTGGACCAAGTCAGAGTAACCGGAATGAAGGGAAATGGGGTTATTGAGGCTTGTAAACAACCTTGTGAGGGAACGCGAGAATGCGTGAATACGGTATTGCCGCTAGCGGCCCGGGTTATGTGCGAGAAAATGACGCTGCATGCCGAATGCGGTAATAAGGCGAAACATCAAAAATGCAAATTGATCATGCAAGTAGCCAAACGGTATACCGTAGAAAGCGGAGTTGCCTGCGCCGCCAAAGAGTCTCAAGGCGTGTGCGGTGATACCAGTTCTGTCGTTCCGTTGAATAAAGGTAAAATTGCGCTCATGATTAGTGACGGAATGGGCAGTGGCAGGCGGGCTGCCGATGAAAGCACGATGGCAGTTCGGTTTTTGGAAAAATTGCTGGCGGTCGGCTTTGATGTGGACGTTGCGGTCAAGACAGTCAATTCCATGCTGCTGCTCCGGACTCCGGAAGAGAGCTTTGCAACCGTCGATATGACCATTATTGATACCTATTCAGGGGAGGCCGAATTCTTAAAGATTGGATCGTCTCCCAGCTTTGTTAAACGGGTGCGTGAAGTGGCTACCATTAAATCGGCCTCACTGCCTATGGGAATTCTTAATCAGATTGAAATTGAACCGGTTAAAGCCAACTTAGTGAGTGGTGATATTTTGGTTATGGTCAGCGACGGGGTTGCGGATATTCCACAACGGGGAAATGAAAAAGAAAATTGGATCGCGAATTTTCTGCGGCGGACAGCCACCACCAACGCACAGGAATTGGCGGATATGATTTTGCAGGAAGCCATGAATTTATCCGGTTCCCGGGTAAAAGACGATATGACGGTACTGGTGGCAAAAATCGGCGACAGTCCAAATTTGGTATAATTCACTCAACGGGAGGCGCGATGGTAGGTTCATAGACTAAGCGGATTCAAAAATGCTTGGCGAGGTGTAGCCAGGCATTTTTATTGTTTGGCGAAACATTCCTGAAATGACTTGCGTTTAGGGCTTGATTATGGTATAAATAAAAAGTTTCAAGGCTAAGTTATCCTTAATTGGCAGTAGAAGGAATTTAGAAATGGTCAGCCGAACTTTAGTTAAATAGTTTTGAGGATGCAAGAGGTGACTCCGGTGGAAAAGCTGCTCCTGAATGAAATTATAAATTTAGCTGTTCTAGCCGGTGAAGTACTGTTAAAAAACGGTGCAGAAACTTACCGGGTTGAGGAAACCATGGTCCATATTGCGAGAGCTTGTGGAGCGGTAAAGGTAGAAAGCTTTGTCATTCCGACCGGAGTATTTTTGACGGTTAGCGATGAACAGGGACATTCGGTAACAACGATGCGCAGGGTACGGGACCGGACTATTAATCTAGACCGTATTACAAAGGTCAATGAGTTGTCGCGCCGGTTGGTCGACAACCGGATTGACTATCCAGATGCGCTAGCGGTTTTGAAGCGTATTGCCCGGGAGAGAACCGGCTTTTCCTTAGGGCCGTCCGTTATTGCCTCAGGGATTGTCGGCAGTACTACGGCGGTACTTTATAATGCCGGTAGTTATGAAATGGTCGCCGCTTTTTTGGCGGCTGCGATTGTGCGCTATATTGCTCATATTGTATCCCGGCTGCATGGCGTTCAGTTTACATTTGAATTTTTGGGAGGGATGGTGGCTGCTTTGACCGGTGTGCTGTTAGCAGGTGTCATTCCTCAATTGGGACGGGATGCGGTTATTATCGGAGGCATTATGCCGCTGGTGCCGGGAATAGCGATTACCAATGCAATTCGGGATGTTATGGCCGGTGATCTGTTAAGCGGTTTATCCCGCGGTTTGGAAGCTGCCCTGACTTCCGTGGCTGTCGCCATGGGAGTGGTGCTGATATTGGCAACCCATGCTTGGTAACCTTACGGCAGTGAAGGAGTGAAGGACGTACGATGGGTTTAAAAATCATTGCCGCTTTTTTGATGTCTGTGGCTTTCGGTATTTTACACCGGATTCCGACCAGTCTTTTAGGCTATGCCGGCACTGTAGGGGGGGCTGCCTGGCTGGTCACCGCACTGACCAGAGAGTTTGGCGGCAGCCTGATTATGGCAAATTTTGCTGGCAGCATTGCCATTGGTGTGGCGGCAGAGGCACTGGCCAGACGGCTGAAGAAGCCTGCGACCATTTTTATTATCCCTGGTTTTATTCCGTTGGTACCGGGGGGAGAAGCCTATACCACCATGCTGTATATGGTAGAAGGAAGGTATATTGATGGAGTTTCGATGTTTATGCGTACTGTGCTGACAGCGGGGGCCATTGCCTTTGGAATATTTATCAGTTCTACAATATACAGGTTGTTTATAAACTATATCACGGAGAGAAAGGCTTATCATGCTGAAAAAAATTGAGGCCTGGATTGATCAATATCGATTAATACAAGAGGGTGATTCTATTTTGGCTGCTTGTTCCGGCGGCCCGGATTCCCTTGTTTTGGTGCATAGCCTGCAGGCCCTATGTTCAAAATATAATATTAGACTGGCTGTTGCCCACGTTGATCATATGTTTCGCGGCAAGGATTCGGCTGCTGACGCTGATTTTGTAGCTGAATTCTGTCGCCGGCTTGGTTTAGTGTGTTATCAAAAGGCCATTAATGTGCCTGAATATATTCGCGCTGGTGGTCACTCACCTCAGGAGGCTGCCCGGGAATTGCGCTATCAGTATCTGCAGGAGGTTGCAGCAAATCTTGGTCAAACCAAGATCGCAACCGGGCATCATCGTGATGATCAGGCAGAGACGGTACTGATGCATCTGCTGCGCGGCAGCGGCAGTGCCGGTATCAGGGGAATGAGGCCGGCAAACGGCAATATTATTCGGCCGCTGCTGGGAATAAGCCGTGCAGAAATTGAGCAATACTGCCGGGAACATCAGTTAACAGCCCGTCTGGATCATTCAAACTTAAAAACCGATTATTTACGGAACCGCATTCGGCTTAAACTTTTGCCGGAACTGGAACAACATTACAATCAGGCTGTTAAAGAAGCTCTGTGCCGGACTGCCGAGGTGGTTGGCTGCGAATATGATTTTATCCAACAAAGTGTTCAGGCGGTATGGTCTGAGATTGTCCGTGAAGAGCAGGATAAGCTGTTTATCGAAAAATCCGGATTGGCTAATTTGCACCTTGCACAGCAGCGGGAAATGCTCCGCCAGGCAATCGAAAAAAAACAGGGCAGCACAAGAGGAATTACATTTAAGCATGTGGAAAAATTTATAGAAATGGCTTTATCCGGTCAGGTGGGGACGATTTATGAACTGCCGGGAGGTCTGGTGGTACGAATTGGCTATGATGAAGTGGAATTGAGTTCTGTGCGGCAGCTTCCTGCCGTACAGGGAATTGCTAAGCCTTATCCAATTGCTATACCAGGCAACACTTACGTGCCGGAATTGGATATTACTATTTTGGCTGAATTGCATTCTACAGCACCGGGAAAGCTTCCAGCGCATACCGCGGTATTTGATTGTACTCAGTTAGTACCGCCATTGTATGTGCGTACCAGGCAGGATGGGGACCGCTTTCGGCCCAAAGGGTTGAAAGGCAGTAAAAAATTAAAAGATTTTTTTATTGATGCTAAAATTCCACGTGAAAAAAGGGAAATTACACCGATAATTTATGACGGGAAAGGCATTCTATGGGTAGGGGGTTATCGACAAGCTGAACGGGGCGATGTTATGATGAATACTCAGCAATTTTTGCAGCTTACTTTGTACATGGGGAGGACCAATCATGCTTAATGATGTTGAAAGCGTGCTGATTAGCGAGGAACAACTTGCGGCACGGATTAAAGAATTAGGAGACCAAATCACAGCAGATTATGAAGGAAAGGAAATTTTAGCGATTGGTGTATTACGGGGAGCGGTACTGTTTATGGCCGATTTAACCAGGGCGATTAAAGTTCCTGTTGCAATTGACTTTATGGCAGTATCCAGTTATGGCCACGGCACAAGCTCAAGCGGGGTTGTTCGGATCTTGAAAGACCTTGATGAAGATATCGAAGGGAAGCATGTGCTGATTGTTGAGGACATTATTGATTCAGGCTTGACGCTGACGTATCTGCTGGAAAACCTCAAATCACGCAAGCCAGCCAGTCTCAAGCTTTGTACCTTACTGAATAAGCCGGAAAGGCGTAAGGCCGAAGTGCATATTGATTATAACGGCTTTACCGTACCGGATTATTTTGTAGTTGGCTACGGTTTGGACTATGCTGAGAAATACCGTAATTTGCCGTTTATCGGAATACTGAAGCCGGAAGTATATAAGTAGGCGGGAATGCGGCATCAGCTTGATTGTTAAAATTTAGTTTTGGTGTTATAATATTTTTCTATGGAGAACATGTTGGTGTTAATGTGCTCCAGTGAGAGGAGGGCGACTTGTTGAACAAATTTTTCCGTAATGTAAGTTTCTATTTGCTTATTATCATTATCGCCATTTCCATTATTGACTACTATTCGACGCGTACAACCAATAAGCAAGAAATCACCTACACGCAGTTTTTACGTCACATGGACGAACAGAAAGTGGAGCGAGTCACTATAGTGGATAATTCTATCCGCGGTAAACTCAAGGATGGTACTGAGTTTACTACTATTGCGCCGAATGATCCCACTCTCATTAGCACACTGCGGGAAAGAAATGTTGATATCAAAGCTGAACAACCACCGCAACCGCCATGGTGGACAACTATTTTTTCATCCATTCTGCCAATGCTGTTACTCATTGGTGTGTGGTTCTTCATTATGCAGCAGACACAGGGTGGCGGCAACCGGGTGATGTCTTTCGGCAAAAGCCGGGCCAAATTGCATAGTGAAGACAAGATTAAGATTACGTTTCTTGATGTAGCGGGAGCCGATGAAGCTAAACAGGAATTGCAGGAAGTGGTTGAATTTCTGAAGCATCCCAAAAAGTTTAATGATCTTGGGGCACGTATCCCTAAAGGGGTATTACTCTTTGGTCCTCCTGGAACAGGGAAAACCTTGCTGGCTAAAGCCGTAGCCGGTGAAGCCGGAGTGCCATTTTTTAGCATCAGCGGCTCAGATTTCGTAGAAATGTTTGTCGGTGTCGGGGCATCCAGGGTAAGAGACCTGTTTGAGCAAGCGAAGAAGAATGCTCCGTGTATTGTTTTCATCGATGAAATTGATGCGGTTGGACGCCAGCGTGGCGCCGGTTTGGGCGGCGGACATGATGAGCGCGAACAAACGTTAAACCAGTTGCTGGTGGAAATGGACGGCTTTGCTGCCAATGAAGGAATTATTATTATCGCGGCAACCAACCGTCCGGATATTCTAGACCCGGCACTGCTAAGGCCAGGCCGTTTTGACCGTCAAATTGTTGTTGATAAGCCGGATGTAAAAGGCCGTGCAGAAATCCTGAAGGTCCACACCAAGGGCAAGCCGGTTTCAAAAGAAGCTAACCTGGAAGTGCTGGCTCGGCGTACACCTGGTTTTACCGGGGCCGATTTAAGCAATCTTGTGAATGAAGCCGCTTTGCTGGCAGCGCGGCGCAATAAAAAACGCATTGAAATGCCGGAACTGGAAGAATCTATTGAGCGGGTTGTCGCCGGTCCGGAACGAAAAAGCAAAGTGATCAGCGAACGGGAAAAACGGCTTACTGCGTATCATGAAGCCGGTCATACGCTGGTTGGCATGCTGTTACCGCATACCGATCCTGTTCATAAGGTATCCATTATCCCCCGGGGACGGGCTGGCGGTTATACACTGATGCTGCCTAAAGAAGACAGATATTATGCCACCAGGTCGGAACTCTTGGATCAGTTGAAGACGCTGCTGGGCGGACGGGTTGCTGAAGAAGTGGTGCTTGCCGAAATCAGTACCGGAGCGCAAAACGACTTGGAGCGGGCTACTGACCTAGTTCGGAAAATGATTACCGAATATGGGATGAGTGAAGCGCTGGGGCCGATTACGTTTGGCCGCCGTCAAGATCAACAGGTCTTTTTGGGGCGTGATATCTCGCGTGACCGTAACTATAGTGAAGAAGTCGCTTATGCGATTGATAAAGAGGTAAGAAATCTAATTGAAGGCGCTTATAGCGAGTGCCGCAATATGCTGAAAGACAATATTGATAAACTGCATCTTATTGCCAAAGCTTTAATGGAACGTGAGACGCTTGAGGCTGAAGAACTGGAGCAACTGATGAAAGATGGTTTGCTGCAGGAAAAACAACAACCGAGCGAAGAGGCTGATGCAGCTCCTGCTGCAGAAAGCTCTGATGAAGGATCCGGGCCTAAAATTGTTTACATTTCTCGCAACTAAGAAACTTTGGTGACACTAAACGAATCAGGAATCTACGGAGGGCTTCTTTCATGCGTAACCGAATGCTTACGCTTGAACCCTCTGTGATCCTGCCATAATGTTTATCAAGGCCCGCGTTAGCGGGTTTTTTAATATCTGGCCACAAAGTTTCGATCAAGGCCTGCCATGATGACAAAGGCGGCGGGAATGGAAGCAGCAAGATTTGTGGCTAATTTATTTAGAGGAGAAAAGTCAAATGAGTGAAATCCTACTTCATTACACCCGCGCCGGAAAAGTTGAGAGCATTCATCGCGGTGATATTGTTGCGGTCAATGTGTCGGGCGATATTGTCAGTGCTGTTGGCAATCCCCGCAAGCCGATGTTTTGGCGCTCGGCTGCGAAGCCTTTTCAAATACTGCCTTTTGTCCAGCAAGGCGGTCTAGCACAATTCGCTATTACGGATGAAGAATTGGCCTTGATGGTATCATCACACAGCGGTGAGCCGCAGCATGTTGCCCTTGTACAACAAGTTTTAGGCAAAATCGGACTGTCGGTGGATGCTTTAGCTTGTGGTTCCTCACGTCCTATGGATGGCCGGACGTCCAAAGAGCTGATTAAGTTGGGGCAAAAACCGCAAGCCGTGCACAATCCCTGTTCAGGAAAACATTCAGGAATGCTGGCTTTATGTCAGATGCTGGGCTTGCCGGTTGAAGGCTATACGGAAGCGGATCATCAGGTACAGAAAATCATGCATCAAGCGGTTGCGGATAGTGCCGGCCTGGCGGTAGATCAGGTCGAAATCGGGATTGATGGCTGCGGTGTTCCTGTATTTTATTTGCCGCTTGATCATATGGCTCTGGCGTATGCCCGGCTTGTTCAGCCTGAAAAAGGCGGCTGGGGTGAGCAAACTGAGGCAGTCACGAAAATTCGTAATGCCATGCTGGCTTATCCAAGTGTGGTGGCCGGTACAGGCCGGATTGATACGGTGTTGATGGAACTAACCAAAGGCCGCATATTGGCCAAAGTGGGGGCTGAGGCGGTTTATTGCCTGGCATCCGTACCGGACGGTGTCGGTATTACGTTCAAAATAGAGGATGGCAGTCCAAGGGCCATTAATCCGGTCGTGATTGGAATTTTAAAGAAACTGGATTTAATTACGAAAGACGAATATGATGTTCTGCTTGAAAAATTCCCACCGGTATTAAAGAATCATCGCGGCGACATGATTGGTACAATCGAAACAGTCTTTTAAAAAATCAGGCGACTGCCTGATTTTTTTTCGTTTCTGTCAACCGATTTGCGCTGCTATTTATCCTGACAAAGTTCACATCTTATGTTAATGATTCATAAAATAAAGTGAGTTGGAATATAGGTTTGAAGCTATGAAAAGGAGTGGAGAATGTGATCAGATTTAGAAGGCTGATTAAGAGATGCAGGCCGCCTGTGATATCGCCCGTCATATCAGTAGCTCCGGTTGCTCCGAGTCAGGCCCTGAATGCCTGTTACTTTTTCTGTCAGGTTCAGCCCGCGATTGCCCATGGATTGGCTGAGCTAACAGCAACCAATACCCGCCATATTATCATTGAAACGGCTTTGATCAGTTATTTGATGGGGATGGGCTTTGACTATTCGACTGCATTAGCCATTGTGGAATCGTGGGAAACAGATAATACGCTGCTGGCAGAAGGGATTTTAGTTGAATAGCCAAAAGAGAGCCTATCGGCTCTCTTTTTCTTTGCAATTCTATTGCAAACACTTGGTATATTGATTTGGACGTTATAAACTAGGTTTCACCGCGCAGCGGCATCTTGCCTGGAGGAAGGGAATAGGGAAAAAACGAAAACATTACTGTCGTTTTGGCAAGGTAAACCAAAAGGTGGTATTTTGACCGGGGGTACTGATTACATCAATTTTCCCTCCCATGGCCTGAACCAGTTTTTGAGTAATGGTCAATCCTAATCCGGTTCCTCCCTGATTCCGGTCACGAGACTTCTCAACCCGATAAAAACGGTCCCAGATATAAGGAAGTTCCTCCGGGGGGATGCCGGAGCCTTGGTTACTGATGGAGATGGTGACAAAGTTCGAACCATCTTTCACGGTAATGTGAATGGTTGAATCAGGAGGGGCATGCCGTACGGCGTTGCTGATCAAATTGCCGAATACTTGCAGCAGGCGGTCTGGGTCAGCTGCAAGGACGGGCACTTTGGCAGGAAGATGAAATTGCAGTGTTAAGTTCTTTTCTTTAAGCTGAGGATTGAATTTCGCTTGTTCCAACTGCAATATTTCTGCCAGGTCAAAGTCTTGTGGCTTAACGGACAATGCTCCGGCTTCAAGCTGCGCTAAATCCAATAGATCATCAATCAGACGGCTGATCCGTTCTGATTCGGCCACAATGGTATTTAAATACCGATCTTGCTGGCCGGGCTGATTGGCCAGTCCGTCCAGAATGGTCTCAGTAAGTGCCTGAATCGAGGCGATGGGTGTTTTTAATTCATGAGTGACATTAGCCAGGAAATCGCGCCGGTTCTGATCGGTATGCGCAATGGCTTGAGCCATTTGATTAAAAGTCCTGCCTAAGGCACCAATTTCATCTTGCCCGGTTGCGGTAGTACGACTGCCGTAATCGCCTTGGGCAAAATGCCGGGCTGCCTTGGCAATGTCGGCGATCGGGCGGGTCAAGCTGCGGGAGATACCATAGCCAAATAAGGCTGCCGTTACTGTGCCAAGCAGCAAGGAATAGATGAGCAGTTCTTGCAGGGCATCGATCGTCTTATTGATGCCGACAATCGGAGCATATAAAAATAAGGCAACCGTTGCGTTAGGCCGTGACAGTGGCAAGGCTACCACGACTGAGGCATCAACTTGCTGGCGGCCGGTTCGTGTCCAAGTCTGGGGCTGACCATTAAATAACTCTTCCATTTCGGCATGGTTGTCCTGAATGGCTCGTAACCAGCGGTTTGGCGGATTTCCTGCAATCACGGTTCCATTTTTATCAACAAGCCAGACGGTTGCACCGGCTAAATCGCTAATAATCGGCAAGGTCTGAAATTCGGTCACTTTTCCGGATTCAATCGAAGGCTCAAGCAGCGAGATGACGGCGACACCTTTACTGAGCAATTCTTGCCGCTTGCTGGCAATAACATGTTCCCTGACCAGATAAGACATCAGCAACCCTAACGTAAGTGTACTGATTAAGATCACAAGGATATGGGAAAACATCAGCTTGCTGAAAATTGAACGGGTCATTTTTTGATAACCTCGAACTTATAGCCTGTTCCCCAAACGGTGTGAATATAGGCATAAGCATCACAGTTGATTTTTTGCCGCAGCCGTTTTACCGTAGCGTCTACTGTCCGGTCATCGCCGTTAAAATCGTACCCCCAGACGTTTGTCAGCAGCTGTTCCCGGGAAAATACCACCTTGGGATGGCGGGCTAAAAAGAGTAAGAGTTCAAATTCCTTCGGCGGCAGCGAGGAAGACTGGCCATTCAATTCAATTGTTTGCTGTACTGTATAGATGACCAGGCCGGGAAATTTGAGTGCTGTGCCGGCCTCAATCAATAAGCCGCTTCTGCGCAGCACAGCCTTCACGCGAGCAACCAGTTCGCGCGGGCTGAAAGGCTTGGTGATATAGTCGTCGGCTCCAAGGGAGAAACCGGTCATTTTATCCGCTTCTGCTATTTTGGCTGTAAGAAAGATCACCGGGACCGATCGTTCAATGGAACGGCAAATGTCCCAGCCTGAGACTTTGGGCAGCATGATGTCCAGAATCAAGAGGTCGGGCCGCTCACTGATTTCCAGGGCAAGGGCCTGCTCGCCATCACTGGCGGCCAGTACGGTGAAACCCTCGTTTTTCAGATACAGGGTTACTACCTCCAATATACTGGGTTCATCGTCAGCTACTAAAATTTTCATCACATTTTACACCACCTTATATTGCTCCTTTTACTTAAACATGCTATCATATTTCGTGATAACAAGCCATATTTGGGCAGCATCTCTTTTGAGAGCTGCACCGAGCTTTGGTCATACACGGATAACCCTACCCGCTTAGATCCTTGAGGCTGAGACGGAATTGGACAAACAGTAGGATACTGAAAGCCCGTTCCTGGCTTTGACCTGCCCAGGAAGGGCTTTTTCATTTTTAAATTAGGCCTGATTGATAAGCGTGGAAATATTCGTGGTACAAAGGTTAGCTTTGATGGTATTGCAATGATGAGGAGGTCTCAAAGTGAAGATTGTACAAACAGTGGAAGCGCTCAAGGCGCTTATCCGTCAAGCAAAGCGGGAAGGTAAAACGGTCGGTTTTGTGCCCACCATGGGATATCTGCATGAGGGCCATTTGACTTTGATGCGTCAGGCCAAAGCGGAACAGGATGTGGTTGTGGCTAGTATTTTTGTTAATCCGCTGCAATTCGGGCCAACAGAAGATTTTGCAGTCTACCCGCGTGATTTGGAACGAGACAGTCTTCTGGCTGAAAGTGCCGGTGTAGATTTATTGTTTACTCCGCCAGTGGAAGAAATGTATCCTTCCGGACATGCAAGCATGTTGACGAGTGTGGAGGTCAGTGAGATTACCACAGGCTTATGCGGAGCTTCACGACCGGGACATTTTCGCGGTGTGACAACAGTGGTGAATAAACTTTTTAATATTGTTGAACCTGACCGGGCTTATTTTGGTCAAAAAGATGCCCAGCAGGTTGCCGTTATTAAACAAATGGTAAAAGACTTAAATATGAACGTAACGGTTGTCGCGGTACCCATTGTACGGGAAACAGACGGCTTAGCGTTATCGTCCCGGAATGTGTTTTTGAGTCAGACCGAACGGCAGGCTGCGTTGGTGTTGAGCCGGTCCTTGCGGTTGGCGAATGAAATGCTGGCGGGCGGTTGCCGTCAGGCCGGCGAACTGCGCAAGGCAATAGCCGAAATGATTGAAAAAGAACCGTTGGCACATATTGATTATATTGCCATTACAGATGCTGAGACCCTCAAAGAGGCCGAAGTCATTACGAAGCCGGTTTTGGTTGCTTTGGCGGTAAGAATAGGGAAAACACGTTTAATTGATAATATGGTATGGGAGGGGTAAGTTTGTTTCGTACAATTTTTAAGTCTAAGCTGCATCGAGCGACTGTAACACAAGCTTGTCTAAATTATGTAGGCAGTATTACCATTGATGAGGCACTGCTGGAAGCAGCCGATATTCTTGTTGGTGAAAAAGTGCAGGTTGTGAATAATAATAATGGCGCCCGGCTTGAAACCTACGTGATCCCCGGGGAACGCGGATCAGGGGTTGTTTGTCTGAATGGTGCCGCAGCCCGGCTGGTTCAGCCGGGTGATAAGGTCATCATCATTACTTATGCGATGATGGCTGATGAGGCGGCCAAAACCTACAAGCCTACAGTCGTCTTCTTAAATGATGACAATTCGATTGCTGAAATTAAATCGGCTGAACAGCACGGTGAAATTCGCTGATTGACAGATTGAATGGCGATGTATATCATGGAAGTATTGAGTAAGCCAAGAGTGTGAATCTAGGAGGATCATTGTGCGTTCCAGGATACTGAATTTACTGCGCCAGCGCTCAGGAGAATATTTGTCCGGCGAAGAAATTGCCAGACAACTTGATGTTTCAAGGACTGCGGTCTGGAAACATATGCGGGAACTAAAGCTGGAAGGCTACGCAATTGACGCACATTCCCGGCGAGGTTATCGCTTGCAGCAAGCCCCTGATTTACTGTTGCCTGATGAAATCCGTGCTGCAGTAAAAACAAAGCGAATTGGACGAAAGATTCACTATTTTACCGAGATTGACTCGACGAATAATGCGGCTAAGAAGCTGGCGGCGGCTGGTGCCGAAGAAGGAACGATCATTGTTTCGGAAGCACAAAACAGCGGCAGGGGAAGATTGGCCAGGGGCTGGTATTCACCGGAACAGCAGGGAATATGGCTGTCAATTGTTTTACGGCCGCACTTTAGCCCTGCAGATGCTCCCAAATGCACCTTGCTGGCTGCTGTAGCGATCACCAGAGCGATTCGTTCGCTTTGCAACATTGACTGCGGGATTAAATGGCCGAATGATATTCTTTATGACGGTAAGAAGCTAGTTGGCATCCTCACGGAAATGAGCGCAGAAATGGATGCTATCAACTATATCGTGATTGGTATGGGAATCAATGTAAACATACAGGAACAAGATTTTCCGGAAGAGTTGAAGGCTATCGCAACTTCTCTGGCCATGATCAAGGGACAAGCTGTTTCCCGGCTGGAGCTGCTTTGCGACATCTTAATGCAGCTTGAAAATTTATATGCGGTGGCTGTCAGTAGTGGTTTTTCCGAAATCTTAAACGAATGGCGCAAATATTCCATTACCCTTGGACAAGCTGTTAATGTGATTGGTATTCATCAGCAGTTTTCCGGAACTGCGGTTGATATTGATGAAGATGGGGCACTTTTGGTTGAGGCAACTGACGGCAGGCATAGAGTCATTGCCGGTGATGTGTCCATTCGTCCCAAAACAACGAACACAAAAGAAAATGGAATAGATTAAAATTTGGGGGACTTAACAAATTATGCTCTTAGTATTTGATATAGGCAATACCAATATTGTTCTTGGTGCATATGAAGGAGAAAACTTACTTAGACACTGGCGTATATCGACTGACCGGCAAAAAACCGGCGATGAGTATGGCATGCTGATTCATGAATTATTTAGCTTCCATGATCTTAGCATTAAAGATATCAATGCGGTGATCATTTCATCCGTCGTACCACCACTGGTTGTTCCTTTGGTCAAAATGTGTCAGCGCTACTTTAATGTTGAACCGTTGGTTGTTGGACCAGGGATTAAAACCGGAATCTGTATTAAATATGAAAATCCTCGTGAAGTGGGCGCTGACCGGATTGTGAATGCCGTAGCCGCGCTGGCACGTTATGGGGGTCCTTTGATCATTGTTGATTTTGGGACGGCAACAACCTTCTGTGCCATCGCCGAAAACGGTGACTATTTAGGCGGGGCTATTGCTCCCGGGATCGGTATTTCCACAGAGGCCTTATTTCAACGGGCTGCCAAGCTGCCGCGGATTGAATTGGTCAGACCTAAAACAGTCATTTGCCGCAATACCGTAGCCAGTATGCAATCAGGCATTATTTTTGGCTTTACCGGCCAGGTGGACGAGATTGTCCGGCGCATGAAAGAAGAGTTAGGGACGGAGGCCAAAGTAGTGGCTACCGGCGGACTGGCAAATCTGATTGCGCAGCAGTCCAGGACCATTGATGTTGTGGAGCACTTCTTGACTTTAGAAGGGTTACGGATCTTATACGAACGCAATTCATAACAAGCCGGCGCGATGATGAGTCGCGCCGTTATTTTTGTGCAAACTAAGAAATCAGTTTAACCGTAAGACAGCCATACATAACAGGATGAGAACCGCCTAAACTGACTTACGATGCTGAAAAGTCCGGGGCTGGTTACTGCGGCTGTGTTGCGGATACAATAGGCTTATTCTATTTAAGGAGCGATCGGAATGAAGATCGGCAATGTTGAATTGGCTAATCCGGTTATTTTAGCCCCAATGGCTGGAGTAACGGACCTGCCTTTTCGTCTCTTGGCTAAAGAGATGGGGTGTGGACTGGTCTATTCGGAAATGGTCAGTGATAAAGGCCTAATTTACCAAAACTGCCACACGCTGGAGATGTTAAAAAGTCATGAGCAGGAGCGGCCTGTTGCTGTTCAAATATTTGGCTCCGAACCAGATAGTATGGCTCAGGCGGCCAAAATTGTTGAAGCATCGGGAGCGGCTGATATTCTCGATATCAATATGGGATGCCCAACTCCGAAAATTGTCAAGAACGGTGAGGGGTCGGCACTCATGCGTCAGCCGCAATTGGCTTTTGAAATTATGGCTCAAGTTGTGCAGGCTGTTCAGTTGCCTGTTACGGTGAAAATACGAAAAGGCTGGGATGACCGGTCGGTGAATGCCGTGCAAATGGCTCAATTGGCTGAGAAAGCCGGAGTTGCAGCTATTGCGGTCCATGGGCGTACCCGCGAGCAGTTTTATACCGGTCAAGCTGATTGGAGTATCATCAAAGAAGTCAAAGCCGCTGTTGGGATACCGGTCATTGGCAATGGCGACATCCGTTCGCCTTATGATGCCAGGAAAATATTGACTGAAACTGGCTGTGATGGCATAATGATAGGACGTGGCAGTCAAGGAAATCCCTGGATATTTAAGCAAGTAGCCCATTATTTGGCTAGTGGTGAAATTTTACCGGCACCAACGTTTGCAGACAGGCTTGAGATTTTATTCAGACATTTGGATATGCTGATCGCCTGCAAAGGCGAATATATTGGTGTCAGGGAAATGCGAAAACATGCCGCATGGTACACCAAAGGACTGCCGCATTCAGCCGAGCTGCGGCTAAAATTCAACCAAGCTCAATCAAAAGAAGATTTTACTCAAATCCTACATCAAATGCCAGAGCTTGCCGGTGAGGGCTTATAAAGCTCTGCAACTGACCTAGGAGGTGCCTTATGGCAATATTCGTTTTGCCTGTGGCCAATGGATTGCTTCCTAAACCACAAGGTGGAAAGCTTCATGGGATGTTTTTATCGGAGCATGGTGGGCAGCAGCTTGCTGCGTTAGGAACGGGCCGTGAACTCCTGATTTGTCCTTGGAATTTTGACAATGAGCAATTATATCCGGTCGGAGTACTTGCACGTATTGTGGATATTACTGAAGAGGTGGCAGTTGATGAGCAAGGAGAGCAGTTCTCTGTACTCATGGTTACCTTAGAAGGAAGAGAACATGCTCGTTGGCATACGCTCAAGATAAGCGGGACAACGATGATTACATCGGATATTGAACGACTCAATTTTAGGCAAATGAATAAAGAGTACCCGGTTGTTTCCGGAGCCGGCTGGCGACCGGAGGGTGGATTGACCGAGTTTCGCGGTCCATCGGACATCCCAGTTACGATTTATGGAACTGATCTGGAAACAGGAAAGAAAGTCAATCTAAGCGCTAATTTGGGAAATTTAGTCACCCAGGAGCAAGCTCATACCATTGAGCATGCCATGATTCGGGCTTTACGGACTTGCGGTTTGTGTACCGCCCGGACTTTAACCGCAGCAATGGCTGAGGAAGTTCAGGAATTGAAGAAAACGGTGGAATTGAGTATTAAGTATACCCTTCCTGAAGTACTTGGCAGAACGGCCAGTGGTATTTGCGGCAATCCGATGACCAACTTAGCCCAGTTTTATTTAGCCCAGGAATTTGTTGAGCAACTCCAGGCCGGAAAATCCCTGGATCAGTCGCTGATTCAAGCCCGGCAATCTACCATGTCGCAGCTTACTGAGGATTTAGGATTAACGATGCAATCCGGATTGCGGGTGCTGCAGGGATTAAAAAAAGGCATGAGTCATGACGACACGCCGCTTAAGCTGGGACTATGCAAGAAAGTAATTGGCCGCTTCCCTATTGATCCCTGGGGTTAGGCCGTTCTTTTTTTTTGCAAAGAAATGGTTATAGTTGGTTCAATGTGAAAATATAGGAAAACTCATTGGCTTTATTCTCAAAAATTTGTGAATTTTACCTTTTGATGTTAAAATATGTATAGATCATGTATGTACACAAGGTTGTGTACATATACTATAGCTAGAACTGCGCAGAATATTTGTTTGTTTGAAGATGAGCGGGGGTTGAGAAAGTATGCTGCTGAGAATTGGTGAGAAAATTATCAACCGGCAGAAAATTTATCAAGTGATTGATGCAGCCCTGGAACTTAGAAGCAAAGGCCTGTCTCAACAGGAGGTAGCGAATAAAGTTGGCATTGATCGCACCGTCATATCAAAATTAGAAACGCTAGGTGAAGTTCGCAAAGGCGGCCGGGTGGCTTTAGTGGGCTTTCCAATAAAAAATTGTGCCGATCTTGAGGCAATTGCTAGTCAACAGGGAATTGACTATTGTTTGCTCATGTCTGAACAGGAACGTTGGGACTATGTCGAGAGCAAATCCGGTGTTCAGCTTTTTAATAATGTGATGGAAATTGTCGCTATGCTTAGACAATATGATGTTGTCATTATGCTGGGATCGAATATGCGCATTAAATTGATGGAAGCGTTATTGGACAAAGAGGTTATTGGGATTGAAATTGGCGAATCGCCAATTGCTGAAGATAAATATGTAGACCCGGATAAATTGTTAACGATTATTAGTCAACTGCGGTTTTAAGTTGCTGATGAATAAATGCCGAGGGGGCAATAATGAAACACGTAGTTAGTATCAGCTTAGGATCATCCAAGCGCAATCATAAAACGATTGAACAGCTTGGCGATCAGACTTTTTGTATTGAGCGGATTGGGACAGATGGGGACAAACGCTGCGCCATTGAGATGATTAAAGAACTGGACGGAAAAGTCGATGCATTTGGCTTAGGCGGTACTGATCTTTATATTTATGCCGGCAATAAACGGTATACTTTCCGGGAATCTGTGGAAATTGCTGCTGCTGCCCGGCTAACGCCCATTGTTGACGGTAGTGGGATCAAGAATACCCTTGAACGTCGGGTGGTTAGATATTTGGAGCAAACTCAGGGAATTCAATTTAGAAATAAACCAGTGCTGGTGGTTTGTGCAGTGGACCGCTTCGGGTTGGCGGAAACTTTGACCGAGGCCGGCAGTCAAACGGTATTCGGGGATCTCATGTTTGGATTAGGGCTTCAACTGCCAATCCGGACCATGGCCGGCTTAGCACGATTAGCCAGGATTGTCGCACCCGTAGTAACCAAGCTGCCTATCAGTTGGTTTTATCCAACTGGTGACCGTCAAAATGAAATAAAACCAAGATTTAGTGAATATTTTGCTGCAGCCGATATTATTGCCGGTGATTTTCATTTCATTCGTCGCAATATGCCGGATCATTTAGCAGGGAAATGGATTATTACCAACACTGTCACAGGCGATGATGAAAGACTTCTTCAGGAACGTGGGGTCCATACGTTAGTGACGACTACTCCGGATATGGGGGGCAGATCGTTTGGCACCAACACGTTGGAAGGGGTTCTTGTCGCTATGGCCGGCAAAAGGCCTGAGCAATTAGTCGTACAAGATTATGAAAGATTATTGGATGAGTTAAACATAAAGCCTCGCGTCAAGCAATTGGTTTAGTGAAAGGGGGACCACACATTTGGAGAAGTTCGCGTTTATTTTACATCCGCTGACAGCGAAAGATTTTGCGCGTAAATTTCCCATCGCTCAAAAATGCTCCGATGGTTTTCTAGAAGGAATTATGAAATATATACCACCCATTAAGGTATCACATATAACGGGATTAGAATCACCACAGGCAAAAGGAGAAGGCTGGTTTGTTGCCTGCCCACTCACGTCCAAGCAAATGATGGAATTGCCAGAGCCGTATGTTGTGAACAAAATTATTAAGGCCGGTAAGATGGCTGAAAAATTAGGCGCCAAAATTGTTGGACTAGGAGCCTTTACGTCCATTGTTGGGGATGCCGGGATTACCATTGCCAAAAACCTGAATATAGCTGTAACAACTGGCAACAGCTATACAGTGGCAACCGCTCTTGAAGGTACTCGCGAAGCGGCAAAAGTGATGGGGATGGATCTTGAACGGGCAAATGTTTTAGTCCTGGGAGCAACAGGATCGATTGGTGCCGCATGTGCGCAAATTCTTTCCCAAGAAGTTCGCTATTTGACGCTGGCTGCCAGAAATGAAGTCAAACTGGAAAAAATTGCTGAACAAATTTTACGATTAACAGGTTTAGCCGTTAGGGTCACGGCAAATACTAAAGCTGCTATAAAAGCAGCCGATATTATTATTGCTGTAACTAGCGCAGTTGACAGTATTATTGAACCTGAGGATTTAAAGCCAGGCGCAATTGTTTGTGATGTATCCCGTCCACGCAATGTTTCCAGGCGGGTAGCAGAAATGAGAAATGATGTTTTAGTCATTGAAGGCGGCGTTGTTGAAGTTCCGGGTGATATCAATTTTGGCCTGAATTTTGGCTTCCCGGAAGGCACTGCTTATGCCTGCATGGCCGAGACTATGATTTTGGCCCTAGAACAGCGTTATGAGAACTTTACGCTTGGTCGTAATTTAACAGTAAAGCAAATTGATTTAATTGCACAGCTAGCCAAAAAACACGGATTTAAGCTATCAGGCTTACGAAGTTTTGAGCGGGCATTGACTTATGATGAAATCAATGCCATTAAAAAAAATGCAGCAGCAGCAACGGAATCACAGAGGAGGAGCATCAGCTAGAAATTATTGACAAAAGTCAATTTTAAACATATAATATTGCAATAAGTAAGGAAGGAATAACCCTTCTACATTTATAAGAGACTTGGCTTTTCCCAAGTCGTCTGACATAGCGAAGACTTTGACACTTCTGTCTGTTCTGCAGATAAGATGAGCAGCGTTTTCAGCTTCGTCAAAGGCTCGGCGCAAGTCGTGTTTTCTTTATACTGTAGGGAAGTTGTACTTTCCGATAGTATGAAAAGTGTCAAGTTATACTTGACACTATTTATATTGTCCTAGCGGCCTGACTTTTAAATTTCATTTTACTGTCACAACTTGTTTTTACAGAATACAATAGTAGAGATTAAGACGCACAAAAGGAGAGCTAATAAATGGCTGAAAAGCAGATTATGCTTACTTTAGAAGGATTAAAAAAGCTTGAGCAAAAGCTTGAGCATCTGAAAACAGTCCGCCGTACTGAAGTTGCTGAGCGTATTAAACAAGCTATCGAATTTGGTGACATCAGCGAAAACTCTGAATATGAAGATGCAAAAAACGAGCAGGCTTTTATTGAAGGGGAGATTATGACCCTGGAGAAGATGCTCCGCAATAGTAAAATCATTGATGAAGGCGAAATAGGTACAGATGTTGTGGCGCTTGGGTGCACTGTAAAGCTGAAGGATTTGGAGTTTGACGAGGAGCTTGAATATACCATTGTAGGTTCAGCAGAGGCCGATCCTACTGAATTTAAAATTTCCAACGAGTCACCGGTTGGCCAGGCTATCATCGGCCAAAAGGTGGGCAGTGTTGTAGAAGTAAATGTTCCTGCAGGTGTATTGAAATACGAAGTGATGGAAATCAAACGTCTGTAGTAACACTCATTGGGGGAGAAGGTTTTATCATGGCAGAAGTAAAGGACCAAGAACTTCATGAAGATCTAAATGAAATCATGAAGGTAAGACGTGAGAAGATGGCGGCTATAGCGGCTCAAGGTATTGAACCGTTCGGCCGCAAATATAATTTCACACATCATGCAGCCGATGTGCTGAGTGATTTTGAAAGCTTAGAGGGTCAAACCGTACGCGTAGCCGGACGTATTATGGCAATGAGAAAGCAGGGCAAAGCAAGTTTTGTCCATATTATGGACATGTCTGGCAAAATCCAGCTTTACATGCGTCAAGACGTGCTGGGTGTTGATGCTTATGAACAATTTCGCTTACTTGATATCGGTGATATCATTGGGGTGGAAGGGGAAGTATTTAGAACGCAGCGTGGCGAGATCAGTATCAAGGCGGCAAACTTTGAAATCCAGGCTAAATCACTGCGTCCTTTGCCAGAGAAATGGCATGGCCTTAAGGATGTTGAAACCCGTTACCGCCAGCGCTATCTGGATCTTATTGTAAATCCGGATGTGCGAAATACGTTTGTTTTGCGCAGCAAAATTATTAAAGCCTTACGGCAATTTTTAGATAATAAAGGCTTTTTGGAAGTTGAAACTCCGATGATGCATCCGATTGCCGGTGGAGCGTCGGCTCGCCCGTTTATCACGCATCATAACGCTCTTGATATGGATCTTTACCTCAGGATTGCCCCGGAACTTTATCTGAAACGGCTTATTGTAGGTGGTTTTGAAAAAGTCTACGAAGTCAACCGCTCGTTTCGCAACGAAGGAATCTCCATTCGTCATAATCCGGAATTTACCATGGTTGAACTTTATCAGGCATTTGCTGATTATCATGATGTGATGGCGTTAACCGAACAGATTGTTTCCGGTATCGCTCAAGAGGTTTTGGGGACTACTAAAATTACTTATCAGGGTCAGGAAATCGAACTGGCACCGCCTTGGAACCGGATGACGATGACTGAAGCTGTTCAGAAATATACAGGAATTGATTTTACTACCGTAAAGACCCGGGAAGAAGCGAAAAAAATCGCGGATGACTTAGGGGTTAAGGTGGAAAAGAAAGATGGAATCGGTGGTATTTTGAATAATATCTTCGAAGATAAAGTGGAAGAGCATTTGATTCAACCAACCTTTATTACCGGCCATCCTACTGAAATTTCACCGCTAGCTAAACGTAATAAAGACAACCCGGAAATTACTGATCGCTTCGAGGCATTCATCTTTGCACGCGAAATGGCCAATGGTTTTTCCGAACTCAATGATCCGATTGACCAGAAAGGGCGCTTTTTAGATCAGGTCGCTCAGCGGGAATCGGGAGATGACGAAGCGCAAATGATGGATTCCGATTACATTACCGCCCTTGAATACGGACTGCCTCCTACAGGCGGTTTGGGAATCGGCATTGACCGATTGGTTATGCTGCTCACAGACAGCTACTCCATTCGCGATGTCTTACTCTTTCCGCATATGCGGCATAAAGATTAACAAGCCCTGCAAGCTGCCATCGGCAGCTTGCAGGTTTCATTTTTATTTGCGTGCCTGCTGAGTGGCTTAACGAAATAACCAAAAGATGGTTGTTGACATATTGTCAAAGCTTATGCTAGTATATAAAAGTCGCCGATGAGCGATGACACAAAATACCAAAACAAATATGTTGACATGATGAATAAGTTAT
>CAMJML010000019.1 GCA_946407015.1 uncultured Selenomonadales bacterium | reverse complement strand
TTTTCTGATTTTAAATAGCCATAAGCATTGCGGCCTGAGATCAACAGGGTTGCACTTTTCACACCCGCTTCATCACCGGCCAGAAAGTCCATGGTTTCCACTTTAAAACCATTTTTCTCCGCCCAGCGGACATACATGCGCAATAGCATTTGCGCCCAGTCCTGGGCTTCAGTTCCACCCGCTCCGGCATGCAGTGTCAAGATGGCATTATTGGCGTCATATTCGCCGGACAGCATCAGCGTTAATTCCAACTGTTCAATATCCCTGGCAATGGACTTGAGAGAAGCGACGACATCCGCGTAGACACTCTCGTCATTGTCTTCCATGCCAAGCTGCCATAAGATAGCCATATCGCTATGCTGTTCATACAAACTATTGTATTGCTGAACGGCGTCTTTTATTCCTGTCAGCTCTTGCATCACCTGCTGGGCCTGCTCAGGAGCATCCCAAAAGCCCGGCTCGCTGATCTTATACTCTAACTCGGCAATTTTCTCTTCTTTGCCGGCTATGTCAAAGTGAAGCCCTCATTTCGTCAAGCTTCTTTTCCATATCGGCAATTTGCACCCGTAAATCTTCCAAAAGCATTGTCTCAACTCCTTAAGATAAAAACTTATGAACCGCAGAGTACGCAGAGATCGCAGAGGATTTAAGATCTTAATGATCCTTAACGCGGTTACGACCGCGTTCTAATTCCTCCGATTTCCCTCTGCGTACTCTGTGTCCTCTGCGGTTAAACCTGTTCTTACTTCGTCCCGCAGCAGTGTTTGTATTTTTTGCCTGAACCGCATGGGCAGGTTTCGTTGCGGCCGATTTGATCCTTGTTGACGTGCGGCTGTTTGGCAGCCGGTTCAGCCTCTTCTTCGCCATGGTTGGCCTTGGCTTGCTGCAGATGGTCTTCCGGCTGGGTCACAATATTGACCCGGAAAATGTATTTTACGATATCTTCCTGAATGTTCTCGATCATTTGCTGGAACATGTCATACGCTTCGATCTTATATTCAATCAACGGATCACGCTGACCGTAAGCGCGCAAACCAATCCCCTCGCGCAGCATATCCATATGGTCCAGATGCTCCATCCATTTGCCGTCCACCACTTTGAGCATAACGACTTTTTCCAGTTCCCGCATGCTTTCTTCGCCGAACAGCACTTCCCGGGAGCTATAGGCTTCCTCGGCCACTTTCATCAGTTCTTCCTGCAATTCCTCACGGCTCAATTTCTCCAGGTCGGTTTGAACCAGGCGTCCTTCGGGCGCAAAGAAGTTGGTGCAGTATTCGATCAGACCGCTGTAATCCCAGTCTTCCGGGAATAATTTATCATTGGCATACACTTCCATAGCCTTATCCACAATTTTTTCGATCATATGGAAGATATTTTCGCGCATATTCTCGCCCATGAGAATTTTGCGGCGCTGACCGTAGATGACTTCCCGCTGCTGGTTCATGACATCGTCGTATTCCAGCACGTGTTTACGGATATCAAAGTTGCGCGCTTCCACTTTCTTCTGCGCCTGCTCAATGGAACGGGTAATCAGGCTGTGTTCAATCGGCTCATCCTCTTCCATGCCCAACTTATCCATGATATTGGCTATATTGTCTGAACCGAATAAACGCATCAGCTCATCTTCCAGTGATAAATAGAAACGGGAGGAACCAGGGTCGCCCTGACGGCCGGACCGTCCGCGCAGCTGATTGTCAATCCGCCGGCTCTCATGGCGTTCAGTACCAATGATATGCAAACCGCCCAGTTCGGAAACACCTTCACCCAGCACAATATCGGTACCACGTCCGGCCATATTGGTGGCAATGGTAATAGCACCAGGCTGACCCGCTCCAGCCACGATTTGCGCTTCCATTTCATGATATTTGGCATTCAGAACATTATGAGGAATATCACGCTTTTTCAGCATGTCACTTAAATCTTCAGATTGGGCAATCGATGTTGTTCCCACCAAAACAGGCTGGCCTTTGGCAAAGCGCTCGGCAAGCTCATTGATAACCGCTTTGTACTTGGCCCGTTTGGTTTTGTAAATGACATCCGGGAAATCCTGACGCAGCACCGGTTTATTGGTAGGAATCACAATAACATCCAGGTTATAGATTTTCCGGAACTCAGCTTCTTCGGTCTTAGCCGTACCAGTCATACCACCCAGTTTTTTATACATGCGGAAATAATTTTGGAAGGTAATGGCGGCCAGGGTTTGGCTTTCCCGTTCAATTTTCACGCCTTCTTTGGCTTCGATGGCTTGATGCAACCCATCGGAGTAACGGCGGCCAAACATCAAGCGGCCGGTAAACTCATCAACAATGATAACTTCGCCTTCACGCACCACATAATCGCGGTCCCGCTTCATGATAGCTTTGGCTCTCAGTGCCTGATTAAAATGATGAGACATTTCAATGTTGGAATTATCATAAAGATTGGTAATGTTTAAGATTTTTTCAATTTTGGCAATACCGGCTTCGGTTGGCGCAACAGCCTTGGCTTTCTCGTCAATGGTATAGTCGTCGCCTTCGTTTAGCTTGATGACTGCTTTAGCCAAAACATAGTAAAGGTCCGTGGATTTTTCCCCGGGACCGGAAATAATGAGCGGTGTCCGCGCTTCATCGACCAGGATACTATCCACCTCGTCAATGATGGCATAGTTGAGTTCCCGCTGCACCATTTGCTCGGGATAAATCACCATATTGTCCCGCAGGTAGTCAAAACCAAACTCATTATTGGTACCGTAAGTAATATCCGAATTATAGGCCATCTTCCGGTCAGGGAAATCCAGACCGTGAGCAATCAGGCCGACAGACAGGCCTAAAAAGCGATAAACCTTTCCCATCCACTCACTATCGCGGCGGGCCAGATAATCATTGACGGTTATGACATGCACCCCTTGACCGCTTAAGGCATTTAAATAGGTCGGCAGCGTAGCCACCAGCGTTTTTCCTTCACCGGTACGCATCTCGGCTATCCGGCCTTCATGCAGCGCAATACCGCCCAAAAGCTGTACATCAAAGTGTCTCATACCCAAAACCCGGCGAGATGCTTCCCGCACCACTGCAAAAGCTTCAGGCAGCAGATCGTTAATCGTTTCTCCCTGCTCTAAGCGGCGCTTAAACTCACCGGTCTTGCCGGCCAATGATCCGTCACTCATTTTCTGCAGTTCCGGTTCAAAAGTATTGATTTGTTCCACATATTTCATCATGCGCTTGATTTCTTTTTCATTATCATCGCCAAAAAGCTTTTTAATAAAACTAAACAACCAGTATCACTCCCAAATTGGCACATTTTTAATAATATGCATTATTATCCCTATTGTAGAATTTTAACAGACAAATCCCAATAAGTCAAAAACGTCCATTCCCCGAATCCATAAAGTTAGTATATGCATGTTGAATCGATAATATATGAACAAGATAAAAACGAGAAATTAAAAAAGGGCTTGACACACTAAGTTCGCTTATTGCCGGCGGCAGCAAAATCCACTGCTACGGACGTTCCCTACGCCGTTACCGGCAGCTTGGCTGCCGGTAACGGCGTAAGGAACGTCCGTAGCGACAGAATTCCCCGTCACCACCCCCAGCGAACTAAAAAGGCACCATATTAAGCACAAAGGAATGATTATTGAATCGCAGAGGACACAAAGGCTACTGGAGGAAAAGGTATTAAAAAAGATAAACCCACGGCACTGGCGGCGGGGATTTCTGCCGCGGGACTTGTGACTACAGCCGTCGGCAGCTTGGCTGCCGGTAACGGCGTAAGGAACGTCCGTAGCGGCAGAATTCCCCGCCGCCATCCCCAACGAACTACAAAAGGCACAGCACCAAACTAAACACTCCCCAAAACAAAAAACCAGCCCGCAAGCTGGTTTCACAAATGCTATTCAACTTTACAACTAGGCACCCCGATTGGCTCATCCGCATCAGGATGGGTTGCCCTCTCCAACTTGTTAGCCGCATAAAGCGGATTATGATGCTCCACTTCACTAAGCAGCTGGGTACCATCGCCGAACATGGCTTTAAACTCACTCCAGTTATAAAGCCCCAGAAAAATATGCACAAACATGAATAGCCCTAAGAATACCCCGAAAGCCATATGCACCAAATCCGCTCCATGAATAAAAGCCTTGGGTGCCAGCGGGATAAAGGAATATAAGATCCAGCCGGTCACAATGAGCAGCAGGCCGCCGATCGACACGCAAATCCCAAAAATTTTCTGGCCTGAATTCAGTTTATCCATCGGCGGTACATCAATTTCCTTACCCAGCAGCATCTTTTGCGGATACCCGCCCCCGGTCAGCATCCAGCCGATGTCCCGGTCATCCCAGGTCCAAATCAGCCTCACAAAAGCGATTACCCGGTCAAAAGCAACTATTACATACAGCAAGGAAGACACCGTAAAAATGACCGCCCCAACAATATGAATCTTCATGGCCAAATTTACAAAATCATCGCTGCCGAGTTTGAGCCACAGAATAAACCCGGTAATGGCAGCCGGCATAAAGCCTAAAATCAAACCCCAGTGAAACAGCCGTGAACGCAAGGAATGTTTAAGGACCCGCAGTCCTTGTTCAGGATGACTCATCAGATCACCACCCTAATTTTGATTAATCCATTAACCTAGCCTTGTCCGGTCAATATAGCGGGTATGAAACAACTCTTCCGCCAAAGGGCTGAGCGGCTGACCGGCAAATTTCTGATACATGTCCTTTAGCCCCGGATTATGATGACTTTGCCTGACTTTGGCCTTCACGTCATCTTTATAAATTCCCTGGGCCCGCATCTTAATATATTTATTGCGGTCCTGCACTAGATCGGTTGCGGCATAGGCACCTGTCCAGAGAATAGCCCCGGCAACTCCGACCATCCCCAGAAATTCCCGCCTGGATACATTGACCGCTTTTTCTACATAATCATAATGTGCCATTGGCTTGCCCTCCTATGTCCAAGGTAATAACGCTTTCCAGTTTCCGGTCCAGGAGGTTCCCATCGGATTAATAGGCTGACCTCCCCCGTTGACACAGCCTCCCGGACAGTTCATGACCTCAATAAAATGGTAAGGAGATCGCCCGGCCGCCACTTGCTCGATCACTGGTTTCAAGTTTTCTTTGATGCCATGGACAACCGCCACCTTTAAGTTAATTACCTTGCCGGTCTTGGCATCCTTCAGTGTAACCTCAGCCTCTTTCAGGCCTTTGAGACCGCGCACCGGCGTATATTCCAGAAAAGGCAGCTCTTGTCCGGTAATCACAAAATAAGCTGTTCTGAGGGCGGCTTCCATCACGCCGCCGGTGTTGCCGAAAATCGTGCCGGCACCGCTGTATTGAGCCAATGGATTGTCGGCATCCGTAAAGGGTTCTACCTGATTGAGATCAATATTCAGCTTTTTAAATAGCCGGGCAAGATCACGGGTTGTCAGCACAACGTCCACATCAGGATAATGTGCCGTCCCGCCACGCTGCTGCCAATAATGCGCCGCACTGCTAAACTCAGGCCGGGAGGCCTCAAATTTTTTACTGGTACAGGGCATCACTCCAACAACAACCATGTTTTCCGGCCGGACATGCCAAATATCCGTAGCACCGTACGTTTTAGCCAGTGCTCCGGCCATCATCATCGGGGATTTGGCGGAAGACAAATGCGGGAGGATTTCCGGCGCATACAGTTCGACATAACGAACCCAGCCCGGACAGCAAGATGTAAACTGCGGCAAAGCACCCAATTCATGCTCGGCCGGCTCTCCTAATAGATAATGGCGGATTTTAGCGATCAGCTCGCTGCCTTCCTCCATAATGGTGTGGTCAGCGGCAAAATTGGTGTCAAAAATTTTAAACCCGGCTTGCTTTAAGGCTCCATAGAGCTGTTCTGTCGCTAAAGTACCCGGCTTCATGCCAAACTCTTCGCCGATCGCGACCCGGACAGACGGCGCAATCGTCGCCACAACGGTCAATTGTTGATTGCGCAGCTTAGCTATAACAGATTCCACAGCATCGACAGTATCTTCGATTGAACCAAACGGACAATTGATTAAACATTGTCCGCAAAATATACATTGTTCCGAATTAATCGAATGAATAGCTCCATATTTGCCTTGAATAGCAGCTGACGGGCAGAAGGATTTGCACGAATCACAGCCTTTACATTTCTTACGGTTAATTTCAATAATGTTCGTTTGTTCATTAGCTTGAAATCCCTTCATGACAAGCCTCCTCAGCGGAACGAGTATTCAAAATGCAACTTCATTGTAGCAAATTGCCTGAATCTTATAAATACTATTATAAAAGATAACTTTGTTTTGCAACTAAAAAAAGCAAGGGGGAAATGTGCATTTCCCCCTTGCTTTTTTTGCTTTTTTATGCTGACAGGTTTTTCGTATTTTCATCTTTAGGCTGAGACGGATGATGATCGAAAATATTAAAGTTCTCAACAATAAAACTATATAACAAACAGCCAATTGCAATCAAGCCGATACTAACAATAAATTCCCAGATGGACGGGAAGTAGGCCCCGCTTGAATAACTGACCATTGAGGTAAATACCGTGTTCATCCGGTTGAGGATCACCCCGCCGCTGGTCAATACTCCGTATACCAGCAACCCTTTGCGAGTCTTGCCATAGCGGCTGAAGACAATCCCGATTGGCAGCGCAACCCCGGCAATCATTTCCAGCAAAAACATATTGCCTTCAAGATTGCCTAAAAAGGCTAACTGCCATTGCCCCCGTTCAATTAAATCATAAATTTTCAGCCCCAAGTACAATACCATCATCCGACCGCTAATGCGGGCCAGGCCGGTCAGGACATTAAGCGAAACCTTATGACCAAAAAACTTCCCCGCCAAGGCTGACTCGACACAGACCATGGCCGGCCCGATGAAGAAAGACGACATCAGGAAAAATACCGGCAGATACTCCGTCCACCATAATGGATATACCTTGTGGACGGCAATCAAAAACAACGCGCCCAAAGAGGACTGATGCAGGGTCGGGAATACCACCCCGATAATCATGAGCACAGGAAGGATTTTTTTGAAAAACCGGTGCAGCCGAAGACCAATTTTCTCGGTAACAATTTCCCCGAACTCAAGGACCTGGATGGTCGTATAAATGCTGATGCACCAGAAGACTTCAAACAATACCGACGCATGTCCCCAGGAAACAAAGGGACGCCAGAAATTAAACCATTGACCGATATCCAGAAATAAGCCGGCCATAACCAGGATATAGCCCAGCAAGGATGTCAACAGCGCCCCCCTGGCTACCGGATGATATTTGTCGCGGTGCAGAATATGCACGATTAAAGCCGTGGAATAGCCGCCTCCGGCTAATGCCACCCCGGTCAGTACGTCAAACGCAATCCAAAGCCCCCAGGGCCAGTCATCATTCAAGTTCGTCAATAAACTGAAGCCGGTAATCAGGCGGATTGCCATGGCCCCAATGCTTAAAGCGGCGATAATCGTTAAGATTTTGCGGGCAGGTGTGATGGTAAACTTCCAGCCAAACAGCTCAAGCCTCTTCATCGAAGTCGTCTGCATCTGCATCCCCCTCACCATTTTTTCCTGCTAACCGCTCTTGCCTGGCTTTAGCCAGCTCATTGCGGCGCCGGGCATAGAACGACATCCCGGTCAGCAATACACCCCACCCTAACGCAATGATGGGAACATTTTTTAAAAAGCTGTGCGTATAAGAAGGCAGTGCCACAGACCCCAGACCACTCTTAAAGCCAAGCTGATCAAACGGAATATCGGAAATATACAGCCAGCATGTACCGCCTACTTCTTTTTCACCGTAAACGGTTTTCAGATACAGGTCTTCCCGGCGAATGAGTTGATGGGCTTCCTGCAACAGCTCCTGGCGGTCACCAAACTTCATGACACCGGTGGGACATACCGCCACACAGGCCGGCGCTTCCCCTTTGGCCACCCGCGTTGAGCAAAGCTGGCATTTGGTAATGAGCGGTGCCGCTTTACTCCATTCGTATTTGGGCACATCAAACGGACAGGCAATCATACAATAGCGGCAACCCACACAAAGGTCTGGGTAATATTCCACAGCACCATCGGCATTGCGCTGCAAAGCCCGTGAAAAACAGGCCGATGCACAGGCCGGCTCCAGGCAATGCATGCATTGCTGCTTGGCAAAACGCCAAACAGCCTGGCCTTTGCTATCCTGAGCAGAAGTCCGGGTCACTACCGTCCAGTTTTTATCGTTGAGCTTGGCTGTCTCACCAATCGAGGAAACATTTTGATCATATTCTAATTTATTCCACATCTTACACGCTACGGTACAGCTCCCACAGCCAATACATTTTGTGATATCAACTAAAACGCCTTTAGACATGCGCTCCCTCCTTACACTTTCTCTTTAGGTTTTAGTTGATGACTACGATCAACATAATGGGTATGCAGCAGGCTTTCCGACTCCTCGCTGAGCGGAGCATGCAAAAATTTCTGATATAAGTCCATCACTTCTTTATTTTGGTAACTGGCCCGCTTGACGGCTGTTCCATCCAGCTTATAAAGATTTGCCATTCTGGCCTTGCGTACCTCATCCGAAGGCGGCAGCGAAGTACGGGGCTGACCGCCGCCGCCAATACAGCCGCCCGGGCAGGCCATAAACTCAATAAAGTGCCAGTCGGACTGCTGTTTGCGGACCTTTTCGAGAACCACCCGGGCATCCCTGAGGCCGTGGCAAACCGCCACTTTGACTGTCCCGACCCCTGGAAGCTCAACACTGGCTTCTTTAACGCCCTTCAATCCCCGTACATTTTCCCATTGCAGCAATGCAGCCGGCGGATCTTGACGGGTAACCAGATAGTAAGCGGTCCGTACCGCCGCTTCCGTCACCCCGCCGGTGGCGCCAAAAATCACTCCCGCTCCGGTACTCTCGCCAAGTACTGAATCATAAGGTGTGTCGACCAAGCGGCTCAGATCAATGCCATTCGACTTTAACAGATTGGCCAGCTCACGGGTTGTTAAAACAACATCAACATCACGGATAGCCGGATTACCCCGTAAAATGCCGGCCGCATTCATTTCCGGGCGCTGGCATTCAAATTTTTTCGCCGTGCACGGCATGACTGCCACGGAAAAAATTTGTTCAGGCGCAATTCCTTTCTCTTTGGCATAGTATGATTTAGCCACAGCACCCAGCATTTGCTGTGGCGATTTACAGGAGGAAAGATGGGGCTGTAAGTCGGCATAGAAATATTCGGCAAACTTTACCCAGCCCGGGCAGCACGAAGTAAAGTGCGGCAAAGCTTTACCTGTGGTCAGCCTCTTAATCAACTCGGAGGCTTCTTCCATAATGGTAAGATCAGCACTCCAACTGGTATCAAAGACCGCATCAAAACCGGCCTTTTTTAAGGCGGTTACCTGCTGGCCCTGCACTAAGCTGCCTGGCGGTAAATTGAACTCCTCGCCCAAAGCCACCCGGATGGCCGGCGCTGTTTGCACAATAACATGCTGATCGGCACTCGCTAATGCGGCTTGAACCTTCTTGATCTCATTGCGTTCGGTAATGGCTCCTGTCGGGCACCACATGGTACATTGGCCGCAATGGATACAGGTAATGTCATTTTGGATCGGCAATTCATAGTAGCCATATACGGACACCACATTTTTGCACACTTCGAGGCACTGACCGCAGAGAATGCACTTGGTGTCATCCCGGTCAATTGCCGGATTGCTGCTGTCAATCGGCACCCGGCCTTTAACCTGTACCGGCCAGTTGGCCGCAACATTATATTGATTGGGCATCCACCCTTTGCCACCGGCCGGTTCGCTGGCACAGCCGGCCACAACAGCGCCGGCACCAACCACACTTGCCCCGCCTAAAGCCTTAATGAAATTACGACGTGTAAATTTTCTGTCTGTCATGCCTTACTTGCCCCATTCTATCTAGTCTACGTATCCGGTGAACCATCAGAAGCCCATTAATTATAATGAATATTGAAAAAATTTCCTCAAAAACTCGGAAAATGAAATGCCGCAACATTCCGCGGCAAGAGTCCACTTAAAATATATACTTAAGATAATTAAAAAACTAGGACTTGTCAATAATAAGTTAATATGTATACCTTTTTAGTTTATTTTGTAAATTATGACTACTTTGACATTTAATTTTAAAGTTTAAATCCCCACGAATGATTTTTCCTGGATTTGGGTATACTGATACTAAGTAGTAGGCAGGAGGAGTATCATGAAGATGGAGACCATTGAACTATTCGGCCAAATTGCCGACTTAAAAGAAGTGGATTACAAAAATACACTAGCCGTTGCCACACTCATTGAGCTGCTGATCGAGAAAGGCATTATTTCCCGAATGGAGTTTAGCCAAAAAGCCCGTGAATTGGAATTGGCTACCGAGGCCGAAATTACCCTGACACGCCGCTGCCGCTAGAAGCAATCCATAAAACAAACGCTTCCCCGCAGAAAGCCAGAATAGTTACAAAAAAACAAGCGCGACAGTGGATCGCGCTTAATTTTTATTATTCTTCTGCTTACTCTGTGCTTAACAGCATTCTAGCGAAACATAAATAGCCCATACCATCTTAACATGGTACGGGCTATATCTATCTTGATTGATTTTTAGAGTTCTGGTTCGATCAAGCCATAGGCACCGTCTTTGCGACGATAGACTACGTTGACATCTTCGGTTTCGGCGTTGGTAAATACGTAGAAGTCATGGTTGATCAGGTTCATTTGCATGATGGCTTCTTGAACATCCATCGGCTTCACGGCAAACCGTTTGGTTTTAACCAGCGGGAATTCATCGCCGTCCAGAGCCGGAGTCAGTGAGCTGGCCGCAATATCAGGCTTCATAACCCCTGCGCGTAATTTACGGGCCAGTTTGGTTTTATATTTTTCAATTTGTTTTTCCAGTTTATCAAGCACAAGATCAATGGAAGCATACATATCGGTGGTGGACTCTTCACCTCTTAGTAACATACCATTTAGCGGAACTGTTACCTCAACAATATGTCGGCCTTTTTCAACAGTCAGGATTACAGTAATTTCTCCAACGGCGTCAAAGTATTTTGTGACTTTGCCTACCCGTTTTTCTACATAGTCTTTTAATGCTGGTGTAATTTCAATGTTCTTTCCTCTTACTGTAAATGTTGCCATAGTACCCATCCCCTTTCCTGTATCCTATAGCTATATTATTCTCCAAAAAACAAAAAAATCCTATCAAAAAGTTACAAATATTTAGACAAGTTCAATTTATAACCACAAAAGACTCAACGTACGCTAAGGGAATGCAAAAAAACCGGCGCGATAATATCGCGCCAGAAATTGTCGTACCCCTTTGAGTCCTTCAAGTACTTCGCGGTTAAAATTGGGTTCCTCAATAAAATCAAAAGCCCGGCTTCATGAGCCGGGCAGGATCGCTGTTTATTGAATTAAGCTGACTTTGTAACGTTAGCAGCTTGAGGACCACGAGCGCCTTCAACGATGTCAAACTCTACGGATTGACCTTCAGTTAAAGTTTTGAAACCTTGGTCCTGGATAGCGGAGAAATGAACGAATACATCGCCACCGTCTTCTCTTTCAATAAAACCATAACCTTTTTCCGCGCTGAACCATTTAACTTTACCAATCATTCTGAAACTCCTCCTAGAAAAAATAAACTGGCGCACCATAATTCTGGGCCACGAATATGAGTATAGCACTTCTGGTTATAATTGTCAATGAATACCAGCTTATAATATTTTGGATAAAAAAGACTTGGTCCGCTCTTCATGAGCATGACTAAAGATCGCCTCAGGTGTTCCTTCTTCGACAATCTTGCCTTCATCCATGAAAATGACCCGGTCGCCAACCTCGCGGGCAAAGCCCATCTCGTGGGTTACCACCACCATGGTCATCCCTTCACGGGCCAGCGTTTTCATAACTTCCAAAACCTCATTGACCATTTCCGGATCCAGCGCCGAAGTTGGTTCGTCAAACAGCATGATTTTCGGCCGCATAGCCAATGCCCGGGCAATGGCTACCCGCTGCTGCTGCCCACCGGAAAGCTGTTCAGGATAAGCTCTGGCTTTATCCTCCAGTCCGACTTTGACCAGCAAATCCAGGGCAATTTTTTCAGCGTCGGCCTTAGCCATCTTCCGCACTTGAATTGGCGCTAAGGTGATGTTCTCCATAACCGACATGTGGGGAAACAGGTTGAACCGCTGGAAAACCATCCCCACTTCCTCGCGGACCTTATTAATGTTGGACTGATTGGTAAGAGGAATCCCATCTACAATAATTTCGCCTTCAGTGGGCTCCTCCAGGTAGTTAATACAGCGCAGCAGGGTGCTTTTTCCTGATCCGCTCGGACCGATGACCACGACCACTTCTTTTTCCTGTACAGAAGCGTTGATGCCTTTGAGCACATGGAGATTGCCAAATTTTTTGTGAATATTTTTAATGCTTATCATCAATTTTGTACCTCCGCTCCAGAAAATCAACCAAGCGGGAAATTGTCAGTGTCATGATGAGATAGATAAAGGCTACCGTCAGCCAAATTTCAAAGGAGCCATAAGTACGGGCTATGATCAGCTGGCCGCGGCGGGTAAGCTCTTCAAACCCAATCACCGAAACCAACGAAGAATCTTTCAGCATGGCAATAAACTCGTTGCCCAGAGGCGGAATAATCCGTTTAAAAGCCTGCGGCAGAATGATATACCGCATCGTCTGCGCCCAAGTCATTCCCAAGGAGCGTCCGGCTTCCATCTGTCCTTTATCAATGGATTGGATACCGGCCCGGAAGATTTCAGCCACATAAGCACCACTGTTAATACTGCATGCCGTGATGGCCGCAATAAACGGATCAATCCGGGTGCCTAAAATCATAGGCAGAGCAAAATAGATAATAAATATCTGAACCAACAGCGGAGTTCCGCGGATAAAATCAACATAAATTCCGGCGAGAAATTTAACAGGCCAAAGCTTGGATAAGCGAGCAATCGCTACAAACATCCCGATGAGTAAGCCAAAGCTAACGCTCAGCGCACTAATCTGAATGGTCACTCCTGCTCCCATCAACAGCAGCGGAAAGGAACGGACAATCAAATCAAAATCAAAATTCATTCACTTTCACCCTTAATTTATTAATAATTACCTAATTTTATTGAATATAAATACACATAATGATTATATGCACACGGAAAGGACATGTCAACCTTTTATTACACCCCTCCCATCCTTACAAAAAATTTCCAAACGGCAGACAAACAAAGAAGCTTAAAAGCGCACAAAATACGCCTTAAGCTTCTTTGCCTCCTATATAAAATCATTATACCCCAGAATCCAGGCGGTGTGTATCTTTATTATTTCGTGGTCTTATAAATATACTGTATTCTGAATACAAGATTTCACTGATCTATGCTCAGAAAAGCCCGTAACCAGCATAAGCATAAAAAATAAACCCGGCGTCATCCGCCGGGTTCGCTTACTTATTTATTCAGGCTTTTTGCCAAACCATTTTACATAAATTTTATCGTATTCACCGTTTTTCTTGAGTTCATCTAAGGCTTTATTAATTTTTTCATTCAGTTCAGTATTTTTCTTCGCTGTCGCCAGACCATAATCTTCCGCGTTAGCTACTTCGCCTACCAGCTTGGCATCTTTACCGCCGGTTTTAGTTAAATAGTAAGAATTTACCGGTAAGTCGTTCACAACGGCATCCACACCGCCGTTTTTCAATTCCATGTAAGCTTCGGAATTGCTGTTGAACTCACGAACTTGAGCATTGGTAATTTTACGAGCTTCTTCCGCTGAGGTGGTGCCAATCTGAACGGCAATTTTTTTGCCTTCAAGATCTTTAAAACTGTGAATGGTGTTATTGCTGCTTTGAACCACAATCGATAAACCGGATTTATAGTATGGCTTGGAGAAATTCACTTTTTTGGCCCGCTCGTCCGTAATGGACATAGCCGATGCAATCAGATCAATATTCCCGGCATCCAGTGCAGGGATTAAACCGTCGAAACCGATGTTTTGAATTTGCACTTCATAACCCATTTGTTTCCCGATTGCTTTGGCTAGATCAATGTCAAAGCCAACATACTCTTTGCTGGTTTCATCCTGAAACTCAAAAGGTGGGAAAGTGGTTTCAGCACCAACTTTAAGGACTTTGGCCGTACTGGTATTGGTCTGCTTACCGCAGCCAACCAAGCCAAGTGTGAACACCAAGACAACGATTAACAACGCTGCAATTTTTTTCGACAAAATATGTACCCCCTAGATGTAATTCTTTAATAATTATACTATAAATATAGTACTCAGCAAGTACAGACTGCCTGCAAATCCCCCCGTATTGTTAGATTAATCTGAATAATAGACGATTTCCTTGCACTACCTGTCTAATCCCTTCATTAGCTATCCGGTGCGCCAAATTGGATGAAAAGTCGTCTTTCTTTCTGTATATTTCGTTCATAATTTATTCATGAACTTCATTCCAATGAATATAGCTTCCTGGACAAAGAAAACCCGGCACAATTCTGTGCCGGGTTTTGTAGCCCGATTATTCAGGTTTTTTACCAAACCATTTTACATAGATTTTTTCATATTCACCGTTTTTCTTCAGCTCTTCTAAGGCTTTATTGATTTTTTCGTTTAATTCGGTATTTTTCTTAGCAGTCGCAATACCATAATCTTCGGAAGTCAAACGGTCGCCAACACTTTTAGCATCTTTGCTGCCACCTTGAGCCAGATAATATTCATTAACCGGCATATCATTAATGACGGCATCTACGCCACCGGCCCTAAGTTCCAGGATGGCTTCAGGAGCGGTATTGAACTCACGAATTTTTGCGTTTTTGATTTTTTTAGCTTCATCGGCACCGGTTGTACCGATTTGAACGCCAATGCTTTTTCCTTCCAGGTCTTTGAAGGATTTAATACTGTCGTTATTGGTTTTAACAACCATGGTTAAACCGGATTTGTAGTATGGTTTGGAGAAGTTTACTTTTTGAGCCCGTTCATCCGTAATGGTCATAGCCGAAATAGTGGCATCAATATTGCCGGCCTCTAATGCAGGAATAAGTCCGTCAAAGTTCATACTTTGAACTTGCACTTCATAACCCATTTGTTTCCCGATTGCTTTGATTAAGTCCATGTCAAAACCAACATATTCTTTGGTTTTTTCATCCTGGAACTCAAATGGAGCAAACGCAGTATCAGAACCCACTTTTAATACTTTAGCCTGTGCAGCCGGCTGTTGTTTTTGGCCGCCGCAACCGGCCAGGCCAAGTGCCAGTACAAACATGCCCAGCACGATCAAGGCGATCACCTTTTTTGACACAATAAGAACCCCCTCAAATATGTATTGCATTCACATAAATAATTATACATAGGGGGTGTATTATCAATCAAGTACTTTTTTACATTATAGCGCGACAAAATGGACAGTATTCATTATTCATCTTCAAAATCAAAGCGAAAGTGTCAATTATTTGACGCCTAGTGTCAGAAAAGTAAAAAGCCCGGGAATCCCGGGCGCTATCAGCAAATATTCGGTTTGGTTATTTATTCGCATTAAAACAATCGCGGCAGTAAATAGGACGATCATTGCGAGGCTTAAAAGGCACTTGTGTTGTTACACCACATTGTGCGCAGACAACTTCGTGCATTTCGCGTTGTGGACGAGCTTCGCCACCTTCACGACTCCGTTTTTTCGCATCGCGGCATGCACGGCAACGTGCTGGTTCGTTTTCAAAGCCTTTTTCTGCGTAAAACTCTTGTTCTCCTGCTGTGAAAACGAAATCTGATCCACAGTCTTTGCACTTAAGAGTTCTGTCCTGGAAAGCCATTAAAGAAATCCCCTCACCTTATGATTTTTAAGGACCACTGCTTAGCCGACCTGGTCTTTGACCCCACACCCGCCTGCTGGAAGTTTCGCTACTAGGAACTATCCCCTCACTACTTCAACTCTCGGGCAATAAAATATGTACAAGATTCCCGGCAGGTCTTACCTCTAAGCCGCACCATGATCAGAGCCGCTTTTGGACTCCTTACGTGGATCGTTTCGCCTGCGACTGGCATCGACTTTCAACCACAGACCTAAGCAATAGGTTCTTACAGTAAATTATAGTTTTTATAGCCATAAAATGCAAGGGAAAAATAAGGAAGCGGCTTATGGAGCCGCTTCCGGTATTTTCGAGGCTTTAACCAGATATTGATAAGACATATATTGGCTAATCAAATTCTTGTTGGTAATTTCGGCCAGGTCATTGATAAACTTCAAATCCCCTTCAGAAGCCGGAATGCTGGTAAAGTTAAAAACGAGATTGGTAAAACCGCATTCGCCAAACATTTTGCCGATTTCATGCAAGGTAAAAAAGCGCAGATGCGTCCGGTCCAAAATACCGGCATCCTGATAATTCCAAAACCCATTCAGCATATCCCGGATGACGCTAAAATGCATGACATTCGGGATACTGGCAACGACTTTGCCGTCAGAACGCAAATAATTCCGCAGTTGTTTCAGGATTTTCCAAGGGTCTGCCATATGCTCCAATACGTCAGCCATAATAATGACATCAAAAAACTCCGCCGGATAATTGAGCTGCAGCTGTTCAATATCCCCGACCGTCACATCGGCAATAAGCCGGGCACTGCGTGCCGCATTTTCATTTAATTCGATACCGTAAAGCTCAACCTCCTTAAAGGTATGCTTGATTTTGAGCAGGATTCCGCCACAGGCGCAGCCAACCTCCAACACACGCATCGTCCGCTCTGACACCGGGTCCATCATCGCAACAATTTCGTTGCGCATAAAGGTGGAGTAGACCGGATTAAATCCCCATTTATCTTCAAACTTTTTAGCATTATCACGCAGCAATTGGGCAAACAACGCATTATTATCTTTAAAAGAAATACTTCCGAAATGATGGATAAAGGTATCGGTGCAGAGCATTAGCCGGTAACCGGCCAACCGGATGCGCAGCGAGTAATCATCATCTTCATAATTGCCTGGAGTGAATACCTCATCTAATAAACCAACCTCATCGACCACACTCTTTTTAATCAGCATGCAGAAGCCAACCAGCTTTAAGCGTTCTTCCCACTTGGCCGGATCAGACTGGTTGTAGGCCGCAGCAAAGCTTTGCATCTCAGGGGTATTCTGATAATTGACCGGTATGGATTGGGAATACGAACAATTATTGGTTACTGCCCCAACCGCTCCGATATCAGGGCTGCTAAATAAACAGGTGGTCAGGTTCGGCAGCCAGTTGCGGGTCACAATGGTGTCATTGTTTAATAAGAGAATGCTATCGCCATTAGCAATGGCGATTCCCTGGTTACAGCCTTTAGGAAAACCCTGATTTTCAGTATTCAGAATGGCACGAATATCAGGCTGCTGCTGCAGCCATTCCAGTGTTCCATCGGTCGATCCATTATCCACAACAATCAATTCATAAGTCCCTTGCTCCGTGTACTCACGGATACTCTCAATACAAGTTTGGGTATGGGCAATTTTATTGTAGGTTAACATGACAATGCTGGTTAACATACCATCTTCCTTTCTTGTAGCCCCCAAGGCATTCTATGTGAACGAAAACGCAGCGTGCATGAGCAATGTTCATCAATGTCAGCCTATTCCCCAATTGTTTAAAAGGTGCTTTTACCCCTAAGGCATATTACCCAATATATATTCCCAGGCCCGGCGAATTATATCTGCAACGGAATCGAACCACAGAGGGGACACGGAGGACACAGTGGGATTTTTGAGTCGTAATCTTATTGCGATTTTTTTATAGAAAAAACCTCAGCCTTGGCTGAGGTCAACCTTTTCCCACTATTAAATTATTTCGTTCTTAAACAATAGGATTACGAATTAGCAAGCATACAACATACTACCTCGGATTCATAAACCCCAGGCGCAATAGCATTGCGCCCCCGTACCCCTCTGTGTCCTCTGCGCCCTCTGTGGTTCAATATCGTTCCCTAAAATCCCTTACTCAAGAATTCTGCCATCAATCCCAATCACCACAAACTGAAACGGAATCTCTTTCCCGCTATGCAGCAGTGCCTGCTGAGCTGCATGGACTAAGCCGCCGCAGCAAGGCTTTTCCATCCGTACAACGGTAATGCTGTTGATGTGATTAGCCTGGAAGATTTGACCCAATTTATCCGCATAATTGCCTTCATCCAGCTTTGGACAACCGATCAGGGTGATTTTTCCCTGCATGAAATCCTGGTGCATATTGGCATACGCATAAGCAGTACAGTCAGCGGCAATCAGCAGATCTGCCTGGTTAAAATAGGGTGCTGCTGGAGGTACCAGTTTAATCTGACAAGGCCATTGCTGCAACTGGGATTGAACTGCGACGCGCTCAGCTGGCTGAGCGTTATCGCGTTCAATCCTGGCTGCCCGGCTGCCGGGACAGCCAAAGCCTGGCTGCATCGGTACAGCAGCCGGAATATCTGCGACAGGCTGGTCCTCCAGTGTGATGGCTCCTTGCGGACAGACCGGCAAGCACCGCCCCAGTCCGTCACATTGGGTGGTCGAAACCAGTTTGGCTTTTCCATTGACTAACTTCAGCGCGCCCTCATGACAGGTTTGCGTACAAATTCCACAACCGATGCACTTTTCTTCATCAATCTTACTTATTTTACGGGTTAGCATGACTAGCCCCTCCAATCTTCTGTTTGTTTTCCTGACCCTATTGTAATACAATAGAAAATAAAAATCGGTAGCCATGGCTACCAAATTATCAGGTGATCTGTTATGGATAATAAATTAATTAAACAGCTCTTCACTTCCGCCCTGTTTCAGCATATTCCTGCCGAATCCTTAGCCGTCATGTGGGATTGCCTAAAGCCTAGAGTACAGCATTACAGCAAGAACAGCTACATCACCGTCCAGGGAACTCCGTTCACCGGCTTAGGTATCCTGCTGAGCGGTGAGGCCGAAGTACTCAAAGAAACAGCCTCAGGCAGCCGCATTGTGATGACCAACCTCGTCCAAGGCGATCTTTTCGGCGAAATCATCGCTTTTTCACCCCAAAACACCTGGCCGGCTTCCGTGCTTGCCCATACCCCCTGCTCGGCCGTATTTCTCGACCCGGAAAAAATTATCGGCAAATGCGCCAATGTGTGCACCAGCCAGAACCAGTTAGTCAAAAACCTGCTGGTGATCATCTCGACAAAAGCACTCATGCTCAACCGAAAAACCGAGTATCTTTCCATTAAAAGCATGCGTAAAAAAATAGCCGTTTACCTGCTGGAACAATATAAAGAAAACAAAACCCTGACCTTTACCCTGCCGCTAAAGCGCAACCAATTAGCTGACTTTCTCAGTGTCTCCCGCACCGCCCTGTCCCGCGAACTCGGACGCATGCGCGATGATGGAATAATTGAGTTTTACCGGACGTCGGTGAAGATTTTGAACCTGCCACGATTACAAAAGGAGGCGGAATAAACATAACCACTCAAGTAAGCTGCGCCTGCTTGAGTGGTTATGTTATAAAAAATAAGAATACGTACTTAGCCTGCACGTAATAGCTGAAGATAGATTGTGGCTCTGATTTGCCTGGGCCAACATTGATGAGCAGTCTGAGCTAAGATCTTCCAAGTATTTGTTTAATAACTTTAACTACTTCTGCAACATCTTGATTTGACATCTTCGGGAAAATAGGCAGCGTTATTGCTCTCTCATAATACTGCTCACTATATTGGCATTTTGTATTTCGATATCCGTTATCTTGGTAATAGGGATGTTTGTAAACAGGGATATAGTGAACATTGACACCAATATTTTCTGCTAGCATAGCTTCAAAAAAACCTTTTCGGGCAATGCTAAGCTTCTCTAGCTTTAATTGAATAACATATAGGTGCCAGCTGGAGTGACACTCATTAGCCTGGAAAGGAATAATGAGGCTTTCTATGTCAGCAAAAGCTTCATTATACAAAGCAGCTATTTCTCGACGTCTTTCTAAAAAGCGATTTGACTTACGCAGTTGACTAAGTCCCAATGCAGCCTGAATATCGGTCATTCGATAATTATAGCCTAAATCTAGCTGCTCATAGAACCAGGCGCCTTGATCGCACCGAAGAGATTCTTTCTCTCTGGTAATTCCATGGCTTCGAAATAACAACAGTTTCTTATACAGTTTCTCATCATTTGTTGTAACCATCCCACCCTCACCCGTTGTAATATGCTTAACGGGATGAAAGCTAAATGTTGTCAGATCAGAAATGCTTCCAATGCGCCTTCCTTTATAATCTGCGCCTAAAGCATGCGCTGCGTCCTCGATCACGACCAAATCATATTCTTGTGCAATTTCGCTGATTTCATCCATATAGCAAGGTTGCCCAGCAAAATGTACTGGAATAATAGCTTTTGTTTTGCTAGTAATCTTTTTGCGAATTTGAGCTGGGTCTATATTATAGGTATATGGGTTTATGTCAGCAAAAACTGGTGTACCACCACAATATAGCACGCTGTTAGCAGAAGCTGCAAAAGTGATCGGTGTCGTAATAACTTCATCACCTTTTGTTATGCCAGCTACAAAGCATGCTGCATGCAATGCAGCTGTTCCGTTCGCAAGAGCCACAGCAAATTTTGCATCAACATATTGTGCAAATTCTTTTTCGAATTGCGCAATTTTAGGACCAGTTGTTAAATAATCCGATTGTAGCACTTCAATTACAGAATTAATATCATCTTCATCTAACCATTGACGGCCATATGGCAAAAATGTATCTCCCATTGTAGACTTCACCTTCCTAGATTTATAAATCTTCCATAATAGCCTTAACGATCCGCTGATTTCCTTTACCATCAATCAAGGTCTGTCCCCTACAACTCATTTGTCGACGTAGTTCAAAATCATTCATAAGCTGGAGAAATTGCCCAAGAGCTTGCTCTTTTTTCAGTCCGCTATACCACCCTAAGTTTTTTATATATCCCATTTCAGCCATCTTCGTCACTATAAATTCTTGATTGTCCGCCATAATAAAAGCCATGGTAGGCGTACCACAAGCAGCCAATTCGTAGAGCGTACTTCCACCAGCTGATATTGCAATATCAGACCGTAGCATTATTGTTGAAAGATTCGAATACATGATATTCGATGCACGATCAACAATAGATGAGTTAGCATAAAGAAAAATATTATCATGTTGATAACTTAAATTGCTTAAATACTCAACCTGAGAAAAACCACTCCCAACTAAAACATTCAGGCGCAAATCTATAAACTGATGACTTGTTAGCAAAAACCCTAATAACTTATCGGTAATCCTGTATGGATCTGACCCACCGGTAGTAATCAGCACTTCATTTACATTTGTGCTTAAGTTACGTCCAGGCAGCTTACTAAATTCGTCGCGAATCATATTATAGTTAGGACCAAGCAACAACACCTGTGTATCCGTATATTTCTCATAACTCAGGTATTCACCTGTGATATTCCCATTAATGACTATATCTACTGGATAGTTAAATTTATTAATGTCATCGATATAGACTATCCTTTTCGTACAGCTCTTTAGTGTCAAGAAATAGTCTTTATTAACATTATACGAATCGATAATCAAGACATCGGTCTGAGTATCGGCTAATATTGTCGCCATACGCTTGGCTTCTTCGGCTAAATGAACTTCATCTCCATAAAAAAAGCCTTCTGTTACTTGCTCGACAGAAGGAATGGGAAAAACATCAAATCGCTCGTTGCGGACTAATCCAATCCCTTCAGCTAACTTACTGATAAAATAGACATTATAGCCAGCTGACCTGAATGTGCGAGCTAAAGATAAGCAACGCACAAGATGTCCTAACCCTGTAGACTTCCCGCCATCGACTCTGAATGCAATATTAAGCATTTACTGTCCTCTCACCAAATTTCAAATTTCTGCTTTAAATATTTTGAGTATATATTTTTGATTGTTTTTCCAGAAAAATAGAGGATACGCTTCATTATCCGCTATTCGCATCAAGTTAAATTGATCGTTAAGAGATTTATTTATATCTAATTCACTATCTTGCGGTGTTCTTAATCGATAGTAACTTTCTTCGCCCTCTTGCTCTAACCCTTCTATCGGATACGACTTTACATAATTCACTGCCATTTCCAATATTTTTTGAGCCATTTTTTCTCGTAATTCAGGCAATAACTCATCTCCTCTAAAACTAATCTTATCTTTCATATATATTTTCCCACTATCGACTTTATCAATGGCTTCAAATAATGAAAGAACAATTTCATTTTTCCCTTGAAGTATTGTCCATGACATTGGGGACCAGCCTTTTTCCTTAGGTAAATCACCTGCATGTATGACAATATTACTTTTATGTAACTTCAATTTACTGGCTGGAATAATTTCTCGGCAACTTAGAAAAAAAGCAATATCTCCATCTCTATCTATAGATGTGCTAAATACTACATCGTGCTGATCAGCACTTAATCGATCACAAAGCTTTTTCCCATACTCGACAAACCAGCTATCAGCAGAATCAACAATAACTGAAATCTTCATCTTGCTACCTTCCTCGTAGAAATCTTCTAAATTTATTATTCAATCAATTTCCATTCAATAGGCGTCCCTAGTAGAATATCTTTGGTCGCTTTCATACCGATTATCTGGTGATAATACTTAGGAGCTAAACCGTACCCTGGTCTAATAACTCGAATATTGTCTTCTGTCAGCGATTCACCTCTTCTAATATCTTTAATACTAAAAATGGATTTCCGAAAAATAATACTCGGTTTTTCACGTTCAGACAACTGATAACTGACTTTACCAATAGCTTTCTCGGCTGTTCGTATATCGTCAACCATACTCTTAAACTCATGAGGTTCCATCGAAAATGAAGCATCGGGATTTTCAATCTCTCTACTCAGGCAAAAGTGCTTTTCAATTACATTAGCCCCCAGAGCTACTGCTGTAACTGCACCAATTGAGCCCATAGAATGATCTGATAGACCGACTGGCAGGTCAAATGTTTCTTTTAAATTTGAAATTGTTTTAAGATTCATGTCATCTGAAATAGCTGGATAAGCACTAGAGCATTTTAATAAACATAATTCATTATTTCCTTCAGACCGTACAGCGTTTACGGCTTCCTCTATTTCTCCAAGCGACGCCATTCCAGTTGACATAATTATAGGTTTGCCTTTAGCGGCCGTATATTTAATAAGCGGTATATCGACTAACTCAAATGATGCAATTTTATAACAATTAATTCCTAATTCTTCTAAAAAATCTACAGCAGTCTTATCAAATGGAGTTGACAAAAAGTTTATACCCAATTTATCTGCTTCTTCTTTAAGTATTCCTTGCCATTCCCAAGGAGTAAAGGCTTTTTTATACAATTGATAAAGGGTTTCTCCTTGCCAAATGCCGTTTTTTATTTTGAAGTAATCATTATTGCAATTAATCGTGATCGTATCAGGCGTATATGTTTGTAACTTAATACAATCGGCACCACTAGCTTTTGCTGCATGAATAATTTCAATGGCTCTATTGATATCTCCAGCATGATTAGCCGACATTTCCGCAATGATATAACACGGAGATTCACTTCCAATAATTCGATCTTTCACTTTCATTGTTTTTTGCATAAATCCCCCATGTTTTACTTATAGTTTTTTTGTTCAATATGCTCATTTATTTTGCTTAAACTTGGAAATTGCTTCAATAGTCTCAAAATATCAAACAAGTAAAAATCGTGGGTTCCTTTATATAAATGCCGGTAAATTTCCTTAATTAGGATAAAATCATCTTTGGTATCCAATGTCCAGCGAAATGAAGAATAATCTTCATTATTTTTATAATAATAAATTTTTAAGCTATTCTCATAAATATATGGTGTCACATGTTCACGCTGATAAGTCTCTTCTGCCTTTCTGTAGGCGTTTTCCAGCGCTTGGTAGGAAAAAACTTCTACATCAAGCCCACGGGGATATGTTCGCTGCTTGAGATCATTGCCGGCATTGGTTACTATATCGTATTGTTTGTTTGCCTTATAATAGTGAATAACTTCATTCACTATTATCGGATCAATCAATGGACAATCTGAAGTAATCCGAACAACAATGTCTGCATTATGTTCTGTTGCAGCCAAATAATATCGTTCCAAAACATCGTTTTCGCTTCCCCGGTAAAATTTAACTCCACATTTAACTGCTTCTGCGGCTATTACATCATCTTGTTCATGAATCGTTGTGGCAATGACAATCTCATCAATACATTTCGCCTGTTGAACTCTCTCAATCACATGCTGTAAAACAGTTTTTCCATATAAGTCTTTCATAACCTTCCCTGAAAGTCTGCTTGACCCCATTCTTGTTTGAATAATCGCTACAGTTTTCATATAATCACCCGCAATTTCAACAATTAACCGCTTTTTCTCAGCCGACAATATCCCTTAGCTCCTCGACACTCAAAAAATGTGGGTTAGTACCTGAATTATACTCAAACCCCTGAGCAACATGCTTTCCTACCTCACCTAGATTGTTTTTGGAATAGTCTACTGGTAGGTTAAAGCTAATAGTAGGCTTTATGACATAGTAGTCTGAGAATTCTAAAGTTAAGTGAGAATCATCAGCTGGGCACATAATCTCATGTAATTTTTCACCTGGACGAATACCTATAATTTTATGAGGCAAATCAGGAGCGATAGCTTTGGCTAAATCTGTAATCCGGCTTGAAGGAATACGGGGTATAAAGATTTCACCGCCGTGCATACGTTGAAAAGCTTTTATAACAAAATCTACACCCTGAGGCAATGTAATCCAGAAACGAGTCATTTTTTCATCAGTAATGGGAATCTCAGCAGTTCCCTGCTCAATTAGTTTTTTAAAAAAAGGGACTACAGAACCGCGTGAACCAACTACATTGCCATAGCGGACTACAGAAAACTTTGTCTTGTGGCCACCTGCAATATTATTTGCTGCCACAAACAACTTGTCTGAGACTAGCTTGGTGGCCCCATATAGATTAATTGGATTTGCAGCTTTATCTGTAGATAAAGCAACAACTTGCTCCACTTCATTGTCCAGTGCAGCATTAATAACGTTTTGAGCTCCATCAACATTCGTTTTGATACATTCCATTGGATTATACTCAGCCGCCGGCACTTGTTTCATCGCTGCAGCATGAACAACATAATCAACACCGCGCATAGCCAGCTTCATTCTTTCCCCATCACGCACATCGCCAATAAAATACCGCATTGGTGTTGAGTTGAATTCCTGCTGCATTTCAAACTGTTTTAGTTCATCCCGCGAATATACAATAAGCCTTTTAGGCTTATAATTCTCAAGCATGGTTTTAATAAACTGCTTGCCAAAGGAACCTGTGCCGCCTGTAACTAAAATTGATTTATGATTAAACATCTATTTGTTCTCCTCCTTGAGAAGCTAATTCCATTTATAAAAGTAAAGCTATACTAATCTAGTGAAGTACCCAAGGAAAATTTTCCTCAATTACCTCAAGAATTAACCAAGCGGTGTTTTCAAGCATTTCGCATAGTTCAATTTGAACTAATAGATTTTCCTTTAAGCTGGTTAATGAGTCTGTTTCCTCAATCCCATGAAACTTTTGCATCAAGACTGTTAACGGCCCCTGAACATTATGCATTAATAAAAGGTTATTTGGTACAGATTGATAATACCGATCTGTCTTTTTCATATTCTCGTAAATTTCTTCGATCCTCTTATCAGACATAGTGGGTGACCATTTTTCGAGATACGAATTAAGCAACGATAAATGCTTGGCTACATTCTCTCGGAATTCATCTAATTCTTTCGTATAATTACGTATGTTTTCTTCAACCTGGACCCAGTTAATATTAGTTTTTGGGAGACAACTTAGCACTTCAGCAACATGACACTCTTTTGTACAATAAGCTTCTACCATTTCAGCTAATGGCCTCTGTTTGGTTCCATTAATCTTAGCTCCACCCTCAGTTGCATTAATGATTTCCCTGTCAATAGTATCAAATAGGTTTTCAAAAATTTGTTTAAACTCCAACCATATTTTCCTGGTACGTACCTGGCTACCAAAGTAGCCTGGTATTAGTATTTCTCCATCCTCTTCATTCAAAGGCTTTTCAGCGTAAACCGTTCCATTTGCATGAGTCCCTTGCTCACCATAAGCCAAATCCTGACCAACCATTACTACTGGAGATGCCCCAACATGTAATGCTAACCCCATGGCAATATGCGCACAAGATGCCCCCATCCACATATAATGATCGGCCGTTAAACCCAGTATCTGGCTCAACCAGAAGTATTCCCTTACACTAGAACGCATAGGAAGTATAGCCCGTTTCTTAAATTGTGAAACAATCCTCGGATCGGCAACAAGTGATGAAACTAAATACATATTATCAGGATACTTCTTATTTTCATAAAAATATTCCCAGACAATGGCACCACGCTCAACGGTACAAATAAAATCAGGCACAATCCCATTATCGATGAGTTTCTGGACAATCGTATCAACCGCAATAATCAGCCCTTTTCCCTGGGCCTTTTTCAAGTGATGAATATTCCGATCTAATGAAGGGCCTGCTGCAACAACGAAAGCTGGAACATTCGTAAAAACATTCTTTAAACTTGCAACATCGACATTTTCGGACAAAGAAGAAATATTGTTTAGGTTATTGATTAAGCCAATCAATGAATCATGAATCGAATTGCCTATAGTAAAATATTTATTTTTAATGGCTGGCCCAATCTCGGCAATGTATGCTTTAATAGCGGCCGCATCGTATTTGCGATAGTAATTATTCAAATAAAACAAAATATTCTTACTTAAATAAAAAATTTTAGATGTAAACAGCAACTTAAATAGAGTGGTTAAATGATTAGGCTTCTCAGTAACTAAAATGTAATTTATTCCATCTAATATACTAAAATCTTCATGCTCCAAAGCGTATTGTAAAAAATATGAGTTCGGTTCAATAATGACAAATAACGAACGAGGATTTGCATGTTTGGCCACCAAGCGAATTTCCTCAAGGGAAGCCATGCCAAAGAAAAAGATAAGCTGTTGCAAGTTAACATTTGGCAATTGCGTTTCGTCTATAGTAGGTTCGACAATAAACGGCTGTTGTCTATCATTGCAAAAGATTTTTGTGCCATCCTGGTCGGTTCCGACAAAAATCCTATTTTCATCATTATCATTTAATTCAGCAATAAAATCGGGGGCGTTTCTTTGACTGATTGCAGCGACATTTTTTTCAAAAAGACTCACTCGATTAACCTCTTTTCATCATACATAGTAATATATATACAAAATGCCCTCAAATGAGGGCATTTTGTATATATTCGATTCAGAAATCTTACCGTAAGAGTTGCAGAACACCTTGAGGTTGTTGGTTGGCTTGAGCCAGCATCGCTTGAGCAGCTTGAGAAAGGATGTTGTTCTTTTGGAAGTTCATCATTTCTTTTGCCATGTCTACGTCGCGAATACGGGATTCAGCTGCACTCAGGTTTTCAGAAGAAGCACCCAGGTTGGAAATGGTGTGTTCAAGTCTGTTTTGAGTAGCACCTAATTTAGATCTTTCTGCAGAAACAAGCTCAATTGCATTGTTAATGCTGGTAATTGCAGCAGTAGCATTCTGAGAAGATGAAACATCCAGTGCATCACTGCCATTACGTACACCAATATCTACAGCTTTCATGCTGTTGATACCAACAAGGATATTTTGTCCACTGTTTGCACCGATTTGCATTGACAGTGATTTGCTGGCATCAGTTTCAGCAGCTTCATATTTACGGAAGCTGATAGTAATGCTTTCGCCGACTTCTAAATCTTCTAATCCAGTAACTTTAAGGGTAGCACCACCAACTGCTAATGCAGACAGAGCCGCACCGGTAATATCAGCATTGCTTACGCCTACGCCATTTGGATCACCAATCGTGTAGTTACCTGCACTAGTTGCAGTACCAGTTTTAGTACGAGTAATAACAATAGTACCAGTAACAGTTAATGTAGAAGTATCAGCAACTGCCGACAAGTCAACAGTAACAGTTGCTTGAGTGTTTAATTGAAGGGTAATTTTACCTTTAATTTCATCACGCAAGCCTTGTTTGCTGCCTTCAAGCAATTTTTGAGTATTGAACTCAGTCGTATTGGCAATACGATCGATTTCATCAGTTAATTGGTTAATTTCTTTTTGGATTTCATCACGATCGGAAGTTGTATTTGTGTCATTGGATGCTTGTACAGAAAGTTCACGCATACGTTGAAGAATGCTGTGAGTTTCGGTTAATGCACCTTCAGCAGTTTGAATTAAGGAAATGCTGTCTTGTGCATTACGTTGAGCTTGATCCAAACCACGGATCTGACCACGCATTTTTTCGCTGATTGCAAGACCGGCAGCATCGTCACCAGCACGGTTAATGCGAAGACCTGAAGATAATTTTTCCAAAGATTTGCTTGTTTGGGTGTTGTTTGCGGACAAACGGTTGTAAGTGTTCAGCGCCGCAATATTGTGGTTAATAATCATGTTTATACTCCTCCTTGATGTTAAGTCCAGGCATCCATGCCCGGATATTTCCCAGAAACAACTACCTCCGGCCGGTGTGGTAAAATGCTTCTGTTTTGTTACTCAATAATATTATCGTTGTATTTTTTTAAACCTTAATAGCTATTTTGCATTTTTTTTGGTTTTTTTACATTTTTTACGACTGCCTGTCCATACGACGTCCCAGAATGGATGTTGCATAACCATCATAGGCATTCGAAACCTGATTTTGACGACTCATAACATTTCTCATATATTCAAGCTTTTGTTTAATGATTTGCTCAGTTTGCTGGATTGCTGCAAAACAACGCTTGCCTTTTTCTGACCGTTTAAAATCGCGGTCAGGAGTATCCTCAATGATTAGTTGCAATTTTGAACGCTGGTCAAGCAATTCATCAAATAAATCCATGTCTTGCTTTTCAATAAATTTAGCCATTTCTTTGGTAAGGAAGAAATACTCCTGCCAAAGCTGTTCACTCGTACGATTGAGTGCATTCATACTATTTCCCTACTGCTTTCTGCAGTCTTGCGCTTTTCATAGCCTGATACCAAGTATCACGAAACTCCTGTAACATATTTTTTGCTTCTTCCAGCTTTGAAGTGTCTTTTTTTAGATTTCCTTGAATCAGACAATATTCAATATACTCATAAAGCTTCTGCCAATTTTGAGATAATTCATAATTCATATCCAGCGTAGCCATGAATTCCCGCACAATTTCCTGTGCGCGCATATTGGAATGATGAGACTTTTCATAGTTCTTTTTATCCAATGCCTGAATACTCTCTGTCACAAATTTTATGGCTCCATTATACAACATCAATGTCAATTCTTCTGGTGATGCCGTTAGTATCTGCTGAGTTTTATAAGCATTTGCGGTATTTGCAGCATTCATATTAAAACCTCCCATAAATTAAGCACGCATCACGTTACTTTAGCTGGAAAACTGCTGCATCAGCCATGAGCTTTGATTGCTGAGTTTCTGAAGCGCAGTTTCCATAGCATTAAATCTATTATAATACATATTCTCTTCATCCTGAAGCTTCAGATTCAAATTATACATTCTCTCACTATAATCCGTAATCTCTTTTCCCAAAGAAGATTGATCTTCAACGGCAGAAGTTCCTGCCTGAGTTTCGATGCGCTTTAACATGGTGTCTAAAGTATCATACATCCGGGTCATAAGGCCATCTTCGCTGCTGGTATCCCCATTTGTCCCAAAGATTTTATATACGATATTGGGATCTTTTTCTAATGCTTCCCGCAACTTAAGTTCACCAGCTTGGGTCAGGGTAATTTGCTCCCGGGCTGCTTTATCGGTAACAATTTTTCCGTCATCATCGATATAAGAACCCAGTTTAAGACCAATTGAAGATGCTGTTTTATAATCACCGGTCAAGCCACTGATTGCAGACGTAAAATCACTGCGCAAAGATCTTTGAATATCCGATAAAATAGAATCTCGCCGGAGCAAACCGCTCTTAGCCTTTGCTTCCCATGCAAGAATTTCTGATTCCTTCATTTCGGCTTTTTGCGCATCAGTCAGAGGTGTAAAGTCTGAATAACGATCTTCATTCAATTCACTTGTAATTTTACTAATCAGACTATTATAAGCCGTAATAAAGGATTTAACGTTTTCAATTGTTTTATCGATATCTGCCGATACGGTGACACTAGCTGCCGAAGATGTTGTACTTTTAATCGAATAATTAACTCCTGATATGGTAAAATCATTTTTCCCTTGTGACAAATAAACTCCGTCGAGATTAAACAAAGCATCTTTGCCGTTTTCAGCATATTGCTGCGTATTTAATTTAAGCTTATCTTTCAAGAAATCAATCCCCGGACTGCTTTGGTCAAACGAAAGATCTTTTCCTCCTGCAGGAGCTGCTAAAGTAAATCGTCCGTAATTGGGGTCAAAAGAAGCAACATTGGCTCCAAATTCACTATTAATATTATTGATAAAATCTTGCAAAGTTTCAGTACTGGAAACGTTAATCGTTTTAGAAACAGTTGTTCCCGAACCATCAATATAACTCATAGTAAAACTGGTATCTGAAGTCAATCCAAAGAGATCACTCATCGATTTAGTTAACGAATCAGCAGAGCCAATTGATGCTGAGCTGCTTCGGCTAGCTGTACCAATATCCAGCTTAAGGCTGTTTTGCAAAAAGCTGATACCCTCTGCGTAATTTCCGCCAACCTCGATGCCGCTCGATGTAAAATCAAGGGCCGTATTTGCACCTTTCGTTGTATTTCCGATAAAAAAGCGATCCAGCGTAGCATCATAATTGGCTTGAACATTCAATCCCAATTTATTGATATTGCTAACTAAATCATAGATACTCTGATCAGGGTCTACTAGTACATCCTTGCTTTTTGTTCCATCATTAATTGTGATTAGAAACGGCGTAGCGCCCGTCCCTAGGCCAAATTGGCTGCGGATCGAAGTCTTATCCGTACCGACCGAAATACCGGCTGTACTGGTTTTTTGAACTCCAGAAGCTACCTGATCCACTTTTATCTGATGTGTCATATTTAAGGCGTCGGCATTAGCCGTTGCAGTAACCGCACTGTCATTTGTTCCTGAAACCTTCTTTGGAGTAGATGTTGACTGAAGCTTATAGTTAAAAAGTGTATTATTCCGAAAATCTTTCAATTGAGAATATATGCTGCTGTAATCAGTTTTCTTCCATTCCGCTAAAGTCTTCTTTTGATAAAGGTTATCATATTGCGCCCGCCGGGCTTTCATAAGATCCTTAACCATTTGATCAACGTCGATCCCGGACCCACTCAATCCATATGTACGTATTGCCATCTATATACCCCTCCCTAATTCGCATTGATTAAGCTTTTTTATCCAATAAAAGGCCTACATACTCTTGTATTTTAGCCATGGTATCCAAAAGTTCGTGCGGAGGAAATTCTTTAAGGACCTTCCCATCGCGCATATCAACAACTTGAACAATCAACTGTTTCGTTTTTTCATGAAGCTGAAATTGGATATCACTGTTAATCATTTCCATAAAGCGAGTCATTTCGCTTGTTAGTTTTTCCATCTCATCCTTACTGAGCGTTTTGGAAACTTTTTCGTTCTTATCTACAGCCTGAGGAACTTCACTTTGGGTAGTATTACGGCTAGTTTGCAAAAGATTTTGCGTTATATTAACATTTGCACTAATAGACATAGCTACACCTCTTATCACATTCTTTAATTATTTTATCGGTACTGAGGCCAAAAAACTTTAGCAAAAAATAAAAAAATACGGCAATAACCGCCGTATTTTTTTATTTTTTATTACCAAAACCCTTAATAAAATCCAATTTTTGAATATCAGCTACCGCAGCCTGTTTATTTTCAGTAACAATTGAATCAAATATCTCTCCCCGATAGATTTTTATTTCACGGGGTGCGTCAATAGCCAATCGAACACTGTCACCTTTAATATCGACCACAGTAATCACAATGTTTTCGCTAACTACAATTCTTTCACCTGACTTACGTGTAAGAGCCAGCATCGTCTATCTGCCTCCTTTGCGATCGGCTTCAGGAAAACCGCTAGGAAACAGTCGGTGACGCGTAGTAAAAGGCACCTTCTCTAAAACAACCTGCTGAGCGATACGATCGTGCAGATTCATAACAATGGGAGCCAACAAATTGACAGTCATTTCTTCGGCTTTTTCCGGTACAGTAACAATATTGAAAATCTGCGGAAGTTTCTCATCGCTTAATTTTAAATCGTCTGTTATTTGATCATCTAGAGTAAACTCATAATCATTAAAGAATGTGAACGGCTCAACAACGAGAAAAGTCAAATTAGGTTCCGCTACTGCTTGCATATAAGCAAATGGACTATCCGGTTCACATGGTAGTAAAACAAACTCTTTTTCATCCGGGAAACCGGGAATTCCATGCGGAAATTGAATAACATTGTGATCCTCAATGTCCAGTTTACCCAAACGTGTTGATTCTATAATCATATTGAACCTCTTCTCTTATACCATCATATCATACTTGCCTTCAGTGGTCCAAAATCGTAATTTTTGATATTGAGCCATAGTCCCATGAACTTCTCCTCTTTGCAATTGGACATCCACAGTTCCCCGATCAAGTTCAAGCTTGAGCTTTCCTCTCACCGGATTAAATTCTATTTTTCCTGGCTCATAATAAAAATTAGGCAATTCGATCCTACCCCATGTAATATCGGGGCTCTCAGGAAAATTCGACTCAGTGGCAATGTTGGCTATTGCATTTTCACCACTTTCAATATTCGCCAGTCGATTTCCCTCGGCTGCAATCCGGCCAATTGTTTCTAGCACAATACGCTTTCCTTCTTGCGCCGCGTCAGAAGAAAAATCAGCATTATTTCTAAATCCGATTGAATACCGGCACGGATACTGATCAATCTCAAGTTTTCCCTTAATTTGACGAATCTCAACAATAGCCGGTTCGGTGGACAAATTGAGCTTAGGTGCTTTAGTTTTTAAATTTAACATAGGATTGGTAATGTTAAGCTCCAACTTAGCGGGCTGTTGTGAAATATTCAGTTTCAGCATAAGAGTATCAGTCCTTCTTTACTATCGTAAAAAATCAACCAAAGATGGAAGCATAATCCGTGCCCCTACAGATAGTGCCGTCTTATAAACACTCTCACTATTTTTAAAATCTATAATCGCCCTCGGAATATCTAGATCTTCATTTGCTGCAACATCACTGGTAATAATCACGTTTTGATTTTGCATAATATTGAGTGCCATATCATAAGCCGACATACGGGTTCCTAATTCGGTCTGGCTTTGAAGAACACTGGCATGGTCAGCATCTAGATAATCAAGACCGGTCGTCTTAAGCCAGTCTTGGTCTGCTTTTGTTCCACCATCTAAATGCTGTTTGATTTCCATAAGGTGATTTAGTATTTCAACACCTCCAGCACCAAAAACATCAACACCTGTTAAATTAATACTATCACGTGTTGGTGCAGTAGCTCCAGGCTGAATTGGCATTGAGATCTTTTCGTTATCGCCGCTATATGTAATAACATCACCATTACGAGTAAATGGTTGGGTTTTATCTAATTGACCGGAGAAAACATAACGATCACCAATTTTTGTATTGCCGAGAGTAACAACTTGATTGATTAGATTATCCACTGACTTTCCAATCGTCTTAATTGCATCCTCAGGATTGGTACCATTACTCGCGTCAACAACAAGCTCTTTGATGTTAATCATTATAGAACTCAAATCCGACATAACCCCATCCGTCGTCTGCATCCAAGATTGAGCATCTTTCAGATTTTGGGTAAACTGTTCATTTTGGGTCAAATTAGAATTAAAACGCAAGCTTCTTATCGCCTTAACGGGATCATCAGAAGGTCGATGGATAGCCTTACCGTCCGATAATTGCTCTTGAATAGCGTTCTGCCGTTCTAATGATTTATTTAAGCTTGTCAAAAAATTATACGTAATAATATTATTTGTTATCCGCACAGTTTATCACTTACCTCCCTACAATCCCAGTTCCATTGATTAATTTATCCAGCATTTCATCCATCGAAGTTAAAATTCTAGCAGCCGCATTATAGCCTTGCTGAAAACGAATCATATTGGTCATTTCTTCATCCATATTAACACCCTTAGTAGATTCACGCCAGTTATTGATTTGATCCACGAGTGTTTGCTGATTATCGGTAAGGCGAGCTGCATTTTGTTTTTGAATTCCTAATGCCCCAATCATGGATGAATAGTAGGTTTCCAGCGAAGCTCCACCAAGATTAAGACTTGTGTCAATTTTCAACCGGTTACTTAACAAAACAGCATTGTCACCACTGGCATTATTCCCTTGAGATAATGAGAAAGTATACGTATCACCGGCTGAATTGCCAGCCGCCGCAAGAATATCGATATTGACAGTAAGCCCTTTCACTGTAAACGAATCTCCTGCGTTCACGGGTGTACTCCAGGTAGTGCCTCCATCCGTAGAATACTCAAATGTAGCAACATCCTGCGAACCACCGACCGTTAAAACTCTAACAGTGACCGATGTAGCATTAACGCCCCCCGTATAGCTGCCTGTTGCACTTACTGTTGCAGTACCGGCCGTTGCGTCACTCTGAATTACAGCAATACTATTTACCGAGGTTTTAGCTGCAATCTTCGCAAGTCCATTGGCTGAATCAAATAAATCAGGATTTACTTTTAGAGCGGCGATCCAATCATTCTTGTTTGTAAAGCCGGCTATAACAGCCGGATCATTATAATCTGGATTGGTTCCGCCATCACCGAAGAAATTAATGCCTGTGCTATTATCTGTTCCATATCCTGAACGATGGACCTGATTAAATTCTTGGAGTAAAAACTGGCTCATTGTCGATAAACTATTGAGATAACTTTTCACCCCATTATCAGTCGAATCACGGGAATCCAACAACCCCTTGATTTCACCATTTGTAAAAGAAACAGCCTGATTAGTACCGGCAACTACGATATTTTTTACTTCATAGCCATAATCAGCATCCATAGTTTTGGTTGTTGCAAGCTTAGTAACCCCATTTCCGTCAACCAAAACCAGCCCGTTCACTTGAACTGTATAATTGCCATATTGATCTTCTGTAATATTGGCATTTGTCAATTTGGTCAACTGATCCATTAACAAATCCCGTCGGTCGCGCAAATCATTGGCATGATTTAATCCGCCAACTTCAATATTTACGATTTGTTTATTTAAGCTATAGACTTCGGATGTAATCTGATTGATTGTATTTACATTAATTTCTAAAACAGAATTTATATCCGTCACCATATCTTTAAGTTGCTGTGCAGTATGTTGAATGGCATCAACCAATTCAACACCGCGCTCACGAACTGCTGCCCTCGCACCGCTATCTGCCGCATTCACAGCCAAAGTTTGCCATGAGCTCCAGAACTGATTTAGTACGGATTGCATCCCCGTTTCAGTCGGTTCACTAAATGCCCCTTCAATTTTCCCGAGCATTTCTTCCATCGTCTGACCATAACCCAATGAAGATGATTCTTTCCAATACTGCCTGTCCACAAAAGTATCGCGTGCTCGCACAATTGAGGTAACATTGACGCCGGTACCAACTTCATAGCTCGCATAACCGCCAAAGATTGTCTGCGGTTTGGTTGCTGCTAAATTGACCAATTGCCGGGAATATCCGTCTGTACCGGCATTGGAAATATTATGTCCCACGGTATCTAAAGAGACCTGTTGTGCATATAAACCTCTTACAACTGTATTTAAGCCTGCAAATGTCGATCTCATTTCACCACTCCAATAACATGTTTGTTTATACTTTTCGGTCCAGCATTGCACGATTAGGCGAAGCCTGCGATTGCTGGCCTTTTGCCGCATAGGTCGGCCCAATTGTATTCTGGGTTAACAAATTAAGGTTAAAATTAATATAGGATAAAGACTGCTCAATTAACTTTGTGTTAATTTGATTCATTCTTACCAATTCGGCAGTCACTTGTTGAAGCTTCTCCAATAACTCACTTAACTGTACACCAAAAGGTTCTTCAGCTAATTGAGCCAGTCTAGAAACTGTCAAATGATCCTCAACAATTTTATTCGCATCAATAATTTCCTGTATTGCATTCTCGCGGGCCGTTTCGATTTTTCCAATTTGGACAATAAGCAATTCCTCTTGCTTAGTAATGGCCTCAAGCTCTACTGCCTTTGCACTTACTAAAATATCATGCTTTTGCTTGCTGATCACCAAAAGAGCCTGATATAACTCCAACATCTTTGCTAATACACCAATCAGTCGCTCCCACATGTTTTAACTCGCCCTTCCTATTGTATTTTATCTGCTAATACGCGACCAATCATTTTATCAGCAACCTCTTTAGCCTCTATATGATATTCGCCAGATTGAATGCGCTGAGTCAGTTCTTGAACCTTTTCTTCACGAACATCCGGCATGTTTTTAATTTTTTGCAAAATATGGGCAAACTCCTGAGCCTGCGTAGATAAAACGACCTCATCTTTTTGTTGAGCTGTCCCAGTTTTTTCAGCTTTTGTATTTTTTATCGGCTTGCTATCACCATAGGCTTTAAGAATGTTTTGAATTTGTTTTCCCGAAATAATCATCGCTATACCCCCACTTTTGGGTTTTTCCTGATAGTAATATCGTCAAAAAAAGCGAGGATATTAATCCTCACTTTAACGTCTTATTCTTTAATTTTTGTTCATTTAGTCTATTTTTATTCTGTTTTCTCACTATTACGCCTTATTAAACATTATCTTATTTATTTTTAAGAATATCCCGACTGTATACTCGTACGCCTGATCGCTCTTCTTGTTTGGGAGATTCACTTGTTTTTACTTGATCGAGGATATTCTTGCTACATTTTGCACACAGGCGCCCTTCACTAATTAGCTCTCCACAACTCTCGCACGGATGGGTAATCTCGAAATCACCTTTAAAACGACCACGTTTCATCATGCGCAGCACAGTTTTTTCCTTTACGCCTGTGGCTTTGCAAATCTGCTCAATGGAGGCTTTGCCTTTTTCCCGCAAAAAATCGACAATCTTCAATTCTTCAAATTCTTCTAACTCATAACATTGCGGACATAAGCCACTCGTATTTTCTAGATACAATTTTCCGCACTCACTACAATAGCCAAGCCCCATAATCCTGCCCCCCAGATCAAATTCTATCCATAATTGCACACCATCAGCATACTGATCCAATTCAGACCTTATCTCTATTATAACGACAATCGAATCGCTTTGAAATAACTATATTTGAAATATTTGCAAAATAATCTACACTTTTTTTCATCAAACCGGCAGGATTATGTCGGTTTATGGCTAATTTAAATATACCGCACTATATGATGAAAGGCAGTTTTGCGTGCTTATGCTGACACTGATGCAGGATCCTGAAACCTATGCTGGCGGAACGGAAGAAATGAATGAGATAATTGCGAATTTATTGCAACTAATCCAACTGAAAAGTGCCAAACTTTATTTACACAGTCAGCAAGTCGCTAACTATGCCGTGAGTACTGCGGCAAAAATGCGCTTGCCCCGTGAAGAAATAGAGCGCATTCGGGTCGCGGCCCTGTTGCATGACTTAGGTCATGTGACTGTTCCTAATGCCGTTTTAGCGAAATTACCTTATTTATCCACCCGTGAAATGAGCATTTTCAAAAATCATTGCAATGCCGGGAGTTATATGCTGGAAAACATGGCCCCCTGCCAGGAACTCATCCCTTATATCCGTTATCATCATGAACGCTGGGACGGAACAGGGTATCCCAAACGGCTCAAAGGGGTAAATATCCCGCTGGGAGCCAGAATTATCGCTGTCGTCAATCATTACGACCGCTTTATTAATCCCTGTACCCAAAATTGGGAAAAAACCAAAGGCGAAGCCGTCAGGGAATTATTCAGTCTCTCCGGAACAGCATTTGATCCTGATGTAGTCCGGGCATTTATTGAAGCGTTGGGATAGGACGATTTTTTTGAACCACAGAGTACCCGGTCACAGAGGGTTACGATATTTTAAGCGCGATGGTATCGCGCTTTTTTGATTTTCGTAAGAATGTAATATGATTATAGCATAGCCCCGCACGACAAACAAGTGTTCTGTTGGCGAAATTCTCAGTTGGCACTACTGGCAATGGCCAAGCCATGAACTATGGCTGCACCTGCCTGTTTCAACACCTTAGCACATTCGTTCATGGTTGTCCCGCTCGTGAAGATGTCATCGACAAGTAGGACGGTTTTACCGTTAACGACTTCCGGGCGCACAACCTGAAAAGCTCTTTTGATATTACGACGTCTTTCTAACAAGGGTAAATCCCAAAGCGGTTCTGTTGCGCGGCAGCGAATCAAAGTATCGGCAATCCAGCTATACCTTTTCTCCAGCATCCATTCGCGAAAAATTTTCTCGGATTGGTTGTATCCCCGAATCTGCAGGCGATCGCGATGCAACGGAACCGGAAGGACGCATTCAATCCCGTCAAACCGCTGCAGTGGCAAATAGCGGTCAAGCAGCCAATGCAGGCAGGCAATATATTTCAAGTCACCCTGAAACTTAATGCCTTGAATGACCTTTTTTGCGCCCTGCACATAGTCACAGAGGACGATGCAGGTATCCAAATCATAAATTCGGTGAGCAGCCAAATTGATTTCCCGAACAGCCAAAACTTGTGTCAAACAGGCTGAACACCACTGCCCATGAACTTGAACGCCTGCTTTGCAGACCGGGCATTTGGGTGGATACAGCAGATCCAGTATGGCAGACTTTAGAGAATTCAATCCCATCCTCACCTTTCCGGGATTAATCGCTGAGACTTTCCCCGCGCAGCCGTTCGGCCAGCAGGGAATAGCGCCGTTTGGTACGGTCATTCATGACGGCTGTGTTGAGAGCGCTTTTTGTTCCCATTAGAATGACCCTTTCTTTAGCCCGCGTAACCGCAGTATACAACAGATTGCGCTGCAGCATGACATGATGTCCGGGAATGAGCGGCATCACCACCACCGGATATTCACTGCCCTGGCTTTTATGCACACTCATGGCGTAGGCCAGTTGAAGCTCGTCCAATTCATTTTTTTCGTACCATACCGGGTTGTCCGGATAAGCGACTTTGACTTTACCGGCCTCTAATTCCACAATGAAGCCAATGTCCCCATTGAAGACATTTTTTTGGTAATTATTTTTCATCTGCATGACTTTATCGTGCAACCGGAAGGTTTGGTGAACACCGCTTACAATCGGTTCGCCTTCCCTTTCCGGATTAAGGGCTTGCTGCAACAGCCTATTCAGGTTTTCTACCCCACAATCCTGACGGTGCATGGGGGAGAGCACCTGCACATCACGCCAAACATCAAAGCCTTCTGCCGTCAATTTTTCACGGCAGGTTTCCACAATGGCCCCAGCAACAGCCAAGCTGGAGGGCAGTTCGATAAATTGAAAGTCCAGGCTGTTGCAGTCCGGCAGCATGCCTCGGTTAATGCGATGGGCATTCTGAACAATCATACTTTCGCCTGCTTGGCGGAAGACCTCGGTCAAGCGCACCATGGGAATGGTTTCTGACCGGATGATATCTTTTAAGACTGAGCCAGGACCGACCGCCGGTAATTGATCGACATCGCCAACCAGAATGACCCGGCAGCCGTCCGGCACAGCCCGCAAAAAGCAATTCATCAATACGATGTCCATCATTGAAACCTCATCAATAATCAAGACATCGGCATCCAACGGTTCATCTTCATTGCGGACAAACTTTGGTGTCCCTTCACCTCCACCGGTTGCTTCCAGCAATCGATGGATGGTAACCGCTTCCCGCCCAGTTGCTTCGCTGAGCCGTTTAGCGGCACGACCGGTCGGAGCTCCCAGGAGAATTTGAAAACCCTGGGCCTCTAATACGGCCAGCATGCCTTTCACTACCGTTGTTTTCCCAGTCCCCGGCCCGCCCGTTAACACCAGGACGCCATGGGTTAAAGCTGAAACGACAGCCTCCCGCTGACTGGCTGCCAGCACCAATTTGGCTGTTCGTTCCCACTGAGTCACCAAGCCCTCAAAGTCATCATCCTTGGCCGGACGGGCTTTATCCTGAAGCTTTAATAGCCGCTGAGCAGTATTTTTTTCCGCATGATATAAATGGCGGGGATAAATCAAGGTCATCCCGTGAAAATCTTCCACACACAGCCGTTCCTCTTTGAGCAGTTGCTTAAGACGCGCTGCAACTTCATTACGTTCTGTCAACAGCAACTTGGCAGTCTGCTCCACTAAAGTCTCCTCCGGCACACAGCAATGTCCGGCCTGGGCAATCTGCAGCAAAGCAAAGTTGACCCCCGCTGCAATCCGATCCGGATGAGTACGTTCCAGCCCCATCGACATGGCAATCTGATCGGCTGTGCGAAATCCAATCCCGGATACTTCCTCAGCCAGCCGGTAAGGGTTCTCTTGGAGTACGGAAATAGCAAAGGAGCCATATTGGGCAAAGATCTTCCCGGCATAACCGCCTGACACGCCGTTCATTTCTAAAAACAGCATGAGTTCGCGCATTTCGGCCTGCTCCATATAAGCCTGGTGAATCACATCGGCCTTTTTGCTGCCAATTCCTTCGACTTCAACCAGGCGATGAGGCTTAAACTCCATCACTTCCAACGTCTGAATGCCAAAATGTTTGACCAGCCGGGCCGCCATAGCCGGACCAATTCCTTTGATAGCCCCTGAAGCCAGAAAACGTTCTATGCCCTTTACACTGGTTGGCGCAATCCGTTTCCAGGAAGCCACCTTAAACTGCTGGCCGAATTTGCTGTGCTCAACCCAGTCACCAGTCAATTCCAGCTGTTCACCTAAGAGCGGTGCCGGCATATTGCCCACAACAGTCACCGGACTGCGGTCTTCATTGGGTTTTATTTTAAATACGGCAAAAGTGCCTTCATCATTTTGAAAAACAATATTCTCAACAATTCCTGCTAACTGTTCCACGCACGTACTCCTTTAACTTGGCGTCTGGCATCCTATGCTTTATTCGCCAGACCAAACAGGTTTTCCCTCTATCTTCAACCGGACTATTTACAATTGTTGACGAAATCAATAAAATGTTAATAAACTGTATCATATACTAATAATGAATCTACAAAAAAGGAGCGAAATAATGAGCCATTACGATACAAGCGGAGTCTGTTCCAAAGGCATCAATTTCGAAGTGGAAAACGGCATTGTTAAAAGTGTCAAATTTGACCGAGGCTGTCCGGGCAACCTGGAAGCCATCAGCAAGCTGGTCGAAGGCATGCCTGTCGAAGAGGTCATCAAACGCCTCAAAGGCATCACCTGCAGCGGCAAACCAACGTCCTGTCCCGATCAACTCGCCCGCGCGCTGGAAGAGTTAAATAAGTAACTGTTTTAAAACCGCAGAGTACGCAGAGAACGCAGAGGGAACGTAAAAGATAAATTCTATGCAATAATTATTGAGATAAATTTCTTATCTACTCTGCGACCGCTGCGTTACTCTGCGGTTAAATATCCATTCTTCCACGCAAGACACCCCGGAGCCATGCTCCGGGGTGTTCTTTTACAGCTTGCCTGCTATCACTTTGGTTAACTCGTTGATACTGATAGTGAGCTGCTCCAGCTTGCCTTCAATCCGGACCAGCAAGTAGAGCGAGATCACCATGGCAAAGCCGTAATTAGCCGCATCAGCCAGCAATTGTTCCATATGCTCTTCCCCCTCGCCTAAGCCAATACGACCGCATCACGGGTACGGATGCGGGACTCCACGATTTGGGTCAGATCGCCAGTCTTGCTGGTGAAAACACTACGGCTGATAATGTCCTCCATGACAGCATCGACTTGGGCTTTGGTCAAATCCTCTTTCGGATCAGCCAGGCTGATGGTCACTTCTTTGCCCGCCGCATTACGAAAAACCAGCTCTAACGTTTTATCCATCGGTAACGCCTCCTTTCATCAAAAATCAGTTGACTGCCAGACTACTGATCAATCAGTTGAGTGTCATCAATCCGGCCAATGGCCTCAACCGGATGGATTTGCAGTTCGCCTAAAGCCAAACCGACTGCATGCACATCACTGTCCGCTGCTCCCGGCTTAAGATTATTAAAGGAACGCTGGCGGTAAACAGCACTGCCCGTGGTACTAGTGCCGGTCTGAACCTTCACAATCAACCGTGAATTCTGCGGTGCTTGAACGATTGCCATATGCTCACCCCCTCTCACTCTCATACATTCCGGCACAAAGCTGTTTTAAACGGGCTAACCCGCGCTGCCGCAAATGATGGACAGCCTGGGGGGTGACCTGCAGCCGGCTTGCGGCTTCATGAAGCTTCTTTTGCTGGACAACCGTTAAGATAATTGCCTGCCGCTGCCGTTCCGGCAAATCATTCAATAATGAGAGCATTTGGCTAGTCATCAGCTTGCTGACCACCTGCTCCTCAGTATGTTCCGGAGCAGGCAAACTCTCTAACCAGGACGCGCCGCCCTCCTCATCATCGGCAGTCCCTTCCAGCGTCACTTCCTGCTGCCAGCGGCGGCGTTCACGTTTAAATAAATTCCAGAGGGCAAACTTCACTTTGCTTTCGGCATAGCCGGCAAAAGGAACGCCTGTTGCCGGATTGTAGCCAATTATAGCCTCAGCTAAAGCCAGCCAGCCCTCAGCCATGGCATCTTCCCGGATAGTCCCTAAATGAGCCTGCAAAGCCTGCTTATGCACCAGCTTGGCAAATTGACGGCAAACTTGTTCAAAAGCCTGTAAATCCCCAGTCTGAGCTTTTTCCACTAATTGTTGTACATCCACTTTTCTCACCTGACAGTGAGAAACCGGTTTCTCTAAATTCGCGCTGACACCACTATAAAGCCCAGGCCTCCAAACAGCAAAAGCCGACTAAGCACAACTCAATGCGCCAGTCGGCTTGACTAAATATAAAAGAAGACGATTTAACCGCAGAGGGTGCAAAGGACGCAGAGGGAAGAAAAATAAAGCGCGATAAATATCTCGCTATGAAATCTTTTAACCACTCTGCGGTCTCTGCGTCCTCTGCGGTTAGAATAATTCGCATCTTATTGGACTTCCAGCCATTCGTCATATTTGGCATTGAGCTCGTTCTGCAAACGAGCATGTTGATCAGCCAGGGCCTGGCTGGCAGCCGGGTCGGCGTGGCTGGCCGGATCATTCAGCTGGAATTCAACCGCTTTGAGCTCTACCTCCAGCATGGCAATCTCGCCTTCCAGCTTTTTAGCCAGCTTTTCTTTATCCTGAGGACGCTGTTGGCGTGGTTTTCCCTTCTTCGGTTCCTCAGCAACTTTTGCCGGCTGTTTATCCAGGATTTGAGCAGACTTTTCCTCAGCCAGCTTACGCTCACGATAATAGCTATAATTTCCGCCATATTCAGTCAACCGGCCATCCGCCAGTTCAACAATGCAATTGGCGACTTTATCTAAAAAATAACGGTCATGGGATACCGTGATAAAGGTACCGGGATAGCTCATGATGGCTTCCTCGACCGCTTCTTTTGCCGGGATATCCAAATGGTTGGTCGGTTCATCCAACACCAGGAAATTCGCTCCGGTCAGCATGAGCTTTAAGAAGGCCAGCCGGGATTTTTCACCTCCGCTAAGGTCGCGGATAATTTTAAAAACATCATCCCCGCTAAAGAGAAAGGCGCCTAAATAGTGCCGGGCTCTGTCTTCGCTCAGCCCATAGTCCTGCATAATCTCATCAATGAGTCGATTTTCAGAATTTAGTCCTTCGTGCTGCTGGGAAAAATAGCCGGTCCGTACCCGGCTGCCCAGCTTGACCCGGCCCCCGGTTGGGGTTAAGTCACCTGTCAGCAGCTTCAGCAAGGTGGTTTTACCGGCGCCATTGGGACCAACCAGTGCCACTCCATCCCCCCGTCGAACCAAAAGGGATAGCTTGTCAAATACCGTGCGCGAACCATATGCAGCCGAAACCTCCTCCAGCTCGGCGACCCGTTCCGCGCATTCACTGGGTGGGTTAAAAGCAAAAAAGTTAAACCTGGCGCTTTCAGGCGGCAACACAATACGCTCCAAGCGGTTTAATTGTTTTTCACGCCCTCTGGCCTGCTTGGATTTAATCCCGGCTTTATACCGCCGGATATATTCCTCGGTCTGAGCAATCCGCTCTTGCTGCTTTTCAAACGCACTTTCCAATGCAGCCATTCTTTCGGCTTTCAATCCCAAATAGGTTGTGTAATTGCCATTATAGGCAGTCACAGAGCCGCCCTCTAGCTCCAGTATTCTTCCGGCAACCTTGTCCAAAAAGAAACGGTCATGGGAGATAATGAGCACACCTCCGGAATAACTGACCAGGAAATCCTCCAGCCACTCCACCATGCCAATATCTAAATGGTTGGTCGGCTCATCTAAAAACAGAAAATCAGGCTGACGGATGAGTGCTTTGGCCAGACAAATCCGTGTTTTCTGGCCACCGGAAAACGCACTGACACTGCGCTGTAAATCCTCATCGGTAAAACCCAATCCAAAAGCGACCCGCCGGATGGTGCTTTCAACATCATAGCCGCCTGCCCGTTCAAAGCGTTCTACAATAGCCGAATATTGCTTCATTAATCCTTCCAGCCGGGCTTCATCCTGTTCGGCAGCAATCACCTGCTCCAGACCGCTCATCTCAGCCTGCCAGCCCAATACATCGCGAAAGGCACTGCCTAATTCCTCCTGCAAAGCACCGTTTCCCAAGGCCGCTTCCTGCTCAACATAACCGATATTCTCGCCCTGCGGCAGGCGAATATGTCCTGCATCAGCCTCCGAAAGCCCCATCAAACAACGCATCAGCGTCGTCTTCCCGGTTCCATTCGCCCCAATGAGCCCGACTTTATCCCCACGCCGGACTTCAAAACTAACCCCTGAAAATAACGTCTCTATCCCAAAAGCCTTCTCCAGGCCTTCCACTTTCAAAATCCCCATCATTCACCTCAAAATTATTAACCGCAGAGTACGCAGAGATCGCAGAGGATTACGAAAAATTGTTATAATTTGAAGATTGTATCACTCGTTTTATGCCAGTCCGAAGACTTACAACATTAAAGTTAATAATAATTCCAAGATAAAGCCCTGTTGTTTTTAAATAGGAGAGAACTTGGGCCGTAGGTATACTTGAAATATTCTCTACTGCTTTCAACTCAACAATAAGAATCTTATTGACAAGTAAATCTAATCTACTTTCACCAACAGCATAATCTTTGTAGCTCAACTTAATGATTTTTTGGCGCTTAAAGGGAATTTGGCGTAAACTCAACTCTACCGAAAGAGCTTCTTCATATACACTTTCCAAATAACCCGGGCCAAGAATACTATGAACTTCCATAGCAGCTCCGATTACCTGGCTCGTTAAATTTTTTAAATGCTCATTTCTAATAAGCATTCCCCTCCTTTCCTCTAATTTCACTTTACCACTCTGCGCCCTCTGCGTACTCTGCGGTTAAACATCATTTCATCTCACACAAATTATACAACAAAAAAAGCGCGATAGCTATCGCGCTTGGTTTTGATCGGGTTATTCGATTGTACAGATCGCATCTGGACGACGTACTAAGAGAGCAACGGTTTCCAGTACGCGGAAAACGTGGTTCATGCTGGTTGGTCCCATGTAGGCGGTAACCATGTCTTGCCCTAAAGCCAGGTTCAGGTTTTGTGAACCGGTAGCAATGACAACGGCTTTGGATCCGCTGATGACATTAGAGTAGTGCACACCGCCGGAGATTAGTGCTTTGACTTGATCAAGCTCTAACATGCCGGTGTTGCCAAACACACGCACCATGCGGCCAAACAGGATTGGACTGACGACCATAGCGTAAGGCCCATAATGACCGGCTTGACTCAATGCTCCTACTGCTTTCACAACATCGGCCAAGGCTGCGCCTGGTTCATTCCAGTCACTGATCGCAATGGTTTGACGGTCTTTTACCGTAAATAAGCCATCATGGCCCAATTCCGTGTTACCGTTGAAAATCAGGTTATCTTCCTGTACGGCAACAAAATTGCCGGCTACGGCTGCTGTGCTGACATCAATAGGCAAGCCTAAATGACGGTCCGCTTCAACATCACGCCACATAATTTTAAAATCTTTATAAAGAATAGGCAGATTAATGGTTGCCCGTCTGCTGGCTTCTACCACAAAATCTTCATTCTCACCCACCATATCAATACCGGTCGGTGATTTGCCGCTAAATACCGAATACGGAATGCTATATACCCCTGAACCCAATGGTCCCAGTACATCAATCACACGACGGGCCACTAAGGTGCGCCGGGCAGTACTGATCACAGCATCATCGATGCGTCCCCACTCAGCATCGGTCAAGGGTGCAGCGTTGCGATCCAAGAAATCCACAAGTATCCCTCCTTAAAGACTATGTTCATGTCTTATTTTTGGCCAAACATGCTGCCAATCGTTGGAATTTTGTCATCCTGACCTTCACTGCCGACACGCTCTTCAGGTGCTGCAGTATGATCATTGAGGAATTTATCCCGTTGAATTGCATCAATTCGGGAAATCAGATGCGTAATTTCAGCGACATGCTCTTTTTCATCATCACGGATATGAGAAAGCAAATCTTTGATCTCAGCATTATCGATATTGTCAATATGTGCTTGGTACTGATTGATTGCCTGCAGTTCACCCATTAAATCCTCGCGCAGCCAGATAAGAAGCTGCTCGAGCTGAGTAGCTTGAACACTGCCTGATTCCGGTTTACCGTATGCCACATGCATTCCTCCTTTTTTGAATCACAATTTTACCATTATTCCCAATCATGGAATATTATTACCTGTTTCGTCATTAATATTTATTTTCCTGCTACTCTTATCAGCCTGAAAAAGTTTATCTGAAGGAAATTCGCCTCTTGCAGCCTTCCCAAATATTTGATAATATAAAACCAAAATCGAACATATGTTCTGATAAGGAGTTTTATTTATGTCCCACAGAATCCTTCCAAATGATCAAATTGCAGCGATCATTCCCAGCTATACACCTCACGGTGATCAGGCTGTTATCATTTCGACCACCGGGAAGTCCACACCTACCGGCACAACGATTCATACGGTCATCAAACGTCTGGCGCGCAGCAGTACCACCGATTTGATCGCCCTTAGAGCCTATACCGCCCAAATCACCCAGCGTGCCATTCTCCAACCCTTACCGTTGGCTCCCGGGCTTGTCCTGGTTCCGGTTAAAGTTCGCCAACCCAAAATCAGCGGCGATACCTGTACCGGCTATGTGAATTTATTGGCCATTACGGCTGTCACAAACAACCAACAGCCGCCCTATCGGTCCACCCTAATATTAACGGGCGGTACTGAGCTGCCGGTCATTTGGTCGACTGTGACCATTCACCGCCATCTTCAGCACGCCCGTTTGGTGATGAACCAGGCCGCCAACCGGCAAACGCTGAGAGAAAATCCGGAAAATTATCCGGCCATTGCCGGTATTGCCACAAAATTAATTGATGTCATTTATGAGATTTTGGCCCTAAAGCGCAACTCCTAATCACGCTGCCGAATCGCAAACTCCTGAAGATCACGCTGCAGAATGTTGCAAACGGTAATCATGAATTCGTCACTATTAAGCCGATGGACCATGTCCATAACATGGATCACCGAACCCCGGCAAAGCGGCAGTGCTGTACCAACGGAGCGAGCCCCTTCCGGCATCCTGCATACTTGCAGTCCTGGCAACTCATAAACCAGTCTGGTCAAAATGACTGCCGTCAGATCATCCGAATTGCAATCCACCACTACAGCATCACATTCTACATCAGTGTCTGCCATCTCCCGCATCAAATAGCGCACAACACCTTCCACTTCCTGTTCCATATTCTGAACAAGAAGAAGGAACGTTACACTAGGTACCGGCAAAAGCTGCGGCCGAAGCAGCCAGCTCCATAAGTCCTTGATGAAGCACCAAACACCAAACATAGCCAGTGACACTAAAATCACACTCATGGTATAGGTAAAATACAAAATATCCTACCCCCTTTGCCTGGGATAGGATATTATACGCACGGAACTACCTTCGGGTTACTCTAAAAATACAATCCGGTGTTTAATCGCATACAATACCGCCTGCGTCCGGTCTGATACACTAATTTTGCGGAAGATATTGGTGAGATGGTTCTTAACCGTTTTCTCACTCAAAAATAGTTTCTGAGCAATATCATGATTACTGAGTCCTTGGCAAATCAACTCCAACACTTCAATTTCCCGGTATGTCAGACGTTCTTCTTTACGACGTTCCACCATAGGACCAGATTCTCGCTGCCGTTCCTCTTGGCGATGAATTTCACCAAACAATTTTTTAGCCAGTGTTGGGTAGATAAAGGATTCGCCTTCATAAACAGTATGAATGGCTTTGATCAGCATGCTGGGCTCAATATCTTTAAGCAGATAGCCGGCAGCACCGGATTTAATCACCTCAATCACATAGTTATCATCATCATGCATGGTTAAGACGATCACCTTAATTTGCGGGTTTTCGCTGCGCAGCTTTTTCGTCACTTCCAACCCGTTCATTTTAGGCATGTTGATGTCTAACAGGATAATATCGGGTACTAAAGCGATTGCCCTTGCGACCGCTTCCTCCCCGTCAGCAGCCTCACCAATAACGGCCAAATCAGCTTCAAACTCTAAAACATTGCGGATTCCATTCCTCAATAGCATATGGTCATCAGCGATTAAAATCTTGATAGGCATTGACCGTTTCCTCCTTATTTCACAATGTGTGCTGTCAAAAAGATCACAACTTCAGATTCATTTTTCGTATTATTGACATTTTTAAATAGTGAACCCAGTATTGGAATATCCCCTAAGAACGGAACCTTGCTATAATTTTTCGCTTCCTCCTTGCCAATCAGGCCACCGATCACCATGGTTTCACCATCTTTTAAGCGGACTTCGGTATCCGCAGAACGCTTGTTGAACCGATAGGCCTTCATAGCCTCTACATAGACCGGGGAACTCACTTCTGTATGTACGGTAGCTGTAATATAGCCGTCGGCATTAATCCTAGGTGTGTATTTTAGAATAATGCCAGCTTCTTTGTATTCAATGGTCGACGTTGTTGTATTATTGGCTGTTGTAACGACAGGGATAGGTACTTCACCGCCGATATTGATGACAGCCTCTTTTCCATTGATAGTCATAATTTTCGGTTTGGCTAAAACGTTCGCCTTTCCGTCGGTAATCAATGCATTCAGTGTAAATTGATAGTATAATTCATAGGAAAATCCTTCGGGGGTGCGCCCGAACTGGATAATTCCTGGAGAACTGCCAGTTCCATCATCACTGCTATCACTACTGTCACTGGTTAACGAGGAGTTACGAGTCACTTTCCACATTTTGTTAGTGCTATCCCACTCATAATCGGGGTAAACCGGCCCTTTCGACCATTCCCATTCCACACCGAGTTTTTTGGCCGCATCATTGCTGATCGCTACGACCTGAGCTTCTAGAGACACCTGTTGATAAGGGACATCCACCTCAGCTAAAATTTTGCGAATTTTCTCAACTTCGCTAGGTGTACCGGAAAAGATCAATGAGTTAGTTGCATCATCCACCTTAAGACGACTGTTGGACTGAACATTCGTATTGATAACCGTCTTATTCGCCTCTTGTGACGATGAAGTCGGCACGGTTGACTGATTTTGCGTAGATGAACTGTCTTTAAAAACGACACCGAGTAAATTGACGATATCAGAGGCTTTAGCATACTGTAATTTAAAAATGTTGATCTGGCCAAACCCACGATTCATTTGTTCCGGGTTACTGACAATAATAACATTATCCAGTCTTTGATAGCTAAGCCCTTTGGTTTTGGTTACAATATCCAATGCCGTATCAAAGGGAATATTGTTTAATTGAAGCGTGATTTTCCCGGATACGGAATCATCCGCAACAATACTTACGCCTCCTACCGCCGCCAAGGCACTCAGTACATCCCGAACCTCACCATTTGTTATATTCATGTTCACAGGAGAATTTCCCGCTGCAAATACTGAAGATGAAAATAGGAATAACCATAATGAGAGCAACACACATGTTTTTATTCGTTTCATCAAGCTTACCACCTTCCCAACGTTAACGTCTGATTGCCATTCGGTCCGGCAAGGACAACAGACTGATCATAGATTGCTGTAATACGGTACGGACCAATGACATCATTGACTTGATAAGCTCTGCTTTCTGTTTGATACTCCAGAATAGCCAGTTGTTTATCGGCGCTGCCTACTATTCCGGTTAAGTTGGGGATGGCTTTATTCTCATTGTTTCCAGCCATGAAAGACTTGTCTTGCGGCTGACTCACCGCTGGTGGCTCATCCTTTTTTTGATATTGAGGCGGAATCGCAAAGGGGTCCTTGACTACAGCTTCAGCTTGATGCCCTTGAGGCATAACCGGTGGATCGGCAGCTTTATTTTTCACTGGCAAAACCATCTGTGCCGTATTCACCGGAGCTTCGGGTGTCAGGAAAAAATTCAGAATCACGACAAATAGTATTGCCATAATAGCAACAGCCAGAAACCGCTGCCTGGGCTGAAGATCTGCAATAAATTCTTTGATACTCCCAATCATGTAGTTCTATACCGCCTTTTTGATTTCACGAATACTTTATGATCTTCTACACCAATATAAGAAAATCCTGTCATTAATTGACAGGATTATAATGGAATATCTTATCTTTTTGTATCAGCTTTTAGCGCTTTTAGTCGAGGTCCCATCAGTCGTTTATACGCTTCAACCCCTGGTTGGTCAAAAGCATCCACATTGGCCAACTCTCCCTCGTAAACCACGGAAAGTGCCAGCATATAAAGTAATTCACCAAGATGAAAAGCATTGAGTGTTGGTAAAATAAACGTTGCATTGAACCGTCCATCGCCTGCCAGTGCTTCGGCATTGGCCGCCCGCGCAACATCCAGCGCCTCACTCATCCGGATTGCGGACACTTCCGACAGCTTAGCGACTCCAGGAAAAACATTTGGAATGATCGGATCAACATCCCAATCGGCAATTTTTACAAACTGAATGACTTTATCTTTTTTACCATCCTGATGCTGCTGCGTCTGAGCATGCATATCGGTTGTACCCACAGCGGCAATAGGTGTGCGGCCATAGAAAATCTCCTGCCCGTCTTTCGTAAATCGCTTGCCCAGCGATTCTGCTAACAGCTGAATATACCACTCGGCAACCGATTTTAGATAATCCGCATAAGGCATAAATACTTCAGCATTGCGGCCATATTTTTCGGACGCTAGATATTTTAGGGCCGCATTCAGCATGGCCGGATTTTGCCAGAGATTTTCAGTCTGACACGCCTCATCCATCGCTCTTGCACCAGCTAGAAATTGCTCAATATCAAACCCAATGCACGCGGCTGTAATCAGTCCTACTTCCGAGAAGATACTGAACCGGCCACCTACACCGTCCGGAACACTAAAGGTTGGCCAGCCTTGATCAGTAGCTAGTTTTTGCAGCAGCGTGGCTTGCTCTCCTTGAGCCGGGTCGGTAACTGCCACAACATCCACTTGAATGAGGGGTGATTTTTTCAAAGCTTGATAGACCACCATAAAGGTCGCCATTGTATCTAAAGTAGACCCTGATTTGGAAATTATAATCAGCGTGACCCGGTACGGCTTAGCGGTCAAATCATACAACGCGCAAGCTGCGTCGTCCTGGAGCTGCGCAATAAGTTCGCTCGTCCTGCGCGGATCGATGTTATTGCCACTGAAATACAATTTGGGATAGCCGTTGCGGGCCGCAGTGCTTTTAGAATTCCAAAATTCACCACATTGGACATCAAATAACACTTTATTACCTAAATAAGACCCGCCTATGCCAAACGAAACGACAGCATTCACCTGATGACGCAAGCCCTGGCCAAACTTTTTCAGCCGGGCGATGGACTGAGGCGAATTCAGATTCCCTTCGACAACATAAGGCAATTGGGTAAACAAGACTTTCTCTGGAATACCATCCTTGGAAAGATGGCCATGAACTTCACCGGTAGCACGCATCCGGTTAATCGCCTGGTGAGCTTGCTGTAATGCATCTGACAACTCACTCAAATCGGCCTGCGTGACTTTTCCTTCACCATACAAATGAGTACAATCAAACGTAAAACCCGAATTCAAACTTACACTTGTATTGTCTTTACTCATTCGAACACCTCGCACCCCAGTATATCAGCTACGTACCATAAATATATATTCACGCCGCACGAGATTTTCCCCTTCTTAAAAGGGAAAATTTGTCTTATCTTTTTATGAAGCAAGGATCACCCTTGAAATACAGGGGACGGTCCTTTTACTTCATTTTTTAGTTGACAACGAAATCGATTTTCTTCCCCCTAGATCACGATTCGCTGGCCATAGACTGTAAATATTCCTGTAAGGCTTCCTCCCAATGACGCATTGAATCTCCAAATGACATTTGGAGCATGTAGTTATCTAACACAGAGCGCTTAGGACGCTTTGCCGGGCGTACAAAAGCATCGGAACTAACAGGCTCAACCCGAACGTTTTTGCCTGTAAGTTCAAAAATCTTACAAGCAAAATCATACCATGAGCAATTGCCCTTACAGGTAGCATGATAAGTGCCATAGGCATCGGTTTTCATGAGTTTTTCAATGACTTGCGTAAGTTCTTTCGTTGAAGTCGGTGAACCAATCTGATCATGAACAACCTGAAGCAATTCTTTTTCCGACGCTAAAGAAAGCATGGTCTTGACAAAATTGTGTCCAGCACCATAAAGCCAGGCTGTCCGAACAATATAATGGCGTCCCAACAGCTGCCGGATGACTTCCTCACCCCAAAGCTTCGTTTTCCCATAAACATTAAGGGGATTGGGTGCATCGTATTCCCGGTAATTCTGGCTGGATTGACCGTCAAATACATAATCGGTACTGATATAGACCATCCGAGCATAATGTTGCAGGCATTGAGCCGCCAAATTTCTTGTACCGGCCACATTTATTTTATAGGCTCCGTCAAAATCACTTTCAGCCTGATCTACCTGAGTATAGGCAGCACAATGAATCACTGCAGCCGGCTTGGTTTGTTCAAATAACGCTTTAACTTGTTCATAATTGGCAATATCAAGTTGGTCAATATCAGTACTGATTATTTGATAATCAGAATCCAGTTGTTGGCTGACTTCACGCCCTAATTGCCCCTTTGCACCTGTAAGCAGTATCTTCATGTCCGCCCTCCCTTGTTATTTCTCAAAAGCACTATGCCCTTTCTGGTAATTGCCTGACAAGATATTCTGCCACCAGTCACACTGTTGAATATACCAGTCAACTGTATCTTTCATACCAGTCGCAAACGAATAGCGCGGTACCCATCCCAATTGGGTTTTAATTTTAGTTGCATCAATGGCATAACGCCGGTCATGCCCAAGCCTGTCAGTAATATGCCGGATGAGCGATTGCGGCTTCCCAATAACGGCTAAAATGGTTTGAACAATTTCTATGTTGGTCCACTCATTATTCCCGCCTATATTATAGACCTCACCACTGCAGCCCTGATGCAAAACCAAATCAATAGCACTGCAATGGTCGGTCACATGCAGCCAGTCTCTTACTTGCAAGCCATCCCCATACACCGGAATGGCTTGATCGGTTAGTGCATTGGTAATCACTAAAGGAATCAACTTTTCCGGGAATTGGTATGGGCCATAATTATTGGAACAGCGTGTGATATTAACATTGAGTCCAAACGTTTCGTGATAAGCTCTTACCAATAAATCAGCGCCTGCTTTACTGGCTGAATAAGGGCTGTTAGGAGCCAGTGGCGTTTCTTCGGTAAACCAGCCGTTTGGTCCTAGCGTACCATAGACTTCATCGGTCGAAATCTGGATAAACTTTTTCACTTTATATTGAACAGCAGCATCCAGCAGGATTTGTGTGCCAAGCACATTCGTCTTAAGAAATACTTGTGGATCTTTAATACTGCGATCCACATGGGATTCAGCTGCAAAATGCACAATCGCATCAATTCCACAGCCAACAGTCTGTCGAACAGCTAATGAATCGGTAATATCCCCTTTAACAAAACAATAGTTCGGATTCTTGCTGGTATCCCTTAAGTTTTCTAAATTGCCGGCGTAAGTCAGCGCATCAAAATTAATCACTTCGTACTCGGGATAACGATTCAATAAATACCGGATAAAATTACTGCCAATAAATCCGGCTCCACCAGTGACGAGTATTCTTTTCATGCTCCTCATTCCTATCTGTTTTTGGTATTCCAATCAAAACCAATCTGCGGATCATCCCAGGTTAGTCGCTTCTCATCAGGATCGTGAGGATTGTAAGCTTCCGTAGTAAAGTAAACAATGCAGGCCGGTTGGTTGCCTAAAACCCGATAGCCATGCGCTACACCGGCTGGAATAACAACGACTTCCGGATGGTCCTCACCTAAATAAAATACATTCGTTTCTCCCTTTGTTGGCGAATCAGCGCGTAAATCATACAGCACGACTTGAGCATTGCCAACAGGAAAGAACCAAATGTCATCCTGCCGTTCATGATAATGAAAAGCCTTAATCACACCAGGATAGGATTTTGACATGGATGCCTGACCAAAACGCTTCAAGAACGCTTCGTCTTCACGTAATATTTCCATAAAAAAACCACGGTCATCCGCATGACGCACAAGTTTTTTGACTATTACATCCTGAATCACTGTATCCCTCCTGTAGCAAGTCTCATTAAATATTGTCCATAAGCATTGTGAAGCGGTTCAGCCAATCTCAACAACTGTCCGGCAGTAATATAGCCCTTCCGGTGGGCAATTTCTTCGGGACAGGCCACTTTAACTCCTTGGCATTTTTCAATGGTCTTAACAAAATTTGCAGCCTGCAGCATAGACTCATGAGTCCCTGTGTCCAGCCACGCAACCCCACTTCCTAAACGTTCAACCCGTAAACTGCCTTGTGCTAGATAAACCTTATTAACATCGGTAATCTCCAGCTCGCCGCGAACCGAGGGCTTCAACCCTAAGGCGATATCTACTACCTGATTATCATAAAAATATAAACCGGTAACCGCATAATTTGACTTTGGCTGTGCTGGCTTTTCTTCAAGCGCCTTAGCCTGCCCCAACTCATCAAACTCGACAACACCATATTTCTCAGGATCTTTTACCCAATAAGCAAACACGGTGGCACCATTCTTCTGCTCAGCAGCACGCTGCATAGCTAAAGCTAGAGATGGCCCATAGAAAATGTTATCTCCAAGAATAAGTACACACCCATCACTTCCAATAAAATCACGACCAATGATAAAAGCCTGTGCTAATCCACCGGGATGATATTGAACGGCATAACGAATCTCAATTCCCCATTGCTGCCCGTCTTGAAGCAAGTTTTGAAACAAGTGTAAATCCTGAGGATTGGTAATCACCAGGACTTCAGTAATTCCTGCTAGCATGAGTACACTCAAGGGATAATAGACCATTGGTTTATCATAGATCGGCATTAGCTGCTTACTGACCACTCTAGTTAAAGGATGCAACCGGGTCCCTGTACCGCCCGCCAGAATAATGCCTTTCGTAATCACACCAACGCCCCCTTCTGACAGCAGCAGACAATAATCGCCTGCTCTATCTTATTTGACATCACCTTAAGATATGCCGCAGCAATAAAAAAAGCGCCTGTTCCAAGCAGGCGCTTTTACTTAAAAACGAGGTCATTTTAAAGTTGTTTCAAAGGTAGCTGAAGCTGCTGCTTCTTCTTCCCCTTCAATAATCGGCCCAACAGTCTTAAGCAAATATTTCAAGAACTTGTCCCGTAAATCAGGCCTTTTCAAAGCATACTCCACAGTTGCTTCCAGGTAGCCTTGCTTATCTCCCACATCATAGCGACGGCCATAAAAATTATAGGCATAGACAGGTTTAATAGCTGCCAGCCGGCACAAAGCATCTGTCAATTGGATCTCACCACCCCGTCCGGGTTCCGTTTGCTCCAAAAGCTCAAAAATTTCCGGTTCAATAATATATCGGCCAAGAACAGCCAACTGAGAGGGGGCTTCTTCAATTGAAGGTTTCTCAATTAAATCCACTGCTCGCCACAAATTGTGTTTTACTGGTTCCGGATTCACAATGCCGTAACTGGATACTTTAGATTTAGAAACTTCCTGAACACCAAGAATGGTTCCGGGATAATCTTCATAAACGTCAATTAATTGCTTCAAGCACGGTACATTGGCGTCAACAATATCATCACCAAGCATAACCGCAAAAGGCTCATTGCCAACAAATTGCTTAGCACACAATACAGCATGTCCAAGACCTTTGGCCTCCTTCTGACGCACATAATGAATCGTCACTTTGGAGATATCCTCAATCAGTCCCAACATATCATATTTTCCCTGTTGCTTAAGCTGCATTTCCAACTCCACTGACCGGTCAAAGTGATCTTCTATCGCCCGCTTATTACGCCCGGTAATGATTAGAATATCCTCAATACCCGATTGAATAGCTTCCTCAACAATATATTGAATAGCCGGTTTATCCACAATAGGCAACATCTCTTTGGGCTGAGCTTTGGTAGCAGGTAAAAACCGTGTCCCCAAACCTGCGGCGGGAATAATGGCTTTCCGTATCCTCATTTTTGGCATGATAATTCCCTTCTTTAGTCTAGAATTCTCTTATATAGATTCTGCTTTAAAAGTAAATCTCCTATGTTTTAATTGTGTTATTTAATGGAATCTTGCTGTTTATACATGTGATAATACAAACCTCTTTTTAATAGTAATTGCTCATGATTACCAATTTCAACCACTTTCCCTTTGTCTAAAACAACAATAAAATCGCAATGTTTTACTGTATTCAGTCGATGAGCAATCATGATCATCGTTCTGCCTGCAGAAATAGCCTGCAGATTTTTCATAATAATCCGCTCAGACTCATAATCCAATGCACTGGTTGCCTCATCAAAAATTAGAATTTTGGGATCATTCAATAGCGCCCGTGCAATAGCTATTCGCTGTTTCTGCCCGCCCGACAAAGCAGTTCCTCTTTCCCCCACACTGGTATCATATCCCGCTGGAAACTGTGAAGCAAATTCATCCACACCGGCAATTCGGGAAACTCTAAGGATTTCATCATTAGTTGCCTCAGGTTTGGCAATACCAATATTGTTGCTAATCGAGCCGTTAAAGAGAAAATTTTCTTGCAACACTACTCCAACCTGGCGGCGTAACCAGGCTGGCTCAATTTGTACCAGATCAATCCCATCAACTAAGATACGTCCAGATTCCGGTATATACAGTCGTTGAATGAGCTTTGTGACTGTGCTTTTTCCGGAGCCTGATCTTCCTACTATGCCTACATTATAACCCGCTTTTATTGTTAAATTGATCTTATCCAACACTGCACTGGTATCAGGACGATACCGAAATGTAACCATATCCAGCGTAATATCACCACGAATGCTAGGCAAGGTTGCCCTATTCGGATTAAACGCCGGTTCACAGGTCTCATTGAGAATATCTCCAAGGCGATCTACAGAGACCATGGTCTGCTGAAAGTACTGCCACATATTGACCAATCGCAGCACAGGAGCAGCCACTTGACCCGCCAGCATTTGAAAAGCGATTAACTGACCCACAGTCATTTTGTTATCCATTACGGCATATGCACCGGCCCATAGAATAGCCAAATTAAAAATTCCCTGTACGAAATTCCCGATATTCCCTGCAATATTACTTAAATTGGTTGTAGAAAATGACGCATTTACATATCTGGCCAGCAGTTGTTCCCATTTGCTTACAAAGTTAGCTTCTAACGCTAAAGATTTGACGGTTTGAATACCGGTAACCGTTTCTATAAGAAAGGTCTGATTATCCGTACCGGCAGCGAAACGTTCATTAATCCGGCGCCTGTAAATAGGGGTAACAACAGCATTTAACAGGATGTAGATTGGCAGAGCCAGCAACGCGATAACACTAAGCAAACCGCTGTAATAAAACATGACAGCAACATAAACTAAGGTAAACCCAGTGTCAATGAGGACAGTAAGTGCTGACCCTGTAATAAAACTACGGATAGTCTCTAATTCTCTAACCCTTGAAACAATGTCCCCAACCTGCCAGGATTCAAAATATTTTAATGGCAGGGCAGTAATATGCCGGTATAATTTTGAGCTTAATGCCACATCAATTTTATTGGTCGTATTTGAAAATACAAAAGCTCTTAGTACGGTTAGCAAAGCCTGAAAGGTAGTGATAATGCCCATTCCCAAAACAAAAATGTCTAATGTGTCCAGACTACGATGCACAAGAACCTTATCAATAATAACCTGGGTGAATAAAGGGCTTACAAGCCCAAATAGCTGCAACAGAAATGAAACCAGCAAAACTTGAGACAACAACTTTTTATAGCGGAGAATGTTAGGCACAAACCAAGACAAACTAAACTTATCCGGCTTCGACTTTTCTTTCATTCTGCGGGTAACCAAAATAAGGTTACCAGACCACGCGTTGAAAAAATTATCCAGCGGAAGTCTGAGCGGATGGTTTTCATAAGGATCAATCAAAACTACATGTTCATTTTCTATCCGTACAACAACAACATAATTATCATTTTTCAAAATTGCAACAGCAGGTAAGGGCACCTGCTTAAACCCTTCAATGCCCATACTGATTCTGCGAGATTTTAACCCTAAATCCAGTGCCGCCCGGATAAAGGTCGTATCGTCCATACCTCTGGCTTCAAAAACATACGCACGCTTTAGTTGAGCCATATCGGCAGGGATTCCTAGCAGTTTGGCGATTGTAACCAGACATGCTAAGACGGTATCAAGCTTGCGCTTTTCCTTTACCGGCTGCTCCACTGATTGCATTGCCATACGCTATCTCTCCCTTAGAGCTTCACTTTGATATTGTCGAAAAGGATCAAGGAAGAATTCAATAATTCGTTTTTGCTTAATTTTAATTTCAGCACTCACGGTCATACCTGGAGCTAAATAAACTTCTTTATCATTAACGAGCACATTATCTTTATCCAGCTTTAGTGCGACTCGATAAACGCGCCCTTTTTCCTTATCCTCTATTGCATCAGGGCTTATTTCAACAACATCTGCCCCGATCGTCCCATACTTTTGGAAACTAAAGGTTTCAATTTTAATTTCAGCACGTTGCCCTGGCTTAACAAATCCAATGTCCCGATTTGCAACCCACGCTTCAACTTCAAGTGAAGCATCCTCCGGAACAACAGCCAAGAGCGCCTGCGCTGCAGTTACTACCCCGCCTACCGTATGAACGGATAATTGAGTAACACGTCCGTCGATAGGTGCGACAATTCGCGATAATCGGTCCTTTTCGGCAGCCTTTTTGATTTCCTCATTATATCCATTCACCAATTTCTGATCTTCTACCAGTTTTGTATTAATATCTTTGTCGCGCTCGGCGATGATCGAAGCCATAACCTCCCGGCTTTGGGCAATGGCTGATTCATTACGCGCGATTTCAGCTAACTGGGCCGCCAGGTTCTGTTCCAGTTCCAATCTTTTAGAGCGATATTCCAGGAGTACAAACAACGCAACTGCATTTTCGTTCACAAGCTGCTGAATCCGTTCTTCCCGTTCCTTTGCGATTTCATATAAAGCCTCATATTTTACTTGATTAGCATAGGCAATCTGCAGGTTTGCTTCAGCCTGCCTAATGTTAGATTCGGCTGTCGCAACCTTTGCTTTAAATTCATTTTGCCGGCTTTGGTACAATCTTAGTTGAAAATCGATATCCTTCAACTCAAGCTCCGGTGTTAATTGTGGCGAAAAAGTCTTATCCTCTTTTTCCGCTGTCAGCCGTTCTATTTCGAGATTATAATAAGCAATTTCCTTTTTAAGCCTTGCCAGGTCAGCAGCAGAAAATGTGGGATCAAGCTCCAGCAACAGTTGCCCCTGCTTAACTGCCTGACCATCCTGAACATGGATAGCTTTAACAACCCCTTTATCCTCAGCCTGAACTACCTTAACAAATCCAATTGGAATCAGCTTGCCCGGTGCGACTGCCACTTCATCAACATGACCAAAAATGGACCAAAGCAATCCAATCACGATCAATCCAATAATGGTCCATAGTACCATTCTCCCTGCAGGTGAAGGCGGAGTTTCCACAATTTCTAACGCTGCAGGTAAAAATTCCGTTTCGCTTGCCGTATAAGTGACATTTGCTTTCTTCTTTAAAAATTTCATTATTTTTCGAAACATCATTCTACCTCATGTTGTATGGAATAAAGACGATGATAAGCCCCGCTTATTGCCATTAATTCTAAATGTGTTCCTTGTTCAATAATCTTCCCTTGGTCTAACACAAAAATATTATCACAGTTTTTTACCGTTGACAGCCTATGAGCAATGATGATAGTTGTTCTTCCTTTAGCAATTTTATTCATATTATGCATAATAAACTGTTCGGTTTGAACATCCAAAGCACTTGTCGCCTCGTCAAAGATCAGAATACTGGGATTATTCAGCAGTGCTCTGGCAATAGCAATACGCTGTCTTTGCCCTCCAGATAACGTCATGCCGCGTTCCCCGACACTCGTATCGTATCCCTCCGCCAATTCCAGTATAAATTCATGTGCGCCTGCTAACTGCGCTGCTAAAATCACTTCATTGATTGAAGCGCTCGGCCTGGCAATTGCAATATTATCTCTTACACTGCCGTTAAAGAGATAGTTTTCTTGCAAAACTACACCGATATTACGCCGCAGCCATCCTGGATCAATTTCCATGATATCCTGATCATCAATGAGGATCTTGCCCGTCTCAGGGACATAAAGGCGCTGAACTAATTTAGCCACCGTACTTTTTCCGGAACCGGATCGACCGACAATGCCGATCTTCGTACCAGCGTTGATTTCAAAGCTAATTTCGTCAAGCACAGCGAAAGACTCAGGATTATAACGAAAAACAACATTCTCGAACTTCAGGTGCCCCATCAATGGTTTTGCCGTTCTTAAGCTTCCCTCCTTGGCTTCCACCGGGGTGTTAAGAATATCTCCTAATCGCTCAATCGATAAGATCGTTTGCTGTATAGATTGCCACATCCCAGAAAGTCTTAACAGCGGCGCTGTCACCTGCCCTGACAGCATTTGAAACGCAATGAACTGGCCAATCGTCAATCGTCCATCTATAACCAAATGCCCACCGAACCACAGAATGCTTAGCGATGATATTTTTTGAATTAGGCTGGTCGAGTTACTAATAAGCATATTAAAAGTCGAATTATCGAAGTTCTTGGTGACCTGACGCGCCAAAAGTTGCTCCCATCGATAATTAAATTGAGGTTCGAGGGCTAATGACTTGAGCGTATGAACTCCGGTTATTGATTCTACTAAAAAAGCATTATTCTCAGCACCGGCTACCCAGCCTTGCTTTAGTCTTTCATGATAAATTGGTGTCGCAACAATATTCTGAAAAAGCAAAATTGGCACGGCGGCCAAAGCCACCGCTGTCAGAGAAGGACTATAGTAAAACATAATCACGATAAAAACAACAGAAAAAAGCATATCCAGCATGATGTTGATTGTCGACCCTGTCAAGAATTCCCGGATACCATTCAAGGCCTGAACCCGCGTAAGCGTATCCCCAACCCTTCGCTGCTCAAAATATCGCAGCGGCAAGGAAGCCACATGACGGAATAAGCGAACGCCCAAAATCACATCAATTTTATTGGTTGTATGTGTCAGTAAATAAGTGCGCAAAAAGCCCAATCCGAGCTGGAAGATTGCTAGAATAATGACGGCAAACGCGAGTACGTCTAAGGTAGCTACCCCATGATACGCAATAACTTTATCAACAATCACTTGCGTAAATAAGGGTACCACCAATCCAAAAATTTGCAGAAAAAAAGATGCTATAATTACTTCTAAAAATAGTTTTTGATATTTTTTTATTACCGGTAAAAACCAATGGATATGAAAATATTGACCTAGATGTTTTAACTTAAATTTCCGGGATAATAGGATCAGTTCACCTGCCCATTCAGAGGCAAACTGCTCTATATCTAGAGTTGACGAATGCCCAACCGCTAAATCCAAAACCACAACCTTAAGCTCATTATTCCGGCCAAGTACCATGTAATTCCCATTTTTCATCACAGCAATAGCCGGAATAGGCTGTTTAGGCAAATCTTCCAGGCTGACACTGACAATTTCTGCACGCATCTGTAATTTTGCAGCAAACTGCAAAAGCTTTCTCTTATCGACAGGTAAGCAATGATCTTGAATATGTTTTATAGTTTCGTCATCAACCGAAATGCCTAGCAGCTTGACCACCGCCAATAAGCAAAAAACACCTGTATCCTTTATCTCACAATAATCATTTTGTTTTGCAGATTCTGGTGTCATTAAGATCCCTCAATATATTCTATTTTGCAGATTTTGTAATAAATTCTGCTTCAAGCATACCTTTTCCTTTAAATTTTCTAAGAATCCATTTGAATAAAAAACAGATTCAACCGAGGTTGAATCTGTTTTTTATTTATTCCTATACCATTTCCTTTTTAGCACGTTGAGTCAGGTCATCAGCACTAAGAGTATATCCGCCGCTAAAATCAATTTGCTCAATTTGATGTGATCCATCAGTTGAAAACCAATCTTTAAAGGTTAAGGTTCCTGCCGGTCCGGAAGTCGAATTCATCAGCAGATCATTATCTTTTTGGCTATAAGTAAACTGATCTGGATTTAAGCCCCCTTGGATTGAAAGTATATCAAAGTCAGTATCCAAGCCAAGATCATCTATCGTATTGTTTCCCCAACGGCCAATGACATATGAGTCATTGCCATTTCCTCCACGCATGATTGTTTCACCATTTCGACTGTCCAGAATGTCATCACCATCGCCGCCGTCTAATTCACAACCTTGCGCCCATACCCGTAAGGTGTCATTGCCGTCCTCGCCAAAAAGTTTACTTTTACCATAACTAACACCATTACTGTCGCAGTCAACCTCAATCAAATCGTTGCCATTGCCGCCATACAGTGAATTATTCCCATACTTTTCAAAGATTTGATCATCGCCGTCGCCGCCAACGATCCAATCATCCCCTTTATCGCCCATGAGCATATCATTGCCGGCTCCGCCGTAAAGAGAATCATTACCATCTCCACCAAGCAGCATATCATTACCACTGCTGCCATAAATGGTATCATTACCGCCATACCCATGAATATAGGTGTTCAAATTGTCTTTTGCAGTAATAGTATTGTTGGTTTTAGTACCGAAAATGGCATCCTGAAGGGTATAAATTTCACTATCACCTATATCAAATTGCGTGATTCGATTATTAGAAGTATACCAATTTTGTAATGTCACCGTATTCTTTTTACCATTTAAATCGGTCAAGGTGAATAGTAAGGAATTACCGCTTCGGCTAAGAACGACATCACCTTCATAGTCGCCTGTAGCCACTTTTAGAATATCATCATTTATTCCTGCTGAATCAAGAATAATATCATTTCCGGAGTAGTTATCAACATAATAAATATCCTGTCCGCCACTCCCCCTGAAGGTGTCATTTCCTTTAGCTCCATAAATAAATTCTGAGTTATTGCTGCCGACAATCGTTTCGGCACTGTCAGACCCCATCATTAAATCAAGCCAACTACCATGATAGCGAGTATAGAGCTGATCATTAAACATAAACTGATTGATTGTAACCCCTGTCTCATCATCACTTTGGATCGTAACGCTATCTCCTGTTGATTGCACTGTTACAACCGTCTCGCCGGTCTCCTCATTTTCAATATAATCAACATCACTGGTTGTAATCCCATCAATAAATTTTACAACATCCCAATAGTTTTCCGCATCACCGGTAATAATATCATGACCATCCCCGAGGCCGAAAACATAGGTATCACTGCCGCTGCCGCCAGATAACGTATCATCTCCACTACCGCCAATTAAGACATCATTGCCTAGCCCGCCGTATAGTTGATCATTACCTTCCAGTCCGATTAGCTTATCGTTACCAGCAAGACCATCCAATACATCTGCCGCGGCTTGACCAAACAAACAATCATTGCTATTGGTAGCGATATTGCCGATATTCACTTTTGCCAAGCCATCGGTAAACTGCAATTTAGTTTGGTACCCGTCACCTACAAACCAGTCTTTAATCGTTAAACTATCGCCGTCGGCAGTAATAATTTTAAGGTCATTGTCTTCTTTAACAAACTCAGTTTCAGTATATTTTATATCTTTAAACAAAACCGTATCTTCTTTATTTAACTGATCTGAAGTAATGATATCACTGCCATAACCTTTGCCAAAGATGTAGGTATCGGCTCCCAAGCCACCACTTAAGATGTCATTGCCGCCTTTCCCATCTAGCGTATCATTGCCGGCTCCGCCTTCAATCCGATTATCCTCACCATTGCCGGTCAGTTTATCAGCGTATTTGCTGCCAATGAGGTTTTCGATATTTTTGTATTTCGTCTGTGTTAAGTCAATCGTAACTCCGGCTTTTACAGTCTCCGCGGCTTTAAGCGTATCGATCCCTTCGCCGCCATCGACAATCGCATCAGCTGCGTCAAAGATGATCGTGTCATCACCGACCCCGGCATAGATGATATCCGCTCCGGCTCCTCCATCTATGGTATTTGCTTCGTCGGTTCCCAGCATGATGTCCTGACCCGTTGATCCGATAAATTCGCCTAGTAATCCATGCTTAATCCCATACTTACCATCAATGAACTGAAATTGATTAAGTCTGTTTCCTTCATCATCCAGCCAGCCTTCAATTGTCAGGTTGTCCGTTCCTGCCGTTAAAGTCAGATTATGACCATCTGTGCTGAAAGTTACTTCATTCAGCTTGATTCCGGTTACTTTGTCATTCATAACGA
>CAMJML010000018.1 GCA_946407015.1 uncultured Selenomonadales bacterium | reverse complement strand
GCTACTGGCGCTACCGGAACTACCGGAGTCACCGGCGCTACCGGCGCTACCGGCGCTACCGGCGCTACTGGCGCTACCGGAACTACCGGAGTCACCGGCGCTACCGGCGCTACCGGCGATACCGGAGCTACTGGCGCTACCGGAGCTACTGGCGCTACCGGAGCTACTGGCGCTACCGGAACTACCGGCGCTACCGGCGCTACCGGCGCTACCGGCGCTACCGGGGCCACTGGAGCCACCGGACCGGCTGGAGGGGTAACCGGAAACACAGGACCTACAGGCCCCACAGGAGCTACTGGTGATACCGGAGCCACTGGCGCGATCGGTGATACCGGAGCTACCGGGGTTACTGGCGCAACGGGTCCAGCCGGTGGAGCCACCGGTAATACCGGTCCTACCGGAGCTACTGGGGCCACCGGGGCAACAGGTGATACCGGGCCGACCGGCGCTACCGGTGTAACTGGCGCAACGGGAGTGACCGGTGCTACCGGTGCGACTGGTGCCACCGGCCCAACAGGGACCTTTGAGCCCAATCCTTTTAACGTCTATGTTCAGGCCGGATCAATTGGCGGGAACGGAACTCAGGCCAATCCTTTTGGAACCATTCAAGAAGGCGTAGCCGCTGTTTCACCGACAGGAATTGTTCATATCCTAGGAGGCACTTATCCCGTCACGTCACAAATCACGGTCAACAAAGCCGGAGTAACCCTCAAAGGTTATCCAAGCACTTTAATCCAATTACAAGCTGCCATAATTCCTTTCCTGATTACCGGTAACGGCATTACCGTTGACGGGTTAACCATCACCAGCAACACCCCCTATGCTGTCGAATTCATCCAAATTGCCGGCTCAAACCATAAACTTTCAAACAATGTCATCTATGGTCCGCCACAAGCCGGCCCTTCCACCGATTGGGTCGTTAACCGCGGTTTTGTGACGCAGAGTAATGTTGTCAATCTGATTGCACAAAGTAACATCTTCTATTCTCTTAGGCAACCGGCTTATTTAAATCCCAATTCTACCGGCTATATCATGGATAATGTTGTGTATAATACCCGTGGATTTGTTGTCGACAGAGCCGTCTTCGTTTTCTCGGGCAACTCATGGGGGCTTCCGGAGAATGCAGTAGACATCGCTTTACTTGTGGGAACAGTAACAGGTCCTCCTTATGACCCAACAACTGAGCTATCTGCAAATAATAGTACGGCAACAATTAGTGATCAACGTTAAATTTACAACCAGCCAAAATAGTAAGGACATCCGCGTGCGTCTGCACAGAGCGGATGTCCTTTAACTTATAATTGTGTCAAAATAACGGTTTCGTCTTCCAAGATAGCCATCGTATGTTCATATTGAATGCAAATCGACCGGTCAACCGTCCTGGCAGTCCAGCCGTCCTGATCGGTTTTGGACCGCCAACTGCCATTGGTAATCATAGGCTCAATAGCGATAACCATTCCCGGCTTAAGAAGCATGCCCTTGCCCTGCTGCCCGAAATGAGGAATGGCCGGATCCTCCCACAAATTACGGCCAATGCCGTGACCGCAAAACTCACGGACAACTCCATATTGATAGCCTTCCGCATAGCTTTGAATAGCCGCCCCGATATCACCAACACGATTTCCTGGTCTTGCCTGCTGAACGCCTAAAGCCAGGCACTCTTCTGTTACCTTCATCAATTGGCTAATTTCCGGTGTGACTTCCCCAACCGCATAGGTCCATGCCGAATCTCCGTGATAGCCATCTAATTTAACACCAATGTCAATCGTAATCACATCACCGGATTGCAACTCCGTATAATCCGGTATTCCATGACATATCACATCATTAATCGATGTGCAGATGCAGGCAGGAAAGCCATGATGCCCTTTAAAGCTTGGAATCCCGCCCGATTTTAGGATGAACTTTTCAGCAATTCTATCTAGCTCCCTGGTTGTAATACCAGGCTGAATATGCTCGGCCAAAGCCGCATGGCACTGAGCCACGATTCTTCCGGCCTCTCTCATAATCTGAATTTCTCTGGCTGATTTTAATATAACCATTGCATCAACTCCACACAAACCTTTTTTTGCAGCTAATCTATTTTATGCAGCTTATCATGGTTCAGCTTAGAATGATCTGAAAGCTGGTTTCTGCATAACAGGTATTACCTGCCGTTTTCAGTTGCTAGTACAGCATTATAGCATGCTTTTAAGCACGATACAATGTACGCCAGTTTGGCGCTTTCTCCCTTTCCCCAGCCTTTACTTGTTATGGAATCTTTCACGATAGCCGCATTTTCTACATAGCTCTTCTACAATTTTTTTATTGCAAAATCCATTTTTAATGGCTTCAGCCCTTTCACTTTGAAGAATAGCGGAAAACTTTTGTTCATGGATATTGCCTAAATTCACAACCCCTTCTCCGTCCAGGCAACAAGGTACGACCGTACCGTCTACTAATATAGCGAGATGGCTTCTTAACCCCCAGCACGTTCCTGCAGCAGTCCCTTCTGCTGCTGCTAAATCAGGCCATTGAAACTCATAGTCCTGATTTAAATAAACCCGCTCCGCTAATTTCAACGATTTTGTTGCCGCTAAAACGCTCTGGATTTGATAAGACAGGTTAAAATGGGTTTCAATTTTATGAATGATCGCCAAATTTCTGGCTCGTTGATCCTCAGAAAGCAACGCCTGATCCAAATTCCATAGTCTTAAGGCAATCATCATTCCGGATTCAACCACAGCCCTGCTCGCAAAATTAAGAATGTCATCAATATATTCGTCCCGGGAGCACTGGCTTTGATTTCCGTCAAAACTATGAAGTGAAAAATTAATTTGCCGCACGGCCGGTTTAGCCATAAGCATATCCGCTAATCGGGCAATCATCGTGCCATTGGTCGTAATATTGACCTGAAAACCTTTGTGACCACTGATATCCAAAAAATCCCCTAAATGAGGATGCAATAAAGGCTCCCCTTTAACATGCAAGGCTAAGTAATCGGCAAAAGGCTTAACCTGATCCAAAATGCTGACAAAGGAGGCTTCAGACATGAACTCCGCTTTTCTTTTGGTTTGCGGACAAAAAGCGCACTTTAAATTGCATACGTTTGTTATTTCCAGATAAATTTTTTTAAATTTCTTCATAAGCTGCAGCTCCTATATCCGATTGGTCCGCTTAGCACGGCTTGTATTGAATTAATATTATACTTCCCATAATCATGAAAAGTCTATATCCTGTTTATGCAATGGATTCGTTTATTGCAAAGAAAAGTGGCCTCTATGGAGTTGTAGCGTTAGCCAGATCAGGATTGCCGCCCCTATAAAAGTATAACCCCCAAGCACTTGGCTCTTGGGGGTTATACTTTTACAATCTCAGGTAGTCGGTATAAACAGGCTGGAGTCCCCGGCTGAGAATCATCTGGTGAACTTGCTCTACACTGCGCGGATCAGCAATTTCAAATTGCTCATCCCCTTTTTCAGCTTCATTATGTCCGCCAACCCCCACACGAACACCGGCGGAGATTTTAGTAGCCGCCATACCGATCACATGATCACGGAAACCGGCCCGCTCACGGGTGGAAATGGTAATTCCGGCAAAAGGCAAAAACAGGCGGTAGGCCAGCATGACCTGCAGGAGTTGCCTTTCGTGAACATCATTGGCGTTGTTCCCGGCATTGTTGATATAAGGACGCAGCCGGGGAGTGGAAAAGGAAATCTCCGCATGGGGATATTTCTGTTGAAAGAAATAGGCATGCAGCCCTACGGCAAAAGCATCCTTGCGAAAGTCATCCAGGCCCAATAAGGCTCCGAAGGCAACCCCGCGCATGCCGCCGCGTATTGCCCGTTCCTGCGCATAAAAGCGATAAGGATAAATACGCTTCGGCCCCTCCAAATGAACCTGTTCATACTTGCTTGAATTATAGGTTTCCTGATAAACCGAGACAAAATCACTGCCACAAGCGTGCAAATAGGCATATTCGTCTGTATTTAAAGGATAAATTTCAATCCCGACTGTCGAGAAGTATTTGGCCGCCAATTTGACGGCTTCCCCGATATACTCGACTCCGGACTGGTAACGGGATTCCCCGGTTAAAAGCAGGATTTCTTTTAATCCGGTTTTGGCAATAGCTTTGAGTTCTTCCTCGATTTCAGCGAGTGTGAGTTTGCCCCGGTTAATCCGGTTATGACAGTTAAAGCCGCAGTATACACAATGGTTTTCACAGTAATTAGAAATATACAGGGGTGTAAACAACTGAATGGAATTGCCAAAATGACGTCGGGTTGCCGCAATCGCTTTTGCTGCCATTTCCTCCAAAAAGGGTGCCGCCGCCGGCGACAAAATAGCCCCATAGTCCTCAATGGACAGCCGGTCCTGAGCGAGCGCCCGCTTGACATCGTGCCCGGTATACTGATGATAGTCCAGTTGTTCAACCATAGCGGCCACCTTTTCCAGCATATCCGAATCAATGGCTTCCATCCCTTGCTGATAAGTCATATGGTCTCCCCGGCTTCTCATATTTCTCACTCCTCCAAGAATCCGGTTAACGGACTGGATGCCTCGGCTTGACCATGCAAAACGCGTCCCAGACCTGAAAGATAAGCGGCTCGTCCGGCTTCAACCGCCTGCTTAAAAGCGCTGGCCATGAGAGCGATATTACCGGCAGTTGCAATGGCTGTATTGCACATCACGGCAGCAACTCCCATTTCCATAGCTTCACATGCCTGAGAAGGCCTGCCGATTCCTGCATCTACAATAATCGGCAGATCGATTTCCTCAACTAAAATGGCAATAAAGTCCTTCGTACAAAGCCCTTTATTGCTGCCGATCGGTGCGCCCAGCGGCATAATGGTCGCCGCTCCGGCATCCGCTAAGGACCTGGCCACATTGAGATCAGGGTACATGTACGGCATCACGATAAAGCCTTCCCTGGCCAGAATCTCAGTCGCCTTAATGGTCTCATAATTGTCCGGCAGCAAATATTTGGCATCCTGAATCACTTCCAGTTTGACAAAATTTCCGCAGCCGATCTCCCGCGCCAGCCGGGCAATCCGGACAGCCTCTTCCGCATTTCTTGCCCCCGAAGTATTGGGCAGCAGCGTAATTCCTTTTGGTATGTACTCGAGAATATTTTCCTGGCCGCCAATGTTAGCACGACGCAAAGCCAACGTCACGATCTCGACGGCTCCATGCTCAATAACAGCCTGTGTCATATCCAGCGAGAATTTTCCTGAACCTAAAATTAAGCGGGACTGAAAGGCATGCCCGCCTATCACCAGTTGATCGTTATGATTTGTCATTGTTTTCAAATGTCTTCCCTTCCTATTAGCAGCCTTAAAATCATATTGGCCTGGTGCCCGGCGCAGATTTGCACCCTGGGCGCCATGAGCCCGGTACCGATTCCGGCCCCGTTTTCAAGATCACCGCACAAATACAACCGCTCCAGCGGTTTTGAAGTCCGAATCAGGTTGGAGCTTGCAAATCCTGCCATACCTGAAGCGGCAACAATTTTCACCTCCGGCAGCTTAGCCAGTCCAGTACTGACCAGCATCGCCTTGGCATCCGGTTTATCAAAAGCCTCACAAAGAATATCATAAGTGCTAAACAATTCCGTAACATTATGCTCTTCCACCCGGACAGTGCGGGTTTCTATCTGAATAAATGGATTGATTTCCTGCAACTGCTCTTTGAGAGCCTGGGTTTTGGGCATTCCCAAATGACGGATATAGTAGCTTTGCCGGTTTAGATTGCTAGGCTCGACAATATCAAAATCCACCAGCAGCAAATGTCCTACACCGATCCGGGTCAGCATGACGGCGATATTGGACCCCAATCCCCCCAACCCGGCAATCGCAACCCGGCCCTGTTTCAATTTTTTATGGACCTCCGGAGTATGCCGGGCCATCATCATGCTTTCCAGTTCTTCCTGGGCCGGCATCACCCCTTTGCGGATAATGGTCAGCGTATCGCTCTCGGCTAAGGGGCAATCACGGTCAATTTGAAAGCCGTTCAAAATCACAATATCAGTTTCATGACCAAGCTCTGCTCTGGCTTCAAAGGCTGTTTTGCCGGCAATGATTTGCTTCTTTCCGTTGATTTCAATTTGCATGTCAGCCACCACCTACAAACCGGACAATTTCCAGGGAATCTTCATCGGTCAGCCAGATGTTTTCATATTCGGCCTTCGGAGCAATCACACCGTTGCGCTCCACCGCAATGCAGCGGATATCATATTGTTGTGCCGCTAAGAACGCGGCTAACGTCTGTTCCTGTTCCAATGCAATAATTTGGCCGTTGAGCTTCATGCTTTCTCCTCCTTCGCATCATGACAAATAAAAAAGCACAAAAATGAGACTGACACCCTTTCGGTGGTGTCCCCCATTTTGTGCTTTGATTTATTATAGCATGTTCAAAAGAGCAGATCAAGAATGCTGGCGCAAAAACCAAGGTATGATTCAAAGCATTATTAGTTATACTACCTTACATCAATTCAAACCCGAACCGGCTCTCAATATTATTGACTAGGAGAATACTTTATGGCTAAAGAGCGAACCATCATTGCTTACTTTCCTTCCAGTACCAAAGCAGAATCAGCCGCCCACGCATTAGAAGCGATCGGACTCAAGGATGTCCATATTAAACGGGCCAGCCGCTTTGGCGTAACCTTTAATCCCAATGTGGATAGCCCTATTGCTACCGCTGAAACGCTGACCGGGCTGACAATCTTTTCCCAGAACACCTCAAAGGATGACAACAACTCAGCCCGGGTGCTGATGGGTGCCGATCCGTCAGTGAGTGGGTTTAGCCGCAGCGGCAACGATTTGGCAGGCGGACATGCCTTTAGTATTGTCGCTTTCACCCCCGAGAACCAAGTGGAACAAGTAGTCGCTATTTTAAAAGAAAATGGCGGTGAAACCTGATTCTTTATCAGATTTCTGCGTTGAACTAAATGCAAAATGCAAATGGCATGAGCCTTTTTACCAGGCCCATGCCATTTTTAATAACCTCAGCAGGCTCAATGCCGTATTGATGACTCGTTTAACAGCCTGGCGGCCTGATACTCTGCGGAAACCGAAATACATTACAGGGATCATAGCGTTGTTTGACCCGCTGCAGCCTTCCCAGATTCCTGCCGAAATAAGCCTGCTGATAATGGGGAGTCTGGCTATAGGGGAAATTAATATACGATCCATACGTCCTGGGATAGATATAATCAAAGCCCGCCCTTACCCAGGCTTGATGCGCTTGCGCCTCATCCTGCCTTTCCCAGGATGATACAAGGGCCAGAATATACTCGGCTTGCCGGTAGGGAAAAGCGGACTGGTCCGGGTCGGTGTCACGGACAGCACCGCCTAACGAATAAACCCGTATCGAGGAATTGCGTTCAGAGGGAGCTTGTGATAAAAGAGCGGTCAGGTTCGCTAATTCCTCCTGGGAAAATTGCCTTGGGACGAACCTTCCGGCAGCCTGAAAAGCTTCCCGGGGCGGATACATAGCACCGATTGTTCTAACTGCATCAATAAAAGGGACATATTGAATGTTGGTGAAAGTAAGCCCCGGTATTTCCAGCAGCGGAGTTAATAACTGAATCGCCTCTGCCTGTGTTCCGTAAAAAAAAGCATTCACCCACGCTCCCAGCGGATAGATGCCGCCAAAGGCACTGAGCCGGCGGTCCAACTCCGGCAGCCATGCTTGCCAAACAGCAAGGAAACGGTCTCTGGCGGTCAGGTTATCGTCCCAGCGTAGCTGTATCAGCGTAATATTACTGACTTTTCTCAGTTGAAATTTGTATTCGGTTACCACACCGAAATTACCGCCGCCCGCACCTTTCAAGGCCCAAAACAACTCCGAATTGCAGTGAGGACTGGCGGTGAGCTCACGGCCCTTAAAGTCAATCAGGGTGGCTTCCAAGAGGCTATCGGCCGTTAAGCCAAAATAGCGGGTAGACAGCCCTATCCCTCCGCCTAAAACCAGTCCGGAAATCGCTACCGTTGGGCAGGTCCCCCCTGGGAAAGCATAGTGATACCGACAGAGCACCTCATACAGCGGCAATAGTCTTGTACCGGCTTGTACGCTGACAACCGACTTCTGCGGATCGACGGTTATGGCATCAAGCAACGAAGTATCAATCACCAGCGTGCAGTTGCCGCTGGAATACCCTTCATAGTCATGACCTCCGGAACGCACTCTCAGTTCAACTCCCTGTTCCCTGGCCCAAAGAATGGCATTGGCTATATCACAGCAGTCCAAACAATAAACAATCACAAGCGGATAGCTATTGATCGCTTGATTGTATTCCTGTCTGGCCTGTTCATACCCTGGATCACCCGGGACAATAATTTTCCCGGTTAGCCCTTCCCATTTCAAATTACCCACCTGCCTGATTGCTCTTTTTGTATCCTATGTTAACTTGCAGTTTGGTGCAACCCCGGTGACGCCGCTGCATGTAAAAAGGATTTCGTTACAAGTAGACCCCTGCTATCAGCAGGGGTCTACTTGTACAGAAGGCGGTCTTTCTTTTGCCAATTACAGATTGACGAGCTTTTTGCCGGCAATACCGGGTTGAGTCATTTCTTCTGGCGATAAAATAATATCCATAGCTTCTTTGCTCAGTAATTTTTTAGCCAGGATCAGTTCCCTGACCGGGCGTCCCGTTTTATAGGCCTCTTTCGCCAGCATCGAGGAATTTTCATAACCAATATGAGGCAGTAAGGCAGTAACAATCCCGACACTTCCCTCCAGCCAGGTTTCGCATTGGTCTTTCTTGGCTTTGACACCTTGGACACACAGTTCATTAAAGGTATGAACGGCATTTGTCAGATATGTTATGGAATTGAATATATTAAAAGCCATTACAGGCTCCATGACATTTAACTCAAACTGGCCATTTTCAACCCCCAAAGTCACGGCCAAATCATTGCCAATAACCTGATAACAAGTCTGATTGAGTACCTCAGGGATGACCGGATTGACTTTTCCAGGCATGATGGACGAACCAGGCTGCCTTGCCGGCAAGTCCAGTTCGTTCAGCCCGCAGCGGGGTCCGGACGCCATAAGCCGGAAATCGTTGGCAATTTTTATTAACGCCAAAGCGGTGATTTTTAACGCGCCCGAAACATCGGCAAACACATCGGTATTATTGGTAGCATCCACAAGATTATCGGCTGTTACGAAGGGCTCGTTGGTAATATGGGCTAACTGCCTGGCAACTTCCTGAATGTACTCAGGCTCTGCATTCAATCCGGTCCCAACGGCGGTTGCTCCCATATTGACCATGAGCAGACGGGCAAGCACGCTCTCAATTCTTTTCGAACCACGTTGAACGGCAGCAGCATAAGCTGCAAATTCTTGTCCCATCGTTATGGGCACAGCATCCTGCAAATGGGTACGGCCCATTTTCAGAACGTCTTTAAACTCGGATGCCTTTTCCCCTAAGGCTGCGGACAAAGCATTTAAAGCAGCGACCAGCTTTCTTGCCTTTAAGATGGTACATACTTTGATCGCCGTCGGAAAAACATCATTGGTGGATTGAGCCATGTTGGCATGATTGTTCGGTGAAATCCGCTCATAATGACCTTTTTCATCCCCAAGGATCTCCAATGCGCGATTCGAAAGCACTTCGTTCATATTCATATTCATCGATGTGCCCGCGCCGCCTTGAATGGGATCCACACAAAATTGTTCATGGAACTTGCCCTGAATAATCTCGTCAGCTGCCTGATTCAGAGCCCGGCCGATTTCTTCCTCCAGACGTCCGGTGAATATATTGGCTGTTGCCGCAGCCTTCTTCACCATAGCCATGGATATGATAAAATCAGCATCTAATTTTTGACCGGTAATTTTGAAATTCTCCATCGCTCTTATTGTTTGTACGCCATAATACACATTATCCGGAACCTGGATTTCTCCTAAAAAATCATGTTCTAAACGCATAACGATCTCCTCCCAAATTGTTAAAGTAAAAACAGCTATAGATTAGCCTGGCGACTCACCAGATACCAATGACTTTCATCCAGGGTATCCCAATGCCCAGCCAGATCCCTAAGTGAATCACCGAAAGCAAAAAGCCGTGCCGCCACCACTCACTTTGGGTGATATATCCTGATCCGAAGAAAATAGGCGATACACCGCAAGCATAGTGAGTCAGCGTAGAACAGGTATTGGCAAAAACCCCTAGCAGGATGGCCGTCAGCACAATAGGCGCACCGGAGGTTACAGCAACAATAGCGAATGCGCTAAACAGAGCCATCACATGAGCGGTATTGCTGGCAAAACCATAGTGGACAAAGGTATACACCACACAGAGCAGGGCCAGGACGGCAAGCCATGGAATTCCGGCCAATTGAGCGCCTACCAGCTTGGCAAACCAAGTAATCAAGCCTAATTTAGCCAGGTACGCGGCCATATTCACCAGCACGCCCATCCAAATTAATACATCCCAAGCTCCTTTTTCTCCAAGCACATCATCCCAATTCAATACTCCGGTAATCAGCATGCAAGAAAGGCCTAATAACGCGACAAAGGCCGAGTCAATATGGGTAATACTGCTGGTAGCCCAAAGCATCAGCGCACCGGTAAAAATAAATAACAGTACTTTTTCGCTGCGGCTCATGGCCCCCATCGCGGTTAACTCTTGCTTGGCCAGCACTTTTGCTTCCGGTGTCTTTTTAAGCTCAGGCGGATAAATTTTATATAAAATATAAGGAATCAAAATACTGCAGGCAATACCGGGAACGATAGCAGCCATAAACCACTGAGACCAGGTTATGGTATGACCAAACAATTCCTGAGTTAATTTCATCACCACTACGTTGTTGGACGCTCCGGTCAAAAAGACCGACGCTGAAATAATCACGCCATTATAGGAACTAAAAATCAAAAACTTTCCTACCTTTCCCGCAGTAGGACCTGGCTCAGAACCAAAAGCCGTGCATAAGCTGCGTGCGATCGGATAGACAATCCCCCCGCCCCGTGCCGTATTGGAGGGGGTAAACGGAGCGACAAGAAAATCGGTTGCCGACAGGGTATACGCCAGTTTAAGCGTACTGTCGCCAAACTTGCTCATAAGCAAATAGGCAATCCGTCTGCCCAAACCTGTTTTAATAAAGCCTTTGGCAAACATAAAAGCGGCAACAATCAGCCAAATGACCGTGTTGCTGAATCCTTCCAAGGCTTCTCCCGGTTTCAAGACCCCGGTCAGAACAACTGTAGCCAAACCAATCACGGATGCCGTGCCAATCGCGACAGGCTGTAAAATAAAAGCGGCAATGGTTGCGGTAAAAACCGCCAATAATTGCCAGGCAGCCGGCTTAATGCCTTCCGGCATAGGGCCAAACCAAATCAGGAGCCCGCTTAAGCCACAAATAAGACCTTTGACAATGTTGCTGTTCATGCACATACACCTTTCTATAACTCCATGACGGATATTGTAATAGGATACTCTTATCACCTATGTACATTTTGATTTGTATAATGTATATAATATTTTGTATACATTATACGTTGCATTTTACCCTACTCTCATCATCCTTTCCAGTCCTGCTTGTGCTGGTTTTATTATCACCGGTAAAAAACATGCGTGTCATGACAATTTCGAGTATATTGTATCATGTATACATTATGCAATCAATGCGTGATGTAATTATTATTAGAATTTTTATTTTTTTTAGATATTTAGCCTTGCGCTACAAATAAAACAAAAAACTTCTGCCCGGATCGTCTTTCCCGACAGAAGTCTCAACCTGCAATCACTTTTTTCCGTAACCTTCAGCTATGCTTATCACTGTCAATAGCCACTCCTTGGCCCCTGGATGTCCCTTGTCCTTGCTCCACCCGGCTCATGGCAAGATCAAGTGCTTCTGCCGCGGTAGCCGCATAATCAAGTTTTATCCACTTGCGCTCATCCAGATAGCAGCCGTCATAGGCCATGGACCGGACTTTTGCGGCCCAGCCGCCCGATGGTTCAACAATGACAACCGGCTTACGGTTTAAATAGGCTGCCGACAGTTCTCCCAGTGTCCCATTGCCGCCGGCGACCATAATAATCACATCCGAAGAATGCACCAGTATCAGACTTCGATAATCAAAACTAAGCCCGGTGGAAATTGGAATATCGATATCCTCATTCGCAAACTCCATGGTATCACCCGGCAGAATTCCAACAACCAGCCCCTTGGCTTTTTTAGCGCCGCGGGAAACCGCACTCATGACACCACTCGTTCCACCGGTGAGCAAAATGGCCCCTCTCCGTGCAATCTCCTTGCCAATTTCCTCGGCTAATAACCAGGTTGCCTCCGGTATCTCACCTGACTGACCAATTACGCCAATTCGTATCAAAGCCCCAGCTCCTCTCCGCACATAAAAGCATCGTTTACCTCATCCTTCAGCATGGTACTGTACCGGACCCCTTCCATCGCCTCAATCGTTTTCATAGCTTTTCCAGTTTAGCTGCCGATATTCCCATCCCATTTGCTCTAATTCGTTAATAGCCCCATGCATCCTTCCTGCTTTTAGCGATTATCTCATCATAAAAGGCTTAAGACATGCTCTTAGCGGCACCCTGCAGAGTTGTGCAGGAAATGTCGGATAGAGCTACGCGAGTTCTGTTACCCTATAACTGAAGGGAGGTTACAATCATGGGTTTATTGGAGAAAATGAATGACGCCTTGCAATATATCGAAGAGCATCTGACAGAAACCATTGATTTTAAAGAGGTAGCCCGATTGGCTGTTTGCTCGGAATATCATTTTAAGAGAATGTTTTCATTCCTGGCCGGCATGACCCTATCCGAGTACATTCGCCGGCGGCGACTTACGCTTGCAGCCGTTGAGCTGACTCATAGTGCTATCAAGGTGATTGATGTTGCCATAAAATACGGCTATGATTCACCGGATGCATTTACCCGAGCCTTTCAGAGCTTGCACGGACTCACACCAACCGAAGCCAGAAACAAAGGCCGGGCACTGAAAGCGTATCCCCGTTTAACCTTTCAGTTGACCATTCAAGGAGGTAATGAAATGAACTATCGCATTGAAGAAAAAACAGCCTTCCGCATTATTGGGTTACAAAAAAGAGTCCCTATTGTTTTCAACGGAGTCAACCCGGAGATTGCTGCTATGTGGCACTCCTTAACGCCTGACCGAATTGCCCAGCTCAAAAGTCTATCTAATGTAGAACCTTTGGGGCTGCTCAGTGCTTCCACGAACTTTTCGGAAGGCAGGATGCAGGAACAAGGTGAACTTGACCATTATATCGGTGTCGCCACCAAAAAAGATTGCCCGGCTGGTTTATCACAGCTTGAAGTCTCTGCTTTAACCTGGGGTGTGTTCGAAGCAATCGGCCCCTTTCCTGATACACTCCAAGAGGTCTGGGGCCGCATCTATTCCGAATGGTTCCCTTCCTCCGGCTATGAAATCGCCGAAGGACCGGAAATCTTATGGAATGAGCAGAAAGAGCTCACCTCCCCTAACTATAGGAGCGAAATATGGGTACCCATTGTAAGAAAAGCATAAGAAATAAAGCCTCAACCTGCACCATTCCGGCAAGGTTGAGGCTTTCCCATGTTCAATAAAGACCATTCGTATTCGGGACATCTCAATAAAACGACTGCCCTTGTTCCCGCCAGGCAACCTCAAGATCATTCTCACATTTCATTTCATAGCTTTTTGACAAATTCAGATTTTAATTTCATAGCTCCAAATCCGTCAATCTGGCAATCAATATCATGATCGCCGTCAATCAGACGGATATTTTTTACTTTTGTCCCCATTTTGATGACCGATGAACTTCCTTTTACTTTGAGGTCTTTGATAACAGCCACCGAATCCCCGTCATTGAGGATATTCCCGTTTGCATCTTTAACGACCTTTTTATCTTCAATCGTCTGCGTTTCTGATTCTAACGTCCACTCATGGGCACATTCCGGACAAACCAGAAAACTCCCGTCTTCATAAGTGTATTCCGACTGACATTTTGGGCAGTTAGGCAATTTTTGCATCGTTTTGTTATCTCCATTCATGTTTGTTAACTGCAATCATCCTATCACAGTTTTTTTAGATTGACAAACGGTCTCATTCACTTCTTCCAGAGACCTGTAAAAAATTATTCAGATCGTTGACATCAGCTAGCCAGCAAGCATACAGCCTCAATTCCTTGCTGCAAGCAAGGGATTGAGGCTGTATAGAACCTGCTGTTATAGCCTTTATTTTCGCCAAAAGTCCAGGTTACATGACGATCTCAAGCTAACTGCTAAGCCCAGCCTGCCAGCATTTCGCCTAACTTCGCCACATGCACCTGTTCTTCGGCTTTTAATGCGTTAAAAATCCGCTTTACATCCGCATCAACGGCTTTTTCCGCTATCTCTTTGTACAAAGCTACCGAATCCTTTTCTCCCTGCAGTGCAATATCTAGAATTTGTGAGATTGAAGTACAGTCAGCAATCTTTTGCGCAGCCTGCGCTTCGGACGGAAAGCCGATATGCTGACCCAAAGCCGCAATATAACCGGATGTCTGATCATCTAACTGCAGGACATCCTGTCCCTGTTGTTCTTTTACATAATCACAGATTTTCTGTACATGTTCAAGATGCTGGTTGGTTTGTCCCATTAACAATAAAACAAGGTTGCGCTGCTCTTCGCCTTCCATACGCTTGGCAGCTTCCCGATAAAACTGAGCGCCTCTTTCCTCTAATTCAATAGCAAAACGAATAGCATCCAAAATTGATAGTGACATGGACAGGTACCTCCATTAGCAATTTTTTTCTATTTTTATCTTATAATAAGAAATATTGTTAATCAACTATTTTTCTCACCAGAAATTAGCAAGCCAGGTATAAATTAACGGACTGTTGCAAAAATTGCCGGTAAACTCGCAATAGCTCTCTTTTTCACAGCCACCGCTCACCGGTTTGCCCTCAACCGGTCAATAATAACCGATTGAGCCAAAAGGCCTGCTTGTCCGGTTGGCGCTGACACCGTATAATAAGCTTAAGTAGCACAACCAGATCTGATTGCAATTAGAAAGGCTGGAGGCGTGAAGTATGAATGAACCACAAACAAACTCGACAGTGAATTCTCAAATAAAGTGGGATAAGAAGAAAACCGGAATACTGATTTTAGCCGTACTGCTTTTGATCGCTACGATTCTTTTTCAATTGGCTTCAGGCAAGGTACGGCAAGCGGCTGAGCAATCCTTGCTGCAGCAAGCTAACGAAGCCATCAACGGACAAATTCTGGTCGGAGACATCCACCTATCCATCCTGGGGTATGTGGAAGCCAAAGAAGTCCAGGTACTGGATAAGGCGGGCAAGCCACTGGCCCAGATCGACCGGGTACATATTCGCTATAACTGGAGTGATTTACTGAAAGGGCAGCTGGGTCCGCAGCTCATCACAGGCGTTACGGTACAAAAACCGGAACTTTGGGTTACTTATCGGCAAGATCAGTTAAGCTGGGACGGCTTGCTCAAAGCTACGCCAAAAGAGCAGACCCGCTTTGCAGGATCAGTAAAAATTCAGAACGGTACGCTGCATCTGGATACAGACTTTTTCACCAATACCGTGGGTGAGTTGGCGGGAATTCTGGATTTTCACCAGGAAGACCAAATCGGGATTTCCGCTACCGGTAAAGTAGATCAGGCGGCTCTCAAGCTGGACGGCCAATGGGCCAGCCAGGGAGTTTCGGAAATCACGGTGGCAGCAGCAGGAATGGAGCTTGCCAAGCTGGGACTGACAGCCGCCGATGACCCAATCCAATTAACCGATGGCCGCCTGGATCAATTAACAATCAAAATCGGCAATCAGGTGCCAGCCGGCCCCATCCTGCTCCAAACGCTGTCCGGGAACTTTTCCGGTGTCAACACCACCGGCGCACTGGTACTTACTCAAGGCAGTGCCCAATTCGAAAAACAAGGGGATGCCATTTGGTTTACAAATGGACAGGCCCTGTATAAAGGCCAGTCCATTGCGGCTGCCGGGCAAGTGTTAAGCACACCATCCGGGGAGAAAACGTTGGATTTTGATGTTCAAATGCCGGCAGGCGATCCATCAGCTTTGCTTCCCAGTCTGCAGGCAGGGGGCTATCTGGCGGCACAGGGAAAAGTAACCGGCTCGGTGCTGGCCCCGCTTTTTTCCGGCAGCTTCACCCTGGGCAGCCTTCAGTTTGGCAATATGATGGTTGACGGTATCAGCGGCACCTTCTCTTACGCCCAGCAGACCCTTAAGCTGCTGACGGCTAAAGGATCGACCATCGGGGGTTCAGTAATGGCCAGCGGCACGATCTACCCGGATACCGAGCAGTATCATCTGTCCATTGCCGGCAGCGGACTGGATTCTTCCCGGCTAACCGAAAAGGATGTGAAAGGTCCCCTGTCCATGACCGGAACAGCAGCCGGTTCAGGGACGGACGCTTTAGTCCAAGGAAGTTTCACCATTGCCAACGGCAGTGCTTATGGCATTTCCTTCCGGACGCTGACCGGCGACTTTATCAAACGCGGCTCAGCCGAAGCTGAAGTCAGCAACTTAGCCATGAAAACAGACTTTGGCGTATTCTATCCTGAACAATTGAGCCAAAGCATGCTGGAAAAACTGCAAGAACGCAATCTTCCGACCACCAAGGCGGAAGTAAAAGAGAAAGTAACCGAAAAGCTTACTGAAAAAGTCATGGAAAAACTATTACGTTAGCTGCCAGCTATTTCAGAAAAACGGCCTCAACTCCGCGCATCAGCGTAAGTTGAGGCCGTTATATTTAGCTGGAAAGCTGAATACTTTCGGGAAGCCCCGTATCCTGAATGATAGCCAGTTCTTCCGGGATAAAAAGTTTGTTCAAATCCAAGATAATAAACAAGCGCTTGCCTGCTTTACCAATGGAGCGGATGGTTTCATTGGCATAACCCAATCCATCGGCCGCTTCGATTTCATTCTCATTCAGCCGGATGACTTCGGTAACCGTATCCACCACAAGCCCAACCTCTTGTCCTGCCGCTTCCACGATCAACACTTGTTTGTCCGTGCTTTTATCTGTAGCAAACAGGAACTTTCCCGCCAAATCAATGACCGTGATCACTTTATCGCGAAGATTGATGATCCCGTCGATATAATCAGGCGTATTGGGCAGCTTGGTTGCCCCGTTATAACGGATAATTTCTTTCACTTGCGCGATGGGAATCGCATATTCTTCGGTTTTCAATTGAAATACGACTAATTGCTCGGAGGCCATATAGAATCACCACTTTCTTTTAAAATACGCTATTAAATTTGAAAATGGCTGACGGCGGTCTGCAGCCCTTGTGCCAATTTGGCAAGACTTTGGCTGGCAACAGCAATTTCCTCTAAGGAAGCGGATTGTTCTTCCGTCGCCGCAGACACCGTTTGTGATTTTTCAACGGCCGCTTTACTCAAACCGTCAATTTGTTTTACACTCGTCACAATCTGCTGACTGCCACCGGCCATCTGCTGCATAGCCGCAGAGCTTTCCTTTACTTGCTCGGAAACTTGCAAGATTAAGGCCGCAATTTCCTTAAATGCAAGACCTGCCGAATTGACCACCTCTGTTCCGACTTTTACCTCGCGGGTCCCCTCACTCATGGCTACAACGGCTTTATCCGTATCACCTTGAATTTCACTGATTAAGGTAGCAATCTGTTTAGCAGCTTCCTGCGACTGTTCCGCTAACTTTCGCACCTCTTCCGCTACGACGGCAAAACCGCGTCCTTGTTCTCCCGCCCTGGCAGCTTCAATCGCGGCGTTCAGTGCCAGCAGATTGGTTTGCCCGGCTATTCCTGATATGGTATCCACAATCTGCCCGATTTCTTTGGATCTCTCGCCCAGCTTAGTAACAACATGGGCAGAATTGTTAACCGTTTGTTCAATGCTAGCCATTTGGCTGACAGCCTTTTCCACCGACCGTTGGCCTTCTTTCGCGGTTTCAGACGCTTGGAACGAGTTTCCCGATACCTGATTGGTACTGGCCGCCACTTGCTGGATACCCGCAGACATTTGCTCCACCACGGCAGAGGTTTCATCGACTGCCTGCAATTGCTTTTCAGCACCTTGCGCCACATCCTGAATCGAAGCGGCAACCTGGTTGACGGCTAATGCCGACTGCTCGGCACTGGCTGTCAATTCTTCCGAAGAAGCGGCCACTTGCTCGGCTGATTCATTGACCTGCTTTAAAATATTGCGCAGCGTGGTACGCATACTGACCAGAGCATCATCCAATTGCCCAATTTCATCCTTTCTCAGCATTTGGCGCGGCTTATCGCGAAAATCTCCGGCAGCCAGTTCCTCACACACCGTTACCATAGTACCCAAAGGTTTTGTGATGATCCGGGCAATGGCCACCCCGCTGATGCCCAGGATTAAAAATGCCGCGGCAATAATCGCAATTGTGATCTGTGTCGCCTTTGCATTGGCCGCCTCATTTTCAAGGTTCATCTGTTCGGAAACCTTCGTATAGTAATTGGACAGTTCCCGCATATTGGCAATATATTCGGTGGTTAAAGCCGTTCCCTGAGAAGAATAAAGCGCATAGGCTTCGGCGTTTTTATTCTGTACCGCCAATTCGCTTATGGCCAGCCTAATTGCAATATATCTCTGGCGCGTCTCCTTGATCTTTGCCAGTAACTCGGCCGCTTTAGCGTCTAGCGGCAATTTCTCCACCGCTGCCAAGTTCTGATTGATTCTGTCCACCCGTTTATCAATGCCTTGTTTTAATTCCTGATTTCTCTGTACATCGGTTGTCAGCATTAATTCCAGTACCTGGCTGTTCACAGCGTGTACTTCGGCAAGGCTGCCTGTTATTAAATCATTGGGCACAAATCGTTCCTGATACATGACGGTCATTCGCTGGCCTGCCGTCTGAAGATAAGAATATCCGGTAACCCCGACGGCTGTTAATGAAAAAAATGCGATAAGAATGAGTACACCTAATTTCACACTGACTTTCAGGTTGTTCAAAAAATGCATCTTATTCTCTCCTTTTTTTGATGTCTCTTTTCAAATTCACGGATGAGCACAAAAAGCCATTTGAGAAATCGGATAATTTTTCGACAAAAAACGCGCTTATTTTTATCTCTGTCAGATAAAAATAAGCGCGCGTACCAACCATGATGTCTTATAGCTTTTCTCGCAACTGTTTCAACTTTAATGCGATAGCCATATTCAGCCGTTCTTCCGGATTGTCCAGATTGACTTGCAGCATTTTAGCCAGTTTCCTTTTCCGGAAGGCTAAGGTTTTGGCATGAATATATAAGCGTTCGGCAATAACCGTCATAGAATCACCGGATAAGATTTCGGTTAAAGTCCTCAGCCATTCTTCATTTCTGGCTGACGGCTTGTCTAAGAGCGGGCCCAGATAATCAAAAATAAAAGCACCGCCGGCAGGAGATTGCGCCAATTCAGCCAACAGTCTGCTGACTCCCAGCTCATGCCAGTAATGCTCTTGTTTATCAGGATAAAAGACCGGACCGACCCGGGCTGCTTCATACGCCTGCCTATAGACCGTTTTTATTTCCCCATGAATGGCTGAAATTCCAATCGTATAACAAATGCCGCGAAAAACATCCCCGGTCACCTTTAAGACCTTGTCCACCCATGCCATGGCGTAATACCTGGCTTGCGAAGTTGCTTTGGGCGGACAATGCTGCAAAATAGCGATTCCATGGCCTGTATACCAAGCCACGCCACCCAGGCAGGAAAAAAGAAAGTCTATTGCCGTATCCACCCTTGCCTGCCACGCGTCCGTGTCTTTTTTCAGTAATTTGGCCCGCTCATCGGAAGCATCAAAGACAATCAGACAGCAAAATAACGGCTGCTGCAAAGTAAATCCGGTTTCCCCAATGCTCCGAAAGAACTCGGCTTCTGAAATGTGCCCTGTAACCAGTTCGGCGAATAGCCTATCCCTTTGGCGCCGTTCCTCGCTTTTTCTCGCCAGCGCCTCTATGCGCTTCCGTTCCGTAATATCCACCCCAACGGCTACAACCGCTGTCTGGCCGGATAAAGAATCCTCCTGGAAATGGTTGATCCATTCTATCCAAACTCTTCGACCATCTTTTTTTACCGCTTCACATTGAATCTGCCTGGAGCCTTCCGGGTGTTCAAATGCATGAGTCAGCAATTCCCACAAATTGCGGCCTGTGCTTTCAAATTGAGGCAGCAGGGTATCTTGAAGGGAAGAAGCGATTAATTCTGATGGCTGATAGCCAAAAAAGACGGCCCCAAAGTCATTAATAAACAAGATCTGCCCAGCCTGATCAACCTTTAGCACGATGATTTGTATGTTTTCAATAATGTCACGATATGATTGCTCGATATTCATTCTCCGCTTCCCAACTTCTTCGGAACGAAATGGACGTTTTTTCCTATACGTCCGATCATTACCTAGCATTCACCGCTATGAAGGAATCCTTGCAGTACATATCCTCCTAACTTAGCCAAAAAGCCTATGCCAGGAGGATAAATTCATTCGTTGAACCGTTCTTTGCACTTGCTGAAACGGATCAACGCTTTATTATGAAGTGGAGACTATAACCGGGCGAAAGCGGTTCTCACACTTCGCCCCATGACACAGGGTGTATAGTCTAGTTATTGTTTTCTTATGGAAGCATATTGAGGCGATCGATATCAAACAAAGCCCAAAGGCCTGACAAAAACTCATTGTAGCCATAACCAATATTTTTCATATTTCGAGTGGGGTATACCGAAATCCTTTGACAAGATCCGCGTGATTCGACATTTTTTTCTTCTCCTCAAATCGCAGCATCTTTCTATCCTCTCCTTGATCACGCTTGGCTATTTAATTACATAAACAGAACGGCTCTATCTTAGCTGAGATAGAGCCGTTCTGTTTATGTTTCGTATTCTGCCTCATCCGTTCCGCTCTGTTCCGCGACGGCAATGGCTTCGGCAAAAATGTCAAATGCTGTGGTTAATTGTTCCCGGCTCACAATCAATGGAGGATGCCAGGTCATACAGCTTCCGGACGATACCTTGAAAGAAAGGCCGCGTTTCAGACATTCATAGAGTATTCTTTCCGCCAGCAGCGCGGCACCTGCTTTGGTCGCCCTGTCTTGGACAATCTCAAAGGAAATCAGGAGTCCGGCAATGCGGTAGTCACCTATGCAGGAAAACTTTTGGTACAGCTCGGCGGCACACTGAGCCGCAAAGGCTGACTGGAGCCGGCAGTTGGCCAGCAAATGCTGCTCATCGATATACTGAATCAGCGCGCAGATTGCCGCACAGCCGGCTGCCGGTTTTTCATGAGTATAGTGCCCCAGGGAAACATCCCGGGCGCAGTCATACCGTGCTCTTGTCAGCACGGCAGCCTGCGGAAGCACAGCACCGCCCAGTCCTTTTCCCAGAACTAAGATGTCCGGTTCAATACCAAATAGCTGATGAACATAAAAGGCCCCGCTTCTCCCCAGCGCGGTCGGAATTTCATCAAAAATCAGCAGCAGCCCATACCGGTCACAAAGCTGGCGAAGCCGCCGGAAAAAAGCCGGGGGTGGCACATGGGTGTCGGTAGCCCGGATGGGTTCGAGCAATAAGGCTCCGATATCCCCTTCCTGGCGGATGATATACTCGATGTAATCCAAGCAAAAATCGGCTATCGTTTGCGGACAGTCCGACCCGATCAAATTCCGGTAGCCGTTATAGGGGATGGCTTTGATACAGCCGGCCAGGAGCGGCCCCATGTCCTTACTAAAGGCATATTCGCCTCCGGCCGAAATGGCATCCAGACCGGCACCATGAAAGGACTCCCACATGGATATCACTTTATACCGGCCAGTCATTTTACGGGCAATTTTCAGCGCCAGTCCCACAGCGGCAGTTCCGGATGGTGTAAACAAAACCCGGAAATCTCCCGACGTGGTCTTGTCTACCAGGGCCTGTGCCGCTTGAACAGCGATATCGGCCGTATACCGCCGCGGAATAAACGGCAGTGTGGACAATTGCTTTTTTACTGCTTCCAAAACGACTGCATTTTTATATCCTACCTGATGCAGGCTGTTGCCATGAAAATCAAGATAGCGTTTGCCGCTTTGGTCGGTAATATAACAGCCCTCTGCATCAACAATCACATTCATGCAAGGTGTAGACATCGCTTGCTTCATAAAGACGGCTTCATCGAACCCCAATACCAAGCGGCTTTCCGCGCTCAACTGCTCCAGCCAGGCAGCCCGCAGCCCCCCACTGTTCACATCGCCTTCCCGCTTGAGCTCCAAGCTACCGTCCATGAGGCCTGACTCCTTGCGCCAGCAATCGGTTGATGCGGTCGATCAAGTCCGGCAATTCCTGCAGGGTATGAATGGTAAAGTCAGCACCATATTGTAAAAATGCCTGTTCCGTTTCAAAGCTAATCCGATTCTGTTCCTCTTGCGACAGGCTGGTATACTCCTGTTCGCTCAGTCCCATTTGCGAACTTCCTATGACAACGCCGACCGACCAAACTCCCGCCCGGATTCCTTCCTCAATATCCGCTTCCGTATCTCCTACTTTAACAACCGTCCAGGGAGCCGGCAGACGCAGCTCCTCCAAATTGCGAAAGATCATATAAGGATACGGACGGCCGAACGAGCCGGTGGTATCGGGTGTAATCCAAAAATCCGGCGCATAACCCCTTTTAGCGGCTCCTACTGTCACAAGGTTCATCATGGCATCGGTATACCCGGTCGTTGAACCAATTTTGAGGTTCCTCTCCCGCAGCAGCTTCACCGCATCCACAACTCCCGGAAGCGGCTCGGTATACTCTGACAGGGTGGCCAGCAATGCCCGCTCGAAACGGGCATACAGATCATCAATATCCCGTTCCCGAAAGGGCCGGCCCATCTTCTCCCGCCACAGCGCGCTGATTCTGGGCATCTCCAGCATGGTCCGGATATGGTCACGCTTGAGCAGCCCCATGGGTTTTCGGGCTTCCTCCAAAGTTACGTCAAGGCCGGCCTCCTGAAAAATTTTAATAAACACCTGAACAGGGGCAAAACAGCCAAAATCAATCGTCGTTCCTGCCCAGTCCAGAATCACTCCGGTAATCTGGTTCAAGTTTGTCGCCTCCTCATATATTCGGCGATAATTTCGCACAGCTGTTGGATATCCGTCTCGTAAATCTCACCAATGTTGCCAATACGGAAAGTATCGCTATCGGTCAGCTTTCCGGGATATAGGACATAACCCCGCTCCTTAACATGCTGATAAAAGTCTTGAAAACAAAAAGCGGCATCCGGAAACAAAAAGGTTGTGATAATCGGCGACTGCCGCTCTTCAGCAATGTAGGCAGCAAAGCCCAATTCCTTCAGCCTGGTACGCAACAGATCATTGGATGCCTGGTAACGCTGCTGGCGGGCTTGTACCCCGCCCTCGGCTTCCAGCTCGTCAAGCGCTTGCGAAAAGGCAGCCACAACATGGGTCGGCGAAGTGTACCGCCATTTTCCGTCCCCATCCATGTGCCGCCATTGGTCATAAAGATCCAACACCAGGCTCCGGGCGTTGCCCTCGCATTGCTGCAACAGGTCGATCCTGGCCAGCACAAAGCAAAAGCCGGGGACTCCCTGAATGCATTTATTGGCACTGCTGACCAGATAATCGATTCCCAGTTCCTGCACAGGGATTTCCACACCACCAAAGCTGCTCATCGCATCCACAATCAGGATTTTGCCATAGGCTTTGGTGATCTGGGCAATTTCCGCCAAGGGATTTAAGATACCTGATGTTGTTTCACAATGGACCAGGGCCACATGAGTAATAGCCGCATCCCCGGCCAGAATTTTCTCAATGTCAGCAGCAGCAGGTACCTGATTGCACGGCATGGCAAGCACGGTATGGCAAAGCCCCATATAAGAAGCCATCTTGACCATGCGTTCTCCATAAGCGCCATTGGTGATGAACAGGCATTTGCCAGCCGGGCCGACAGCGGTCGTCAAGACCGCTTCCACACCGAAACTGCCGCTGCCCTGCAGCAGGACCGCCGTATATTCGGCCGGTGAAACCCCGGCTATAGCCAGCAACTGCCGTCTGATTTTCCGGGTAATTTGTTTATAGTCGTCATCCCAGGTGCAGCGGTCAAATTGCATCGCTGCTTTCACACTCATTGTCGTGGTTAGCGGACCTGGGGTCAAAAGCTTGTAGCTCTTCATAGATTGGCTCCTAACGTTGTCAGCTTTTATTGTGCCGCTTTAAAGAAATTCTGGTGCTCCTCCAGCAGTTCGACAGTCAGCGGCTTGGCAAATATTTTGGGATTGCCGGGTTTGTTGGCATCACTCACGGTTTCACCCTGATAGAGTGCGACCGGATAAAATTTGATCAAATCAGCTCTTGCTTTGGTGACAATCACGTTCGCCATTTCCATCGCCAGCTTCGTAGTTGCAGCATCCTGCTTTTTAACAACTGCCACCGCTTCGGTTAAAGAATAATTGCCTTCCAGCGGATCAATAAAATCAATGGGTTTTGCTGCTGCCTTGTCAGCTACCGCCTGATGGCGAAGACCGAAACCGGCAGCCACTTCGCCGGCTCTTACTTTTTTAATTGGACCTGAGCCGGACTTTTCCACATGGGGGCCGCAGTTTTCAAGCAGTTTATGCAAAATGGCTTTGCCTTCGTTTTCGCCGTACTGGCTGATGATGGATTGCACCAGCAGCCATGCGGTCGATGAATTCATAATATTAGGAATGGAAACCAACCCTTTGTACTCGTCTTTGGTCAAATCCTTGACCGACTGCGGCATAGGCAGATTCTTTTCCTTGATGACCTGGGTATTGACGAAAATCGCACCGGTATTGGCCAGAATAGGCGCATAGAAAGCCGGATGCTGCATGAGTGGCTTGGCCTCCATAGTTAAATCGGCAAACATGTTGTATTTCTTTTGGGCACTGTCAATGAAATAGGAACTCATGGTGATCAGGTTGGCTTCGATTTTATCACCTTCTGCCATCATTTTACCCCCGAGTTCCGAGGTCCCCATTGTTTGCAGTACATATTTGCCTTCATAACCGGCGGCTTTCAGACTGGCTTCCATCGCCTCAACCGCCTCTTTGTCCGCATTCGTATAAATCACAACTTTTTGAGGAGCGCTTTGGGGTTGATTTTGACTGCCGCCGCAGCCGGCCAGGCTGAACAAACAGGCAACAATCAGTAAACAGATTGTCAGGTTCCGGAATACTTTTTTCATTATGATTGCCTCCTTTATTATGGCTGTTGAAATGACCCGCATCAGCGGGTCGCCAGCTTTTGATACCAAAAGTCACTGAGAAGCTTTACCGCTACATTGGTCATCAATATCAGGATAGAAAGCACAAAGATTTCATTAAAGCTGGCAAAATGCTGGAGTTCTTTGATCTTGCTGGTCACTACGGCCGTTTTGGCCGTAACCAGAAAAATAATGGCACTGATTGTCACCATGGCATTGATAAAATAATAGGAAAACATCTCAACAATCGTCGCCAGTGAATTGGGAATAATGACCCGAACCATGGTTTGGGCCCAGGTATCGCCCATCAGTTCTCCCGTAGTTTCCCAAGCTGGATTTAATTTAGCCAGCGAGTTTTTAGCCATTAAGTAGGGTGTGGTAAAAAAATGAATAATATTGCAGCAGATGATCAAGGTAAACGTGCCTTTAAGACTACTGCCGTTAAAGGACAGCAGATATGCAAGCCCCAGCACCATTCCCGGCACCGTATTCGCAATCATGGCAAGCAGATCAAGGCTGGCTTTGGTTTGCTTGCTGAATCCGGTACGTACATTGACAACCGCTGCACTGTAGGAAAGGATAGTCCCGGCTGCTGCAGACGCCAGAGCAACCAGCAGCGAATTTTCATACACCTCCAGCAGCATCCGCGAGGCGAGCGCCTTTTCGATAAACTGCAGGGTAAAGCTCATATCATAAGGATAATTTTTCACAGCCGGAGCCACAAACATGACCGCAAAAACGGCCGCTACGACACCAACCAAAGCCAAAGAAAGAATGCCGCATACCCGGTCACGCAGCTTGTTCACCGGCAGAGCCGTGGACCTGAATCCTTCATAATGGAAGTTGAACTTCTCCAGGTGGTTGAGAAAAAGAACCGCAAATACCGCCGGCACCAGCATCAACAGGGCAATCACGGAGCCGGTCTGAAAATCGGGGATTGTCCCCAGCATGACCTGGTATAATTCTGTAGCAATCACGTTATAGGTACCACCCAGCGAAGCCGGAATGCCGAAATCGGTAAAACAAAGGATAAAGGCCAGCACAAAAGCACTGCCGATGGTCCCGAGCAGAGGGCGCAGCACGGTATTGACAAAACTTCGCCAGAAACTGTCGCCCATAAGCTGTGAAACGATGATAAACTTTTTGTCAACATAGCTAAAAGCATTGTTGATCAGCAAAAACGCCGGCGGCAAGGTATAGATGACATAACCGGTCAGCAAGCCGTTGAAACCATAGATGGACAATAGTTCGTATCCGAATAATTTGGTTAGCAAGCCTTGCTTGCCAAAAGAATAAATAATTGCAAAGCCATAGGTAATCGTCGGCAGCAGCATCGGCAGGATAATCCCCAAATGAATTGCTTTTTTCAGCTTTCCGGGAATATTGGTGCAATGGACCGTATAAGCCAGGCCAAAGGCCAGCCCTGTGGTCAGCAGCGCTGCCGCAGCCGAAATTTTAAGACTGTTGCGGATCGCCAGCATAATATTTTTATCGCTCAATACAGCCCCATATTGGGCCAGTCCGGTTTGCCATCCGCTTTGCCAGGAGCCGGCAGACAGGACCAGCAAGGGCACGATTAAAAAGCTGCCAAAAAACAGGAGGATTCCTAACAGCAATAGCTGCGTAACACGGCTATTCTTACGCATGGCACTTTTGAAACAAGTGATAAATATTATCGCGTTTGATCTCCAACTGCTTTAGGATGAACTGTTCCACAAAAGGATTGGCCGGCGTATGAATGACTTGTGCGGGTGTACCATATTGGGAGATATGGCCTTGGTCAATAATGAGTACCCGGTTGGACATGGTCAGCGCCTCTTCCGGGTCGTGAGTGACAATGATCGTTGTCAGGTTGTACCTGGCAGCAATGGCTTTAATCCTGGTCTTAATGGTTTCCTTAATGACACCATCCAGTGCGCTGAGCGGTTCATCCAAAAGCAGGATTTTAGGTTTGGTCGCCAGGGTCCGGGCCAAAGCCACCCGTTGCTTCTGGCCGCCGGACAACTGATCGATCCGCTTGCTTAAATGAGGCCGCAATTCCAAAAAATCAATAAGCTCCTCCAGCTCGGCTTTGCTAAACCCTCTTGTCTGATTCTTCAGCCCATAGGCAATATTGCCATAAGCATTCAAATTGGGAAAAAGCGCATAATCCTGAAATACAATATTAAATCCCCGGTCTTTCATGGATACCCGGCTAATGTCTTGGCCTTCAAACAAAAGCTGACCGCTATCCATAGGTATAAGGCCCAGAATAATATTCAGCAGGGTACTCTTGCCACTGCCGCTTGGCCCCAGCATCGAAACAATTTCTCCGTTTCGGATTTCCAGATTCATGTTGTCCAGTACGATTTTGTTGTCAAACTTCTTGCATACATTTCTCAGTTCTAACATGTTGGCTGGCCCCCATATCGAATTTCATGACCAATTTCAGTTTTAGTATACAAGGCAGCGCGCCAGCAATTGTTATGAGATTATTAAGAAACGGTTAATTGTTACTATTTTTTTAATATGTTTTTATTAACTGTTTTCTTTTTTGGTTGTTTTCATGACAATATTTTGACAATATTTTGACAATATTATTGCAGCCTTTTTCTTTGCTGCTTGCATTATCCTTTTTTTTGCGTTACAATTTTGCCGTGTTCGAAATTAGCAGGAACAGGATGATAATATGCTTCCAAGTGAACGGCAAAACAAGATGCTTGAATTAATGGCCGAAAAAGATGTGATCTCGATTGCCGAGTTCATGTCGGTCTTTGATATCTCAATTGAAACAGTCCGCCGCGATCTGTCCTTTTTGGAAAAGCAGGGTGCGATACAAAAAGTTTATGGCGGTGCCAAACTGAAAGATATCAGCGTCGGAGAAACCGCATTGGAAAAACGCATGAAAGACAAGCTGCTGCAAAAGGCGGCTATAGGCAAGAAATGCTGTGAATTCATTCAGGATGGTGACTGCATTTTTATCGACAGCGGCTCTACGACATTCCAGATTGCCAAACAGCTTGCCAACAAAAAAAATCTCACCATCATTACCAATTCTCTGCCTGTTATCAACGAGCTGCTGGATACTGATTTTGAGATTTTGATCATCGGCGGCCGAATTCGCCATAACGAAAAGTCGGTCGTAACCTATGATTACTTATTCAATTTTTCAGAGCTAAACATCCAAAAAAGTTTCATTTGCGCCAGTGGTATTACCAGTGAAAACGGCGTTTCCGATTTCGATATGCAAGAAGCGGTTACCCGTAAAAAAATGATTGAACGTTCCAAGGAAATTTTTGTCGCCCTCGATAGCAGCAAATTTCAACGGGATGTAACCATTAACATCGCCCCGCTGGCCAAAATTGATTATATTATTACCGATGCACAATTGAGCCCCAGTATTGCCAGTCAGTTTAAGAAATTAAAGCCAACATTGATTTTAGCCACTGAATAGGCGCCGATTCAGCCACTCATTCAGTAAAACCTCATGGTAAAAAGAACTAAGGCCTTATCCTTGCAGCGCTGCAAGGATAAGGCCTATTTAATTAAGCAATAACTTTTTTCATCCTGCTCACGGAGTGATTCTCTGCACAAAGGTCTGAACTCCGTCAACCATTTCAATGATGATACCAGGCTTTATTGGATTATGAAGCCGGTCAAAGACAATCTTGCCGGTTACACCCTCGATCTCCGTCGCCTCAAGTGCCTGCTGGATTTTTACGGGATCGGTAGATTGGGCTTTCTTTATGGCCTCCAATAAAATTTTGGTTGCATCATACCCTAATGCCTGAAAGGCATCCGGCTCGTAACCGAATTGCTGCTTAAACTTTGAGACAAATGCGGCGGCCGCCGGGTCCTGAGAAGAGTAATGATTCGAGAAAAAGGTTTGATTCAGAGCCTGGCTTCCTGCAATCTCCACCAAGCGGGAAGAATCCCAGCCATCAGCGCCCAAGATCGGGATGGAAATCCCCAGATTCCTGGCTTGCTTAACAATAAGCCCAACCTCCGGATAGTACCCCGGGATAAAGATCATATCAGGCTCAGCCGCCTTGATCGCCTCTAGCTGACTCCCGAAGTCAACATCTTTATATAAATAACCCTCCTGAGCAACAATGGTCCCGCCATTGGCTAAAAACGTATGTTTAAAGTTCAAGGCCACGGTTTTTGAGTAACCGGAGGAGTTATCAATCACTATGGCAGCCGTCTTCGCATTGAGCTTCTCCTTGGCAAAGGCTGCCATGATCTTACCTTGATAAGGATCAATAAAACAGGCCCGGAAAGTATATTTTCTCTCTTGTCCGTTTTCAAAGGTCACCCGGGGATTGGTACCCGTCGGAGTGATGAATGGAATTTGTGCATTCTCCGCAACGCGTGCCGCAGCAATGGTATTGCTGCTAGACACCGATCCGACAACGGCAAGCACATCGCCCTGCGTAACCAGTTCTACCATTTTATCAGCCGCTGTAGCTGGATCTGAAGCGTTATCAGCGATGACCAGTTTCACTTGACGCCCCAAAATGCCGCCTGCCTGATTGGCTTCCCGCACCGCAAATTGCATCCCCTGTAAGGCCCGCTGACCAAAACTAGCGCTTCCGCCGCTCAGCTCCAGATTCGCTCCAAGCTTAATCGGATCGTGTGCATTGGGAGTATACGCAGGAACTACAGTGGCAGAAGCCAGCGCTTCCAATGGAACAGCAAGCTGCTCTGCTTTGTTCAGCGGAGAAAACTTCATGACAGCCTTAATCTTCATACTCTGTACGAGAGCTTGTAAAACGTCAGCTTGCGGAGCCGGCAAATTCCCTTTTTTTATTAAATTTGCCCCAACCGTCTGGCCGATCTCCGACAAGTCCATTTGGATGCTGGTGATCCGCATTTCTTTCTTATCTACAGTGGCCTGGTAGTTCAAATCCCCAATCCCATCCAATAGCCAGTCCGGCAGCGTTACAGCATTTCCTTTTGGGTCCACAGCCAGGGCCAGGAGATTCTCTTTCAACAAACCACTGTCAATTGTAACTCCAAATAATAATGAACTTTTATCTTCACTGAGTATCTCAACCTGTTTGATGCTCTTAAAATAGTTTCGATAATCATTCATATCATGATAGCGATTGCCCGGAATGAGTTGCTTCGACCATCTATTGTCCACATAAGAATAAACGGCAAAATCCGGTCCATCCTCATGAACATATTGTACAGCCTGCCATTCTGTTGTTTGAGCATCAGCTACCATGGCCATCCGGGTCACGCTCTTAGCACGCAGAGGCGATGCCTGAGCATCCATTTCGTTGGTTATGGACAAATTCAGCTTCTTAGCCTGAAATTGCACCTCAGCACTTACATCGGTCGTCACATGAAGTTCTTTTTCTTGGGCGAAGGCGTCATAGACTTTTAGAAACCGGACCATAGGGTCATTTTCCAGTTTGCTTGTCTTTTGAATACCCTGGGCACTGCAGAGAGAAAGCCCAAACCAGATCATACTAACAACGATGAGAAAAACACGGAATTTGCAGTTTTTCATCCTGATGTTCCTTTCCATATCATTTAACCAATATATGGAATGAATTTCTGCAGTCAGATCGCAACTCCTTCTGAGCCTGGTGCGCAGCACTAAAAAATATAACCTGCAGCGCTTCATCCTCCAATAATCGTCATCTATGAAGTTCCTGAACATAGTAAAACTCCTGCCATTCTCGGAACGGTCAGGAGCTGCCGGAATACTCATATTAAGCTTTTTTGCTAATGTACCAATAAGAAAACCCGATCACTAACGCACCGCCAATCATATTGCCAAGGGTAACCCATACCAGATTGTAGATAAAACCGGCCACCGATACGCCGGTACTTCCCGGATTAAAAAGGGCTGCCGACAACAGCGTCATATTGGCAACACTATGTTCAAAGCCGGTCGTGATAAAAGCAAACAGGCACCAGAAAATCATGATCAATTTACCGGCCTCTTCTTGCATCCGGAAGGAGCACCATATCGCCAGACATACTAACGTATTGCATAAAATCCCGCGAATCAATAGTTCAAGCCAGGGCAGTGACATTTTCACTTGAGCCATTTTTTGAATAAACACGGCTGTACTGCCGCTATTCAACCCGGAATAAGCAAATAGCCCGGCTACAAAGACCGAACCGATCAGATTGCCGGTAAAACTGTAAAAATGAACAAGGAGGACTTCACGCCAAGTTACACTTTTATTCAATTTGCCAATAGTCATAACCATATTGTTGCCTGTAAAAAGCTCAGATCCAGCCATAATCACCAAGCTCAGCGCTATTCCAAAGGTCAGGCCCATGATCATTCTGACCGCAGCCGATTCAGCCTGGGACAATAGCCCGCCAATCGTAAAAATCAGCAGGATGCCAAAGCCAACATACATCCCCGCTAAAGCAGAGGACAGAACATACTTCCCCACACTCTCCTGTAAAAGCATGCTTTTATTTTGAGCTGCCAGGGAAACTTTTTTAATCTCTTCAACGTACATAACCAATCCACCACCCATGATGAGATAACCATAAGTTCAGCTTACTATAAATACAGGGCAGCAGGAGATGACCTATATCACAACAGCCTGGCCTTACATTTAATAGATTTATTATTCACCTCGCAGCGCAACTTTATTTGTCCACCTGAGGGCACCCTTTTGTCATATTTCAGGATAACGTGCAGCTTTTCCCCAAGGATTCCAATAAGCTCAATGGCAGACCGGTCACTTTTCTCCTGGTAGGAAAGCGGCTTAACTTTCTTCTGCCCTCTTTACTTCAATTGGCCTGCAAACCGTTTAGCCTCCTGGCCAAACAGGGAATAGGCACTGGTAATCAGAATGGACAGACCGGAATCCAAATATTCCCTGGCCGTTTCGCCCGGCCGCACCACCGTCCCGATGGCTTTGCCGGCTTTTAATCCCTGACTGACAAACTGCTGATAGGCTTGCTGTACGCTGGGATGCTTGCCTTGGCCAGGAACTCCCAGCGATTGGGAAAGATCGGATGTGCCCAGGATAACTCCGTCTAACCCTTCAACCGCAAGAATATCGGCTAAATTTTCTACCGCCACCGTGTTTTCGATAATCGCAATCACGATGGTTTCGCGATTAGCCTCCACGACATACTCCGCCAGCGGCTTTGTCATCCCATAATCCGAAGCCCTGACAGCATTAAGACCGCGATTCCCCTGTGGATAGTATTTGACTGCCTGAATGGCTTTTTCGGTTTCCGCTTTTGTGGACACTCCCGGCAGGATAACCCCCATGGCTCCAATATCCATATACCGCAGGATCGTATCGGGTTCAGTGTTAGGCACGCGAATCAGGGGAGTGGTCTTGCGAACTTCAGCGGCTCTGACCAGTTCCTCACATTGGTTTGGTGTCAGCGCTCCATGCTCTGCATCAATAAAGACAAAATCGAATCCGGCCAGTCCACAAATCTCAATCAGCGCCGGGTGATGCCCCTGAATCATACAGCCGGATACCGGCTCTCGTCTGAGTAGCTTTTCTTTTAATGTGTTTTTGTCCATTTCACTTATCCTCATCCATTATTTTTCGGCAGCGTACGCTAATTTGTCACTTAATCCATTCTTTACTTTGCGCTAAAAGAGCAAAATCCTGCCGGGATTTGGTGAAAGGAACTTCTGTTAAAAGCAAAAAGCACGAGGCTCTGCTCGTGCTTTGCTTAAAATCCATTACAGTTCAATAATCTTAGTGGCAATATTTTTGCAGAACTCATTATCGTGCTCGACAAATAGAATGGTTGGTGCATATTCCAGCAGTAATGCTTCAATCTGCATGCGTGAGATGACATCAATAAAATTCAATGGTTCATCCCAGATATGCAAATGAGCTTTCTCGCTGAGGCTTTTAGCAATAAGAACCTTTTTCTTTTGCCCGCCGCTGAAATCAGCCATATCTTTTTCAAATTGGATTCTTGAAAAATCCAGTTTTCTTAAAATCGCTTTAAATAGACTTTCATCAATTTCCTGTTCTGCGGCATAATCGGTCAAGTTGCCTTTAAGCCGGGAGGTATCCTGTGAAACATAGGATATTTTAAGCTGACTGGCTTTGCGGAAAGTTCCGGTATAGGTCATATCTTCCCCGCAAATCAGCTTGATGATACTGGACTTTCCCGAACCGTTTTTTCCGCACAAGGCCAGCCTGTCACCCTGTTCAAGGGTCAAGCTGACACTCTCACAGGCCGTCTTTTCACCATAGAAGATGGAGACATGATCCAGTTCGACCAGACGGCTGGCATGAAAACTGAGCTGGGAGATTTTCAGCCGGTCAGCGCTTTCAATATTTTTAAGCAGCTTGGCCTTATCCTCGATCGCGGCTTGTTGTCTGGACGCAATGGCTTTAGAACGTTTCATCATCTTCTCGGCTTTATGACCAATATAGCCCCGGTCCGGCCTGAGCCCCCCCTTACGCGTACCCAGTTTGGTCTTCTCCACCTTATCCGACCAGTCGGATGTGCGTCTTGCAGACGAAGATAAGCGGGTAATATCCTTGCGCAGTTTTTCATTTTCAGCAAGCTCAAAATTGTCCTGCAGCTGTTTGTTCGCCCACCAGGACGAGAAATTGCCTTTTTGAATTTCAATATTGGTTTTGTTAATAGAAAGAATGTGATCCACACAGTTATCCAGAAAAGCCCTGTCATGAGAAACCAGAATAAAGCCTCGCTTTGATCGGAGATAGTCACTGACAATTTTTCTGGCATTCCGGTCCAAGTGATTGGTCGGCTCATCAATCAGCAAGAAGCTATTTTCTTTCAAGAATAACGCCGCCAACAAAACCTTGGTTTGCTCCCCACTCGAAAGCGTCGCAAAGGGACGGTACAAAACATCCTCTGATACTTGCAGTAACGACAACTCACGCTCAATCTGCCACTGCAGACAGCCGGGATAGATACTCTCCATGACGTCCAGCGTAAACTCCTCCGGATTCATAACTTGAAAAGGAAAATATTCAAAGCTGACTTTTGCTGAGATAGTCCCGCTATATTCGTATTTGCTAAGTAACAAATTGAGAAAGGTTGTTTTTCCGCGGCCATTTCTTCCTGTAAAGCCAAGCTTCCAATCGGTATCGATTTGAAAGCTTACATTTTCAAAAATAGGATCATAACTGCCATCATAAGCAAAGGTCAGATTTGTTACACTGATTAAAGACATTTTTTATCCTCCTGTTAAAAAAGTAGAGCTGCAAGAAAGTCAATTCTTGCAGCTCATCATTCATACAGCAAAGCCAAGCCCAATCATCAGGGACATGACGAGGATATACTTATGAGTGAAAAGAATGCATGACTTTCTTGCATAAGCACAACAAAACAAGAGGCACGTTTCACGCCTAACATTTTATTATGCTGATTCATTAGCAAGAAAGTTTGAACATCTTTTCATCTCCAATCGTCTTTAGTTACTTATAATATAGCATTTCGCTATTTAGAATTCAATATTCAAAACATTCCAACCCGAAAACGACTCTACTAAAACACATTTTTTTAGCAATACAGCGGATAATATCTAGGACACTACGTCAAAACCGTAAATAGTTTGTCCTTACGATATTTTGAACCTCGCAGGGGTATAAACACTCCCCTTGCTTCAAAAGCTAACTGTATTGATACTTTCCACTGGGAGGGTAATTATGGGAACTGATTATAGTCATCAAAGTATTAAACCTACATCCGTCGAAATAGGATTTCTCCCGCCCCCTTCTATTACGATGCCAACGCAAGTTGACTTTGTTACCAATATGAGTTTTTTCTCTGGTTTAATCGAAAAAAAACGGCCGCTGACTGTGTTAGAAATTACCCATCTCTTCAATAATGCAGAAACAAACGCTTTAGGAAAAGCGTTTATTGCCGGGTTAGCCAAAGTAGCAAAATCAAAGGATATCAAAAATTATTTTCTGCGAGGCAAAGCTATTTCTGAAAAGCTTGTGGAGTTATTTTGCAATGCATTAGCCATTCGCCGGAATAGCAGATCCGCCTAAAAAGCTGGATATTTACATTAGGCGGTAGCTATTTCTTCATTTGTTGCCATTTGCAGAAGCTTCTCGCCAACTTCCTTAAGTGTCATGACCATTTCATTAATCGATTGGGTTGCCTGAGCCTGCTCTTGGGTAATACCGGCTGTCTGCTGGGTATGACCAATCACTTTCTCCATCGACAACCTTAAATTATCCAGGGTGGTCTTTATGTCCTTTGCTGACTTGTTACTCTCCGCCGAAAGTTTGCGAACCTCTTCGGCAACTACCGCAAATCCCCGCCCCTGTTCCCCTGCCCGGGCCGCTTCAATAGCGGCATTCAGCCCCAGCAGATTGGTCTGGCTGGCAATTTGCTGAATGACCGCAAGAATACTATGAGTATCTTTGACGTCTGCCGAAGCCTGATTGGAGAGGGAAGCAACTCCCTGCATAGTTGCCGTCAAGGTCTCCTGAGAGGCATTCAGCTCTTCAATAGTCGCTGCAATCGTATTAATAGAATCTGTTACTTGCCGGGCTTGATCTCGTAACAAAGCCGCACGCTCTGCTTCCTGAAGTTCCTTTCGGATAATGCCGGCAGCAATTTTGGCAATAGGTTTTGTAATGACAGGGTCCCCCGCTATACCAAAGCTGCCGATCCATTCATGATGATCGACAATCGGCAAGTTAACCCCCATCTTCATTGCACCGCCTGAACGTTCCTCATCCTCAGCGGTTACAGTACAGTGCTCAATTTTTTCTTTAAGCATCATTTGGGCTCCCTGATGACAACTGCCCACTCTGGAAGAAACTTTTGCAGCCACGATGACCCCTGCTTTATCACATACAATTGTATTCAACCCAGTTTCATCAAAAATAAAGTCCACAATTTTATTGGCGATCTCTTTATCCAACGTATCGTCTCCTTTTATCGTTGTTCCTTCATTTTCGTGCCTAGTCCAAACAGCGTACAGATGCGTATTGCAGCAGGCTTCAATTCCCACCTGGAGGCCTGTCAAGGAAAGTATCAATGAGTATATAAACATTTTTCGACACATTTCCTCCTTTTCCCTTTGATACGCTTGCAGTTTTTCGAAAAAACAAAATATTCAGCCTCGAGTACTACCATAATCAAACTTTAACCCCATGAGCCATATTGACTGATGGGGTTAAAGTTTGATTATACTAAGTATAACGTTTGAGCTTCTGAAGACTCTACGGTTCGTTTATTGAAGGATTTGAAAGAATGCTCTAAACTAGATTTCGGAGGTGATGCTTATGGATTGCGAGAAAATTGGGAAATTAATTTATCAGTTACGCAAAGAAAAAACGATGACGCAAAAGCAACTAGCTGATTCGATGAACATCAGTGACAAAACAATAAGCAAATGGGAGCGTGGCCTTGGATGTCCAGATGTATCACTACTCCCAGAATTGTCACTTATCCTTGGAGTCAATATTGAAGAAATCCTAACCGGAAATCTTGAGTTAAATGAAGCTATTGGAGGAAATATGAAAAAGCTTAAATTTTATGTCTGTCCACAATGCAACAATATCATGACAGCCACAGGCGAAGCCAATATTTCGTGCTGTGGAAAGCGATTGGAAGCATTAGTGGCCGAAAAAGCAACTGAAAGCCATGCTTTGATAATAGAACCTGTAGAAGATGAACTATATGTTTCTTCAGCCCATGAAATGAAAAAAGATCACTATATCTCCTTTGCAGCTTATGTCACAGGCGATAAGGTGTTTATGGTCAAGCAATATCCGGAATGGAACCTGCAATTTCGTTTTCATAAGCTCGGACACGGCAAACTATACTTTTATTGCTCCAATCACGGGTTATTTTATCAATTAATTTAATGGCTGGCTTCTCATACAAAACGCATATCCCTACAACTAAATCGAAAGGACATTTCTCTTAAAGCCTGTTCAGGCTCTAGGAAAATGTCCTTTTGTCAATTTAGTATGCCGAAATCTCACATCCCTGTACCATCGTAAGGAGCTAGACTCATCACTTTTCAGATATATTATCGGGCTCTGGTAGCTTATATGGCTTCAGCTTTTTCCCAACAAGGTCTCCACGACTTCTTTAAGTGTGTTTTTTTCACCAACATTGCCAGGAAAAATAACATAGGGAATCTTGGGAAATTTACTTTCTCGTCCTGTTTCCCATACAGGAATACCAGGCCTAATTTGCCCTAAGACGTTGGCGCGCTTGATCTGTAATGCTTTGGTACCAATATCGCTGGAAGTAATACCACCTTTCGCAACCACAAAAGCCGGAGTTATAGTAAGTTTGCCAACCAATGATTGTACGGCATCAGATATTTTTACAGAACGTTCTAAAGCCTCTTCTTTCGAATCTTTTTCAAATGCCAGCAATGTTCTCTTCGTATAAACAACCACCGTCTCTCCTTTGGCCAGCAGTTCCTCTTCACGCTTTATCACCGAGGTAATTTCTCTCTGAAACAGGCCGTCTTCCAGTACTAAATCTGAATTAAATTCAATAAAATGAATGCCTTTAAGCTCTCGCAGTTGCTCAACTTGACTGGTCGTTTTCTGAGTATGGGAACCCACGACAACAATTCCACCTGTAGTAGATTGGCGTGTTAACATTTCTCGCCTGGTCAAAAGCTCTTTATCCTCAATAGCGCATAATTCTTTTACAAAGCCAGCCGCAGTCCGGAATAAAAAATATTTACCTTGCGCTAACGCTCTATAAAGCGCTATGCAAAATACTTTTATATCATAGGAATCAACCGCATTAACGACTATCTTCTGAAAGCTATGCATATTCAGAAGCTTATCAGTTATCTCATCAATTTTTAGGGCACGTAAATCTTGAATAGATATCGTGGCAACATCTTCTCGTTTAAATAAACCTTTTGATTTTTCCTCAATATAGGCGGTCAAATCGGAAGATTGATAACCAAAAGTTTTATCTTTTGAAAACTCAGTTTCTCCAGCCGGAACAAGTTCGTCACCATACTGCACATAGTGGATGTTATCGATAGTAAAACGTCCACCTTCTTTAAAATAGGGGCAGATAATTTCACCATCCACCTTCTGACCAGAATTCCGTTCCCATTCTTCTCGTAAAGTCATCGTTTCCAAAGGATAGTGGCCCCTGAGAGTCGAATCACCGCGACTAACGACCAAATACTTCTTCTGCTGTTCTTTGGCAACCTGAGCAAGCATCGCACCGATTTTCCGGTGGGCAATGCGTGTCTGCGATTCGGTAAAACCACGTGAGTTCGTCAAAATATAAAAGGCCTTCTGCTCTTCCCGAAAACCTTGGCTAATGCTTTCGTAAGACCAATCGGTATATACCGAAATATCATGAACGGTTTGAGTCCCGGTTGGATCATCATCCAGCACAATGATTTTATAGGAGTCACTGGCAACCGCCTTTTTTAGTGGAATCTGCAACTCTTCCTTATTTATAATTGGATATGAATTTAAAATTGCTTGATTAAGCCTAGGTATTTGTTTCATCTGCAACATCCTATTCATTGCCAGATATATTAAAATGTTTTCTGGCCTCAGCCGGACTCATCGGCTCTTTATCCATTGCCCGTAATAGTCGCACCGTCTTCTCCACCAAAGGAACATTACTGTCCACAATAGTACGTGCATCCAAGTAATGACTATCCTCAAACCCAATTCGGACAGTACTTGCCCCCAGCCCGAGCGCGGCAGCAATAATCGAAAAATCCCGGCGGTTAGCATGGGTAATTCCCCAAAGTGTTCCCGGTGGAATCATTTGAATCATAGCCGCCAAAGCTTGTGGAGTCGCCGGAGCTTCCCCTTTATGCCCTAAGACAATGCTAAAAAGAATTGGGTCGCTAAAATCATATTGTTCCATAAACTCTTTCATGGCATAAATATGGCCAATCTCGAAAACTTCGACTTCGGGTGTTTTTTTCATCTTTAGTAGTTCACGAATGCAATACTCTACATCATCAAGCGGATTACAATAAACCGCTTTGCCTAAATTAGTTGAACCAACATTCAGGGAGCAAGCTTCCACAAGGTCTGAATACAACGGAATACATCTTTCCTGTATGGTAAGATTCGAAACTCCTCCAGTGGATACTTCAATAATGATATCAGAGTCTTTCCGAATCAGGCGCAGCGTCTTTTCTAGAAGTCCCATATCAGTAGTCAGGTTGCCCTGCGCATCACGGACGTGCAAATGCACCATAGCAGCACCCGCTTTCCAACAACGCAGAACATCTTCCGCGATTTTATTGGGAACGATATTTTTATCTGTACTCGCCACAGGAGCTACAGAAATCATAACTTTATCCATTTTTTCCTCCTATAATAGGCTTAGATAGACATTTATGTACTTTTCTGCGAACTAAAAAAAGCGATGTATTTTTTTACGATACTCCTTACAGAATCGATTTGACTCAAAGATACCTCTGAAAGATGTGGCTTCTTTTCGGCTAAAAGATTGGCTGTCTTTTCTACAGCATATAAGGAGATTTCCGTATTAACGTTGATTTTGGCGATTCCCCGATCAATGCAGGATAAAATTTCCTGCTCCGCCAAGCCGGAGCCTCCATGCAAAACAAGTGGTATTTTCAGCAATTTTTGGATCTTTTCTAATATATCAATGCGTAAATTAGGTTTAATCTTGTACATTCCGTGAACGGTTCCGATCGAAACAGCCAAAGCATCCACCTGCGTGGCCTCCACAAATCGCTTCGCAAGCTCAGGCTCGGTATAGACTTCGACATCAGATGCCAAACCTTCGTGTGAATGCTCTCCCGCTGCCAGACAACCCAATTCAGCTTCCACTGACACTCCGCAGGCATGGGCAATCTGGCACACCAATTTTGTATTTTTTAAGTTTTCTTCAAAAGGCAGTGCCGAACCATCATACATGACGGAACCGAATCCCGCCCTAATTGCACGAAATACAGTATTTAAATCACTACAATGGTCAAGATGCAGAGAAATGGGTATCGGGAGTTCACCGCCCAGGCTTCTTGCAAGTGTATAGGCTGTTTCCAGTGTCATATTCTTAAGATATTTTTCGCCGAATGCCAGCATTACCGGAACACCGGTTTCAGTTCCCGCCTCAATAACGCCCTTGAAGGTTTCATAATTATAGACATTAAACGACCCAATAGCATAGTTGTTATGATACGCCTCATTGAGGATATTCCTGAAATTCACCAGCATGAGTACTACCCCTTTTAATTATTTGTTCCATATTGGGGGTTCTCTATTAGCTGTTTACCTTTTCCCAATATTGGTAATGGTTTTCTATGACCTCATCAATCTTATTTCGGTCTTTCTCCTTTAATACACGCAGCATTTCCCTATGCATCAACAGGAATCGTTCAGTTGCTTTTTCATTGATAATTTTCTCAATTGCTTTCAATCGGGATGCTCTGGTAATCTGATCCACATAGACACAGATGCCTTTCAATAAAACATTTTCGGTGATTCCAACAAGAACCATATGGAACGCGGTATCGGCTTCAAAGATATCCTCAACATCTTCATTTTCGGCGGCAAGTTTTTGTTCAAGTTCCTCCATGGCTTGTTCGACTCTCTGTAAAGATTTCGAATCCAGTTTTTCAATTGCCAGGCGCAGGATACCCACATCAATGATTTTGCGGAGTTCAACAATTTGTGTGGCTGAATCCTTTTGCAAAATAATTCCGAATAAAACCGGATACAACATTTTGCTGTCAAAATCTTGCCGGACAAAAGTTCCTTCCGCCCGTTTAATGGCAAGAGCCCCATAAGCTACTAGGATTTTAATGGCCTCGCGAACAGAATTTCTCCCCACCCCCATTGAGGTAGCAAGTTCTATCTCCGTTGGAATTTTATCGCCCGGTTTAAGCTCACCATTGATAATGGCATTGGTAATATTATCTACGATCTGCTCTACAACAGATTTTCCACCGATCTCTTTCAAAAAAGTTTCTGCTGCCATTTGGACCTCCTGATGATATTCTGACTTTTTTCTCAGTATAACATCATACGTAGGTCCAAAACAATCATCAGATCATAGGGTTAAAATGCGGTCAGCAAACAAACAATCTTATAACACAGCCACCGCTGCAGCCACTTTAGCGGCGACTTCGCCGTCTTCTTTCAGCCCACCAATTCCTATCGCGCCAATCAGTTGTTGTTTTTCGTTCAAGATCGGTACACCGCCCGGCATAGCCACGAACTGGGGGTCTGCAAAATAAGCAATATTAAGGTTCTCATTCTGCAGCCTTGTCAAGAAATCGGTAGTGCTAACTCCCATTCTTACAGCCGTATAGGCTTTATTAGGAGCAAGGTTAATGGTTAACAGCTTGGCCCCGTCCTGTTTCTGGAATAAAACCAGAAAACCATCCTTATCACAAACCGCCACACTAAACGGTTTCATTCCGTATTCTCTTGCTACCAGCTCTTCTGCATACGCTCCAGCTTTTTTAGCCAGCTCGAGTGTTATATTATCCACAGCTTCACCCCTTTTATTTCAATCCTCTTAAACACAATAACTACATCTTTCGATTAGGATTGAAGAGTTTTTTGTTCCTTCTCTGTCAGTTCCTTTTTTTCTTCCTGTTCGCGCCAATAGCTTGCCAACATTGGACCGGTTACATTATGGGCCAAATTAAAAATCGCGGCCGGTATAAAGGCTAACGGAGCAAGATGGGCTAATGCCAGAGCCATTGCCAGCCCTCCATTTTCCATGCCAATTTCAAAACTTAAGGCCTTGGCCTTAAAATGCGGCATTCCTACACCTCGGGCTGCCCAATACCCTGTTGCCAAACCGAGTACATTATGCAGAATTACAGCAACAAAAGCGATTAAAGCGACATTAGCCAACTTATTGGCACTGAGAGCAAATCCCGAGCTTGTTGTGATAAAAATGGCAATCACCGACACGATTGGAATAACGGGCATAATCTTATCGATGAATTCTGAGGCAAATCCTCGAATAACAGCTCCTAGAAAGACGGGGATCAAAACAATTTTTAAAATGTCCATTAAAATGGCTGAGGCATCAACCGGAACAATCGATCCAACTAAGAAGGCAAACATAAAGGGAGTAATAAAAGGTGCAATAATGGTGTTGATGGTCGATACGGTGATCGAAAGTGCGGTATCTCCCCTTGCTAAAAACGTCATGACATTACTAGCCACTCCACTAGGGCAACAGCCTACAAGAATAAGTCCCGCAGCTATAGCCGGCGGCAAATTCAAGACTTTCGTCAGCATCAGTGCAATGAATGGCATAATCATATAACGTAAAACAATCCCCCAAAATACATCCTTAGGGCGTGAGAAAACTAACTTAAAGTCATCTATGGACACAGTAAGTCCCATACTCAGCATAACGGCCATAATGCAATAGGGGACATATTTTGCTAATGGCTTGAATGGCTCAGGATTGTAAAAAGCAGCAACAACCCCCAGGATAATCCATACAGAAAAATATTTTGTAATAAACTTTACGATATTACCTAGTTTTTCAAGCATTCGTCATTCCTCCGCTCAGTCATTCTTAGAGTAGCAGCCCTTTTTTCACTAAGGCTTCTTTGAGTGCTATGGCACCAAATCGCGGACTGGATAAGACTGGCTTCCCGTACTTCTGTTGTATATATTCTTCGCAATAAGCCATCGAACCTTGGGCAAATAAGATAACATCGACTTTATCATAGATTTGTCCCGCATATTGGGTCATAAGCTCTTTAAACTGCTCTTGATCGAGTCCAAATGCCCCGTCAACCAAAGCATCCACCAATTCTACATGCTTGTTCATCTCGCGAGCCACTCTCGTAATCGTGTTTTTTGTTGGCGCAAGGGTCGTCGGCAGTGTGGCCATAACTCCTATGCGTACTCCCTGCCGCACAGCCTCACGGCACATATCTTCATCAATACGGACAATAGGAACCCCTGTATATTTTGCAATATCCTGCGCCGCATCTGCAACTTCACCCACTGATGAACAAATATTGAGAATAGCATCAGCCCCATCACACACCGCTTTCATATACATACCAACCAGTCTGCCTGCTGGAGGAGCAGTAACGTATCCGGCTTCCCTGACTTCTGCCAGAATAGATGGATCCTGATGACTAAGTAATTCAGTTTCCTTGGGTAATAAACTCTTGACCTCTTGTTCTACTAACTCAATTAATTCCGGGGTTGTGCTCGTATACACCAGAGCTACTTTCAAAATGATGGCCTCCTTTTACATAGTATGTATTACGTACTACATCCTATGTTTAATTTAACTAAATTATCACACATTTCAAATAAAATGTAAATAGGGAAATTAGCTTCATCTTAAATCACTTATATACTCTGTCATTGGGAAAGCGAACACATAGCTAGCGGGGCGACAAAAGCTTAGATATAAAAAACGCAAAGAATGATCTTTGCGTTTTAACAATGAATTCCGTATGAAGTAATCAAATGCCTCCCAGTGCCGCCTCGGCACCGGTTCTACGGTCAGAGTATACCGGCAGCGCATTGCCGGTATTTCAGACACCCCAAATCCGCATAACATCTCCCGGTGTTGCCAGCTCACGCCCTACGCTCCTGGCTATGGCGGCCACTCTTTCTACCAGGGAAACGTTGGTGGCTAAGACACCTTTCGTATAATAAATATTATCTTCAATACCGACACGGACGTGCCCGCCCAAGGCAAGCGCCACCGTGGATAAATTGACATGCTGAGGTCCAATGACCGAAACGCTCCATACCGCATCGTCCGGCAAGCTGTCGACCAGGAAGAACAGGTTTTTAGCCGTAGCCGGCAAAGAGCCTTTTACTCCCAACACCAGGTTAAACAGCAGCGGACCTTTTAACAAGCCTTTTTGTTGCAAATGTACCGCATTATGAATCATGGCGGTATCAAAGACTTCAATCTCCGGCTTGATATTCCTATCCAGCATGATGCTGGCCATATACTCTACAAGAGCAGGATCATTGGCATTCACACTTCCGGGAAAGTTTGAAGAACCTGTCGACAGACTGGCGGACTGGGGCTGTAAGCTTAAGGACTCAGCGCGGGCCTGACCTGATTTTCCGCCCCTTGCTCCCGTGGAAATCTGTTTGATCACGGGACAGCGTGCAGCCTCCAACAAATCAACGATTTCAGCAAAGTATTGAATGTCTGCGCTCGGCTCCTGCCGTTCATCCCTGGCATGAATATGGGCTACAGCCGCTCCGGCCTCATGACAGGTCATAATGTCACGGGCAATTTCCGCCGGGGTCACCGGAACGTGCGGTGTCATCACCTTGGTGGGAACATTCCCGGTTGGTGCAATGGTGATAATGAGCTTTTCCACACTATCCACTCCTTTCTGCTAAATAGTTCCAATATATTGATCAAATGCTTTAAAGCCGGCGGCCATTTTCTCAACAAGTTCGTCTGCCTGATCTTTCGTAATGGTCAAAGGCGGGGCCAGCAGGAACTGATCGCCGTTTACTCCATCTGCATTTCCAGTGCCCGGATAGACAATGACTCCATGCTTGAGTAAGGTGACTGTCAGTTTTTCAGCCATGCCCAAAGAGACCGGATAAGGTTCCTTGGTGAGTTTGTCCCGGACAATTTCCACGCCGAGCATCAGCCCTTTGCCGCGTACGTCTCCCACAAAGGAAAACGGCAATAGCTTTTCTTGCAACTGTGCCAAAAGATAGGCGCCAATCGTACGGACGTTTTCCACCAGGTTGTCTTTGATCAGTGTTTTAACCACCGCTAATGCCACAGCCGCCGATAAGGGATTTCCGCCGTAAGTATGGCCGTGGACAAAAACGCCTGAACCATTTTTATAGGTGTTGTAGATTTCGTCTTTGGCAATGACAGCCCCCAAGGGAGAATAGCCGGCACTCATCCCTTTGGCAACACAGATCATGTCAGGGACAACCCCGAAATCTTCAATGCTGAACATGGTCCCGGTCCGGCCAAACCCAGCCATGACCTCATCATCAATCAGCAAAACATCATAATAGTCACAAATCTGACGAATGATTTTAAAATAATCCTGATGCGGAACGATGGCTCCACAAGCCGCGCCGCCTACCGGCTCGGCAATAAAGGCGGCGACATACTCCGCTCCCTCGGTCTTGATGGCCCGCTCCAGATCATGAGCGCAATCGACCTGGCAAGTTTCCTGGTTCTTGCCGAAAGGACACCGGTAACAGTAAGCCGGTGCAATATGAGGAAAGTTCAGGAGCAGCGGTGTATATTTTTTGCGGCGTTTATCGCCGGTCATGGACAATGACCCCAAGGTGTTGCCGTGAAAGCTCTTCCAGCGCGATATCACACGGTATTTTGAACTCTGTCCATCACGCTCAACAAAATAGCCGCGCGCCATTTTCAACGCTGATTCGGTAGCCTCAGACCCTCCCGATACCAGATAGAGCTTGTTTAACGAGCCGGGGGCCAGGCTGGCCACCAAATCGGCCACCTCCTGAATGGGCTTAGATGTCCAGCGGGACAAATGACTGAACGCAACCTTTTTGGCCTGCTCGCTCATGGCTTCGAGAATGACAGGATGCGCGTGGCCCAGATTGGACACGGCAGCCCCTGAACAAGCGTCAATATATTGATTGCCCTCCGTATCATACAAATAAATACCTTCACCATAATCCACTTCCAGCAGTTGTTTATTGACTGCCCGATAAAAAACATTGCTCATTTTCTCCGTCACCCTTCATCCAGTCTGTATTTTATGATTAGGGCAATTAAACAGCCCGTTCGGCGATGGTGGCAACTCCCTGCCCCTCGCCGCTGCATAACGGGCCAAGCCGCGCTTTGAGGCAAAAGCCTTGATCCGGGCCAACGGGTTCAGTCCCAGCTTGGCGGCCTTTGCTGCCGACATCACCAGCAGTGCGGCCGCGGCATCATTAATACCGGATGCATTTCCGGCAGCCACCAAACCGTCCTGCTTAAAAGCCGGCCGCAGATTGCCTAATCGCTGCAGATATAGACAGCTGTTTTTCTGTAGTATATCATGGTGGTATCAAGATAATGAAATGATTGTTTCATATCATTTCAATCACTTTCAATGATCATTCAACAGGAGGTCATAATGGAGTTACGCCAATTGCAAATCTTTTCGGCAGCCGCCAAAACACTTAATTTCACCAAAACAGGCACCCAGCTTGGCTATGCGCAATCCAATATTACCGGCCAAATTCGCCAGCTTGAAGAAGAATTGCAGGTCAAACTGTTTGAGCGCCTGGGACGGGGCATTCAGTTGACAAGCGAAGGAAAGAAGTTTCTCGAAAATGTCAATCAAATTCTTCTGTTATGTGAAAAAGCCAAGGGAGAATTCTCACCGGACGTATTTCGGGGCATTTTAACGATTGGCGCCGCCGAAACCCTTTGTGTCTACCGGCTTCCCCAAATCCTGACTCAGTATCGCAAACGCTATCCGCTTGTGGAAATACGGGTCCAAACCGACAGCTGCGACAACTTTATTGAGGCCATCAAAGCCAACCATATTGATATGGCGCTTGTTCTAACAGATAAAATTAAAGCGCCTGAATTGACCGTACAAACGCTGCATGATGAAACGTTAACCATGGTAGCAAGCCCGCTTCATCCTCTGGCCGGGAAGAAAAACATAAAACCGCACGATCTGAACGGGCAATGCCTGATCCTGACCTTACCCGGCTGCGGCTACCGGCCTTTGATACTATCCATGCTCAAAAAACAGCAGGTGCAACCCGGAACCATCATGGAGCTTTCTAGCGTCGGCGCAATCAAGCAATGCACCATCTGTGGCCTGGGAGTGACCATTTTGCCGAAAGTTTCGGTCCGGGATGATTTGGTCAGCGGAAAACTGATCGAACTGAACTGGGCCGGCCCTAATGTCAAAGTCAAAACCCAGTTAATCTGCCATCAGGAAAAATGGATTACCCCTCCCCTGGAAGCATTTCTAAAGCTCTGCTGTTCGGTCAGCATGCTCTGATGGTGAAACTGGATAAATTGAAATATGATTGCGATAAAAATTCGCTACCGTTCCATAAAAAAAGACGCAAAAGCCTTTTGAGCTTTCTTTGCGTCTTAAAAATCAATTCCGTATTAAATAGTCAAATGCTCCCAGTGCCGCATTCGCACCAGATCCCATCGCAATAATAATCTGCTTATAAGGACTATGGGTGCAGTCCCCGGCGGCAAATACCCCCGGAACATTGGTGGCACCATGGCTGTCGACAACAATCTCACCAAAACGGTTGCACTCGACCGTATCCTTTAACCAATCGGTATTTGGTACAAGCCCGATCAGAATAAAGACTCCCTGCAGCTCCAGATGCTGGGTTTTGCCAGTGCTGCGGTCCAGGTACGTAAGACCATCGACCTTATCTGTACCGGTGATGGCTTGCGTTTGAACATTTTTTAATACCGTCACATTCGGCAGACTGTACAGACGCTGCTGTAAAACAACATCCGCTTTCAGTTCCGTCAAAAATTCGAGCACCGTTACATGCTCCACAATACCGGCCAGATCAATCGCCGCTTCAATGCCAGAATTGCCTCCGCCAATCACGGCTACCCGTTTTCCTTTAAACAATGGTCCATCGCAATGAGGGCAGTAGGCCACGCCTTTATTCTTAAATTCGCTTTCTCCCGGTACGCCAATATTGCGCCAGCGGGCTCCTGTCGAAAGAATCACCGCTTTACTTTTTAAGACGGCGCCGTTTTCCAGCTCAATTTCGACCAGTTCTTTCTTCTCCAGACGCCTGCCTCGCTGCAGCTTCATCACATCAATCTGATATTCTTTCACATGGGCCTCAAGCTCTTCGGCCAGTTTAGGCCCTTCGGTATATTTCATACTAATAAAGTTTTCAATGCCAAGCGTATCTTTGACCTGACCGCCAAACCGTTCGGCAACAATCCCTGTGCGGATTCCCTTCCGAGCCGCATAAATGGCTGCGCTGACTCCAGCCGGGCCGCCTCCCACAACAAGAACATCAAACGGTTCTTTCTCTGCGAACTCGGAACGATCAGGACCTTCGCCGAGTTTAGCCAGTATTTCCTCGACCTCCATACGGCCGCTGCTAAAAAATTCACCATTCAGATAAACCACCGGCACTGCCATAACATCTTTGGCCTGCACTTCCTCCTGGAAAACACCTCCATCGATCATGGTATGGGTAATCCCTGGATTAAGAACGCTCATAAGGTTGAGTGCCTGAACAACAACCGGACAATTATGGCAGGTCAAACTGATATAAGTCTCAAAATGGTAGTTGCCTTTGAGCGCTTTAACCTGATCGATGATTTTTTGTTCAACCTTCGGCGGTCTGCCACTGATCTGCAGCAAAGCCAATACCAAAGAGTTAAACTCATGGCCCAGGGGAATACCCGCGAAGGTAATCCCCTGTTCTTCTCCCGGGCGATGGATAAGGAAACTTGGCGTTCTTGACAGTTCCGTTTTCGCAATAGCAATCCTTGGAGTCATAGAGGCGATTTCCTCCACCAGGGCCATCATGTCACTAGATACCTTGTCGCTGCCTGCACTTATGCTGATCCGCACATCGCCTTCCATCAATTCAAGATACTGAGACAACTGTGCTTTGATATCCTGATCTAGTAACATTGCAACCACCTCTTTAAATCTTTCCTACAAGATCCAGACTTGGTTTCAGGGTGGCAGAACCTTCCCGCCATCTAGCCGGGCAAACTTCGTTCGGGTTTTTCCGAATATATTGTGCCGCTTTAATTTTATTCAGCAATGTGCTGGCATCGCGGCCGATACCGCCGGCATTGATTTCGACTGCCTGTACGATACCATCCGGATCAATGATGAAGGTTCCGCGATCTGCAAGACCTTTGTCTTCAATCAGCACTTCAAAGTTTCTGGATACGGTATGCGAAGGATCACCAATCATGATATAAGTAATTTTATTGATCGTTTCCGAACTATCATGCCATGCCTTATGAGTAAAATGAGTATCTGTGGAAACAGAGTAGACTTCCACACCCAGTTCTTTCAATGCAGCATAATGGTTTTGCAAATCTTCAAGCTCGGTCGGGCACACGAATGTAAAATCAGCCGGATAAAAGCATACTACGCTCCATTGGCCTTTGAAATTTGCTTCTGTGACTTCAATGAACTTCCCATTGTGATAAGCCTGCGCCTTAAATGGTTTTACCTCAGTTCCGATTAATGACATAAAGAATTACCTCCCGATATTTTATTCAATCATTATCATTTAGTTTGATAAACTAAATGATAATGATTATCCTTTGATTTATATTATCTTATATCTTTGCTTAAACGTCAAGAGTTATTTGAAAAATTTTTACAATAAAAATTCGTAAGCAACCATGCAAACCAATTATTTAAATCAATTTTGGGCTTCGCCTTATTTCTATGCTTTTGTTTTCCGGGAAATGATAGCCATTATCACAGAACGATACTGATGATGTTTGTATACTTATTGGACAAAATTAAAAAAGAATTTCCTCCAGGTTATGGTATTGTAGCCCTGTAATGTAGTATAATACGCATAGATTTTGACAAAAACTATGCTATTAAATTTGAGAGAATGGTGAGATCGACTTGAGTATTAAATCACTGACTCCCCTTGAAGGACGGTATGGCGCAATCACCCAGCCTTTTGGGGACTATTTTTCAGAATGGGCTTTAATCAAATACCGTATTCATGTAGAAATCGAATGGCTGATTACCATGTCAAACCATCCGGAATTTGCTGAGATTCGTCCTTTCACTCCGGAGGAAACCGCCTTTTTGCGTAATCTTGTCACTAACTTTGACGACACAACTGCGCTGCGGATTAAAGAGATTGAACGCACAACCAATCACGATGTCAAAGCAGTCGAATATTTCCTGCGTGAAAGTTTAGGAGCCATGTCACTGTCTGATGTATTGGAGTTTATCCATTTTGCCTGTACGTCAGAAGATATCAATAATCTTTCCTACGCCCTGATGCTAAAAGAGGGTATTCAGGATGTCTGGCTCCCGGCAGCCGAAACTCTCATACAGACTGTTTCCGAGATGGCCGAAAAAGAAAAAGCTCACCCAATGCTGTCTTATACCCATGGCCAGACTGCTTCTCCTTCAACAGTAGGCAAGGAACTGGCTGTATTTGTCTATCGCTGGAACCGTCAGTTAAAGCAAATCCGGTCCCAGGAATACCTGGGTAAATTTAACGGTGCTGTCGGCAACTACAATGCCCATAGCATTGCTTATCCAGAAGTAGACTGGGAAGCGGTTTCCCGTTCCTTCGTCGAAGGTCTGGGCTTGACTCACAACCCGTTGACAACTCAAATTGAATCCCACGACTATGTTGCTGAAACCTTCCATGCTCTTGCCCGGTTTAACAATATTCTGCTGGATTTTGACCGCGATATGTGGCTTTATATTTCACGTGGCTACTTCAAACAAAAAGCGATCGCTGGCGAAGTAGGTTCCTCCACCATGCCCCACAAAGTCAATCCAATCGATTTTGAAAACTCAGAGGCAAACCTGGGCTTAAGCAATGCAGTGCTTGACCATCTGGCCAATAAGCTGCCAATTTCCCGGCTGCAGCGTGATCTCAGCGACTCTTCGGCACTGCGCAACATCGGGACAGGTATTGCCCACTCCCATCTTGCCATCACCTATACGTTAAAAGGGCTTAGAAAAACCGTTGTGAACGAAGCCGCTCTTGCGCACGACTTAACCCATGCCTGGGAAGTTCTGTCCGAAGCAGTACAGACGGTGATGCGTAAACACGGTCATGCGAACTCCTATGATAAGCTAAAAGCCATTACTCGCGGTAAAGGCATCGGCGAAGAAGAAATAAGATCCTTTATCGATAGTGTAGCATTACCGGAAGAAGACAAAAAACGTCTCCTGGCCTTAACACCGTCACAATACGTTGGGATCGCGGCTTCCCTGGTAAAGCATATAAAATAAGATGAAAAAACCGGCCATAGGGCCGGTTTTTTTGTGCAGCCGGGCAAATTACACCAGCCAGTAAGAAAACAAACTCATCACAGGAGCAGTTCTGATAACACGCTGCTCTCTACCAGCTACTCACCGATTCTGTCTGAAGAACCGTCCCCTTGACAGGACTTTGAGAACTTCTTCTGTGCCCATACATCTAATTTCTGAACGTGTTTTTTGCCAATACTCCCGCCGTATAGGATGAGAAAAACAATAACCAGCGTAAATAAATCAATTTCCCTTGTTGCTATAAAATTAAGCACACCCAAGAAAAGCTGCGGAATGATACCCGTGAGGACGAGCAGCACCGAAGCGATTTTAAACCAATAGGAAGATTGCAGTTTATATCGTGCGTAAAACATAAACACCGTTGCCGACCAAGCAAAAAATTCAAGAACGACCAGAATAGTCCATTTGTTTTCCATGATAAAGTTGTCCATAGCTCCCTCTCCCTTACAACGAATTGAATTGTTCAGCATAAAAATAAAAAAGCCTGAGAAGCACAAACAGTACTCCCAGGCTTTTATCCTTCCGTGTACACAGCCTTGGCTGTGCGCTTTCTCTCGGACCAGACCGGCAATCGTGCCACGGAACCCTAGAAAGCTTTCCCCATATTCACTTCACAGCCTATCAGCCCTATTATACCGATCAGCGGTCAGAATAATCAATATCCTTTTTCTTCCTCAACCATGACTTTGTTTAAAAGCGATCACCCAAAACACCTTATATACGGCCAGGCTAATCTTGCAGCAGTGGCAACGCAATATAAAAGATACTACCCCGCCCCACTTCACTCTCCACCCAGATTCGGCCTCCGTGCATATCTACAATTTCTTTGGCTATGGCTAACCCCAGCCCGGTGCTGCTGCCAACACTATGAACAATCGCACCCCGGCCGGCATAAAACCGGTCGAATATTTTTTCTAACTCTTCGACAGAAATCCCAATGCCGGTATCCTGAACCGAAAAGATCACTTCATCCCCGGCCATGCCCGCCCTTGCGGCAACGGTAATACTGCCTCCGGCCGGTGTATATTTCACCGCATTATAGATTAGATTAGCAAAGACCTGCTCCAACCGAAAACGGTCAACCTTGATGGTTTTATCCTGGAGTTCGGCAGGCGCCTGAAAGAGTAAGGTGACGTTCATATTCGCCGCATCCGGCTGATAGGAATCCAATATCGACTTGAGAAAATCTCCGACCAGGACTTTCTGCCATTCTACAGTCAGCATCCGTGATTCAAGTTTGCACAAGGTGAAAAAATCTTCAATCAAATTATTTAACAGCAAGGTTTTGTTATGGATAACCTGCAAAGCTTTTTCCTTTTCTTTCGGCTTCTGGGCAACCCCATCCAAAATGGCTTCCACATACCCGCGGATCATCATGACCGGTGTGCGCAGATCGTGGGCAATGTTGCTAACCAGATGCTGGCGTGCATTCTCCATACAAGCCAGCTTTTCATTTTGCTGCTGTAAGAGAAGGGTTGTTGCCTGGAGTTCAGCCGTCCTTTCCATGACTTGCCGTTCCAAATTTTCATTAATGTGATTAATTTGGGCATTCAGCAAATTCAGTTCGTCATTATGACGTAAAATCTGCAGGGAGGCCTCTTCTTTCTGCTGGTACACCCGCCGGATTCGCTGAATCAAAATAAACGCCTGGCAACTCAGGTCGACAAGCTGTCCGGAAACTCCGATCGCAATCGGAAGCGCCAAGATGCCCAGAGAACGTAACGCATCCGCTCCCAGTGCGACTGCCCATGCCCCGATTCCGGCCGCATAGATACGGGCCTCTTCGTTCGTGCGCAACTGCCCCCGAAATACATAAGCCAGCAAACCAAGATTTAAAATCAACATAATGAAAGACATCTTCACTAAAGCTATACTTTTTCCTGTATCAACACTCAGCATGATCATTCCGTACACAGCCATTATAAAAAGCAGGTAACGGATGGTGCGAACCAGCTTTATATGTCGTTCCTGGACAATCGATTCTAAAAACCAGATTAAAAAGCCCTGGCCAAACAAAGCACCGGCCATAGTCCCAAACAGCAAAACCTGCGATGATTCAATCAGTGTCTGAATATTGAAAATGCCACTCATCCCTACCAGACTGTTACAGACTGCGCCTCCGGCAAAGGCGTAATAGCTCTTCAGGCCTTTATTCCGCAGTGCTAAGATGAAGGCAATTCCGCTGCCAAATAGCCCGAGAAAAACCGATCCTGTTCTAAAAAAGTCCAATCTGGCCCGGATCGCAATCATTTCCTCAAATCCGCCCACCCGTGGCATAGCCCCCAAGCCAATAATTGGACCATTGGAATGAATCCGCAGATAAAGGTCCTTTCCGGCAGATCCGGCAGGCAATTCTATCAAATGCATCGGAAACCAGGGATTGTATGCGGTACCGGCCGGCACAGGAATTTCGCCGCTTTGATAAATGCGCTTCCCGTCCATCCAGCACTCGATATGATGATTAACTGTCGCCAAAAACAAAATCGGTCTGGCATATTCGGCAGCCGGTAATTTACCATGCAGCCATAATACACTCTTGCCGTCCCATCCGGGCGGTTGTCCGGGAAATTTTGTATCTTTCCAGGTTTCCGGCTCACTCTCTGCCACAACCCATTCCGGCTGGCCATCCGCGTTGACAGGTGAATCTCCCCAGCGGTATTGCCAACCCTCGCGAATATACAATTCCGACTGGTTGCCACTGATCCAGACTATCCCGACCAGCGTAACAATAATGATAATGAGCACGACAGAAATAAAAAGACTGTAAGATCCCTTCAGATTATCTTGCTGCAAATTGTTTCCTGCTTTCTCGCCGGAGACTTTTCCGGTCCCCGTTGCGCCCAGACACTATTAAATTGATATCCTGTCCCCCAGGCTGTCAAAATAAAGACCGGCTGGGCCGAATTTCTCTCAATTTTTTTGCGCAAATTGCTGACATGAACAACAACGGTCCGTACATCTTCATTCACGTTTACCGACCAGACATGACGAAAGATATCCTCGGCACTGAAAACCACGCCAGGATGCTGCGCCAGCAGCAGCAGAATATCAAATTCAGTCCCTGACAGTTTAATCGGCTGCCGGTTCAGCCAAACACAACGGTTGGTCATATCAATACATAAACCGCCAAATTGAAGCACTTCATGGGCCGGTTCCATTTTTTCTCTCCGCCGCAAATGGGCTTTCACGCGGGCTACCAGTTCGCGCAAACCAAAGGGCTTGACAATGTAGTCATCGCCGCCGATTCCTAACGCCACGACTTTATCAATTTCTTCCCCTTTGCAGCTCATGAAAAGGATCGGGGTATCGACAAGCTGGCGGAGCTGTGTACAAACCTCTACACCACTTAGATCGGGCAGCAAATTATCGAGTAATATTAAATCAGGCTGATACTGGACCACCGCTTGAATCGCACTGGCCCCGTCATGCACATAAAAGGTGCGGTATCCTTCTTTCGCCAAATACATACTCACGAGTTCACATATCTCAAGTTCATCATCTACAATCAAAATAACCGCATCTTCGGCCATACTGACACTTCCCTCAAATATAAAGCTTTTTTGCAGGTAGTTCGACAACTACGCCCGAAAACTCCTGCATACGGCTCTTTTTGGAAAATGGGAAATAACCCCTTTATGATCTCCTTTTTGAGCCAACTATCATTGTCCTATACTGCCGGTATTATGTCAAAGAGTCATTGATACAATTTTATAAAGAATGCGAGTAGCCAAGCTACGTCAAAGCCCTGCCGTATGAATGCTACGGCAGGGCTTTGGTTACTCAATCGGCTGGCTGCAGCCATTTATATACCTTGATCAAGACACTCAATATGGACTACTGTAAGGACGTCATCGACTACCTTGAAACGAATATCAAACCCGGCAAAAGAAATCCCAAAAATTCGATCAGCATCCTGGACATAAGCCGGGCGGGGGTCCTGCTCCAGCACACTGTATAAGCCCTGGCGCAAAGGCTCCGGGATCAAATCGAGCCACTTTGACGGGAAAACGACCTCCAGCTTATAGTCTGCCAGGGGAGCAGCAAAGCCGGCAGCAGCCTCCGGATGACTGTCCGTAAAAGGCAGATAGGGTTTGATATCAAAAATGGGGGTTTGATCAATCATGTCAGCCCCGGACACATGCAAAACCGGTCCCCATTGCGGATGCAGTTCAATACGTTCCAGCTTAACAGAAGAAAGCCCGATATGATTGGGCCGAAAAGGCGATCGCGTCGCGAATACGCCCATCCGGGTATTTCCACCCAACCGCGGCGGACGGACGGTCGGTGAAATTTTGCTCCTTATGGCTTCAGAAAACTGCCAAATCAGCCAGATGTGAGAAAAGCCTTCTAATCCCCGAATCGCACTGGGATCGCGGTATTGCGGTTCAAAGACAATCGTCGCTTCCAGTGTAACCAATCCGCTTTGCCGGGGAACACCGAATTTGGTCGGAAAATCCGTACGAATGCGGGCGATATTTGTAATTGTTGCCGATATGCTTGATTCATTCATCACTTATCTTTCCTCGATCCTGAAAACCCTTGATTTTCTAATTTAATTCGTTTACATTTATGGCATCTGTTAGAGATATCCCTATTTTGTCACATCTATACGAACTTCTATCACTCTTTCGATTTGGCAAGCCAATAATCCTACTTGCTTTATTTTTTGCATGGTAAGGCCCACCTCCATCATGAACATGTCACGGGGACGGTTCCAGTGACACACTCATGAAGTCCGATTAAAATTGATGAGAGGCAGGATTTTACCTGTTCTACCAGCGAAATGAGTATAGTGCTTATTCCGGCCGATATATGAACCGGTTATTTTAAACCTAGAATATCGATAAGAATCAACTACATGTTTCAGCGTATTTTTTAAAACTTTTCACTATATGAAGAAAGAAGGAGAAAACATCATGAATTACAAAGAATTACTAGAAAGTGCACGAACCTGTATTGGCAATTACTGCAAAGCATGTCCTGTCTGTAATGGTATTGCCTGTAGAAACAGCATCCCTGGGCCAGGTGCAAAAGGCGTTGGTGACAATGCCATTCGCAACTATCAAAAGTGGCAGGAAATTCGCGTAAATATGGATACCATTTGCGAAAATAAACCGGTGGACACCACTTTGGCGTTATTTGGTCAGACCTTTAAATATCCATTTTTTGCAGCCCCAGTGGGCGCGGTAAATATGCACTATGGGGATAAACTCACGGATACGCTTTATAACGAACTTCTGGTTTCCGCCTGTAACGAAAATGGAATTGCTGCATTTACCGGTGATGGTGTCGATGCAAAAGTCATGGAGGGTGCCACAGCGGCCATTGCCAAAGTCAATGGTTGTGGCGTTCCAACGATTAAGCCTTGGAATCTCGGTATCATCACTGAAAAATTGGATCTGGTACGTAAGTCAGGCGCTTTTGCGGTGGCCATGGATATTGATGCGGCTGGCTTGCCTTTCTTAAAAAACATGACACCTCCGGCTGGCAGCAAATCAGTTGATGAACTTCGCCGCGTTGCCGAAATTGCCGGTATTCCTTTTATTGTGAAAGGAATTATGAGCATAAAAGGCGCACTGAAAGCAAAAGAAGCCGGAGCCGCTGCTATCGTTGTCTCCAATCATGGCGGCAGGGTCCTGGATCAATGTCCGTCTACCGCAGAAGTACTCCCGGAAATTGCCGAAACTGTCGGAAACGAAATGAAGATTCTGGTTGATGGCGGTATCCGCTCTGGCGCAGATATTTTCAAGGCACTCGCACTGGGCGCAGACGGTGTTCTAATCTGTCGTCCGTTCGTCACCGCGGTTTATGGCGGCGAAAAGAATGGCGTCAAAATTTACATTGAAAAACTGGCTGAAGAATTAAAGGATACAATGGCAATGTGTGGTGCATTTAGTCTGACTGAAATTACAAGGGATATGGTACGGATATAGCACCTTTCTGAAACCTCATCTACATAGACAATATTCAACCCGTTGTCTTGTACGCCATCCTGTTTACTCTAAGAAAAAAATAACCTCAACCACGATTTTGCGTGGCTTGAGGTTATTTTTCTATTAGCTTTTGCTAAAAAACTCATTAGGATACTGAACTGTACCCGCTCTATCCGACAAGCCATTATCTACAAGTTCGCACGCCATGCCACAGGGACGGTCGGTTCCATCGACACTCATTTTCCTGTCAGAAGAACCGTCCCCATGACACCTCTCTATCTGTCCTAAATATCCTCTTTTAGCATTTTTTCCTGCTAATAACGATTGTTTTAATTGCATTTATAGAACCTTTTTTTATGCAGTGGTATAATGATTTTATTTATAGCACACTTAAAATATCCAGTCATCTTACATATAAAAATAATGGCAAAGGAAAGTAACCGGATGGAAAAATCAAAGCTTATTGACATGATCGAGAATAATCCCTATGCTTTGGCCTATATCGATAACCCTACCGATGAGCTGAAGCTATTGGCCATTAGAAAAAACGGGCTTGCAATTCAACATATCGCCGAGCCGACCCGAGAGATGCAAGAATTAGCGATCGACAATAATCCCCGCGCCATTCAGTTTATCAAGAACCCCACAGAAGCGATGATGCTCAAAGCGATCCATGCGGGCTGGATTAACCTTGAGTATATTAAAAATCCAACCGACCAGTTAGTTAAATTAGCGATTGATCAAGCCGGCTGGGCGATTAAATATGTTCAGCATCCCAGTGAAGAATTGCAATTATTGGCGGTAAGAAAAAATTACGATGCCATCAAGTTTATCAAAGAACCTTACGCCAGAGTACAGGAAGAAGCTGTCAGAATAAGCTATGATGCCTTAAGATATATCCATTCACCGACCTATCAGGCAGAGCTTATCGCTATCAAAAATGATGAACGGGCGATTCGGCTTATCAATGATTTAGATAAGAATAAAATACTGGAATTTTTAAAAGTAAATATTTTAGTGATTAAATATGTGATAAAAGAAATATCAGCAGATGAATTAGAGCAAGTGTTAAAAGAAGCATTATCCAATGAAGAGGTTGAAGAAAAATATGTCAGGGATTATTTAAACTGTACTACTATAGATAAAAACAGCGACATGATCCCCATGGATAAGCTCATGTTCCTTGATCAATATGGGAGTAAAAAGGCAAAAAAAATAGCTGTCGATGAGAAGCTGAAGATCAAATAGGTGGGGAGAATATCATGAATTTTATCGATACATTAAAAAGTGTTGATTTAGTCCTGGCAACCGGAGAAGTACCGCTAATCGTTGGGGAAACTGGCATCGGAAAAACAGCGTTAGCCAAGGAAATTGCTCAGAAAAACAACTGGAGCTTAATTGTTATTGATGGCAATCTCCTTAAAGAAGGTGAAATCGGAGGGCTTCCAACGATCGAATCTTATACAAAAGTCAATCATCACGGCGCTAACGTTGAAAAGAAAACCACCGTATATGCCGTTCATAATAAGTTAAGGGAAATCGATGAAGAAATCGCCAAAGGAAAGACTGTGCTGTTATTTATCGATGAAATCAACCGTTGCGAACATGCCGTCCAACAGGAATTGATGAACCTGATTTTAAATAGGGAAATCAATGGCTATAAGTTGCATGACCATGTCAAAATTATTGCCGCTATGAATCCTTCCAGTAAGTATGGCGCGGATTTTGATTATCAAGTGGTGGATATGGATGTTGCACAAGAAAATCGCTTTGTATGGCTGCACATGGAACCCGATCCTATGCAGTGGCTTGATTGGGCAATGGCCGCAGGTATTGAGCAGAAGGTTATTGAGTTTATTTCCACCTTCCCGGAATATCTGCATAAAATCAATCAGGACGATCTGAGAGCAACGCCAAGGAGTTATGAAAGAATTTCCGGTATTTATAAAATTTATAAACAGAAAAAAGAATCTGTCCCCAGGCCGGTATTTCTAAATATTGTCCGTGGCAATGTAGGAAAACTGATTGCCGAAGAGTTTGTGAACTTTGTTGAATCCGACTATAGCGCTCTTATCTCTTATGAAGAGGTGTTTTCAGGAAATTCTCTGCACGAATCGGTTAAAGAAAAAGTAAAAACCGAAAGTCATACCCGACTTTATCTAGCGGCTAAAAATATTCTCAAGCACTTGGAAACCACGGTAAAAGCCGGTGATCACCCTATCAATAATACGCTGGACAGACTCATTGATTTCCTGAAATTGTATCCGGTCGATTTAATGATTGGAATTATGAAGGATATTAAAAATAGTTATCATGAAGTGTACAAACATGCGATCGAAAATGAGGCTTTTGTCGAAGCCTATTTTGAATCTTATCGTTCAATCAGGTGATTATGGATGGAAACTTATTTTGAAACTCAAGTAGAAAGACTCTACGAAAAAGCCTATGAAATCATTCATGATTTTATAAAAATAAAACGTCAGGATGATCATGCTCAGTTACAGCTTCCGGACGATTTTAAACAAGAGTTTTTTAGCCTGATCGATAAAGTCAATCTTAGTCTGCTGGAAGACAAAGCGAATTTCTACGGGTATTTTTTATTTCAAATGTCACGGGACATCCGCTTTGACATCAGCAGCCCTACCGCTGTAAATTTCAAAGGGACAAAATATGTTCTCTATTTTAACCCCGTTATTTTTTTGACTCTTAATCTAGAGCAAATGGAAAGTACAATCAAGCATGAAATACTTCATATCGTCTCGATGCATTTAATCAGAGCCAAGGAGTTAAAGGGGCGCTATAGCACTTTAGCGATTAATCTCGCCATGGATATCGTAGTCAATACACATTTAGATCACCTGCCGCCCTATGCGACTACCTTAGAATGGCTAAATGTACATTATTCCTTGAAGCTCCTCCCCTTCGAAACTTTTGAATATTATGTGGAAAAGATTCAAACAGCCCTGGACTTACTAGAAGAAACGGAAGATGACACAGAGGATGACAGTCATAACGATGAAATGGTAGAAACAGCCTATGATCCCGAAAAAACCCATGACCTTTGGGATGATTCCAATGATCTGGATGAACGGACACTTCAAGAATTTACCGAGAAGGCTATTGAGCTTTCACAAAAAGGCAAGCTTCCAAACTATTTAGAAAGCCTGATAGCATCCCTTAAAAACAGCCAGGGTGAATTACCTTGGAATCTATATCTTAAGCGGTTAATGGGCTCTGTTGACAGCAGTCAGAAAAAAACGATTGCCAGAAGAAACCGCAGGCAGCCTGAACGCTTGGATTTACGCGGTGAACTTAGGAGTCATAAAGCTAAAATCGTTGTTGCCCTCGACATTAGCGGCAGTATCAGTGACGAGGAATTTAACCAGGCCGTTAAAGAAGTGCTCAGCATCGTCAAAAACTACAATCATGAAATTACGATTGTCGAATGCGACAGTGAAATTAGACGTGTGTATCAAGTCAAATCTATGAGAGATATCAAGGCTAGACTCAACATTAGAGGCAATACCCGATTTACTCCAGTTTTTGAATATGCGAATACGAAGAAGATTGATTTGCTCATTTATTTCACTGATGGCAAAGGTGAAGATAAACTTCTCTCCATACCCAAAGGGTATAAGACCTTATGGGTGCTTTCCGGAAGAGGAGATAAACTGTCCTTAAAAGAATCCTATGGGGTCGTGAAAAAGCTTCAGCCTATTGAAATCAAAGACACCCTTTTAGATGTCAGCGATGTTGAAAAAGGCGGCTATTCGATGCAAAATCAAGAAAAAATCGGTATTTAACTTTTGTGACAAACTCTTATCGGTTGTGAGACGGAAGCCTCTCTCACTTGGCTGCTCATGGTAAAGCGGATAAATTTTATAGTTGTTATAAAAAACCCTTTCACAGAATGTGAAAGGGTTTTTCGCCCGTTGCGGTTGCTCCGTTATTAACTCAGTTTTATCTGCATGTCAGAATACCCTTCGAACTCTGTCAAAAGCCCCTGCAGCGCATACTCCACATTCGCCAGGGTTACCTCTGCCGGATTGTGCCGGTTTGTTAAATGAAGATCAAAACCAAAGATTTGTTTATCATTCGCTACATAAGCGCGATTGTTACCCACATTAATGAGTGATATCACCTTGTTTTGAAACAGGCGATGGGCAATCTCTTTATACAAATCCATATTAGTGCTAACAGGTTCCTGGGTTACAATTTCAACAGAAAAAATCCGGGACGTTTCATCGCACGACATACACATGGCTAACACTTCCTCATCTCAATTGCTGAAAACACGGATCGTACTCAACGTTTTCGCGATATTCATTGTAGCATTGTCGAGAATGATTTTCAATAGCTATTCATGTTATAAGACTGACGGCAACAACGTATAATACCGATTCCCAGTTGGTTCTCGGTATTATGATGGTCAAAAACGGTGCGGAACAACCTTATCAAAACAATTCACATGCAAAATTCCTACGGCTGCAAGTTTGTGGTATGATATAAGCAGTACTTCTTAATCGGAGTTCTATATTTTGACGGAGTTTGCTCAACATGCTATAAATACAATAATTGAAACTAGGAAGGGATTAGGATGAAAATCGGCTTTTTTGACTCAGGTATTGGCGGCTTGACCGTTCTTGGGCACGCTTTAAAAATACTACCGTTTGCAGATTATATTTACTATGCTGATATTAAGCATGTCCCTTATGGGGAAAAAACAAAAAACGAAGTAAGACAATATGTCCAGAAGGCTATGGACTATATGGCTGAAATCAAAGTCGATGCCGTGGTAATTGCTTGCAATACGGCAACAAGCGTGGCTGACATGAAATTACGAAGGAACTATAATTTCCCGATCATTGGAATGGAACCGGCTGTAAAGCCAGCTGTTGCATATTGTAAGGAAATAGGCAAAAAGGTATTGGTACTGGCAACCAGCCTTACTTTGCGGGAGGAAAAATTCAACCAATTAGTTCATAGACTTGATGCAACAGAAATGGTTGATACACTGGCATTAGGCGGCTTGGTCAAGTTCGCAGAACAGTTCGAGTTTGATACCGAAGCGGTACATCAGTATTTGCAAAAAGAATTTGCACCACTAGTGCTATCTGATTATGGTGCTGTTGTTCTGGGATGTACTCACTTCCCATTATTTAATAAGGTTCTGCAACAATCCTTTACAGAAGACACGGTTTTGTTTGACGGAAGTGTTGGAGCCATCAATCATTTGTGCGATATCTTAGAGCAAAAGGGGGTAGCTCCCAGCCTCGATGATAAAATAAAATTTGTCATTACCAACGGCAATCTCCCACCAAATGATGTTGACTATAAAAAAATATTGCAAGCCTATGTGCATAGCATATAAATACGAACAAGCAGAACACCCGCCAAAGTATACTTTGGCGGGTGTTTTGCTTGTTCGGCAATAATCATTGAAACAACTATTGATCTCACCCTCGCTTTTTTGCTAGCTTGTCCGCTAATGATTGCTATGTGAAGTTATTTCACTGACACATATTCATGATTGTCGATATAAAATCGCCAAAGATAATCTTTGGCTTCCCCTGCATAATCAATTCCTATCCGTTTAGAAGCTACGATAGGCAGCTTCTCGTTGTCTCCTTCTTCTACATATAGCTTATTGCTGCATAAATCTTCTCCATTTAAACTTTTATCAATAAGTAATGCTCTGCATAATTTCCCCGGCCCATTTGTCAGGTTCTTTACTTGGCTTTTACGCAACAAGTGATAGGACTTTTTGAACCTATTTTGAGCGATTAAATCCAAGCCGCCTACCGGCTCAGCTGCCCTTATCAAGACAGCTTGGGGAATACCTTCTTCCCGGGTTACAATATTAAAGCAATGGTACATACCGTAAACAAGAAATACATAGGCAAATCCCGGCCTGCCATACATAACTTCTACCCTGGGCGTTCTTCTTCCGCCAAAGGAATGTGCGGCTCTATCAAAAGTCCCCATGTAGGCTTCTGCTTCAACAATTTTTACAGAAATCTTTTGTCCGTTTATTTCGTGCACCAGGATTTTTCCCAAAAGTTCCTGTGCAACAATCACTGAATCCCGATTATAAAATTCCCTTCCTAATGCTTTCATTTGGTTTCATGCTCCTTTGTATTTCCAAATTGAAACTGACCGTGACACATAAAGTATTCCAGTAATCAATTTATCTTATAGCTTTATCTTTCTATTTTTGATGATCCACCATTGTGTTGCAACCTCTCAAGTAAGTCAATATCTATAGGTATATAAAATTACCGATAAAATATAAAGCTCCTGCCAAATTCACATGATCTGGCAGGAGTTCTCTTGATTTTCGCAGTTGCCTGCTACGATCATCACTATGCAGCAAGCATGATCCCTCGCCTATTTTTTCACAGCGACTGTAAGGCCGTCCCCGATCGGCAGCAATGTACTCTCAAATTGCGGACAATCCGCAATTTTTTTATTGAAGGTATCTAAGGACTCACACATTTGCGTTAGGTCGCCATACTCGGAATCAAAATCAAATACAGGAAAGAGAGTATCCTCGGCAACGAGCAAGCCTCCCGGCTTAAGCAGCCTGAGATAGTCCTCAAGCATTGCGCAATACAGCTTTTTATCACCAACATCCTGGAAAATAAGATCAAACTCTTCCGCCATTCCTGAGGCTACTGCTCGCGCCTCCCCTATTCTAAGCTCAATCTGTTCTTTTACCCCTTCCCGTTCAAAATTCTTAGCGGCTTGTTCCGCCACTTCAACGTCCATCTCAATGGTAACGATTTTGCCACCATACTGTTGAATCACTTTGGCCATTGAAACGGTGGAAAAACCAATACTGGTACCGATCTCAAGAATTTTTTCTGGTCTGGTCAATGTGATTAAAACTTGCAGCATTCTGGCAACATCGTCATCCACAACCGGTCCAAAATTCTTTAGCTCTGTATCCTCAGTATATTGTTTTTGCGTTAATTTCCTTTTTTCATATAAGCTTTCAATATAGGCGCTAATCTTTGCAAAGTCCATTTTTTACTCCTCCTTATTAGGTTTTCAACGATTCAGTATCGTCATCTATTTAGAGCTAGACACCTCCTTCCTAAAATAATTAGCCAAGCTAATTATATGAGATAAAAATAAAGATATCCTCCTCTCCTTTATTGCCAGAAGATTAGCCCGGCTAATTAAATGTAAAACCAAAATTGATCTATGCTGCTGTGCTCACAGATCAATTTTTTTTAGCAAATCAAGCAAACAAGCCGTCTCTTCCTCGGTTAATTTTTGGGTGAGATTTGCACAAGTCTGCCAATAGTGCGGCAGAGAGTTGTGTAAAAGCTTATATCCTTTTTCCGTTATGGAGACATTAACCATTCGTTGATCTTCAGAAGATATCGATCTTGTAATCAATTGATGTTCTTCCAGCCAGATCAGCTGCTTGGTTACCGACGCCCGCCGTATGCTAAGCTTATCAGCAATTTCGGAAGGCTGTAACGGCTGACCCTTGCTAGTATTGAAAAGTAGCAAGAGTAAAGTAAATTTGCTCTCGGAAATACCATACCTTTTCAAGGCAGTATTGATCGCATCTAAGACCTCATCCGATATCTCTAACAACAGTTTCCCTAACTGTGCTCTTGTGCTAGGGGGAACTGTGATTGTGTGTTTATCCATACGCGCATTCCTTTTACATTTAGTTTCCCTGGCTAACTAATAGTATAAGGATGAAAAAACAGAATGTCAATAGCAAAAGCATTTAGTGATAGCTATTGCAGGCACGCTTCTCCAATGCAAAAAACAACGCACCTGAACCCAGCTCCATCTGTCATAGAGCCCTCCCCACGATAAGTTTACCACGCATGGTCTATCATCAGTTAGAATGATTAACACTTAAGAAAAAAGTTCAGCCATTCATTCGCTCTAACTTATAAAGAACAGGGTGAAGGCCATCGGCACAACAAACAATCTCTGTCCCCGGTTGTTTCACCCACGGATAATCATGCCCTAAAGCTAAAAATACGACTTTATCCTGAACAGCAACCCAAGCCCAAGAACAAAAGCCTTCGGGTTTCACAACGCTTGTACAGATATACTCATGACCTTCCTTATACTTAGCACATTGTGTATGAACCCCATCGGCGGCATACTCTTTATGAATATCTGGTACTTCAAGTTTTTTGAGTACCGTTATTTTTACATCTTGATATTTCGTGCTTGCCATATGAATACCCCTTTTCTTCTATGTGTACTGATTATTCTGACAAATACTTCTTTGTTTATTGCTAGATATCCTTTATTCAGCCCCCATCCCTTTTCAACCGTTTAAACAGAACTGCAATTTTATTAGCTGCATCGCCTGCTTTATATTGATTACTTCAGTGGTTATGTCCTCCCCGTTATTTTTCGCCTAATCCATTTCTTTGAATAGTACTTACAAAAAAGTGCATACTCGTCATGAATCGCACATTGGTGTATTATAAAAACACCGAAATTTCAAGGGAGGGTTAGCATTATGAAAAAAGAAATCGAAGTATTTGATTATGCTAATGAGATTATGAAAGCAGTCAAAACAGGCGTTTTGTTAACTACAAAGGTAGCTGACAAAGTGAATTCTATGACTATTTCCTGGGGTACACTTGGAATTGAATGGGCAACACCGATTTTCACCGTTTTCGTTAGAGAAAACCGCTTTACGAAACAACAGCTTGAAAAGAATCCTGAATTCACAATAAATATACCCTATGGTGCTTTTGACAAAAAGATCTTAGGGATTTGCGGAACAAAATCCGGTCGGGAAATTGATAAAATTAAAGAACTGAACTTGACACTTGTAGCACCTAATAAGATTTCTGTTCCTGCTATTCAGGAGCTTCCTTTAACGCTTGAGTGCAGGGTTATTTACAAGCAAAAGCAGGATGAGCATGAAATTACAGAAGAGAACAAGAAGATATGTTACCCACAGGATGTGGATAGTTCCTTTCATGGGGCAAACAAGGATTTTCATACTGCTTATTACGGAGAGATTGTTAGCGCCTATATTATCGAATAGTTACCTTTCACAAGCAAAATTATGGGCATAAGTCGAGACAGGCTTGCTACTTAACTATTTCCCAGTTGGAAAAACATTTTTAAAATATCGGTCTTCTTACTTAACTTCCGCGTGCCGGAAGTTTCTTTTTTTTGCGAATATCCTCCATTACGATGTTGTATTACTCACTCGCCTCAAGCCATGACCTAAGAATTATTTATATGCTATAATAAAAATAAATCCCATTTAATTCCATTTTAATGTCATGTTTAAAAATAAAGTGTATGGGAGGTTCCTATGAAAAATCTATTTAGTGTAAAGGATAAGGTTATTGTTATAACTGGATCAACCCAAGGTCTGGGGCTGAGTTTTGCTGAAGGATTTGCAACAGCAGGTGCGTCTGTTGTAATAAACGGCAGAGATCAAAACAAGGTCAATCAGATTGTGGATAAAATACGCACCGCCGGAGGTGCAGCATTCGGTTATGCTTTTGATGTCTGCGATCGGGCTAAGGTAGAAGAGAGTGTTCAGAAAATCGAAGATGAAGTGGGCCCCATTCATGCTTTAGTCAACAATGCAGGTATACATCGCCGCGCTCCGCTTGAAGAACTTTCCTATGAAGATTGGAGTACAGTAATCGACGTGAATCTTAATTCTGTCTTCTATATTTCTCAGTGTGTTTTTCGGCATATGAAAAACAGGAATCATGGGAAAATTATTAACATCACTTCACTGAATGCAGAGGCTGCCCGTCCAACGATTAGTAATTATTGTGCTGCGAAAGGCGGCCTAAAAATGCTTACTAAATCAATGGCAACCGAGTGGGGTCCCCATAACATCCAGGTAAATGCCATAGGTCCCGGATATTTCATGACTGATTTGACGAAGAAACTAGTTAATGACCCTAACTTTGATCAATGGGTTAAGAGTGAAGTGCCCTTAAACAGATGGGGGAAACCGGAAGAATTAATTGGAACTGCCATTTACCTTGCTTCAGATGCTTCCAATTATGTGAATGGACATACTATTTATGTCGATGGAGGCTGGCAAGCTTCGTTATAATAACCAAGAACCAGGACGTGTCGCAAACGTTTTTGTAAACCGTTGCGAATGTCACCGGAACCGTTCCCGCGACACAGTTCTCTTTTTAATTACTACCTATAGAACTGACTTTTGCAGTGTTCTCGTTAGACGAATGGTTCTGATTTGAAATTAGCTATCTTTGAGATGGCTAACATATTACCCTCCGACCTTCCATAATAGAAATACGAGTATAATTCAGCAGTGATTCTAGCAGGGAAAACATTTAGATTTGCGAAATGCTCATTAATGGAATCAATGACAATATTGTGAATTTCGTTAACCTCAAAGAGCAATTTCTCTTTATTAATTAAAATAACCTTTTGACCTTTTATGGGGCAGTTAAGCTCCAGAAAATATCCAGTTAAGGTGGGTCGGATAAAAATCAAGTTAGAAAAGCTAAAGGTTGGTTGGTCTGTAAAAAGAACATTTCTTTTTAAAAAAGCAATAGATTTTTGCGCAATTTCACTATTACCCTTAATTTCTACCACTAAAGTAATGTATCTAGCTTGAATCTCGTTGATATTACCATTTCTCAATAACATATCAACACCTCCAATTTGGGACGTTAAATAAGCGTAAGTCCATGTCTTAACCATCCTACAATTACTTTCTTTTTTGCATGCATTCTTCTTCACCTGACAATGGATTAGCCTCGCTCATCTCCCTGTTTCTGTTGCTTTTATTTTAACTTTCACACTTAGAAAAATAAAATTGAATATATTAATTGGCTTAATAGGCTTTTTCAATTATGATAAGACATACGGGGACGTTCCTGTTCTGTCAAGTTTTATGACAAAATAGGAACGTCCCCATTGTCCTTAAAATATTTTTTATCTCAATCTTTCACAGAACTGTGCTCAGATATGCCGGTAGCATGTTCTTTGAAATACGGAGAGAATCGCGGCGAAAATTGTGCAAACAACCTGTCGGTGAATATCTTTGCCTGGGCACTCATCTATCCCATATAAACCGGCGAACCGAGAACAAGGGCATCGGCTTGCTCAAGTGCGTCATAAAGTTTCTGCATCATCGTTGATAATACACCCCTGATCACCCTGTTTGCAGCCATAACAACTCAGGCACGGTTTGAATCCAGATCACTAAAATACCAAACTTGAGTTTCGGCTCCCTGTTCTTTCGCACCTTCGAGTATTTTGTTTACTATCCAGGCGGTATTGCCTTCTTTACGAGGACTTGCGATAAATCCGATAATTTTCATCGTTCAATCTTGCCTTCCTACAACGGCTTGCTCTGTTGCTTGTGTATGAATTGATTTAAGTTTATACATGTACCGTCCCTCAGCTTCTTCGCGTACCTTTATACAAAACGGGTATTGCTGCTGCTATAAGGATCATACCCATAAAAGCGGGGGCGGCATGACCAAGCGATACATAGATTTGACCGCCAACGATAGGCCCAATAATTCTTGCTAAAGATTGAATCGATTGGCTGCCTCCTTGAATCCTTCCTTGTTCACTAGAATCGACAGACTTGGAAACCATCCCATTGAAGGCAGGTCCAAAGATTGAATCACCAAACCCAAAGATAAACATTCCAGCAACCAGAAGAGGCGCGAAGGAGAACAAGACCGACGCGGCAATAAGACTGTAGCCCAGAATTTCCGAAGCCATTCCAAGAATGGCGATCTGTGCATCACTGAGCCTTGTCAAAAGCTTTGGCATGATGAGACCTTGTGAGATGATGTCTTGGACGCCCATAATTGAAAACATAAGTCCGATGAGTACAGGCTCCCAGCCGAAAGTATCCAGTGTAAACTGTGAAAAAACGGCCTGTAAAGAGCCGTTTGGTATCCAAAGTAAGAATCCCGAGACAAGCAGCCTTGTTAAGTTATTGATAGAAAGGATGTTTAGCAGTTGGGTAAATGGATTGAGTCTTACCAAGGCAATCTTTTTCAGTCTATTATTCTTGTCAAGGCTCTCAGGCATATACAAGAATCCAAAAACAACATTCAATAAAGTGATGACTGCACCAAAATACATAGGTGCAGAATAACCAAACTGGGCAAGCAAGCCACCCAGAGCCGGGCCGATGGCGGAGCCTACACCTGCAACCGCACTCACCCACCCAAAGTATTTGGTTCGCTGGTCTCTAGGAGTAATGTCTGAAAAATATGCGAAGATAGTGCTTATGCTCCCGCCCGTTATACCCTCTATGATGCGCCCGGCAAATAGTACCCATAAAGCTCCGCCGATGCCAAAAACCAAATACCCGATTGCGGAACCCAAAAGGCATACTAAGAGTAATGGACGACGGCCATATCTGTCGCTCAACGCTCCAATTCCGGGGGCCGCAAAGAACACGCAGACAGCATAAACAGAAGTCAGCAGCGTAACAACGATAGCTTGATCGCCCGGATTGCTTACATAAGGCTGTACTAGGAATGGGACGACAGGTGTTATGATACTGAAGCCTATTCCGCAAAGAAACACAGACATAAGACCGAATAGTAACGCTTTCTTATCTACGGTTTGTTCTGTGTGTTTTTTATTGTCTGATTGAAATATGAACACTGAAGTCCCCCCTCAAGAAATAATTTCACTTCCCAGGAAGCGAAATTATCGTATCATTATTTTGCTTCCTTGTCAACAAAATAACCGCAATAAAAAAACAGCCTGTTCTCAATTGAGTTAGGCTGCCTGTAGCTTCATCTCATTATTCAAATTTATTGCGGCCGATATCTACACCCTGTTTCTTTATTTCTGCATCCAAGTGCTTACTATACTTTTCCACGAAACGAAGCATACTGTCAAACTGCTCCTCGGTTACCTGTTCAAAGACGGCTTTATCCCGCTCTTGAAACTCTTTGTGCAGTTCCTCATGGATTTTATAAATTACCTTCCCTTGCTCAGTAAGTCTAAAATAGATTTCTTTCTTATTATCCGGCTTCTGGTAGCTTTCAATAATGCCTTTTTTTATGAGCTTCGTAGTTATTTTACTGATCGCACCGGTAGTCATATAGAAAGACTCCGCCAGTTTGGCCACATTAGGATCTACATGTCTTCCAATGTAATCGATGCAATGGACTTCGGAAGGCTTATAACCCTTAAGACTGTCTTCCATCTTAACCTTATTAAGCAAAACCAGCTTCTTTAAGACGTCTCTAAAGCCCCTTAAAACCTGTTCTTCTTTTTTCATGGCTGCCCCCCACCCTTTAGTGCACTAACCATAGCAGGTAGTAAATTCATTGACACACCATTCTAAAAATCCATAATTTCCGGTTTATAGCCGTCCGGCAATTCTTCTTCATTTAAAAATGTAAAATTATCATCATTCAGTATGGGTAGAAATATTTCGAATGGAATCATAGAAAATTCACAGGCATAATTACTGGTTCCGAACAACATCCCCGCTTTGCTGCTCAAATTTAACCCTCTGGCAAACTTTGTGTCGTTTGAGCAATCATGAACGGCTAAATCCCAGTTTTCCTCATCCGCTATTTTCATGAATTTCAGAGTTAATTCCCTACTCCAAATCGGAGATATATAGCCATGGCGGGAACTATACATGTTTTCCCCAAAATAATTATAGATATTATTTTCATTCAAGTGTAATTCTGCACAGTTAATAAAATCAAGTTTTGTCTCGAAAATGGCTTGCTTTTTCTTAAAAAACACTTCAAAAAACT
>CAMJML010000017.1 GCA_946407015.1 uncultured Selenomonadales bacterium | reverse complement strand
CGAAATGAACTATCATAAAATAATCTTGTAGTATTCTTATTAATTTTCAAAAGGGAATATTGAGGCATTAAGGCCTAATAAAGATGTTGAACATTTTGACATTTTTATTAGGCTTTTTATGTTTTGCACGCAAGGAAGGAGGGCAGACAGACTGCGCTGATATAAAGCTTAATAGTACGGGCAATGAAGCCCATTGTATTGGTTGGGATACAACCATGCAATGGGCTTTTTATTTTGTTTCGTACGCAATGATGAAGGAGGCAAATGTTATGGAAAATCAATTAGTCATGCAAAAGGCCGGTGCCAAGGCAAAGGAAGAAACGAATGCTCATTTGTCACGTGTGCTTAAACCCATTCATTTATGGGCTTTGGCAGTTGGCTTAGTTATCTCAGGAAATTATTTTGGCTGGAGCTATGGCTTTGGGGCTGGCGGAGTTATGGGACTGGCTTTGGCCCTGGTGCCTGTAACTATTTTTTATGTGACCTTTATTCTGTCTTATTCTGAATTAGCCACAGCTATTCCTCATGCCGGTGGACCGTCCGCCTATGCCCGCCGTGGACTAGGGAAATTCTGGGGGTATATGAGCGGGATTAGCTGCCTCATTGAGTTTATATTTGCTCCCCCGGCTATTGCTTTAGCTGTTGGCGGATATATTCATAATATTTTTCCCGATATTCCTGTCATGACAGCAACCATCTTTGCATTTCTGTTGTTTATTTTTATTAATTACTGGGGGATGAAAGTTTCAGCAACTTTTGAACTTATTGTAACGGTTGTAGCATTAATCGGTTTGGTGCTGTATTGGATTTTAGCTGTGCCGCATTTCGAGTTATCCCGTATCATGAGCGATCCGCTTTTGCCAAATGGCTTTAGTGGGGTTATGGCGGCGGTACCTTTTGCGATCTGGTTTTATTTGGCTATTGAAGGCGGAGCCATGGCGGCCGAGGAAATGGTGAATCCGCAAAAGGATATCTCCATTGGTTTTTTAAGCGGTATGGGGACTTTGATGATCATGGCATTTTTAACATTGTTTCTGACAGCCGGCATCACGGATGTCAAACTGATTGAAGCCGTTGATTTCCCTTTGCCTTTGGCATTGAGCGGAATTTATGGCGAAGGTTCATTTTGGGTTATGTTGATTAATTTTATCGGCCTGTTCGGTTTAGTAGCTTCCTTGCATGGGATTATTGTCGGCTATTCCCGCCAAACCTACGCCATGGCGCGCACGGGCTATTTGCCTAAGTTTCTGGCCTATGTTCATCCTAAACACCGCACACCGGTATGGGGGCTTGTTATTCCCGGTATCATAGGACTTGGAGCTGCGCTAACCGGCTTAACCAATGTCGTTATTACCATTTCGGTATTTGGCTCGGTGATTATGTATCTCATTAGTTTGGTTAGCCTATTTGCGTTGAGATCCAAAGAACCTAATTTGAAACGTCCTTTTAAGGTATCTTATCCGGTTATTCCAGCCATTAGCTTTATCATGGCACTATTTTGTCTGGGAAGTTTATTTTACACTTCCAGTGATGCTATCTTATCTGTGGTCGTCGTTTATGCCTTAGCTGTCGGCTATTACTTTATCTGGGGGAATAAAAAAATTCGTCCTTTTGAAGAGGAATTTGGCGTATTGAAAGAGCTTGATGAATAAAGGATGGACTGTTATGTTATGATGGAATTTGCCATAGGGGGCAGTTTGATTCGAAATCTAGGGCAAAGGGGGAAACAAGCTGCATCGTGAACAGGAACTGATCAGTGTAGGAATTGACATAGGAACGACCACTACTCAAGTGATATTTAGTAAAATTGTTGTCACGTGTATGAGGATTGGTTCGCTTGCTCCTGAAGTCAAAGTGACTCAAGCCGATATTATTTATCAAAGTGCTATTCATTTTACACCGCTGATTTCACGTACAGAGATTGATTTACCTGCCCTTAAAACATTGGTAGCTACAGAATATGCCTTGGCTTGCTTTCGGAAAGAAGAGATTGCTACCGGCGCTATTATTATAACGGGTGAGACAGCGCGAAAGGATAATGCGGAAGAGGTACTAAACGTGCTTGCTGAATTTGCCGGTGACTTTGTTGTAGCAACAGCGGGCCCTGATTTGGAAGGTATCTTAGCTGGTTTCGGTGCCGGAGCGGCCAGTCAGTCGGATTTCTGCACCGGACCAGTGATGAACCTGGACATTGGAGGAGGTACGACCAATGCAGCCATCTTTGTTGACGGTAAGGTTGTGGACTGCTTTGCTTTAGACATTGGTGGGAGATTAATTCAATTTGATTTCGATAGTGCCATCATCTATATTGCCGAGAGGCTGAAACCACTGCTTCAAGCTTTGGGTTTAGAGTTTGGTGTTGGCAGCAGGCCAAAGGTTGAGGAGTTAAGTTGCTTGACGGATTATCTGGCTGCCGGATTGATCGCAGTATGTCGTGGTGTGAAGGTGCCGGAATTCATTGAAGAATTATTTATCCAGCATGTTCATAAGAGAATTGCTGCGCGCTTCATCATGTTTTCGGGTGGAGTGGCTGAGTATATTTATCGCCACACAGAATGTTTAACTTTGGAGGATGTCAACTTTCATGGGGATATCGGCCCGCTTTTAGGGCGCTCAATTCGGGTTGCTTTTGAAAAGCTTGGTCATCAATTGATTGTTCCCAAAGAAAAAATTAGAGCAACCGTTATCGGCACAGGTACCCATTCGTTACAGATAAGTGGCAGTACCATCGTATTTGATGATGCGGTATTACCGCTCAGAAATGTACCGGTAATTAAGATTAATCCTGCGGAGTGTGCGGATTCAGGCCTATGTGACATCATCCGTTCAAAAATCCAGCTTCATGAGCCTGGGAATGTGGCCATTGCCTTCGCGGGCATTGTCAGTCCGGCTTATTCTGAAATTAAAAAAATGGCGGAAGCTGTTGTGATGGCGACCGGATCAAGGCAGGAACCATTAGTGATGATTATCGAGCAGGATTGGGCAAAGGCGTTGGGACAGACGATCAGAATCATGCTGAATGGTATTAAGCCGGTTATTTGCCTGGACAGGATAAAGGCCGATTATGGTAATTATATTGATATCGGAAAGTCGATTGGGCAGGTGGTACCGGTGGTGATTAAGACATTAGTTTTCAAATCATGAGTTTAAATTTGACACTATACGGGGAGCAGGTGCGGGGGAATATGATGTTAAAGACACAACTCTTTGGCAGTATATACCGGTTTAAAGATGTAAAGGAAGTACTGGCAAAAGCCAATGAGGAAAAGTCAGGAGACCAACTGGCTGGTATTGGAGCGCAAAATACGGCGGAGAGGATCGCGGCCAAAGTCGTGCTTTCTGAAATGACGTTAGAGGATTTACGTTATAATCCGGTTGTTCCTTATGAAATTGATGAAGTGACCAGAGTAAATCAAGATTCGGTTGATAGCGATACTTTTCAGCAGATTAAATCTATGACAGTGGGAGAATTTCGTGAGTTTATTTTAAAGACGGACAATTCTGTATTAGCGCAAATACGGCCTGGATTAACGGCTGAGATGGTCGCCGGAGTTACTAAACTAATGAGTAACCTGGATCTTGTCTATGCAGCAAAAAAGCTGCCGGTTGTGGCAGCCTGCAATACGACAATTGGTGAAGCTGGGACATTGGCCTCCAGACTTCAGCCCAATCATCCGACCGATGCATTAGAGGGGGTGATGGCGTCGGTGATGGAAGGGCTCAGTTATGGTGTTGGGGACGCGGTGATTGGTCTAAATCCAGCCAATGACAGTATTGATAGTATCTCAGATATTTTGAAAGCTTTTAAAGAGTTCGTGATGAAGTGGGAAATTCCAACTCAGAATTGTGTTTTGGCTCATGTTACGACTCAAATGGAAGCTTTGCAAAAAGGGGTTCCCATGGATCTGATGTTTCAAAGTCTGGCTGGTTCACAAAAGTCTAATGAAGCGTTTGGGATTAATGTTAAATTATTGGATGAAGCTTATCGGCTTATGCAGGCGAAGAAAAGTTCTACCGGCGCTAATTTTATGTATTTTGAAACAGGGCAGGGATCTGAATTATCTTCGGAAGGGCATGCCGGCGCAGATCAGGTCACCATGGAAGCACGCTGTTATGGCCTGGCTAAAAGATACCATCCGTTTTTAGTGAACACAGTAGTTGGATTCATTGGCCCTGAATATTTATATGACGGCCGTCAAATGATTCGGGCTGGGCTGGAAGATCATTTTATGGGTAAATTAACCGGCCTGCCTATGGGCGTGGATGTCTGCTATACCAATCATATGAAGGCCGATCAGAATGATTTGGAAAACCTTGCGATCATTTTGTCAGGCGGAGATTGTAATTATTTCATGGGTATTCCGGGCGGGGATGATGTTATGTTAATGTATCAGTCTACCAGCTACCATGATATTGCAGCATTACGGGAATTGACCGGCAAAACTCCAATTAAGGAATTTTATGAGCGCATGGTGGCTCTAGGAATCATGCAAGCGGGTCGTTTGACGGCACAGGCTGGTGATCCGTCTATATTTACGGTTTAGGGAGTGGGATGTATGCAGGAAGGCATGATACGCGATATTGCCGCAATTGAATATAATGGGCGACTGACTATTGATAAGCCAAAGGATGCGGACAGCTGCGTCAGGTTGAAAAAAACGACCAATGCCCGTATTTGCGTGGGGCGAGCCGGAGACCGGATTAAAACGGAAACCTGGCTCAGATTTCGAGCCGATCATGCGGTAGCCATGGATGCGGTATGGTCGGATGTTGATGAAAGCGTGATTGATCAACTGAAGTTCTATAAAATACAAACACTGGCCAAAGACAAAGAGCAGTATCTTACCAGGCCGGATTTGGGGCGTAAGTTTTCTGAACAAACGCTTGGTGAAGTCAAAAAACATTGTGTGATGAATCCGGTCGTTCAAATTCTTGTCGCTGACGGACTCAGTTCACCGGCTATTAATGCCAATCTGGCCGATATCTATCCCATGATCGTGGACGGAGTCCGGGCTAATGGTCATCAATTAGGCACACCGATTTTTATTAAGTACGGGCGTGTAGCTACAATGGATCAGCTTAGTGAGGCTCTTGGCGCTTGCGTTACCGTATTGCTGGTTGGCGAAAGGCCGGGCTTGGCAACCGGTGAAAGTATGAGCTGTTATATGGCGTATGAATCCAGTACAGCCAAACCGGAGTCGCAGCGCAATGTGATCTCCAACATTCACCGCAACGGCATACCTCCGGTGGAAGCAGGGGCTCAGATCGTACAATTGATTGACATTTTGCTGCGTGAAAAAAATAGTGGTGTGACGTTAAAATTATAAATGATGATATTTATGCAGAGTCTGGGAGTGCCTGAGGGTACTTTCAGGCTTTTATTATAGGAGAATGAAAGTCGGCTTGTTTGCTGTGTTCCCCCAATGGCAATTGGCCATCGGTTTGCATAGTATATTATAATCAGTCTGGCTAATATGGAGGGAGTGAACGTGATGAAACAGATTGTACTGTCAGAACTTCGGTCAATCGCTGAGCAAGCAAAAGAAGGTTTGAGAACAGTATCGGATAAGATGGGGCGTCCGATTAAAATATATATTCATTGGTCAGGCGGACATTATCAACAGTATTTTAATGATTATCATATTAATGTAGGTCAGAACGGCGAATTATTTATCACCACAGAAGATTTCAATGAGTATAAGCTGCATACTTATCATCGGAATAGTGGTGCGGTGGCTATCGTGGCAGCCTGTGCCTATAACGCCCAGTCTACCAATAATCTGGGGCCGGAGCCCCCCACAGAAGCTCAAATTGAAGCGATTGCGCAGGCAATTGCCGTATTAACCCGCACCTTTGATATTCCTATTGATAACCGGCATGTGATGACTCATGCTGAAGCAGCTGACAATGCGGATGGAGATTCGCGCTGGCATGAGCCTTATGGACCGAGAACTACAGGAGAGCGCTGGGATTTCTGGGTGATTTATGAAGGGGATGAACCCGGGTCGGGTGGGAACATTTTGCGAGGAAAAGGGGTCTGGTACAGTTATAATGGCGATATATGTGAATAGAATGCAATAAAACCTCGCAATTGTTTAGCGAGGTTTTATTGCATTTCAATATGGTGAATGTGTTTTCAGCATCAATGATTGGCATCGGTTTGAAAAAGTGGTGGCGGCGCAGGGATTTGAACCCCGGACACTGCGGGTATGAACCGCATGCTCTAGCCAACTGAGCTACGCCGCCAAAACTGGTGGATGGGGTTGGATTCGAACCAACGAAGGCAGAGCCGGCAGATTTACAGTCTGCTCCCTTTAGCCACTCGGGAACCCATCCATATGGAGCTGGCGAGAGGAATTGAACCCCCAACCTGCTGATTACAAGTCAGCTGCTCTACCAATTGAGCTACACCAGCAAGATCGCATTAGCGACATTACACATTTTATACTAGCTCCATAGCTGCTGTCAATAAAATTTTTATGGTAACAATACCAAATAGGGGTGGACAAGTCCACCCCTATTTGGTATTGTTACCTATGGAATACATAACATGCTAAGCAGGCATTTCTGACGTACCTGATGTATATAATGGTTTTTCTTCATCCCGGCTATTCAGTCCTGTACCTTTATAGGCGTTTTCGGTGCTGTCTGTAGGCGACTTTTCTGTGTTTACGGTATCGTTGGTTACATCAGATGAAGGCTGAAGATTTGTGTGTTCTTTTTCCAAAATGATCACCTCAGTATAAGTTATTTATGGATGCACGGAAAAAATATGAGAAAACCACCTCCTTGATGTTTAGTTTCTCCAAAAGAATTTTTTAGAGCGATTATTTTATATGTTTTAAATTGGAATTTTTTTCTTGTGGATTTTGAAGGAATATTTTGAATTTAGACGAATTGAACAAATAAATAACTATTTAAGTAAAAGAGATGATGAATATGGTACAAGGAACAATCTGCAACCGATTATTTGCCGAAGGATCAATTGTGCCGGCTGCACGTACGATTCATGATTTTAAAAGTGCGTTAACAAGTACGACAGCTCCCAGCGTAATTTTGTTATTTGGTGATATTATTATTCTGCCTGAACTGCTGGGGGAAGCGAAAAAATATAATAAGCGAATTTTAGTTCATTTGGATTTGCTCGGTGGTATCGGCAAGGATAAAGCTGGAATTAAGTTCTTAGCAAGAATGGGGGTAACCGGTGCCATAACAACCAAACCGCAGTTGGTTAAATACGCCAGAGAAGAAGGCATGATTGTTATTCAACGTTTATTTCTCATGGATTCTGAGGCTTTGCGCTCCGGTATCCATCTACTGCACAGTTGCAAACCGGATGCAGTTGAGATTTTACCTGCCTCGGTGCCGGCCTCAACTATTCAGGAGTTGTTCAAGGAAACCGGACTTCCTATTTTAGCTGGCGGATTGATTTATACCGCAGAAGATGCTGAGAGTGCTTTGCAGAAAGGAATCCATGCGGTTAGTACCAGTAGGCGTGAATTATGGAAATAAAAATATTTTTCATTTGCAGGAATATTGCGACAAATGTCTAATATCTTATATTAAGTGAATAAATTGGACGAGAGATATAAGAGAAGTTCATTCTGGATTTAGCTTTAGGCTAGGTTTGTTTTGGGCTTCTTTTTTTCGTCTAGTCCAAATGAATCAAAAGGAGCTGATAGTTAGAAAGTCAGTATCGTTCGGGGAATTTTTCGGGGACTTATTAAAATTAGTTTTAAAGGGGGAAGCTGTATGACAAATTTATTCGGTGAGTTTTTTGGAACAATGGTATTAATGATTTTCGGTTGTGGTGTTGTAGCAAACTGCCTGCTGAAAAAGTCGAAAGCGGAAGGTGCAGGCTGGATGGTTATCACTGCAGGCTGGGCTTTTGCAGTAACTTTAGGAGTATTCTCGGCAGTAGCTACCGGGGCTCCTCAAGCTGACTTGAATCCAGCTGTTACACTAGCAAAAACTTTTATGGGAGTGTATACCGTTCCACATGCCATTGCTACTATGGGGGCTGAATTGCTCGGAGGTATTGTGGGCGCAGCTATTTGCTGGTTGGCATTCTTGCCACACTGGGAAATTACCGAAGATAAAGGCGCTAAATTGGCAATTTTCTGCACAGCGCCAGCCATCCGGAATACCGGAGCAAATTTACTTTGCGAAATTATTGCGACTGCTATGCTTGTTCTAATGATTTTTGCCATCTTTTCAAAATCGACCGGAAGTATTCCGGCTGGCTTTGGTCCATATTTAGTCGGTATTCTGGTTTGGGCGTTAGGTTTATGCTTGGGCGGTCCTACTGGTTATGCCTTGAATCCGGCTCGTGACCTTGGTCCTCGTATTGCACATGCCATTCTTCCAATTGCCGGAAAGGGTGGTTCTGATTGGGGTTATGCCTGGATTCCTGTGGTAGGACCTTTGGCTGGTGCAGTTGTTGCTTATTTCATTGGTCATGCAATTGGTTTAATGTAGTCAGAAATGGTAGATAGGCTCTTAATGAGCAATCTAACAGTTAATGAAAATAAATTGTTGGGAGTGGCTGAGATGACTAAAAAGTATGTATTAGCCTTGGATCAGGGAACTACAAGTTCGCGGGCAATTCTGTTTGATCAAACCTCTAGTATTATTGCTATTGCACAAAAAGAATTCACCCAAATTTTTCCTAAACCAGGTTGGGTTGAACACAATGCTGATGAAATTTGGAGCACACAAATCGGCGTTGTGGCTGAAGTTGTAGCTAAGGCTGGCATTTCTCCATCTGACATTGCGGCTATCGGTATTACCAATCAACGCGAAACTACTGTTGTTTGGGATAAAACAACGGGTAAACCGGTTTATAATGCTATTGTTTGGCAATCCCGTCAGACGATGGATATCTGCAATGATATTAAAGCTAAAGGCTTAGCTTCAATGTTTAGGGAAAAAACAGGATTAGTCGTAGATGCTTACTTCTCTGGTACTAAAGTAAAGTGGATTTTGGATAATGTAGAAGGGGCAAGAGCAAAAGCCGAGGCTGGCGATTTGCTGTTTGGCACAATTGATACTTGGCTTATCTGGAAGTTGACCGGCGGAAAAGTTCATGTTACCGACTATTCCAACGCTTCTCGCACGTTAATGTATAACATTCGCGAATTGAAGTGGGACGAAGAGCTTCTTGACGTGCTTACCGTTCCGGCTTCCATGCTTCCGGCTGTTCGTCCGTCCAGTGAGGTTTATGGTCATACTGATCCAGCCGTTTTCTTGGGGGCATCTGTAGCGATTGCAGGGGCGGCAGGGGACCAACAAGCTGCTCTGTTTGGTCAGACCTGCTTTAAACCAGGTATGGCTAAAAACACTTATGGTACAGGCTGCTTTATGCTTATGAATACCGGTAGTGAACTTTATTCTTCGAAAAATGGGCTATTGACCACGATCGCTTGGGGAATTGAGGGCAAAGTTGAATATGCTCTTGAAGGCAGTATTTTTGTGGCTGGTTCCGCAGTTCAATGGTTGCGCGATGGCTTGAAGCTTATTGAAGCGGCAAGTGATTCCGAATACTATGCCCAAAAAGTTACGGACGCTGAAGGTGTTTATGTTGTCCCTGCCTTTGTTGGTCTTGGAGCTCCGTATTGGGATATGAAAGCTCGCGGTGCTATCTTTGGCTTGACTCGTGGTACCAGCAAATCACATCTTATTCGGGCGACATTAGATTCCATGGCATATCAAACGAAGGATGTGCTGGGTGCAATGGAAGCGGATTCCGGCATTAAGCTGCAAGCGTTGAAAGTGGACGGCGGTGCTGTAGCTAACAATCTGTTGATGCAATTCCAAAGCGATATTTTAGGTGTGCCTGTTGATAGACCGGACGTAACTGAAACAACCGCACTGGGAGCCGCTTATCTGGCAGGCTTAGCAGTAGGCGTTTGGGGCAGTAAAGAGGATCTTATTGAGAATTGGAAGCTCAACAGACGCTTTGAGCCAGAAATGGACAGCAGTCAACGGTCGAAATTGTATGGTGGCTGGCAAAAAGCAGTTAAACGTGCTATGGAGTGGGAAGACTAAACACTCAAAGCTGTTCGACTGATTTGATGAACCAAAGTGAATAAGGGCTAGAGAACATAGAGACGGTCCGGGTTAAGGCGTCCGCTGACAAAGCAGACGCCTTTGGGCCGTTTTTTATTACCTCTTAGTTGGATTTTTTTGCCTTTTGATTGTCTTTTCTTGCTTTATGATGAGTTGAATGAGATATAGAGAGTAAATATAAAAGTCTAAATGCTTTATTAAGGGAGTGATAGAATGCAAAATGGAACCAAGGCAGACATTGTGATTATTGGTGGTGGAATAGTTGGTACCGCAATTGCTCGTGAACTATCCAAATATCAGCTTGATGTTATTCTGATTGAAAAACAACCAGATATAGCAGTGGGCACCACGAAAGCGAATAGCGCTATTCTTCATGCCGGATTTGATGCGCATCCTGATACTCTTAAGGCTCGATTGAATGTTCGTGGTAATGCCATGTACCATGAGCTGGAGAAAGAACTTAATTTGGATATTAAATGGACAGGCTCTCTGGTGGTTGCTAAGACGGACGAAGAAATGGTAACATTGCAGGAGTTACTGATACGGGGCAGGAAAAATAATGTTCCAGGGTTAGAAATTTTAAATCGTGAAGAAGTATTGGCTCGAGAGCCTCATTTATCATCTTCTGTGAAAGGTGCTTTATGGGCTCCTTCTGCAGGTATTTTCTTGCCATTTGGTGCTGCGGTAGCCTTTGCGAATAATGCCATTAAGAATGGTGTACGTATCTTAACGGAATGCCCGGCAGAAGAAATTGTCACCAGAGCAGGAAAAGTGATTGGAGTGAAAACTCCCCAAGGCTTGATTCAATGTGATTATATCATCAATGCTGCAGGCGTTCATGCGGATGAAATTAGCCGTTTGGCTGGTGATGACAGCTTTACGATTGCACCTCGTAAGGGTGAGTATATCCTGTTTGATCGTAAAGTCGGCAATTTAGTGAATACAGTTATTTTCCCGGCACCAAGCAAAGTAAGCAAAGGTATCTTAGTTTGTCCTACCGTTCATGGGAATATTTTTATTGGACCCAATGCACAAGATATTGCAAATAAAGAAGATATATCAACAAGTCCGACTGGTATGTCTGAAATTATTGATAGAGCGCAAGACCTGTTACCTCAATTACCGATTAGAGAAGCCATTACTCAGTTTTCCGGCATCCGTGCAGCCGCAGACTGTGGTGATTTTGTCATCAGAAACTCTACAACGGCAGCCGGTTTAATTCATGCTGCTGGTATCCAGTCGCCTGGACTAACAGCAGCACCAGCCATTGCTGAGTTCGTTGTTGAAATATTAAAGCAAAATGGACTGCTTTTAACCGCTAAGTCGGCATTTGATCCGCACAATCCCCCAACCGTCGTATTCAAAGAGTTATCGCTGGCGGAAAAACAGGCTGTTGTAGCGCAAAATCCTTTATATGGGCGGGTTATCTGCCGCTGCGAGACGATTACAGAAGGGGAAATTGTAGCTGCTATTCAGCAGCCTTGTGGTGCCAAAACGGTTGACGGTGTTAAACGTCGTACCCGTGCCGGAATGGGGCGCTGTCAAGGAGGCTTTTGCGGGCCGCGTGTAACTGCCATATTAGCACGTGAATTAAATATTCCAGTATCTCAAGTCAGAAAAGAAACAGCAGCATCCTATCTGTTCTATGAAAAAATGCCAGGGGATTGTGAGGTGGCAGGACATGAATAAACAATTATTTGATGTCGTCATTATCGGTGGGGGTCCAGCAGGCTTAGCTGCTGCTCATAGCGCAAAATTGAACGGCGCGAAAAAAATTCTCATTATTGAGCGTGACCGGGAATTAGGCGGAATTTTGCAACAGTGCATCCATAATGGTTTCGGGCTGCATCGTTTTCAGCAGGAACTTACCGGTCCTGGCTACGCGCAACGCTATATTCAGCTAGTCAAAGAGCATCCCGAAATTGAAGTATTGCTGGATACCATGGTTTTGCAAGTGAACAAGGATAAAACCGTTATCGCTGTTAATCCAAAACAAGGAGTTTTTGAGGTTCAAGGCGAAGCTATTGTATTTACCATGGGATGCCGAGAAAGGACTCGAGGCGCTATCCGTATTCCAGGGAAACGTCCTGCCGGGGTCTTTACTGCCGGGGCAGCACAGCGAATGGTTAATATGGAAGGCTATCTGCCTGGCAAAAAGATTGTCATCTTAGGTTCAGGGGATATTGGACTTATTATGGCTAGGCGCTTAACTTTAGAAGGTGCCGATGTTCAAGCTGTACTTGAAATTATGCCTTATTCTAATGGCTTGACACGGAATATTGTTCAATGTTTAGATGATTATAATATTCCTTTGCATCTGGCTCATACCATTATTGCGATCCATGGGCAGGAACGGGTCACCGGAGTGACCTGTGCAAAAGTCGATGCTAATATGAAGCCGATTGCCGGGACCGAATTTGACATCGAATGTGATTGTGTTTTGCTGTCCGTCGGTCTGATTCCGGAAAATGAATTGTCGGAAGAAGTGGGCATTGCTTTAGATGCAAAAACCAATGGACCGATTGTCGATCAGCGCCGGCAAACCAGCATACCGGGTTTTTTTGCTGCAGGTAATGTTGTGCATGTTCATGATTTAGTCGATTTCGTCTCCGAAGAAGGCGAAATTGCCGGCAAATATGCTGCATTATTTGCACAAAGTAAGCTGCCGGAAAATTACCGAACGCTTCATGTTATGGCTGAAAACGCAATTAGAACAGTTGTACCTCAAAAAATTGCGCTCGATCATGTAAGCTTGGATGCGGTTCGCTTATTTATGCGAGTTGGTAAACCAGAAGAAAATTTGATGGTTGAAGTTACCGGAGCTGGAGAGAAAGTCCTTGCTAGTAAAAGGCTTCCGATTGCTAAGCCTGGTGAAATGATTGTTTTAGAGATTCCAATTGATAAGTTTGCTGATGCTGGGGACTCTATTGCAGTAACAACTAGACAGGTGGTGAAAGCATGAGTCAAGTGGTACGAAAAATCAGTTGCATTGTATGTCCCATGGGATGCAGCGGTGAAGTGACTTTGGAAAATGGTGAATTCAAAACTGCAACCGGCTATACTTGTAAACGAGGTAGCGACTACGCGAAGCTAGAGGTAACCAGTCCTAAAAGAATGCTAACCACTACCGTTCGGGTCAGGGATGGTGAATTGAATTTGTTGCCGGTGGCATCTGACAAGCCGCTGCCTAAAAACAAGGTTTTACCTGCGGCCCGGTGCTTGGCTGGGGTCCAGGTTGTGGCCCCTATTAAAGAAGGCGACATTATCTATGAAAATATTCTTGATCTAGGTGTCAATATTATTGCTACCCGTGATCTGGCAAAACGCTAATTGAATTCAAGAAGCCTGGTTATTTACCAGGCTTCTTTTGTTTTTGTTCACTTATGAGTGAATTAGAATACTTCGTGCCATGCCTGAATAGGATCAAAATAATAAATAAAATGCTTATGGCTATTAATACCAACATTTTGACTGTGATAAGCAGCCATAATAATAATGATTAAAATTTTTTTATGGGGATGATTATGGATTATTTGGTCGGATTAATTAGCATTATTACAATTAATATCGTTTTGAGTGGCGATAATGCACTCGTTATTGCACTTGCCAGTCGCAGGTTATCAGCAAAACGGCAGAAATATGCGGTGCTTTTAGGCGGTGCAGGAGCAATTGTTTTGCGTATTATCCTGACGTTTTTGGCGATTTACTTATTTCAAATCCCATACTTGCAATTATTAGCGGGTATTTTGCTGCTTTGGATAGCCGTTAAGCTGGTTAAGCAAGAGAGTGAGCATGAAAATATTATGGCTGCAGCTAACTTAGGCGAAGCTGTTAAAACCATTATTGTCGCCGATGTTGTGATGAGCCTGGATAATGTAATTGCCATTGCCGGTGTTGCAAAAGGGAATATGACGCTACTAGTGATCGGTTTAGCCATCAGTATTCCAATTATTATTTGGGGAAGCAAGCTTATTCATGCCTTGATGGAGCGCTGGCCTGTTATTATCGTTGTGGGGGCCGCATTCTTAGGCTGGACGGCGGGCGACATGGTAGCGGGTGATCAGAAACTTTCTCCCTTTATGGCCGAATATCCTTGGCTGGCAATCGCTATTTCATTGCTATTTACTGCTGTTGTATTACTAATGAGTACTATTTCTCCAAAGAAAAAAATCCATTAAAATCGGGTTACACCGGTAAAATAAATTCCTCGCTGAATATTGATTGCTTTATCCCAGGAAATGGTTGAACTAAGATCCTCGCCCCCTTGAAATAAGCGTGCCCATTGATACCGATAGCCTAATGAGAAAGCACTGCTATCCCCTAAGGAAAAACGCAGTCCTGCCAATGTATCTAACATTTGTGCTGATCCGGTATGGTTAAATGTCAAATTACGCAAATTCCAATCCCCATGACCTTTTGCTAATGCTAGTGGGGTATACTTTATTGAATCCTCAATGCTGACTCCCGGGCTAATTTTTTTAGCTGAACGAATGCCGATATGCGGTCCCTGATAGGTCATTGTATAAGCTGAGTTGAGATGATAGAGCTGTTGAGGCGGGCTTTCAATATGATAATCATTAACATAGTAAATTCCATCTGTCATACGATATTGACTGCGTTGATAAGTATAACCGTAAAAGAGTTGACTGTTGCGGTTTTGATGCTTTATCCAATTCAGGCTCATGAAATAGGCAGTCCCTGTCGTTTTAAACTCACCGTAATACCAAAATTGATTGCCTCCTACCGTGTAGTTCCAGTCAGAATCACTGCCGATGGCCGGGTTCATGTTTCCCATAAATCCTCCTTCAATACTGAAGGCCTTATTTTTTGTTAATTCAGTTTCGAATTTTCCTGTAACATAAGTACCGGAATGAGGATAATATAGTTCTGAGGCCCCTTGACTATTTGGGTAAAGTGGAAAAGAGGTACGCCACATCTGTGAGCCTGTAACGTTCCATGTACCTAGGGAAATACTTGACGCAGTTGCTGTGGAATCATAGGGGAAAAAGGAAAGAACGATTACTAAAATAACGATCACTAATTTAAACACTAATAATTCACCACTTTACATAAATGTCAATTATCTTAATTAATTCGCGAGCATTGACCTAAGTCCTTGTGAAGTGGAGAATGGTAAATAATACCTGACTTTTTGTATTAGTTTACAGAATTGTTTTTGGTTATTTCGTCACCGTTAATGGTTTTTTTTAAAGGAGATTTGCATCTAGCAAATAAGAATAGGCTTACGGATAGAATAATCAAAATGGTGACAATGTAACCATAATAATCCGGCCAATAATGCTTATCATTTCCTACGGCAACATTTCTTTGGCATTCCGCAATCAGGATTTCTACTTCTGAGTGTCTGGGATATAGGCGCTGAACTTCTTCGAATTTTGCCAGTGCTTTTGAATAATAACCTTTCCAGTAAAAATCAAGCCCTTGACGATACACTTTATCAGTTACACTTTCTTCATTGATGGTACCAGCCTTACGGATAAACTCCTGCACGGTGGTTGCCGTCATACAATAAATAGGACTGTTTTGTCTCCAGGCTGTATTCATATAAAAGGTTAATAAGCCAATGACCTGTCCCTCGGTATTAAAAACCGGACCTCCGGAATTACCAGGAGTAATCCCGTTCGCATTAATTTGAATGAGAGGTGTCCATAGGCGGAAGTCTTTCTATCCGATGAGATTGATCCGATTGCCCACGACCATTCTAAATGTGATTTTGACGACCCCATTTCCTGCAAGTCCCCGGCGCTGGGATAACCAGCAACAAAGATTTTTTCGCCGGTACGAATTTTATCAGAATTTCCTAAATGAACAGTTGGATAATTATGGCCTTCGACTTTAATAATGGCTACATCTTTCCCATCTTTTTGGTTGGCAGGTGAGCCAATTTCTTTCAAAGCAAATGGAAGTTCTTCGCCCCCCGGGGTTACTACGACATTGACAGCTCTTATTTTCCCAATACGTGCATACCCTTGCGTGATCAATGCAATTGCCTGCTCTTTAGATAATTGGTATTGATCGGTCAGTGTATAGACTAATTGCCAAGCCAAATTTTCACGTTTCTGCTGCTCAGAATGCATATACATATCGACAACATGGGCATTTGTGACAATATGCCCATCTGGATTAATGAAAGCCCCAGAGCCAAAACCGCCATAGTAAGTAGGGATTTGATAATTGCCAATTGTCCAATTGGTATAATAATAGGACCATATCCGGACAATGGCCGGCTTATTGATGATTGCTAGCTTTTCTTCTTGAGTCCACTCGCTGGTGGCTGCAAAAACCTTTATTTGATAGAGACTGAATAGAATAACCATCAGAAATAAAAATATCTTTTTGGCCATCATTGAGTCACAGCCTTTCATCGTGCTTATAGTATAGGTTATTCGATGATCAAAACTGTGGCTATCTCTTGCATAAAAAAATAAACCAGTCTAGTATGACTGGTTTAGCAAGGAATTCTGATTTTTCGCCCATAAGAAAGCATATAAGAGTCAATTGGAATATAATCTTTATCAAATATAATAGTTGCACTATGCCGAAATTGTTGATTGATTAAGTACCTTAAATCATAGATATTCACTTTGAGTAAATGATTATCATAGATTTCTTCGTAATAGATCAGTGGGGAAAACGAGATAAAGAAGTCACCAACAGTTGTTTTTTGTGCTTCGATAGCTGCGTAAGAATTAGATTCGTTTTTGGGCAATGATTTGCTTATCTCAATGACCGGATAAAGAGCGCCAATTTGCCCGACAATGTAGTTGTCAACTGTTTCAATGACGAAGTCCCAATATAGAAGTCGTTTGAGCGAGGGCATGATGCATAAGCGAATGAGAGCAGGTTCATCAAAGTGGCTTTGAAGCCAGAGTTTGGCCCGCTGCCTCAAATAGATACGAAGCAGGATATAAGTAAATAGGGCGATTAGCGTGACCATTGAACGAATGAACGCGGAAAAGGGAAGTAGGCATGATCCTAGCATGATACAAAACAGAATTGGATCAAACACATTGAGTAAGCGACAGCTTTTTCGCTCGATTCGAAAAGGCCATAATAATGCAGTTCCATGAGTATTAAAGTAGTCTATCAGAATGTGTGACAGACTACCGGCAAAGGCCCAAAGCAATGAAGTGAAAAAATGTGCCTCCGGGTTAAATAATTGGATACTGCAGGCAATTAATATGGACCACATTGCAATGCCTGGGATTGAATGGGATATGGCCCGGTGTTGCCTGATATAGGAGAAGCTACCACGCATTTGTGCGATAATATCGAAGTCCGGAGCTTGTGAGCCAAGCAAAGTGGCAAGATAAATTGGATCATGAAATGACAACGGCTGGCCTGATAGTCCTGCGACTGTCAAACCAATCATAGCATGTGAAAGGGCATCCATTGTCCGCCTCCATCCCTAAAAAAAGTTTACATAAGATTATAACATGCTGAGGGGGGAGGCGGACAATGGTAAGTTTAGGCTTTTTGCTGTGCCGATTCGGCTAATTCAAGATGTTTCTTTTTGTGAAATAATAAGAAATAAACATAAATAGCTGCGAGTGCCGGGAAGCCTGTATAAATAACGATGCGCTGCGATTCATCGAAGTACAAGCTGATGATAACCACTAAATTTAAAAGAATAGCCATCACTGGAATGAAAGGATACAGCGGGGTTTTAAAACCAAGATCAGAGATTTTTCCTCCCAACCTCGTAAATTCCTTACGGAAATTGATTTGACACCAGGCAATAATAATCCAAATGAGGCAGCCTGTTAAACCAGTACTCGACATGAGCCATAGATATACGGTATCTGCGGCAAAACGTTCGGTGAGCAACGATAAGCAAGCTAAGAACAGGGTAATGAGTACACCGTTAAACGGTACGCCATTAGCATTTAGTTTGCTTAGCCACGCAGGGGCAAGGCCTTCTTTGGACATTGACCATAACAGGCGCGAGCAGGCATAGAGGGCTGAGTTACCGGCAGATAGAGCAGAAGTGAGCACAACAAAGCTCATGATCCCTTTTGCAACCGGAATCCCCAGCCTTCCGAATACATGGGCAAACGGACTTTCAAGCACCCCGGCTTCTTGCCAAGGAATGGTGCCGGCTAGAATTGTTACAGCCAAAACATAAAAGATAATAATGCGAACCGTGATTCCCCGGATAACACGAGGAACATTTTTTTCGGGGTTTTCACACTCTCCTGCTGCAATTCCCACCAATTCAGCACCTTGAAATGAGTAGACGACCGCAATCATGGTTAAAAAAACAGCTCCAAAACCATTCGGAAAAAGTCCTGTAGTGGTGTGGAAATTGGATAAGCCAATAGCACCTTCATGACCGGTAAATCCAAAGATTAAGCCGGCGCCTGTGATAATAAATCCTACAATGGCGGCAACTTTGATGCCGGCAAACCAGAATTCCGCTTCTCCATAAGCTTTTACAGATATTAGATTAAGCAGTGCGAGCGCAACCGCAAAAATCGCACACCAGATCCAGGTTTCAACCTGAGGAAACCAATTGTGCATGATAATTCCTGCAGCCGTAAAATCGGCTGCAATGCAAATAGCCCAATTGATCCAATAAAGCCAGCCGGTCGTAAAACCCGCTGCAGGTGAGATGAAGCGAGAAGCGTAGCTTTGGAAAGAGCCTGAAACAGGCATGGCTACGGTTAATTCAGCTAAGCAAAGTAAAACCATGTACATGATGAGGCCGCCAACTAAATAGGCTAGGATTGCCCCAAATGGACCAGCTTGATTAATGGTTTGTCCAGATCCTAAAAATAATCCGGTGCCAATTGTTCCACCTATCGAAATCATCATGAGATGGCGCGATTTCATATCGCGCTTGAGTCCTTTCTTTTCCGGGCAAAGCTTGGTTGTATTAATTGAATTCAAAAAAAAGCCTCCTTAGTTCTTCACTCTCTACAGGTTTTTAATGGTATACTACTTTGGCAGTAAGGCAATGAAAAAAGCCGTGAGCTGATCTCACGGCCGATTGTGCATTCATTACATAATCATACCTGAGTGAGATAGCTCTTCATCTGAAACTGGCAATTCCAGATGACAGTTTTATACTTATTCAGTATAAAACCAGCAAAATTTTGTGCAGAAATTTTGCTTCGGCGAATACTCCTTTTTGCACAATTCATTGCTTGCGGCTTCTTGTGCATACTGATAATATTCGCGCCTCTATGCATCACGCGTATTAACCAATGATTATTGTATATGAGGATATGCCCATTGTCAATGGAATTGCTAAAAATATGTTTCTGCTGAAAAGACAACTCGTTGACGGAATTACGTAAAAACGCTAATATTAAATTATTACTTAAAACGGTGGTGAAGTTGTGCCTAAAGAGGAATTTCAAAGTCTTGACCCTAAGTTTGCACAATCACTGGTGGATATTGTTGCTTGTGAGCTTAAGAAGAATGTCAATATAACCGATGATCGCGGTGTCATTATCGCATCTTTTAGTAAAGAAAGAGTGGGGCAGGTGCATGAGGCAGCTGCCCAAAGGCTTACGGCAGGAAAGATACAAGAGTTTTCTGTTAGTGCTGAAGACGAGCTTAAGTTACGGGGGGTTCGTCGTGGTGTTAATGTACCGATTATTTTTGCAGACCGCTGTGTTGGTGTTATTGGCGTTACAGGTGATCCGGAAACTGCTGCTCCTTACGCGCGATTGGCAGCCAGATTTGTTGAAGCTGCATTAGAATCGAACGCAAATCGTGAAAAGCTCATGATTGCATTAAAGGAAAAAAGAGAGCTTCATACGATCTATGTAAATAAGATTATCAGTATTCAGGAAGAAGAGCGTAAAAAAATCTCACGTGAACTCCATGACGAAACAAGTCAATCACTTACATCCATTATTGTGGGTCTAAGAGTGCTGGCAGAAATGGTTCATAGTACAGCTGAGCGTGAACAAATTATCCGGATGCGTGATTTAGTCGCAGGGACGTTAGAGGCGGTTCATCATCTTGCGGTAGAGCTTAGACCGCTGTTGTTGGATGACCTGGGATTAGTTGTAGCGGCTCAAAAATACGTTGATAACTACTCACAGCAGTACCAAATTGCCGTGGATATTGATTTTGTCAATTTATCGCGGGAACAACGATTTTCACCGGAAGTTGAAATTACGATGTACCGAATTTTGCAAGAAGCATTAACGAATATTGCCAAACATGCTCAAGCGACGCATATACAGGTCGTTTTACGCTTGTTACGATATAAATTGATTCTGACCGTCAGTGATAACGGAATAGGATTTAATCCGGACTTTTCCGCACAGCCTGACAGTGATAAATGCTTGGGGATTTTTGGCATGAAGGAACGGGTCGAATTATTTGAAGGTGTTTTTGCTATTAAATCGGTCATTGGCAAAGGGACGGAAATTGTAGCGGAGATACCGCTTAAACAAAAGAAAAAGAAAAAGCGTATTTGGTGAAGACCAAATACGCTTTTTCTCTTTATTTGCGTTTGCCAGCTTGATAAGCCTTATCAAGTAATTGAATGGTATGAACAACATCTTGATTCATATTGTTTTGTAAAATTCCGTCTTGGATATGCATCCGGCAAGTACCGCAGCTGGTTGCTACAATATCCGCTTTAGTTTTGGCGATATTAGCAACTTTTTTATCATTAATTTTACGGGAAAGCTCATAGTTGGCCAAGCTGAAAGAACCGCCTGATCCGCAGCAACGGTCACAGTCTTTCATTTCGACAAAGTTCAGACCAGGAATAGCTTTTAATACTTCACGTGGCTGTTTAGTGATTTTCAGACCGCGAACCATATGGCAAGGATCATGCATGGTTACGGTAGCATTCACTGGACCTAAGGTGTCCTTACGGAAATCAAGTACATCCACCAAGAATTCGCTGATTTCACGGGTTTTGTTAGCAATTTTTTGCGCGCGGGCTTCCCATTCTTTGTCGCCGTGCAGCCAGTGTGGATATTCCTTCAGCGCTTCGGTACAGGAACCGCAAGCACCAATGATATAATCCACATTAAATTTTTCAAAAGTTTCAATAGTCTTCTTAGCCATTTCTTTAGCCAAGTCAACATCGCCTGATACATAGACTGGCGTACCGCAGCAATGCTGAGTAGATGGGATAACAACCTCAACATTGTTTTCTTTTAGTACATTAATCACAGATTGTCCTACATCGGTGTACATGTAGTTGATAGTACAGCCGGTGAAGAATCCAACTTTGTATTTCGGATTGTCAACCTTGATGACTTCCGGATATTGACTACGCAGCGGCGAGGCGGAAATCGGAGCAGTGGCCCGTTTTGGATCCATGCCAGGCATTGGAAAACGAGAAACAGCGGCCATTTTGCCTGGGATTTTTTTGAAGGTGATACCACCAAAAGTACCGCCCATTTTGAGTGCAAAGTCAAACAATTGACGGTTGCGCAGCAAACGGAAAACATTTTTCTTGATTGGGTGCAGGCCGCGGGTTTTTACGGCAGCTTGACGGCCACGAAGAATGAGTTCGTCAGCCTTAACACCGCAAGGGCATTTTGATGTGCAAGATTTACAATTTAAGCATTTGGCCATAACAGTATCAAAAGCTGCGCTGATTGGCAATGTACCATTTAAAACAGCTTCCATAAGCGCTAATTTGCCACGGGCAACAGAAGACTCTTTACTGGTCTCCTTGTAGATCGGGCATACAGCCATACAGTTACCGCATTTCATACAGTTGGCTAAAGCGTCTTGCAAATCATTTAACAACTCTTTATCCTGAGCGTTAATATCGCTCGCTGTAATTTGTTTAGTCATCTTAACACTCTCCCACTAATTTACCAGGATTTAAAATAAGGTTAGGGTCAAGTGCGCGTTTAATAGCTTTCATGGCGTTCATGCCTTGTGGTCCATGTTGATATTCCATCCAAGGTAATTTACCCAGACCGATTCCGTGTTCGCCACTCAAGGTACCGTTAAGCTCAACTGCAGCTTTAAACATTTCATCCATGGCTTTATAAACGCGTTCCATTTCTTCTTTATTGCGCAGATCACAAACAATAGTCGGATGCATGTTACCGTCACCAGCATGGCCGAAGGTACCGATAGTGACATTGTTTCTTTCGGCAATTTCTTTTACTGCTTTTAAGAAAGCCGGTACTTTGCTGCGTGGTACGGTTGCATCTTCAACATAAGTGGTTGGACGAAGTTTAGCCAATGCTGGTAATGCGGCACGACGGGCGGCCCACAACTGGTCACGCTCGGCATCGTCTTTTGCAAGCTGAACTTTATCAGCATTGTTTGCTTTCAGCACATCAACGACTTTGGCAGCTTCTTTTTCCACAACCTCAGGAATACCATCAACTTCAATTAGCAATACAGCCTCAGCATCTAAAGGCAGGCCAACTTTTGCGTAATCTTCAACGGTTCGGATGGTTGCATTATCCATAATTTCAAGCGTAGCAGGAATGATTTTTGCTGCAATGATATCAGAAACAGATTTACCGGCATCATCCAGGTTTTTGAAAATAGCCATCATGCTTTTCTTGGTTTCAGGAGCTGGAACCAGTTTTACGATTGCTTTTGTCAAAACGCCCAGTGTACCTTCTGCACCAGTGAATAATTTAGTCATATCATAACCGGAAACGTCTTTAACGTTTTTGCCGCCGGTTTTAAGGATATCACCGTTTGCTAAAACGACTTCCAAGCCCATGACATAATGTTTGGAAACACCATATTTGAGTCCGCGCAGGCCGCCGGCATTTTCGGAAATGGTACCGCCAATGGTTGCAGTGGCTACAGTACCAGGATCTGGTGGATAGATGAGGCCGCTTTTGGCAACTTCTTCGTTTAAGTCAGCAACAACTACGCCCACTTCAGCAGTTGCAACCAAGTTTTCCAAGTCAACTTCAAGAATTTTATTGAAACGAGTCATTAATAGCACAATACCGCCTTTAGTTGGTACAGTGCCGGCGCTTAAGTTGGTACCAGAACCACGAGTATAAACCGGAATTTTGTTCGTATTGGCAAATTTCATGACTTCAGAGACTTCTTGAGTATTGCCAGGAATAACAACGGCGTCCGGCATATGAGCATGTCCAGGTGTAGCATCATAAGAATAGGTGTACAAATCCTCTGGACTTGTCAGTACATGGTCTTGCCCAACAATTTTCTTTAACGCCTCGATATGGGTGGTTTGCATTCTTTTCATACCCCTCTACAAAAAAAATTTAATAATATTGAAAAAATTATTACTTACACTATATTTTGTCCTTTTTATCCACAGAAGTAAATCGGGTATTCAGTGTAAAATGCCGTAAGAAATAACCCTACAAACAATCTGGGGGTTTCTTACGGCAGCCTGAATTTTTTATTAAGTGTTGATTAACTTATGCTGCATCGCATAGTTGACTAGTTCGGATTTTTTTCGCAAATTCAATTTATTCATAATGCGGGAACGATAAGTATCGACTGTTTTGGGACTAAGGGAGAGCATATCGGCAATTTCACTATTGGTATGACCTTTGGCGAGAAAACGCAATACTTCACGTTCGCGGATACTCAATAAAATATAGGGATTGGTGCCTTCCGGCTCATCAGTTGCGGTGCGCAGCAAGCTATCAATGAGGGTCTGAGAAATGGTTTCATTCAGATATTTTTTTCCCGAATAAATTTTGATGATGCCTTCAATTAACTCTGTATCTGCCGATTTTTTTAACACGTAACCGTCAGCTCCGGCCCGCATAACTTCCTTAATATACTCTTCATCATCATACATGGTTAGTACTAAGATGCGGCAGGATAGCCCACGGGAACGGATTTCTTTAATACACTCCACGCCATTCATGCCAGGCATAGAAAGGTCAAGGATTAAAATATCAGGATTATTTTCTTCTACCATTTTAATCGCAGTAAGGCCGTCACCTGCTTCACCGATAACGTCAAACTGCGGAGTATAGCTTAATAATGCTTTTAATCCGGATCGTAAGACTGCGTGATCATCCGCGATAATAATGCGAATTTTGTTCATAATTGCCTCCGAAAACTTTGTTGATATTTAAACTGTATCATATTTGATTTTTGACGTAAACTTGTAAAAAAATATTTTAAAAATGGGGGAGGTTTTTTTGACCATTATTTATGAATGATTATTTAAGACGCTATTTGGGCTTAGTTGTATTAGTAGGGGAATTTTTTTTAAATCCGCACCATACAAACAATGCAAGACCTACAATAATAACAAGAAGACTGGTAAGTTGAGCTGACTTTAGTCCCCACAACAGAGTACCATAATCTCCACGTAAAAACTCTAAGAAAAAGCGAGCTAAAGAATAGAGTACGGCATATAAAATGAAAACCTGGCCTTTGGCGTGAGAGGTGGTCCGAAAAATAAGCAAAATGGCAAAAATGATGACATCCAGCTGCCCTTCCCAGATTTCAGCAGGCCACAAAGGCTGGTTTCCGTAGACTTGATAGGCTAATGTTGTTGCCGGATAAAGGATACCAAAAGATCCGCCGGTTGGGTTGCCAAAAGCGTCACCATTCATAAGGTTGGCACTGCGCCCGATGGCTTGTCCTAAGATGATGGCTGGCGCAATGATGTCAGCAAAAGCCCAGGTATCAATATTATGACGTTTGGTATAGATATAACCCACAACAGCTCCTAGTAAAACACCACCTTGGATAGCCATTCCTCCTTGCCAGACAAAAGGAATTTCCAACAAATGATGGCTGTAGTACTCCCAGTCAAAGAAAAAAACATCCCACAGTCGGGCTCCGACTATTCCTGCTAAGCCACAGTAAATACCCATATCGGGTATGTGATCATGCCAGCGGCCATCCTGCTTAGCTAGAAAATAAGCTGTGCCTGTGGCCAATATAATACTCAGGCTTAGTATAAGCCCATACGCTCGAATGGGAAAATCACCGATGAAAAAAAGATATTGATACATATAGCCTCCAGAAGAATAATTTGGTAAATTAATAGTACATTGATACACAGGTTATTTTAACTCAGCCAGATGGGAGAGTGGGAAATGAAAAAAAAACACTTGATGATTATTGCGGCAGTCTTGCTGTGCATAGTCTTGGGAATTAATTTAGTCCCTTTAAATAAACAGCAAGGTGTTAAGTCTATGGAAAGTGGTGTTGTAATCGGCAAGAAAGCTCCTGTATTTACTTTGAATTCGCTTACTGGCTCTGCAATAACGGTTGGGCAACAATCCAAAGTGACCATTCTGAATTTTTGGGCCACATGGTGCCCGCCTTGTCGCGAAGAAATGCCGGAATTAAGCCTGTTTTATAACCAGCATAAGGGGAATGTCAACTTTTATGCGATTAATATCAAGGAATCGGCAATTAAGATCGAAACGTATATGAATAATCATGGACTCGTGCTGCCCGTATTGCTTGACCAAGATGGCTCGATAGCCGGGATGTTTCAAGTGAGTGCCATTCCGACAACGGTGATCATTGATGAAATGGGTATTATCCAGTATCGAAAATCCGGTAGTATAACAAAGGCAGAATTAGAAGCAGCACTTTCCAACAGGCACCGTAATTAGTCGGTAGATTTGATTATTATGTCTAATATTATAGGAGATATAAGGAAAATCTGCAATTTCTTTTCATCACGAAACAATAGGCGGGGTAGTTGGCAAAAGCCTGATAGAAATAAAAAGGCTTCATTATAATATAGGCGTATTTTCTACGTAAACAAAAGCAAGTAGAATAGAATGCATTCTATTCTACTTGCTTTTGTTTACGTTATTTTCATGAGTCCGTTTACTTCTGCCCATAATCATGGCTAAACAGATTTCATCCATTCTTCAAACTTTTCCAGCAAATTATCGCGCGCGGTGTCAACTTCGCTGCCACGCCATTCTTGGCCGGTATCTGGGTCGTACCAAACTTCTTTATTACTGAACGTACCTGTAGGAAATAGTTTTTCCTTTATAGCTGAGTGCATACTATCCAGCATACTTTGCTTAATTGATTTGCGGGCAAGTTTACTGCCCGTTTTTTCTGTGGTTTGCACATCAAGTCCAGAATCAGTCAGGGTGATCTCGATATGGCTTAGCAGTTTCCCTTGCTGATTGGCTGCTGCCATTGCTTGTCTTGCGGCAGCGGTAGCTTCGTTACGACTGATTTTATCATCAGAAACCGTTACTCTTACATTGCCAATAATCAGTTTATACATAGCACACCTCCTTAATAGCTAATTTATGATTGGATTTTTGAAATAGAACAGCCTATTTCGCTAAGTTGACTTTTAAATAGAATTTGCTATATAATTGAAACAAGTGACAGTTGGTAAACAAAGGGTTTATGCCGATTGTTCTGATATAATCCGATGATGCAGAGTAGTAAGCTTAATAAGGACATCAGAAAGTTGGCGGTTGATGCGAGCCAATGAAAAATGAAGCTGAACTCGCTGTGGAGGAGCAGTCGCTATTCGACTGACGCTGATCTGCGTTATGATCAATGAGTGGATGGCAGCGTTTGTCATCAAACAGGGTGGTACAGCGAGAAAACTCGTCCCTGGCATTGGCCATGGGGCGTTTTTACTTATATTGACCGAGTGTCAAGTAAGTTTTGTGTTTTGGAAAACAACCAGGGAGGTTAATTAAGATGAACGAGAGATATACTCCTCAGGAAATAGAGGCGAAATGGCAGAATTACTGGCGCGAACAAAACTCATTTCATACCGAACTGAATCGGCAGCGGCCGGAATACTATGTTTTGGAAATGTTTCCATATCCATCCGGCAATTTACATATGGGACATGTTCGCAATTATTCAATCGGCGATGTGGTTGCTCGCTTTAAGGTGATGCAAGGCTATAATGTGCTTCATCCGATGGGCTGGGATGCTTTTGGCATGCCTGCCGAGAATGCTGCTATCAAACACGGGGTACAGCCAGGCGAGTGGACCTGGAAAAACATCAGCAATATGCGCCGGCAACAACAGGAAATTGGTCTTTCTTATGACTGGAACCGGGAAGTGGCAACCTGTCATCCCGACTACTATCGTTGGACACAATGGCTGTTTTTGTTGTTTTATGAACGCGGTTTAGCCTATAAGAAAAAAGCCGCTGTCAACTGGTGTGACCAATGCAATACCGTCTTGGCCAATGAGCAGGTCATTGAGGGCAATTGCTGGCGGTGTGACTCTATGGTTATTAAAAAGGAGCTAGAACAATGGTTTTTTAAGATCACCGATTATGCCGACCGTCTGCTTCAGGATCTTGCGGAGCTTAAAGGCTGGCCCGAACGGGTAAAAACCATGCAGGAAAATTGGATTGGCCGTAGTGAAGGTGCGGAATTCAGTTTTGATGTGCCTGAACTCAATGAAAAAATTACTGTTTATACAACCCGCCATGATACTGCTTTTGGTGTGACTTATGTTGTTTTAGCGCCAGAGCATCCCTTGGTTGAAAAAATCATTGCCGATAAACCCAATGCGGCCGAGATACGTGCTTTTATTGACAATGTTCGCAATCAAAGTGAAATTGCCCGGACGTCCAGCGAATTCGAAAAAGAGGGAATGTTTACGGGAGCCTATGCAGTCAATCCGTTTACTGGAGAACAAGTTCCTATCTGGGTGGCCAACTATGTCTTGATTGAATATGGAACCGGTGCGGTCATGGGGGTTCCCGCGCATGATGAGCGCGATTGGCAATTCGCCACAAAATATCAATTGCCCAAGCGGCTGGTCGTTGATGGGCAGCAAGGACAAGCTAATTTGGAAGATATGACAGGGGCCTATGATGGTCCGGGTGTGCTGGTGAACTCTGGTGCTTTTAGCGGGCTTGATAATGAGCAAGCAAAAACTTCCATTGCGGCGTGGCTGGAAGAGCAGTCAGTGGGAAAACGGCGCGTTAATTATCGCCTGCGGGACTGGTTGGTTTCGCGGCAGCGCTACTGGGGAGCTCCTATTCCGATCATCTATTGTGAAGCTTGTGGTGTTGTGCCTGTTCCGCAGGACCAATTGCCAGTCATGCTTCCGGATAATGTCCGGTTTGATACGGGTTCGGTTTCACCATTGGCGCAAGTTGACGACTTTGTTCATTGTACCTGCCCAACCTGCGGAGGTGCTGCCCGCCGTGAAACGGATACCATGGATACCTTTATTTGCTCATCCTGGTATTATTTGCGCTATACCGATCCACGCAATACAACAGTCCCATTTGATTCTTCTAAGGCGAATTATTGGATGCCTGTTGATCAATATATTGGTGGTATTGAGCATGCTATACTGCATTTGCTTTACTCGCGATTCTTCACGAAAGTTCTGAAGGATGCCGGCTTGATTAATTTTAATGAGCCCTTTAAGAACTTGCTGACTCAGGGCATGGTTATTAAAGATGGTGCGAAAATGTCCAAATCCAAGGGCAATGTGGTATCTCCTGAGGAAATCATCGCAAAATATGGGGCCGATACGGCTCGTCTATTTATTTTATTTGCTGCACCACCGGAACGTGATTTGGAATGGAGCGAGCAGGGGGTTGAAGGTGCTTATCGCTTCTTAGGCCGTGTATGGAGAATTATTGGTCATTATGAAAAAATGGTGACCGAAGCTTCCGGTGAGTATGACAAATCGGCACTTACCAAAGAAGAAAAAGAACTTCGCCGGATTCTGCATGTAACCATCAAAAGAGTAACCGAAGATGTTGGAAATCGTTTTAATTTCAATACTGCCATAAGCGCAATTATGGAATTAGTGAATGCTATGTACGTGGCTAAGGATCAAAATGCGGTAGCGAATAGTGGATTTATGCGTGAAGTAGTTTCTAATTTGCTGAAATTATTAGCCCCTTTTGCGCCGCATTTAGCGGAGGAACTATGGCAGCAAGTCATTGATCAGGAAAGTGTTCATAAACAACCATGGCCTGTGTTTGACGCAGATGCTGTTGTATTGGAGGAAATTGAAATTGTCCTCCAAATTAACGGGAAAGTTCGGGATAAAATTATTGTTCCAGCTGGACTAACGCCAAATGAGTTAGAGAAAAAGGCACTGGAGCAAGAAAAAGTTGAAGAACTGATTGCAGGTAAGCAAATCGTTAAGGTGATTTGTGTGCCGCAGAAACTTGTCAATATTGTCGTAAAATAACTAAAAAAACCTCACGAAAGTGAGGTTTTTTTAGTTCGTTTTCTCGGTCGACTCAATGAATACTATGTAAAATTTTAGCAAATTTATGACTTTGCAGGTAGGATTTCAAAATCTGCTTAGCGAAAGTACCATTATCTGGTACGGGGGTGGGTGCATGTATGTCCGAAAGTAAAGGGAAATTATGGTTTCTGTGTGTGTTGGCAATTTTGGTGATATCACTCAGTACCTTCAATTATTGGCAAAAGTCCTCACAAGAAGAGGCTGTCGAAATGACTGAAGCTAATGTTTCCCAGGTTGTTGTATATGTAAGCGGTGCAGTGAATTCGCCTGGAGTCATAGAGGTACCGGCAGGAGCCAGAACTTTGGAGGCAATCAATCGAGCTGGAGGATTATTGCCTATTGCTGATTCAACTAAAATCAATATGGCTCAACTTGTTAAAGATGGAATGCAAATTCATGTGCCGGCTAGGCCCAATAATACGACTGCCGGTGTAGTTTCTTCTGCAGGCGCAACTTCGGCAGCTTTTGAGGCCAAAGTGAATATCAATACGGCCAGCGCTCAAGAACTGGATAAGCTTCCTGGAATAGGGCCGGCAATAGCGGAAAAAATCATCCAGTATCGCGAAACTCACGGGAACTTTGTGGATATTATTGATTTGAAAAAGGTTCCTGGAATCGGTGAAAGTAAATTTAATAAGCTTAAGGATCAAATCACGATCTGAGGTGACAGGATCATGAATAGCGAATTTGAATCTAAAAGCGGTTTTGTTTGTGAAATGAAGCCACTTTTACAAACAAAAACAAACCTTGTTTACAAAGGCCCAAGGAGGTGTTTGGGGATATGTTTACAAAAGTAGATAGATTTTTACAAATATCCATGTATAATAATTATGGTAGGAATAGATGCGACAGAATGGATGATGGGTTTGAACTTTTTTTACATAGGAGAACCGGATATAAAACGAAATTCGGATGAATATGCTTTGATTCAGAATCTATATAAGATTGATAAAACATTTATGGAAAAGGCGGCGCATGCAGGTTCAAATAGACCGGTGCTGCATAAGTTGCTTCGCGATGCTGAAGCAGGAGATACCCTCTATGTTGAAAGTTTTAAGGCAATGGCCAAGAGTGTGTTCGAATTTTTACGGATGATTGAGCAGTTGCATAAAAGTGGTTTAAATTTAGTGAGTTTGCAGGAACGATTAGATACGACTACAGATGAAGGGAAGTTGCGGCTGGCTGCATTTGCAGAGCTTGCAAAATTTGAGCGTGAAACAGCGAGGAAACGACAACGTGAGGGGATTGACTTAGCTTTAGCTGAGAAGCGGCCTTATGGAAGGCCGCGGGCGAAAATCACTGACGAACTTCGCAAAGCTTATCTGACCTGGAAGAAGGGGAAAATTACGGCGGTTGAAGCGATGAGAAGAGCCAAGGTCAAACGGAATACGTTTTACAAATTAGCCAAGCAATTGGATGAAGAGTTTAAAGGGGTATCGCTTTTTTCAACCGATTCATGAAAGCCGAATTTTGGATAGCGAATAGACAGTGAATCCAATGGATGGTGTTTTGATTGGCCTCAGGTGAACCCTGTTTGCTTTCTTTGTAGGTTCCGATCTATTGGGCTACCAATCTATAAAGCAGGAATCCATTGCTTGTATTAGAATATATCAATATGTTGCACAAGTAGCTTAAAACAATTTTCACCATTCATTTTCTAACGTGATAAATCAATCAGGCCGGTTTAATTGGCCTGATAGCTGTTTTTCATAACGAATTTTATTAATTGGAATTAGCGATGGTGAAAGCAATGCTTGTGAGCAGCAAAACGAATGGTTTAACCTCAATCGTAAAGTTAGTACCGCTAGAAGATCATTTGGTATTCATTAACACGATTACACTGGCAGCCATTGCGGGCATATGGATAGCGAGTCAAATGACGTTGCCTTTATTTCTTCTGAGTGCTTTGGCAATCATTTTTTTTGCTTTGGCGCTGCGGGGAAGTAAACAGCACCCAGCAAATGCACGCTGGTTTATAATCGTAGTATTTTTGCTGTTGGGTGCGATTCGCTTTATCCATGACCAAACTCCAGCAGTTGATTCGGTCAGCCGTTATATTGGACAAACTGTGGTTGTTCAAGGAACGATTGCTGAAGAACCGCAACGCTATATAGTAAACAGCAATCAAGCACGGGTGCGTTATCATATCACAACCAGCCAAATTCTTTTGGGGACTGAAAAAAACAATCGCTGTTCAGGGGATATCCTGGTAAATATTCGTCAAAATCCGGACGATCTAATTGGCCGGGTTGGTGATCACATTATAGTCAAGGGTGAGCTGATCGAACTTCATGGTTTCAATAATCCGGGTTTGATTGACACGGTAGCGGCTCTTAAACGAGCTGGTGTTGTTGCACGAATAACGGCTTCCGGCGAAGATATCAGTATTCGCTCGGCAGCACGTTATGGTTGGGAAAATTGGGTTTCTGAATTGCGGGAAGCTATTTTTTTGACTATGAAAAAGGTTATGCCGCCAGCGGATGCTGCGATGTTGTTCGGCATGTTGTTTGGTGGTTACCATGGAATTGAACCGGATGTCATTGCGGCGTTCTCGGCTACCGGCATCATTCACATATTATCCGTATCAGGCACTCATATTGCTTTGGTTGCCGGCAGCATTTATTGGATATGTTATAGGCTGCGCTTATCGGGAGGGCAAACGGCCTTCTTAGTCGCTTTAATCATTTTGGGCTATGCTTGCTTGGCTGGTTTTTCCTCGCCGGTCATTCGCTCCGCCCTTATGGGTTTATTAGCCGTAGGGGCTGTTGCTTTGAGACGGGAAAAAGATTCCTGTTACGCTTTAGCGCTTGTCGCTTTAGGTATGGTTCTCTATCAGCCTTCCCTGATATATGATATTGGCTTTCAATTATCTTTTGGTGCAACTGCGGGATTGCTCTATTTATTTGCTGGACTTTACACCCAATTAAAGCTTTTACCTAACTGGTTAGCAGGGCCAATAGCGGTCACTCTAGCTGCCCAATTGGGTGTTCTGCCGTTTATTGCATGGTATTTTAAAACGTTATCGTTAAGCGCTGTTGTCGCTAATGTAGTGATTGTTCCTGTGGTGGAGTTTGTCGTAATACTGGGACTTATTGGAGTTATAACCGCTCTCGGTTGGGGGGTGCTGGGGGATTTTTTGCTTGGCATCTGCGGCGCGGTCATTCAGGTTATTCAGCAACTTACTATGGCGTTGGCAGCCATTCCGGGAGGAAATATTGATTTCCCGCCGATCGGGATCGTGGCGGGATGCGGGTATTATCTGTTATTGTGGCTAATTAGTCAGCGGGGCCTATCTGTTATGACTGTAGCTAGACGCTGGCCCTATCGGTGTTTAGGGGGCGTGCTGATTATCGTGTGTGCTGTTCTTTGGTATTCGATTTTGCCCAGTCCACTTCGGGTTCATTTTATCGATGTAGGTCAGGGTGACTCAGCACTTCTTATTACACCACATGGCAGAACAGTCTTGATTGATACAGGCGGGATAACGGCTTCGGCTGTTCAATTTGATATTGGAGAAAGAGTGGTTGTGCCTTATTTGAAACATCAGGGTGTACAGCGCCTGGATTACTTGATTTTAACCCATGGACATCAAGATCATGCAGGAGGCGCAGCGGCGGTTGCCAAACATATTCCTGTTAAACAAATCTTGTTAGCGCGGGAAGCCTATTCGCCAGCAGTACAAGAATTAATAAAAGCAGCACAAAACTCTATTGTTATTCCGGCCTATGCAGCACAGAAAATATTGTTGGATGACGTTGTCATTGATATGGTCTATGCTGTGGATAGCAAAAATGAGCATTCCGGAAATGAAGCGTCTAATGTGATTCGCATAGGCTATGGCGCGCACAGTTTTTTGATAACCGGTGATTTGGAGCAACAAGGGGAAACAGCAATTTTAGCGAGCGGAACTTCGGCTGCCAGCACTGTTTTAAAAGTGGGGCATCATGGCGCCAAAACGTCAACAAGTCCAGAGTTCCTGCAAGCGGTCGCACCACGCTATGCCGTAATTTCCGTCGGTGTCAACAATCGTTTCGGCCATCCTCATCGGGAAATATTAAACCGATTGACCGAGGCGCAAATTGAAATTTTCAGGACCGATCTTGACGGAGCTATTGTTTTCGAGACAGACGGAAAAAAATTGACTGGCGAGAGTTTTATCCATTAATTAAAGGGAGTCCGGGAGGCTATTATGAGTTATATCAATGTTCTTGCAGAGGTGAAAAAGGGGACGACAAAACCCATCTATCTTATTCATGGTGAGGAAACCTATTTAGCTCGTCAGCTGGAGCAAACAATTATTAACAGTATGATCAGACCGGAAGACCGGGACATGAATGTCAGTATTCTTTCGGGCGACCCTCCACCTCAGGAGTTGTTGAATCTCATTGAAACAACTCCGTTTTTCGGCGAAAAGAATGTTGTTGTTGTTCGAGGAACGAACTTATTTCGAAGCCGTAAAGGAACGAATATTGCGGAACAAGATGATTTTCCTGATGATCGTTTGCTGAATGTATTGAGCAGCATGCCTGATTATTGTACGCTAGTCTTTGTGACAACGGAGAAAGTTGATAAACGGCGTAAAATCTTTAAAGTAGTTGAAAAACATGGTGTTGTTGCCGAGGTCTCGGTCTTGAAAGTGAGGGATGTTAAGGCTTGGTTGCCAGGGAAATTGGCGGAGTTAAATAAACGGATGGCTCCTGATGCTGTTGAACATTTTCTAGCGGCAGTCAGTGTTATGTCGCAGGTTTCACTGGGTTTTTTAGATCAAGAAATAGAAAAAATCTCCCTATATGCTTCGGGAGTGATCATAACTAAAAATGATTTGATAAACGGGCTGGCAACCATTCCGGAAGTGTCGGTATTTGCTATGATTGATGCGGTTAGTCAAAAAAATATCAGCATAGCCTTAAGCCTGTTTGCCGAACAATTGGCGGCTGGCGAGCATCCTGTTAAAGTGTTATCCTTGTTGAACCGACAGGTGCGTCTGATGTGGCAGGCTAAGAGTCTGATTCAGCGAGGATATAGTAGTAAAGATATTGCGGATGAATTAGGCTTAATGTCGTTTATCGGTGATAAATTAATCAAACAGTGCCAGCGCTTTACGGAAGAGCGACTGAAACAAACGGTGCTTGCCCTTGCAGCAGCAGACCGTGACTTGAAATCCGGGCGCGCAAATCATGTGGCATTAGAAGAGATTATGATTGAAATGTGCCGGTGAAATAGGGTGGCTTTCACTTTAAATAGCAATAAAAAACCTGTCCATTAATGGACAGGTTTTTTATTGCTATTTAAGCTAATGCATTCAGTTTACGAGCCATGCGAGATTTCTTGCGAGCTGCTGCATTTTTATGAAGAACGCCTTTAGCGGCTGCTTTATCAATGGTCTTACTAGCTTTGGTCAGGAGGGCCTTAGCATCATCAGCATTGCCAGCAGTTACAGCTTCTGCTACCTTACGGGTAACAGTTTTAATGGTAGATCTTACTGCGAAGTTATTTGCGCGCCGTTCAGCGTCAGTTTTCACGCTACGTTCAGATGATTTAATATTTGGCAAGTCTTTCACCTCCTTATGACCATATTACCTAAAATATTTTAGCATGCAAATCCAAAAAATGCAAGAATAATTCATATGCATTTAATTAAAGTTTATCTAAGGCGCAGGAATAGTGGCCAAGTATCCAGGTTAAGCTATTGAATACTTGGCTTTGTTCTAGTGAGCGTAGCTATAAGATGATTTGTCGTGCTGACTTTAAGAAGTCGATGGTGCATGCTGATCTGGCAGTATACACCATCAAGTATTCTTTAAACTGTTTGAGGAGTGATGATAATGGAACAATTTAGCACACCGCGTACTGATTTGGCGTTAGAAGCCCGGGAAATGATTACGAAACGAGTGAGTCAGGAAATTCCGGGAGTTATGGTAGAAACAAGTGAAGATGATGACATTCTGATTACCCGGGTCAATATTACGACGCCTGAGGCTGAGCGGGTGATGGGAAAAACTCAAGGGCAATATGTAACGATTGAGGCACAAGGGTTGAGGTACAAAAACACTCCGCTGCAGGATAAAGTCATGGAGTTTTTAGCCCAAGAACTGGCCGGGTTAACGCAATTGCCGCGTAACGCAACGATTTTGGTCGTCGGCTTAGGCAACTGGAATGTAACTCCAGATGCGCTGGGGCCGCGAGCTGTGGATAAAATAGTTGTAACCCGCCATTTGCAAGGTATGCTATCGCCGGAGTTAAAAGGCGGCGTCCGTTCGGTTTGTGCAATTGCTCCGGGAGTTTTAGGGATTACAGGAATGGAAACCGCTGAGATCGTACACGGGATTGTCAATAAAATTAAACCGGATTTGGTCATTGCAGTGGATGCCCTGGCGGCTGCTTCCAGTCACAGGGTCATTACCACCGTTCAGTTGGCAAACACAGGAATTCATCCTGGTTCTGGAGTTGGGAATAAACGCTTTGGTTTGACAAAGGAATCTCTTGGAGTACCCGTCATCGCCATTGGTGTTCCGACTGTTGTTCATGCTTCGACTATTGCGATGGATACCATTAATACATTGCAAGAACAGGCTTCGTTTGCCAGATACTTTAAAAGTATGGAAAACCTAACTGATTCTGACCGGCAAATTATTGTTCGCCAAGTATTGCCAGAGACCCTGGGTGATTTAATGGTTACGCCGAAAGAAGTCGACCGCCTTATTGCGGATATTGCCGATGTGGTTGCCGGTGGCATTAACCAGGCAATGCATCCCAATATTGACTATGAAAATATTCACATTTATCTTCATTAAAGCAAGTTTCTAAAAGTTCAAATCTTATGCCGGTGTAATATCGGAATGTTGCCAAGCATATACATTGTATGTAAACAATAAAAGGTAGCAATTTTATTTGCTTGCCCTAGGGGGATACAATGTTGACTAGACAGCAACGACGTCGGCAGAGATTAATGAACAACAAGATCCTATCATTAAGTATAGTAGCCGCTATCATCTGCAGTCTGGCGTTATGGTCATATTTTTCTTGGTCCCAGTCTGCAGTGGCTGTAAGTGCGCCGGGTGCTAATTCGGAGCTTGCTCAAAACCAGTCATGGCCGCCCAAATGGCGGGATGTTTTGTTTTCTGGAATTCCTGGGCTGGCCAGTACGGCTGAGGCAAACTCGGTTGTTAAGGTTAAGCCTGAAATTACGGTGCAAAATATCATTCGGGGAGTTGTATTGTTTTTTACCGAAGTGGATACAAAGGATTGGCGGTCTATTCTGAAGGCTGAAATACCTGTTTTGGCGTCAGTTAAGACAGGACAGCCGACAGTGAATGCTATGACTTTACCGCATTTCCCAAAATTCGATCCTATTAGCTCTATTCCTAAAGACAAACCACTGGTTGGAATCTACCATACTCACACGGCAGAATCTTTTATTCCTAGTTCCGGAGTGGCACATAAGCCAGGGGGGCAGATTGGGGAAATTGTCGATGTTGGCGAGGCCATGGTTAAGCGGCTTGAAAAATTGGGTGTTCCGGCAATACAGAATAAAACCATTCATGACTATCCGAGTTTTATGAAAGCTTATGGGGCATCTGAAATAACAGCGCAAAAAATGGTGGCGGAAAATCCTTCCTTACAAATGATTTTCGATATCCATCGTGATGCGGATAAACGGGAGAACTCAACGGCGATGGTCAACGGGGTGCCGGCGGCAAAAATCACGATCGTTGTTGCAACAGGGCAGCCAGATTTACCGCAGCCACATTGGCAACAAAATCATGCTTTTGCAAAATTGATCGATGCTAAGTTAAATCAATATTATCCGGGCCTGTCAAAAGGAATACTATTAGTGGAGTGGCGCTATAACCAACACCTTCATCCACGGGCATTGCTAATCGAAGTAGGCTGTCAGGAGAACAGCCGCGAAGAGGCTGAAAGAAGTATTGAGTTTTTGGCTGATGTGGTTGCTCAGATTATTGCTGAGAATAATTGAGGGGATATTCATACATAAAGCAAGTCCCAAGTGGCTGTTCTATGTATGAATATCCCCTTTTTTTGGCAACTTAAGATTGAGGTGATAAAGTGTTTACGTCAATTGCGCAGGATGATTTTGCAAAGATTATGAAAGGGTTGCTTGTGCTCATCCTTATTGTTGTGTTTGGTGTTGTGGCTGCTGAAACGCAACTCAATAAATTAACGCATCAGCATGAATTTGCTCAGTCCTTTTATGTGATGCGTGATCATACCGGGCGGTATTCGTCTTATCTTTTTGGAAACGGGATTAGTGTCAGAGCAGTTTATCCAATTGCCCAAATTGTCAACAATAAAGAATTTATTGTTTTAATTGACGGCAGACAAATTAGCCTTCCTACTCAAGTGAATGTGGACTCGAAGGAAATACAAGAACTGTTAGAACTGTGGAGAGGTCAGTTTATCAATGAAGCGATCCATACGAAAGAAATTCTTCAAAAGTATATCACAGAGTTCTGTCGTGATTTGGCTGAATATATAAAGCAATTCAGGTAATGCTTGCAGGTTGAGGGTTTAGAATGCTATAATCTATAGCAGTATTTGGAGATGATAAAACAGAGGGGAGGCCCTTTTATGAGTACAAAAAATATCCGGAATTTTTCAATTATTGCCCATATTGATCATGGCAAATCCACTATAGCTGACAGGCTGATTGAATATACGGGCGCCCTTTCTGCGCGGGAAATGGAGTCGCAGGTCCTTGACCAGATGGAGCTGGAAAGGGAGCGGGGCATTACAATTAAGGCTCAAGCCGTACGGTTGGAATACATAGCCCAAGATGGCGAAAAATATATGATTAATCTAATTGACACACCTGGACATGTGGACTTTACCTATGAGGTTTCACGAAGCCTGGCTGCATGTGAGGGCGCTTTGCTGGTAGTAGACGCCGCTCAGGGAATTGAGGCTCAAACATTAGCGAACGTTTATTTAGCGTTGGAGAACAATTTGGAAATTATTCCGGTAATCAATAAAATTGACTTGCCTAGTGCTGACCCGGAGAAGGTGAAGCATGAAATTGAAGATGTGATTGGGCTTGATGCGTCGGATGCCGTGTTAGCCAGTGCAAAAACCGGAATCGGTATTGCGGAAATTCTTGAAGCCATTGTTAAAAAAGTACCACACCCTCAGGGATCTCCTGATGAACCATTAAGTGCGCTTATTTTTGACTCTCATTTTGATGCTTATAAAGGCGTTATTGCCTATGTGCGGGTCATGAATGGGAAAATTAGGCCTGGCATGAAACTCAAAATGATTGCTACCGATAAAAAATTTGAAGTTACAGAAGTCGGGATTTTCAAGCCTTATTTGGCTAATATTGATGAATTAGGTACCGGGCAGGTCGGCTTTGTAGCCGGAAGTATTAAAAATGTAAAAGATGTACGGGTTGGTGATACGATTACAGATGCGGAGCGTCCTGTTAATGCGCCATTGCCCGGCTATCGGAAAATTACACCAATGGTTTATTGCGGATTATATCCGGTTGATAGTGCCGACTATGATACGTTAAAAGATGCACTGGAAAAGTTACAACTTAATGATGCTTCATTGCTATTTGAACCAGAGACCTCCATTGCGTTAGGGTTTGGTTTTCGGTGCGGTTTTTTGGGCTTGCTGCATATGGATGTTATTCAAGAGCGTTTGGAGCGGGAATATAATCTTAGTTTGATCACGACAGCCCCTAGTGTTATTTACCGGGTTTATAAAACCGATGGCGAAGTGCTGGAAATTGATAACCCGTCGAAGTTGCCGACGCCGCAAGAAATTGATCATATTGATGAACCTTATGTGAAAGCTACGGTAATCGTACCGAATGACTATGTTGGTGCAGTGATGGAATTATCTCAGGAAAAGCGCGGTGAATTTAAGGATATGAAATATCTTGATACAACACGCGTAATGATTACTTATCACCTGCCGCTGAGTGAAATTATTTATGACTATTTTGATCGTTTAAAATCTTCTACCCGTGGCTATGCATCGCTGGATTATGAATTAATCGGCTATAACACTTCTAGTCTGGTGAAATTGGATATTTTACTAAATGGTGATCCTGTCGATGCTTTGTCGGTGATTGTACATCGAGATAAAGCTGCGTTTCGGGGAAGGCAATTGGCTGAAAAACTTAAGGGAATTATTCCGAAACAAATGTTTGAAATCCCCATTCAAGCAGCTATTGGCAATAAAGTCATTGCGCGGGAGACTGTTCGGGCTATGCGCAAAGACGTTTTAGCAAAATGCTATGGCGGTGACATTAGTCGTAAGCGCAAGCTTCTTGAAAAACAAAAAGAAGGTAAGAAACGCATGAAACAAGTCGGAAATGTTGAGATTCCGCAAGAAGCGTTTATGGCCATTTTGAAGATTGACTAAGGTGAAATATACAGGAGGGTTTATGAACGTCGGGCTATATATTCATATTCCTTTTTGCCTGCAGAAATGTTTTTATTGTGACTTTCCATCCTATTCCGGTCTGGAATTCCTATATGCTGATTATATAGCCGCCTTGGATCGGGAGATCGCCGATCAGGGCGGTCTTCTATCTAATGACTACGTGGATAGTATTTTTATCGGCGGAGGAACGCCTACCATCTTACCCGCTGGTTCCTTAACCCAAATAATGGATACCGTTCACAAAACATTCCGAGTTGCGGCCAATGCTGAAATCACTGTTGAAGCCAATCCCGGCACAATGGATCACGCTAAGCTGCTTGAATTGCGACAATGTGGAATTAATAGAATAAGCTTTGGTGTTCAGTCTTTTTCTAATCCTATTCTTAGTGCGATTGGACGTATTCATACCGCTGAAGCAGCCGTTGAGTCCATTGCTATGGCTCAGGCTTGTGGGTTTGACAATGTGAATATTGATCTGATGTATGGAATTCCTAGCCAGACTGTTTCGGACTTACAGGCAAGCCTTAATACCGCTTATGAATTAAAGGTTCAGCATTTATCTGTGTATGGGCTGAAGGTTGAAAGTGGCACTGCGTTTGCTGACTGGCAAAATCAAGGGATATTGAGATTGCCTGATGAGGATGAAGAGGAAACTATGTATGATCAGGCTGTTGCGGAAAACAACCGCCATGGGTTTTTGCGGTATGAAGTTTCAAATTTTGCACAACCTGGTTATGAATGCCGCCATAATTTAAAATATTGGCATTTTAATCCGTATATCGGCTTTGGTTCAGCCGCTCATTCGTTTGTTAATGGAGTTCGTCGGGCGAATGTGACTAGCGTTTCTGAGTATGTCCAGCGCATAAGAACGGGCCGAACAGCGGTTGAAAGCGTTGAGTGCAGCGAAAATGAAACAGCGATGGCGGAGTTTTCTTTTTTGGCTTTGCGCACTGTTCGCGGGTTATCCATCGCTGAATTTAATAGGCGATTTAATAACGACTTTCTAGCACGCTACACTTCTGTTATTGAAAAATTAAAAAAACTGGGATTAATTGAGTTTGATGGGAGATTTCTTCGTCTGACTGAACGTGGTATGAAGTTTGGCAATCAGGTTTTTCAAGAATTCATTTTATAAATGAAACGTTTTTCGGGTCCTGACTACCTGGATATCTTGACATTCTATTCAATGAGTGGTATTTTTTTAGTAGATATTAGCACTCTATCAAGTTGAGTGCTAACAATAGGAGGTGGGAGAATGCTTGATGATCGCAAGAGGAAAATTCTTCAGGCCATAATAAATGACTATGTTTCCACCGCAGAACCTATTGGCTCACGAACCATTGCTCGAAAATACGATTTAGGAGTTAGCCCCGCCACTATTCGGAATGAGATGGCCGATTTAGAGCTGCTGGGCTACTTAGAGCAGTTACACACATCTTCCGGTCGTATTCCTTCAGCAAAAGGCTATAGGTTTTATGTTGATAGCCTCTTATCACGACCGTCTATTACCGAAAACGAGATGAATTTAATTTCCAACTGGTATAGTGCTAAAGCGCGTCGGATTGAGGAAGTATTTCAGGAAACGGCCCGGATTATTTCGCGTATGACGCATAATATCTCATTAGTGCTGGCTCCACAAATTTCCCAGTCTAATTTTCGCTATATGCAATTTCTGCCTCTGGATGAACAACGAGTGATTGTTGTGATTGTTACCGATAGTGGTTTTGTTGAAAACAAAATTATTGATATACCGCCGGGAACCACCTTTGAGGAACTGCAGCGGGTTGCTTTAGCCATTAATAACAAATTGGCTGGCTTGTCGATTGATTCCATTAAATCGTCTGTATTTCGTGAAATTAAAAGAGATGTTATCCCCGATACTGCATTGTTTGAAGCAGCTCTTGATGTTATTAACAACGCGCTGACTATTGATAAAAAAGAGAAGCTATATCTAGGCGGTACTACACAGTTGTTGAATCAGCCGGAGTTTAGAGATGTTGAAAAAATGAAAAACATTTTGCTGATGCTGGAAGAAGAGCAGCTGCTGTGTGATATTCTACATGATCAAGACGCAGAAGGTGTGGTTGTCAAAATTGGCCATGAAAACAAGTATAGCGGGATAAAAGATTGCAGTATGGTTCAAGCAACTTACCGCATCGATGGCCAAGTGATTGGTACCATTGCTGTTTTGGGACCAACGCGAATGGAGTATGGCAAAATTATGGCCTTGCTTGAATTTATGCACAGTCATTTAGGCGAGTTGCTAAAGAAGTTTAAAATGTAGAGGGCTTCCTCTACTACATATAGGAGGAACCAGGATGAATCTAAAGCAAGCTGGCAGTGGATCTGAAGTGGATGAACGCCTGGCGGCGCTGATAACCAATGCGAATGCTGTGCGGGCGATTACTGCTGCTGTTGAAGGGACAATAGGGCCCAAAGGGCTTGATACAATGCTGGTCGACAGATTCGGAGAAGTCATCATAACAAACGATGGCGTAACCATCTTGGATAAGATGGATGTTAATCATCCGGCAGCGAAGATGCTGATTAATATTGCCAAAGCGCAACAAGCCGAAGTCGGGGATGGAACGACGACTGCAACACTGATGGCCGGAGGTCTTGTTGCTGAAGGACTGAATCAGGTTCTGCGGGGAGTGCCAGTCGCAAGGGTTATTGAAGGAATTCGCTATGGTGTTACTCAGGCATTGGCTGGTATTGATTCGCGGGCACGCATGATCGATGAGATCGACGATCCTGTTTTGCGCAATATTGCTATGATTGCCGGACGTGAGTATCGGGATATTGCTGATTTGGTTGTGGAAGCAGCACGTCTGATTGGTATTGACAAATTAAGTGAGCATCATTTCAAATTGTCCGATATCATTACCGCTCAAGAAGGTGCTGGCAATGAAGTGTTTATGGGGGTCATTATTGATAAGGAACGTATGAGCCAGGAAATGCCCCGTGAACTCACGAAGGCAAAAGTGCTTATTGTTGACGATGCTCTTGAACCTGAAGAGATTGGGGATGAAGCACTAGGAACCGAAACAGGCTTTAAACGTTATATTGAGCTTCAAGATGAGTTTAAGGCGAATATCCACAAAATCATTGAATTGGGAATTAATGTCATATTGGTTGATCGCGGCGTTCATGACAGTGCTGAAGAAATTCTAATCGATGGCAATGTTATGGTCATGCAACGCGTCAACACGAAAGACTTACGCCGTGTTGCTGAACATGTGGGAGCACGGATGATTAAGCGCACTGGGCTTAAAAAGAGCCTTGCCGATATTGAAAAGTACGTTGGCTATGCCGATAAAGTTTATCAGGATGAAAAACTGGAACAGGTTCGTATTCTAGGTGGCCAAGGAAAGCCGATGGCAACAATATTAGTGGGGGCTGCAACGGAAGAGGTCGTAGGGGAAAGAGAACGTATTGCCAAAGATGCCGCATCCAGCGTTCAAGCGGCTGTCAAGGGGGGATATGTACCGGGAGGCGGATCTATTGAGATCGCATTAGCCCGACAGGTGGAAAAATCCCGTGAAAATATTAAAGGTATGGCAGCCTATGGGGTTGATTGTGTTGTCAATGCTTTAAAACGGCCATTATCGCAGATTGTTGAAAATGCCGGGTATAATCCATTGGAAAAGGTAGAAGAAGTCATTGCAGCTCAAAGTGAGCAAGGCGTTGATTCGTTAGGAATTGATTGTGATACCGGCACTGTTATGGATATGCTGACTAAAGGGGTTATTGATCCGGCTTTGGTCAAAACGAATGCAATAAAGGCAGCTGGCGAGGTTGCTGTAGCTATATTGCGCATTGATACCATTATAAAAAAGAAGGAAGAGCATGAACAATCTGCTGCAAAACCTGTGAAGGGCAGCGAACCAGGATTGCCGGACTTTTAAGTATAGAGGTGAAATAAATGAGTGATGATAATAAAAATCTCGGAGCCGACGAGGTTAACGAGCGTAGCAATGCGGCCGAAGCTGCTGCTTCAGCCGCAAAAGAAGAAGTGTGTTTTGATTATCGGGAAGTTGAAAATATGATGGCAGTCATTGAAGAGAAAAACCGATTGCTGGAAGAACATGCTGACCGTGTTAAACGGTTGCAAGCCGATTTTGATAATTTCCGTCGCCGGACTCGTCAAGAAAAAGAAGAGTTGTCGGGCTTGGTGGTACAAAATCTAATTAAAGAATTGCTGCCTTTGCTTGATAATTTTGAACGAGCAATCGCCGCAGACAATACGCAAGATTTAACGGCATTACGATCAGGCGTTGAAATGATTTACCGTCAATTTGCAACAGTCCTTGAAAAAAATGGTTTAGAGTCCATTCCGGCTGTTGGCTTGCCATTCGATCCGCAATTTCATGAGGCGATTATGAGAGTGGAAGACGAGAGCAAGCCGGAAGGAATTATTGTTGAGGAACTTCAAAAGGGCTATCAAGTACGCGGCAAAGTCGTTCGTCCAAGCATGGTTAAGGTTGTTGGCTAATTGAATTATAAAATTTAACATATATTTTAAGGAGGTTCATTTATGTCAAAAGTAATCGGCATAGATTTAGGAACAACAAACTCAGTAGTAGCAGTTATGGAAGGTGGCGAGCCAACTGTTATTGCTAACGCAGAAGGCTCCCGCATAACACCATCGGTTGTTGGTTTCTCCAAAACCGGAGAACGTTTAGTTGGCCAGCTGGCGAAGCGGCAAGCTGTCTCCAATCCTGACCGGACCATTATTTCGATTAAACGTCATATGGGAACTGACTATAAAGTTAATATTGATGACAAAAAATATACACCACAAGAAATTTCGGCAATGATTCTGCAAAAATTAAAAGCAGATGCTGAAGCGTATTTAGGCCAGCCTGTAACGAAAGCGGTTATTACTGTTCCTGCTTATTTTAGTGACAGCCAACGTCAAGCAACCAAAGATGCGGGTACTGTTGCCGGTTTAGAAGTACTTAGAATTATTAACGAACCAACTGCAGCCGCGTTGGCCTATGGCCTGGATAAAGGTGAAGATCACACCATCTTGGTTTTTGACTTAGGTGGCGGTACCTTTGACGTATCCATCTTGGAATTGGGCGATGGTGTATTTGAGGTTAAAGCAACCAGCGGTAATAACCGTCTGGGCGGCGATGACTTTGATGAACGGGTCATGAATTGGATGATTGCCGAATTTAAAAAAGAACATGGCATTGATTTAGCGGCGGACCGTATGGCTGCACAGCGGTTGAAGGAAGCTGCGGAAAAAGCTAAAATAGAGCTTTCCGGTGTATTGACAACCAATATTAATCTGCCTTTTGTTACAGCGGATCAGACCGGACCTAAGCATTTAGATTTAAATCTGACTCGTGCTAAATTTGACGAATTAACGGCTGATTTGGTTGAGTCGACAATGGGACCAACCCGCCAAGCTTTAAGCGATGCTGGTTTAACGCCAAAAGATATCCATAAGGTTATCTTGGTTGGTGGTTCGACACGTATTCCTGCTGTTCAGGAGGCTATTAAAAAATTCCTGGGTAAAGAGCCTCATCGTGGTGTTAATCCGGATGAATGTGTTGCGGTTGGAGCAGCAATTCAAGCAGGTGTATTGGTGGGTGAAGTAAAAGATGTCTTATTGTTGGATGTCACTCCGCTTTCACTTGGTATTGAAACACTCGGGGGCGTTTGCACGAAGATTATTGAACGCAACACGACCATTCCGACCTCTAAGAGCCAAACTTTCTCGACTGCTGCCGACAATCAGCCGTCTGTTGATATTCACGTTTTGCAAGGTGAACGGGAAATGGCGGCAGGCAATAAAACACTTGGCCGATTTGAATTATCCGGTATTCCACCTGCGCCGCGCGGTGTTCCACGGATTGAAGTTACGTTTGATATTGATGCAAACGGCATCGTTCATGTGTCGGCAAAAGACCTGGGAACCGGTAAGGAACAAAAGATTACGATTACTTCCTCGGGTGGTATGAGTAAAGATGATATTGAGCGCATGGTCAAAGAAGCAGAAGTTCATGCTGCAGAAGACAAACAACGCAAAGAAGAAGTGGAAGTGCGCAACAACGCTGATTCCTTAGTTTATCAAGCAGAAAAAACGATTAAAGAAGTCGGCGATAAAGCGGATAAGGGTTTAATCGAAAAAGTTCAGGCTGCAGCCGATCAATTAAAAGAAACCCTCAAGGGGACCGATATTGAAAAAATCAAGGCTGATACTGAAGAATTAACCAAACCGCTCTATGAGTTATCGGCCGCAGTTTACCAAGCGGCTGAAGCACAAGGACAGCCGCAAGCGGGTCAGGCCGATGCGAGCGCTCCGAAAGATGAAAAGGTTGTCGATGCTGAATATAAAGTTGTCGATGATGAAAAGAAATAAGCTCCTCACTTGAGTTAGTCTAGGTTATACCACTGCGACTCCGGTCTTTGTTTAGGCCGGAGTCTTGCGGTGAATACCGATACTATTATTTTAGGATGGTGTAATGTGAGTAAACGCGATTACTATGAGGTGCTGGGCATTCCTCGCACTGCGTCGGAAGATGAAATTAAAAAGGCGTTTCGTAAATTAGCACGCAAGTACCATCCTGACGTCAACCGTGATAATCCGAAAGAAGCCGAAGAAAAATTTAAAGAAATCAATGAAGCTTATGAAATATTATCGAGTGCGGAACGGCGTGCTCAGTATGACCAGTATGGCCATGCGGCTTTTGACGGACAGGGCGGCGGTGGCGCAGGTGGCTTCGGCTTTGGCGGAGCAGGTGGATTTAGTGATATTTTTGATATGTTTTTCGGTCAATCCGGTTTTGGCGGGCGCCAAGCTGGTCCGGAAAAAGGATCGGATCTGCGTTATGATTTAGAAATCAATTTTGAACAGGCTGCTTTTGGTATGGAAACCGAAGTTCAAATACCACGGACCGAGAACTGTACGACTTGTCATGGAACGGGTGCTGCACCAGGGACCCATCCGGAAACTTGTCCGCAATGCAAAGGCTCAGGTCAAGTGCAGTATGCGCAAAATACGCCTTTTGGCCGGATGGTCAATGTTAAAGCTTGTGATCGCTGCCAGGGAGAAGGCAAGATCGTGCATACACCTTGTAAAGAGTGTAATGGACGGGGAAAAATTCGTGCCAAACGCAAAATAAAAATTAAAATTCCTGCCGGAGTTGATAATGGCTCGCGACTGCGCGTGGCTCACGAAGGTGAGGCGGGATTACGTGGGGGGCCTCCGGGGGATCTATATGTTTACATTTTTGTCAAACCGCATAAACTATTTACCCGGGAAGGCAGTGAGGTTATCTGTGAAGTGCCGATAAGCTTTGTGCAAGCTGCTTTAGGCGATGAAATAGAGGTTCCAACATTAGATGGTAAAGTAAAAATGAAGATTCCGGAAGGGATTCAATCGGGTACTGTTTTGCGTCTAAAAGACAAAGGAATTCCCTATTTGCGAGGCCAGGGCCGTGGGGATCAGCATGTAAAAGTCAAGGTATTAACTCCGCAAAAGTTAACCGAACGGCAGCGGGAAATACTCAACGATTTTGCCAAATCCTGTGGAGAAAATGTAAATCCTGAACAGAAAACTTTCTTTAAAAAGGTTAAAGATGCTTTTGGAGTATAATTGTGATCAGCCGAGAGTTTACTCTCGGCATCACTTATACTATCAAGAAACTTTGAGGAGCGATGTAACATGAAATGGGCCGAGATTAGTATTCAAACTACTCATGAAGCTACGGAGGCTATTGCTGATATTTTTCATGAATTAGGCTCAAGTGGAGTAGTCATTGAAGACCCCGAATTGGTCAACTCTTACCGCCGCTCGGGTACTTGGGACTATTGTGATATACCTGAAGAGGTCAATGTTGAAATAGTAACAGTAAAGGCCTATTTACCTGTTGACGAGCAACTTGAAGATAAGCTCCGGATATTTGAAGAGCGCGTGAATGAATTGGTCAACCATAATTTAGATAAAGGCAAAGGACATATCGAATATCAAGAAATCAATGAAGAAGACTGGGCATCATCATGGAAAGATTTTTTCCATCCTATCAAAGTAGGGGAAAAAGTTGTGATAAAACCGTCATGGGAAGATTACGAGCCTGTTGGGGATGATGTCGTCATTGAGTTGGACCCCGGAATGGCCTTTGGCACCGGCACACATCATACAACAGCCATGTGCATTCGCTGCCTGGAAGAAGTGGTAAAAGCCGATAGCATTGTGTTTGACATCGGAACCGGCTCGGGGGTACTTGCTGTGGCTTCGGCAAAATTAGGTGCAAGCCATGTGCAGGCGGTTGATTTGGACCCGGTAGCGGTTCGCGTTGCTAAAGAAAATACGAGGATTAATCATGTCGATCATCTTGTTCAGGTTGCAACTGGTGATTTGCTGACAGCTATAAATGGGAAAGCGGATGTGATCATCGCCAATATTATAGCGGATGTGATTATTAAATTAGTGGAAGATATCCCTGAACGCTTAAATGATGATGGCGTCCTGATTGCCAGCGGAATTATCGTTGAACGACTTAGTGATGTTACGGCTGCTATCCTGGCCAATCACTTGGTGATTGACAAAGTTATGGAAGAGGGCGGCTGGGTTGCGATATTAGTTCGTAAGGGGGGCGCCTAAACCTTGCGTCGCTTTTTTCTAGACCAGTCATTATCTCCGGAACTCATAATTCGTGGAGAGGATGCACATCATATTAGCCGGGTACTACGGATGAAGCCATCAGACAGGATTTTAGTGGTCGGAAATGATGGACAGGCCGGTGTTGCTGAACTCGTAAGCTTTTGTGACTCTGAGATTACGGCGGTACTGTGTGAGCCGGTTGAGGACTATAGTGAACCGCCAGTCAAGGTGAGTTTAGCCCAATGCTTGCCTAAGAGCGATAAGATGGATTTTATTGTTCAAAAAGCAGTTGAGCTTGGCGTTAATACAATATACCCCATTGCGGCTGAGCGAAGTGTAGTAAAATATGATAGCAAAAAGCGCTTGGATCGCCAGGATCGATGGCAAAAGATTGCTGCTGAAGCAGCCAAACAATGCCGGCGAAATAAAATTCCACAGGTTGCGCCCGTTCAATGTTTGCAAGATCTGTTTGCTACATTAGGTCAAAATGCCACAATCGTTATGTTGTATGAGGGAAGTACGCCCCTTGGTATTAAAGCATTTTTGAAAGAGTGCCCAACGGATCATGTCGTCTTACTGATCGGGCCGGAAGGTGGCTTTAGCCCGGCCGAGGTACAGGTGTGTCAGCGGCATAAGGTTGTCGGTATTACGATGGGGCCGCGGATTATGCGTACTGAGACGGCTGCTATTGCTGCATTGAGTATTGTCCTTTATGAAAAAGGTGACTTAGGTGGCGGGTAATATATCGGGCTTTTTATGGGGGTGATTTTTTGCCGCGAGTGGCATTTACGACATTAGGGTGTAAAGTCAACCAGTTTGAAACAGAGGCTATGGTTGGATTGTTTAAACAGCGTCAGTATGAGGTGGTTGAGTTTGACGAGCCTGCAGATGTCTACGTAATTAATACCTGTTCAGTCACGCATCTTGGGGAACGCAAATCCAGGCAGCTTATTCGACGGGCAACTCGATTGAATCCTGCTGCCGTGATTGCTGTTACTGGGTGTTATTCACAGGTCTCACCGGAACAGGTTGAAAAAATACCCGGCGTTAGCGTTATTATTGGCACAAAAGAACGTTTTCGAATTGTCGATTTGGTAGAGAAGGCCGGACCTGACAAAAGTCAAGTGAATATTGTTACCAATATTATGGCGGCGCAGGAATTTGAAGATATTCCGCTTTTTGATGCTCCGGGAAGGACCCGGGCTTTTCTTAAAATCCAGGAGGGCTGCACGAATTTCTGTACATATTGTATTATTCCTTACGCCCGTGGTCCCTTGCGCTCACGTCCTCTTGACAGTATTCTCAAAGAAGCGGAAAAGCTGGTTGCTGCAGGATTTAAAGAGATTGTGCTCACCGGAATTCACTTGGGTGCCTATGGGCGGGACTTAATCGATGAGATCAATTTAGTGGATGCTGTAAAAATGGTTTTAAGCATTGAAGGCTTAAACAGGCTGCGGCTGGGATCGCTTGAGTCTATTGAGATATCCGATGAGTTGATTGATCTCATGGAAGCAGACACAAGACTTTGCCGCCATCTGCACTTACCGCTTCAGGCCGGAGATGATCGGGTCTTATTGGCAATGAACAGACACTATAAGCGGCATGAATTTAAGGAACTTATGAATCATATCATAAGCAGAATTCCTGATATTGCTATTTCCACCGATATTATTACGGGTTTTCCCGGCGAGTCAGATGAGATGTTTTTGAACGGGCTTGAGTTCATTGAGCAGCTTCATTTAGCTAAAATTCATGTATTTCCTTATTCCCGCCGGAAAGGAACACCTGCAGCGGAATACGCTGCTCAGATACCTGAGGAAGAGAAAAAAATAAGGGTAGCAAAGTTGCAAAAGCTGGCTGAAAAAAAAGCAAGCTTATTCCGGGAGAATTTTATTGGCAAAGCTGCCAGTGTATTGTTTGAAACACGGTCCGATGATATGCTTGACGGACTGACTGGTAATTATATACGCGTATATGCCAACGCTGATGCGGCTCAAGAAGGTGCCATCTGCCAGGTGAAACTGGAAAAGCTATATAAAGACGGTCTTTGGGGTACTGTGCAGCGATAATTTTTTATTGCATTCAGATTTTTGGCAGGATTACTTTGTTATAAACCGAATAATTTATATATTGTTGTATATTACTACCATGAGGATGCTTTTCTGTAAAGGAGGTGCTGTATGCAAGCAGATTGTATTTTTTGTAATATTGCTCAGGGAAAGATACCGGCTAATCTTGTTTATGAAGATGAGCACGTTGTGGCTTTCCATGACATTAGTCCGGCGGCTCCGGTGCATGTACTGGTTATTCCCAAAAAGCATATTGCTAACCTTCTGGAAGTTTCTATAGAGGATTGTCAGTTCGTTACGCAGCTTATGACGAAAATTCCTCTCATTGCTGAACAATTAGGTTTGGCTGAAAAAGGTTTTCGGACAGTGATTAATACCAAAGATGATGGGGGACAAACTGTTCATCATCTTCATGTTCACATCTTAGGCGGTAGATTTATGACATGGCCGCCAGGCTAATATTGACAATTTCGTGTTATTTACTGTATAATATTTAGGTGTATATTAACAGTACACTTCCCGTAACGGTCTGAGTGGAGGGAGGGAGAATAGATGTCAGAAGTTAAGGTAGGAAAAAACGAAACAATCGATAGCGCACTCCGCAGATTTAAACGTACATGCCAAAAAGCCGGCACTCTTGCAGAGGTCAGAAAGCGCGAGCATTATGAAAAACCTAGCGTAAAGCGGAAGAAAAAATCCGAAGCAGCTCGTAAACGTAAGTTCAAGGCTTAATTTTGTTTCGGGGGTATTTTGACATGTCTCTTAAAGACAGGTTAAATGAAGACATGAAGCAGGCCATGAAGGACAAAGAGGCAGGGAAATTACGCCTTTCGGTCATTCGCATGGTTCGTGCCACTATAAAAAATGTTGAGATTGACCGTAAGAAAGAACTTTCTGAAGAAGAAGTTCTTGATGTGCTGGCAAAAGAAGTTAAAATGCGCCGGGATGCAATGGAAGAGTTTACCAAAGGTAATCGCTTGGATTTAGCGCAGCAGCTTGAACAAGAAGTTGCTATCCTGATGCAATATCTTCCTCAACAACTTAGCGAATCAGAAGTGCGGGATCTTGTAGCCGAAGCTGTGTCTGAGGTAGGGGCGACTGCTCCAAAAGACATGGGGAAGGTTATGGCAGTGCTTATGCCTAAAGTTAAAGGGCGTGCTGATGGTAAGCTTGTGAATACTATTGTACGCGAAATGTTAAGTCAATAAATTAATCCGGTATCCGAGAGGATACCGGATTTTAATTTTTTATTTGAGCTCCCGGTCTTGAATTTGCCAAAAGGGTATGTCACTTTTTACAAGGTGTTTTACAGATTATTTTTATTCTTTAGTGAGAAGAATAAAAATAATAATGGATCATTGCCAAAAAGGGAGGCATGAATGATGTCGCAATACAAAGGCCGTCTAACATATGCAAAAGGGACATATGTTGAGTTTGTTGTGGCTCCTAACCAGGATGTGGATTTTGGCGATATTTTAGCTGTTGAAGGCAATTGCGGGGATAAGTTTTATATCAGGGCTTACGATTTTAAAGTGAAGTCGCGTTGGTCAGGTTTAAATGGTGTTGGTTATCTGATGAGTAAACTTGATGAAAACGGACAGGTTCAGGATCAAGAAGAGCTAGAGTTTTACTTAGGCGGAAATCATACCGTGAAAATTGGCATGGCAGAGCAGTTATGCTATTCAGATGCAGAGGGCAACTTGTTTAATCCTAAGACATGTCCGGATTTCTTTTGCGAAGTTAGGTCGTTAAGCCCTGAAGATACGGTATTGTTATCCGAAATGAAGGGCGATTTGGAAATAGGCTTTCTAAAAAGCGGCCGAGGCGTTATGGAGCTGCCTGTCGGGATATACGGATCAAAGGCAATTACCGAGCATATTGGCGTTTTTGGAACAACCGGATCCGGAAAAAGCAATTTGGTGAAGGTGTTGGCAAGCTCGATTATTGACAATGGCAATTATGGCTTATTGGTCTTTGATGTTCACAATGAATATTTTAAGGATTTATCCGTTCACCCGCAAGCTGCTCAGCGTCTTAGTGTCTATAATACAAATCCTCAAGCCGATCACTGTAAAAAGTTACAGATTAATTTTGATGAAATTGATCCGGAAGATATTACGGCTTGTGCAACCTTTACCGAGCCGCAGCTTGATGCAATCTATAAATTATCATCCGTTTGGCAAGAGCGGTGGATGAATTATGTATTAAAATATGATACGGCTGACATTATTGATGAATTGGCTGGGTGTACAGGCCAAAAATTTCATTCCCGTACCATTAGTAAAATTAAAAGCATTTGTTGGAACTTAGAGCAGGAACTCAATGTGGGTGATGAACAGCAAACGGTTATCAGTCATATGATGCAGGATTTAGAGCAGGGAAAAGTTGTCCTTGTTGAACTGAAAAATGTTTCTCCTGTTGGTGAACAAGCTTTATCAACATTGTTATCCAAAAAACTATTGCAACATTATGCAGGGAAGTCAGATGGCGAACGCAGCCAGGTAAAACCGGTCATGATTGTTTTGGAGGAAGCGCATCGTTTTCTTGGGAAAAAAGAACAGACAAGCAACAATGTTTTTGCCCGCTTGGTGAGCGAAGCCCGTAAGTTTAACCTGGGCATGTGTGTGGTGGATCAACAGCCACGCTTATTGGCTGACAAAGTCTTGTCGCAGTTGAACACCCTTTTTATATTAGGTCTAGCTTCCAAGGCGGACCGCAGTAAGCTAGAAGCGATGTGCCGCAAGGATATTTTGCAGCAGCGGAATGAAATCAAGAATCTTGACTGTGGGGAAATGATTGTGGCAACGAATTATATGCGGTTTGCTGCGCCGGTAAAGGTGCATAAATATGAGGACTTCTTAACTAAACGATATGGCGGAGCCGGTGGTGCGGCAATGAGTAATGCTGTGAATGCAGCAATTGGCTTACAGCCATCACCTGGATTTAGTATTTAAGCGTGGATTACCACGCTTTTTTTATTTTGTGCTCAGCACTAGAGCTTGTTTAGTAGTACTAAACAGACTTCTTTGGCATACACTTCTATATGAAGGGAGGAAGTGTCATGCAATCGCGAAAACGAGGCCGTCTGCAAAGGTTAGCAGGTCTTCTTGAAATACCGCAGGATATTGTAATGGACTTACCGCGCATTACAATGCTGGGCAATCGGCAACTGCTGATCGAAAATCATAAAGGCATAATCGAATATACCCCTTCACTAATCCGTATCAAGTTAAATCAGGGAGAGCTGATTGTCACTGGAGCGGATTTAACTTTAGGAAATTTGCAGGTAGAGCAGATTTTAGTTGAAGGCACTGTGGAGGAACTAAAATATGACCTTTAATATGTCCAATTATATGCACGGGGCCATTCGTCTGAAGGTAACTGGTTTCATGCCAGAAAAATTTATTAATTTATGCACTGCCCAAAATATTTATTTGTGGAAAATAAGTAAAAAAAACAGCGATCTTTTTGTGTGGATGAAAGTAGAAGATTTCTTTTTGATAAGACCCATTGTTAGGAAGAGTCGTACGCGGGTGACTATTGTTAGCCGCTATGGCTTGCCTTTTGCTGCGAAACGGCTGAAGAAAAGAAAAATTTTACTGATTGGGCCGGTGGCTTTTTTCTTAGTGCTCAATGTTCTTGCTTCTTTTGTTTGGTTTGTGGATGTTACCGGGGTGAAAAATCTATCCGATAGCCAAATTAAAGCCATTGCATTTCAGCAAGGATTAAAACCCGGAGTATTAAAAAGCAATATTAATACCAAACAGATTGAAAATGAAATTTTGATCAATACACCGGAAGTAGCTTGGATTAGTGTCAATTTTATTGGTACACGGGCGGTCATTGAGGTTGTTGAAAAGACAGTTCCCAAACAAGATGATAAGTCTCCGGCGCACATTGTTGCCGGTAAGGATGGTGTCATTACTGAAATTATCACACTGGCAGGGCAATCAACGCTGAAAGTGGGGGATACGGTCAAAAAGGGCGATTTATTAATCAAAGGCTTTGCTCCCGAACCGGTCAATCATCAAGATCCGTCTGCACAGCCGCCTGTTATTTCAGTGCCACCACAATTAATAAAAGCCAAAGGAATTGTTAAAGCTAGAGTGTGGTACGAAAGTTACGGTGAAACTGAGTTAATTAAAGCAAAACATCAGCGGACCGGAAGACAGCAGATTGGTGTATTGTTAAAGATCGGCTCCAACGAAATTGTTTTAAAGTCGGCACATCCGGAGCAGTTCGGTTTATATGACAAAGAGGTTGTTCATAAAAAGCTGCCCTTGTGGAGGAATAGCGACTTTATTGTCGAATCTAACATAGATATCTATCATGAATTAGATACTGAATGGTCGGAAATGACCGTCGAAGAAGCACGCGATTATGCGAAAAACAATGCGTTAGCTCAGATACAGAATCTTATGCCTGAAACTGCTCAGATTTTATCCCGCAAAATTGAATTAATTAAGACTGAAGAACCCAACTTGGTTCGGATAAAGGCAACGATCGAAGTCGAAGAGGATATCGGGAAAAGTATGATCATTTCTCAACAATAAGGAGGCAGTAGTTTTTGCAGCAGATTACTGAGAAAAAGTTTCTGTTCGAAAGCAGTCAAGAAGCATTAGCTATTTTAGGTCGCAATGATGAGTTTTTAAATGTGGTTTGTTCTGCTTTTTCAGCCAAGGTCATAAGCCGTGGCGAGGAATTGATTATTACAGGCTCAGCCAATGAAGTTGCTACATTAACGAATTTATTTACCGAGCTTTTATTTTTGTATAGGCAAGGAAACCCAGTGACAGCTCATGATGTACAGTATAGTATTCGCTTGTTGAAGGCGGGCCAGGAGGATTATCTCCGTAAAATGTTTGATGATACTGTCCTGGTTACGGTGCGCGGCCGTCACATAAAGCCCAAAACATTAGGTCAGCGTGACTATTTGCAGGCTATCCGCAATAATTATATTACCCTGGGAATAGGCCCGGCAGGAACTGGGAAAACTTATCTTGCAGTCGCAATGGCAGTTTTTTCCTTGAAAAAGAAAGAAGTAGAGCGGATTATCTTAACTCGGCCTGCCGTTGAGGCTGGAGAAAAATTAGGTTTTTTACCAGGAGACCTCCAGGATAAGGTTGATCCGTATTTACGGCCGCTTTATGATGCGCTATACGATATTCTTGGGGCCGAAACTGTACAAAAATACATGGCAAAAAATATCATTGAGGTTGCTCCTTTGGCGTATATGCGGGGGCGGACTTTGGATGATGCTTTTATTATTTTAGATGAAGCACAGAATACAACGCCGCCCCAAATGAAAATGTTTTTAACTCGTTTTGGTTTTGGTTCTAAGATGGTGGTTACCGGTGACTTAAGTCAAATAGACCTGGCACGTGGCACAATGTCCGGTCTTAGACAAGCTCAGCAAATACTCAAAGGAATACCTGGTATCCAATGTATTACATTGGATGCCAGCGATGTCATTAGACATGAAATTGTAGCGCGAATTATTCATGCGTATGATAAATTTGAACAGGATGAAAATTAACTTATGCTGGATTTGTGGCATAAAACGAAAGGGTTGAATAAGTTTGATATCGCTTAATAATAGGCTGCGGGATCTATTTGTGCAACCCAACAGCATTTATGCTAAGCCGGTTGCTCGCCGGATTGTGCTGGGGCTGGCTTTTTTCTTTCTTTTTATGATTATTTTGTCAGCCGATATCATTCCAGATCAAGTATCGTTTCAAGTAGGGCAACTCAGTGACCGTGATATTATTGCCCCGCGGACTGTTTCCTACGTTGATGCTGCAAAAACGAAAAAACTTGAATCAGAAGTTCTTGCCAGTGTAGCTAATGTATATGATCTGGATGTTGCTGTGCTCAGTAAAGCAGAGGAAAACGTAAGTATTGTTTATACGACTGCACGGAATATTTTGGCGGATAAAAGTTTATTGACCAATGAAGCTAGAATTGAGAAAATTCAAAAAACATCTCCGGTTTCACTCCCCAGCTTGACCTTGTTTGGGCTGGTAAGTTTAGATGAGGTTAGCCTTGCCAAAGCTGAAGAGCATACAATTACATTGCTGCGAAAATATTTTCAACGCGGAATTCGTGAAGATGAGTTGGATGTGGCAAGAAAACATATTGTGATTGAGACAGAAGAGCTAGGACTTGGTAAACATGTTGAATCGGTTGTTGCCGGGATCAGCCAGCAACTTCTTAAACCCAATTATATTTTAAACGTGCGCGAGACAGATAAGCGTAAGCAATCGGCGCTTTCCAGTATTGAACCTGTTCGTGAAACAATAAAAAAAGGACAAGTTGTGGTTCGCCGCGGCGATGTAGTTACGAGTGAGCAAATTCACGCCATGGAAGAATTGGGCTTACATAAGGGGCAATTTAGCGAACTGCGTATTTTTGGTTTAACCATTTTTGTTTTAACTGTTATTGCGGTGATGATGGGTTATTTGTATAAATTTGCCTATCCGGTCTATGCAAATGATCTGCATCTAGTGCTTTTGGGTTTAATTTTGTTAGTGGCATTATTATTAGGCAAAGGGGCTCATTACTATTCCGATTTTGCAGCACCGATTGCAACTGGAGCGCTATTAACCGCTATTTTAATTGATGCACGAGTTGGGTTAGTGGTTAGTATCGCTTTATCCATGCTTTTTGGCGTAATTGTTGATCATGACTTGCGTGCTGTTGCGGCCGCTTTAGTAGGGAGTATCGTAGGTGTATATAGTGTATCGAAAATGACCCATGGTTATAGCTTGACCAAAACGGGCATTTGGATCGCTGCCACCAACTTTCTGGTTATCGGGGCAACTGGTTTGATGCAGCAGATTGATGGGACACAAGTTCTCATTCAGGGATTGCTGGGGATCTTTAGCGGTATTGGAGCTGCGGTTATTACCACGGGATTGTTACCTTACTTGGAACATACTTTTAATATTACAACGCCCATAAAACTACTGGATTTAGCACAATCCAATCATCCACTGATGCAGCGATTGCTGTTGGAAGCACCCGGAACGTATCATCACAGTATTTTGGTAGGAAATTTAGCTGAGGCGGCTGCCGATCTTATCGGTGCTGATCCAGTCACCGTGCGGGTTGGGGCTTATTATCATGATGTTGGGAAAATTCGTCGTCCCTATTTTTTTGTTGAAAACCAGTTTGGTGCCGAAAATCCTCATGATAAGATTGCGCCTTCGCTAAGCACACTGATTGTAACCTCGCATATTAAAGATGGGGTAGATTTATGCCGTGATTACAATCTGCCGCAAGTGATTATTGATATGATTCAGCAACATCATGGCACCATGCTTGTTTCTTACTTTTATAAGCGAGCTACTGAAAACGAACATGGCGATTGTATTGTTGAAGCTGATTTTCGCTATGAGGGGCCAAGACCGCAAACCAAGGAAGCGGCACTGATTATGCTGGCAGATGCTTGTGAAGCGGCAGTTCGCTCACTCGCTAAACCCAATGTTAATCGTATTGAGGCAACGGTCCGGAAAATTATCCGTGAACGTCTTCATGATGGACAATTGGATGAATGTAATTTAACATTGAAAGATCTCAATATTATTGGTGATGCTTATATCAGAATACTGTCAAGTATGTTCCATACGCGAATTGAGTATCCGGATGCTTTAAAAGAGCTTGAAAGGAGAAAGAATAAGAATGGAAATAGTCCTAAGCAACTTACAGCAAAAGATGACAGTAACACCGGAAATGGAGCAAATGCTGATCTCTGTGCTAAAAAAGACTGCTGAATTGTATGGTCTTGAACCCCAGAGCGAAGTGAGTGTTGTATTAGCTGATGACCAATATATCCAAGCATTGAATCGCGAGTATCGTGGGAAAGATACTCCTACCGATGTATTGTCGTTTGCTCTCAATGAAGGTGATGAGCCGGAAATCTTTGAAGGCCCGGACGAACAATTGCTTGGGGATATTATCATATCTTTGGAAACAGCTAAGCGGCAGGCTGAAGAGTATGAGCATAGCGTTGAAAGGGAAATTGCCTTTTTAACAGTACACGGTATGCTGCATTTGCTAGGCTATGATCATATTCAAGAAGAAGACCGGTTAGAAATGCGGCAAGAAGAAGAAGCTGTGCTGTCAAGTTTAGGAATTACAAGAGAAAGATGAAGATGTGCAGATTGTTTTTTGCTTTTCGCAATGCATTTCGCGGCTTTAAATATTGTTTACAATATGAACGGAATTTTAAGGTTCATCTGCTTGCTGCTTTGTTTGCACTTAGCTTTGCATGGTGGCTTAAATGCAGTCAACTGGAATTTATGATCATTGGACTTTTGATTGCGAGTGTTTTTATTGCCGAAATGTTTAATACGGCGATTGAAGCGGTGATCGATATGATTCAGCCGGAATTTCACCCGCTGGCAAAGCTGGCTAAGGATATAGCCGCAGGCGCAGTATTAGTCGCGGCCATGTCCGCCTTGGTACTAGGTTGTGCCATTTTTTATTCCAGGCTATGATGCAGGAGGGTTTTGCATGGAAGAATTAATTAAAGCGGCGCAGGCTGCCAGGGGAATGGCCTATGCCCCTTATTCTAGGTTTCAAGTAGGTGCAGCTGTTTTAGGAGAAAGCGGACGAATTTACTCTGGCTGCAATATTGAAAATGCTTCATACGGCCTGTCAAATTGTGCTGAGAGAACAGCTATATTTAAAGCGATTTCAGAAGGAGAAAAGAAACTTATTGCCCTTGCTGTTGTGGCTGATACTCCGAGGCCAACGGCTCCTTGCGGTGCTTGCAGGCAAGTTATGATTGAGTTTGGCATAAATCAAGTAATATTATGCAATAGTAAAGGCGAACAGCATGTTGTCGCAATGAATGAATTGCTGCCATTGTCCTTTAATAAGAATGATTTGACTGGAGCTGGTATATTTTGAATTCCGAGCATAAATCGGGCTTTGTCTCAGTGATTGGCAGACCTAATGTAGGTAAATCCACGTTAATTAATAGTTTGATCGGGCAAAAGGTCGTTATTATGTCCGATAAACCGCAGACTACCCGTAACAAGATCTTATGCGTGCTTACGCTTGAGGACTCACAGATTGTTTTTATTGATACGCCGGGAATTCACAAGCCCAAGCATAAGCTCGGCGAATATATGGTGCAAACTGCCGAAAATACACTGCGTGAGGTCGAAGTTGTATTGTTTGTCGTTGATGCCACTGAAGAGCTTGGGGCTGGTGAACACTATATTTTAGAACGTTTGGCCGCAGTCAAAACGCCGGTTGTACTGGTTGTGAATAAGATTGATTTAATTGCTAAAAATAAGGTTTTGCCTATCATCGAAAGTTATACGAAATGTTATGATTTTGCAGGCGTTGTTCCAATCTCGGCGCGAGAACATACCAATCTTACGGGTTTAGTGGATGAAATTAAAAAATACCTTGAAGTAGGTCCGCAATATTATCCTAGCGACATGGTTACCGATCAGCCAGAACGGTTGATTATTGCAGAATTAATCCGCGAAAAAGTACTTCATGTTACCCGCGAGGAGATCCCTCATGCCATTGCGGTTGATATTGAAGAGATTACGACACGGGCTAACGAGAATCTGTATATCCGGGCAGTTGTTTACGTTGAACGAGACTCTCAAAAGGGAATTGTGATTGGGGCAGGCGGAAAACTATTAAAGGAAATCGGGGCAATGGCTAGATCGGATATCGAAAATTTGCTTGGATCGAAAGTCTATCTTGATTTATGGGTTAAAGTAAAAAAAGACTGGCGTAACCGGGACGGAATTCTCCGTAATTTCGGTTATGATTAAGCCTGGCAGCTGCCAGGCTTTTATTTTCTCAAATTTTCACGATCCTAGGGCAGTGTTTATTTTAGATGATTCCTTCGGGTTATCTCAGACTTGTTGACCGACAGTAGGGTTGGATGGTATCATTTGTTAAGAGGTGTGATTTATGAAAGCTTTCTCGAAATATTTTATTAATGGCTTAATTGTGATTGTTCCTATAGCCATTACTGCTTATGTAATTATTCAAATTTTTTCTATTGCTGAAGCTTTGCTAGGACGGCATTTGCCTGTTCAGTTTCCGGGCATTGGCTTAATTGCGGTCGTTTTGTTGATTTTATTGATAGGGTGGCTTTCTTCACATTGGATTCTCAAAAGAACTCTGGCATTTGGCGAAAAAGTGTTTTGCTATATCCCTGGTTTTCGTCTAATCTATCATAGTGTTAAACAAGTGTCGACTGCAGTTTTAGAATCGCAGAACTTGTTCAAGCAGGCAGTTCTGGTTCCTTATCCACATCCAGGTGCTAAAGTAGTCGGCTTTATTATGGCAGATTTGTCTGCCCCAATGGCGAGTTATTTTGATGAAGAACATGTTTGTGTCTTTATTCCCTGGAGTTTAAACATGACCTCCGGGGTAAATATATTCGTGCCGAAACGGGATATAATATTTTTACAGGTAACTAGTGAAACTGTCCTGCAGTATATTTTGACGGCAGGAGCGGTAATGCCTGAAAGCGATAAACCGGAAGGTTTGACTAAAACTCTGTAAAACGATTTCGCGGCCAGATGGGATGGTCAGCGAGGGAGAGATGCGTTATCGATTCAGCTTGGTATGATGTGGTGAAATTTTTATTAGCCCTGTTATTAGTAGTACTAAATGGCTTTTTTGTTGTGGCGGAGTTTTCTCTGGTCAAGGTACGGAAAACGCGTTTGGAAGAACTTGTTCAGCAAGGCAGCAGCCGCGCATCCTTGGCGTTAAAAGTCCTTGCTTCTTTTGATACTTATCTTGGTGCCACTCAGCTGGGAATTACACTGTCGTCCCTGGCTTTGGGCTGGATTGGTGAGCCTGCAGTATCTGCCTTATTTGCTCCTTTATTGGTCATCTATTTACCCGAAATGGCCTGGCTCCATAGTACGATCAGTATTGCGATTGGATTTATTTTGATTACTTTCTTGCACATTGTCATTGGTGAGCTTGTTCCCAAATCATTGGCGATTCAGCGTGCCGAGAGCATGGCCATGTTTTCAGTTTGGCCGCTTTATATCTTTCATAAAATTGGCTATCCTATTATTGTACTGTTTAATCATGCGGCCAGAGGTATCCTCACGTTGCTGGGCATAAAAGCGGCCTCAGAAGCTGAGGTGGCTCATTCTGAAGAAGAATTGCGAATGATTGTGAGTGCCAGTCACCGCGGCGGTGTGCTGAATCAGATGGAGAGCGAGCTTATTGATAATGTATTTGATTTTGCTGATCGATTAGCACGCGAAATTATGGTGCCACGTCAGGATATGGTATGCTTGTTTGCCGATGATTCCTACGAAGAGAATATCCGGGTGGTTAGAGAAACCCATCATACGCGCTATCCACTTTGTCTTGAGGATAAAGATCATGTGATTGGTATGATTCACTTGCGTGATTTTATGGATATTGAGTCGTGCAATATGACTGAAAGAGATCTTCGTACCATTATGAGGGAAATTCTTGTAGTCCCAGAAGGAATGTCGGTAGCCAAGTTATTGCAGTTAATGAGACGAAAACGCATCCACCAAGCGGTTGTTGCAGATGAGTACGGAGGAACGGCCGGCCTTGTTTCTTTAGAAGATATTATTGAAGAAATTGTCGGGGATATCCAGGATGAACATGATGAGTTAACAGAAAATGATATCCAGCGGTTGAGTGATGGGTCCTATGAATTTGATGGCCGGGTATTACTGGATGATGTTGTTGAATTGTTGAATATCCGCTTGGAAGAACATGAAGAAGATACTATAGGAGGATATATTTTTGGCCTTCTTGGCAGAAAACCTGAAATTGGAGACAGTGTTGATATTGGTGATTATAGCTTTGCAGTTCTTAGGGTGAATGGTTTCCGCATCGTTCGGGTCAGAGCTACACCTCTGCCAGCTAGCGGTGGGATGTTGACTGAAAACTAGCAGTTGCGAAGGGATGATGTCAATGGTGTTGAGGAACATTATGTGGGAGATTTTCCAGAACACGGGGCATATTGAAGCGTACCTAGTTTATTGTACGTGTAAACGTGATCATACACAGCGATGCAAAGCCTATCCACAGACAGCGATTCCCGTGTCAAATCAACAATAAGCAGAGGAGCCTATGGCACAATATTTGACAGAGGCAATCATATTAGCCGTTCGCAATTGGGGTGAGGCTGATAAGATGGTTACGTTACTTTCCCGCGATCATGGTAAAATTATTGCTATCGCTTACGGCTGCCGCCGTCCTAAAAATAGACTGGCTGGTGCAATCCAAGTTTTCAGCCAGGTAGAGTTGGCTTTGATGTCAGGGCATGGCATCGAAACAATTAAACAATGTGAGTTAAAACAATCTTTTCGTAAAATTCGCGAAGATTTACAGGCTATGGCCTATGCTGCATTTGCAAATGAACTGGTGGTGGAATTTTGTCCCGACCGCCAGCCAGAACCTTATGTTTATGATCTTTTGGTACAAGTCTTGACGACAATCACCTGTCGGAATCCACGGCTAGTGGCTTTAGCCGCCGCTTGGCAATTGCTGGCTTTAGTAGGTTATCAAGCGCAGTATGATCATTGCGTGATTTGTGGACAACCGCTTAGTCAAGATGCTTTTTTTGATAGTGAAAAAGGCGGTGGTGTATGTAAAGCATGCAAGCAGCAGGATTTACCTGAAATGAGTGAACGAGCAAGAAGATTTCTTGATCAACTTTTGTACCTGGATTGGGAACAACCTCCAAGTTTTACCGTTAGTGGCGCTGTTTTGCTGCAAAGCGAAAAAATATTAACAGGATATATTACTTGTTTGCTAGGGAAACCACTAAAATCTTTGGAGTTCATTAAGCAAGTGTCCGTGTAATACATATCTTCTACATTAATAGGGATATAAAATCGTGATTCGGTTATAATAATTTAAAATTTTACAATAGGGGGATTGTTGTGGAAGAGATAACGCTTGAAAAAATTGATATCATTCGTGAGAGAATCGGTGTGTCTTATAAGGAAGCGAAAGACATTCTCGAAAGAAATCGTGGCAATGTCATTGAGGCATTAGTTGACGCCGAGAATAAAAAACAAAGTTCATGGACAGAAGAGTTTTCAGTTCGTTCCAATGAAGTCATGGATAAGGTGAAAGAATTAATCCATGAAGGCAATGTAAATCGTATCAGAATTAAGAGTGACGGCCGGACGCTGGTTGAAATCCCGGTTGCAATCGGTGCAATCGGTGCGGTTGTTTTACCACAATTAGCGGCGTTAGGAGTACTGGTAGCTGTTTTTAAACGTTGTACTATTGAAGTGATTCGGACGGGTGAAGAAGACCCGGAAGAATTTACTCCGGAAAAAAAAGATTCTGATGATACAACGATCCTTTAGCTTGAAGTTGACAAGAGAAATTGTTTTTGCTATATTTTAAATAAATTAAGGCAATGAGGGAAAAAGTATCCTAATTACTGCTTAGCGAGTCGAGGAGAGTGCAAGCTCGATGGATTTTAGGAGAAAGGCATTCCCAAGCTGCGAGAGGAAAACTAACCGGTGTGTTAGTGAGTAAAACTCGTCATAGTTATTGAAGGTGGGCTATTGAAAGCCAATCAGGGTGGAACCGCGGGAATAAACATCCCGTCCCTGTAACTATTTTGTTACTAGGACGGGGTGTTTTTATGTTTGTTTATCTCATTAATGATTTTTTGCACTCATTTAGGTATTAAAACGAAGGAGGTACGAACAATGACTTTTCAGGAAATCATCCTGACATTACAAAATTTTTGGGCCGAGCAGAAATGTATTCTGGCACAACCTTATGATGTGGAAAAAGGTGCCGGCACAATGAATCCTGCGACTTTTTTGAGGGCGTTAGGACCAGAACCTTGGAATATTGCATACGTTGAGCCATCACGCAGGCCAACAGATGGCCGTTATGGTGAGAATCCTAACCGGCTTTTTCAGCATCATCAGTATCAGGTTATTATGAAGCCATCCCCTGCTAATATCCAGGAGTTATATTTAGCAAGTCTGGCTCGACTAGGGATCGATCCAGATAAACATGATATCCGTTTTGTTGAGGATAATTGGGAATCGCCTACTCTGGGCGCCTGGGGGCTTGGCTGGGAAGTTTGGCTTGATGGAATGGAAATTACTCAATTTACTTACTTTCAACAAGTTGGCAGTATTGACGTAAAACCTGTCTCGGTTGAAATTACGTATGGTTTGGAACGTTTAGCTATGTATATTCAAGGGAAGGAAAACGTTTATGATTTAGAATGGGTTGAAGGCGTAACTTATGGTGATGTATTCCATCGGAATGAAGTTGAGCAATCTCATTATAACTTTGAAATAGCCGATACGGCGTTGCTGTTTCAGCTGTTTGATATGTATGAAAAAGAAGCCATTAGGGTTATTGAATTAGGGTTTGTTTTACCGGCTTACGATTATGTTCTCAAATGCTCCCATACCTTTAATTTATTGGATGCCCGCGGTGCCATCAGTGTAAGTGAGCGCACAACTTTCATTGGAAGAGTACGCAATATGGCTCGCTTGTGTGCCCAAGCCTATCTGGATCAAAGAGAAAAGCTTGGTTATCCGTTGCTTAAAGGAGGCAAGTAGCATGGCAAAAGATTTGTTACTGGAAATTGGTACTGAGGAAATTCCTGCTCGTTTTATGCCGAATGTTTTGGCACAGGTCGAACGTATTGCTGCGGATAAACTCGCGGAACTCAGGATTTCGCATGGTGAAATCCGGGCAGTCGGTACTCCCAGACGGCTGGCTCTGATTATTAGGGAGCTGGCTGAAGAGCAGGCTGACAAAAAAAGTGAGAATAAAGGCCCGTCAATAAAGATTGCTTTTGATGAAACTGGGGTGCCAACTAAAGCCGCTCAAGGATTTGCAAGGGGTCAAGGGATTGATGTTTCTAAATTAGTTGTAAAAGATGGTTATGTGTATGCGCTTGTTCATGAGGCCGGACAATCTGTTCAGCAATTGCTGCCGGATTTTTTGATAGATGTGATTCATTCGATTAATTTTCCGAAAAATATGCGCTGGGGCAATCTAGAGATTCGTTTTGTCAGGCCGATTAGATGGCTTTTAGCTTTATTCGGCAGTGATGTGATTCCTTTCACTATCGCTCAAGTAGCTTCTAGCAACTTTACGTACGGTCACCGGTTCTTGAGTAAAGGCCAAGTTCTGGTTGGGTCGGTAAATGATTATTTTGAAAAATTAGCAGAAAATCATGTTATGGTGGATCAAGAGGTTCGCCGGCAAGTGATTCGGGAGCAAATTGAAAAACTTGCCTTAAGCCAAGGCGGTATTGCGAATATCGACCAAGATCTTCTTGAGGAAGTTATTTATTTGGTGGAATATCCCACTGCATTATGCGGCAAATTTGAAGATAAATATTTGATGCTTCCACCTGAAGCAGTCATTACTCCAATGCGTGAGCATCAACGTTACTTTCCGGTTTTTTCGCCAGAAGGAAAGTTATTGCCAGTCTTTATTACCGTTCGTAATGGCGGTTCAGATTATATTGATATTGTTCGGCATGGCAATGAACGAGTGTTAAAAGCCAGGCTTGCAGATGCTCAATTCTTTTTTGAAGAGGATCAGAAGATCTTATTAGAAGAGCGTTTAGAAAAATTAAAAACGATCGTATTCCAAGACGGTTTGGGTAGTCTTTTTGATAAGACTGTTCGATTAGAGGCGTTGAGCCAAGTGATTGCAGAATGGGCTGGTCTACCAACTGAACTTGCACCGACGTTAAAGCGTGGCGCAAAATTAGCAAAAGCTGACCTGGTCACTGGTATGGTGTATGAGTTTGCTGAACTCCAAGGCATCATGGGACGGGAATATGCTTTATTGGGTGGTGAACCTAAAGCCGTTGCGGAAGCAATTTTTGAGCATTATTTACCAAGATTTTCTGGAGATGTATTGCCGGTTTCTCCTGCCGGCAGAATAATCAGTGTTGCTGATAAGATTGATAATATTGTTGCGACTTTCAGCAGGGGGTTAATTCCAACAGGCTCTCAGGATCCTTATGCGTTAAGAAGACAGGCATTAGGCATTGTGCATATTCTTATTGAGGCTCAATATCATGTATCCTTGGAAAAGGTAGTTAAGCAGGCGCTTGACTTACTGGGAATTGTCGATGAACAGCGTTGCAGTAAAACCCTTAATGAAATCCAAGAATTTTTCCGCTTGCGAATTAAAAATGTTTTAGCGGAGGAGCATGTTCGTTATGATGTTATTGATGCTACCCTCGCGGTTGGTTTTGATGATATCTATGATGCTTGGCTAAGAGCTAAAGCAATTAGTGCAGATTATGGCAGCGTGGGTATGCAGAAAACCGTCCAGGCTTTAACTCGTGTCGGCAATCTGGCCAAAAATGCTGATGGTGGCGTGATTGATTCCAAACTATTTTCTTCTGAGGCTGAAACTCGTCTCTACGAAGCTTATATGAGCGCCCAGTCTAATCTTTCTAGTCTGCTGGCAAACCAGGACTATCCTGCCGCCTTGGCCGTTATAGCCTCTTTAGCAGCACCAATTGATGAGTTTTTTAGTGCTGTCATGGTCATGGTAGAAGATATGTCGGTTAGACAGAACCGCCTGGCAATGCTCAAGTCAATTGCTGAAATGACTTCTCCGATTGCCGATTTTAGCAAAATTGTTACTGCTTAAATTTCTTTAAAAATAAACACCACGAATTTTCGTGGTGTTTATTTTTAAAATATCGTATCATTACGCAAATCGTAATTTAAAGAATTTGCACTCCAGCTATTTCCGTTTTGAGTAACCCGGACGTTGCCATTAAAGTTTGCTGTTTTGGTGCGCCAATTATATTCAACACTATCGGCAGTAATTTGCAGATTGGTGCGAGAAAAATTGACATTGCCATCAATCTTAGCTGAATTTTGGTTGCCATTCACGTAAACGGTATTGCCGGTGAAATAGATATCACCCTGAGTTACGGTAATTCCGCCCGAGCCCCAAACTTCTTTTGAAACCATGCTAACCCTGGCACTTCCAGCGGTAATGACGCGACTTCCGACTTCGATATGAACATTGCCATTGAGAATATACTGTCCAGTATTGATATCAAAATATGTATCATCTGCTGTAATAACGGGTTTTGCTGCAACCGTTGCCGTCGAAATCAATAGCAGCAGGGTGATGATGATGAGTATTTTTTTCTTCACGGAGAACACCAACCTTTCTGCTTTTATTATAACAAATTACCTGCTAGAAAGGCGATGTAAATTATGTAAAAATGAGACTATACCGATATTTGATACGGCGATATAATAGATATAAGGAGGGGGTTTATCATGAATATACGAGAGCGTATTGAAGCGCAGGAATATAAGATATTATCTCCTTATGCCAGTAAAAGCCGTGAGGCTGTGAGGGAGAAGGATGAAGAGCTATGCAATTTTAGAACGGCTTTTCAGCGTGATCGTGATCGAATTATTCACAGTAAGGCTTTTCGACGCTTAAAGCATAAAACCCAAGTGTATATATCGCCAGGGGATCATTACCGGATGAGAATGACCCACAGTCTTGAAGTGGCCCAGATTTCGAGAACGATTGCCCGGGGGTTAATGCTTAATGAAGATTTAACCGAAGCAATTGCATTAGGGCATGATGTTGGACATACTCCATTCGGACATTCAGGAGAGTATGCCTTGCAAGAAATCCTGGGGCATTATCATCACAATGAACAAAGCCTAAGGATCGTGGAATATTTAGAGCGAAATGGGATCGGTCTTAACTTAACACTGGAAGTCAAAGACGGTATTGTCAATCATACCGGTCCAAATAAACCTTTTACACTGGAAGGCAATATTGTTCGGATTGGTGACAGAATTGCTTATTTGTGCCATGACTATGACGATGGGATTAGGGCCGGTATGCTGCAGCCTTCGGACTTGCCGGAAAAAGCCGCTGCTGTTTTAGGGAGCAATCCCTCCAATATGATTACTGTTATGGTTGCAGACATGATTACTGTTTCCTATGGAAAAAATCAAATTCTACTATCCGTTGAAGTGAAAGAGGCGATGGATGAACTCAGGGAATTTATGTTTAAGAAAATATATCAGTCTGCAGAGTTAGAACCGGATCGGAAAAAAGCAGCTTATGTAATTCATAAACTATATGACTATTTTATGGTTAATCCCGGGGCATTACCGCAGGAGTTTTTAGATCGTGAAGAGCGTTGGGGATTGCAAACGACTGTAGTCGATTATATTGCAGGGCTGACAGATTTATTTGCAATTAGCCTATTTGAAAAATTATTTATTCCTTCTAAATGGATTAATACGAAATAAAATCAGGACTTGGCTTTGTGTAAGCCAAGTCCTGATTTTAATTAGCAAACATTTTGTTTTTTGTCAAGAGGTAAAAAAGGATATTTACAATTCATATTGAATATAAATTATAGCATAACATGATTCTTAAATCAAAACACTTACAAGGCAGGATTCCTGAAGAAAATGTAGAAATAAGTCAAACCCTGATAATTTTCATTACCTCTCAATCAGCGCCGCACCCTGAATGAAGCAGGAAAATCAAAAAAAATAGCGAAAATATGAAATGTAGTATATAAATGTATATTACTATTCTTTTTGTATTATAATGTAATGAAAAAATATCCGATATGTATATGGGGCGCTATAAAGGGTGAACTTATGAAAGATAGTATTTATGACGATTTCATTGAGAATTTGCGCTCACAAAGTGATATCGTAAGTGTTATTTCAGAGTATGTTCCGTTAAAAAAGAAGGGGAAAAATTATTGGGGTTGTTGCCCTTTTCATCAAGAAAAATCCCCTTCGTTTTCTGTTACACCGGATAAAGGTTTTTTTTATTGTTTTGGTTGTCAAACTGGAGGAAACGTTTTTAATTTTTTGATGAAAATTGAAAACGTTGTATTTATGGATGCGGTCAAACTATTGGCACAAAAGTTGAATCTGCCATTACCCCAAAGAGAGAAGTCAGCCGAAGAAGTGGCCAGGGATAAGGAATTGTCAAAAATTTGGCGTGCGAACAAAATGGCAGAAGAGTTTTTTTACGCCTGTTTGACCAAAACGAGCTATGGGAAACCGGCGCGGGAATATTTATTGCGGCGTGGTGTAACGGCTGAAAGTATTAACACTTTTAAGATTGGTTTTGCTCCTCCTGCGTGGGATAAGTTATCTTCTGCCTTTCTTGATAGAGGTATTGAACCCGAAATTCTTTTAAAAGCGGGTTTAGCCAGTGAACGTTCATCGGGGACGGGAATTTTTGATCGCTTTAGAAATCGAATCATTTTTCCAATCCGTGATCTTCGGGGGAGAGTCGTCGGCTTCGGTGGCAGGGTGCTTGATGATAGCCAGCCTAAATATCTGAATACTGCTGAAACCCCTGTTTTTAACAAGCGTAATATTTTATTCGGTTTTGATAGTGCTTATAAGTTTATCCGAGAGTCAGGCCAGGTAATTGTTGTTGAAGGTTATATGGATGTTGTTACGGCTCGTAATTTCGGTATCGATAATGTTGTAGCCTCATTAGGAACCGCGTTCACAGCTGATCAGGCCAAGCAATTGATGCGCTATACTAACGAATTTGTTTTTGCCTATGACAGTGATGCTGCTGGACAAATGGCAACAATCCGGGCATTATCCATTGTTAGAAATCTGGGCGCATCTGTGAAGATTCTAACCATTCCGGATGGTAAAGATCCGGACGGATTTATCACAAAACACGGACCTGAGGCTTTTAAAAAATTAATAGCAGAAGCTGCGCCATTACTTGACTATCAGGTAACACAGGCACTAAATGGAATCGACTACTCAAACTTAGAAGGAAAAGTAGCTGTTGTGGCTAAGGTTGTTCCAGCTTTGGCTGAGGCGGATAATGCTGTTGAGGTGAATGCCCACATAGCTCAAATATCTCAAAGCTTAGGAATTGATGAAAGTGCGATAAGAAGTGAAGTAAGCAAATTTTTAGCACAATCTCAAAAGGATAAAAATGTAAAAATGGGGAAAACTATTAAAATGGTAGCATTATCAAAAAATATCGATAGTGCGGTAATACAAGCCCAACGACATATTATCCGTTTTATTTGGGAAGATGATACTATTATACCATATATTCAATCGCAATTAAGTCTCGATGAGATTCAAAATGATCAGCATCGGGAAATAATTAAAATGTTATTTGATGCGTATAATATGAAAAAAAACATACAAAGCTTCGTGTTATCTATGACGATGAACGAAGCAGCAAACACTGAACTATCGCATATTTTATTAATAGACATACAGCATACGGATGTTTCAAAACAAGTCGATGATTGCATAAAAACAATCCGCTTATCTTATTTGAATCATTTGTATGAGCAACATCGGCTGCGTGCTGATGAATTACAACGCATGGGGGATAGTCGCTTTTTGCAGGAATTGGCAGAAAGTCAGCGAATAAAACATGAAATCAGCAAATTACATTATTTATGAGCTTAACAATTTAATTTCTTTAATCGCGGTAGCCACGGGGAGGAGGGGAGTAAAATGACTGAGAAAAAGAATGTATCAAATGATAGTGTAGATAAACTGTTAAGTAAAGGTAAGAAACGTGGTGGCGTCATTACCTATGGTGAAATCATGGACACTCTCCAAGGCGAAGATTTGTCTCCTGATGAAATAGATGATATGTATGAGGTGTTCTCAAGCAAAGGGATTGAGATTGTAGATGAAATTCCTGATGTTGAGACACTGGATGATCCTGATATTTCTGATATGGAAGAAGTTGCTCATGAGGAAGTGGACATTGATTTGTCCATTCCGGAAGGAATTAGTATTGACGATCCGGTTCGGATGTATCTTAAAGAAATCGGACGTGTTCCATTATTAACAGCTGATGAAGAAATTCAATTGGCCAAACGGATGGAAAGCGGCGATGAAGAGGCAAAACGGCGTTTAGCCGAAGCCAATTTGCGCTTGGTTGTCAGTATTGCCAAAAGATATGTTGGACGTGGGATGCTTTTCCTGGATTTAATTCAAGAAGGTAACCTTGGTTTAATTAAAGCAGTTGAAAAATTTGATTATAATAAAGGTTATAAATTTAGCACCTATGCAACTTGGTGGATTCGCCAGGCTATAACCAGAGCAATTGCTGATCAGGCTCGTACTATTCGCATACCTGTACACATGGTTGAAACGATCAATAAACTGATTCGCGTGTCGCGTCAATTATTGCAGGAATTAGGCCGGGAGCCAGTCCCTGAAGAGATTGCTCGTGAGATGGATATCAGTGTGGATCGTGTTCGTGAAATTATGAAGATTGCGCAGGAACCTGTTTCGCTTGAAACGCCAATTGGGGAGGAAGAGGATTCTCATTTAGGCGATTTTATTGAAGATCAGGATGCACCGGCTCCGGCGGAAGCAGCTTCTTTCATGTTATTAAAGGAACAGTTGGAAGAAGTGCTGGAAACGCTGACACCACGTGAGGAAAAGGTTTTAAGACTGCGTTTTGGTCTTGACGATGGCAGAGCCAGAACTCTTGAAGAGGTCGGTCAACATTTTGGCGTTACACGTGAGCGTATTCGTCAAATTGAGGCCAAAGCATTAAGAAAATTGCGTCATCCAAGCAGAAGCAAAAAGCTTAAAGATTTCTTAGAATAATGACGTTTTGTGACCAGTTTTTATTTGTTGTGAAAATTGCTTGACATAACGTTGTGATTCCTCTATAATAGTATTCGTTGACGACATTCCTCGATAGCTCAGCTGGTAGAGCAATCGGCTGTTAACCGATCGGTCGTAG
>CAMJML010000016.1 GCA_946407015.1 uncultured Selenomonadales bacterium | reverse complement strand
TGCCAACGGCACGATGAGTCAGGATGAGATTGAGGCAATGCTGGCTGCCATGAATCCTGAACCGGCTGCCGCTCTTGAACCGGTCACGCCTGAGCCTGACTTAGCGGAAAGCTCGAATGTTGCTGCGACAGCCTCCCCGCCTCCAGATAACCCTTTTATCACACAAGCCGAAATAGAGTCTATCCTGTCAACAGTGGATACCGTACCCACTCAACCCGCTTCCGAAAATCATTTACCGGCAGAATCGTTACCTACTGATCCGCCAGCCCTTGTTGAACAACAACAGACTGCTGCTGATGCAGCCCCTCCTACCCCCACTCCAATACCGCAAGCTCCTCTTTCAGAGGCTGCGCCAACCTTCTTAGCCAGAATCAAAAACACATGGGTAAATCTGGTCAAAAAAGCTGCTCAACTTCCGCTTCTTAACCGGTTGTCAAAACAGTCCGGCGCAGCAGCACAGATAACACAAGCCGATCAGCCTAGCGACACGTTAGCAGCAATCAAGCCAACGAATCCCGCCAAAAAGAACCGGCTGCGAAAAGTCCTGATTGGACTTGGCAGTACCGGTCTGTTTAGCTTGATTGTCGTAAGCGCTTACCTCTTATCCGCTTCACCGGCTGCATCTGATCCAAATGTCAATCCTTATCAAACCAAGCTGGCTGCTATGAACATCAGATATAATCCCGACGAGTTTGTAAAATATGCGGGCCGCGGCAACAAAGAGGCCGCCGAACTATTTCTAAAAGCCGGTATGGCCCCAAATTCTTATCGCATCAGTGATGGAGTTACCCCCCTGATGGCAGCAGCTTGTTTTGACCGTCCGGATATTGTCAATTTATTACTGGAGCAAGGTGCCGATATCAACGCTAAGGATAAAGACGGACAAACCGCTTTAATGAAAGGGATTGCTTATAATCATCCGGGAATCGTAAAAATACTGCTGCAAGCAGGGGCCGATCCGGCCTATCAAGATATTCGCGGGAATACGGCCGTGTCATTAGCGATAGGTAAAAAAGATCCTGAGATATTAAAACTATTATCCATTGCCACGCCAGCAAATGAGAAGGCTGCGTCTTCCATGCAAAACGAAAAACCTCCGGAGAAGCCTGCCCTTAAAGAACCGCCGGCAGAATTTGCCTTATCCGGAAGCAAGGCCGGATATATGCAAGTAGGCCAATCGCTTGAAGCAGTCTATAAACAATATAATCAAAAAGCCTCGGCTGTTGTTTTGGACAATGCACCGGCTCCTGTCGTTAAAATTTACTTAGATGGACGCTCGACTCCTTCACTGACCGGCAGCATCAGCATCCGCAAGCAAGGTACGGTACAGCTGATAGATGGAATCATCATTTATGACGAACGCTTCAAAACTTCAAAAGGTATGGGCATTCACTCGACTCTGGGTGATCTGCGCCGTGCGAACAGCTTTAGTGAGATCAGGCAAATAGACCAATCCCTTTATGCTATTTCAAGCGGCATCGCATTTGAGCTGGCTATCTCGCTTGATCAAATTGCCGATTGGTTAAAAACCGGCAATCCCAATTCACTGCCCGACGACATTAAAATCCAGAGCATCCTGATGCACTGATAAAAAACAAGAGATCTGACATTAAATGCCAGATCTCTTGTTTTTTATCAGAAAGATTATAAGATCACTTTGGACAGCAGATATCCGATCACGCAGCCGGAAGCTACGCCAATAATACCTGGCATGAAGAAACTATGGTTGATAATGAATTTTCCGATTCTGGTTGTTCCTGACCGGTCGAAACCAATACAAGCCAAATCACTTGGATAGGTTGGCAGGAAGAAGTAGCCATAAGCAGCCGGGAAAAATGCAACCATCATTTTAGGATCTAAACCAAGGCTGATTCCCATTGGCGCAATGGCCGCAATAGCAGCTCCCTGGCTGTTTACTAATTTAGAGGTAAGGAACAAGACTAATGCATATAGCCAAGGCTTGCTTGCAACCACGCCAGCCAAAGTTTCTTTCAGCAGCTTAAAGTGGGAGTGGAAGAAAGAATCAGCCATCCAAGCCACACCGAATACCGACACAATGGCGACCATACCGGCTTTGAAAACAGGACCATTGGAAATATCCCGCGGATTCACTTTGCAGGTCATCAGGATAATTGCGCCCGCAACCAGCATAAGTAATTGGATCACCAGGTTCATGGACATGGGTTTTAATTTGCCTGGCTCACCAAAAGCTGGCAGCAATTGAGGAAACGCACCAAAAATTACAACACCAAAAATAGCGGCAAAGAAAATCCAGGTCGACCAATAATACTCTTTAGGAAATACTTTGCCTAGCAAAGATTCCGCATCGGCATAGATTTCAGCCTTTTGCTCAGGATCTTTCAGCTTAGCTTGAAACTCTTCGTCTTTGTCCAGATCTTTGCCGCGACGCATGCTCCACAGTGCGGCAATCAGCACACCACCCAGTGTGGCAGGAATGGAAACAGATAATAATTGCAGAATACCGATCGCTTGGCCAAATCCATGGGCTTGCGCTAAGATCGAGACCATCGATACTACCGAAACCGATACCGGGGAAGCCCCGATTCCCATTTGCGATGCAACCGATGCAACGGCCATAGGACGTTCCGGACGAATATTTTTATTAATAGCAATATCATAAATAATCGGAAACATTGTGTAGACCACATGGCCGGTACCGCACAGGAAAGTCAAGGCCCAGGTGGTTACGGGAGCCAGAATGGTAATATGTTCAGGATGACGGCGCAGCAGTCTTTCGGCAAAACGCATCATCACATTGAGTCCGCCTGCAGTTTGCAGTACGGATGCACAGGAAATAACGGCCAATATGGTCAGCATAACATCAATTGGCGGTTTGCCTGGCTCAACACCGAAGACAAATGTAAGAATAAATAGTCCAATACCACCGATTAGACCAAGCCCCATACCCCCGTAACGCGTACCTAAGAGCAGGCATCCCAAGATGACTAGAACTTGCAATGAAATCATGTTTGTAAAATTTCCCCTTTCTTTTTGTCTAAATTTGTGAAAATAATGACAACCCATAACCATTATAAAGGGGAAATGTGAAGTGAACTGGATAAATAACTTAAATAACTAGTTATTTAACTAACTAAAGCGATAAACCATGCAAGGATTACCTAAAAAGGTAATCCTTGCATGGTTTATGACTTAATCTGGAAATTTTATCGTTGATTTTTCATTGGTGCAGCGATATTTTGAAATTGGCCGCCCTACAGCTCCATAACTGATTTTAACCGTTAATAGCCCCTCTACTTCCAGATATTTGAGATACTTACGCATCGAAACCTGGGAAATCCCCACATAGCCTGCCATCGTTTCAGCTGTAAACTCCCCTGTACTGGCCACAATACATTCCCAGACCCGCTTTAACGTGTGGCGGTCCAAGCCTTTAGGCAGCTCACTTTTTTCGGTCGTACCGTTTTGACGGAAGACTTGTTCATCCAGCGCCACCTGATTGAAATCCGTTTGTGTCTCCATAAACTCTGCTCGTTGTTTATAATTGGTCAATGCAGTCTGAAAACGCTCAAATTCGAAAGGCTTGATCAGATAATCAGCTGCTCCCTGACGCAAAGCAGCCTGAACCGATTGCTTATCCCTGGCTGCCGTCACCAAAATCACATCGGTTTTATACTGCTGCCGGCGAATGGCGGCCAATAATTCAAATCCATTCATTCCTGGCATAAAGACATCCAGCAAGACCAGTTCAACACGATTCTCCTGGAGAAAAGCCAAAGCCTCGTCACCATTACGTACAATGGCAGTCAGCGTAAATCCTTCAATTTTTTCTAGAAATCGCCGGTTTAATTCAGCCACCATAGGATCATCTTCTACAATAAGGACTCTGATTGTCATCCGAGTTCACCTCCGCTTTCATAGGGTAAAGAAATATGGAATATGGTTTCAGCTTGAGCCGTACGCACGATATCAATCGTACCGCCTAAGCTGTCGACATTCATTTTAACTAAATACAGACCAAAGCCACGTTCGTCCGCTTTATTGGATACTCCCATTTCAAAAATATGTTCCCCTAATTCCGGCGGAATACCCGGGCCCGTATCTTTCACCTCGATAACCAGCCTGCCCTCTTTATAACGAAGCGCTAACGTCACTTCCTGAGCCATACAGTTCTCTACAGCATCAAAAGCATTTTCAATCAGATTACCGACAATGGTAACCAGTTTATGGGTGGTTTCCGCATCCTTGGCTTCCGGCAGGAAACTATCCTCCGATAAATTCATCCGGATGCTGCGCTCACGGGCCAAGCTCAGTTTGCTCAAAATAAAGCCCGCCATAACCGGATTGCGAATGCGCTGCCCCACAAAGGAAACTTCGGCTTCATGGTCTGATGCAATCCGCTGGATGTAGGTTGCCAGCAAATCATAATTTTCCAGCTGAACCAAGCCCAAAATCACATGAAGCCGGTTCATAAATTCATGAGCCTGTGAGCGCAGAGCATCTACATAGTCACGAACACCGGTCAATTCCTCGGCTAACTGTTTGACCTCCGTCTTGTCCCGGAAGGTAGCAATAGCTCCCACAATCGTCCCATTCACCACCAGCGGAATCTGATTGGCGAGTACCGACACCCCAAAAATCTCCAGTTCCTGATTGAGTTCCATGTTCCCGGTTTCCATGATCTCCAGCAAGTGGGTATGGGGAACAAACTCATCCACCGGCCGGCCAAGGGCTTCATCCTCAATCCCGCTTAAGCGAAGAAGTCTTTTCCCTTCTTCATTCAGCAGGGTAATCACCCCATTACGATCAACCGCCATAATGGCTTCACGAACTGATTGCAAAATGATGCTGCGCTCCTCAAGCCGTTTCGCAATAACCGTCGGCTCAAGACCAAACAAGACCCCCTTCGTCTCCCGGGCTAACAAAAGAGCGCCAATGGTTCCTACGGCCATACCAATAATCATAACCAAAAGTAAAATCATCTGAGCCTGAGTCACCGCATCATGGACATACTGCATCAAAATACCGACAAGCACGACTCCGACCTGCCTGCCATCAGGGCCAAATACGGGAGAAAAAGCGCGCAGCGAATACCCCAAGGTGCCTTCAGCCTCCGACAAATATTCTTCGCCATGCAAGGCAGCCAGTTCATCACCGCCGACAATCTTCTGTCCGACCATGTCAGGATTGGGATGGGATTTGCGCACGCCATCCATATCAAAAATTACAATAAACTGGACATTGGCTAAGGTTTTATTAATATTGGCATATTGCTGAATTTCACCATTGTCTTTTTTCCCGGTTAATCCCTCAATGATGACCGGAGACTGGGCCATAAACCGGGCAATACTCACTGCCTGCCGGCCCATACTGTCTTTAACCTGCTCTTCCATACTCCGGGAAATGAGAAATCCTGTTACCATTAAAACAACAGCAACAACACCGCACACCAATACGATAATCTTGGTCTGCAATCTAAATTCAAAATCAAAGGTTGATTTTAATTTTGCTATCAATTTCATTTTTTATCCTTTCCATACTCTCTTCCGGCTGCTGCCTCCATGTTGATAATCAATTCCCCATCCGGCGCTTTTTTCCTTCGTAACGATTGCAATCAGAAAATATGAGCTGAAAAACGGAAAGAAATCCTCGCACACTCTTTATGTTTCTTTTAGCATACCGGATTAAGAGCAGTTTTTCAACGCCTGATATTTGGGAAAGGATAGCCGGGCTTTGCTTCTGGCCAACACAAAGCCTTTTCTGATGAACTCAGGTTTAAATATATGACAACTGCACATTTACATAATATCATTCATATGATGTAACAAAGGCGGATGCCTTAATAACCAACAAAGGAGTTAATTATAACATGAGAATTCCTCAAGGAGCGGGGTTTGATTTTGCAAGTGGCGTTAACCTGGCCATCGTCTTAACGAATGGCAATGTTCTGCAGGGTACTTTATTAGCCGTTGTGGGTGACCGTAATGTCGGGTTCTTCCCACCGTCCCCACCGCAACCCATTCGCGATGAGGTTGAGTTTTTGCTGTTGCAATTAACTTGCGCCTTCTCCAGCTTCCCTATTGGCACCATTCTTGCCGTCAATATTGCCGAAATTCAACTCATCGGTCCAGATACTTTCCCTTGCGTATAAAGAAGCAAAAATCAGCAGTTGCCTGTGCAACTGCTGATTTTTTGTCAGCCCGCTTGAGCAGCCAGCTTAGACTCGCGAATAGGCAGATTGACCAAGGCAGCCAGACTGGCTAAAACAATATCGGCATACCACATCCACAAATAGTTGCCATCCTGAGCCATCGCCAGCCCGCCAAGCCATGCTCCCAGAAAACCACCAATCTGATGGGTGAGTAAGGTGAACCCAAATAAGGTAGCCAGGTAGCGTGTACCAAACAGTTTACCGACAAGGCCGGCGGTGGGTGGCACGGTTGCCAGCCAGGTAAACCCTAAGGATGCGGCAAACAGATAAAAGGTGAGCTCGGTTTTAGGGGCCAGCAGATAAAGCCCAATCATAACGGCACGGCTACCGTACATGACAGCCAGGATATATTTCATCCTGTAACGCGTCCCCAGCCAGCCGGCAATCAAGCTCCCGCCAATATTAAACAGGCCGATTAAAGCCAAAGCGGCAGCTGAAACACTGGCGGAATGACCGCATAAAGCCACTTCACCCGGCAGATGAGTGACTAGAAAAGCAATATGAAAACCACAGGTGAAAAAGCCGGCATGCAGACATAAGTAACTGCGATTGCGCATGGCTTGCTTCATTTGCTGCCATAACCCCCCGGTTGATTCACCGGCGTCACCAGGTTTTGCAGCAGCCTTATCACTCTGCAGCAATTTTGCCAAAGGAATAGTCAGCAGCGTCGTAGCCGCCATAACCAGCATTGCAGCTACCCAGCCGGACCAGTTCATGATGAATTGCAGCAATGGAGCAAAAAGAAACTGTCCGAAAGATCCACCGGCATTGATAAAGCCTCCGGCAAAAGAGCGGTTTTTTTCCGGCAATTGCTGCGCGGTGGCACCAATGAGAATAGAAAAACTGCCGGCTCCCGCCCCGGCCGCACTCAGTACGCCAACCGTCAGCATCAAAGCCCACTGGGAATGGGCCCATGGTGTCAGTGCCAGCCCCGCTGCCAGCAGTAAAGCTCCGATGACGAGCACTTGAAAGGAACCTTTCTTATCCGCAATCATCCCAAAAACCGGCTGCGCAGCTCCCCAAAAAAACTGGCCTACCGCCATAGCAAAGCTGATCGAAACAATTCCCAGTCCAGTGGCCTGATCGAGCGGAGCGACAAACAATCCCATGGACTGCCGAGCTCCCATCGTAATCATTAATATCGCAGCCGCACTGAGCATAATCTTCCAAATTCCACGTCGTTGTTCAAGGCTTGTCATCCAATCACTCATCCCTTGTTATAAAGTCTGCTTAAATCTATAACTGTGTTGTATTCGACTTTAATTGACAAAAACCTCCAGATTATCAATGGAGGTTTTTTGCTGTAAACACGACTTATGAAGTTTGCTTAATCACCGACACACTGTTACAGCCTTCGTGATAGACGCGATTTCTCCCTAAATGCTTGGCTTTGTACAAGGCTTGATCCGCAATAGCCAGCAGCTGCTCCGGATTGATCATTTGTGCATGGTTGCCCGGTGTTACCGTAGCGACACCAACGCTAACGGTCAGAACTTGCTGAATAGGTGAACTCTCATGCTCCAACTGCAGAGACTCGATCGCCAGCCGAATGGTTTCGCCGACCTGCACTGAGCCGCAATAATCGGTTGCCGGTAAAATCACCACAAATTCCTCGCCGCCATAGCGTGCCACCATATCCCCCGGACGCTTCAAGCTATTTCTAATGCTTTCGGCAACTTTCCGAATGCAGTCATCACCACTTAAATGCCCATAAGTATCATTATAGTTCTTAAAAAAATCAATATCTGCCAAAGCGACCGACAGCGGCTGGCCCTCGCGTTTGGAGCGCCGCCATTCCCTTTCCAGAACCTCATTGAAATAACGCCGGTTGGCAATGCCGGTCAGCCCATCCACCGAAGACAGTTTTAATAATTGCTCATTGCGATCTTCCAATTGTTTTTCCCGTACTTTACTATTTTCAATTTCCTGCTTCAATTTCAGCGCCGATTGAACACGCGCAACCAGTTCAACTTTATCGGCCGAACAAGTCATACACGCCAGATTGGCCTGCTCTAATGCCTTTTCAATTTGACTGACCTCGGCGTTTCCAGTTACCATAATAACCGGTACGTTTTTGAGATTTCCAATATTGCCATGCCGGGCCACCTCCACACCGTCCGAGCCTGGAATAGCAACATCCATCAGAACAATATCCACCAGGTCATCAATAATCAATAAGGCCATATACATCATCCCCCATCCCTATTTTACTCATCCTAGGATGAACACCAAAAAATTTGGGAAATAAAAAACACTCCTAATACAAGGAGTGGCCGGTTACACTATTGGCTCCTGACAGTCCAAGTGTCCATTTACAGACTGTCATTCATCGTCTCCCGCAATCTTCAGTTGATTGGACGTTTCTTTGTTCTGTACGCTGATAATCAATTGCCGGATAGCCCGCCGGACTGTTGAAATCCGTAATCTAAAAGTTTGGCAGCATCCGACCAGCGATAGTCGCTGTTTAAGATCACCGCAACAAGCTGGATATTTCCACGCTTAGCGGCAGCTACCAGGCATTCGCCGGCAGCGTCGGTAAAGCCGGTTTTGACACCGTTGGCACCGGAATAAGTCGCCAACAGTTTATTGGTGTTATGAACCGCTAAAGCAGATCGGTTCTGCAGCCTGACGGCGTAGTCCCGGGTTGCTACAATACGGGCGAAATCCGGATTTTGCAAGCCATACGCCGTAATCAGTGCCAGATCACGCGCTGTAGTAAAATGGTTGAACGGATCAGGCAAGCCATGGGGATTGCTAAAATGAGTCCGGGTGGCACCGATTTTCTCGGCCTTATCGTTCATCAGCTCAACAAACGCCGGAATCGAACCAGCTACCGTTTCAGCGATAGCTTCTGCGGCATCATTGCCGGAAACCAGCATCATCCCATATTCCGCTTCCCGCAACGTAAGCCTGTCATTGGCCTTTAATTCAAGGCTTGACCCGTCACACTGGGCAACTTGGGGACTGACCACAACCATTTGACCGGGATCGCCTTTCTCTAAAGCCGTAATCAGCGTCATGATTTTCGTCGTGCTGGCAGGATACATGATTTTATCCGGATCTTTGGCAAATACCACCTGTCTATTATCCGCTCTCATCACAACGGCGGCTTCGGCGTAAATTTGCGGCGAAGCGGCAAAAACCAGTTTGCCACTCATGGACATGAGCAGGAACAGAAACAGGAAGATACGTTTTGTCATAGTTTAGCTCCTATTGCTTGTTGTAGTGCTTTCAGGCATATTATTCGACTTTCAGCTTACATTTCCTTCCACCTCGGATAAGTTTATACAATAATTCCTGCCGCTCAGGACTGCCTCAGTCCCAATCATCCGCTTATTTTTACTGCTTGCAGCTAGCAGGACTTTAGGAATTTTTTAGCGAATAGCTTTTCTTATTGTTAACTGGTTGATCTTCTTTTGTTTGCCGGATACTGCTGCGCTTACATAGCCTGCTCAACTTTAGGAATGCTATAATTAACCAAAGCCGGTTAAGAGGTATACAGCTTGTATACCTCTTTAAACTACGCTGGAAAGGACGGCTGCCAACTTGCTGCGTTATTTGCTCACCCGTATCTTGAATTCCGGTATCGTGCTGTTAGCCATTATCACCATAACGTTTCTGCTCATGCACGCCATACCGGGAGGTCCCTTTACCGGCGAAAAAAACCTCCCGCCCGCCATCCTGAAAAACATCGAAGCCCGTTATCACTTGAATGATCCGCTTTGGAAACAATATACCGATTATCTGGCCAATCTGGCCCGCTTTGATTTGGGCCCCTCGTTTAAATATTCCGGCCGTACTGTCAATGATATTATCCGGGAAAGCTTTCCGGTTTCCTTGCAGCTTGGCTCAGCCAGCATTCTGCTGGCCGTCCTGCTGGGAATTCCCGGCGGTGCTATTGCGGCAATGAGGCAAAACAAATGGCAGGATTATACAGCCATGTTTCTGGCGACTTTAGGGGTATCCCTGCCCAGTTTTGTCTTAGCCACTTTATTGATTTATGTATTTGCGATTAAACTGTCGCTGCTGCCGGCTGCTCTGTGGGATGGCTTGGAATCAATGATTCTGCCGGCTCTGGCACTGGCGGCTCACCCAACCGCGTTTATCGCCCGGCTGACCCGCTCCAGCATGCTGGAAGTGCTCAGCCAGGATTATATTAAGACGGCTAGAGCCAAAGGCTTAACCCAGAGGTCCATCCTGGTTCGGCATGCCCTCAAAAATGCGCTGATTCCGGTTGTTACCTATATTGGACCGATGGCTGCGGGAGTATTAACCGGCAGCTTTGTAATTGAAACCATCTTTGCCATTCCCGGTTTGGGGCGTCATTTCGTGACCAGCATTTACAACCGTGACTATACCGTTATTTTGGGAATTACCGTATTTTACAGTGCTTTGATTGTTACCTTCAACTTATTGGTTGATTTGATTTATCCTTATTTGGATCCAAGGATTAAAGTAAATAAGGAACAAGGGAGCTAACTCATGCAACTTGACTGTCATGCTTTTGAGCCATTGAAAAATAACCAGCCGTCTGGCCAGCCGGCCAAACCGCTTCCGCAAAGCCATTATGCCTGGAAACGCCTGAAAGCGAACAAACTGGCTATGCTGGGCTTAGCGCTTATCTTCATCATGATGATGGCTGCCGTTTTCGGCCCCTGGCTGTCCACTCACTCTTACTCGGATCAAAACCTGCTGCTCGCCAATAAACCGCCAAGCGCCGAGCACTGGTTCGGAACGGACGGCCTTGGCCGGGATTTATTCATCCGCGTTCTGTACGGGGCCCGTATTTCCCTATCCATCGGCCTAATAGCCAGCTTGATTAATCTCGTGATTGGTGTCATTTATGGGGGTATTGCCGGCTTTCTTGGCGGACGTACCGACCGGATTATGATGAATATGGTGGATATCTTATATGGCATCCCCATGCTGCTGTATGTCATTCTGCTCATGGTGCTGCTGACACCCGGGCTGACCAATATCTTTATTGCCCTGGGAATTGCTTACTGGCTGGGAATGGCTCGTATTGTGCGCGGACAGATATTGAGCCTGAAAGAGCAGGAGTTTATCCTGGCTGCCCAAACCATCGGCGCCGGCAAATGGCGGATTTTATTTCGCCATTTACTGCCCAATTGTGTGGGACCGATTATTATTACGATGACACTGGCCATTCCCGAAGCCATCTTCACGGAGGCCTTCCTAAGTTTTATCGGCCTTGGTGTAGCCGCTCCCATGGCCAGCTGGGGCGTGCTCGCCTCCGAAGGAGTCACCAGCCTGCGTTCCTACCCTTTTCAGTTGTTTTTCCCGGCTTTAGCCATCAGCATCACCATGCTGGCCTTTAATTTTCTGGGTGATGGCCTGCGCGACGCACTGGATCCCAGAGTACGGCGTTAGGAGGTCCTGCCATGAATCCTTTATTAGCAATTAACCATTTATCTGTTGTTTTTGATACCGATCAGGGGCCGGTCCAGGCCGTGACCGACATCAGCTTCCAGGTTTTTCCCGGCGAAGCGGTCGGCATTGTTGGCGAATCAGGCTGCGGAAAAAGTGTCACCGCTCATTCGATTTTGCAGCTTATTCCAACTCCGCCCGGACGCTATACCAGCGGGCATATCTGGTTTGTCGGCTCGGACCTGCTACAAAAAACCGAAGCTGAATTGGAAAAAATTCGCGGCAATGCCATCAGCATGATCTTTCAAGATCCCATGACAGCCCTCAATCCGGTGTTGACCATTGGCGAACAAATTGCTGAAACCTTGATGGTCCATCAGCACCTTGACCGGCAAGCAGCCTGGCAAAAAGCCGGCGAACTGCTGCAGCTGGTTGGCATTCCCGCCGCCCGGCAGCGCTTAAAGGACTATCCGCATCAATTCAGCGGCGGAATGCGTCAGCGAGTGATGATTGCCATCGCCCTGTCCTGCAACCCTCAGCTTTTAATTGCCGACGAACCCACAACCGCATTGGATGTCACCATTCAAGCTCAAATTCTTGATTTGCTGAAAGAATTGCAAACCAAGCTAGACACCGCGATTATCCTGATCTCTCATGATCTCGGTGCGATTGCCCAGTTATGCAGTCGTGTCATGGTGATGTATGCCGGTAAGATCGTCGAAGCCGGCAGCGCCGCTGCTATCTATCATCAACCGCAGCACCCTTATACGTGGGGGCTGTTGAAATCACTGCCCCGCCTGAATATGCGTCCCCAAGAGCGCTTGGCCACCATTGCCGGCCAGCCGCCTGATCTGTTGCAGCCACCGGACGGTTGCCGTTTTCATCCTCGCTGCCCGCATGCCATGCGCATCTGTGCCGAACAAGCCCCAGACGTAACTCAGCTGGCTGATGGTCATCAGGTTTTCTGCTGGCTGCAGCATCCGGATGCTCCTAAAATAACCCCGGAGGATGGTGCTCATGCCTAACACTCCATTACTCGAGGTCCGGCACTTAAAGAAATACTTTCCGGCCGCTACCGATTTTTTCGGACGAACGACAGCTCATGTGAAAGCGGTCGATGATGTCAGCTTTACCATCCAAGCCGGAGAAACGCTGGGTCTGGTAGGGGAAAGCGGCTGCGGCAAGTCGACCGTTGGCCGGACACTGATTCATTTGTATCAACCCACCGCCGGTGAGATTCTGATTCAAGGACAGCCCGCCGCACAATTGGCGGCTGCCAAACAGCTGAGCCGTACCCTGCAAATGATTTTTCAGGACCCTTACGCCTCTCTGAATCCCCGTATGACGATCGGTCAGATTTTAAATGAGCCTTTAAGCCTCCATCAAGTGGTGCCCAAAGAAGAAAGACAGGAAAAAATCGCTGCACTGCTCAGCTTGGTCGGCTTGATGCCCGATCATGCCAACCGTTTTCCCCACGAATTCAGCGGGGGACAGCGTCAGCGCATTGGGATCGCCCGTGCCCTGGCCGTCAACCCGAAACTGCTGATCTGTGATGAGCCCATCTCAGCACTGGATGTTTCCATTCAGGCTCAAATCGTCAACTTACTGGAAGACCTTCAGGCCGAGTTGGGGTTAACCTATTTATTTATTGCTCATGACCTTGCGATGGTCAAGCACATCAGCCATCGTGTTGCTGTGATGTATCTGGGAAAAATTGTGGAAATTGCCCCCAGCAGCGAGCTGTATGACCATCCGCAGCATCCTTACACCCAGGCCTTGCTATCGGCCATTCCCGTTCCTGACCCGGATGCTGCCGCCAAACTGGAACGTATCCGCTTAACCGGTGACCTTCCTGCTCCTATCGACTTGCCGGCAGGCTGCCGCTTTCGGACCCGCTGCCGTTATGCCCTGCCGGTCTGTGCGGAGCAAGAACCACCTCTCGCTGCCATCGGCCCGGACCATCAGGCAGCCTGCCACTTGCCCGCCAGGCCATTATAGCCATCATGCACTGTTTAGAGCGTTAAGGCAGCACTAGTCCCTCACGAAAGGAGATCCTATGGAAGAATTGCGTTCAAAGCTTTGGGGTATTTTAGAAACAAGTCCCGGCAATTGGGGTTTTGTCATGCTGAATATTCAGGATGGCTCCCGTCTGGAGTTTAACCCGGACCGCTGTTTTCCGGCTGCCAGCATGATTAAAGTCCCCATCATGGCTGAACTGATGCGCCAGGCAGCAGCAGGCGTCTTTTCCCTTGACGAAACCATTACGGTAACCCCGGAGGCTTGTGTCGGCGGTGCCGGAATTTTGAAAGACCTGCGGCCCAATATCCCGATGACAGTGAGGGATTTGATTACCCTCATGATTATCCTCAGCGACAATACCGCCACCAACCTGCTCATTGACCTGGCCGGTATGGATCGAGTCAATCAGCATATGGCCGACTTAGGCTTGAAGGAGACGGTTCTCCGCCGCTATATGATGGACTTTGCCGCCGCACAGGCCGGTTGCGAAAATAGCTCGACACCGGCCGACCTAGCCCTGTTATTTTCCCTGATTGCTTCAGGCAGCACCTTTCCCGCTCCTTACAAGGATCTGATGCTGGACATTTTGCAGCGTCAGCAAATCCGGGATAAGCTGCCGTTTTATTGGCCGGAAGACACTATTCTGGCGCACAAAACCGGTACCTTGCCCGGCGCTGAGCATGATGGCGGCATTCTGTATTTACCGGGTGGCCCTTATATTGTGGTCGTCATGTCCAGCCAGCTTGAAGCCAATTATTTTGGCTTACAGCAAATTGCCCACATTGGCCGAGTTATCTATCAGCATTTTTATCCTAGCGTTTCCTAAAGGAGGCATTCCCATGACCTATAAAAAATTTTGGGTTTTATTGCTCATGATCGCTTTGTTGGTTCCCAGTCTGGCCGGGTGTGGCAAATCCACCAACAAAGGCCCGGTTTTCCGCTATGCGCTGGAAGCCGAACCGGCTACCCTGGACCCGGCCAAATCGACTGCCATTCCCGAATCCCTGGTTGAACTGCAATTATTTGAAGGCTTGACCCGGCTGGATGCCCAGGATCAGCCTGTTCCGGGTGCGGCCGAAAAATGGGAGATTTCACCGGACGGGCTGAAATACACCTTCTTCCTGCGTCCCAATGCCAAGTGGTCCAACGGCGAACCGGTAACGGCCCAGGACTTCGAATTTGCCTGGAAAAGAGCGCTCAATCCGGATACCGCGTCCGAGAACGCATATATGTTGTTTCCGGTCAAGAATGCCCAAGCCTACAATGAGAAAAAAGCCACTGCCGACCAGGTTGGGGTAAAGGCCCTGAATGACACGACCCTTGAGGTAACCCTGGAAAAGCCTACCGCCTATTTCTTAAGCTTGGCGGCTTTCCATGCCTTTTACCCCGTTCACCGGCAAACAGTAGCCGCCAATCCTGAAAAATGGGCGACTGATGCACAAACGCTGATTGGGAACGGACCATTTAAGTTGACGGCCTGGGCCCATAGCAGTAAATTAGAATTTGCCAAAAACGAGCATTACTGGGATGCCGCTGCCGTACGTTTGACGAATATGGACTGGCCGATCAGCGATTCCCAGACAACCCGCCTGGCGTTAGTTGAAAATGGCCAGGTGGATATGATGGTTGAACCGCCTGTCGTGGAACATGACCGGCTCACTCAGGCCGGCCTGCTGAAAGTTTCTCCCTATCTGGGCATCTATTACTATGTGTTTAATACCAAGCAGGCGCCGTTTGATAATCCCCAGGTGCGTAAAGCCTTTTCGCTGGCACTTAACCGGGCTGCACTGGTACAGAACGTAATTAAAGGCGGCAAGCAGCCGGCTTATGCCTGGGTTGCCCCCGGCCTTAAAAATCCGGTTAGCGGCAAAGATTTTCGTGAAGAAGGCGGCAACTACGCAACCGAGGATACTGCCCTGGCTAAAAAATTATTGGCCGATGCCGGGTATCCCGGAGGAGCAGGCCTGCCTCCGGTTACAATCCTGTATAATACCGGTGAGATGCACAAATCCATTGCCGAAGCTGTTCAAGAGATGTGGAAACAGAACCTGGGCGTCACGGCTGCCTTGACCAACCAGGAATCCAAAGTCTTTCTGGAGTCCCGTTCTCAGGGCCAGTTTCAAATTGCCCGGGCGTCCTGGGTAGGGGATTACGCGGACCCGATGACGTTTATGGATGTGTTTAAAGATCCTAATAATGATGCCCAATACAGCAATCCGGCTTATAACAGCCTGATTGAGCAGGCCCAGGCCAGCAATGACCAGAACCACAGGATGCAGGTCATGCACGCTGCCGAGAAACAACTTTTTGAGGATGCCGTCATCATTCCGATTTACTATACTACCCAGCCTTATGTCAGCAAGCCTTATGTCAAAGGCGTGAGCTGGTCGGTACTCGGCCTGGCCGACTTCAAGAATGCCGTGCTTGAAAAATAGCAGGAATCAGGGATGTGCCGTATTGCATATCCCTTTATTATCACCACAGAAGGAGGGTATTTCATGAACCCTTTTCCTCAGCTCAAACCAAAGCGCCTGTATCCCGGTGATACCATCGGCATTATTGCACCGTCCAGCCCGGGAGAAAGCGAATTGGCCCTGGCCGGATTAAGCTGGCTGAAAGAACAGGGGTTTCGCGCACAGCTTGGTGCTACTTTCGATCAGACTTATGGGTACCTGGCCGGGCCGGACACCCTGCGGGCAGCCGACATTCAACAAATGTTTACCAATCCGGATATTGACGGGATTATTTGCCTGCGCGGCGGCTATGGCAGTATGCGCCTGCTTGACCTGCTGGATTATGAAGTTATCCGGGCCAATCCTAAAGTATTTGTTGGTTATAGCGACATTACCGCCCTTCATATCAGCATCGGCCAACGAACCGGCCTCATTACCTTTCATGGACCGATGATCGCTTCCGATATGGGCAAAGGCATAACCGGTTACTCTTTTGATTCCTTGTTTCGCACGCTGACCGCCCCCACTCCCCCTGGTCTGATTACCAATCCTCCTTACGCCGCAGAACCGCTGGTCATTGTACCAGGCAGCACGGCCGGTCTGCTGACAGGCGGCAATTTAAGCCTGCTTGCAGCGACCTTGGGAACCCCTTATGAAATTGATACGGCCGGCAAAATCCTTTGTATTGAGGAAGTCGGTGAAGCGCCTTACCGGATTGACCGCATGCTCACCCAATTAAGCCTGGCCGGTAAACTTCAGGCTGCTGCCGGAATCGTATTCGCCGTTTGCGCGGATTGCGACAACGAAGACAACTCGCCGGATTTCACCCTGGAAGAGGTTCTCTATGACCGCTTAGGCGGCCTCAAACAGCCTGTTCTGGCCAATCTTTACTTTGGCCATACTCCTGACAAAGCGACCTTGCCATTTGGCTTGAATGCCAGTCTGGAGACTGATCAGGGCGGCCTGATCATCAACGAAACAGCAACCCAGGATTAAGGATAAAGGGGCGATCAGATGGATAAACCTCGTTTAAAGCTGGAAATCGGGACGGCTGTTGATGCCATAGCGTCTGAACTGACAGCAATCAGCCTGTTCTTACACCAGAATCCCGAATTGAGTGAACAGGAATTTCAAGCTGCTGAGCACTTAACCGCCGCGATTGCGCGCAAAGGCTTTACCGTCAATCGGAATATCAGCGGCCACGATACAGCCTTTATCGCAACCCAAGGGGCTTCCGGGCCTAAAATTGCCTTTCTGGCCGAATATGATGCCCTGCCTGCCCTGGGGCACGCGTGCGGCCACAATCTGATTGCCGCCATGAGCTTCGGTGCTGCAGCAGCTTTTGCATCTGTAGCCGGTGACCGGGCAACCACTTATTTGATTGGCTGTCCGGCAGAAGAAACGGTAGGAGCCAAGGTTTCCATGGCGGCAGCCGGTGTTTTTGACGGCTTGGATGCTGCTTTGATTGTGCATCCTGCAGACCGTAATAATCTAGGGGGAACGGCCTACGCAACCCATCCACTCCAGGTTACCTTCTTTGGCCGGCCTGCCCATGTGGCCAGTAAAACCGACAAAGGCTGCAATGCCCTGGATGCCCTGGTATTGTTCTATCAAGGCTTGCAGCCCTTGCGTCACACCTTTACCCAGGAGACTATATTGGCCGGCATATTCACGAAAACCGGCCTGGCTCCCAACATTGTCCCGGACGAAGCGCAAGGCCGGTTTACCATTCGGGCCTTGTCGGCCTCTTATTTGGAGGAAACAGTGCTCCCTGCCGTACGCCGGCTGGCTGAGGGCATTGCGCTGGCAACCGGAACAAGAGTTGAAACCCTTCACTATGAACCATTATTTAAAGAATTAATCAATGATCCAAAGCTGATGGAGTTATTTAAAAGCAATATGGAACTTTTGGGTGAACAGGTCACCCTGCTGAATCCGGACGAGGCCGACGGCTCAACCGATGTAGGCAACGTCAGCCATGCTGCCCCTACCATCCATCCGGATTTGTCCATTGGCACCGGAATTACCGCCCATACGCCTGAGTTTGCCCAGGCAGCCGGTTCGCCCTATGCCCAGCAGCGCCTGCTGGTCGGAGCCAAAGCCATGGCGATGACAGCCATTGATTTACTGCCGGATGCCGAGTGATTGATAACATACGAAGAGGCTGGAATTTGATTAACAAATTCCAGCCTCTTTCATATGGCTTGCTTTACAGTTTTCCGCCTTCAACCACAATGGATTCAGGGCTGATATCATCGCTGTAAGCCGGTTTTAAGGTTGCATCATAGGCTTTGTGGATAAAGTTTTCTTTACCCAGTGTTTCCAACTCGGCATTAATCCAGTTCAGCAATTCGGTATTGCCTTTTTTGACGGCCGGAGCAATGGTATCCAGACTGCCTAATGTTGGGATACCCACCGTATAGCCATTGTTTTCCTTTGCCCAGGCAAACAGCAGCGTATTGTCATGGGCCAGAGCCGCACCGCGTTTATCCTTCAAGGCTTCGAAAGCTTCGGTATTTTGATCATATTTTAACAGTTCGATTTCCGGATGGTTTTTCGTGAAGTAGGTTTCAGCGGTAGTGCCTTTATTAACAATCAGCTTCTTGCCTTTCAACTCATCGACCGATTTAATCGGCTGACCGCTTGGTGAAACCACGCCTAACGCTACTTTCATGTAAGGGTTGGCAAAATCAACTTTTTGTTTTCTTTCATCCGTCACGGTAAAATTCGCTAAAATGATATCGACTTTATTGGCTTGCAAAAATTCAACCCGGCTGGCGGCCTCGACTAGGACAAATTCTACTTTTGATTCATCCCCTAATAAATCTTTGGCAAACCGCTTAGCAATATAAACGTCAAATCCTTGATTTTTGCCATTGGCATCCACATAACCAAAGGGTGGTTTGTCACTGAATACACCAATGCGAATGGTGCCCCGTTTTTTAATTTCTTCAATACTGCTTTTCGCCGCCTCCGGCTTACCTGCAGTTTGGGTACTGGAGCCGCAGCCTGCTAACACCCCTACCAAGAACAACGTACTCAACATGACTGCCAAAATCTTTTTCAAACCCATGATTCATCCCTCTTTCTTTTTAATATTGAAATCTATTTAAAAATTGTTTAGCCCGCTCAGTTTGCGGGTTGGCAAAGAAATCAGCCGGTTTGCCTGTTTCACAAATTTTGCCGGCATCCAGAAAGACAATCCGGTCGGCTACGGCCTGCGCAAAGCCCATTTCATGCGTAACAATGAGCATGGTCATCCCCTGTTTAGCCAGCCCCAGGATAACATCCAGCACCTCCCGGACCATCTCAGGATCGAGAGCCGCTGTCACCTCATCAAAGAGCATGATTTCCGGGTTCATGCACAAAGCCCGCACAATGGCAATGCGCTGCTTCTGACCGCCGGAAAGTTCACGGGGATAAGAGTCCTTGCGCTCCAATAATCCCACACGTGCCAACAACTGTTCAGCCTGCTGGAGTGCCTCCTGCCGGGGCTTATTCTGAACTTTGGTTGGTCCCAGCAAGATGTTCTCAATCACCGTCATATGCGGAAATAAATCATAATTTTGAAATACCATTCCAATCTGCTGACGGACTTTTTGCCAATTAACTCCTTCAGTGGTAAGGTCTTGCCCCGCAAACCGGATCGTTCCGCCCTGAATGCTTTCCAGACCGTTCAAACAGCGCAGCAGCGTACTTTTCCCGCACCCTGACGGTCCCAGAATGACCACGACTTCACCCTTATGAACGTCCAGGTTAATCTGATTCAAGACATTCCTGCCGCCATAGCTTTTCTGCAATCCCTGTATTTCAAGCAATACCTCATTGTTGGCATGATTCATGACATCACTTCCTAGCTCGCCCATTTAGTTTCTAATTTTTTTGCAACGATTGACAGCGGATAACAGATGATAAAATACAAGATAAAAATGAGGCCATAGATCCAAAAAGAAGCGGTCGGCTCTTTCATAATGGACCGCTCAATAATTTGCTGGCCCACTTTAACGACATCAATAACGCCAATCAGCACGACTAAAGAAGTCGTTTTGACCATCCGGGTGGATAAATTAATAGCACCAGGCACCATGCGGCGAACCGCTTGTGGAATGAGGACATAGCGGTATAAGCCCCAGAAGCTTAATCCCAAAGCTCTTCCTGATTCGGCCTGATGCTTCGGCAGCGATTCCAGGGCACCGCGCACGATGTCTCCCATCTCGGCTGCTCCCCAGAGGCTAAAGACTAAAATCGCCACGACTTCTCCCTCAAGATGAATATCCAGCATTCTGGTAAAACCGAAATAAACAATAAATAACCAGACCAGAATAGGAATAATCCTGAAAAGCTCAAGATAAAACCGGCATAATAAGCGAATAGCCCGTGATTTGAGGGTCATCACCAACCCAAATACAATGCCCAGCACCGAACCGATCATGATCGACACCAGTGCAATCTGAGCGGTGACCAGCAGCCCTCCCAGCAAGCGCTGCAGATTAATGCCTTCAGTCAGCACATGAATGCCCGAACTCAGCATAGCGCACCTTCCTTTCCAGCCAGCTCAACCCCAGCGACAGCGGCAGCAGGATAACCAGGTAAGTCAGAACTAACAGCAGCAGTGCCTCGAAGGTCTGATAATACATGCCAATCAGATCTTGCGTGGTGTGCATGAGCTCCGGAATCGCAATAGCGCCTACAATGGAGGTTTCTTTCAGCAGAAAGATGCAGTTTGCCCCTAAGGACGGCAGCGTAATCGCAAACGCCTGCGGTAAAACAACATAACGAATCAATTGAAAATCCGATAAGCCAATACTCAAGCCAGACTCAATCTGTGACTTGCTGACCGATTCAAGACCGGCCCGAAAAGCTTCTGCCATATAACTGCCGCCCAGAAAGGCCAGCCCGACAATGGCACAGGTTTGCTCACTCATCGAAATTCCCAGCTTGGTAAGCCCATAATAGAGGAAAAACAGCTGAATGAGCAGCGGTGTGTTCCGCGAAATTTCAATATAAGCAGCAACCAGTTGTTTCAGCCCGTTTGTCTTATAGTACAGGATAATGCTGCAAATCAGGCCAATCAGAATGGATAGCACAATGCCGCCAAAGGCCAGCTTCAAAGTAAGCCAGGCCGCTTTCTGATATAAAGGGTAGGCTTTTATGATAAACGCCCAGTTGATTTCCATACTTGACCACCTTATTTTTGATGCTTTCTGAACCAAATACCGGTACAAAATCAACAGAAAATAAAAAGGCCCAATTTCCGTTAAAGAAATTTGGCCTTCAGTTATCTGATCAGCACGAATATGATTTTGTATTTAATACAAGGATACACTACGTTTTTTTCCGTGTCAAGAGGATATACGACAAAACAGTCCAATATATCGGTTCATTTTAAGGTTTTGTCCATCTAATAAATACAAACCCCATCGTTCCCATTTGTGGACGATGGGGTTTGTATTAAGCCTCGCAGCCACTGCAGCCACCGGTAAATACCGGATGGCCTTTCGGGCGTTTGGGCACCGCATAAAGGGCCGGTTTGGTATCAATACTTTCCAGTTGCCTGATATAACTTTCAGGCAGCCCCTGATCCATGGCTCCCTGAATAACCGCATCCATATATTCCGTACTCGGCCAGCCGCTGCTTCCCCAGCGTGCCTTTAGGTAAACCGTAGCCTCCTGCGGCCCTTGGCCGGTGATCTCAACGGTCACCGGATAATGAAAATAAGCGCCGCTTCCATCCATCCTGGCATCTTCAGCATTGTCCAGTTCCTCCCATTGCCCGGCGTTCAATTCATATAATACACCCCATACCACCGATCCGGGATCAGGAACAACCGTCTCCATCGCACTGTCCCAAACCACCGAATGTTCGTAAAAAGCCAGTCTGTAATCATGAAGACAAGCAATGCCCACAATTTTGGCACGAGGACATTTGCGTTGCATTTCGGCGGCATTCATATTGAGGCCATAGGCAAAATAATACCAGGATTCCTGAATCGTAGTCATGATCTTCAACACCTTTCGTTATGCAGTCGGTTCATTTTGCTATCCTTCCTGGACACGAGGCAGCCTTTTTTGTAAAGCCACCAGGTTTGTCGCTTGCCAGCCATGCTGCTCATAAAAAGCCAATGCCCGGGTATTCCGGCAATCGGCCAGCAAATCGAGACGTTTAGCGCCCTGGCTGCAGGCCCAGCCCTCAATCGCAGTCAATAGCCGGTTGCCAATGCCTTGATTCCGGTAGGCTTCGGCAATGATCAAATCTTCCAAAACGGCTTTTAGGCCGCCTTCGGCTGTCGAAACAAGCAGTTGTACCGAACACATGCCAATCACACACTTTTGAAATTCCGCCACCAGCATGAAACTGCCACGGCCAGCCTGCAGCAGCAGCTTCAGCCCGGCCAACTGCTGTACAGGACTGACGGCAAAATCTGACTCAATTTCGAACAGGCCGCTTAGCAGCTTGGCCATACTCTCAAGGTCAGCCTCAGTAGCTTTTCGGATGATCACCTCAGACATAGCAAACACCTTCTTTTCAACCCTGTAAACAAATTCTTATCCAAAATAAGAAAACTCCGCACCCAATCAAGGTACGGAGCCGCATTGCTCATGTATGTAATTCATTATATACGAAGGATACGGTCTGCGCAAGTAAAGGATTTCTGATCCGTTCCATCCGCTGGAGGCCCACGCCTTAAATATCAAAAAAGAAGGCCCCGTCTTTCGGGATACAAACCTGCTTAAGCAAGCCCCGTTCCTGTAAGAAAGCCTGCAGTTCATCGCGCCGCAGCAGGCAATGATTGAAAGCTTCCATATGCACCACGGCCAGTTTTGCCAACCGCGCCCGTGTGGCCACTTCGTAAATATCACGGCTTCCCATGGTAATCGGCCGCCCTTCATTAAAACGGGCTTCACCGCCAAACAACAAAATATACTCGGGTTGGTAGGCAGTAAGGGCCGCACCGACTTCAGGACACCATACGGTGTCACCGGCAATGTAGAGGCAAGGTTCGTCATCCGCTTGCAGAACATAGCCAGCTACAGGACCCATTTTTTCGCCGATTTCGCCATGACCATGCCGCCCACCGGTACGCATGATGCAAAAACCCGACCAGCGAACCGTCTCATGAACAGGCATTACGGCCAAGAAACCCAGCTCCAGCAATTTACGCTCATCTTCGGGTTGACAGAAAACCGGGATATGCTTCGGAATTCTTTTTGCCGCCGCATCGTCAAAGTGATCGCGATGGGTATGGGTAAGCAGAACAGCCTCCATAGCCGCTAAGTCCAGGGCAGATTGGGGGATTTCCACCAGCGGATTGGGCTGGCTGTTCGGTGAATTGACAACAGGCGCCAGGGTTCCGGCGTCACTGAGCATCGGATCAAGCAGCAGGTTCTTCCCCCGGTAAGTCAGAACACAGGTGGCATGGCGTATTAATTGGGCTTTCATGATCAATGACCTCCAATTGTCGCTTGGCAGAGTGGCCAGCAATCGTTTATGATGAAAGTATCCTGAGTCTATTATACTGTTTTCGCCCGTCTGACTACATGGCTTCATTCAGGATTTCATGCCCTAGCACTTGCACGATGAAGGGATTTGATGGTTTTGCTTGATTCAATCGATTATCAGATTATAGCCTGTCTCCAACAAAACAGCCGGATGCAATGGAAAGAAATTGGAAAACTGGTGCATCTGACCGGGCAAGCCGTTGCCGAGCGTGTCCGGCGTCTCGAAGAAGCCGGCATCATTCAAACCTATACCATGACCGTGAATTTACCGAATAACGAGACAAATCTGACTGCTTTTATTACGGTACTGATGAAAACACCCAGCAGTCATTCGTCCATACAAGCTTTGCTCACCCGGCACCAGCACCTTATCCAGGAGGCACACCGTATTAGCGGTGACGGCTGCTATTGGCTAAAGGTAAGTACTCCGTCACTGGAAGTTTTAAACACCCTGCTGCAAGAGATTGTCCCCTTTGCCAATTACCGCCTAAACCTATCCGTTGCCCGGCTGGTTTAAAGTTTCTCACTTTGTGTGGTGACAATCAGAAACTGCACATTCAAAAAAGACCGGCAGAGTTCACGAAGAATCTTTGCCGGTCTTTCCGTGCTTTAACGCGAACGCTTTTTCAGACTCCTATTGTTGTCTGTTTCTGAGACGCTCGAAATAAACCTGATGGTCAATTTTCAAAAAAGCGGCAACCACCACAGGATCGAACTGGCTGCCTGAGCAACGCTGAATTTCGGCCACAGCCACATTGACCGGCAGCCCTTTGCGATAAGGGCGGTCATCAATCATAGCCTGAAAAGCATCGGCAACCGCACAAATTCTAGCCAGCAGGGGAATCGCTTCACCCTGAAGCCGGTGTGGATAACCGCAGCCGTCATAGCGTTCATGATGGTATAGGGATATCTCGATGGCATTTTTAAAGTAGCTGGCCCCTTTTAATATCTCATAGCCAATTCTGGGATGCTGGCGAATGAGCTCCAGTTCCTGATCATTGAGCGGCCCAGGTTTTAAGAGAATACTGTCCGGAATAGCCAGTTTCCCTAAATCATGCAGCAGCGTTCCCCAGTTGAGGTCACGGATTTCTGCTTCCGACAAATTCATCTTGCGCGCAATTTCGATCGCAATATGATTGACCTCAAAGGAATGAACCGCCGTAGAACTTTCCCGGAATTCAATGGCGGTTAGAAAAGCGCGCAAACTGCTCTCATAGGCCTCGATAATCTTTTCCTGGCTCACCAGCATATTCATCCGCATAATGTCAATATTGTCCGCCAATTGTTGAATCTCGGCCCCGCTGTCTGCTGTAACCTGTACGGTCTTGTCAAAATCCCCTTCGGCAATGCGTTTGACATGCGCAGAAATTTGGTTAACCGGTTTGGCAATTTTTTTCGCCAAATAGCGGCTGGCAAGACCGAAAAGCACGATGGCAATCAGGGCAATAAAGCCCTGCAATACAATCTGCTGATACCAGACGATCTTCCAGGCGGCCTGGTTATAAACCATTTCCACCACCATACCGGTAAAGGCGGCCTCATCACTTCCTTGTCTGGGAACAACATTATATTCATACACCCGATTGCCTGCTTCATAACTCTGCCGTTCACCGGTCATGACCGCCCTGTCAAAAGCTTGCCTTTGCGGCCCCTCAACAACGGCAACATTTTGGGAAGAAAATGCATGGCCATTATAATTGTACACATTCACACTCTCGATAAAGCCGGTATTGCCGGCCACTTCCTGCTTCCAATTATCGATGCCGAAATGAGCAAAATATTTGTCGGTATAAAAAGCCATGCCCAGCTCCAAAATGTATTTTTGATCCGGTGTTCGCTGGTAGATATATTTTTTCACACCGCCATATACAGCAGATGAAGTCCGGGTCGTGACAATTTGATCGGACAACCACACTTTTTGAATGAACGCTTCCATAAACGGAAATTGACGAAAATCCAAACCGGCATCCGGAGGAAAAGTGGTGTAGCGGACAACATCCCCTCGGTCGATGATAAAAAAATCAATGTGGTCCCCGGCATTGGCCTTAAGCTGCAGAAGATCGATAGCTTCCGGATTGGACCGGACTTCCTGGTACTGTTTCTGGAACAATCCCATCAAGCTGCGCAAGGTATTATCGGCTTGCTCCTCCACAATCAGAAAAGCTCTGTCTTGCATCTGAAGCTGTTTAATGGTGGCTTGCCGGAAATTATCCAGTTGAAGGTCCTGCTGTTGTTTGGCCAAGTCATAAAAGACCATGCCATTGAAAATTTCGGTCATGGCCAAGACAGCAATCACCAAGATACCCAAAACCACTCCTATTTGGGACTTAAAGGACTTGGGCTGTCCAAAAATAGGCTTAAAAGGCATGGCTTCACCTCTTTACTCATACATACACCATCTGGTCTGACAGACTGGGTGGCGGCCCAAAGGCCAAAACCAAGTCCGGCTTAAACAACCTGCCCCACCGACCGGCAGCTATTCTAACAGCTAAAAAATTAACTATTGACCCGATTTTATTTACTGTTTTTTCGACAATAAATGTCAAATCCTTGTTCATTTCTGGATAAAACAAAAAAAGTCCTACCATCTTCATCCAGATAGCAGGACTTTATTTTCAAAATCTAAACCTAGTTATTCCAAACCGCATTGCTTGAAAGCTTGCTGCAAATCGGCAATAATGTCATCGGCATCTTCCAGGCCGATACTAAAACGCAGATGGCCGTTGCGAAATTCAGGCGGATAAAAATGATTGCGCTCATCCTGCGGGCCAGTATACACCATCAGGCTCTCGTCATGACCAATCGAGACGGCGGGTACAATAAGCTCAAGCGAATTGAGAAACTGATTGTGGATGGCGGCATCGGCTTTTAACCCAAAGGCCATGACACCGGAAAACAGGCTCATCTGCCGTTTGGCAATGTCATGCTGCGGATGACTTTCCAAGCCTGGATAAGCGACAAAGGAAACAGCCGGGTGGCCTTCCAAAAACCGGGCCACTTTCATAGCCGTTTCACTATGCTGTTTCATTCTGAGCGGCAGGGTAACCACTCCGCGCATAATCAGCCAGGCATTGAACGGGCTGATCGCTCCTCCTAAATTGACCATAGCCTGGCGCTTGATGGCATCAATCAGTTCTTTGCGCCCAATGACCGCGCCCCCCATCGCATCGCCATGGCCGTTGATATATTTAGTCAAGCTATGAATGACCAGATCGGCGCCCAGCTCGAGCGGCTTCTGCAGAAACGGGGAAGCAAAGGTACTGTCAACGGTCAGCAGCGCCCCTGCCTCTTTAGCCAGTTTGGCAATGGCGGCAATATCACTGACTCTGGTAGTTGGATTGCCGGGAGTTTCAATGTGGATAATGCGGGTATTGGGGCGTAACGCTCTTTTAATTTCTTCGATGTCGGCCGTATCAACCAAACTGGTTTCAATGGCGTATTTGGCTGGAAAATATTCATTCAACAGCCGGTATACGGCGATATAAGACACATTCGAACAAATAATGTGAGCATTTTGCTCTAAAAAAGTAAAAAAGACCCCAGCCAAAGCCGCAACACCGGTTGCCAGCACAACACAGTCTTCGCCGCCTTCCAAGGCTGCCAGCTTCTGCTGCAGGTAAATTTGATTGGCAGAAGTATTGCGGGTATAAACCAGCTGATTCGGATCACTCCAGTTCATCTCGGAAGCATCTTCCGGCAACCGGTAACTATTGGCCATAATCAAAGGACGCCGGATGGCCCCGGTTTCCTGATCAATTCCATTGCCGCTATGCACACATTTGGTTTGAAAGCTAAGAGCTGTCTTATTGAGCATGATTCAATTCCCCCTATTCCGATAAGGTTTGTCAAATATAACCATGCTACTACCTTCGCCGGTTGGTGCCTATCTCCTGCCCATATAAAATAAAAAACTCTGCCGTTTCGGCAGAGTTTTTTATTTTATATGGCTTCATATTCCGGTTCCAGCTGTTCATGCTGCGGCAATTTTCGGATCAAAACCCGGTTAATACGGACATGATCCACTTCTTCAATAATAAATTCATACTGGTTATAAAGCACCTTTTGACCGACCACAGGCTCTATTTCCACCATGGAATACACCCAGCCGCCAATGGTATCAAAATCATTGGATTCAAGGGGTATGCCAATCATTTCACTGACCGTTTCAATGAGCATCCGGCCGTCCACAGAATACGTATGTTCGCCTCTAGTTTCCACCAGCGGACGTTCTTCATCAAATTCATCCTGGATTTCCCCTACGATTTCTTCCAGAATGTCTTCAATAGTGACCAGTCCGGCCGTCCCGCCATATTCGTCCACCACAATGGCCACCTGTGCCCGGTCCTTTTGCAGCCGTTTCAGCAAATCGCTGATCGGCATGGATTCCGGGATGGCCATTATTTCTCTGACCAGTGCGCGGAGATCGGGATTTTTTTCTTTGGCAACCGCCCTGAGTAAATCTTTAATATGAACAAAGCCAATAATATTGTCTTTATCCGGATCACAAACCGGATAACGTGTCAGTTGTTCCTCAATAGCTTTATCCAGATTGACAGCAAAACTATCCTCCGCATACAAGCACACCATATCGGTACGCGGAATCATGACCTCGCGGGCATTCCTTTCCGCAAACTCGAAGATATTATCCACAAAGGTCAGCTCTGTTTTGTTGATATAGCCTTGCTTATGACTCTCTTCCATTAAAATGCGAATTTCCTCTTCCGTATGGGCCGCTTCATGTTCATTGGCGGTCTGAATACCAACAGCCTGTAAAATCCAATTCGCAATGGTATTCAATATCCAGATAAAAGGATACATCAGTTTGTAAAAGCCGATCAACGGAACAGAGGTCCATAAAGTCACACTGTCAGCTTTCTGAATGGCCAGCGATTTAGGCGCCAGCTCTCCTAAAATAATATGCAGCGCTGTAATAATGGAAAAGGCCAGTGCAAAGGAAACGGCATGAACCATCTGGGTTGAAAAACCCAGGCCAACCATAACCGGTTCAATCATATCGGCAATCGCCGGTTCGCCGATCCAGCCCAAGCCCAGTGATGCCAGGGTAATCCCAAGCTGGCAGGCCGATAAATACTCATCCAGATGCTCCACAAGCTTTTTGGCAAATCGAGCCCTGGTATTGCCTTCATGCAGCAGTGTTTCAATCCGGCTGCTGCGGACTTTTACCATGGCAAACTCTGCCGCAACAAAAAAACCATTCAACAAAACCAAAAATAAAATAAAAAATACATTAAATATTATAGACGCAGGGTCCAATAAGTTCCTATCTCCCATCCGGGAGAATAGGGTTCACCTCCTGAAGGATTTATTTTTATCGTCAAATACCTAAAGCGTACACACATTGATATCAAAACCATGACGAAATAGGCCATTTCGCCGTCCCGTTCAAGTATTGATATCTATTATATTGGCATCTTTACAAAATAACAATATCCATTGCCTATTTCGTTCGCACATTTTACCTAAGTTTTGGGCGTCAGCAAAGATTTGCTCCCATAATCTTATTGCGAAACGGAAATACACCCGCTTAATCGCAAATTGATCATCATACCAGTTCGCCGCCTCCTTTTCGAGCAAATTCGACAGCATAAGATATGAAATCCCCGAATAACAATTATATTGACAGTAGGTTTTTCATAATGGTACAATTTTCTAAAATATTACTGATAATGAATATCCCTATCAAATATTAAGGAGGGGCAGTGAAATGACCTATAGCAATGGCCGTATTGATCTGGGATTGGCACTATCTTTATTAAGCAGCTTATTGTCCTTGCCTTTTAACAAACGATATCACATCTGGCTGGGAGTCTGTTTTAGTGTTCTGGCACTCATTCACACCTGGCAGCATCGAAAACAAGCAAGTTATTATCTGCAAAAGGAGCGGCAGCACATGAACTTCCTGTCACAACTTAAAACACTTACCCTACCGGCAAAAAAAGCTTACTTAATGCAGCATGTTGAGGTTCTTCATTACATTCCGGGTCGCGTGCGGCTCTTTTCACAGCAGCTTGTCAACAATACTGCGGCTGCCAGTGATTTGACCAGCTATTTGTCCGCTATCCCCGAGATCAAGCAGTTTAGCGTCAATGCGGCAACAGGCTCGGTCCTCATTCAATACTGGCCGGCCGATGTGGCCAACACTCCGCTGCTCCAGGAATTAGAACAACTGGTAGCAAAACGATATGGACGGTGATTGCAATGAATTATTTTACCGGTTTAGCCTTAGGTGTTTCTGCCGGCCGTCAGCTTCATGGCTTATTCCGTGATAAAGGCTTTCAGCTCATTCACGCTGTGCCCGGCAGGCGCCGCTATCAGCATGATGCGTTGCTGCAGGATGCCGAATTAGCCCTGCGTCTGGAAAACCAGTTGCCTAAACTGCCTGGTTTGACCAAAATCCGTTTTACTCCGGAAACGGGTACATTATTGCTTGAATATACCTGCACCGATTATTATATTGATGCTTTAATTCAATATCTGGAACAAGTGATTAAAATACCGCCCGCCCATGCCCGCTATGGCAAGCTCGGTGCTGATATCCGCCGTTGTTTTCGCCGGATGAACCAGGAAATTTTCGCTACAACCAATCGCAACCTGGACTTGCGCACCCTGCTGGCCTTATCCTTCATCTTCTGGGGAGGATCAAAAATGTGGACAATGGGGCACCGGCCAACCGGACCGCAAATGATTTGGTGGGCTTATTCGCTGCTGAAAGGACGAAGCTGATGTCACACCGTTATTTTGCATTTCCGATCCACGCCTCTTTGTCAAATCGTAAAAAATGCCTGCTGGAAGCCAGTATCAGAACGATTCCGGCCGTAATGAGTGCCTATGCGGGCGACAACGGCAAACTGTCTGTTTATTATACCGGCGACTTACCTGTCTATAAAGTAACCGCCCTGATTCATCAGCTGGGTTGCGCACCAAAAAGACCGGCTCCTTCCTGCCATCAGCCTGCCGAAGAGCAACATTTATCCCTGGTCGAGCATCGCCGGGCCACCATCATGGCCGGAGCCGGATTGGTTGGCCTGCAAATTCTCAGGGTGGCATCCCCCGGACTCTTCAATACGTTGTTTTTAGCCCGCAGCGCTTTTGTGCTGCTGGTGGCCCGTAACTTTATTGCCAGTGGTGTGCGCAGCATCTTTGTCGACCGCCAGCCCAACGCCGATACCCTGACAACCACCGCTGTCCTGGCTTCAATTTTAAGCGGTAAGCCGGAATCCAGCTTAACCCTGTTAACCTTATCCAACTTTGCTGAAACCCTGACGACCTATACCGCAGAACGGGCCCGCAAGCATATTTCCCATCTGCTCCGCCTGGATCAGCAATATGTATGGAAAATCGAAGACGATGGCCATGAAATCCGGGTTGCGGTGAACAGTCTGACCATCGGTGACCGGATTGGTGTCCATCTGGGCGAAAAAATCTGTGTTGATGGCAAGGTGCTTTCAGGAGCAGCCGCTGTGGATCAGTCCTCCATCACCGGTGAATATATTCCGGTGGAAAAAGCACCCGGTGATCACGTGTATGCCGGAACCGTTGTCCAAAACGGCTTTCTTGAAATTCTTGTCGAAAAACTTGGCGATGATACGGCCGTAGCACGCATTGTTCACATGGTGGAAGAAGCCCAAATACGCCGCGCTCCGGTACAAAACTTCGCCGACCGGATGTCCAATATGCTGGTCCCGATTTCCTTTATCGCTGCCGGGCTGGTCTATGGAGCCACCAAGGATTGGCAGCGCGTTTTAAATATGCTGTTTATCGATTTTTCCTGCGGCCTCAAACTGTCCACCGCAACTGCCATATCGGCCGCAATTGGCAGGGCCGCCAGCCGTGGCGTTTTAGTTAAAGGCGGCAACTACATCGAGGCACTTGCCGGTATTGATACGGTGGCCTTGGATAAAACGGGAACGATTACGGTTGGTAAACCGCAAGTCGTATCCATTAAAACGGCTCCTGGTATTGAAGAACGCGAACTTTTACTGCTGGCCGCCTCAGCCGAATATCATTCTGCCCACCCACTCGCGTGCGCGATTTTAGAACATGTTGAAAGCCAAGGGTGGACAATCCCCCCTCATACCGACACCGAAACCATCATTGCCCGGGGCATTCGCGCCGTAGTTCCGGATTTTGAAGACATCTGCGGTGGCTCTATTTTGGTCGGAAGCTGGCGGTTCATGCAGGAAAACGAGGTACAAGGCGCCGGTTTTGGAGCTGAACCCGGTGCCGAACATGGTTATAACCTGGTGTACATCGCCCGTAATGGCGAATTACTGGGCGTATTGGTGGTCAGTGATCCTATTCGGCCCACTTGGAAAAAAACCATTAATCAGTTACGCCGGCAGGGGATTGACGAAGTCGTCATGATTACCGGTGATACCGAGCAAGTGGCCAAGCATGTGGCGGCGGCCCTGGATATTGACGCCTTTCATGCCGAAGTCATGCCTGAGGATAAAGCGACCCTGGTTACCAAGCTGCAGCGCCGTTCCCAGGTTTTAATGATTGGCGACGGCGTCAATGATGCACCGGCCTTAGCCTTTGCCGATGTCGGCGTGGCCATGGGTGGCCGTCGCACCGATATTGCCGTCGAATCAGCAGCCATCACCATTAACTCGGAAGATCCGCTGGTTTTGTCTGAAGTGGTGACTCTGGGCAAGCAGACCATGAAAATTGTTCGGCAGAATTTTGCAGCAACCATTGCTGTGAATACAGCCGCTATGCTGCTCGGCGCTGTCGGGAGAACCAATCCGATGATTTCCGCGCTGATTCACAACGCCGCTACCATTGGAGTTGTTTTAAACAGTGCGCGTATTTTGATGTTTTATAAGAAAGTTTGGTAAAGTTTGCTATAATAGGGTTAAGAGAACGTTGAAAGGAGGTGAGCTACATGTTTACAAGAACTGATTTCTGGATTGGCTTAATTGTTGGAACAATTGCCGGCGCTTTTGGTTACAAAATGATGTCCGAGCAGTCTGCACGCGCGATCGCGCCAGCAATGCCAGTTGCTCCTGGAGTAGGCGAACCCCCGTTGGACGAGCTGATGCGTCAAAAGGAACGTCTGGAAGATTTGATTGCTGAAAGACAGCAAAGTGTTGTAAAAGAATAAACTACTGCAAACCATAAAAAGGTGCTCGCTTACCAAAGTAAGCGAGCACCTTTTTTTATGATCCAATAATTCCAGCTTCGCTTTTAGCTTGACCGACTGCCTGCACAAATTGCTGTGCCCGGGCAGCAATAAGCGAATAATCGCCGGCTATGCCGCATGTCAGATTTCCGCCGACGCCTACAGCCACACTGCCAGCCTGAAACCAGTCCCGGATATTAGGAAGATCGACTCCCCCTGTGGGCATAAGCCGGAGTTGAGGCAACGGACCTTTCAGAGCCTGAACAAACTTCGGTCCCAGCAGTTCGCCCGGAAATACTTTGAGCAAATCCGCCCCGGCTTCCAAGGCCAGCACAGCCTCACGGACCGTCATAATGCCCGGCAGAGCCAAAATACCATAGCGATTGCACAAGGTGACGACCTCCACATTCAAGCAAGGCGAAACAATAAACCGGGCGCCATGCAACAGGGCCAAGCGGGCAGTAGCTTCATCCAGTACCGTTCCGGCCCCGATCATGACATCCGTTTGCTCATAGGTCTCGCTTAATGAAGCAAGCAGCCGGTGTGCACCGGGAACGGTAAACGTAATCTCAATCAGTTTAATGCCACCCTCAACACAGGCACTTACCAGTTGACCGGCCTCTGCATAGCCGGATGCCCGGATCACAGCCACCAAGCTATCGGAACAAATTCTTTGCAGTACTGTTTCCTTATTCATAATCCGCTCCCTTTACCGGCTCTGCCGGGTGATAAAGCTTTCCAGCCCGGCCCGGTCCGGTAAACCGTCATTATCCCCGGGTGTCATGATGGCTAAGGCGCCAATTGCATTACCGCGCCGGACGGCCATCGGCAGTGTCAGCCCTTCCAGCAAAGCGCTGGCAACACCAACGGCAAACCCGTCACCGGCTCCGACTGTATCCACAACTTCCTTGACGTGAAAGCCTGCGGTGAAAAAGTGTTCTTCCCCATTACTGGTATACGCTCCGTTTGCGCCCAGCTTAATGATGACAGTCTTAACCCCATGGGCATGATAAAAGTCCGCAATACCCTGTAGTTCGTCTCTTCCGGTTAATAAACGGCCTTCACTGATCCCAGGCAGAACCAGATCAGCGTGACTAGCCAGATCATTCACCACCCGGATCATTTCTTCCTGACTGTTCCATAATTGGGGTCTCAGGTTGGGGTCATAGGAAATCGGCACACCATGCTGCCGGGCTAGTGCCATCAGTTCATAGATCATAGCCCGGCAGTCCAAAGACAAAGCCGGCGGAATCCCTGTTACGTGAACATGCCGGATGCCCTGCCAGGTTATCTGCTTCAACATTGCAGGTGTCATATGAGCGGCTGCAGAATTTTTCCGTACCGAATAAACTTCCGGATCACCACAGCGCACTTTCTGCTTAAATTGCATCCCGGTAAAGTAATCCGGACAATACCGGATGGCATGGGTATTGATGCCGTTTTCAGCTAAAAATTGCCCAATCTGCCGGCCAAACGGATCATCGCCAAGTTGTGTCAGATAGGTTACGGGATGCCCCAAGCGGGCCATCCCGATGGCAAAGTTCACTTCTGCACCCGCCACCAGCCGGATAAATTTTTCCGCCTGCTCTAACGCTCCTTCCTGCTCAGCGATAAAAAGCGCCATAGGCTCGCCTACCGTCAGAATATTTCCCATATTCATCCTCCCAGCCTACAAGTTTTATGTAAAAAATCTTAATGGCCATAAGGCCGCTAGTTTGTTGAATACGCTACCAGTAAGTTCTGTCCGGATATTTCCGGGAAATAATTTCCAGTACTCTAAAGGGTGATTTTAGCGGGTGGCCATTCCGTTTTGTTTTTCGTATACTTAGCCCACCAAGCCGTCAAAACCGGCACCAGCAGCGACGTAACAATGACTGAGGTGGCTACCAGTGTGGTAGCCGCTTGGGCAACCGGCTTGAAGTCGGGGTTCATTTCGGCAATAATCAGGGGATTGGTAACCGCGGCCCCGGCTGTACTGGAGGCTGCCAGACCGGCTGTGCCATTTCCGCCGCCAATAAACTTATCCGCCAGCATCAAGGGAATGCCGGTTACGATAATGACCGCAATCCCTAATAGGATCCCCAGCAAGCCGGTTTTGGTGATAACGGCCAGATCAATCGTATTGCCGAGAGCAAACGCAAAAAAGGGAATCATGGTTTGCGTGGCTCTGCTGAAAAACTCGCGCAAATCATGGTCGAGATTGCCTAAAATAAAGCCAATGACAAACGGCAGCACGGCCCCGGCAAATAAACGTGGTTCAAATGTGGCAATCCCCGAGCCGCCTAAAATTAACATGGTCATGAGCGGTCCCGATTCGATCGACATCAGCACAAAGGCCCCTGCTTCTTCTTTCGTACCATATTGCTGCATAATGGATGCATATAAGCCGCCATTGGTCATATCCATGGCAGCAATCAAGGCCAGAACGGAAAGTCCGGCAAAAAAGCCTGTTTCCACCCCGCTGCTGGGTAAAATCCGGACTGCGATTAAGGCCACCAGCCAGGCAACCGCAATTTTGGTAACCACCAGCGTACCGGATTTTCTCAGCACGGTCCCGGTAGCACGAATATCAATTCCTGTTCCCATACAGAAAAACCAAACGGCTAAAATAGGCACAGTCCCGGTAATTAAACCATTGCTAAAAGAACCAAAATATTTCCCTGCCCCTGGTGAAAAAGTATGACATAATGCACCCAAAAACAGCGGCACAAGCATCAATCCGCCGGGAATTTTATCAATTGCCTGCTTAATCTTCATAAGACCACATTCCTCCAATTTTATCTGCCTAAGAGTTTTGACTGATAACGGAATATTCTGTGATTATTAAGCATGAATTCTGTCCTATTGCGACCAACCGGCTGATTTTTAACGAGCCAGCCAGCCGCCATCTACGGCAAGTGTATAACCATTGACATAGTCGGACGCTGCTGACGCCAAAAAGATGACCGGTCCGGCAAGATCTCCCGGCAGTCCCCATCGTCCGGCCGGAATACGTTCCAGGATTTCGGCACTGCGTTTACTGTCCGCCTTAATAGGCGCCGTATTGGCAGTATCCATGTAACCGGGGGCAATCGCATTCACCTGAATAGAATGTTTTGCCCACTCATTGGCCATAAGCCGCGTAAGTCCCATGACTCCGCTCTTACTGGCCGTATAGGAGGGAACCCTGATGCCGCCCTGAAACGACAGCATGGACGCAATATTGATAATCTTTCCTCCGCTCCCTTGCCGGATAAACTGCTTCGCCACAGCCTGCGAAAAGAAAAATACCGTTTTGAGATTCAGGTTTAGTACGTCATCCCAGTCCTCTTCTGTAAATTCAAGAGCATCGGCACGGCGAATAATGCCCGCATTATTTACCAGAATGTCGATTCTCCCGACAGCAGCCACCACTTTTTCCAGCATGGTGTCAATGGACCCGATGCCCATCAGGTTGGCTTCAAGGGCTAAAAACCTGCGCCCCAAAGCCTGAACCTGCCGTCCGGTCTCTTCATGACTGCCAATACCGATACTGACAATATCAGCTCCGGCTTGCGCCAGTCCTACGGCCATCCCCTGCCCCAGACCGGTTACCGCTCCGGTGACAACGGCCACTTTTCCTTCCAAATTGAATAACTTCATCCTTCTCACCCTCCTAACTGCTAACGCAGCTGCTGCATGGAAACTCCATCCATGTCGTCGAACACCTGATTTTCACCTGCCATCCCCCAAATAAAGCTATACCGGTGGGTTCCCACCCCGGAATGGATGGACCAGCTTGGGGAAATCACGGCTTCTTCATTCCGCAGGATCAGATGGCGGGTTTCAGCCGGTTCACCCATGAAATGAAAAATAAGATCATCAGGCGGCAAATCAAAATAGAAATAGACTTCCATTCGCCGGTCGTGTGTATGGCAAGGCATACTGTTCCACATATTGCCATTGCTCAATACGGTCATCCCCATTACGAGCTGGCAGCTTTGCACACCTTGGGAATGAATATATTTATAGATGGTCCGGTCATTGGAATGGGCGATCTGCCCTAAAGGATTGCCTGTTATCCTGCTTTTTTCAATCTTGACGGTCGGGTAAGACGCATGGGCAGGAGCGCTGTTGAAATAATATTTGGCTGGCTGTTCCGGGTTAACACTGCCAAAGGTCACCTGTTTGGAGCCGAGTCCGATATACAGGCCATCGGTACGCTCTAAGAAGTAGCGGTTTCCATCGACATCCACATAGCCGGCCTGGCCCACATTGATCAGGCCGATTTCCCGGCGCTGAAGAAAATAATCGACTCCCATTCCGGTCCCGGCCTGCAAAGCTTGCTCCTGAACCGGTACTACGCCGCCGGTAATCATCCGGTCTACATGACTATACACCATGTGGCACCGATTGGGTTGAAACAGATTTTGAATAAGAAAGTTTTTGCGCAATTGTTCTGTTGTATAATGCTTACCATCTTCCGGGTGCACGTTATGCCTGACTTCCATCTGGTTGTCCCCCTCTCTTCCCGTTCCTGATAAACAAAAAAAGCCTCCTTGTTTCATATTGTAAAACCCTAGTATCATGATTCGATTTTATTATATATTCCCCCAAAGCAGCTCTCAAGGTTTTTTCTATTTTTTACCTTTTTAATTCATGATATGAAACGACATTTCATAAAAATGCATCTTTTAATCGATATAACTGATTTTTAATTGTTAAAAACTTGCATTTTTCTTTCATAAGTTTTACCATATGAAATATAAGCCTCAAACTTCAAGAGAGATCAGGAGTGAAACGTATGGCCGCAAATGATACCATGGAAGTTCAGTCCCTGCACCGGGCACTGAATATACTGGAAGCTGTCGGCAGCAGTGAAAATCCGCTAAGCTTAAAACAGCTTACTGAACTGACCGGTTTGCCTAAGCCTACGGTTTATCGCTTGCTTCGCAATTTAGAGGATCGCAATTACGTCACCTGTGACAATACTGGAAAATATCGGCTGGGCTTGCAGATATTGACCTTAAGCCGTTGGGCCGAACGGGATTTCGAGGTTAAGCTCATTGCCCGCCCGCAGCTGGTATTTTTGAGCGAGTTAAGTAAAGAAACCGTCCACCTGGCCATCCTGGAACAGAACCGCGTCCTCTATGTCGATACGGTTGAAAGCCCGCATGCCCTGCGGCTGGTAACCAAACTGGGTTCAACCAATTCCGTTCATTGCACTGCCCTTGGCAAGGCGCTATTAATCAAACACCGGGATGCGGAAATTCTGGCCTTGCTGGAACAGCAGGGTATGGAGCGACGGACCGAATATACCATTACCACACCGGCTGCCTACTTGCGCGAAATGCAACTGGTACGGACCAAGGGTTATGCCCTGGATGAACGGGAAAGCGAGTTGGAAGGCCGGTGTGTCGGAGCGCCTGTCTACGACCATATGGGCAATGTTATTGCCGCCATCAGCATTTCCGGCCTGTCCACCCGTTTTTCGGCCGCCCATATAGAACAAAACATCGTGCCTCATCTACTGGACCGGACATTGCGGATTTCCCGCACGTTGGGCTACCGGGGCTGACCATCACCAAGAGAAGCCCTGACAAATAAAACAATCCTGTTGAATGCTTTTCAACAGGATTGTTTTATTTGTCAGGGCTTGAACGGTATGCTTTTTAACCGTTAGATATGATATTCATAAACAGGCTTATGGCAGCGCACAGGCTGCCCCGCCCCCGTCTCCACCAATTCGCCTTTGTCCAAGACCAGTTTGCCGTTGATCAACACATAGTCAATGCCTTCCGGCATAGCATCCGGCAGCCCGAATTCGGCTTTATCCATAATTCCCTTGATATCAAAAACAACCAGGTCGGCATCCATGCCGACACGCAAGCGTCCTTTGGAGTGAAAGCCAAGTGTTTCCGCCGGCAGCAACGTCGCTTTACGAATAGCCTCCATGATGGTTAGTTCATATCGCTCACCAACCAATTTCCGGAAGTACCGGGGAAAGCTGCCGGCAATTTGCGGATGTCCCTCACCCGGCGCATAAGCTCCGGTATCTGTTGAAGGCATTCCATAGGGATGAGTCAGGGCCAAATAAATTTCTTCCTCAATCCCGGTTAGCACGACTACCGCCGTATGCGGTGCCAAACTGCGCAACTCCTGATAGATCTCCGGCGTCAACCGTTGTCCATTATACTTGCCGGTAATGACTAAAATATCTTCCAGTTTCCAGCCATTCAGCTCCAGCGAATCTTCATTAAAAAGAACGGCCCCAATATGAGTGGCCCATTCCGTATACATCCCGCTGTCAAACCGGATATCCAGGCCATCCGCCCGAGCCCGGTTAATCACGGCCAGGGCTTCATCGACCACCCCGGTGCCATACTGATAAACCAGATGGGAAATTTGCACCCGCGCCCCCGTCTGCCGCGCGATATCAATTACTTCGACCAGCGAATACATATCTATGCCTGTCTTCATTCTGGTATCAACCGCAACGACGCGCCCATAGCGCGCCGCCAGCTTGCTTAATTGATAAACTTCATCATTGGAACTGCCGGGTGCATAAGCCAGTCCGAGCGATAAACCGCAGGCGCCGTCCTCAAAGGCTTTTTCCACCATATGGACCATCTGGGCCAGTTGCTCCGGGGTCGCCGGCTGCAGCGGATCATGGGCGCCCACTTTTTCCCGCAGGCTGATGGAATGGCCGATCATCTCGGCCTGGTTAATCATAAAACCGTTGGTTTCATGAGCGGTGAAAAATGCTTCGATATCAACCGGACTAAGACCGCAATTCCCTCCGACTGTTGTCGTAATTCCCTGACGCAAGGACAGTTCGCCACAATAAGCATCCAGATCGACATGCCCGTGAATATCAATAAACCCCGGAGATACAATGCGCTCTGTGGCATCGATCTCCACCGTTCCCTGAATCTCCTGCTGGGTAATCGCAGCAATCCGGCCGTTTTTAATGCCAAGATGGCCCATTCGCCTGGTCAACTGCTCCGGATCAATCAAAATTCCATTTTTTATTACAATATCAAACATGTTCAGTCGCTCCTAAAGGTTACAGGTTGTTTAACAAAGCCTGTTAGGGTTATCCTGTTATATTAACCATAGCACCTGTTAAACCCTGCTGAAAGCCGCTTGCTGCAACCCATCCTGCTCATGAAAATAATGGCAAATACGGCAGTTCCAGACCTAAGACGGTTGAAACTTGAGCCATGAACCTTTAAAATGAAAGAAACTTCGCAAACAAGGAGGTATTGCATGCCGTCTGAATTTAACACGGCTGTTACTACAGCGCTTCAAATAACAGACTACCTGTTTAGCTATACGCATTTGGCCCGCTTAGGAACATCCCTGATCATCCTGATCGCCTTTTTACTGCTCAGAAAAATCTTTGCAAACTACATGATGTCGTTCCTGACAAGAGTCTTCAGCAGTACAAGCCTCGACCCAAATGCCTTTTTTCTCAAAGCGTTTAAATCTCCTTTGATGAACATGATGATGCTCATTGGTTTGTATCTGAGCTTTAAGAACTATCTGCCACTCAGCTATGAACCGTTGCTCAACCGGCTGCTCAGTTCCTTTATTGTTATTTTTACAGCCCAGGGCATTCACCGTCTGGTCAAGCTCTATGGTCAGGATACAGCTGCCCTTGGAAAGCTGCTGGATATGAATGTAGACCAAATATTGATTCCTTTCTTTTCTAAAGTGCTGCGTTTTCTCATTATCGCATTGGCTTTTGTGGTCATCGCCAGCAATTGGGGTTATGATGTCAATGGATTCATTGCCGGCTTGGGCCTTGGCGGCCTGGCCTTTGCCCTGGCAGCCAAGGATTTGCTGGCCAATATCTTCTCAGGCATTGTCATCATCACCGATAAACCGTTCAGCATCGGCGACTGGATCAAAACCAGTGAAATTGAAGGCACCATTACGGATATTAATTTCCGCAGCACGAAAATTAGAACCTTCGAGCATGCCTTGGTGACCGTACCCAATGCCAATCTGGTCAATGCGCCGATCTTCAATTACACGAAGCGGGAAATGCGCCGCATTACCTTCAACTTGGGAGTCAGCCACCAAACCTCCACGGATGTCTTAAAAAAATGCCTGCACCAGATTCATCAAACTTTAGTCCGGCATCAGGGAATCGATAACACAACCATTTTTGTCAAATTCGATTCAGTCAGCGACAATGCTTTGAATATCTTCTGCTATTTTTTCACAAGTACAACCGTGTGGGAAGAATACCTGAACATTAAGCAGGAAATCAATTTTGAAATTTTAAACATTCTGGAGCAGGCAGGAGTCAGCCTGGCAACGCCCCGTACCAACCATTATTTTGAAACTCCGCTTGAAGTCAGGAGCTCTCCTCAGCAGGACGATTCAAAGTAAGACTGCCTTAAATCATTGTTGCTATAGCAGTTGAATCTAGCTTGTTATAGTCCATTATTACCCCAAGAAAATATTGACATGTTTTTTCATCTTGTGCTAGAATAATGTTTTATTTGATTTTTTGGCGTTTTGCATATATAATAGTTCGTATCAGTTAGGGGGTAACTACATGTTTCAAATTGGTGATAAAATATTCTATCCAATGCAAGGCGGCTGCGTCATTCTCGCAATTGAAGAAAGAGAAATCATGGGGGATACTCAGCTATACTATATGGTGAACATTGTTCATCGAAACATGCAAGTATCGATCCCTGTCAACAAAATCCAGCAACTTGGCATTCGCCCTATCGTCACTGCGGCAGAGCTGGAAAAATTGCTAGCCACCTTCTATGACGGTGAGACCGACAATAACTGCCGGGATAACCAACGCTACCGCCGGGATATTATTAAATTAAAAAGTGGTAATATTTATCAAGGCGCTGAGGTGATCCGCGATTTAACCCGGATTAGCAGCAAAAAGAAACTCGGGGCAACCGATAAATCCATGCTTGAAAATGCCCTTCAAATTCTTATTAGTGAAGTGGTTTTAGTCCGGGAAATTCCAGTTGAACAAGCGAGTGCACTGATCGACCAGGTTATCCAGGTCCATTAAACAGCACACCCTCGCTATTTCCTCTGTAAAATTTTAGATTGCTGCATACTGTCATACGCATTTGCATAAACTTAATCGCATAAATATTCTGCGCAAAAGCTTTCTAAAAGAAGGTTTTTGGTAATAAATGGCGTATCAAGTAATTATTCAATGCGGCCATGAAGGCTTGTCGAAGTGACTACGAAGGTCATGCTCCAATACAGTTGGGGCTTTCTTGCGTGGTCACTTTTTTATGTCCGGCTACGGAGACACCAAGGATTGATCGTATTCACACAAATTCAAAGGAGTGATGCTCTTATGCATATGGCAGATGCACTGATTTCGCCAGTCATCGGCGGTACGATGTGGGCAGCAGCCGCTGGTACATTAGCTTATGCGGCCCGCAAGGTTCAAAAGGACGGTGACGAACAAAAGGTTCCGCTGATGGGAGTTTTAGGAGCCTTCGTTTTTGCGGCCCAGATGATTAATTTTACGATACCGGCGACCGGTTCCAGCGGTCATATCGGCGGTGGTGTTTTATTAGCCATCCTACTGGGTCCCCACGCCGCCTTTCTCACCATCGCCTCTATTTTGGCAGTCCAGGCCTTATTCTTTGCGGACGGCGGACTGTTAGCCCTGGGCTGTAACATCTTTAATATGGGCTTTATTCCGTGTTATCTGGCCTACCCATTCATTTACAAGCCGCTGACCGGAAACAAGCCAACACAAGGCCGGATTACGCTGGCCTCTGTGCTTACTGCCGTCATCGGCCTCCAGTTGGGTGCGTTTGGAGTCGTTCTGGAAACCTTTTTCTCCGGAATAACCGCCTTACCGTTTTCAACGTTTTTCCTGCTGATGCAGCCGATTCATCTGGCAATCGGCCTTGTGGAAGGCTTTATTACGGCGGCTGTGATTAGCTTTGTATATCATCAGGCACCGGAAATCCTGCAAAATACAGCCTCAGGCCAACCGTTGGGAAGCCTGTCCATCAAAAAGGTATTCACCGTATTTCTCCTGTTTGCGCTCATTACCGGTGGCGCTTTATCCTGGTTTGCCTCCAGTAATCCCGATGGCCTCGAATGGTCTGTAGCCGCCACTACAGGGGATGAGGAACTGACTGCCGCTGATGAAGTTCATGGCTTCTTCGCTGAGTTGCAGGAAAAAATCGCAATCCTCCCGGATTACAATTTCAAGCCGGCAGTTTCCGAACCGGTTGCAGCACCGGTTGAATCAGGCCAGCCAGCAGCCTGGCCGTCTGTGGATACCGGAACATCGCTGGCCGGTTTAGTCGGATCGTTCATTACCCTGCTGTTAGCCGCATTGATCGGCAAAGGCTTGCAGGTAGCAGCAAAGCGTTCGTAGAATATTAAGGGATACGGCTTATGGCACGTATCCCTTTCTTTTTATCATCCACAGCTTGAACTTTAATATAAAAGAGGATGTTTATGGTAAAACTTGAGTCAAATTGGCTGGATTTACGTACTTTAGATGAACTGGCTCTGCAAAAAACCCCGATTCACCAGCTTGGTGCCGGAACCAAACTGGGAACAACCCTTGCTTTTATCATGGTCATAGCCTCTTTCTCGCGTTATGAAGTGACCGGACTGATTCCTTGTGTTTTTTACCCTATTGTCTTGATAACGCTGGGACGCCTCCCATATCAGCTGTTACTCAAACGCTTGCTGCTGGTTGCACCGGTGATTCTTTTCATCGGGCTGTTCAATCCGCTTTTCGATCGGGTTCCGGTCGCCGCCGTGGGGCCGCTGGTCGTTACGGGCGGCTGGATTTCCTTCCTGTCCATATCAGTCAAGCTAATCCTGACCATCACAGCAGCGCTGATCCTAATTGCAACAACCGGTATCCATGCCATCTGCAGTACTCTTTACCGGCTGGGGGTGCCTCAGCCGCTGGTTGTCCAAATCCTGTTCATGTACCGATACATTCACGTACTGCTGGAAGAAGTGCTGAAAACATTGCAGGCCTATCAATTGCGTTCCTGCCACAATTCCGGAATAGGCTACCAGGCCTGGGGTTCGCTGCTCGGTCAATTGCTGCTGCGGACGATTGCCCGGGCACAGCGAATTTATCAAGCCATGCTGTGCCGCGGTTATGATGGCCATATTATCTTAGAGACCACCGCTGCCCGGAAGAAGCCTGACCTGCTTTATTTTGCCGGCTGGCTGCTCTTTTTCAGCCTGTGCCGTCTGGTCAATCTCCCACAATGGCTGGGAACTTTCATAACAGGAGGACTACCATGAGCCATCACACTCTGGATATCACTGATCTCAGCTATACTTATCCCGACGGAACCGCAGCGCTGAGTGCCCTCTCACTGCATATCGGCCACGGCGAATCAGTTGCCATTGTCGGTGCCAACGGCTCGGGAAAAACAACCTTGCTTTCTCATTTAAACGGAGTACTGCTGCCAACAGCCGGTACTGTCAATATCGGCGGCTTTCCGGTGACCAAGCAAACACTGCCGCAAATCAGGCGCACCGTCGGGATGGTTTTTCAGAATCCCGATGATCAGCTGTTTATGCCGACCGTATACGAAGATGTCGCTTTCGGCCCGGTAAACATGGGCCTGCCTTCCACCGATGTGAAAGCCCGGGTTACGGCGGCTTTAACAACGGTCGGCGCACTGGAACTCTCGGACCGCCCGCCCTACCGGCTGTCGGGCGGTCAAAAGCGGGCTGTCGCCATTGCCACTGTGCTGGCTATGGAACCGGCCATCCTCGTCATGGATGAGCCTACTGCGGCTTTGGACCCGTGGGCTAGACGCCAGCTCATTGAGCTGCTGCGCACCTTTACCCACACCAAAATTATAGCAACCCACGATTTGGACATGGCCCTTGACTTATGCGAGCGGACTATCGTCCTGGCCAACGGCAGCATTTTAAAAGACGGCCCGACAGCTGAGGTGTTCCGCAACTTGCCGCTTTTAGCCCAAGCGCATCTGGAGCAGCCCTTCTCCCTGCAAAATTGCCCGCTGTGTTCAAAGAGCATGGGAAATAATACATTATAACTTCAAAACCAAAAGGGTAAATCACCATAAAACGGCGATTTACCCTTTTCTAATTTAACAATTCCGTCTAGGCTTTATTTTGCCTTCCGGCACACCATTTCACAAAATTCGTCCCCTTCTAGGACATTTTTCAAGGTTACCAGTTGACTGTCCGGGTGAAAGCCGCGATATTTGGCTTGATCAATAAAACAATAGAGCCTGCCGAATTCCGCAAAGTCCTTCTGCTGCCAGACCTCGGCAAACGGACAATAATGAATTTGAAGATGCGTGGCATTTTCACCGTCTTGTACAGGCTGAACGTCCCAGCCTAAAGATGGCAAATCCGGAATTTTGCCGTAATTCTCCGGCACATACGCATAGCCGGCGGCTACCACTTTTTCTTTTTGTTCGGCTCCCCGCTCATTCCCCAAAGCTTCGATGGCCCTTTGGATGATTTGCTTGGCCTTTTCTGCGCCCACGGCCTCAATCAATTGACAGCTCATATGATAATATAAAGACGCCATCATCCGCCCCATTTGCCGGACCTGACTGGCCGCTTCAGTCTTGGTTATCCGTTCTTCAGCCATTTGAATCCCCCTTTCGCTCCTGCTAACCTCATCGGCTCCATTAAGTTACGGTTATTGTAACATAGATCAACCGGTTAAGTACAAAGGATTTTCCCCCGGGAATGTACAATACTAACCCTATGAGTGAAGCGAAACGGGGGCGATAATGATAAAAAATTTGCTAGTCTTTTTCAAACAACTATCTATTCTGTGGTTGATCACCTGGTTGAGCAGCACACTGGTCGAATGGGCAGAACTCCCTATTCCCGGAACAGTTGTCGGCATGGTCCTGCTCTTCGGCTTATTGACAGCCGGAATCATTAAAGTAGAGCAAGTACAACTGGCTGCCGATTTCTTGCTGAAGCATATGCTGTTTTTCTTTATCCCGATTGCCGTTGGCTTGATGAATTGGGGAAGCTTATTCTGGGATAACGGCCTGGTGTTGGCTGCAGCGATTGTCCTGGGTGCTGCGCTGCCGTTTTTTGCCATCGGCCGCCTGGGTCAAAAACTTGCCAGGAGGAAACACCCATGTACCAGCCGCTGATCGTTCTGGCAACAATCCTCATCACGCTTCTGGCCTATTGGATTGGCCGTTCTCTTTTTGCGCGTTTCCGGCATCCGCTGGTCAATGTCATCCTGATCAGTACCTCAATTGTCATCGCTTTTCTGATCGTGGCAGAGCTGCCCTACCAGGCTTATGTACCGGGTATGAAAATCATGACTTATTTCCTCGGCCCGGCAACGGTAGCTCTGGCTGTTCCGGTCTATAAAAACCGTCACTTGCTTAAACAATATGCGGTTTCCATTGCTGCCGGTGTCATTTTCGGATCATTGCTGTCCATGGCCACAGCCATGTTGATTGCCAAGTGGGGCGGCCTGTCTGCAATCGTCATCGCATCGATTGCACCAAAGTCAGCGACCATTCCTTTTGCCGTCGAAGTCGCCCGGCTGGCTGGCGGTGATCCTTCCCTGGCCGCAGCCTTCGTCGTAGCAACCGGCACATTCGGTTCAGTCTTCGGCCTCATTTTGTTAAATAAGTTTGCGGTTTGTGATCCGTCCGTGCGGGGGCTGGCGATGGGAATGGTTTGTCACGGCCAAGGGGTAGCCATGTCTCTGACCGAAGGAGAGCAGCAAGGCTCTATGGCTGGTGTATCCATGGCCCTGACCGGCGTATTTACCGCCCTTGTGGCCCCCTGGATCATCCGTTGTTTTTTGTAATAATTGGAAAAAGCGGGCGAATATTAAATTAGGCATTGACAAAAACCGCTCCGGACTGCTATACTTCGTTTAAATCAATAGTGCGATCATCAATGACTAGGAAGAGTACACATTCCCGGGGGGTTCAGCGAGCCAATGGTAGTGAAAGTTTGGCACTGCTCAGAATGTCGAATGGGCCTAGTAGATACAGTCCGATCCACTCCGGTGGGGTAGGCGCTGTCGGAATTCTTCCGCCGTTAACAGGAAGCCGGTATCGGAACATGTTCCCGTACCGAGTAAGCTGGGCTATATATAATAGCCAATCAGGGTGGTACCGCGGGTAAACTCCTCGTCCCTATATGAACTATAGAGACGCGGGGTTTTTTTGTTTTTATTTTTAACTTTTTATTATAAACATCAGGGAGGAATGTCTCATGAAAACCGAAAATCAGTCAAGTGAACTGAAAGTGTACGAAAAAACCAAAGGTGGTTCTTATCGTTGGGTCACCATTACCACCCTGTTATTGGCCATAGGGGCTATTTTGCATTTGGTAAGCCCCAGCATCGGTGGAATTACACCTAACTGGACCATTGCCATGTATTGCATTGCGATTAATTTAACCAAACCGAGTATTGGCCAGTCTTTCGGTATTGGCCTGGTTGCTGCGGCTATCAATATCCCTACTTCCAAATCGGCTTTCCCTTACGGAAACCTGCTCAGCGAGCCGGTTGGTGCTGTTGTGTGCGCTTTGCTAGTATGCGCGCTGGCCAATGTCTCCTTCGGGAAACTCAATATAAAGCCCGCCCTTACCGGCTTTATAACCACCGTGGCCAGTGGCCTGACGTTTATTACCACCTTAAAGATTGTGTTATCCCTACCCATGTCCGTTTACTTATATGCCATGATGCCGGTTGTTTTTACGGTAGCCTCCATTAATGCGATTATCACACAGCTGCTTTATTTCCCTGCTAAAAAGCTATTTGACGGAAAGGAATCCCACCATGTCAGCGATCACAGTTCAAAACTTTAGTTATGCCTACCAGCATCCGCATAAAGTCCTAGATCATATTACCCTTCATGTCGAAAGCGGCTCTTTCACGGCTTTGCTGGGACCAAGCGGAGCCGGCAAAACTTCCCTGTGCCTGGCTGTAGCCGGAGCCATTCCCCATTATTTTGGCGGCAGTTTATCAGGCACCGTCACGGTGGGAGGCACTGTCACCACGGATAGCAGTATGCCGGAGCTGGCGTGCACCGTTGGCAGTGTCCTGCAAGATTATGAGATTCAACTGGTCACCATGACGGTCGAAGAGGAAATTGCGTTCAGCCTGGAAAACCAGGGAATGTCCGAAGCCGACATTGCCCGCTGTACACGCGAAACATTGGCCGCAGTAGGGCTGACCGGCTATGAAAAAGCGGAGGTGGCATCCTTGTCCGGCGGTCAAAAGCAACGCTTGGCCATCGGCAGCGTCCTCGCCGCCAATCCATCCGTTCTGGTACTGGATGAACCCTCTTCAGCGCTTGATCCTGAAGGGACCGCGACCTTGTATCAGTTATTGGGAGCCCTTAACAAGCAACGCGGACTGACCATTCTGGTGGTCGAACACAATATCACCCAGCTTTTGCCCTATGCCGATCAATTTATCCTGCTTGATCAGGGAAAAGTCGTGCAAGCCGGTTCCCCTGAAACTGTACTGACCACCATGTGGACCAAGTCCATTACCCCCGAAGCCCTGCCGCCCCTCTGGCAGCTCAAGCTGTCCCTGGAGGCGCAAACCGGCTGCAAACTGGCTGCCTGGCGCAATGAGCAGGAGGCAATTGACGAACTAATGGCCGTTTTGGCTAAGGAGGCCCGGCACTATGCTTGAATGTTGTTCAGTCGATTTTAGTTATAAAGCCCAGACTCAGGCAATTCAACAGGTTTCTCTCACCATTCATGCCGGTGAGTTTTTAGCCATAGCCGGACGAAACGGCAGTGGCAAAACCACCTTAACGCGTTTGCTGATGGCCCTAAGAAAGCCAACAAGCGGCGACATTCTGCTGCATGGAACCAGTACAAAGCCGTATTCGCCAGCCGATATGGCCCATCACATCGGTTATGTTTTTCAAAACCCGGACCGCCAAATCTTCCGGGATACTGTTTTCAGCGAAGTAAGTTACGGACCGGAGCAGTTAGGCTACAGTCCGGAGCAAATCCAGGCTTACACGCAGGAAGCCCTGGCCGTAACAGGCCTTTCGGCACTTGCCGGCGCTTATCCCAGCACGCTCTCCCGTGGCCAGAAACAGCGGCTGGCCATCGCCTCGGCTTTGGCGATGCAGCCTGCCCTGCTCATTCTCGATGAGCCGACCAGCGGCCAGGACGCCCAGGAATGCCAAAAACTGCTTGCTTTACTAAACAAACTGCATGCTCAGGGGAAAACCATTCTCCTCATTACACATGATATGGAAATTCTAGCCCACCATGCCCAGCGGGTTATCGTCATGGATCATGGCCGCAAAGGTTTTGATGGGTCCCCAGCGGAGTTATTTCAGCATGAAGACCTTGCCGCCTGGGGATTATCGGCACCGTCGGCCTTCACCATCTCCCGGTCTGTTGCCGCCTTCGGCATCCGGCAAACTTGCCTGATGGAGCCACTCATCCGTGAACTGAGCCAGAAGTTAAGGAGAAAACCATGATGCAAAAGTTTGCCCCACTGACAAAGTTATTACTCACCCTGTTCATTACTTTATGGTCGATTATGCTGCAGTCGATGACTGCTTTAGGCTTGCTGATTGCCGGCCAGCTGCTGTTATTGGTTGCCTCACAGGTACGGGCAACCGTCTATAAAGGGATTGCCAGCCTATTGCTGTTTGCTGCACTGCTGGCAGGAATACAGCTTGCCCTAAGTGGTGATACTACGCTTGCCATCACCACCGCACTGAAAATGACTGCCATGACCCTGGTTTTTTTCATTCTGCTGGCAACAACCCGCATGCAGGATTTATCCATTGCGCTGGTGTCCCAATGCCGTGTTCCTCATGAGTATGCCTTCATGCTGACTGCTGCTCTTCGCTTTATCCCTGATTTTTTAAATGAAAGCAAAGCCATCCAGGAAGCACAAGCCTGCCGCGGTTACCGGTCACAAGGCAACCCGCTGAAACGGCTGACCGCCTATGCAGCCATTTTAAAACCGCTGGTCCTGAAAGCAGTCAGCCGGTCGGAAACCATGGCCTTAAGTCTGGAATTACGAGGTTTTGCCAACCGCCGAATGAGTAGTTTCCGCAGCCGGGTCGTCTTGACAGCTAGAGATTATGCTGCGGTGATGGTCATGACCGGCCTGTCGGTTTTTATCCTTAATTTCTGCTAATCAAACAACATACTGGTCTTTTTTGCCATTTAGCATTATACTAGAGTTGAAAAAATCTATTAGGAGAATTGCCTATGAGCAAAAAAGCCGTTGAATGGTTATACCGCGAACTGCCTGACCTGGTCAGCAAAGGCATTTTAACTCCTGAAGCGGCTGAAAATTTAAGACGCCATTATGGAGTACCGGAATCTACACTGGGAACACGCACTGTGCTTCTGATCTTCGGAGTGATTGGCGTCATTCTGGTAGGCTTAGGAGTTATTTTGATTTTGGCGCACAATTGGGAAAGCCTGTCTGAAATCACCCGTTTGCTGATTGCAGTTGCATTATTGCTGCTCTCGCAAATCATTTCAGGCCTAACCCTGTATAAGAAACAAGACAGTCTTGTCTGGCGTGAATCAGCCGGCACTTTTCAATTTCTGATGATTGGCGCATCAATGGCTTTGGTCGGGCAAACTTATCACCTGACCGAAGATACTGATGCGTTTTTGCGTACTTGGCTGCTCTTGTCTTTACCGGTCATTTATCTCTTAAGCTCGCGCAGTGTCGGTATTTTTTATACCCTTGGGCTGACGGCCTGGACCACCGGCAGCTCTTTCAGCCTTGAATCGCAGTGGTCCTGGCTGCTGCTGCTATTGGGGCTGGTCATACCTCATTACTACCGGTTAATCAAGCTGGAGCGCTATGCCAATACCACGGTCATTACCTGCTGGGTCGCCAACCTTTGTTTTTATATTGCTTTTACAGCCCTATTCAGCCGCTTCATCAACCAGTTCAGTCTGTTGATTTACAGCGCCTTATTTACATGCAATGCTTTAATGGGCCGGTTATGGTTTTATACCGGCAAGGAAGGCTGGTCAATGCCTTTTCGTTTCATCGGTTTAGCCGGAAGTACCGGATTACTGTTCCTGCTGACCTTCAACAGCTTCTGGGATCAGCTTGATGTTCGTTTTTCCCCTTCCATGCCTGAAACCAGCTTAGTCACGATCGTCCTGCTTCTGCTGCTATCTGCTCAAAACCAGTTTGTCCGCCGTTGTGGCTGGCAGGACCTGCCGGTCTTATTCGCCCCTTTCATCGTTGCCGGCGGCTATCTGCTCAATCTGGTTGACCTTAGCGGGATGGCGGCTACTATTTTAGTCAATCTCTTTTTTCTTTATATCAGTCTCCGTACCATCCGTACCGGAGTTCACCGGCAGCAGTTGGGGCTGGTGAATACCGGAATGCTGCTGCTGGCAGCAGTCATTGCCGCCCGCTTCCTGGATATCCATTTCAGCTTTATCATCCGTGGGCTGGTCTTTATGCTGCTGGGCCTTGCCTTTTTGGGAGCTAATCTCTATATGGTACGGCGTAAAGGCGGAGGTGGAACATGAAACAAGCACGTATGCTGTTATTGATCGTGATTGCCATCCTGCAATTGTCAGTTCCCCTTTATATGGCCTGGCACTGGGAAAACATCCTGCAAACCGGGGAAAAATTCTATTGGCAAACCGCCCCTGTTGATCCTTACGATGCCTTCAAGGGGCGCTACATGGATTTGCGCTTTCAGCAAGCGGCTGGCCCCCGTCTTGACAATACGGCATGGCTTTATGGTCAGACCGCCTATGCCTGGATTGACCGGGACAGCCAAAACCATGCTTATATTCGCGGCATCAGCCGCGCCGTACCTCCCCACAGTGCCTACATTCAAGTGAAAATCAGTTCTGTCCAGGATGACATCATCCAGGTTGAGCTTCCGTTTAAACGCTATTATCTGCCTGAAGATCTGACCACAGCCGCAGAAACCGCTTATCGTGAGCATGCCGGTACAACCGCGGTGGCTGCCGTTCGTCTCAAAGATGGTTATGGGGTTATTGAGCAGCTTTATATCAATAACCAACCCCTGTCAGAATTTCTGCAGCACCCAAATCTGCCCAAAAAGTAATTCAATCCTGATCCCTGATTCGTTCGAATCAGGGATTTATTTTTCTTTATTCACTGAGTCTGTTTCAGACTTAGCAGCGATATGTACTGGAGTATCGGCTGCTATTTGTACCTCAGCTTGCTCACCGGCTTGGATCACAGCCGCCTTCCCTTTGACAAAAACACCGCCAAGCGAATAGCGAATCAGGAAATTAGGCTTTCCGCCGCGCTTTGCCAACGTGCCGGTCATGGCTAATATTCGTCCGTCACTGGCTGTTATTGAAGAAAAAGTGACTTCGAGTTCACCGTCTTGGTCCCAGGCTCCGGACCTTTTTAGCTTTGTAATGACTGCCTCAACAACAGTACCGGCCGGAATCATGACCCTATCGTCTACCCATAGGTCGGTCACGGTTTTAAAAGGCACGCGGTCATGCAAGTGATGATGCTGTGAGCTAATATTCTCGATAGCTTCAACCCGGATGGGCGTACCTTGGGCAAGCACAAAATTATGGCTCATGCTGACGGCTGCTAATAAAAACAGGCTCCAAAGCGTTGCGATTATTTTTTTGACTCTCATCTGATTCTTCCTCCTCTTTTAATTAGTTAGTCTAAACTAACTAATTGCTGAAATTTTTTTATTTTTCAATATCGCGTACAATTTTCTTTAATAATGTTGTGAACTGTTCCTTCTCCTGCTCATTGAGACACCGGGTCATCTTGTGGGCAAAATAAAAGTACCCCTGATTTTCGATCGCTAATAAACCTAACCCTTTATCTGTCAAATAAACATGGAAAGCACGTAAATCCTCCTGGGATTGCTGCTTAAACACTAAGTTACGCTTAACCAGCCGGTTTACAATATCGGTAACGGTAGACTTTTGAACCTGAAATTTATCAACAAGTTGTTTAAACGTGGGACCATTGAGCTCATGAATGGCATGAAGGTAATGTAATTGCGTAATGGTCAGATTAAATAGTTCACTGCCGGTGTTTTCCTCTTTATACCGGCGCATCGAATGCCGCATGGATTCTGAAAGCCGGTCAATATATTGAACAATCAGTGCTTCTGTTTCCACCATATTCCTCCTGTAAAGCATCTAGGGCTGGCTACTTTTGATCATCCGGTCCAGCGGCAGGCGAATACTGACCGGCTGCGGATATTGGCGAACATACCCTACCCTGATAATAAATTGGATATTTTTGTCTTCAAACTCCCGTGCCAATGCGGATTTTAGCGCAGGCTCCTCCAGAATTTGCGTCATGGGGTGAAAGGCAATGGACTTTTCAAAAGCCCTCAGCCAGGCCGCCTCAAGCACTCTGCCTGCCTGCAGCAAACTCGCAAGCCCTTGACCGGCGCTGCGCACAAGGAGCCATCCGGCACAATTTTCGACCTGTTCCCTAACCAGTTTTAAAGTTTCTTTCCGAAAGGTATTTTCCATTACGTCCTTTTTCGTTAAGAAGTTTTTGGCAAGCCAGCGTATGACACCTGACATTTCCATGCTTTCAGGAGTAAGGCCGGTGCCATGTTCCTTGGCCTCCTCAGCTTTCCAGCGAATCCATTCGGCCAGTTCAGCCTGAGCCGCATCACTGGCAAGCTGAGCTTCATTGGCTGCTAAGGTGGCTTGACGCAAATAAATCCCTTCACGGGATTGTGCAGGATGAAAAGTCATCCCATCAGACTGACTGCCCATTAAATAGCGAAGGTCTTCATCCCCGATGGGGTTCGCCAGTATTTGCTTCCGGATGGTTCTGCGGCCCCTGAGAGCTTGGTCAGAGCCAATGTTTTCCCGGCTTTTGCTGAGGCAGACTTCCACCAGCTGGGTACTAAAACCATTGCTTCCCACAGGGTTAAATTCGGCAGCATAGCCATAGCTATTGGCCGCAGCGGCCAGATTTTCGCAAAATGCGCCAATTGATAAGACTAACTCTCGGTTCTCAGGATCCACCACAGGCAGCCACCGGCTTCTATCCGACCCAATCATCCAATGGTTGTGGCTATTTACAGTAATCACCCAGGGCTGAGCATTATGTCCGCTTGGTGCTAATGACGCCAGATAAAGGATTTCCGTTTCCACTTGATTGAAATCTTTAACAGGCTGTAAGCCTACCGTATTTCTCGGCACATGCTCCTCTGGCTTTGCAAGCCAGGAATATCCCCATGCGCTGCAACCGGCTGCCACAGCACCGGTTAAGCAACCAGTCAAAAACTGCTTCCGGTTCAAAGTTCCCCCTCCCTAATTAGTTAGCTCTAACTAATTATATGATAATTTTTCCAGCTGGATTTGTAAAGCCTGGGTTTCATCCATCGGCAGAAATTTAGGCGGCACCCCTGATGGAGCGCCGCTTCCTCTAGTTTAAATATGAAACCGGCTGACAATTTCCCGCAATTCCTGAGCCCTTTGGGCCAAATCCTGACTGGACTGGGCAATCTCAGCCATGCCTGCAGATTGTTCCTGGGTTGCTGCTGATACGTTCTGGGCTTGATCGGAATTTTCTTTGCTAATTTGGTCAATGTTGCCAACCAGGCCTACGACTTGCCGGCTTTTTCCTGCCATATCCCGTGATGAAGCCAAAATAGCTTTTACTTGAGCGGTTACCTGCTCGACAAGGGTTACGATTCCGGTAAAATCCTCACCGGCACGCTGAACCACTTCAGCTCCCAATTTAACCTCGCTGGTACCGGACTGCATGGCCTGAACAGCTTGCTGAGTTTCGCTTTGGATCTCCTGAATCAGTTCGGTAATCTGTTTGGCTGCCGTTTGCGACTGTTCAGCCAGCTTCCGGACTTCCTCCGCCACAACAGCAAAGCCTCTTCCCTGCTCTCCCGCCCTCGCCGCCTCAATGGCGGCATTTAAAGCCAGCAAATTGGTCTGTCCGGCTATGCCTGAGATGGTATCAATGATCTGTCCGATCTCCTTGGAGCGCTCTCCCAGCAGCGATACAACCTGCGCCGTATGATGGATGCTTGATTCTAAGCTTGTCATCTGATCAATGGCATCAGCGACGGCCTTGCGGCCTTCGTGAGCAGTCCGGGCCGTTTGTTCGGCAGTCATCGCGGCAGCATCGGCGTTTTCCATGACCAACTGGGCACCGGTTGAAACCTGTTCAACGCCGCTTACCGTCGCACTTAGCTGCTGAACTTGCTCGTTGGTTCCACTGGAAACCAGCTGAATAGCCTGGGCGACCTCCTGAGTGGCATGGGCCGACTGTTCGGCATTGGCAGTCAGCTGCTCGGCCGACGCGGCAACATGCTCGGCCAGCTGCAAGACCTGTTCGATCATGTCACGCAAGTTTTCCGCCATCTTGTTAAAGCTGCTGGCCAGCTTGCCAATTTCATCCTGGGTGGAAATCTTGACTTTTAAAGCGAGATTTCCTTGCGCAATTTGATCCGCATCCCGCACTAACTGTGTTAACGGAACACCAATTCTGCTATTAAAGCCCTTGCTGATCATGAAGGCCATAAGCACTACCAACAGCAGAAATATCCCGATATTCGTTATAAGGACCTGTTTGACTTCCTGATAAGCTTCCTGCACCGGATAAACAAGCACCAGTTTCATTCCCGTGTCGCCAATCGGTGCAAACGCGATAAAGTCATCCTCTCCGAAGCTGCTGCTTTGTGTCAATGTTATCGCAGTGGCCTGGGTAATTTCTTTGCCGAGCGCCTTCAGTGCTTCATCCTGCTCTTCAGTGATTTTTACCTTGAGATTCTTTCCGGTATCCCGGTGCCCCAAATAGTTGCCTTCACCGCTAACCAGAAAAGCATAGCCGTTCTGACCGATTTTTAGGCTTCGGATATAGTCCTCAAACTCCTTCAAGCCGATATCAAAGGTTGTCACACCAATGACCTTGCCATTTTTCTTAATCGGACTGGTGGAGGTAATCATGGCAACATTGGTCACGGCATCCTCATAGGGCTGACTCCAGACCACCTTATTGGTTGTTACCAGACCTGCTTTATACCAATCGTATTTAAAATAGTCATAGTCCGCATTACTGTAGTCCCAGGTCAAAGTAATTTTTCCTTGACCGTCTTTATACTTGTAGGGGCCGTAGTAGCGCAAATCGCTGCGAAAAACATTCGGTTCGAACCAAAAGCCGCCTCCAACCACCAAAGGTTCGGAGGCGATATATTTTTCAATCATCGTAAGCAATAATTCCGAATCATACCGTGGCATCGCTTCAATGTTGTAGGCCAAAAGCTCGGTATATTTGCCAATCTGGCCAAACCGGGCATTTAAGTTATTGGTTATTTCCCCGGCCCGCGCTTTGAGTTGCTCTTGGACTTTCTTTTCCATGCTGGTCTGATACTGCGTGATACTGTAGATCACTTGTACCGCCATGAACAGACTAATCATGCCAATCAGGCCAATTAACACATACGTTTTGATACTTGATTTCAGCCCTTGCCCTTGCACCTGCGGCAATTTCAGCCCTCGCATAAAGCATCCTCCTCATTGACTGCAATGAATTTGATTTCATCATATCATGCGAGTGATTGCGGCAACGTTAAGGTTTGATTAAACTTCGTTAAAATTCGCTAAAAAAGGTCAAAATTTGCACCCTGAACCCGGCTGACTTCCACATTGACAAAAAAATGACCTCAACTCCCGCGGTTTGGAAATTGAGGTCATAACACTACGGCTTAACGCTCGCCTTAAATGTTTGCTTGCCATCTTTCATTTCAATGATCACGGCACTTTTCACAGCATCATGAGTGGCATTTAAAGTGGTTGATCCGGTAACGGCCGGATAGTCTTTGGTTGCAGCCAAGGCTTCACGGATTTTAGCCGGATCAGCACTATTCGCACGCTTGATGGCATCAATCAAAACATTGGCGGCATCATAGCCAAGCACCGCCATAGCGTCGGGAGCCTGGCCATACTCTTTCTTATAGGCTTCTACAAAAGCCTGTGAAACAGGATTGGTATCTTCGACAGAATAATGATTGGTAAAGTAAGTCTGATTCAAAGCAGCAGCGCCGGCAACTTCCACAAGCTTCGGAGAATCCCAGCCGTCTCCGCCGACAATCGGAGCATCGATCCCCATCTCACGGGCTTGGCGGACGATTTTTCCGACTTCTTCATAATAGCCTGGCACATAGATCACTTCAGGGTTTAACGCTTTCACTTTGGTTAGAATGGTTTTAAAGTCCTGATCTTTTTGCAAATAGGCTTCTTCAGCTACGATACTGCCATTACCTTTTGTAAAGGCATCTTTAAAGAAAGCGGCTAACCCTTTGCTGTAATCGCTGCTGTTGTCTACCAGAATGGCAGCTTTCTGCAGCTTCAAGGTATTGAGCACAAAATTGGCTCCGACTGTTCCTTGGAAAGGATCAATAAAACATACCCGGAAGGTATAATCTTTTACTTTGCCGCTTTTTTCATCCACTGTTACCTTCGGATTGGTCGCACCGACAGCCAAAAACGGCACTTTCGTCCCTTCCGCCACATTGGAGGTCGCTATGGCGTTCGAACTGGAAAACACACCGGTAACCGCTACGACTCTATCCTGGGTAGCCAGCTTAGTCATAGCATTGGCCGACTCGGACGGCTCACTTTTATTATCTGCAACTACAGCAGCCAGTTGTTTACCCAAAACACCGCCTTTGGCATTGGCTTCTTTTATAGCCATCTTTGCTCCATTGGTCGCTGAGTTACCCATTGTCGCGTTACCGCCGGTCAACTCATTCAGTACCCCAATCCGAATATCATTGGAGGCCGAACTGCCACACCCCGCTAAAATACCTGCCATTAGCAGCATTGCAATAACCATCGCAGTCAGTCTAAAAGATTGTTTTTTCACCCGAAACGCTTCCCTTCTCATTCAAAATTCCCGTTCGCTTATCTGCATCAGACCAGGAACCGGGTTCCGTGCTAACTGAATAGTGACCATAAAATAAAAAAAGTCAAATCCAATGATTTGACTCTGAAGAACAACAAATAGGCACGGCGCAAAATAAATTTTGCGGTACACCTAATGCTCTGTCCTTTTGCCTGAGAGTTTCATCGGTCTTATCATCAGTCCGATTTGCACCTTCGGCGCCCTGCTGGCAGGGGCTCTCCAGAGTTCCATCCATTTACGGTTATACGCTTCATCGGCTACTTTGTGTGTAGTTAGAAGACTTTCCGCAAACTTCACATGGACACCAGTATTAAATTTTTAGCACTTTTTAATCATAATGCTATTTTTGTTTGTTGTCAAGTATACTTTCGAGCTGCAAGCGAGTATTTTTTAGTAAGTGCAACATAAAAGCAAACACTTTTTCGTCAAATCATCCATAAAACAAAGGCATGACAAAGGCATGACAAAAGCACCCAAAGTTCGCACTCAGGTGCTTTGATGATGGTATGAAAAGTTAATGCACAACCTAAGCTAATTTGGTCACAGAAGCAATTTGATACATGCAGCCACCTGCTTCATTCAGCTTGCGCATGAGTCCCGGCTCATCCAGTCCAGCAGCCGAAACCGCAAGAATCACCGAAGCTCCCGCTGCAGTCCTGCCCGTTCCCGGAGTTTCTAAAACGGCTTCAATAACCGGCTCACCATAGTGTTTCAAATCTGCAACCACTTCTTCTGCCGAACGTTCGGTATCGCCAATTTTCAGCCTGAAACGCTCCGCAGCATGAGTACGTTCGTCCATCAGCCTCACTCCTTTGCTTTTAAGCTGTATTTTCGCAGCAAGGTTGAATTTTTCCTGCAAGCCGGCACAAAGATTCTAATTGGGTGAAACAACACGGCTGATACTGGCTGCCCCCCGCTGAGAACAATCCACGATCTGTCCGTCGGCTGTGCGCACGAGCGGCAAGGAAGAACCATTCGGATGAAAAAAGATCACTTCCGCCTCACGGCCATCCTGGAGCTGCACTTTATTGTTGAGTAAACTATCGCGGATCTGGCTGATGAAGGTATGGCACACCGCCGTATCCAGCTTGCCCAGCATTTCATGCGACAATGTCTCTAGCACCGGAAAAGGGTTGGCATATTCACCGGTATAAGCCTGCACATGAAATAAGTCAGCCACCGCAATGATCTTCGCATAAGGATGAATTTTATCCCCATGGATTGCCGTTGGAAAACCGCTGCCATCCATACATTCCCGGTGTTGGATAATACCCAGGATAATTTCGCGCGTAAGGCCATTGGCCTTTTTCAGCAGCATCGCAGTCTCAGTTAAATGGGTTTTGGATTCATTGACCTTGCCGGCAGCCAGGTTCCCAACATCATGCAGCAGGCCTGCCAAAGCCACTCCCCGGATATCCTCTTCACTCCATTTCATTTGCCGGGCAATATTTCCGGCAAAAAAGGCAACCATCACGGAATGCCGTGAAACAAAGTTTGCCAGCTTATAATCACCAATCAGCAGATAGTTCACCACAGCAAGGCCATTTTTCGTGATTGTACCATGAATTTGCCCCGCCGCTTCCCGTAAAGGCGTTAATGGGATTACCTTACTCTTTTGGATAAAGTCAAAGGTCTGAGCAATATTGGTTACCAGTGAATCGAATTCCTGGACAAATTGCAAATAGTTCTTTGAACTTACTTTCTGGGACATATCCGCTACCAGAGGTTCTGGCACCTCTTCCACCACGGCGGCAGTCTGCTCATTGGCCGTCTGGATAAATACATTCTGGACATCCCAGGTATTGAGCAATGTAATATGCCGGGGAGTTAATTCCACGTCTTTCCCCAGCAATACTTTACCCTTGACGGATAGAACCGAGTCTGCGAGAACATATCCAGGCACTAAATCTTTTACTGCCATCATTTTTGCCATGTACTCTTGCCTCCTATCTCGGGTTCATGAAATAGCCTATAATCGACAAATCTTTCCTATTTTTACCAATTATTATACCGATTTCTGCTCAATTAATCAATCGAACCTAGGTCCCATTCATCCTAGTACCCGAGTCATAAGCTTTTTAAGCAGCACGACTGCTTGCGAGTAAACAAAACAGACAGAAGCTCACCTGTGTTGCATCAGGCTCGACTTCTGTCTATCGAATGTCCTTTTTTCCTGTATGGCTGTATTAGATGCCGGCCTCGTTAGTCAGGCCGCCGGCCAGTTTAAAACTGGCACAGTCGGTGTGGGTATAATATTCGGCATGATTGCCGGTTACCTGGATCTGATCCAGCGTACAAAGCTGGTTGCGATGATAGGCACAAGTTTCCACCGTACACTTCAAACAGTCACAAGAGCCTCCGCTGACCACATTATTCGTCAACTCAGAATAAACCACTTTGCTTAAGAAAGATCCACAGCAGGTGCTTTGTTCGGAATCAGCAGCACTGCCGACAATATCCACGCAATTGGCATAACAAACTTGATCCTTATTATGTGAGCAACTTGTCACTTCACAGTTAATTCTACTCATTGTCAATCTCCTTTCTAATTGAAATAGCGGTCCAGCAGGCCTTTAAAGGCACAGCCATGTCTAGCCTCGTCCTTGCCCATTTCATGAACGGTATCATGAATAGCCTCCAGATTATGCTTTTTCGCTAATTCTGCCAATTTCTTTTTGCCGTCGCAAGCGCCATACTCGGCTTCAACCCGCGCACGCAAGTTGGCTTTTGTATCCGCCACCACCACTTCTCCAAGTATCTCCGCAAATTTAGCCGCATGCTCCGCTTCTTCAAATGCAATCCTTTTATAAGCTTCTGCCACTTCAGGATATCCTTGTCTATCAGCCTGACGGGACATAGCCAGATACATGCCTACCTCGGTGCACTCGCCAGTAAAATTGGCCCTCAAACCTTCCAGAATCTCAACCGGAACATCTTTGACAATGCCAATTCTGTGCTCATCGGCCCAGGACAGCTCACCGGTCATTTCCTTAAATTTGTCTTTACTGGCTTTACAGACAGGACACTTATCCGGAGCTTCGGGCCCTTCATGGACATAACCACACACGGTACAAACAAATTTCTTCATCTGGGTTCCTCCTGACATTGAATAAAGCTGACGGGTACCATGATAACCTTAAACTGCAGGCATCCGTGAAATTGTGCAGGGTTAGGGTTGACACGCTACTTCAGCCTTAAAATAGTTTGATATTTTCTGTCAGAATTATGCATTTCAGTATCATGTTTCCTACTCCAAATAAAATGCCGACTGACGCTATTTTAAAAACAGCATCAGTCGGCATCATCCAAAGATATTCTACGATTGGCATTTTTCTTTTTTCTCTAGTTTTCGGTGCAGCCCATTGATCCGGTCGCTTTTTATCATCAGGGCTTGTTAGTCAACTGTATGAGATCATCAATAAAAGCGGCAACCGCCTCCTGGCTGGTAGCCCATGAAGTCACCAGCCGGATAGAGGAATATTCCTCGTTGACTTTTGACCAAATATAGAAAGCATACTTTTCCTGAAGTTTTGTAATGACTGAGTTGGGCAAAATCGGGAAAACTTGATTGGACGGTGAATGAGTCAGAAACGGATAGCCGGCTTGTTCGATGGCCTGCTTCAGCTGCCCGGCCATTAGATTGGCATGGCGGGCCAATTCAAAGTACAAGTCATCCGTAAACAGCTCCCGGAACTGAATCCCCAACAGCTTGCCCTTGGCCAAAAGAGCCCCTTTTTGTTTCATGTGAAAGCGAAAATCGTCCTTTAGCGAGTCGTTGCAGATGACCAGAGCTTCCCCCAGCAACGCTCCGTTTTTGGTGCCGCCGATGTAAAAAGCATCCACGAAAGCGGCTAACTCGGCTAAAGCCAGGTCATTTTCCTCAGAACATAAAGCCGATCCCAAGCGGGCGCCATCCATATAGAGCAGCAACGCGTTTGCTTTACAGAACTGACTGAGCTGTTCCAGTTCCGCTTTTTGATAAATCGAGCCAATTTCGGTCGGATTCGAGATATATACCAGCCGGGGCTTTACCATATGCTCATCACAATGTTCAATCAGAACAGCTTCAATCTGTTCGGGTGTTAATTTGCCGTTACTGACTGCAACCGAAAGGATTTTATGCCCGGTAGCTTCGATAGCTCCAGTTTCATGCACCAGAATATGTCCGGTATTGGCGGCAATCACAGCCTCATGGGGGCGTAAGAATGCCGCTAAAGCCGTTAGATTGGTTTGGGTCCCACCTGACAGCAAGTGGACCTCCGCCTTGGGCTGCTGGATGATTTCTCGTATCAGACGGCTTGCCTCCTGGGTGAAGGCATCCATGCCATAGCCTTCGGACTGCTCCAGGTTGGTATTGATTAAAGCTTGTAAGATTCGGGGATGCGCCCCTTCGCTGTAATCATTTTTAAAACTATACATCGCACGATTCTCCTTATCTATATTGCTGTTTTCACAAGGCTGCCGCCGGCGCAATCGCAATGGGCAGCTAAGCTTCCGATCGTTTTTCGCCGCCACTTAACAAAAAGACGTTGGTTTACCAACGTCTTTTTACTCTTAGCCGGACGGACAACCCCGATAAAGGCTGCAGCGTCAAGCTTAGTAATTCTGATATACGATTTCAAAAAACGCCTGTGGATGCTTACAGGTCGGACAAACACCTGGAGCAGAAAGGCCTTCATGACGATGGCCGCACACTCTACAGCGCCATGCTTGTGTCTCTGGTTTTTTGAAAACAGCGCCTTCTTCGACATTCTTCAGAAGATCACGGTAGCGTTCTTCATGTTCTTTTTCAATTTGCCCCACCCGTTTGAACAAACCGGCAATATCTTTAAAACCTTCCGCTTCGGCGGTTTCAGCAAATTCCTTATACATGCTGGTCCACTCATCGTGCTCACCCTCGGCTGCATGCTGCAAATTGGTCTTAGTATCGCCAATACCCTTTAATAAATTAAACCAAATTTTCGCATGGGCTGCCTCATTGTCGGCAGTTTCCTGGAATACTGAAGCAATAGCTTCATAACCTTCTTTTTTTGCAACGCTGGCAAAATAGGCATATTTATTTCTAGCCATTGATTCACCGGCAAAAGCTGCTTTTAAATTGGCTTCCGTTTTGGTTCCTTTTAAATTTTCACTCATGTCATCCACACTCCTTTAGCTTAATGGTATTTATATTCTACACATCAGGGACTACTTCCTCCCCTTGGGGACGCTAAGAAGCATCGCAAACGCTTTGTTCAGCACTTCGGCAAACAGCGATATAATAGAAAACCAACGCGGCAACAATGAGGACGGCTGACAACGAGTAAATATGGATAAAACCCAGTTGCTGAGCAACAGCACCCCAGGCAATCGCTCCTAAACCCACTCCCATATCCAATCCTGCCAGGAAAGTCGCATTAGCGCTCCCCCTGCGCTCAGCGGGCGCCAGGGTAATTACCAAGGCATTGAGTACCGGCTGAATGGAGCCAAAGCCCAAACCGTAAAAAATTGCGGCTACCATGAATGCTCCTAATGAGGCGGCTTTCATGAGCAATACTAAAGCCAATACCAGCAGCACCATGCCGGGAACGACCACTCTGGTCATGCCCAGCCGGTCGGCCACGCGGCCACTGAACGTTCGGGTCAGCAACAAAGCAAACGCGTACAACACAAAAAAGCTGCCAATCCCCTCAATGCCTTTATAGGCCGCATAGGATGGAATAAAGGTAACAATTCCCGCATAGGTGGTTGAGATCAGAAAAATGAGTATAGAAGGTTCCAACGCGGTTGGTTCGATAAGCCGCCTATGGCTTGGTTCGCATTTGCGGGGCAAACGGCTTGCCAAGCCATGGACCGCATAAGAACTCCTCAATCCGATACATAAGCTTATCCCCGCAAAAACGGCAGCATTCAGATACAGCATGAAGTAGCCGGATTGTTCGACCAGGTATAATCCTAACGCCGGCCCCAATGCCATGGCCAGCGAAGAAGAAACGCCAAAATAACCCATGCCTTCCGCCCGGCGGCCAGCCGGAATTAAATCGGACGCAATCGTACTGGTCGCTGTGCTGGCTGCGCTCCAGCCTAACCCCTGCAGAATGCGTAATAGAAACAGACAGACCAATGACGAAGTGAAACCATACAAAGCCGTAACCAGTAATAATATAGACAGCCCGCTGATCAAAATAGGCTTCCGCCCCATCCGGTCCAGCATGTCGCCAAAAAAGGGCCGGGCAAAAAACCCCGTCAAGGTAAGCATCCCGCCAATGATGCCGGCAAGCAATTTACTTCCACCTACATGCTGAATAAAAACAGGCAATGTAGCCATCAGCATGAACGTGTTCGTACAAATCAAAAAATTAACGAGTGTAACAAGAACAAACGAGCGGTTCCATAACTTCGTAACCGCTTGCTGTGTATTTTCCATGAGCAATACTCCTTCTAAGAACAGGTCCCTGATAAAACCAGGTATTCAGCACCCGAAACGGGTTTATTTCATTCCGGCTGCCGCAAGCTTGGCCAATGACTTTTTGAGCTGGTCCAATTCGTGCTGGCTGAGACAGGCCGTCACTTCAGCCGCATTCTGTAAGAGCGCAGGGATAACAGTCTGGCAAAGTTCTCGTCCTGCATCCGTAATAAACAGTAAAAACTCGCGCCGGTCATGTTCTGACCGCGCCCGGTAAACCCATTGCTTTTTCTCCAGAAGATCCAGAATCCGGGTCAGAGCGGCTTGATCTTTTAGATTTTTTTCCGCCAGCTCTTTTTGATTGCACCCCTCTTCTTCATAAAGCCGGCTTAAAATGCCCCATTGTTCGATCGTAATATCATAAGGATTGAGTATTCTTTGCGCACTATTTTTTAGAGCCAAATCAGCTTTATGAATACACCAGCGGATAGATTCGTCAAGATTATAGTTCATCATAGCCTCCTTGATCATTATTACAATTATAGTCCGCTGCATTCCCATCGTCAATATTGATAAGTCAATAATTGATATATCAATTATTGATGAAAGTTTTTTATCGTCCTTTCATCAATAGCCGACTCTTCATGATCGTTGCCGGCTTCCAGACAACATCAGCCCGCCTCGATCATAAAACCAAAACGATCCTGAATAAAGCGGATAAACGTTTTACATAAATCGGGGTCAAACTGGGTTCCGGCACAGTGCTGGATTTCGGCAACACATTGCTCCAATGTCACGGGACTACGATAACAGCGATTGGTTGTCATGGCGTCAAAAGCATCACACACACTCAACATTCTGCTGAATAAGGGGATGCCGGTTCCGGATAAGCCGGCTGGGTAGCCCTGGCCATCATAGCGTTCATGATGATAGAGCATGATGGGAATAATTGATTCGGCCCCTTCGACAGAGGCCAAAATATCGGCACCATGTTCGGCATGGCGCTTCATAATGTTGAACTCAGTTTCGGTAAGGCGTCCCGGCTTGTTTAAAATGGCAGCCGGTATTTTAATTTTACCAACGTCGTGAATCAGCCCAACAATAAAAGCCAGATTGATTTCCTCAGACGACATTCCCATTTCACTGGCCAGGCCTGCCATCAGTTCCGCCACATGCTCGGCATGCATGGCTGTATATGGATCGCAATAATAAACCTGCTGACAGAATTCTTCGATGGCTTCCATATTGATTTGATCCATAATCAATAATTTATCCTGGTCCCAATCATGCATACGCCCACCCGCCTATGCTTAGAATCATAAAAAAATTAACCCACAAACCCTGTAGGTTAATTCTGCATGATGTTAAATAGTTCCTGCCCGCAAAACAGGACATCCATCGCTTAATTTTTGCAAAAATTTGCAAATCAATTGTCATAGGTTACAAAGCTCGCTGGCAAAGGCACACTCGCCAGTTTCAATCTATCGCAAAACAGCAGCAAAGCTCTGCAATGTTTGCCCTCGTTGTAGGATCAGCCCACCTGTTTACTCAGCTCGATCCTAAGATCGCTGGGACAAAACCCCGTACGCTTCTTAAACAGCTTGCTAAAATAATAGGGATCGGAATAGCCTACGCAAGCTGAAACTTCTGCTACCGAGCAGGTGGTTGTATAAAGCAATTCTTTGGCACGCCGCACCCGGCAGGCAATCAAATATTCATTAGGCCCCATCCCGATATGCTTTTGAAACAGATAAGAAAACTGCTTGCTGTTTAAACCGTATTGAGCCGCCAGCTTCGGAATGGTCACAGGTTCCATATAATGCGTATTGATATAGGCCACCGCCTGCTCGATCAACTGTCCGCCTCTGTCACTGCGGCAATTGGCGGCACTGGTGACAATCTCATCGAGAATATTGAGAAACAAAGCCTTGGCCTTTAATGCTGACAGATGTCCCTGCGTTTCACAAACATGGTACAACCGGTACAACAAATCATTAATGCGCGTGTTTGAGCCCGTTTCCAAATGGTAATGGGAAAAAGCATAAGGAAATAAATGCTCTTCACCGCAGTCAACCTGATAGTGAATCACCATAAACTCCCATTCGGATGTCCCTAAAACCTCTTTGTCCAGCGCCATCTTGGGACCGCCATGATAAATCTTCCCGGCCTCCATCTCATAAGGCACTCCGTCAAAAAACATTCTGGCCCTTCCCCGTAAAGGAAATATCAAACCTGAAAAGGGTGGGGTATAAACACCAAAGCACTTTCGTCCTGGCTGGATCACCGCCCGTCCTACGTTTATGATCCTTACATCGATCTGGGTAAAGTAGCGAGCCAAATCATTGATATCTACCTGCATATGGTTATGCCTCCTTGTCAACAAAAACATTCAGGAAACCCGGCATCTATGGATAATAGCGAACTATCGAACAACCAAACAGCCCGTCACTTTATTGATATTCATTATCATTAAAATTATTATAATAATTTTATATTCTTTTTGTCAATGAGTTTGATACGCGGATTACGCAATCTCTCCAAGCTGGAAAACACCCTGAAGTTTTGGGAAAAAATCCAGGGAATTTTTGAAATATATCCATTTACTCCATTCTATTTGCCTGTTATTCTATGGAAAGTATTTGATATTCATTATCAATCCCTCTGCTGATTCCCCCTTTTTTAACGCAATCATCTTAAAGTGTCATGGACAAAGGAGTCGAAAAGTATGAAGAGAAAAATGTCCCGCACCCGCAAAAGCCTGCTCTATGCCCTGATCGGCAGCAGCCTGTTTTGGCACGCCCCACTGGTTTCCTATGCCGAAGAAGCAGCGGAAGTTCCCCCTACTGCCGAACAGACCGCCGAGCAAAAATCGGCCACTGGCCACGCTCACCGCGAATTCACCCTTGAGGGAGTCGAAGTGACAGCCAGCCGCGATAAGGCACACCCCCCCGTTTATGCTGGCGGCCAAATAGCCCGCCAAAACAATTTAGGCGTGCTGGGCAACAAAGATTTTATGGATACGCCGTTTAGTGTGACCAACTACACAGCGCAAGCCATGGAAGATCAACAAGCCAGTACCCTGCAAGATGTACTCATCAACGATTCATCCATCCGTTTTTCCACATCCGATGGCCATATCAACGAAAACTTTTTGATTCGTGGCCTAGATGTCAATTATCAGCATCTGTATTTTTACGGGATGCAAGGCCTGGCACCGTACAATCATGTTCCCATTGAGTTTCTTGAACGGGTAGAAGTGCTCAAGGGTCCCAGTTCTTTTCTCTATGGTGGTGTGAATACCTCGGTCGGCGGTGCGATCAACCTTGTCCCCAAACGGGCAGGAGAGGAAGATTCTAACACCTTTACTGCTGATTATACTTCTTCCTCGCAAGTCGGCGGTCATCTCGACCTGAGTCACCGTTTCGGAAAAAACAAGGAATTCGGAGTTCGCTTCAATGGTGTCTATAAAGACGGCAACACCGAAACAGACGGTCAATCCAAGGAACGGATATTAGCCGCGCTGGGAATGGATTACCACCATGACAAATGGCGCTTGACGCTGGATGCTTACGGTGCACAGGAAAACTATGACAATGGTTCCATTTCCAACTATCAGTTACCGAACGGCTATGTAAAAGCCCCGGACGGATCGACCAATGCCTTCAAAGGAACCTGGGGCAGATCCCGCAATAATGGCATTCTCTTTAAAAGCGAATATGAGATACAAGACAACGTAACGGCTTATGCCAATATCGGCAAGCTGTCCAATAACGCAAGCGGTTTTCTGACCGGCAATCATGTCTGGAATTTACAATCTAACGGTAACGGTTACGTCAACCTCTACCATCAAAACCAATGGACAGATAACATTTCTTCTGAAGTCGGACTGCGTGGCAACTATCAGACCGGATCGGTAAAACATCAAATGATCCTTGCTTCCAGTTGGCTGGACTCGAAATCAGGAACGGCATCAACTGCTGCTCCTTATAGTTACTTAAATGTTCCAACAAACATTTACAATCCAACCTCACTGGCTTCCTATCTGGCACAAATAGCCACACCGGCCAAACCAAGAAAGACGGCTGAAACCGATCTATCCAGCCTGCTTTTTGCGGATACACTTTCTTTTGACGAAGAAAAAATTCAGCTGACACTTGGAGTCAGGCAGCAAGACATTGAAACACGCAGCTTTAATGTGAATACCGGTGCTCTGACAAAACGTTACCAATCAGATGCCAATACCCCTGTTGCCGCCATTGTCGTCAAACCCTGGGGCGAATCGGTTTCCCTCTATGCCAACTACATCGAAGCACTTTCCCCCGGTGATATTGTGGGCGCAACTTATACCAATGCCGGTGAAATTTTGGCCCCCTACAAGAGCAAACAGCGGGAAATCGGTGTCAAATGGGATCAAGGAAATTTTGCCAATACACTTTCCTTCTTCCAGGTCACAAAACCCAGTGCGATTACGGTCAATAATGTTTATTCCTATGACGGTGAGCAAGAAAACCGTGGGATTGAATGGAGTGCCTTCGGAAAAATAGCCGATAATGTCCGTTTAATGGGCGGTATCACCTATTTGGAGGGAGAATTAGTCCGCCTGACCCCAGCATCAGCTGCCAACCAAGGACATACCCCCTATGGCATCCCCAAATGGATGATGAATGCCGGTGTGGAGTGGGACACCCCCTGGAATCAGGATCTGACGCTTTCCATGCAGGCCGTCTATACCGGCTCGCAATATGCCAACAATGCCAACACCCTGAAATTGCCCAGCTGGGTACGCTATGATCTTGGAGCCCGTTATAAAACAACCATTGATCATGTGCCTGTCACCTTCCATGCCAGTGTAGAAAATGTATTTGACAAGCATTACTGGTCAAGCTCTTTCAGTGATAACTTTGCCACATTGGGCGGTCCCCGCACCTTTAAATTATCGGCAACCATGCAGATATAGGAGTAGACCATGATGACGTTAATCCATCATTCCATCCGCTGGTTCAAAGAAACCTTAACCAGCACTGATCCGCTCGATCAAACCATCTTGCGCATTATAGCCGCCGTTTTCGGCGGCTATGCGCTAACAGCGACTTTCCTGGCGGCTTTGTCACTGGTTTTGCCCTGGCCGAAAGCCGATATTCTTTTCTTTAGCCTGCTGTTTCCTCCGCTCACATACCTGGCAGCCGTGCTTTGGGCTTTTGCCGCTCCCACCGCACTGCGTGCCTGGCGAGACTTGTCGATGGCAACTCTGGCCAACGGGATTGTGGCTATTTGCGCCACTTGGATACGCTAAAGGAGACGATGATGAAACTGATAACACAAAATAAAACTTTTACCCGCGCCATGAGTGAGTTCCATACCTGGGGCGGTCTCGTATTTGGCTGGCTGCTCTTTGTCATTTTCCTTACCGGTACCTTAGCGGTTTTTGAACAGGAAATCACACACTGGATGCAACCCAAGGTGCGCATCGCTCAGACCGCCCCACTCCAGGCACTCCAAGCCGCCGATCAAAAACTGCGGCAGCTTGCTCCCAAAGCCGATTCCTGGACCATAGCCCTGCCGCAGCCGCGCCACCAGGATTTAGAAATTGCCTGGAGAAAAGGCAAAGCAGCGCTCGAAAAACATCTGGACCCGCAAACCGGAGCGGTCATCCAATCACCGGAAACTGAAGGCGGCCACTTCCTTGCGCACTTTCATTTTGAATTGCACAGCGGCAAAGCCGGTCAATGGCTGGTAAGCTTAAGCTCAATTGTCATGCTGGCCGCACTGATCTCCGGCATTGCGATCCGCACACAGGTGTTCAAAGATTTTTTCCGGCTGAATTGGCGGCCTACCTGGTATCATGGCCATACCATGACCGGGGTATTGACCTTGCCTTTTGTCCTGCTCATTACTTATACCGGTGTGATCGTGACTCTTTTTTGGCTGATACCTGTTGTCCCGCAAACCTTGTATGGCGACTCCTGGAAAGGCCCCTACCCTATAGCGGCCAAAAATTTTGACCGTCCCCGTGCCAATGCCCCGTCCGAGCTAGTCCCATTGGCCCAGTTATTGCCGTTAGCTGAAAAAGAACTGGGAAAAGACAGCATTTCCTTTATCCGGATTAATAACCCCGGAGATCAACAGGCTGTCGTAACGTTTTACCGGAAAATCGATGATACCATAGTGGCCATTAGTTCCCGAGCCGCCTTTGATGGCGCAACCGGTGAATTGCTGGGCAGTCAGACAACCTTGAATCCCTATGTTAAGCTGTTCCGTTCGTTGGTTGGACTGCATATTGCCCGTTTTGGCGGATACCCCATATCCTGGCTTTATTTCATCGCCGGTTTAATCAGCACCGCTATGATTGCGGCCGGCTTGGTCTTTTTTACGATTAAGCGGCGCAACCGTTACAACCAGACCGATGAATTAGCTCAAACCATGTACAGGGCTATCGAAGCACTCAATGTGACCGTAATAGCCGGCCTGATCATCGCCTGCACAGCCTTTTTATGGGGAAACAGATTGCTGCCCGCCGGCTTACTCAACCGGGCGGATGCAGAAATTCAGGTCTTCTTTATCACCTGGCTGTTCACGCTGCTGCATGCGTTCAAACGGACACCACTGCAAGCCTGGCGTGAACAATTGAGCCTTGCGTCCGGTCTTTGTCTCGGCCTGCCACTGCTTAACGCCCTAACAAGTCCTGTTGGACTGCTCTCATCCATTAAACAGGAGGACTGGGTGACTGCCGGCGTGGATTTAACCGCCCTTGTATTCGGCGTGCTGCTGGCTTTTTCAGCCCGGCGGTTTTCAGCCTGGCAGCTTACCCAGCAAAGAAAAAACAGTCCCAATCCGGCTGCTTCCGCCCTTCCCCCTAAGAGAACTGTCACAGATACCCAGCCCTGATCGTCCGGCCACCGGTTAGCCCTTTTGCAGCCTGGTTCGTAAAATTTTTCGTACAGAAAAGGAGAGACTATGGAAATCATTCATCAAAGTATTGCCTTATTCCATAAAGGCGGTCCTGTCATGTATCTGCTGCTTGCCAGTTCGTTGTATGTTCTGGCCATTGCTGTTGAACGTTTTTTATATTACCGGAGTATCTCGGTCAATAGTCAGTCGTTTCAAAATAAACTTCACTCCTTATTGGAAAAACAGCATTTCAGCGAGGCCATCCATCTCTGCGAACAGACTTCGGCGGTAGTCGCCAAAGTAGCCTTGGCCGGTTTGCAGGCTCATCAGCGTGGCAGTCAGTTGGAAAATGCCCTGGAAAGTGCCGCCGCTCTGGCTGCCGTCAGACTGCGCGAACGCCTGGACGACCTCAGCACAGTGGTCACACTGGCCCCTTTGCTGGGACTGCTGGGTACGGTCATCGGCATGATTAATTCCTTTAGCGTATTTAGCGTTCAGTCAGGTCAGCCTCTGGCAATTACCGGAGGAGTGGGGGAAGCGCTTGTGGCGACCGCCACCGGTTTGAGCGTTGCCACCATAGCCCTGGTGCTGCACAGCTTTTTCTCCCGCCGCGCGAATCATCTGATTACCGAACTTGAACAAACAGCCGGTTTAGTCGTTGGTTACCTGCTTATTAAAAAAACCGGCCGGAGAGATTCCCATGAAATTGCGTAGCCTCCGGATTGAAACCCAGCCGCAGCTAATGATCATTCCCATGATTGACATAATCTTCTTTCTTCTGGTTTTCTTTATGATGAGTACGCTTTATATGGTGGAGCAGCACACCATTCCGGTAAACCTCCCCCAAGCGGCAGCCACCCGCCAGGATAAGCCCAACAGCATTAACATTACCGTGCTGGAAAACAGCAATATTCAATTTAATCAGGAAGAAATTCCACTGACCTTACTGGCCAAAAGGGTCTCCCTGGAGCTAAATAAACAGCCGGACAATATTTTTGTACTGCGGGCTGATAAGCAAGTGCCTTATGGCCAGGTCATTACTGTCCTGGACGGACTCAAGCAGGCCGGTGCCCACCGGGTCTCGGTGGCCGTGGAAAAAGCGAGGGAATAAGATGAGCTATGCCTATCACTGGCGAAAAGCCATGACTGTATCGGTTCTCCTCCACCTGCTGATGCTGGCCGCAGCCGGCTATCTATCAGCCGGTTGGGCCACTCCGCTGCCTGTTGAAGAGGTTATGCTGGAAATGGATTTAGTGAATGATCCTACTGAACCGCTTGGCCCCCCTCAGCAAGCTCCTGAAGCAGCACCTGAGACCGCTGAGCCTGCACCTGCACCAGTCCCTGACCAGCCTTTACTCTCCGAGCCTGAACAGCCTGAAGCACCGGTACGTCCTGTCGTCACTGCCAGCACCCTGACTATGACAGAGGCACCGGCACCTTCGCTGCCGGTATCGGCTCAGCCCAGTCAAAATCCCCATCCTGCCCCAGTGCGGCAGGGAACCGGCAGCGGTATTGCGGCACCGGGCATTTTATCCCGAACAGCCCCGGCTTACCCCCCAGCAGCACGCAAAGCCGGTCAAGAAGGGACAGTCATACTCAAAATTGAAATTTTAGCCACCGGACGCCCTGGAAACATCGCGATAGCCTCTTCCAGCGGATATTCGTCATTGGATGAGGCCGCTATTGCCGCTGTACGCAAATGGCAGTTTATCCCGGCAAAAGATTTATCCAGTAATAAAAATGTTCCCTGCACCACTACACTGCCTGTATCATTCCGGCTGCATGAGTAAGACTCTATTCGCATAAAAAGATGGCCTTTTACGAAGCTGCCTGGCTTCAGTAAAAGGCCATCTTTTTATGCCCCTGTCTCCAAGGGGCAACCTCACTACTCTGTCCACTAAAGTTAAGTCTATGGTTCAACCATGTGATAACCCATTCACACTAAGGCATAATCTGATATTTAATCAAATTCAATGTCCTCTATCTGGAGACTATCACCTGTTAAAATTTCCAGCCGGGTTGACCCGCACACGGAACAAATAAATTTCGAAGGCTCAACGGTCATTCTTTTTTTACATTCATGGCAATAGACAACGGCAGGAATATAGGTAATGTCTAATTCAGCATGGGCAGCCAGCGTATTCGCCGCTAGCTCAACAAAAGCCTGTGTCAGTACTGACATTTTGATATCACTGAGTTCGCCAACCAATACGGAAATGGTTCTGACTTTTTGAGCCTCATGTTTAACCGCATTTTCTAGAACGATCGCCAGAATATCCTCTGCAAGCTGCCTCTCATTCATGACTGCTCCTCCTCACTCAAAACTGTCCGATTGGCAGTCTAAGAGCTTTATGTTTAAATTAAGCCATATTTCTTCATTTCAGTACGAAGAACGGCCAGATTTTCCTCACTTAAATCAGTCAGCGGCATCCGGCAGGACCCGGCCTGATATCCCAGCAAGTTCACGGCAGCTTTCACTGGAATGGGATTGACTTCACTGAACAACGCTTTAATCAAGTCTAGTGTTTGCAGTTGCAGCTTCATCGACCCCTGTACATCACCTTGAAAAAACTTTGCCACCATATCATGCGTATCCTGCGGGATGATATTGGCCATTGTGGAAATAACGCCTTTGCCACCTAAGGACAATACAGGCAGGATGCTGTTATCATCTCCGGAATAAACAGCAAAATCCGGGCCGCAGGCATTGACAATATCACCAACTTGTCCAAGGTTGCACTCTTTAATGGCTATGATATTTTCGATTTCCGCTAATGCTTTCACCGTCTCAGGATTGATATTGAGATTGGTTCTGCTGGGTACATTATATAAAATGACCGGTATGTTGATGCTATTGGCAATGATTTTAAAATGCTCATACAACCCTTTTTGCGTTGCTTTATTATAATAAGGTGTGACCGATAAGATTCCGTCAGCCCCAACGGCTTCAGCCGCCTTGGATAATTCAACCGCATGCTTGGTGTCATTACTGCCTGTACCGGCAATTACCGGCAACCGCTTATTGATCTTCTCAACGGCAAATTTAATGACCGCAATATGCTCCTCATCCGGCATCGTCGATGCTTCACCGGTCGTTCCACAGACAACAATGGCATCTGTACTATTTTTGATCTGGAATTCAATTAGCTCAGCTAAAGTTTGATAATCAACACCGGCTTCAGTAAAAGGAGTTACAATTGCTACTGCCGACCCGATAAACAATGGTTTTTTCATAAGCCAACCACCTTCATGATATTTTGTATTTATAGAGAATCATCTCGCTATCCGGGTATCATCACTATTCTTTCAAAAACAATCCAATTTATTTATTTTCTTCTTCTTACGAAACTCTCCTGCATCAATATACTGACTGACCACATTTTTTCAAGTAAATTCGGGCAAAACGAAAAGTCTGCAGGCTCTGCAGACTTTTTACTGGTCCCAAACGTTTGTTTTATGATTCAATCCGCTTCGAATACCGCTCGCCGTACGCCGGCAATATACCGCTCGGTAATGTCCTTCGCTGTTCCGGTATAAATAAATTGCTGCAGCCTTTCTAGCGGCGACAGGCCTTGGACTGCCGAATGATTTTCAATAATCAAGGCATCTAACGAATAGCCTGCTTCAAAACTGCCGACCTTGCCAAAAAAGCTTCCGCCTCCTTTTGTTGCCAGATAGAAAACTTCAGATAAAGTAAGCGGCTCGTATTGCGAATCAAGAACCTGCATGACTTTAGAAAGCTGAATGGTTTTTACCACCGTTTGCGGCATTGACAAACTATGTCCGGCACCAATATCGCTTCCCAAGCCGACTTTGACTCCGGCGGTAAGCAGCTTGCGCACAGGCATGATTCCACTCGTCAGGTTTAGATTGGAGTCAGGACAGTGCACCGCGACCACTCCGTTCTCAGCCATGCTTTGAACTGCCGCATCACTCAAATGGACGCAATGGGCCATCAAGGTGGGCGTCTGCCCAAATAAATGATAGGCTTGATAAACCCGGTGATATTCCTTGATCTCGGGAAATAATTCTTCCACCCAGGCGATTTCATTCACGTTTTCCGACAAGTGCGACTGTACAGGCAGTTGATATGTTAACGCTAATTCTCCAAGCCCTTTCAACAACTCCCGCGTGCTTGTAGGAGCAAACCTTGGAGTAATAATGGGTTTCACCAGTCCATTGCCGGCCCACTCCTGGAGAAGCTTCTCAGTATCCTGTAAAGAAAGCAGGGTATCCTCTTTGATAAAATCCGGGCAATTGGTATCCATATTGACTTTGCCTACATAGGCCCCAATGCCCCTTCGATAGAGAGCTTGGAAAAGAATGCGGCTGCTTTCCCGGTGAATGGTTGCGAAGGCAGCCACCCGCGTCGTTCCCTGTCTGAGCAATTCCTCGGCGAAAGCATCATAAACACCGGCTGCATAGACCGGGTCACTGAATTTGTTTTCCTCTTTAAACGTATATTCATTCAGCCATTCTAAAAGCTTATAGTCAAGCCCAAGCCCTCTTTGATTAAACTGAGGTGCATGAGTATGCAGGTCTACAAACCCAGGAATAATCAGATTTTCGCCATAATCGCATACCGGAATGCCTCGATATTGTTCCGGAATAACATCATAGATGCCACATATCACACCATCACAGGCAATCAGATAACTGTTCTCATAAATGGCAAAGCGCTGTGCCTCGGGAGTAAAAATAATATGGCCTTTTAAAATGATGATACGATCCTTTTCCATGGAGCCACCTTCCTTCGAGAAGATCAAATAACTTCCCTGCCTGGCCTGAACCCTTGAAAGTTAGCGCGCACACGGTGCAGCCTTAAAGACGGATTTACATGCATCCTCGAATGCTCATCCGCCCCCACTCGAACGATGCTTCGCTTGGTAACGCTGTTTTCCCGTGATCACTAAGAATCCATCCTATATGTATTAGGAATCTGCCGGTAATATGCAAGGGTTCCAAAGAAGTATTCCTATGAAGGGCAACGATATCTGGCTTATTTCGCTGTTGAACCGATCATTTGCTCCCATTCCAGAGCGTTAAAACCAACAGCAACTTGATCACCGGCAACCAAAATAGGCCGTTTCACCAGCATTCCATCTGTCGCGAGCAGGGCAAGCTGTTCAGTCTCAGACATATCTTTCAGTCTGTCCTTAAGATTCATCGCTTTATACAAAAGCCCGCTGGTATTAAAAAATTTTCGTACCGGCATTTGGCTCTGCTCATGCCAAACCGTCAATTCATCAAGTGTTGGCTTCTGTTCTTTAATATCCCGCTGTGTATAAGGGATTTTTTGATCTTCAAGCCATTTCTTAGCTTTTTGGCAAGTTGTGCATTTCGGATAACAGATAAATAAATAGGATGTATTCATAATGGGTACACTCCTTTAGGATAAGTATAAATGACGCTGCAAGCAGCCTCAGATCCTTGCGTTTTATCTTAAGCATTCATGTTCAACTCAATCCAAGCACCTAATTCTCACCTCGACGAAAAAACTCCTTCAATTCCAGCTAAGGAACTGGCAGCGTGCATGGAATTATTTCACAGCAGACCAATCCGTTTTTTCGGTAATGATTAGCAATCTCGTGAATAAACTTAGAAATAATACCTATTTCAACTTGATTCTCTTTCAGTCAATGCCATTCTTACTTATGCTTGTATATAAGTAAGAATGGCATTTGACAAATATTTACTCCAGGCAGATTATTAAATAAAAAGCTTAGGGACGGTGATCGATATGAATGTCAGTGAAACTTCTTTTATCCAAAAACAACTGGTTAAAAGAATGTTCGGCAAAATTAGGAGAGGCGGCCTGAGCGTCCGCTATTGGGACGGAGAAGAAAAGACCTATGGTGATACCATTCCAACAATAAAAATCATCTTTCACCAACCACCGCTGGCTGCGGTCAGCAATTTTGATGATCCAATGCTGGCACTCGGAGAAGCCTACATGGACAGGCTGATCGACTACGAAGGCAGCCTGGAAGACTGCTTACAGTTATTGGATAAAAACAGCGAACTTTTCGCTAGTTCCAAAACGGTGAGTAAAGTACTGAAGCTGGCAGGAAACATTGCCGATAAAATTCAAGCCAAGCGCAATATTCAGCACCATTATGATCTTGGCAATGATTTTTTCTCCTTATGGCTGGATGAAACAATGAGCTATTCCTGCGCCTATTTTAAACAGCCCGAAGACACCTTGCAGCAAGCACAACTGCAGAAGATTGATCACACCCTGAAAAAACTGAACCTACAGCCCGGCGAAACACTGCTCGATATCGGCAGCGGCTGGGGATGGCTGATTATTAAAGCAGCCCAGGATTATCAGGTCAAGGCAATGGGAATTACCTTAAGCGAAGAACAGTATCTAAAAACATGCGAACGGATCAAAGCGCTTGGCTTAACCGACCAAGTAAAGGTCGAACTGCTGCATTATCTTGACCTGGATGAAAGAAAATACCAATTTGATAAGATTGTTAGTGTCGGCATGTTCGAACATGTTGGTAAAGAAAATATTCCAAAGTACCTGGAAAAAATTAATCGGTTGCTGGTTCCAGGCGGAGAATTGCTGCTGCATAGCATTATGGATGCTCAGGAAGAAAAAGAAAATACCTGGATCAAAACGTATATCTTTCCGGGTGGCTATATCCCTTCCCCGGCTGAAGTCATGGGTACCCTGCCTGCCTTTGATTTGCACCTGCTGCATGCTGAAAGTCTGCGCTTACATTACGCACAAACGCTTGACCACTGGTATCAAAACTTTGCCCAAAACAGCCAAGCCATTCAGGAAAAGTTTGGTGACCGTTTTTACCGGATGTGGGAACTCTATCTAAAAGGTTGCGCAGCGGCATTCCGGGCAACCGGTTTGGATATCTACCAGTTGCTTTGCTCCAAAGGACTTAACAACAAGCTCCCCTTAACCTTTGATTATATCTATCGTTAAATCTATTCCCTTGTTATTTTCGTGCTTTTAGGCCAGCACATACTAAAAGACGGTTTTAGTGTCAAGAATGCGGTAGTCCTGTCACTAAAGCCGTCTTTTTATGTATTTCAAAAAGAGCGTTGAAAACCATAGGTTTTTATTTCTCCAATTTTTCAAGCTAGAAAATAACTGATAAGCCTGCAGCAATATCGGAAGGCCAGATTGATTATTTGAGTCCCCTTTGGTACCGAACAATCAACTCATCCATCTCAGAACTTAATTGAATCACATCCGGATCGGATAATTGACCCTTTTTTTCTTCAACAAGATGCCGAAGCTGCTGACGGAGCACTTCTATCTTTTCTAATGTTGTCTCAATCGCTTGCTGTTTTGAGTTCGGCAAATTCATCCTCTTTCTCCAAACAAGTTGGTCAGTATTTTCTCACTGTAAGAAAGCGCAGAAAGATAAAGTACATCAGCTAACCAGTTCAACCGTATTTTTCCGTTTTTTTGCACGATATAAAGCCTGATCCGCTTGTATCAGGAAGGTTTTGTTATCCTGTCCGGGTTGCAGCAAAACAACACCTGCACTTAAGGTTAAACCGCCTGAACACGAATAAACGGTCTCAACATGATGACGAATATTTTCCATGACTTGGTACGCTACCGTCAATGAAGTTCTCGGAAAAATGATAGCAAATTCGTCACCGCCATAGCGGGCGACAACATCGCTCGCGCGGACATGATTTTGCAAAATATCGGCTATTTGAAAGAGCATTTCATCACCCGTGACATGACCAAATTGATCATTAATGCTCTTAAAGTCATCCACATCAATCAAAGCCAGGCATAATGGCATTCCTTTTACTCTTGAGCCTGTTATTTCTGCTTCCAGGCAGATGTATAAATAACGGCTGTTATATAAGCCGGTCAAAAAATCGGTATAAGAGTATCGCTTGTACCTTTGAATCAGTCCACCGGCTGCTAGTCCTCCGGCAATAAATATCCCGGCAACTGCCAGCCACAATACTTCGTCAAAACCAATGCGCACAATCACATCCAAGTAATAGCCAGATAACCCCAGGAAAAGCCCTGCTAGGATGATAGCCAAACACATATGCCTATTAATCACTGATTCATTACCTTTCCGGCTAATGCCCCAAATTATAACAGTCAAACAATAGCTCTCGGTGTCTATATGACACCTTTTCGGCAAAAACTTAATATTTCCTGCTTGCGGGTGTCTTAAGGACACAATAATTGAACTGTTTTCATAAGCACGGTATCGTTATACTGAGGAGTGTGACTTATGGAAACTCTTGGCGACAAAATTAAATATCTACGAAAAGAACTCACTCAAGAAGAACTAGCAAGCGTCCTTCAAGTTGACCGCTCAACCTTAGCTTCCTGGGAGGTAAACCGAAGAGAACCAGATATTGCAACACTCTGCCGGATGGCGGCTTTTTTTGAGGTAAGTGTAGATTGGCTTGTTGGGCATGAGCCCCCTGCTGAATATAAGACAAAAATAAATCCCGGTGCGGCTTATGAATCTTCTGTCCAGTATCCCGATCCATTGGACAAAGCCTGGGAAAAGGTCATTGGACTGGCTCATCATTATGGTGTTGAACCTGAAGCGGTTTATCAATTGATTGAGCTAAATGCTAAAATTGCTTTAACTCTGAAAAAAGAATAACCGTACCATGCAAAAGGCTGAATTCCATTACGGAATTCAGCCTTTTGATCCTGCAAGACGCCTTCGGTTATTTCGAAATAGCTTCACCCATAATCAGGCGAGTTAGGCAAATAACAATTATTGTACCACCACAACAGGATCACCGTCGTTAATTTCATTAAGATGACCGTTTACGACCAGGCTGTCCTGAGGTACCTCTGATGCAATCTCAACAAGTTCACCAAATCTTTCCCCAATATTGACGCCTAGACGAACAGCCTTCCCATCAGCGATCTGAACAATAAACCATGTTCCTTGTTCGTCCTGTCCCAATGCCGTAATGGGAACGGCACGGACAACTGCGGAATCGCCGGTATCAATCCTGACAGGCAGTGTCAAGCCAGGCTGCAGCAATCCAGCCGGAGGTTTGGAAAGTTTTATATGAGCGGAAAACGTCACAGCCGTTGCCTGAACTTCGGGATAGATACTGGAGACCTGCCCGGCAATCGGTTGACCGGCCACTTCAATCTCAGCCCCACTCCCCAATTGAACCACATAAAGATCATTCTGTTCAAGCTGGGCGACAAGTTCAATGTCCGGGCCACCCCCCAAAGCCATTAATTGGGCGCCGGCTGGAACTGCTTGTCCGGCAGTGATAGCAAGACTTGTGACAACCCCGTCAATCGGTGCTGTTATAACCGTAGAACCGGCCGGAGTTCCCTGCGAAACACCGGCATTATGAACGCTCGAACTACTTTGCTGTAAAGCTTGTAAGCGATTAGCAGCCTCTTCCAATTGTCTGCGGGGAATAGCCCCTTGGTCATATAACTTTTGATAACGATTGAACTCTTGCAAAGCACGATCATATTCTTCTGTTCTGCTAACAGCTCCGGTCAGTTCATTGTCATTGGCTGAGCTGGCAAGTGCCTCAATTTTGACAAGTGCCTGCCCCGCTTTTACCGTTTGGCCGGCCGTTACAAAAATTTCACTGAGACGTCCCGAAAACTCGGTATTGACCGGTACAGTCGATGCATGTACAATCGAACCGGCTCGCACAAGGCGAATGGGTTTATTAACATGGCTTATCGGTACAGCCGTAACCGCAAGCGGCTGCTGTGGTTTTGTATTGTGATTCCAAATGAGAACTCCTGTCAAAAACAGCAGAAACGCCAGCACAATTGGAAAACGGTATTGTTCTATGATCTTCTTCATATGGTCATCTCCAATAATTATAGAGTAGCAGTTATTATGTTCTCACTTTTCACTTGCAGCGTCAAGTAGCCGATCCTCACAGTCAATTTGAAAAAAGTAAGGCAATTTTCTTAAATTCCGTTATAATAAGAATGTACAGCTTGTAGTGATATGATCATGAATCAATTCTTGGGGTTTTTCCCTGCGAGGAGTATAGATTATGCAATTAGGACTAAAGAAACCCAACCGGACCTTAACCGGTAAACCGGCTATTTTTGCTAGATGGGCCGTAACGATAGCAAGCTTATCGATCCTGGCTTCAATAGGAATTTATATGAACCATCAGCCTCTTAACGCAGGCGGCATGAGGCCTGTGTCACCTGAACTTACACGGCCGGCTCCGGTTCAGGAAGTCAAAATTACAGCAAAAAATCCTGACAGCTTGGCCAACACTCCTTCCATTTGGCCGGTTAGCGGAGCTGTAACCTCCAGTTTTGGCTGGCGAAATTCCCCTTGGGAAAACAGCAGCGAATTGCATCAGGGAATTGATATCGCCGCCAACATGGGAATTCCGGTTGTCGCAACTGCTGACGGCACAGTAACGAAAAGCGGCTGGTCTGGCGGTTATGGCAATATTGTTCAAATCGATCATGGAAACGGGATTGAAACCATCTACGGACACAACTCTCAAGTCTTAGTAACAGTTGGAGATAAAGTCAAAAAAGGACAGTTTATTGCTCATGCCGGCAGTACCGGAAGAAGCACTGGGCCCCATGTTCATTATGAGATCAGAGTCAATGGTTCTGCCGTTGATCCCTTTAAATACCTGGTTCAATATTAGTTTGTATATGGATAACTTGATCATTCTATAGCCCATCAAAAAAGGAAGCCTATAAGTGGCTTCCTTTTTCTGCTACAATCAACAATCTTCCAGTTTCTCTGCCACCGCTATGTTAAAATCATTGCAGTATCAACTCTAACAGAATTAACATATTATGTATATTTAGCATATAATACAATACATCACACCAAGCAATTTATTACTAACAGGGAGGGATTAAGCTGGATACGTTAACTCTTCTGTTAGAAAGGCAATTGGAGGGTACCGTTAACCCGGGCTCTAACATTATATTTGAAACTGTCGTAACAAGTATCGGGCTTATCAGTTACAATCCAGTTACAGGGGTCATCACGATTAACAAAGCAGGAAGATATTTGATCAACTGGTGGGTAGCAACACATTCATCGATTGGTTCAAATAGTGTTGCCTTTTCTATCGTCACTTCACAGGGTGATGATCTCCCCGGAGAGTCACCACTGAAAACGGGTGAGGTTGTAGGCTTTGCGGTCATTCAAGTCGATACCGCCCCACTAACCTTAAGCTTAGTCAACCAAACTCTTAACAGCGTAACCTATTCACCTGTCGTAACTACAAAAGCCACATTCGTATTAACCGAAGTTCCCGAAGAAACCGGGGTAACCGGAACTACCGGAACTACCGGAACTACCGGAGTCACCGGCGCTACCGGCGCTACCGGGGCTACCGGCGCTACCGGCGCTACCGGAGCTACTGGCGCTACCGGAACTACCGGAGTCACCGGCGCTACCGGCGCTACCGGCG
>CAMJML010000015.1 GCA_946407015.1 uncultured Selenomonadales bacterium | reverse complement strand
TGTCGTGGGGCACTGCCATTTATTCTCCAAAAGGCAAAATGGCTTAACCTGCCGACATAGACAAAAAGACCTTGCATTAAAGCTTTTCGAAGCTTGTGCAAGGTCTTTTTTTATCCTCAACCCGCGTAAATACAGGAAGTTCTGCTTGCTAAAAAAGGCGGGTCACCATGGAGTGGCGGGCATTCCTGGCAAAGCCAGGGAGAATACAGGGAAATGCCCTTTGGAGAATAAATGGCAGTGCCCCACGACATCCTTGCGCCGTTCCGGTTTAAACCGGAACGGCGTTTTTTCCAGTTATAACCTTGTTTTCCTTGCATTTCTAAACGACCAAGGGTAGTATATTTATAAACCGTTTAAAAGAAACTAAATTCATGCGATCAATGATGGAGGGGTATTATGAGTTTTGAAGCAAAATTAAAGGAAATGGGTATTGTCGTACCTGATGCGCCTAAACCGGTGGCTGCGTACGTTCCAGCCGTAAAAATTGGTGATATGATTTATACTTCGGGACAGATTCCCTTTGTTGCAGGCCAATTGAAATATAAGGGCAAGGTTGGTCGGGATATTTCGCTGGAAGAAGGTTATGATGCAGCCAAAGTCTGCGCCATTAATGCGCTGGCTGCAATAAAGAGCTTAGTTGGGTCACTGGATCAAATCGAAAAAATTGTGAAAGTTGTCGGTTTCGTGAATAGTGCTCCTGGTTTTACCGATCAGCCAAAAGTGATCAACGGTGCATCCGAGCTATTGGCGGCAGCCTTTGGTGAAGCCGGTGCTCATGCCCGGTCTGCTGTCGGGGTGGCTGAACTGCCGGTTGACAGTGCGGTGGAAGTAGAGCTGATTGTTAAAGTAAAATAAGCAGATCCTGGAGGGATTCGATGGCAAGTGTAGTTGTCGTAGGCGGAGGCTGGTCGGGGTGTGCAGCGGCAATTGCCGCGAAAAAGGCCGGTGTGGATCAGGTTACAATATTGGAAAGAACGGATATGCTGCTGGGAACCGGTCTGGTTGGTGGGATTATGCGCAATAATGGCCGTTTTACGGCAGCCGAAGAAGCCATCGCAATGGGGGGCGGTGATCTTTTTCTTGCTACCGATCAATGTGCCCGCCATCGCGATGTGGAATTCCCGGGGCATCAGCATGCCAGTCTGTACGATGTCGCTAAAATTGAGCCCATTGTTCGCCGACTGCTTGATGAGTATCAAATTGAATACCGGCTTCTCGCCAGAGTCAGGGATGTAACTGTAAAGGGGACAAAAATTGTTTCCGTGATCACAGATACGGATGATGAAGTGTATGGCGATGTTTTTATTGAGGCGACCGGATCGGCCGGGCCGCAAGGAAATTGCAGTAAGTTTGGTAATGGCTGTGCCATGTGTATTATCCGCTGCCCTTCTTTCGGTCCGCGTATCAGCCTCGCCGGACGGGCTGGTGTCAAAGAAAAGCACGGGAAAAAACCGGATGGTTCGCTTGGAGCCATGAGCGGGTCCTGTAAGCTGCTTAAGGAGTCTCTGAGTGAGGCTATTGTACAGGAATTGAATGATCATGGCGTTGCAATGATTCCGGTACCGGAGGCATTACGCAAGGCCGAATCCTTAGGGATTAAGGCTTGCCAGCAATATGCGCTGAAGGCGTTTGCCGATAATATTATCTTGTTGGATACCGGACATGCCAAGCTCATGTCCCCTTATTATCCACTCGAGAAGCTCCGGCGTATCCCGGGATTTGAAAATGCCCGCTTTGAAGATCCATATGCCGGTGGGGTAGGCAATTCTATGCGTTATTTTGATTTGGCACCACATGATGATGCCCTGCAAGTGACCGGCCTGGATAATTTATTTTGCTGTGGTGAGAAATCCGGCCTGTTGGTTGGCCATACAGAGGCCATTGTTACCGGTACGCTGGCCGGCCATAATGCAGCCCGCAGTTTGGCAAAAGCTAACTTGCTGATCCTGCCGGAATCTCTGGCTATTGGTGATGCGATTGCTCATGTGAATCATCAAATGCAAACAGAAGAGGGCATGAGTTTAAAATACACTTTTTCCGGTGCCCAGTACTTCCGCCGCATGAAAGAAAAAGGACTCTATACTGTAGATATCAGCATGATTCAGGAACGAGTCCGGCAGGCAGGCTTAAGTCAGGTGTTTGCGGAAACCGTGTTGTAATATTATCCCTGATGGGAGAGGCCGGCTAATCCAATTGGTTAGCCGGCCTTTTGTATACACAATTCAAAAAATCCGAACATTTTTCTATTAATCTGTTTTAAAGTTCATTTTTGTTGACAGATTCTGACGTGTTCTGCTATTATAAGTGAGTAAAGTTAATGATGCTCGTATAATATTGAGGATATGGCTCAAAAGTTTCTACCAGATAACCGTAAATTATCTGACTACGAGTGAAAGTGTACCTAGGGTTCCGCATGGCCGACGTTGTCCATGTTTTACAATTGTCTGGCTATGGCTGTGACCAAGTGGTACAAGTGTTGGCAGTTTTAACACTACACCGTTGGGACAAAAGCCCGGGCGGGGAATTTCGCTCACTCTTAAGAATGAGAAATTCCCCTGTCCGGGCTATTATTTTATCGGAGGTGATTGGTTAAAATAACGGTGGTTGCTACTGCAACGTTTTTTACTCATCTTTCAGAATAATTTAAGGAGAGACTAACCGATGTTAGAAAAAATCTTTTCGCTCCGTGAGCGCAAAACTGATGTCAGTACAGAAGTAGTAGCAGGTATTACAACTTTTATGACCATGGCTTACATATTGTTTGTGAACCCAAGCATTCTCGGCTCAGCCGGAATGGATAAAAATGCCGTTTTATTGGCTACCGCTCTTGGTGCGGGTATCGTCAGCATGATGATGGGCTTCTTTGTTAATTATCCGATTGCTTTGGCACCCGGAATGGGCTTGAATGCTTTTTATGCTTTTACCGTTGTTATTGGAATGGGTGTTTCGTGGCAAGTTGCGTTAGGTGCAGTATTTCTTTCAGGTCTTATCTTTATCTTGCTCACTGTAACGCAAGTGCGGCAATTGCTGGTTGAGGGCATGCCGACTTCATTGAAACATGCCATCACAGTAGGTATTGGCCTTTTTATTACCATCATTGGTTTAAAACTCTCTGGAATTATGTCGATCAGACTTTCTTTAATTCCACCGACTTTAGAAAAAATTGTTGCCGCACACGGTAATGGGACACCTTTATCTTTTGAAACCATTATTGAAATGGGCAAGTTAGCGAATAAAGAAGTATTGCTGGCTGTTTTTGGATTATTATTCATTGCCGTATTAATGTCCCGCAATATTCGTGGTTCTATGTTAATTGGAATTATGACCACCACAATCCTTGGTATTGTTATGGGAATTGTGAAGATACCAGCCGGCTTTAGCCCGGTTTCCATGCCGGATTTTAGCAACAATGCATTTTTCGCTCTTGATATTGCCGGAGCGATCAATATGGGGCTCATGACCATTATCTTCACCTTCACCTTTGTGGAATTGTTTGACACAATGGGAACACTTGTCGGCACTGCGACTAAGGCTGGATTAATGGACAAAAACGGGAAATTCCCGCGTATTGGACGCGCTATGCTGGTGGATGCCTTTGGTGTCAGCATTGGTTCGTTATTAGGTACCAGCACCATTACCGCTTATGTAGAAAGCGCTGCTGGTGTTAGCGCAGGAGGCCGTACCGGCTTAACTGCAGTTGTCTGTGGTCTCTTATTCTTCCTGGCGTTATTCTTTACACCGCTGGCAGGACTCATTCCAGATGCGGCGACGGCACCTGCCTTGATTATTGTGGGAGCCTTAATGATGGAAGGCGTAAGACATATTGATTTCAGTGATTTTACTGAGAGTTTGCCCGCTTTTTTGACCATTGTGCTGATGCCATTTACTTATAGTATTGCCAATGGTATCTCTGCCGGCTTAGTGGTTTATCCCCTGTTAAAACTGATTACCGGCCGCGGCCGGGAAGTTCATTGGATTATTTATGTATTAGCGGTATTGGTTGTTGCCAGATTTATTTTCTTAAGTGAGTAATCCAAGGGTAACAATTGAAAACACCTAAAAAACAGATTCAGATGGAGCAGCCTGCTCCATCTGAATCGTAAAATAGGTTTTAACCAATATTAAAGGAAGAATGCGGGCTTCAAATTTCCAAGCTCTGAATTGAAGGATCATAAACGTTGAAAACTTGCCCAGAATCATGGGTTTTATATAAAGAAATAAAGCATTAACCTGAAGCGCTGAGAGGAGAGTCATTGATGAAAGTAGCAATTATTATGGGTAGTGATTCGGACTGGCCAATCTTAAAGCCAGCTGTAAAATTATTAGAAGAGTTTGGGATTGGTACTGAAGTAATTGTTGCTTCAGCTCATCGCACACCAGCTAAAGTTCACGATTTTGTAACCAGCGCACCAGAACGGGGGGTTAAGGTCTTTATTGCCGCTGCAGGTGCCGCTGCTCATTTGCCAGGAGTTGTTGCCAGTCTCACAACCCTGCCGGTTATTGGCGTGCCCATCAACAGCACGGCTCTAAATGGCTTTGATGCGTTACTCAGTATTGTACAAATGCCCTCCGGAATTCCGGTAGGAACAATGGCAGTCAATGGAGCAAAAAATGCAGCCATATTCGCGGCTCAAATCATTGGTGTAGCCAGCCAGGAAGTGAATGATAAGCTGGCTGCACACCGTCAGGCCATGATTGATGAAGTCGAAGAGAAAGCAGCCAAAGTGCTGGCCAATCTATAAAGGATATATAGGGGGAATTTTGTATGGAAAAGCAGCCATTATATGAAGGCAAAGCAAAGAGAATATATGCGACTGATAAAGCGGATGAAGTATTGGTTTTTTACAAAGATGATGCGACCGCTTTTAATGGTGAGAAAAAAGGCACTATTTTAAACAAAGGAATCCTCAATAATCGTATTTCTTCTTTCTTTTTTAAATTATTGAATGAACATGGTATCCCCAACCACTTTGTGAGTATGCCAAGTGATCGTGAAATGCTGGTGAAAAGCCTGAAAATCCTTCAGGTTGAAGTTGTGGTGCGCAATATTGCCGCAGGCAGCTTGGCCAAGCGTATTGGCTGGGAAGAAGGCCGCAAACTGCCTGCCACCGTAGTGGAGCTCTATTATAAAAATGATGATCTGGGTGATCCGTTAATTAATGACTATCATATTCAGGCGCTGGGATTGGCTACTGCTGATCAGGTTGCTAAAATGGAAGAGTATGCACTCAAGATCAATAGCATATTAAGTGACTACTTAAAAGGAAAAGATTTGGAACTGATTGATTTTAAACTCGAATTTGGGCTTTATAACGGCGAAGTCATCCTCGGGGATGAAATTTCCCCAGATACCTGTCGGTTCTGGGACAGCAAAACCGGAGAAAAGCTGGATAAGGACAGATTCCGCCGTAATCTGGGGAATGTTGAAGAAGCCTATAAAGAAGTGTTGCTGCGTCTGACAGGAGAAGTGTTATGATCGATATCGCACTGGACAAATTAAAGGAAGAGTGCGGCGTCTTTGGAATTTATTCCCGTCAAGAGGATGTTTCGTTATACACTTACTGGGGGTTATATGCCCTGCAGCATCGTGGCCAGGAAAGTGCCGGAATTGCTGTAACCGATGGTTCCTGGATGGATGTTCATCGGGGAATGGGCTTGGTGAATGAAGTATTTCGGCATCAATTACCAAAAATGGACAATCAGTATATTGCAATCGGCCATGTCCGCTATTCAACAACCGGTTCAAGCCTGCTGGCCAATACTCAGCCGCTCATGGTAACTTATGCCGGCGGTCATATCAGCCTGGCCCATAACGGGAACCTGACCAATGCTCGTGAATTAAGGTCCGAGTTGGAGCAAACCGGCAGTGTTTTTCAAACGTCGATTGACAGTGAGGTCTTTGTCAATCTGATTGCCCGGTCTCGTAATCATACTATTGAAGAAAAAATTATGGATAGTTTAAATAAAATCCAAGGGGCTTACTGTTTAGTGCTGATGACCGAAGATAAACTGGTTGGAGTCCGTGACCCACATGGATTCCGCCCCCTTTGCCTGGGCAAGCTTGGTGAGGGCTGGGTGCTGGCATCAGAATCCTGTGCCTTGGATACCGTTGGGGCTGAGTTTATTCGGGATATAGAACCCGGCGAGATGGTTGTCATTGATCATCATGGCCTGAAATCCTACCGGTTTGCTCCTTCAGACCGGCGGGCATTATGTATTTTTGAGTATATCTATTTTGCCCGTCCTGACAGCATCATTGACGGGCAAAGCGTTCATGCAACCCGCTTTGAAATGGGGCGGACTTTGGCGCGTGAAAGCGGGTTTAAAGGTGATATTGTCATCTCTGTCCCAGATTCGGGGACAACGGCTGCCCTTGGCTTCAGTTATGAATCAGGCATCCCTTTTATGGAGGGATTAATGAAAAACCGCTATATTGGCCGTACCTTTATTCAGCCCGAACAGAAAAAACGCGATTTGGGTGTGCGGTTGAAGCTGAATGCCGTGAAATCAGTGGTCAAAGGGAAATCTGTCATTATGGTGGATGACTCGATTGTCCGCGGGACAACCAGCGGTAAAATCGTCCGGATGTTAAAAGAAGCTGGTGCAACGGCTGTTCATATGTGTGTGAGTTCGCCTCCTATTGGTTATCCTTGCTATTACGGGATTGATACGTCAGTCCGTAAAGAACTGATTGCAGCCAGCAAGCAAGTGGAAGAAATCAGAGAGTATATTGGGGCCGATTCTCTTCATTACTTGTCTCTCGAAGGACTTTGGAATTCTGTTAAAAATGTGAGCCATCAGGATATGTGTCATGCTTGTTTTAATTGCGAATATCCGGCAGCCATACCTTGTGAGGGATCCTGTTCGAGCAATAAGTATGTATTTGAAGAGCGCATGATCCGGGATAGCCAATAGAGAAGCGATCGAATGGGGGAAGAAGTTCAATGACATTAAACAACACTGGAAATAAGCAGCTCACTTATCGTGAAGCCGGAGTCGATATTGATGCCGGTAATCGTGCGGTCGATCTTATGAAGCAGCATGTCCGATCCACTTATCGGCCTGAAGTTTTAGGCGATATCGGTGGTTTTGGCGGGCTGTTTGCACTCAATGCGAAAGCGTATAGTCAACCGGTACTGGTTTCCGGGACAGATGGTGTCGGGACTAAATTACGGCTGGCTTTTATGCTGGATGAGCATGGTACGATTGGACAAGATGCTGTTGCTATGTGCGTGAATGATATTTTGGTTCAAGGGGCGGAGCCTCTTTTCTTTTTAGATTACTTAGCTGTTGGCAAATTAGAACCGGAGAAAGTAGCCGCCGTGGTGAGTGGAGTCGCCAAAGCCTGTAAAGAGTCGGGGTGTGCGCTGATTGGTGGTGAGACGGCCGAAATGGCCGGCTTCTATCCCGAAGGTGAGTACGACATTGCCGGTTTTGCGGTAGGCATTGTCGATAAGCCGCGAATTATTACTGGAGCAAATATCACTCCGGGGGATGTGCTCATTGGCTTGCCGTCAAGCGGCTTGCATTCCAACGGCTACTCCTTGGTCAGGAAAATCTGTTTTGATGTTCAAAAGTTTTCAGCGGATCAATATATCGAGCCACTTGGAAAAACACTAGGCGAAGAACTGCTTACACCGACTCGCTTATATCCGAAGGCCTGTCTGCCGTTGATTCAATCCTTCGATCTTAAAGGAATGGTGCATATTACGGGTGGCGGCTTCTATGATAATATTCCAAGAGTATTGCCGGCTGGCTGTTCAGTAGAAGTGGACACCACAGCTTGGCCCAAACCACCAATCTTCGAGCTCTTGCAAGCCTGGGGCGATGTGGCCTGGCCGGAAATGTACCGTACCTTTAATATGGGAATTGGCATGATTTTGGTTGTAGCAGCCGATAGCGCGGAAGCTGTCCAGAAAAGTCTGGCAGCGCAGAATGAGACAAGCTATGTGATTGGTAAAGTGGTTGCCGGAGACCAAACGGTAAAGCTCAAGGGAGGCGTATTTGGTGGCTGAACCAACCATTTTGGGGATTTTAGCCTCTGGACGCGGCAGTAATCTGCAATCGATCATTGAATCCATTCGCTCGGAAAAGCTACCGGCCCGAGTCGGGGTTGTTGTTAGTGATAAACCGGATGCCAATGCCCTGAAGAGAGCAGCCGAATTAAGCTTGCCGGCTATCTGCGTTGACCGGAAGCAGTATCCATCGCAGCAAGAGTTTGAGCAAGAAATCATTAAGCAATTACAGCTTCATCAGATTGATCTGGTTGTTTTAGCTGGCTTCATGAGGATATTAAGCCCATTTTTTGTCCATGCTTTTGCCAACCGGATTATGAATATCCATCCGTCGCTGTTACCGGCATTCCCGGGTAAGAATGCGCAGGAACAGGCCATTCGCTATGGCGCGAAAATTTCGGGTTGTACCGTTCATTTTGTTGATGAAGGCATGGACAGCGGGCCGATTATTTTGCAACAAGCCGTACCTGTTTTGCCTGAGGATACACCAGAATCTTTGGCAGCCAGAATTTTAGAACAAGAACACCAGATTTATCCGCAGGCCATCAAATTCTATGTCGAAAACAAATTAAGGATTGAAGGCCGCAAGGTCATTATCGATCAGGGGAACGATTAAACTGGTTTGCAGGAACAACCAGCCAGGATAGTGAGGGATTGGAATGAAAATTAAGCGTGCTTTGATCAGCGTATCGGATAAGACCGGCATCGTTGAATTTGCGCAAAAGCTTCATCAATTAGGCATCGAAATTATTTCAACCGGCGGTACAATGAAAACACTGCGTGCAGCTGGTATTCCGGTTACCTATGTCAGCGATGTAACTGGTTTTCCGGAAATTATGGATGGGCGGGTTAAGACTCTTAATCCTTATATCCATGGCGGCATATTAGCGCTGCGGGATAATGAAGCGCATGTGGCAGCCATGGAGCAGCATCAAATTCAGGGCATTGATATGGTCGTGGTCAATTTATATCCATTTCGCCAAACCATTGCAAAACCGGATGTAACTTTGGCTGACGCGATAGAAAACATTGATATTGGTGGCCCGGCTATGATCCGGGCTGCGGCGAAAAACTTTAAGTTTGTTTCTGTTGCTGTAAACCCTTTGCGTTATGGCGAAATTATTCGTCAAATCGAGGAATCGGGCGGGACTTCCGACCACTTCCGGATGGCATTGGCGCAAGAAGCTTACAATCATACTTCGGAATATGATGCCTGCATTAGCCAATATCTGGCCGGACAGCTGGGGGAAGGACTATTTCCCGGAAATATGCATCTGGTATTGGAAAAAGTGCAGGATTTGCGTTATGGTGAAAATCCACATCAGCAGGCTGCATTTTACCGTGAGAAATATGATCAGGGAGCTGGCATTGCCCATGCCAAGCAGCTTCACGGCAAGGAATTATCTTATAATAATATTGCTGATCTTGAGGCTGCCTATGCCATTGTAAAAGAATTTGAGCAGCCAGCGGTTACCATTATTAAACATACCAATCCTTGTGGCACCGGAATAGGTGACACGGTTGCCATTGCCTATCGTAAGGCCTATGAAGCGGACCCCGTTTCCGCTTTTGGCGGGATTGTTGCGCTAAATCGTCCGGTTGACCAAGCTACTGCCGCACAAATCAGCACCATTTTCATTGAAGCTGTTGTGGCTCCGGGCTATGATCAAGAGGCACTCAGCCTATTAACTCAAAAGAAAAATCTGCGGTTGTTGACGGTGGAGTTTCCGTCTGCAGTACAAGCTGGCCGCATCGACGTCAAAAAGGTATCAGGTGGACTGCTGGTGCAAACTGCTGATTCGGTAGACTTGAAAGCCGAGCAGTTGCAAGTGGTTTCAAAGCGCCAGCCATCTGCAGAGGAACTCAAGCAATTGCTCTTCGCCTGGAAGATTGTGAAACATGTCAAATCAAACGCCATTGTGGTTGCCGGTGATGATCAGACTTACGGTGTTGGCGCAGGTCAAATGAACCGTGTGGGTTCGGCTCAGATTGCCCTTATGCAGGCTGGTGAAAAAGCGCAAGGAGCGGTGCTTGCTTCTGATGCCTTTTTCCCGTTCCGTGATACGGTGGATACTGCTGCTAAGGCCGGCATCAAAGCCATTATTCAACCAGGCGGTTCCGTAAAAGACGCCGAATCCATTGCAGCAGCCGATGAGCATGGGATCGCTATGGTCTTTACCGGAATCAGACACTTTAAACATTAAGATTCTTCCTTTTGAGGAGTGATTATGTGCGAATTTTAGTAATTGGCGGCGGCGGGCGAGAGCATACGCTGGCCTGGAAGCTGGCTATGAGCCCGCGTGTGGAGAAAATCTATTGTATTCCAGGAAATCCTGGTATTAGCAAAATTGCCGAGTGCGTAGAGGTTGATCTGGCTGATAACCAGGCCTTGGTTGAGTTTGCGGTGAACCATAATATTGATTTAACGGTAGTTGGCCCGGAAATGCCCTTGGCGAATGGCATTGTAGATGCCTTCTCCTCTCAAGGACTCAAGATTTTCGGTCCGACTCAGGCAGCGGCGGAATTGGAAGGTTCAAAAGCTTTTGCCAAAGAACTCATGAAAAAATACCGGATCCCGACGGCAAACTTTGAGGTATTTACCGACGCGCAGTCGGCTAAGGAGTATATTCAGCAAACAGGAGCGCCGGTTGTTGTTAAAGCTGACGGTTTGGCAGCTGGGAAGGGCGTCGTCGTCGCTATGACTTTGGAGGAAGCGCTTGCCGCTGTCGATATGATTATGCGCGATCAGGCCTTTGGCCTTGCCGGAAGCCGGGTTGTTATTGAGGAATTCTTGACAGGTGAAGAGGCCTCGTTGCTGGCATTTACAGATGGCTATACCGTTGTTCCGATGATTTCGGCCCAGGATCACAAGCGTGTTTTTGACGGTGACCAAGGTCCCAATACCGGTGGTATGGGCACGTATGCACCGGCTCCGGTTGTTACACCGGCTATTTTGGAACAGGTCAGGCAGCAAATCCTGCAGCCAACGGTTGATGCGATGCGAGCTGAAGGGCGAATTTATCGCGGGTGTTTATACGCCGGTCTGATGATTACTGAAGGCGGCCCGAAAGTGATCGAATTTAACGCCCGGTTTGGTGATCCAGAGACGCAGGTAGTCCTGCCGCTATTAGCCAGTGATTTGGTTACTGTCATGGAAAGCTGCATTGATGGCAAGCTTGTAGAAATTCCGGTTGAATGGGAAGATCAGGCGGCTGTTTGTGTGGTTATGGCCGCAGGTGGTTATCCTGGCGGCTATGCCAAGGGTGATGTAATCACCGGAATTGATGCTGCCGAAAGTAAAGGGGCTTTGGTTTTTCAGGCTGGAACTGTCTTGAAAGACAATGCTATTACCACGAACGGCGGCCGGGTGCTTGGGGTTACGGCTAAGGCTCCTACTATTTTAGCTGCGGTTGAAAAGGCTTATACAGCCGTACAAGAGATTCAGTTTATTGATATGCATTACCGAACTGATATTGCTCATCGTGCCATCCGGAAATCCTAAAATTCAAAACAGACCGAATATGTTCCACATTCATGTGGAACATATTTTTTTTGCTTGGACAAATTAGAGGTAAGATGTTGAATTTTGGAGAATAATAACAATGAGACTTATGCGTGGAGCGTGAAAAATGGAATACTCATTGTTGCTGATGAATGTGATCGTTGTTCTGCTGCTGCTGGGCAGTGTGGGAATGACGCTGATTGGCATGCCGGGGAACGTCCTCATTTTATTGATTGCGCTTGGCTATGGTTATCTTGAGAATTTTGCGCATATCAATTTACAAGTGCTGCTTATCTTGTTGGGAGCCTTAGTGGCCGGTGAACTGGTTGAAGCTGTCGCCGGTGCGATTGGAGCTAAAAAAGAAAAAGCTTCAAAACGGGCCGTCTTTGCTGCCTTTTTTGGCGGTCTTGTCGGGGGGATTATTGGGACGGGAGTTATACCTGTCATTGGATCAATTGCTGGGGCCATTTTAGGTGGCTTTGCCGGTAGTTATCTTGCTGAATATTCGAAAAGCAAAGATCCGGATCAGGCCAGCCGGGTTGCCCAGAGTGTGATCAAGGGGCAGATCCTTGGCCTGGTGGTTAAGATTGCGATTGCCACCGGGATGATTCTTTATATTATTACAAAGATACCCTGGCAGATGTAATCGTTCTGCCTGTCTGAATATGTTGGAATAAGGTTATAATTTTAATGATCCGGTTATCATATAATGATTGGCATAGGAATGAAGCTGCAATTTATCCGAAATATCATCCAAATGCACCAATAGGGTTGACTGAATTGCTATTGTTAAACAACTGAAAGAGAGGTATAGATGATGACGCTAACAGTGGGAAAACTTTATCATGGTTTTAAATTGATGGAAGAAAAGCCAATACAGGAAGTAAGTTCAAAGGCCTATTTATTCACACACGAAAAAAGCGGTGCTCGGTTATTGTATCTTGAAAATGATGATGATAATAAAGTTTTTTCCATTACTTTCCGGACTCCGCCCGAGGACAGTACCGGTGTAGCCCATATTGTTGAACATTCGGTATTGTGCGGGTCACGTAAATTTAATATGAAAGAGCCTTTTGTTGAACTCATTAAAGGATCGCTGAATACCTACTTGAATGCCATGACGTTTCCAGATAAAACGATGTATCCGGTAGCCAGCCGCAATGATAAAGACTTTCATAATCTTATGGATGTTTATCTGGATGCCGTTTTCTTCCCGAATATTTATCAATACCCTGAGATTTTGATGCAAGAGGGCTGGCATTATGAGCTGGAGAATCAAGATGCCGAGCTCACGTATAAAGGTGTTGTGTATAATGAGATGAAGGGAGCTTTTTCCTCACCGGAAGCTGTATTGGATAAAGAGATCCTGGCATCCCTTTTTCCGGATACTACCTATGGATATGAGTCAGGAGGCGATCCTGATGTCATTCCCGAATTGACCCAGGAAAACTTCTTGGAGTTTCATCGCAAGTTTTATCATCCGGCCAATAGTTATCTGTTTCTTTACGGTAAGCTGGATATTTTGGAAAAGCTGGCCTTTATTGATACAGAATATCTTGCCGAATTTGAAAAAATTGAGATTCATTCTGAAATTTCCTTACAGAAATTGTTTGGCAGCAAAGTCGAGGCTGTTGCCGAATATCCCATTTCACCTAATGAACAGCTTCAGGATAAAACCTATTTGAGCCTCAACTATATTATAGGAAAAGCTACTGAACCGGAAAAAATGCTGGCATTTCAAATTTTGGAGCATTTACTATTGCGGACGCAGGCGGCCCCATTGAAGAAAGCTCTTATTGATGCTGAAATTGGCAAAGATGTTCTAAGTATTTTCAGCGATAGTATTCTGCAGCCTACCTTCAGTATCATCGTGAGTGGGGCCAATGAGCAGCATAAAGAGAAGTTTGAGCAGATTGTCCAGGAGACATTAGAGAAGCTTGTTGCGGGCGGAATTGATAAGAAGCTGATTGAGGCTTCCATTAATCTCATGGAATTTAAGCTGCGTGAAGCGGACTTTGGCCGCAGTCCGAAAGGGCTTGTCTATAATATTAAATGCATGAACAGCTGGTTGTATGATGAAAGCCCGTTCCTGTACCTGGAATATGAGCCTGCGCTCGAAAAAGTAAAAGCGGCATTGACCAGCAAATATTTTGAACAGCTGATTCAAGAAAGCTTATTGAATAATACGCATAAAACGAATGTTGTTCTTAAGCCTGCACAAGGCTTGGCTGAACGAAAATCAAAAGAAATCAAAGAACTCTTGGCAAACTATAAAAGCAAGCTGTCCGGGGCTGAAATTGAAACACTAATCAAGCAAACACAGGCCCTTAAAGTGCGACAGGAAACACCGGATTCTCCCGAAACATTGGCTGTAATTCCTTTGCTTAACTTAGCGGACCTTGGTCCTAAATCCGAGCAACTCGTTCTTACTGAGCGAGAGGAACAAGGCGTTAAAGTGTTGTTTCACCCGGTTGCAACCAATCAAATTGCCTATATTAACCTTTATTTCGATGCCGGTGCAATTGCTCAAGAACAAATACCTTATGCTTATTTGCTGGCTGAATTTTTAGGAAAAATCTCCACCGAAAAACATGAATATACCGAACTGGCTAACGAAATTAACATTCATACCGGCGGCATTATTTACGATACGCTGGCTTATACGGAAAATGATAATGATGAAGTGTATTATCCGAAATTCCGGATTAAGTCCAAGGCGTTGGTTAGTAAGCTGCCCAATATGTTTGAACTTATTGGACAAATTACTACCCGCAGTAATTTTACCGACCGGAAGCGTCTGAAAGAACTGGTTCAGCAAGTCAAATCCAGTTTGGCGATGTTTTTGCTGAGAAATGCGCAGCAAGTGGCTGCAGGCCGGGTATTATCTTATTTTTCGGCTTCTTCCAAGTATAATGAAGCCGGGCTGTTGACTTTCTACGAGTTTATGGTCGATTTGGAAAAGAACTTTGATGCTAAGGTTGAACAAATCACCAGCAATTTACAAGCCGCGGCAGAACTGATCTTTAATAAGCCCAATGTTCTGGTTAGCGTTACAGTTGATGAAAGCCAGTATGACAAATTCCAGCAGGCGTTTCCTGGCTTTTTAGGTTATCTCGGCCCTAAAACAACCCAGGCTCAACGCTATGAATTTTCGGTTGAGGCATTGAATGAGGGTCTGATGACTTCAGGAAAAGTTCAATATGTAGCCAAAGGCGCTAACTTCCGGAAATTGGGTTATGATTATCATGGTAGTCTAAAAGTGCTTGAAACCATTTTACGATATGATTATTTATGGAATAAAATCCGGGTGCAGGGTGGTGCTTATGGGGCATTTGCCCAATTCCGCCGGAACGGTAATATGGTATTAGGCTCTTATCGCGACCCGAATCTATGTGAAACGATCGCCGTATATAATGAAACTCCTGAGTATCTGCGAAACTTTGCTGTCAGCGAACGTGAGATGACCAAATACATTATTGGAACAATGAGTCAGATCGATACCCCGCTTACACCGCAGATGAAAGGGGATGTCGCAGCCGAATGCTATATCCGGAAAATCAGTCAGGCCATCATTCAACAAGAGCGTGATGAAATATTAAACACCCGCCAAGGTGACATTCAAAAAGTGGCTGATCTGATTGATGCTGCCATGAAGGAAAACTATCTTTGTGTTTTAGGCAGCGAAGAAAAGATTTGTGAGAATAAAGAAACCTTTAAACAGATTAAAAATGTCTTCGAATAAACAAGAAGCCAATCCGTAACGGATTGGCTTCTTGCTTGAACAAAGTTCGATTTTTTACGATTAGTAACGACGGGCACCAATATAATGGTCAACATAATATTGATCATCCAAAGAAGAAGTGGTGACCTGTTGGGCAGCCGAACTAGCATGTAAGAACTGACCGTTGCCCATATAAAAACCAACATGTGAAGCGCCGGGTTTATAAGTGGTGAAAAATACGAGATCTCCAACTTGCAGATTCTTTTTGTCAACAGCAGTACCGGCTGCAAATTGCTCAGCAGCTGTACGGGGAATGGTAATGCCATTTTGTTTCATTACATACTGGGTAAAGCCGGAACAGTCAAAGCCGTCGGGCGTTGTTCCACCCCAAACATAAGGAACCCCCATATATTTTTTTCCAGTCTCAATTAGGGCATTGCCAGATGCATTGTTTGTTTTAGACGATTGACCGGAAGAAAAACCAAGGACGTTGGACGCGGAATCGTTGCTTTTGCTGGAAGTATTACCGAGAAATTTTCCCAATAACAATCCGATCAAAATATCAAATATTCCGGTGCCTGACGAAGAGCCGGACTTGCTGGTAGAAGCGGTATTGGTAGTTTGCGCTAATAGGTTGTCCAACGCCGAGGCATAAACCGGCGCCGGGGCAATCAATGTAACGGATAGGGTCAAGAGTAAAGCAATGGCAAGAGGCGATTTATACTTAAACATTGAGCAACCTCCTAATCTTTATACAGTCAAGGACTGATCAGTAATCTGTTATAGTGACACATGGATATATCATACACCAATCTTTGTGTTATGTAAACTTGTAAAAGTTAGCAGGTTTACCGGTAATTGTTATGCGTTGGACAATTGGATCAGGGAATTAGCCCTAATCCATAAAAAATACAGATTCCCTGGGCGATTGCTTGGGCAAGCTGCTGTTGATAGGAGGCGGATTGAAGCAGTGTTCTTTCAGCGGTATTGGAGAGATAACCGACTTCAATGAGTGCGGCAGGGACTTTATTGCGGCGCAAAACAAAATAATCACCAGGATTGGCTGTTGCTTGAGCATGGGTCAACTGGGCTAGTGAGGTTTGAATCGTATTGGCGAGAGCTTTGCTATACGGGGATTTAGCATAGTAAAAAGATTCTGGCCCGCGACGGCGGCCGTCGGTACTGGTATTGGCATGGATGCTGATGTAAAGATCGGCATCCGATTCTTCCACAAATTCCAGGCGGGCCGCTAAATCGCGGTGATAACGACCTTTTACCAGGGGATTATCGCAGAGCTTGCTTAACTCGATATCACTGTCGCGCGAGAGAATCACTTTTGCTCCATATTGGTTTAAGGCTTCTTTAAGCTGCAGCGTTATGGCTAAATTGATGTCTTTTTCTCTGATGCCCGGACGATTCGCTCCTGAGTCGACGCCGCCATGTCCGGCATCGACAATAATGATTTTTCCAGCCAGCGGCTGCGGCACATGAATTTCGCTCGCTGCAATGACACTGGCAAAAAGCAGACCGAAAGTCAGAACCAAAATCAAATGACATTTTTTGATATGAAAAACTTTCATAACATAGGCCCCTTTCGTAAATAGATTAGAAGACGAAAGGATATTAACTACAGACGCTAAATATATAAAAGAATAAGCCAATTCAGGAGGTTATTTTGGATGCCGATTATTGATCTACACTGTGATACCATCTCAGCGCTGCTGGATTGTTCTCGGCCTGCCGGACTGCGGGCCAATCATCTGCATATTGATCTTCACAAGTTGCAGCAAGCCAATTCACTGGCTCAATTTTTTGCGATGTATATAGACTTACAGGCTGTCGAAAACCCTTTAGAGGCATGTCTTGTTATGATAGACCGTTTTTATCAGGAAATTGAACAAAATAATGATCTCATCCAAGTGGCTACTTCGCTCAGCGATCTTCAAGCCAATCAAGCCCAGCAAAAAATCAGCGCTTTTCTGACTATTGAGGAAGGCGGGGTATTAAAAGGCAATTTGAGCAATCTCAGGATTTTTCACCGCTTAGGAGTCCGGCTGATTACATTGACCTGGAATTATCCAAATGAAATTGGATTTCCCAACTGCCGGACAGAGTATCAACAATGTGGCTTAACGGCTTTTGGACAGGCTGTTGTACTGGAGATGAACCGGCTCAATATGATGATTGATGTATCCCATCTGTCTGATCAAGGCTTTTATGATGTTGCTAAATTTTCGGCCCGGCCCTTTGTTGCCTCTCATTCCAATGCCCGTAGCGTGAAAGCACATTCACGCAATTTGACCGATGCTATGATTAAAACTTTGGCTGAAAAAGGCGGTGTTATGGGGATCAATTTTGCCAACAGTTTTTTAGGAAACAGTCCGGTCAGCCTGATTGAAGATATGGTCCGGCATATCAACCATATTCGTAACATCGGTGGGATTGAGGTGATTGCGCTGGGCTCTGATTTTGATGGTATTGCACCCAAACTGGAAATTGCCGATATGGGCGAATTGGATAAGCTCATCCAGGCTTTACAGCAGCATAATTTTAGTGAAACGGAGATTGAAAAGATTTGTCATAAAAACGTCCTGCGGGTTATGAAGGACTGCTTGGGTTAGCTGTACAGATTTTGCGCTGAAATAGATTGACAGTGCATTTGGGAATTTCTATAATTAAAATTGCTATATTATTTGGGGAGGTAATTATGATTCAAAGCCGGGGGAAGGAAACTATAGTAGATTCAAGGAATAAACGCCAGCAAATCCTGGAGGCGGCATATGTTGTTTTTTCCCGTAAAGGCTTTCACCGGGCAACGGTTGACGAAATTATTGCGTTGGCGGATACCGGAAAAGGGACTGTTTACAACTATTTCGTAAACAAAGAGCAATTGTTTTATACCTTGATTAAAGAACGCAGTGCTCCGTTTGAACAATCATTATCCGAACTTGCGGTTGCCGAATTGCCGCCATTGGTCAAAATAAGAACCATGATCAAGCTGTTCCTGCAATTTTATACCGCCAATGCGGATTTGTGGCGGGTGCTTATGCATGAGGTTCGCGGCTTAGGGAGTGAGGGCTACTCTGCTTTCAACCAGGAACAGCGGGATAAGTATGGGCAATGGTTCCTGGATACGATCGGCAGCTTGGAGACTGTTATTCATGAAGGCATTCAGCAAGGTGCTTTGAAAGAATGTGATGCCAAGAAAGTGGCGTTTGCACTTTTTAGTGTCGCGGTCACTATGGTTTTTCAAAAGTTTGTTGGGGATGACATTGAAACAAGTGCCAATAATATTGCAGACATTTTTTTCTATGGGGTTGCGCAGTAATTTTTTTATGATTCTCTGTGACTCATTGGTCAGTTGTTTCTGGAGGGGTTATGATGCAAGAAGGCACTCAAACGGACAATAATGGGGCAAAACAAAGAGTGATGTTCCGATTGCTGGCCGTATTTTTATTGGTGGGCTTAGTTGGTGGTGGCTGGTGGTGGTATCAGACGACCAAGTATGTCACAACCGATGATGCCCGGGTAAGCGGTACCATTGTGACCGTTGGAGCGAAAATACCGGGGCGGGTATCAGAGGTTCTGGTGAAAGAGGGGGACACGGTTCAGGCTGGTCAAATTATTGCGAGGATTGATGCCCGGGATGCCGCTGCTCAACGGGCGCAGGCCGAGGCTGCGGTGGCCGCTGCCAAAGCGCATTACGATGAACTGGTGAATGGAAATCGGCCACAGGAAATTAATCAGGCCAGAGCGGGTGTAGAACAGGCGCAGGCAGCCAGCGACCAGGCTAGGGCTAATTTAGAACATGCTACATTAAATTTCCAGCGGATGGAGAAGTTGTATCAGGAAGGGGCTGTCAGTGTTGCTCAGAGGGATAGTGCCGAAACGGATTACCGGGTTGCCTTAGAAGCACTGAATGCCAGCCAACAGGCTCAACATGCAGCCAGGGAAAAACTCGAGCTCACAATTACCGGGTCACGGGAAGAGGCTGTTCGGGCTGCGGCTGCACAAGTCAAACAAGCCGAAGCCAGTCTTGAAGCCGCCAAATTGACTTTTGGCGAAACAACGATCACTGCCCCGATTAGTGGGGCGGTTGCCCAAAAGTCGGTGAATGCCGGTGAGGTGGTTATTGCCGGACAACCCTTGTTTTCCATTACCAATTTGCAAGATGTATGGGTCAATGCGCGCATTGAAGAAACAAAAATCGGCAAGCTGCGAGTAGGGCAGCTAGTTGACTATACGATTGACGGCTACCCGGACCGGAGGTTTACTGGTAAAATCTACGACATTGGCACGGCTGCCAATTCGGTTTTTGCACTCATTCCTACTGAAAATTCATCAAATAATTTTACTAAAGTGACTCAACGAATTCCAATCAAGATATCATTGCCGGAAAACAGTAATGTGGTCTTCCGGCCAGGAATGTCTGCTTATATTAAGATTCATTTGGATTAGGGGTGATGGCTATGAAAACCCCTAATCTGATGATTACGGACAACAATTATAAATGGTGGGCGTTAGGCGTTACCATCATTGGCGGGTTCATGAGCATTCTGGATACCAGTATTGTCAATGTTGCTGTCCCCAAGATGATGGCCGTATTTGCCGTCGATACCGACCAGGCACAATGGATATTAACAGCTTATATGCTGACGATGGGGGTGATTCAGCCTACCACCGGTTATTTTTGTGATGTGCTGGGAAGCCGGCGCATGTATTTGTTTAGCTTAGCTGTTTTTGTTCTTGGTTCGGCGCTATGCGGGTCGGCCTGGAGCAATGAGTCCATGATTGCTTTCCGGGTGCTTCAGGCTGTTGGGGGCGGGATGATCATTCCGGTTACGATGTCCATTGTGTACCAGGTTTTTCCTCCGGCTGAGCGAAATATGGCCATGGGAATCTGGGGGATATCAGCCATGGTTGCTCCTGCAGTCGGTCCTACTTTGAGTGGTTATTTTGTTGAGTATTTGGATTGGCGCTTAATATTCACCATCAATATTCCTATTGGTATTATTGGCTATGTTTTGGCTAGCTTGGTTCTGCGCGAAAGTCCGGTCAACCGTGATCACAAATTTGACGTAGGTGGCTTTATTACCTCGGCCATCGGGCTGTTTTGCCTGTTGCTTGCTTTGAGCGAAGGGACGGATGAAGGCTGGACCTCGGCCTACATACTCACTCTTTTTTACATTGCCGCTGTAAATTTGATCTTATTTGTTTTTATTGAAATCAATCATGATACTCCTATTTTGGATTTAACCTTGTTTAAGGACTGGAATTTCTCATTAAGTACTTTGGTAACTTTTATTGGTACAATCGGCTTATATGGTGGGATTTTCTTAATGCCGCTGTTTTTGGAGAATATGCGTGGGTGCACAGCGATGCAAACCGGCATGCTTTTATTTCCGTCTGCCGCTGCTGCCGGAGTGACGATGCCGGTGGCGGCTAAGTTAGCTGACCGTTTTGGAGCCAAACCGGTTGTAGTTACGGGAATTATTTTACTTACCTTGGGTTCGCTGCCGCTGATGTATGTCGATCTGGATACCAGCAATGACACCGTAATGCTGTTGATGATGGTCCGGGGCATGGGGTTGGGGCTGTTTATTATGCCGGTCACGGTGCTGGGAATGAACAGCGTGCCGCTCGCCAAGATCAACCGGGCGACTTCCCTGAACAATGCGGTCAGGCAGATCAGCGGGTCAATGGGAATTGCTATTTTAACAACGGTTTTGGAACATCGCCAAATTGTACATCTGCAGGTTATCGCCGAAAATATCCATCAAGCTTCTCAGGCTGCTACGCAAACCATTCAGAATCAGCAACTGAAATTTTTACATGCCGGCAGTACTTGGGTGATTGCAAAATTAAAAGCTTTAACCATGGTGACCGCTATGGCGGAACGGCAATCCTTCATTTTTGCTTTTGATGATGCTTATTTAATATTGGCATTGATTTGCGGACTTGCTGTTGTTCCGGCACTTTTATTAAAATCGGCGAAACCCAAAAAAGGAAATGCGACTGTCATACTGGAGTAAGGAGTCTCAAATGAGACTCCTTTTTTTATTCAAAAATATGCATAGCTTTGCCAACTGATGCTGAAAATAGGAATAAATCAGCTTTTAGGAGGGTTTAGTGTGTCAGAAAAGGGCAATGCAACGCTAATCAAAAGTACCGATCAAACGACAACCGGTGATGTCGAGTCTATAGCCGGTAAAGGAGATGCCAGTGGTACCAACAATCCGGACAAGCATTTTGATGTTCATGAAAATTCCCAGAAATATTACAATATCGAACGTTCTCCGTCTGCAATGGAAGATGTCCATAGCTGGCAGCGCCGTCATATCCAGGTTCATGATCAAAGTAAAGAGGGATTTCCGCTCAATGTTATCATTGATCCTGCGATGCGGGAAATGTACCAGCATGTTCATGCACAGGGTCTGACCAACGTTTTTGACCGGTTTGAACAACAGGAGAAGATACGCTGCAACTTCTGCGCTCAGGGGCTATCTTGCCAATTGTGTGCCAATGGTCCTTGCCGAATTAATGCCAAAGTCCCGCGTGGAAATTGTGGTGTTGATGCCGATGTCATGGTAGCCCGTAATTTTGTCTATCGTCATGTCACCATTGGAACATCAGCCAATATGTTTCATGCCCAGCAGGCTGCCAGAACCCTGAAGGCTGCGGCCGAAAGTCCTCAAAGCGGCTTAAAGATCCGGGATCAGGAAAAACTATTGAAATATGCCGAAATGGCAGGCCTTAACAGTCATGAACCGGTCAACCGGGTTGCTGTCAATTTTGCGAATTGGGTATTAGAGGATATGGGACGTCCATACTGGGAGGCTTCGAAGATGACCCAGGCCTTTGCTCCACCCAAGCGGCAGGAGTTATGGCGCAAATTGAATATTTTCCCCGGTGGCGGCTTCAGTGAAGTGGCTTTGGCTCAAACCAAGTGTATGACCAATTTAAATGCCGATCCCATTGACTTTTTGCTAACATCCGTACGTTTAGGTATTGCCAACGAATATCAAGGCTTATTTGCTCTTGATATTTTGCAGGAAATCCTCATGGGGACCCAGAAAATTCGTACCGCTAAGCAGAATATGGGCCTGCTTAAGCAAGAGCAAGTCAATATCATTACAAACGGACATATGCCGTTAACCGCTCACATTGTGATTGAACTGGCTTCAACTCCTGAGTGGCAGGAAAAAGCCCGCCGAGCCGGTGCAGCAGGCATTCAGATACTGGGGCATGTATGTGAAGGGCAGCAATTGCTAAATTATGAACATACCGGACAGATGAGTGCCTATGCCGGTCAAGAAGGCGAGTGGCTGTCTGAAGAATATTTGCTGGCTACCGGAGCTGTCGATTTATTTATGTTTGACTATAACTGCACCATTCCGACACTGCCGTTATACGCCAAACGATTTGGCACCACCATGGTGAGCACCCATGAAGTCATCCGGATGCCTGGCACCGAGGTCGTCGAGTTTAAGCCCGAACAGATGCGTCAGCAAGCCGAGAAAATTTTAGATATGGCCATTGCCGCTTATGCCAAAAGAAAGGCAGAAAACCGCGAGGTCTTTATTCCGCCCCATGTTTCGGATTGCATGGTCGGTTTTAGCACCGAGTCGGTCAAAGCGGCCTTAGGCGGTTCCTGGAAACCCTTGATTGATGCCATTGTAGATGGTAAAATTCGTGGAATTGCTACAGTCGTTGGCTGTACGACTGCACGCTACGGACAAGGGGGCAGCAATATTTTCAGAATTACCAAAGGCTTAATTGAAAAGGATATTTTGGTATTATCCGGTGGCTGTACTTCTTCTGTCATGCAATACTCGGGGCTGGCCGATCCTAAAGCAGCTGACGAAGCCGGTCCTGGCCTTAAAGCGGTTTGTAAAGCATTAGGAATTCCTCCGGTATTATCTTACGGAGCTTGTGTCGATATTGGCAAAATGACGCAAACGGCTAAAGAAATTGCCGATACTCTGGATGTTGATACCAATATGCTTCCACTGGTTATCGGTGCGCCTGAGTATCTTGAACAGAAGGCTGTGGCCGATGCCTGCACGGCGATTGCCTTAGGATGGCTGGTTCACGTGGCTCCTGTTCCTTCGGTTACCGGCAGTGATCTGGTCGTGAAAACATTGACAGAAACCACCGAAACACTGGGATTAGGAAAACTTACCGTTGAAACCAGTGCGGATAAAACGGTCCAAATTTATGTCGATCATATTGAGAAAAAGCGTAAGGAATTGGGAATCTAATTTTTCAATGTCCAATATGCAAAAAGACCCGTGGAGCTTTCTGACGAAAGTCCACGGGTTTTCAATATTTCTTCATCATATCAACAGAGGTCGAAATGGTTTGAAGGGGGAAATTAATGGAAAGCTTTGATTGCAACTGACTCCTTCAATGGAATCGTCCTTTTTAGATGAGTATTATTAGGGGATTGTTATTTAATTTAATTATAATGGCGTTGTAAAAATTTGCAAGTTTTTTCTTAAAAGATGTATCGAATCCGGCTTAATTTCATAAGTTAAAGAAATAAAGAAGGAAAAGGTTAAAGTTAAGCGAAATAAAAAATTATGATTAAAACTGTTAGCACAATAAGGAGTGAATACTATGCCCGTTAACCCTAAAATTAAGGATGAATTAACTGATCAGTTATTTAGGGCGGTATTATTATTACAAAATGAAGAAGAATGTTATCAATTTTTTGAGGATATTTGCACAATCGGTGAGCTCAAAGCATTGGCACAGCGGTTGGAGGTAGCCCGGATGTTGAAACATGGCCATACCTATGATGTCATTGTGGAGCGAACCGGCGCCAGTACGGCAACGATCAGCCGGGTGAAGCGTTGCCTGCATTATGGGGCCGATGGTTACAAAACAATTTTATTGCGGCTGGATGAGCAAGATGATCAAGCCCAACTGTAGAATGGAGTGGTATATATGAATCAAAATGAGTTTGTTCCACAAATCCCTTATGGAACCAGAGATTTTCTGCCGAGGGAAGCAGGACGCAAACGGATGATTGAGGCTTCGCTGGCCAATATGTTTGCCCGCTGGGGCTATGATGAGGTCATTACACCTACCATCGAATATCTTGAAACCCTTACAGTGGGTACCGGCTGTGATATGCAGCAGCATATGTTTAAATTTTTTGATCGTAACAATCATATTTTGGCCCTTAGACCGGATATGACAACACCGATTGCCCGTGTTGCCGCAACCCGCCTGAAGGAGAGCGTTTCTCCTTTAAAATTGTTTTATTTGACCAATGTATTTCGCTATGAGCAGGCCCAGGCCGGGCGGCAGTGTGAATTTTATCAAGCCGGTGTTGAACTGATGGGAGTTCCAGGACCAACCGGTGATGCTGAAATCATTGCCTTGGCTGTCGAGGCTATGCTAGAAGCCGGTCTGGAAAATTTTCAGATCAGCCTCGGGCAAGTGGATTTTATTAACGGAATTATGGAAGACAGCAGTTTGTCCAGTCCGCAGCGCCAGCAAGTCAAGCAGGCCATGTTGACCCGTGACTTGGTGGGATTAGGCGAAATATTGGCTACCAGCGGGTTGGATCAGTCGGTTCAAAGCATGCTGCAGCAAATTCCTGTTTTGCACGGACGAGAGAGCTTATTGACTCAGGCTGCAAAAATGGTGAAGAATGAGAAAAGCCGTAAAGCTTTAGAAAACTTGTCGGAGATTTACGATTTATTACAAGTTTATGGCGTGGACAAATATGTCAATTTCGATTTAGGCATTATTCGTGATTTCGAATATTATACCGGCATGGTTTTTGAAGGCTATACACCGGGACTCGGCTTTCCTTTATGTGGTGGAGGACGCTATGATCAAATGCTTACATCTTTTGGAGCCGAATGTCCGGCCACCGGATTTGCCTTAGGGATTGAGCGGGTCATGCTGGCCTTGGAGCGTCAGGGAATATCCGGAGTTGTTGAAGCTAAAAAGGTGTATGTCGCTTGGCAGGCAGGCAAACTGGAGGCTGCCATTGTTGAAGCCAATCGATTGCGCAAAGCCGGTTATTCGGTTGAATTAGCCTTTTCGGCTCAATCAGAAGCTGAAGCTAAGTTGAGTCAATCCAGGAAAGGCTATGAAAAATTAATCTATATTTAGGTGGTATCATTATGCTGACCCGGATCCGGCAAGTGTTAGCGGCCTGGACGGCCCGGATTACACCCGAGGATCACATCTTTGTGGAAAATCATTTAAATGCTAAAGAGCAAGGCCTATTTTGGCGCATGAATCTTCCAGATCAGCGTCATGCGCTCAATGTGGCGTATACGTCTAAACAGCTTGCGGCACACCAAGCGGGTATTAATCAGAATTTATTACTGCGATGTGCCTTATTGCATGATGTGGGGAAAGTCTATGGTGATGTCAGTACGCTGGATAAAATCATCACCGTGATGGCTCACAAGCTCGCCCCTCAGTGGGCGAAGCAGTGGGGAAGAGAAGGACGGGGCGGAAAAATCCGCAATTTACGGCATGCCTTTTATATCTATTTTCATCATCCCGCGCGTAGTGCCAGTTTTCTGCAGGCGATCGGCGCCAGCCCGGCAGAGGTTGAAATTATCGCCAGGCATCATAAAGCTCCGGCAAAGAACGATCCGCCGGAGCTTGGAATACTGCGCGAGGCAGATAACCTGCATTAATAGCCTTTTTGCTTATCAATAATATTGAGAAGCTCTTTTTGCTCGGAGAATCGGATCAAGTTTTCGCAAAACAGCTTGATGGCACGGTCTAAGTAGTGGGGCGATATGGCTGCAATATGTGGTGTAATCAACACATTGGGCATTTCCCAGAGTGGTGAAGTATCAGGGAGCGGCTCATGATCAAAGACATCCAGTGCTGCACCCCGAATCAATCCTTGTTGAAGGGCACTGATTAAATCAGCTTCATTAACGATCGCCCCCCTGGCTACATTGATGAAATAAGCAGTAGGCTTCATGTTTTTAAATAACGCTAAGTTGAATAAGCCCTTGGTTTCCTGCGTTAAGGGCAAAGTGACGACCACGAAATCGGCGACTTCTAGTAACTGGTTGAGTTGATCCGGTGCATAGAGTTTATCAACAAACAGTTCTGCAGTTTGCTCGCGTTTGGTGGCAATAACCTCCATACCCAGTGCTTTGGCTCGTTTGGCAATTTCACGGCCGATGCTTCCTAACCCCACAATCCCAATGGTTTTTTCATGAATTTCTTCAAGCGAAGCCCGCTTCCATTCCTTACGTTGCTGCTGTCTGGCGAAGACCGTTAGTCCGCGTGTAAAGGCTAAAATCATGGCCAATACATGCTCAGACATAGGAATGCCATGAATTCCGCGGGAATTGGTCAGGAGTATGGGGGCTGTGACGATTTCGGGAATGAGTAAATTTTCGACTCCGGCACTCAAAGCGTGAATCCACCGCAGCCTGGCCGCTTGCTGGAGCAGGGGCTGCAGTTTCATATGGCCCCAGCCTACCAAAATATCAGCGTCACCAACATGCTGCTGGGCATCAGCCAGTTCTGCCGTAACAATATGGCTGCCAGGTGCGGCATTAGCGATCGCAGTCAGGTGCCGTTCGGCCAATTGATTGATGACAAGAATTTTCAGTGCAGGCATTTGATCAATGCCTCCTTTATATAAGGATTTGTTGTAATATACTTCGCGAAAAATATTAAAATTCCTACAAAATCGTTGACGGAGTAATATTTTGGTGGTACCATGTAATAAATTAACGCTTTAAATAACTAAAGGAAAAGCAGGAGGATTTTATGACTTCAAGCGATATGGATTATTTGACTATTGCCTTACCGAAAGGTAAGTTATTCACTCCGGCTGCAAATTTACTGGCAAAGTTAGGATATACGGCCGAAGGTTTAAGTGAGAACTCCCGTAAATTAGTTATAACCAATGAGGCCGAAAAAATAAGATTCATTATCACAAAGACCGCTGATTTACCGACTTACGTAGAATACGGGGCGGCTGATATCGGGATTATTGGTAAAGATGTCTTGCTGGAAGAAGGCAAGGATGTCTATGAGCTTTTAGATTTGAAATTTGGCTATTGCCGGATGGTGGTCGCAGTACCTCAGGTTTTGAAACAGGAAAAACTGAGTGACTATGCCCACATGCGGGTGGCCACCAAATATCCCCATATTGCTGAACGCTTTTTTCATAGTATGGGAATTCAAACGGAAATTATTAAATTGAACGGCTCCATTGAGCTTGCGCCCATGGTAGGCTTAGCGGAAATCATTGTCGATCTGGTTGAAACAGGTCGTACGCTAAAAGAAAACCAATTGGTTGAAGTGGCTCAGATTCACCATGCGACTGGGCGCTTGATTGCCAACCGGGTTAGCTTTAAGATGAAGTTTGCCCGGATCAGTAAATTGGCGGAAGATCTGAAAATTTTATTGGAAAGTGAGGCTGGACAGTGAAGATTGTAAAAACTGCCGAATTATCCGAGCAAGCTATTCGTGACTTACTGAAAAAGCCTGCTTTTGATGAAGTGGTATTGGGAGAAGGCGCTAAAAACAGGATTTTGAATGCCTTTGGCCGTTCATTATCGGCGGCTCAAGTCGTTGGTGAAATTGTTTCCGAAGTCCGTCAACAAGGTGATGCGGCTGTGGTCAAATTTACCAAACTGATAGACGGAGCCGATTTTTCGGCACAATCGCTGGAAGTGACCCCCGCTGAATTTGAATGGGCGGTGCAGGCGGTTGATGCCGAAGTGCTTGCTTCCATCCGGTTGGCCATCCAAAATGTACGGCGCTATCATCAGGAGCAATTGCCAAAGTCGTGGCTTACTTATCGTGATCATGGCGCTATTTTGGGGCAAAACTGTCTTCCTCTTGACCGTGTTGGCCTTTATGTTCCGGGAGGTACGGCCGCCTATCCATCTTCGGTTATTATGAATGCTGTTCCGGCCGTTGTCGCCGGGGTAAAAGAGATCATCATGGTTGTACCACCGGCCCGTGACGGCAGTGTCAACCCCTATGTGCTGGTTGCAGCCCGTGAAGCCGGTGTAAGCCGGGTGTTTAAAATTGGTGGGGCACAGGCAATCGCTGCTTTAGCCTTTGGAACTGAAACGGTACCCAGGGTGGATAAAATCACCGGTCCAGGCAATATCTTTGTTACCTTGGCTAAAAAGGCTGTCTATGGGTATTGCGATATTGATATGCTGGCAGGGCCAAGCGAGATTCTGATTGTTGCTGATGAGACAGCCGATCCGCGTTATATCGCTGCCGATATGCTCAGTCAAGCCGAACATGATGTATTGGCCTCAAGTATTGTGATTACCACAAGCCCTGTTTTGGCTGAAGCGGTCAAACGGGAGGCCGCCATACAGTTAGCGCAATTGCCACGACAGGAAATTGCGGCTGCCGCATTAGCCAATAACGGGTTGATCCTGATTGCCGAGAATATCGACCAGGCTATGGATTTAGCCAATTTATCGGCGCCTGAGCATTTGGAGATCCTAACAGCCGACCCGTTTCAGCAATTGCCTGCCGTGCGTCATGCCGGGGCTGTCTTTCTCGGACCTTATTCTCCGGAACCGTTAGGCGATTACTTTGCCGGGCCCAATCATGTCCTGCCTACAGGCGGGACGGCTCGCTTTTATTCAGTACTGAATGTTGAAACATTTATGAAAAAAACCAGTATCATTGCGTATACTCAGGCGGCGCTGGCCGCAGTAAGTGATGATGTAATCCGTTTAGCGACGGCAGAAGGGCTTGAGGCTCATGCCAATGCTATTCAAGTACGGAGGGAACGTTGAGATGGATTATCGTCCTGATTTAGACAAATTACCAACTTATTCGGTTGATGAGCGCGAATGGGATATCAAACTGGATGCTAATGAAAGCAATCTCAACTTGCCGCCTTTAGTTCAGGAAAGATTGATGAACCGCTTGGCTTTTCTGGCTTTTAACCGTTATCCCGAGATGGGAATGAATCATTTAAAAGAGCAAATTGCACACAACTTTAAGCTTACGTCTGAGCAAGTTTTGATTGGCAATGGTTCCAGTGAAATTCTTGAAAAGTTATTTCATGCACTTGGCGGTCCTGGCCGGAGCATTGTTTTTCCTACACCATCCTTTTCCATGTATCAGATTTATGCCAAGCTGACCGAAAGCAAGCCTGTTCCAGTATTGCTCGAAGAAGATTACTCGTTGGATCCGGAAAAAATGCTGGCGGCAGCCAAACAAAGCGCTGCTAAACTGATTGTTCTTTGCACTCCTAATAATCCGACCGGCAATGCCATGTCCCAGGAGGATATTGAGCGCATTGTCACACAGGCTGATTGTCCGGTTGTCGTCGATGAAGCTTATGTCGAATTTTACGGACAGACAGCCGTTGGCTTACTCAATAAATATCCCAACGTGATGATTGCCAGAACCTTTTCTAAAGCTTACGGTTTTGCTTCGGCCCGGATTGGTTATCTGCTGGCTGCTGCCGATCTGGTTAAAATGGTTGGTAAAGTATGTATGCCTTATCATGTCAATGCCCTGTCTTTAGCCGGAGCAGAGGTTGTTTTTCAAATGCGGGATGAATTTATCCCCTCTATTCAGCAAACCGTGGCTGAACGTGAACGCTTAACTACGGCACTGAAAGCTCTTCCAGGTATGATTGTTTATCCTTCGGTAACAAATTTTTTACTGATCAAATTGGCAAAAGCAACTGAGTTAGCTAATTTTCTGGCTGATAAGGGCGTGGGAATACGTGATTTCAGTCAGGCGTCCGGCTTGGAAGGGTGCCTAAGAATGACGGTCGGAACCCCGGCTGAAAACGATGCAGTATTGTCCATGATCACGGATTTTATGGAAAGAGGTTGATGAAATGAGCCGGTCGGCGGAAATATTACGAAAAACAGCAGAAACCGATATTCAATTATCGCTGCAACTGGATGGTCAGGGAAGCTCAAGAATTGATACCGGTATCGGCTTCTTTGATCATATGCTGGTGTTGTTTGCAAAACATGGCTTATTTGATTTACAGGTAGCCTGTTCCGGGGATCTAGTCGTGGATGGCCATCATACCGTTGAAGACATTGGCATTGCTTTAGGCCAGGCTTTTGGCAAGGCTTTCGGTGATAAAGCCGGAATAAAACGCTATGGAACTGCGTTTGTTCCAATGGATGAGGCATTAGCCATGGTTTCGTTGGATATTAGCGGCCGGCCGTATTTAGTGTACGATGTCCAGACTCCGGCAGCACAGATTGGCGAGTATGATTGCGAACTGACAGAAGAATTTTTACGGGCCTTGGCCGTTCACGCCGGTTTGACACTGCATGTTAAATTGCTGTCCGGAAAAAACTCTCATCATATTGTTGAAGCTATTTTCAAAGCCTTAGGCCGTGCGCTTGATGAAGCAACCCGTAAAGATGAACGTATTGTCGGTGTCATGTCGACAAAAGGCATGTTATAACCGTATGTAGCAAGGAGGATTCACAGTGATTGCAATCATTGATTATGGTATGGGCAATCTGTACAGTGTTGAAAAAGCCTTTGCAAAGCTGGGAGCAGAGGTTGTGGTCACCAGTGATGCTGATGTCATTCAAAAGGCTGCTAAAGTCGTATTGCCAGGTGTGGGAGCTTTTGGCGATTGTATGAAAAATCTTACTGATTCCGGACTGATTCCCGTTATTCATGCCGTTATTGATCAGGGGACCCCGTTTCTCGGGATTTGCTTAGGACTGCAGTGCTTGTTTGAAGGCAGTGAGGAAGATCCGGGCGTTAAAGGTCTGGGAGTCTTTGCCGGACAGGTAAAAAAAATTATTGCACCCAGTTATAAGATTCCGCATATGGGGTGGAATAGCCTTGCCTTTAAGAATTCCAGCCCGCTATTTGCCGGGCTTGCTCCGGCTGATTATGTTTATTTTGTGCATAGCTATCATGCTGTACCGGATCAAGAAGAGATCGTGACTGCCGTCACCGATTACGGCGGCCCGGTAACTGCTGCCGTCGGGCGGGGCCATGTGCAGGCTGTTCAATTTCATCCTGAAAAATCCAGCCGTGTTGGCATGGAGATACTGGCCAATTTCGTAAAACTATAAGGTGCCAACCCCGGGATGCAGGGGCTTTCAGGGGGAGTGTTAAGGAGTTGTGTATCATGATTATTTTTCCGGCTATCGATATCCGGGGGGGGAAATGTGTCCGGTTAACCGAAGGCCGTTTTGACCAGGAAACTGTTTTTGCCGATCATCCGGCAGAAATGGCCAAACGATGGGCCAATGAAGGCGCTGAGTTTTTGCATGTTGTTGATTTAGACGGAGCTTTGGCGGGCCGTCCGGTTAACCTGGAGGTCATTAAAGAGATTGTCAAGATGGTCGCTATTCCGGTGCAATTGGGAGGCGGCATTCGGACAATGGATTGCATAGCCGAGCTGCTTAATGCCGGTGTCAACCGTGTCATTCTTGGTTCCATTGCCGTGCGCCAGCCGGAGTTGGTTAAGGCAGCCTGTCAGGAGTTTAAGGAGCGCATAGTTGTCGGGATTGATGCCCGCGACGGACAGGTGGCTGTTGAGGGCTGGGGGATATCCGGCGGCATTGGGGCTGATGAACTGGCCAAGCGCATGGCGGAGGCCGGTGTTGCCCGCATTATTTATACCGATATTTCACGGGATGGCACTCTGACAGGTGTTAATGTCACCGCAACGGCTGCATTAGCCCGCGTGGCCGGAATTCCGGTCATTGCCTCGGGCGGAGTCAGCGATATTGCCGATATCCATGCTGTAAAGGCAGCCCAACAAGACGGTGTGGAAGGGGTCATTGTCGGCAAGGCTATTTATACCGGCAGTCTCAGCCTTAAAGCAGCTATTCAAGTGGCACAAGGAGTGTGAGATCATGTATACCAAACGGATTATTCCCTGTCTTGATGTCAAAGAAGGCCGGGTGGTTAAAGGGACTAATTTTGTTGGTCTAAGAGATGCCGGTGACCCGGTGGAATTGGCCAATATTTATGATAAAGAAATTGCGGATGAACTGGTATTTTTAGATATTACGGCTTCATATGAAGAACGCAATACCATGGTAAAAGTGGTTGAACAAACAGCTTCCCAGGTGTTTATTCCCTTTACTGTTGGCGGAGGCATTCGCACTGTTGAGGATATTCGCCGGATGCTTAAGGCCGGAGCCGATAAGGTGTCGTTGAATACGGCGGCTATTAAAAATCCTGAACTGATTGCTGAGGGTGCACAACGCTTTGGCCGGCAATGCATTGTGCTGGCCGTTGATGCCCGGCAAACAGGTACTGACAAATGGGAGGTTTATATTAATGGCGGCCGTACGCCGACCGGCCTTGATGTATTGGAATGGATTAAGCAGGCAACCCATTTGGGGGCTGGCGAAATTCTTTTAACCAGCATGGATAAAGACGGTACTAAAGATGGGTATGATATTCCACTAACTCGAATGGTTTCTGAGGCTGTCGATGTTCCGGTCATCGCCTCAGGCGGGGCCGGAGAACTGGAACACTTTTACGAGGTGCTGACAACCGGCAAGGCGGATGCCGTATTAGCGGCTTCGGTTTTCCATTATGGGCAGTTTACGGTACGCCAGGTTAAAGAATATCTGAAATCACGCGGTGTGGAGGTGAGGCTATGAATCTGGAGCAGATCAAATTTGATGCACAAGGGCTGGTACCGGCGATCATTCAAGATCAAAAATCCAATACCGTCCTGATGCTGGCTTATATGAATCAAGAGGCGCTGGCGAAAACAGTGGCAACCGGTGTAACCTGGTTTTACAGTCGCAGCCGCAAGTCACTTTGGCAAAAGGGTGAGACATCCGGTCATGTGCAAAAAGTTGTAGACCTGTATTATGATTGCGACGCCGATGCCCTGTTGGTCAAGGTGGAACAAACCGGTGCCGCCTGCCATGAAGGGACTTTTTCCTGTTTCAGCCGGAAACTGGGTGAAACGGAAAGCCGGGATGAGAAGTTATTTGATGCGAAAGCAGTCTATGAACAATCTTTAGCTACCGTATTGCATGATTTATATCACGTTATTATTGACCGCAAAACCAATCCGAAAGAAGGCTCTTATACTAACTATTTATTTGACAAAGGGCAGGATAAAATCCTGAAAAAGGTTGGTGAGGAAGCGGCAGAAACCATTATTGCGTCAAAAAACAATAGCAATGAAGAATTGCTGTACGAAATGGCCGATCTTTGGTATCATTGCTTAGTACTGCTCGCTTATCACAATGCTACTCCCAGCGAATTGTTAACTGAACTGCAAAAACGGAGGAAATAGTGTCCATGAGTAAACCCATTGGTCAAGAATTCATGCTGAAAACCCGTTATGCTTTTTTAGAAGGCTCGGGCCAGTCTTTGGGACATGCCCAGCCTGAATTGGAATTGCCGTATGATACGACAGCTCCGGTTATTAAGCTGCCGGAACCTGAATTGCTGCCGGATCAAACGATTAATTTTCTTGAGCTTATCGAAATGCGCACCAGTTCCCGGAAATACAGTGATCAGCCGCTGACGTTAGGCGAGCTGTCGTATTTGCTTTGGTGTACGCAGGGTGTTAAACTTGTCATGCCGGGATCGGCCACTTTTCGCACAGTCCCTTCCGCGGGTGCCCGGCATGCCTTTGAAACGTACTTACTGATCAATCATGTTGAGGGACTACAGCCGGGACTCTATCGTTTTTTAGCGATTGATCACCGGTTGGTTGCTGTTACTTTGGATGAGGGAATTGCCGCCGAAATTGCTGCTGCCTGTTTGAATCAGCAGTTTATCCGAACCAGTGCCGTTACCTTTATTTGGACCGCGGTTGCGGCTCGTATGACCTGGCGTTATGGTGAACGCGGCTATCGCTACTTGCATCTCGATGCCGGCCATGTATGCCAGAATCTCTATCTGGCAGCGCAAACGCTGTGGTGCGGCGCCTGTGCCATTGCAGCATTTGACGATGAAAAGCTGAATGAAGTTTTAGGCATCGACGGACAAGAACAGTTTGCGATTTATGTGGCTACAACAGGCAAATAGCCCTTTATCATGATGATAAACAACCCCGTGATTTCAAATCACGGGGTTGTTTTTAGTGCAGGACTAATTTGTCTTTATGTTGAATAAAACTATCACAAAATAAATGATATGGAGTAGCTTAGATGGCAAAAAAAAGCAACAAACGAATCTGGCTGGCAGTCATGGTGATCTTTCTTGCAGTAGTTGGCTATTTGTATGGAACCGATCGGCCCGCCAATCAACCCAGCAACAGTGCTCATTATCAACTGGAAAAAACAGGTGCGACGGCCACCGTGGATTTTACCCAGTCCGCCAAGAACATCCATGCGGCTGTTGATGCGGTCTTAGCACGAAAGGACATTCGCTTAACCGATCATAAGGAAGCTGATAAGGAAGTTCCCCGTCAGGGCATTGAGGGCAAAATCCGCTGGCATGTCCGGGAAATGGGAGTTAAAGTACCGGCCGATTCCGTAGAGAGCTTGCAGCGGGAGTTGACTACGGCAGTGAAAAAGTCCGGCGGCGAGCTATTCGTTATTCAGCCTGATCAGTATCAAGGAACACCGGCACTGCGTCTGGATATCGGGGTGAAAGATCAGCTGGCTGGCGATGCTGTAACCGTCATTACCGATAAATTATATATTATGGAGAAAAAACTAGCAGCTACTCAGACTCCTGTTAAGACTAGAGGGGAATTGGCGCTGGTTATTGATGATTTTGGCTATACTAAAGAACCGATTAGTGCTTTTGCCGCCATTCCTAAACCGCTCACTTTTGCCGTGCTGCCTTACCGCACGTACAGCAATGAAGCGGCCGCCCGCGCGATCAGCTCAGGTCATCAAGTCATGCTGCATTTACCGATTGAACCCTTGGCGGCTGCGGAACAGTCCGAACAAATAACGGTTACCGTGGCAATGTCCGACCAAGACATTCAAGCAACAGTGGCAAACGCCATCCAAGCTGTACCGGGAATTATCGGGGTCAACAATCATCAGGGATCACGTGGTACGGCCGATAAGCGGGTGATGGTCAATGTGTTGTCTGTGATCAAAAATCATAGCTTGTTCTTTATCGACAGCCGGACTAATAGTCAGTCCATTGCTTATGACACGGCGCATCAACTGGGCATCCGATCTGGCGAAAATAATCTGTTTTTGGATAATGAAGATGAGGTTGCTGCCATTAAGCGGCAGTTGCGGAAAGCCGCAGAAATTGCCGTTCAGCGGGGAACTGCCATTGCAATCGGCCATGCCCGTTTAACCACTGCAACTGCAGTCAAAGAAATGCTGCCGGAATTTGAGGCGGCCGGAATCAAGCTAGTCTTTGCCTCTGAACTTGTAAAGTGATGTTCTCACAATATTTTACGCCATCTTCATCACTTCTTCACAATTGCCTGCTATAGTTAATGTAAGATAACGAAGGAGGCGATTGGTATGAGCATGACGCATTATATGGAATTATTGGCTGTAAACCAGCCTTGGAATTTAATTATTTATATGGTGATTCCGGTGGCCTTAGCAGAAGCGCTTGTTGCCACTGAGTTTTTCGTGGTTTTTCATCAGCTCAAATCAGGGGCATTACGGACAGTGAATAAGTGGCTGGGAATTATTTTAGGGTTTTATTTCCTGGGAATTTTCCTGCAATTGGATTTTAGCGTAGTTCCTCATATTGATTGGCGCGGCCCTGCGGACATCGTGGCAGTCGGTTCCTATTTGGCCGGTGTAGTACCCTTGTTTGGAATCGCGTTACTTGAGTTAGGCATTATCGCGTCAGGCAAAACAGATGAAGAAAAAATGAAGCTGCATTTTATCCTGCTCACCGTATTTCTGATTGTGGCCCACGTTGCGATGGTGTTTGGTATGCTTGACCCACAATTAATGGGCTGGAATACCACTCATCCCGGCAGTCAGCATATGATGAACCATCAATAATGTTGTTAAACAAAAACGAAAACACAAGAACCGCTTTTGAGGCGGTTCTTGTGTTTTTCAGGCTAAACGAACGGATGACTAGTTAGACTGTTGTTCCTGGCTTGACCGGTTAGCGGCCCAATCCCAATATTTCTGGGGGATGGCTTTTTGGGCCAAACGGATGTTGTGCAGAGCTGCCAGGCATTGAGCCTGGTGATAAGCCTCCCAGGATTTATTAAAAGCAGCTTTGTGAGGGATAGACCTGGAAAAGTCAGCCGCAGGCTGATAGTGCAGTTGATCATTTTCTAGCATGAGGGCCTGGTCTTCCAGCAGCAGTACAAGGCGAATGCCTGGATAACGGCAGGAAAACTTGCGTATAATGATTTCGGCTGTGTCGTGAAAAAGTCTTGGCTGTGCAATCAGCAGGGTATCGGAAGCGGGCAGGAACCGAATAAACGCTAATGTCTGATGAATTTCGTGGGCAATAGCTTTTGCCCGGGAAATAAATAATTGACTGATCGTCGTCCTGCCGGTAAAACAGTATACGGGTCCATAACGCAGGGTATGTTCCAGCGCGGCAAAGATTAGTAATGTTTTATCTGTGGAGCGGTAACGGAGATTTGCGCTGATATGCTTTTGGAGTATTTTACCGGGATGTTCCAGCAGCCATTTGGCATTGAGTCCGCAGGCATCCTGTATTTGAGGAATAAGCGTAGTGAGGGCGATCGAATCAGCATCATATGCATGCGTGAATTTGAATAACCCCAGACTTTCCTGGTCTCCTTTGATGCAGGGCAAATCATGATGAATTTGTGCAAGCAATGCCGCTTTGATGATGGATAAAGGATTGGCGGAGCACAAAATCAAGCAGGTCCCCCCTTGTAAATTTCATTTGTACCAGTCGGAGGCATTTCCTGGCTGGTTAATCTGTTGATCATGGCGATCGGCTTTGTTTGTCCGGGCTGGTATGAAATTTGACTGAACTCTGTCAGATTGTTCCAGTAGCGTTTAGGCATATGGCTCATGCGGCAGGCCGGATTGTATCTTTCACGGATGGCAATCGTATCATAAAATAGCTGCCAGAGGCTTCGAAATGCCAGTTCATCCGTATCGGCTTCAGGCAGTTCAAGCTCTTCGATTGGAATGACTGTAGATTGGTAGGGCTGGTAGACTAAACCCATGCCATGAGTCTTGTCATGAATTAAAAACCGCTCTTCCGGATAGCGTTCACAAAAATGCTGCGCTAGGAGCGGCAGGACGTAATTTTGGGGTTCAATTTGAGCAACAAGTACGTTGTTAAAAATCGAAAACCGGACAAATCCTTTAAAAAGATGACTTTCCCTGGTTAAGTGGTTAACCGCTTTAAACAGTGTGTTGACCACTTTGTCAGTCAGCATATTCATGACGGCAGGGCCATAACGGTAACCTAGCCGCAGAAACAATAAGATATGTAATTCTTTTTGAGGCAGGCAAGTTAAAAAAGCCTGGCGGATAAACTCGAGTGCAGGCCGGCCAAGCTTTTCCGGAATGGAATCCAGTACCCGCTTGGCTTTTTCCGGATCGGTCCCCACTTCTTTGACAGCAAAAAGCAGTGGTGCAGTTGCTCCGGAAGGCAAAATATCTATGGGAATTGCTTTTGTCTGATAACTTTCAAATACGCAGCATAGTAAGCCGTCAAAACTGCCATCATAACGATAAATCAAATCGGACTGGTTAGGCATGCGAGAAGATCCTCCTGTCCTGATGGCAACGCCGGCAAATGCTCAAATAACGAAAGCTGTTCGGACTGCACGTTGAACTGATAAAGCTTCAATGTTTTTTCAGACAGCAAGGTGCGCAGCATCCAGGTTGATGCGGTTTTGATGCCGTCGGCTGTTTTTCCATTGCAGGTGATAAAATATTGTGCCCGTTTCAATACAACGCCAAGCTTCTTCAGGCCGTCGAAGCTCAATGATGTCGTGCGACGGGCGCTCACAATCCGTTTTGCACTGGTTACGCCGATGCCTGGTACACGCAGCAGGCTGTGAAAAGAAGCCCGGTTGACATCAACCGGAAAAAAGTCCGGATGATTCAGTGCCCAATGGCATTTTGGATCTAAATAAGGGTTAAAGCTTTGATGTTCGCCATCAAGCAGTTCTCCGGCAGTAAAGCCATAGAAGCGCAGCAGCCAATCGGCCTGATAGAGGCGATGTTCACGCCAAAGCGGCGGGGTGGTGTCGAGCGCAGGCAAAAGGTGATTCTCAGCCACCGGGGTATAGGCTGAAAAAAAGACGCGCTTTAGCTTATATTTTTTGTAAAGGCTTTCGGTCAAGTTTAGAATTTGAAAATCTGTATCCGGTGTCGCCCCGATAATCATTTGGGTACTTTGCCCGGCAGGGACAAATTTCGGTGCATGCCGGTATTGAACGATGTCGTGGCTATTTTCCTGGATACGGCTTTGAATATAAGCCATCGGTTTAAAAATGGCTTGTTTTGATTTATCGGGAGCTAACAGCTGCAGGCTACTCTGGGAGGGCATTTCAATATTTACGCTCATCCGGTCTGCCAGCATTCCCAGACGGGTGATCAGGGCATGATCGGCTCCGGGAATGGCCTTGGCATGGATGTAGCCCGAGAAGCGGTATTCCTCGCGCAGAATACGCAAGGTTTCAATCATTTGTTCACAGGTATAATCCGGATTTTTGAGCACTCCGGAACTTAAAAAGAGGCCTTCAATATAATTGCGCCGGTAAAAATTAATGGTGAGATCAGCCAACTCCCGGGGGGTAAAGGCAGCCCGCGCTGTATCGTTGGAATGGCGGTTGACACAATATTTGCAATCGTAAGCACAAATATTGGTCATCAGTACTTTGAGCAGTGAGATGCAGCGGCCATCTGCCGAAAAACTATGGCAAATTCCACAGGCAGCCGCATTGCCGATGCCTCCGGCCGCAGCCTTCTTGTTCACCCCGCTCGAGGTGCAAGCAACATCGTATTTTGCAGCATCGGTCAGGATTTTTAATTTATCAAAAACATCCATGGTACTTGCTCCCTTCTATTTTGATCGTACGACTGTTGGAAGCTCAACAAGATAAACTCTGCCAACCGTCAGGAAATAGCGAGCGGTTTTTTAAAAACTCAGGCAGCGCATGCGGGGATGGTGGACAGATCAGCATGTCTGTTTTTATTATAGGATACGAACATATGTTTTGCAAACGTTTGTACTGTTTGTACTAGAAATTTTTTTCAAAATGGATGAAGTTTTACTTTCGCCAATTGCAAAAAATGTCGTATAATAGATGATGGCAAAAATGGAACATACGATTATATCTGGAGGAATTAGATTGAAAATTTCTAAACCTATTTATACTATTGGTCATCGTAATCCTGATACTGACTCGATTTGTTCAGCAATAGGCTATGCACATCTTAAAAAAGCATTAGGTGAAAACGTCGTGCCGGCCCGTGCTGGTAAAATAAATGCTGAAACCAAATTTGTCTTAGAAAAATTTGGTGTAGAAGCTCCGAAATTACTTACCGATCTCTTCCCGCGTGTTCGTGATGTTATGTTGGAACCGGCTGTTGGTGTTCAGCCAACCGATACATTGCGCGAACTTGGAAAGATCATGCGGCAACATGGAGTCAAATCGGTTCCGGTTGTTGATGAAGAGAATGGACTGCTGGGGATTGTATCGGTCAGCGATTTGGCCAAACGGTATTTTGATGAATTGGAAATGCAGGATTTATGCGAAGCTGGTGTTGATTATACGGCAATTGTGCGTGTCCTGGACGGCAATGTGGTGCATGGCAGTAACCTGAAAGACAAGGTAACCGGCAAAGTCCGCATTGCAGCCGGCAGCACTTCGACCATTCAGAAAGTCATTCAGGCTGGCGATGTTGTATTGGTAGGCGACCGGGGCAGCAGTTTGCTAGAGTGTATTGAACAGCGTATTGCTTGTCTGGTGGTGACCGGTGGCGCACAAATTAGCGCGGATATTTTAAATCTTGCGGCCCAAAAACAGATTATGGTGATTAGCGCACCTTATGATACTTATACCTGTGCCCGGCTGATTAATCAGTGTATTCCGGTGAGCATGATCATGCAGAAAAAAGTGATTACCTTTAAGCCATCCGATTTGGTCAGCGATATTAAAGAAACCATTGCGACAACGCACTTTCGGAACTATCCGGTAATCGAAAATGGCAAACTGGTTGGTCTCATTACCCGGGACCAATTGATCGTTCCCGAGCGCGAGAAGATCATCCTGGTCGATCATAATGAGCGGACTCAGGCTGTTGAAGGCATTGAAGAAGCCCAAATTATTGAAATTGTGGATCATCACCGTCTTGGCGGTTTGCAGACCGGCGAACCCATCTTTATCCGTCACGAGCCGGTAGGCTCTACAGCCACCATCGTAGCCAATATGCACTGGCACCGCAATATTGAAATGCCCAAACACATTGCCGGAATGCTGCTGGCGGCCATTGTATCGGATACCGTGTTGTTCAAGTCGCCTACGGCAACCGGGTATGACCGTGAAACGGCTGAGAAACTAGCCCGGATTGCAGACTTGGATTTGGTTGATTTCGGTATGGCCGTTCTGAAAGCCGGCTCGGGTATTGGTGATATGACCGCTGCGGAAATTATCCGCAATGACATGAAAGAGTTTCAAATCGGGGAATACCGGGTAGCCATTGGACAAATATCGGTGATGGACACGACTGAGGTGTTGGCGGTTAAGGCTGACTTGCTGGCCGGAATGGAAATCATGCTGGCCAAGGAAAACTATGATATGGTGTTATTGATGGTGACCGATATTATTCAGGAGGGGACACAGCTGGTTTATGCCGGACAGCCTGCTGCCCTTATTGCCGAGGCTTTTGGCAGCAAGGGAGAAGACGGGGTGGTTTACCTGGCCGGTGTCATGTCCAGGAAAAAACAAGTCATTCCTCCGATGGTTGAGGCGGCCCGTAATTTTAACTAACCTTCCTCATCGCACCTGGTTTCTCATAACCTGTAGCTCCAACTGCAGGTTATTTCTTTTTGCTGCATATAGAGGGGAATAGGGAAACTTTGACGAATTTATTCATGTTTTGGTATTTTAAGCTAAATACTAGCTGTAGCTAAAAACTGCAGCTTAGCAGATTCCAGTTTAATTTTCTTTAGCGGAGGAAAAAATGCGAAATATATTTGACGGATTAAACCCGGAGCAGGCGGCTGCGGTTGCCCATATTAACGGACCTTTGCTGATCATGGCCGGCGCCGGATCAGGGAAAACCAAAGTATTAACTTGCCGCATCGCCTATCTGCTGGAACAAGGCGTGGCGCCGTACAATATTTTGGCCATTACTTTTACTAACAAAGCTGCCGCCGAAATGCGCGAACGGGTTGATCGAATGGTCGGACAGAAAGCCAAGGATATTTGGCTGAGTACGTTCCATGCTTTTTGTGCCAAGTTTTTGCGTATGGAAATTGAGGGAATTGCCGGGTTTAAACGTAATTTTGTCATTTATGATTCCAGCGATTCTCAGGCTGTGATCAAAGCATGCCTGAAAGAACTGAATTTGGATGATAAGCAGTTTGCCCCCAGCAGTATTCAGGCAACGATATCCAACGCGAAAAATGCACTGACGGATGAGCGGGAATTTGCCCGCGATGCCGACACTTTTTTTGCACAAAAGGTTGCTGAGATTTTTCAGCTTTATCAAACAAAACTGCGTAATAATAATGCCCTTGATTTTGATGACTTGCTGCTCTATACCGTCCGGATTCTGGAAAGCAGCCAGGAAGTCAGAAGCAAATACCAGCAGAAGTTCCAATATATTTTAATCGATGAATATCAGGACACCAATCATGCCCAGTATCTGTTAGCCCATATGCTGGCAGCCAAGCATCGCAACCTATGTGTTGTCGGCGATGCCGACCAGAGCATTTACGGCTGGCGTGGTGCCGATATCCGCAATATCATGGATTTTGAAAACGACTATCCGGAAGCCAGAGTCATTAAGCTGGAGCAAAATTATCGTTCAACGAAAGTCATTCTGGAAGCAGCCAATGCCGTGATTGAGCATAATTCCGACCGTAAGCCCAAAGCGCTCTGGACTGAAAACGCACAAGGCGAACGGATCAGCTATTATTTGGCCAATGATGAGCGGGATGAAGCGCAATACATTGCCAGCAATATTACCAAGTTCAATACCGTTTATAATACTTCCTACGGGGATATGGCCGTGCTGTACCGGACCAATGCCCAGTCCCGCGTGATTGAGGAAGCTTTTATGAAAAACGGGATTCCTTATACGATGGTTGGCGGGCTGAAATTCTATGACCGGAAAGAAATTAAAGATATCCTGGCTTATTTGCGGGTTATTTTCAATCCGGCCGATACGGTAAGCTTACTGCGGATTATTAATGTTCCGCGCCGGGGAATCGGTGATACGACCATTGGACGCCTGAATGATTATGCTGCCAGTCACCAGATGACCTTGTTTGATGTTATTTCCAATCCGGACCTGGTGCCGGACTTGACGGCAAGAGCCAAAAAGCCGCTGGAGGCTTTAGCGGAACTGATTTTCAATTTTATGAGTCTGCAGCAAAGCATGACGGTTGTGGAATTGATTGATAAATTGATGTACGATTCCGGCTACATCGCCGAGCTGGAAAAAGAACAAACGCCCCAAAGCGAAGTCAGGATTGAAAATTTACGTGAATTACTTAGTGTAGCGAAAGACTTTGGCCGTGGTGAACTGGAAAACAATCTAGAGAATTTTTTAAGTCACGTTGCCCTTGTATCCGACATTGATACAGCCGAACTGGCTGGCGAAAAGGTGACGTTGATGACCCTTCATTCAGCCAAAGGGCTTGAATTTCCAGTTGCCTTTATGGCCGGTATGGAAGAAGGCCTGTTTCCACATTCCAGAACCTTGATGAACGAATGTGAAATCGAAGAAGAACGAAGAATATGCTATGTTGGTATTACCAGAGCCAGACGCAAACTATTCCTTACCAATGCCCGGATGAGGACGATTTATGGTAAGACTATTATGTATCCCGTCTCGCGGTTTATGAGCGAAATTCCTGAAGCCACCCTCGAACGAGTGGAATTGAAGCCAGCTCGCTTTGAGTTTCGCTCCAGTGTGCCAACTGCAATGGGCAGCCGTTCGACCTCGCCGGGAGCGCTATTGCAGTCGTCACCGCCTGCGGCTTCGGCGCCAAGGGTATACACGGCCAGCAGCCCGGCAGGACAAGCCGTTAGTTGGAAAGTAGGCGACAAAGCCCAGCACAATAAATGGGGAATCGGTACTGTCGTCGATGTACGGGGCAATGGTGAAGAACAGGAACTTAAAATTGCTTTTCCGGGGCAAGGGATCAAACAGTTGATGACCAAGTATGCGCCTATTGCAAAAGTCCAAGCATAACTCTTAAGGAGTGAACATCATGTCTGAAGAAATTCCCAAAACCATTTCGCTGGCCGCTGCCGCCGTCGAAGAACTCAGGCAGCAGATCAATTATCATAATTATCGCTACTATGTGCTGGATCAGCCGGAAATTGCCGATCATGATTATGATGCCTTAATGCAGCGTTTAATTGCGATTGAGGCGGCCTATCCGGAGTTGATTATCCCTCATTCTCCGACTCAGCGTGTGGGGGCCGCGCCGGCTGCCGGGTTTACACGGATTGCTCATTTGACGCCCATGCGCAGCCTAGGGAATGCTTTTTCAGCGGAAGAACTTGCAGCTTTTCATACCCGGGTTCTAAATGGTCTGGGAGCCGATCACCTGGAATATGTTGTGGAACATAAAATTGACGGGTTAGCGATCAATCTGGTCTATGAGCAAGGACTGCTCAAGAGTGCGGCTACGAGGGGAGACGGTGTTGAGGGCGAGGATGTTACTTCCAATATCAAAACCATCAAATCGGTTCCTTTGCGCTTGCAGGGTGCAAGAGTTCCCGCTTTGCTGGAAGTGCGCGGCGAAGTGTATATGTCCAAAGCTGAATTTAATCGTTTAAATCAGGAACGCGAACAAAACGGTGAGCCGCTGCTGGCCAATCCACGGAATGCAGCCGCCGGATCACTGCGGCAGCTTGATCCGAAAGCTACCGCTGAACGGGCCCTGGACGTATTTATCTATGGGATTGGGGTTCATGAAGGGCTTGAACTCGAAACTCATGCGCAAACCCTTGAATATCTGCAAGCCTTAGGTTTTAAAATCAACCCGTTTTATCGCATTTTTCAAGATGTCGAGGCGATTGGAGAATACTGTGCAAGCTGGGCGGCAAAACGTCCGGAATTGCCCTATGATATTGACGGCATGGTCATAAAGGTCAATCATTTGGCTAGTCAGGACCTATTAGGGGCAACTTCTAAGGACCCGCGCTGGGCCATTGCTTTTAAGTTTCCGGCTGAGCAGGGCGTTACTGTTGTTCAGGATATTATGATTAGTGTCGGCCGGACCGGAACGCTGACTCCGACCGCGCTGTTACAACCGGTGCGGCTGGCCGGTTCGACGGTCAGCCGGGCCACTTTGCATAACGAAGACTATATCCGGCAGAAAGATATCCGGATTGGTGATACGGTGATTGTTCATAAAGCCGGTGAAGTCATTCCGGAAGTGATCTCGGTGGTATTGGAGAAGAGGAGCGGAAATGAACAACCGTTTGTGATGCCTACTGTTTGCCCCGAATGTGGCCATGAGGCTGTCCGCAATGAAGCCGAAGCTGCCCGGAAATGCAGCAATCCGGCCTGTCCGGCGCTGATCCGTGAAGGCCTGATTCATTTCGTCTCCCGTGATGCGATGAATATCGATGGCCTTGGACCGGCTGTATTGACCAATTTATTATCAGCCGGTCTGATCCGGGATGCGGCTGATTTGTATCAGCTCACGGAAGATCGTTTGCTGGAATTAGAACGGATGGGAAAAAAATCAGTGGAAAACCTTCTTCGGTCGATTGACAATAGCAAGCAAGCCGGGTTAGCCCGCCTGCTATTTGCTTTAGGCATTCGCTATGTAGGAGTCAAAGCGGCTGGAGTGATTGCCAAACATTTTGTTCATATGGATCATATCCGGACAGCAACGATGGAAGACCTTGTCAAGCTGGATGAGATTGGCGAGAAGATTGCTGAAAGTGTTGTTGCTTATTTCACGGTACCAGCCAATCTTGAACTGATTGAAAAATTGCAGCGACTGGGTGTAAAAACCTCGGAAGATGTACCCGCCGTGCGCGGAGCACAGCCGTTTGCCGGACAGACCTTTGTGTTAACCGGTACGCTGGCTGATATGACCCGTCAGGAAGCTGCCGGAATGATTGAAGCTTTAGGGGGGAAAGTAGCCGGCTCAGTCAGCAAAAAAACCAGTTATGTGGTGGCCGGTACTGAAGCAGGCAGCAAATTGGATAAAGCAAGGCAATTGGGAATTCAAGTTCTCGATGAAGCGGAGTTCAAAGCCCTGGTCGAAAACTCGCAAGAATAACGGTTTCAATACTGGACAAGCGTGGTATAATATGATTTATATGGTAATTTAACGGTAAGCCTTACCAGGAGAAATCTGTTGAAAAACATAATTGTTTGGATGGTGAAAAAATGAAAATTACGCTCAAAGATGTTGAAAATGTTGCCTTGTTGTCGCGGTTGGAGTTTCCCGAAAACGAACTTGCCACCTTTACTGAGCAGCTTAATGCTTTTTTAGAATATGCTGATGTTCTCAATCAAGTCAATGTGGAAGGGATTGAACCGACTGCCCACGTGCTGCCGCTAAAAAATGTTATGCGTGCTGATGAAGCCAAACCCTCACTGGCCCGCGAGCTGGCTTTGTCTAATGCACCTGAACAGGAAAATGGCTATTTCAAGGTCCCGAAAATTATGGAAGGCTAGGAGGTAAACCGATGGAGTTGTTTCAATACACAGCCCACCAATTACAGAACTTATTAAAAGATAAAGAAGTATCTGCTGTTGACATTACGAAAGCCGTGCTGGCCCGCATGGATGCCGTGGAAGGTGATGTCAAAGCTTACATAACCCAGACTCAGGACAGTGCCCTGGAACAGGCCAAAGCGGTTGATGCAAAAATCCAGCGGGGTGAGGTCATATCGCCGTTAGCGGGAATTCCGGGTGCTATCAAAGATAATATCTGCACTTTGGGAATTAAGACCACTTGTGCCTCTAAGATATTGGCCGACTTTGTTCCGCCTTATAATGCGACCGTGATGGAAAAGTTAGGGCAGGATACGGTGTTTGTCGGCAAAGCGAATTTGGATGAATTTGCCATGGGCGGATCAACTGAAAACTCTGGCTTTTATCCCAGCCGTAACCCCTGGGATTTGACCACTGTCCCTGGTGGTTCCAGCGGCGGATCGGCTGCAGCAGTAGCAGCCGGTGAAGCGATTTGGTCGCTGGGGTCAGATACCGGCGGTTCTATCCGCCAGCCTGCTGCTTATACCGGTCTGGTCGGATTAAAACCAACGTATGGACGGGTTTCCCGTTATGGCTTGGTTGCTTTTGCGTCTTCTCTGGATCAGATTGGCCCTATCACCCGTGATGTGACCGATTGTGCTCATGTGATGAATGCCATTGCCGGCTATGACGCGAAAGACTCCACGTCAATCAAGGTTGATGTGCCTGATTATACCAAAGCACTGGTCAATAACATAAAAGGCTTAAAAATCGGTTTGCCCAAAGAATATTTTGTTGCCGGAATGGACCCGGAAGTGGAGAAAGCTATTCGTAACGCTATTGATCAACTCGTGGCTTTAGGGGCAGAATTAACGGAAATATCTATGCCTCATACCGAATATGCATTATCGGCTTATTATTTGATTGCTCCGGCTGAAGCCAGCTCCAATTTAGCCCGTTATGACGGAGTAGGTTTTGGGTACCGTGCTGCCGGCAATGATATTGTCGATATGTACAAGAAAACCAGAAGCCAAGCGTTCGGAACTGAAGTCAAACGCCGGATTATGCTGGGAACGTATGCCTTAAGTTCTGGCTACTATGACGCGTATTATTTAAGAGCGCTTAAAGTGCGGACCCTGGTCAAACAGGATTTTGACCGGGCCTTTGAAAAGGTGGATGTATTGATTACGCCAACGGCGCCAACTACTGCGTTTAAAGTTGGTGAAAAATCAAGCGACCCATTGGCGATGTACTTGCAGGATGTCTGCACCATTCCGGTGAACCTGGCAGGCGTACCGGGCATTTCCATTCCCTGTGGGTTTGCGAACGGTCTGCCGATCGGTATGCAGATTATTGGCAAACCGCTTGATGAAGAAACCATTATCCGCACCGCTTATACCTTCGAACAAAACAACGACTACCACAAGCGTTTTGCGCCGCTCGGGGAGGTTAAATAGATGGATTATGAAATCGTAATTGGTCTGGAAGTCCATACTGAACTGAAAACTGATTCCAAGATTTTTTGTGGCTGCAGCACGAAATTCGGCTCAGAGCAAAATACCAATGTCTGCCCGGTTTGCCTTGGCTTGCCGGGGGTTTTGCCGGTCATTAACGAAAAAGTGGTTGAATTTGCCATTAAAGCCGGATTGGCGCTGAATTGTTCCATTTTGCCTTTCAGCAAATTTGACCGTAAAAACTATTACTATCCTGATTTGCCGAAAAATTTCCAGACTTCGCAGTATGATCTGCCCATTGCTGTCAATGGCTATCTGGATATCGAAGTCAATGGAGAAACCAGACGCATTGGGGTAACCCGTGTGCATATGGAAGAAGACGCTGGTAAATTGGTCCATTCGGGTACCATTTCCAACTCGGACTATGCTTTAGTGGATTATAACCGTACCGGAGTGCCGCTGATTGAAATTGTATCAGAACCGGATTTACGCACACCGGAAGAGGCGAAGGCTTATTTGGAAAAGCTTAAATCCATTCTTGAATACATTGATGTATCGGACTGCAAGATGGAAGAAGGCAGTTTGCGTTGTGATGCCAATATTTCATTGCGCAAGCAGGGAGAAAGCAAACTAGGTACAAAAACCGAACTTAAAAACCTGAACTCTTTTAAAATGGTGCAAAAAGGCTTGGAATATGAGGCTGAACGCCAAGCCGATGTGCTGGAAGACGGCGGCCGTATTATTCAGGAAACCCGTTCCTGGGATGATGCCAAAGGCATTACCGTTTCGATGCGGAGCAAGGAACAGGCCCATGACTACCGTTATTTCCCCGAACCCGATCTGGTACCGATTGTCGTCGATCCGGCTAAGGTCGAGGAAATCCGGATCAATCTGCCCGAACTTCCGGATGCCCGCAAAAACCGCTTAATGGCTGATTACGGACTGTCCGGTTACGATGCCGGTGTGATTACAGCCAGCCGGGCGGTTGCCGAATACTATGATCAAATTATTGCTTTTAAAGCCGAACCGAAAGCAGCAGCCAACTGGCTGATGGGGGAAGTCTCCAAGTTCTTAAATTCAGCGAACTTAGGCATCGAACAATGCCCTGTCAGTCCTGAGAAACTGGCCGGCTTGATTAGCCTGATTGAACAAGGCACCATTTCCAGCAAGATTGCCAAAACTGTTTTTGAAGAAATGTGGAACAGTGGCAAGGATGCCGATGCGATTGTAAAAGAAAAAGGCCTGGTTCAGATTACCGATACCGGTGAGATTGAGGCCATTGTGGATTCCGTCATTGCAGCTAACCCCCAATCGGTTGCCGACTTCAAAGCCGGTAAAGACCGTGCATTAGGGTTCCTGGTTGGTCAAATTATGAAACAAACTAAAGGACGCGCTAACCCGGAAATGGTCAATAAGCTGCTGCGCGACAGACTATAAAGCTAAAAAAGCCTAGCTTTTTTTGCAGCGAAACAATCAAAAAATGATATTCCTTTTATTACCGATAGGGTGCGAATGTTTTCGTACCCTATTTTTTGTATGAAACAGCAAATCCACGCACATAATGCTATTGATATGACAAAGAGGTGGCTGTTATGTTAAAGCAAAAAGTGCCTTGGAATCTTAAAGAAGTGCTGTCGGTCCATGTTTTAAGATTAATCATCGGATTATTATTGGTCCGGCTGTTATATCCGCTGCTATTTAACGCCACCTCGTTTGTGATTGAGCTAACAGACCGGCTGGTCGTCCTCGCATTAGTTTGGATTACTGTGCGAAAATACCAGCAAAATCTGGACGGGCTTGGCCTGTCATTTCGACATTTTGGGCGCAATGCTGCGAAAGGGCTGCTGGCAGGGATTGTGTTGCTGGGGGTTAGTTTATATAGTGAGCGTATTTACACGACGGTTTTATTGTTGACGCCAAGCCAGCATCCGTTAGTCGTCCAGGTGCAGGATGCAGCAACCTTACCGCAATTGGCAGTCCCTTTGTTCTTGGCTGGCCTAGCGGCACCGATTGCCGAAGAGGTGTTGTACCGTTTTTTTACTTTCCTGCCACTCAAGGAGCGCTGGGGATTGGCTGGCGGTGCTCTATTGAGTGCGGCAATCTTTGCGCTCATGCATTTTAACGCTTACTGGTTAGCGGAAATTATTGTCATCGGGGTTGGACTGGCTTTACTTTATTACTGGACTGGATCGTTGGTGAGTTCGATTGTGGCTCATTCCTTTATTAATACCTCGAAGGTGCTCATGATTTTTTTCGGGGTATCATGGCTTTAGGCTCACTTAGCCATCTGGAATTCGACTTTATATCACTCAATAACATTTTAAGGAGATGATGAATCATGCCGACATGCAGAGAATGTGGAAACTCTTATAGTTTTGGTTCAAGCCAGGTTCCTCCTTCAGCTCCTACTACCAATGGTCTCATATCCGGTGTGATTGGTCAGTTTAACAATCAAAATAAGATTGTCAGTATCAACAGTCTTGGTGCCAGCAAAGCCTCTATCCGGCAGGCAGTCGATCAGCCAGAGGCGTTCTTTGATACCTGTATTCGCTGCGGCAGCCAGGATATTCATTGGGATAGCGGCCTGGAATAGAGGATTTGACACTGGATTTGTCGAATGATAATGGAAATTTTAACCACAAACAAATCATGTTGATCAAATGGTAAAGGGGATTGATTTCATGACCAATGGTAAGGAACTTCCAGTTGAGAAACTGCGCTTTAACTGTGATGCAAGTTTACTTGGTTTTGAAAGTACTGCCGCCGTTCCACCGCTGGAAGAAATGATCGGTCAGGAAAGGGCTGTAAAAGCCGTTGAGTTTGGCTTGTTTGCTAAAAATCAAGGCTATAATATCTTTATGTCCGGTCTGGTCGGGACAGGGAAAATAACCTATGCCAAAGCGGCTGTCAGCAAAGTGGCGAAAAAGGAAAGTGTTCCTAACGATTGGTGTTATGTCAATAACTTTGAGAACCCCGGCCAGCCGATTGCATTGGCTTTGCCTGCCGGGATTGGCAGTATTTTACGGCAGGATATGCAGGAATTGGTCGAAGCATTGAAGACCGATATTCCAAAGGTTTTTAGCAGTGATGACTATGAGCAGGCTAAAACCAGGCTGGTTAAAAACTTTCAGGATAAACGGGCCATCATTCTGGAAGAATTCAATCGTTATGCTGAAGAGATGGGAATATTGCCGCAGTGGTCGACTACCGGTTTTGCCGGTGTTCCCATTCATGACGGCAAGCCGCTCACTCCGGAAGAATATCAAAAGATGGAGAAAGAAGAGCGGGAGAGTATTGAACAAAAATTACGTTCGGTTCATGAAAAAGCTACTGAGATATTGCGCCGCATGCAGCACTTGGAGCGGGAAGTGCGCGAGGAAGTCAAAGATCTGGACCGCAAAATCGGCTTATTTGCAGCCGGGCATTTTATTGATGAATTAAAGGAAAAGTATGCGCAATATCAGGATGTTGTCGATCATTTGGAGGCAGTCCAGCAGGATGTTGTAAAAAATATTAATGATTTTAAGCCGGCCCAGTTGGATGAAGAAAGTAATCCATTGATGATGTTTAAACGCAATGTACAGGATACTGTTAAGAATAAATACACGGTGAATTTACTGGTCGATAACCGGGAGTGTGAAGGCGCGCCGGTCATTGTCGAGATCAATCCAACCTATTATAATCTGTTAGGGCGGGTTGAATATGAAAACCGTATGGGCGTTGTCTCAACCGACTATAGCATGATAAAACCAGGGGCACTTCATAAAGCCAATGGCGGTTATTTGATTTTAAACGCCCGCGACGTTTTATCGAATATGGGAGCCTGGGAAGCGTTGAAGCGGGTGCTGAAAACCCGTAAATTATTCATTGAAAACTTAGGCGAGCAATATGGTATGCTGGCGATGGCTTCACTTAAGCCGGAAACCATCCCGCTTAACGTCAAAGTCATTCTGATCGGCAATCCGATGATTTATTATTTGATGTTTAATCATGATGAAGATTTCCGCAAACTCTTTAAAGTGCACGCTGATTTTGATGTGCATATGGAGAATAACCCGGACAATATTAAAAAGCTGGCTGCCTTTATCAGTTCAACCGTCCAACGAGAGCAACTGAAGCATTTCGACAGTGCGGCCGTAGCCAAAGTGGTGGAGTATTCCTGTCGCCTGGCCGGCAGCCAAAAGAAACTGACTACCCGTTTTAACGAGATTGTCGAGCTGTTGTGCGAGGCTGATGCCTGGGCTACGACCGAGAGCGGTTCGATTATTGAAGTTAAACATATCAATAAAGCGATTGAGGAAAAGCGTTACCGCTCGAATAAGTATGAAGAGCGGCTTCAGGAAATGTTTGTCGAAGGGAAATTCCTCATTGATACGGAAGACAAAAAAGTGGGGCAAGTCAATGGTCTGGCTGTTATGGCGGTGGGTGAATATATGTTTGGCAAGCCGTCACGGATCACAGCCAATACTTATTTAGGCAAAAGCGGAGTCGTCAATATCGAACGCGAAACCAAGATGAGCGGGACCAGCCATACCAAGGGTGTCCTGATTTTAAGCGGCTACTTGGGGCAAAAATATGCCCAGGAACGGCCCTTAACCTTAACTGCCAGCTTAACGTTTGAGCAGACCTATGAAGGCGTGGATGGGGATAGCGCCTCCAGCACCGAGTTGTATGCCATCTTGTCCAGCCTGGCTGAGGTACCGATTAAGCAATATATCGCTGTTACCGGGTCAGTCAATCAAAAAGGTGAAGTGCAGCCGATTGGCGGGGCTACGCAAAAAATCGAAGGCTTCTTTTCAGTGTGCAAAGCCAAAGGTCTGACCGGTGAGCAAGGAGTTATGATTCCCTACCAAAATATTGATGAGTTAACGCTGGATGAAGAAGTGGTGGAAGCCGTCCGGGCAGGGCAGTTCCATATTTATCCGGTTAAGACCATTGATGAAGGTATAGAAATTTTGACTGGAGTACCTGCCGGGACTATACAAAACGACGGCAGCTACCCGGAAGGAACCATCCATCAGCTGGTGAATAAAAAGCTGTCCGAATATACCGATACGTTATTGAAATTAGGTAAAAGCGCTGAGAGTGAATCAAAAAGCAAATTGACCGAAGCGTGATTCATTTGATAAAATAACAAGATGTCCGGCAGTGGATTTATGTCCACTGCCTTGGTCGGTTTTTAGGCGCATAATCTTGAAAGTTTGACCCAATACTGAGCAGTAAGAGAAAGGTGCAATGTTTGTGATTCGAGAAATTCCGATTAAAAAAGGTGAGAATGTACTAATCAATATCGTAAGCCTGGGGCATAGCGGGGAAGGGGTAGGACGGTATCAAGACTTTACTGTTTTCATACCCTATGCTCTGCCGGGAGAACAGGTTAAAGCTAAAATTCATGAAGTGAAGAAAACGTATGCCCGGGGACGGCTGATCAGTGTTATCAAGCCATCCCCTGAACGTATAGAGCCGGTTTGCTCCCTTTACCATCGCTGTGGCGGCTGCCAATTGCAGCATATGAGCTATGAGGCACAATTGATTGCCAAGCGTCAGCAGGTCGTGGATGCAGTTACCCGGATTGGCAAGATTACCGATGCCGTAATCAAACCGACAATTGGGGCCGAAAACCCCTGGTATTACCGCAATAAAATGCAATTCCCGGTCGGAATGGTCAATCAGGAAATTGCTATTGGCTGTTATGAGCAAGGCACCCACGCTATCGTCGATACCGAGCATTGTTACATTCAGCATGATTCAAACAATGTGATTGCCCAGCAGGTTCGGGTCACTTTAACCGAACTCAATATCAGTACTTATGATGAAAAAACTGGCCAGGGTGTAGTACGGCACGTCCTAGGCCGGGTGGGAACAGCCAGTGGCGAGGTTATGGTTGTACTTGTCACTGCGACTGACTCTCTGCCGCATAAACAGGAGGTTATTTCACGACTGAGGAATCAGATTCCCGGACTGGTTAGCATCATCCAGAACGTGAATCCTAAAAATACCAATGTCATTATGGGAAACCGCACCATTACCTTATGGGGAAAAGATACCATTACCGATGCTCTGGGCGCGTTTCAATTTCACATATCGGCTCGCTCGTTTTTTCAGGTCAATACGCTGCAGGCTAAAGTCTTATATGACCAAGCCGTTGTATATGCCGGTCTTACCGGCCAGGAAACTGTGATTGACGCTTATTGCGGTACCGGTACCATCACCTTGTTTCTAGCCCAGAAGGCTAAGAACGTCTTTGGGATCGAAATTGTGGAACCGGCCATTGAGGATGCGAACCGCAATGCCGCACGCAACGGGGTGAAAAACGCGGAGTTTATTGTCGGTGATGCCGTCCAAGTCATGCCGGACCTGTATGAAAAAGGCCTAAGGCCAGAGGTCATCGTAGTCGATCCGCCACGGGCGGGTTGTGAACGGGTCGTCCTTGAAACCTTTGTCAACATGCATCCGGAGCGAATTGTCTATGTATCCTGCAACCCGGCCTCACTGGCCAGGGATTTAGCGATTTTAGCTGAGTACGGGTATAAAACCGTTGAAATTCAGCCGGTTGATATGTTTCCTCAGACGTTTCACGTGGAGTGTTGCGTTTGGCTGAAAAGAAAACACAGCCCTTGAAGCCAGTCGGGTCTCGGTTCACGGTTTTATCTAGACTGATTAGTAAACACCTTTAATTTGAAAATATTTGGGAATTTATGAATCAGTTGTCTTAGGTCAATGGAAAGTGCGACCAGACCAATAACCATGGTTGGAAGGGAAGGAATTTAGGTGTACTCTGAAATTAAAGAAGCTCACTTTCGTAGCAGGCTGAACCGGTTTGTTATATTATGTGAGGTTGATGGTGAGGAAAAGCTTGCCCATTTGCCAAATCCCGGCAGAATGTGGGAGCTGCTGTTTCCAGACACCTTGATCTATCTGGTGCCAGTCACCGGAAAAGCCAGGAAGACCGAGCTTAAGGTCATTGGTATTGAGCGGGACGGGGTGCCGGTAATGCTGGATACCCACTATAGTAATAGGGTTGCCGAAATACTGATTGCCCGGCAGCAAATTCCACAGCTTGTAGGCTGGCAGGTGTTGAAGCGGGAAGTGCCTTTTGGACATAGTCGCTTCGACCTTCTGTTGGGCCGGGGGGAGGAGCGTTTTATCCTGGAAATCAAATCTTGTACATTGTTTGGTAAGCGGGTGGCTATGTTTCCGGATGCCGTTACGGAACGAGGCCGAAAACATATGGAGGAACTGGCCCGCCTTTCCGACCAGGGATACCGGGCGGGCGTGCTATTTCTTATTCAGTGGCAACGGGCTGAATACTTTCTGCCTGACTATCATACGGATCTGGAATTTAGCAAAACCTTTTTCCGCCTACGTGATAGGGTTCAGTTTATGGCTGTAGCACTCCAATGGAGGCAGGACTTTTCCATGCCTGACAGAGTACAGCCGGTCACTATTCCCTGGAATTTGATTGGCCGCGAACTGAACGACAGCGGCTGTTACATTTTTATAGTCCGGCTGCCGGAAGAACAGACCATCGCCATCGGCAGCAAAGGCAATATGGTATTTAAACAGGGCTACTATCTTTATGTTGGTTCGGCAAAAAACAGCCTAAGTAAACGGCTGGAACGACATTGGCGGAAACGGAAGCGGTTTCATTGGCATATTGATTACTTACGGACTTTTTGCGATCCTCACGAGGCTATTGCAATACGTACTACAGCGGATTTGGAACATGAACTGGCCGGAGCTATAAGCGTGATTGCTGATTGGCAAATTCCTGGTTTCGGCTGTTCCGATTGTTCTTGCACAAGTCATCTGTTTGGTATGCAGGAAGACCCGCTTTATTTACCCCAATTTATCAATTTGTTGCAATACTTCCGCATGGACCGTCTGGAATTGGAGATGACGCGGGAAAATAAAGAGTAAGTCTAAAAACATAAGCATATGGATTTTTTCAAGGCGAAAATCCATATGCTTATGTTTTTAGACTTATTAGAATAACAATCAAAATTTTATGAATTACATAAGGTACTAAATGAGAGCGGTAGAGAAACAACGAAACCAACCTTTTAATCATGTCTGGAGAAATGAAGAGACAATTCAAAATTTACTAATACTATTATAAAAGGGCATGCATAACACCTATAATTACAGTGGTAAAAACTCTTATAACCGCTCTCAAATTCCATAAATAACAATATTCAGTGATTATTGTTTTAGCTTTGCCTTATTTATATTGAAAATCATTTAATTACTTAATTGAACAATAGTTAAAGTTCTATTTAAATACCCTAAAATAAGAAAATCCGTACTAATACTTGCGCCTACAGCATCTCCTGCTGTTAAGGCGGCTTGAGCGACAAACGTTGAACTACTTCTATTAGATATCTTAAAAAAAGTAGTCGTATCACCAAAAATCGGTGCGCTATTGACCGTGATAATAGCATTTAGGTATGGTTGATCTGGGTCTGGATCGACGGTGGCCTCAGCGTTAATAGATATCGTTATTTGATAAATTCCGCTTTCTCCTACCACTAATTCATTGCCCGACAGACTAACTGTGATAGTATCTGATAAAGGTCCAACCACACTAAATGGTACGGGTGTGAATGTTGCCCCAGGTGTTTCTACACTCCCGCCTCTTAAAGAGCCAAAAGCCAAAACGACTTCTCCAGTAACACCCGTTGCGCCAGTAGCCCCTATGGCACCGGGATCACCAGTGACTCCGGTAGCACCAGTAATGCCAGTAGCCCCGGTTGCTCCAGTAGCCCCTGTGGCACCGGGATCGCCAGTGGCTCCGGTAGCACCAGTAGTGCCAGTAACACCCGTGGTACCGGTAGTACCCGTGGCACCAGTGCTTCCTGGATCACCTGTTACGCCAGTAGCACCTGTAGCTCCTGTGATTCCGGTAGGGCCAATAGCGCCTGCTTCACCTGTAGAGCCGGTAGCACCAGTCGGTCCGGTAGAGCCGTCAGCACCTGCTACGCCTGTGGCACCTGTAGTTCCTGTGACTCCGGTAGTGCCAGTCGGTCCAGTAGGGCCGGTTGGTCCCGTAGGACCAATGCCCCCTGTGGCTCCTGTGGTGCCAGTTATACCAGTAGGCCCAACGGGTCCTGTCGGACCTAGGCAGGGGGAACAAGTAAAGCCAGGGAGGCAGTAGTGGTGATTATGCGGTACATATTGAATATGATTTATTTTATAATGATCACAAACTCTTTTGTTCATTCTAGTGTCTCCTTTATGTTTGCTTATTTTATTTTATGTATATCTGGCACAATCTGTGAGGTCACTTTACCGCCAGTCTTACCGGAACTCGGACCGGAGTGTGTCTTCAGCTTGCTCCAATATCGCATTACCGTTAAACTGACTAGTGGCGAACCGAGCGGCATATTTAACACACTTTATGGTATAGCTGGTTTATCGGCAGTGAGCACTGGGATTATTGATATGTCGATTCGCTACAGTTCAATTTTGTGGTTCTCGTTAAGGGAAAAAACTATTCGAATGTGCTCAGTTTTATTTTCCTTTCGCACCTTATGTTACCTCGATAGACGTGGAGTGTTGCGTTTGGCTAAAAAGAAAAACACAGCCCCTAAAGCCAATCAGGACCTGGGATTAAGGGCTGTGGGGAAATGTGGAATACGTTTCCGCAGACTAAAGGAAGAAAACATCAGGCTTTGGGTCTGATGTTTTGTTGTTAAAAAGGATAAAGTTTAGAATAAATCAAATAACGACAATTTTAAATGATACCTTCGCGAGCTACCTATAGGAGTCGGCTTAATCAGGAAGGTGAGAAGCCTAGGTTTAGTGTGTCTGTATTGTATATACGCCCAAAATTAAAAAAGTTACGCCCAGTACTTTAGCCGTACTTACGGTGTGCGCTGTCCCGAAAATACCAAAATGATCAATGATGAGGGCAAAGAGAATTTGCCCCGTTATCATAAGACTGAATAAATTAGCGAACCCGATTTTAGGAGAAGCAACAACCGTTGTAAGAATGTAGAAAGCGCCTAGTAAACCTCCGGTCCACATCCACCAAGTTGTTTGCATGACGTGATGAAGTGAGGGTGAATTCTGTAATCCTAATTTTACCGCAATCAAATAAGTGGCAAATAGGCCGACTGTACCGACGGCAAAGCTGACAGTGGATGTTAAAAGCGGACTGGCAAGACTTGCTAATAATTTCCCATTAATCGCTGCTTGTGTGCTAATGGCTGTTCCTGATAAAAATGCTAATAAATAATACATAAAGTTCATGACTCACACCTCATTTTTATAGTTAAGTGATCTTGTAAGTTTGTTACGCTTTTATTATAATCATATTTAATATATAAGAAAAATCGATATTAAATATAGCTAGATATAAGGTGTGGTTATATGAATATAAATTTGGAGCTTTACCGTATCTTTTACATGACTGCCAAGGCAGGAAGCATCTCTAAAGCGGCAAAAGAGTTATTTACCTCGCAGCCTGCCGTTAGTCAATCAATTAAACTATTAGAGCAAAAGCTTGGCGGACAATTGTTTTTTCGGACGTCTAGAGGTGTTTCGCTGACTGCTGAAGGGGAGATATTTTTTCGATATATTGAACAGGGGTATCAGCTCATACAGACTGCCGAACATAAATTTCAGGAGATGCTGGACCTAATGACCGGACAGATTCGCATTGGTGCAGGAGATACGCTGAGTAAATATTATTTACTGTCTTATCTTGGCCAGTTTAACGAATGCCATCCGCAGATACAAATACACGTAACCAATCAAACTACGTTCGAAATCCTTGATTTTCTTAAGGCAGGTAAGATCGACCTGGGTATTATAAATTTGCCGATCGAGCCGGACGATGCTATCGAAATCACGGAAACCCAACAGATCCAGGATTGCTTTGTCGCCGGTCCCAAATTCAAGCATTTGAGTGTGGGTGAAATTAGTTTACAGGAGTTAACGAAATATCCGATTATGGTATTGGAGAAGGGCGGCAATTCTCGCGTTTTTCTGGAAAAATACTGGAACGCCAATGGCCTAATATTGCAGCCTGAGTTTGAATTAGGGACAATTGATTTGTTGGTTCATTTTGCCAAAACCGGACTAGGAATTTCCTGTGTGGTAAAGGATTTTATCAGTGAGGAAATGCAAAACGGGGAACTGTACGAAGTTAAGATCAAGGAAGCAATTCCAAAACGGTCAATTGGTTTGGTGGTGTTACGCGATGTCCCATTATCAACGGCTGCCCGGCAATTTGTGACACTGTTGACGAGAGATGGAGAGGCGGGTGTGGAAAATGGACGCTAATGTTAAATGGTATTCTACTAAATACGAATCCGACCTTACCCAGATTGAAAAAGATCAGATCTCAACTAAAAAAACACAGCCCTTAAATCCGGGTGGGACTGGGCTTAAGAAAAAGCCGGCTAGGGTGGTTTTAATGACCCATCTTAGTCGGCTTTATTTCCATTCAAGTTGGCGAAAATTACCAAGTCCATCGACATTTACACAGAACATATGTTCTGGTATTATGTAGTATGGAGGCGGATAGTGATGAGCGAACATACGATAGATTTACTGAGTATCCCTATTTACCAGCAGATGACTCGGATAGTTTACGTTGACCGGTGTATGGTCAAGTGGACGGGAATGCTTCTGTCTGAACACAACGAGCAGATGAAAGAGAAAGAAGGCAAAAGCGATGGGGCTCGTTGATTTTTCTCGTTTTCCCTGCAGGAGCGTATTGTGCATCGATGTAAAAGCATTCTTTGCATCCGTAGAGGCGGTTCAGCGGGGGATCGACCCGCTAGAAGCCTATATTGTTGTGGTATCGGATGTAAGAAGAAGCGGTGCGATCGTATTGGCCAGCAGCCCGAGGGTTAAGTCGGAATATCATATCAAGACCGGAAATCGCCTCTTTGAAATTCCCAAGTGTTCCCCAATTATAGTAGTAGAGCCAAATATGGCGCTGTATATCAATATGAACCAGGCGATACAGAACATATTCCGCCGATTCGTAACAGATGAAGATCTACACGTCTATAGCATTGATGAGTCCATGCTGGATGTTACCGCATCGCACAATTTGTTTGGATCCGCAGAGGCGATTGCGGAAGCTATCTTAAAGATGGTGAAGGACGAGTTAGGTCTTATTGTAACTATAGGAATTGGCGATAATCCGCTTTTAGCAAAACTGGCACTGGATCATGAAGCTAAAAAGCGTCCGCCATGGGTTGCAAAGTGGACGTATGAGATGGTACCGGAAACGGTATGGAAAATACAGCCGATGACTGCGTTTTGGGGCATATCCAGAGGATACGATCAGAAACTCAAGCGAATGGGTATTTATACAATTGAGGGGCTGGCTCGCGCCAACCCAGTGCGGTTGCAGAAAACGCTAGGCGTAATGGGGTTGCAGTTATATTACCACGCCTGGGGCTTGGATGCTAGCATCATTAGCCAGAAGAAACGACCGAAAAGCAAATCCTATAGTAAGAACCAGATATTGATGCGGGATTATGATGTAAAAGCAGAAATTCTCATGATCATCAAGGAAATGGTGGGAGATGTATGCGCCAGACTACGTAAGCACCAGGAAAAATGCCAAGAGATATATTTGGGAATAGGATACTCGGATAGAAATTTACATATGGGTTTTACTGCACGAATTAAGCTAGTTCGCCCGGAACACTCAACAGATATCATCAGTGAAGCGGCACGCCGGGAATTTATTAAGCGTTGGCAGGGTGAACCGGTACGATCGGTAAATATTACTGCTGGGAAAATCGTGTCACAAAAACAGGAGCAGTTGGAACTGTTTTTTGAAGGAGAAGACAAGAAGCATGCCATGGACAGAGTAGTCGATGATCTTCGGGCGCGATTTGGCAAAAAAGCAATTTTTTATGCTGGGTCGATGGCGGGTGGGACCTTCCTTGAACGGGCAGATTATGTGGGCGGACATAAGGGGAAAAGTGAATAATGTAAAGAGGCAAATAAAAAAGAAGGTGAGCCGGGTGAGGTGGTTTTCAACCACTTTACCCGGCTCACCTTCTTTTTACTAATAAGAGTATAGTTATAAGCTCCCTCATCATGAAAGCAGTAAGTTTTGGCTTGGGGCAGGAACAATTCAATGTTTACGCATTTTGAATGACACTGCGCCCCTAGAGCGGCGAACAGCGAAAGATTGCAAGCGACTACTAAAGTAAGAAAAGTAAACCTATAAAATTGGACGAACTTAATAAAAAGTAAGATTAAATTTTGCGGTTTTATTATTAGATAATTTGAGTTAGAATGAATAACGAAAAGAACGGTCAGGTTGGCATGAAATATGCATTACTTATAATTTACCCCAGCTATTACTCCAACTATGATTGACTGGTGTAATGGCTGGCGTAAGGCGATATCAGAAAATAAAATGGTCACATACTACAAAATGAAAGGAGAGAGTTGGAAGGTGCTGGAGTATATTATTCAAATTGATTTTGTAAATTGCCCCGGATTAGGGTATGAAATATTTCGGATTACCGAAAAACATAACGTAGATAAAATTGCCATGGAAGTAATCCCCAAGCACGGCATGGTTATCCAGTTCCAATGTGAGACTGAAGAGCAGGCGTTAAATTTGGTAGCTGACCTCACGCGGGTAGAGCATATCACAGCCGTTTCATTTCGTACGCAGATGCCTTATCAGGAAAAGGAAATTGAACTACGGACGATTCTTAATTCCGTTAGTGAAGGTGTTTTGGCGATTAATAAAGACGGCATCATATCGCATGTTAATGAAGTTGCCTGTAAAATATTGCATTGTAAGTCAGAAGACGTTTTAGGTGTAAAAGTTGAAGAGTTAGTGGGTGAAGATCCTCCTATTCTCGAAACATTGCGATTTGGTCATGTTTATAGACTGAAAGAACGAAAGATAAAAAGAAATGGACGGACTCTACAGTTTTTATCCAGCAATATCCCTATTCGAAATGATCAGGGGCAAATCATAGGTGCTGTTTCGACCATTCAAGACTTTCAACAGGTGGAAAAAGTAATATTACAGGCAAATAAATCATCCCAGCTCATAACATTTGACGATATTATCCATCAAAGCCAGCAGATGGCTCGGCTTATAGCTTCTGCACGCATAGTAGCCAGAAATTCTTCTACCGTTTTATTGCGCGGAGAAAGCGGTACAGGTAAAGAATTGTTTGCCACCGCCATTCATACGGCAGGAGCAAGGCGCAATAAGCCCTTGATTCCCGTAAATTGTGCGGCATTAACAGAGTCTTTGTTGGAAAGTGAACTGTTTGGGTATGAAGAGGGGGCGTTTACAGGGGCTACTAAAGGTGGCAAGAAGGGGCTTTTTGAGCAGGCTAACGGCGGCACTTTGTTTTTAGATGAGATAGGGGATATATCGCCGCGATTACAAGTGCGGCTCCTGCGTGTCTTACAAGAAGGAACTATCCGCTGTGTGGGCGGGCATAAAGATATTAGTGTAGACGTACGCGTTATAGCGGCCACACACCGTAACTTAGAAGAAATGATTCGTTTAGGAGAATTCCGGGATGATGTGTATTACAGACTTAATGTTATCCCTCTGACGATCCCGCCTCTGCGGGAGCGGAAAGAGGACATTCCCTTGTTGGCCCAGTATCTAATCCGAAAAATTTGTGCCAAGATCGATAAACCGGAAGTTCATTTGGTCAAAGAAAGTGTTGGCATTTTGGTAGCGCAGAAATGGCCGGGCAACGTACGACAGTTGGAAAATACACTGGAACGGGTGATCAACTTAATCGATACTGCGGAAATCAGTCCCGAGCATCTTGCTACTTGGGCGGACATAACTGAACCTGTTGTCTCGAAGAATATTGGATATATTTCTAAGAACCAACAAACATTGAATGTCGAAATCCCGATAGTAGGAGATTGGCCACCGCTGAAAGAGATTGTAGCAAGCGTTGAAAAAGAAGTGCTCACCAGGGTCTTAAAAAAATATCCTTCTTCCAGATTAGCTGGACAAGTCTTAGGAGTATCCAATACCACGATATTGAATAAAATGCATGAATATAAGATTTGAAAAAAACTCTTGCTGCTGGCACGGAAATTGCAATTTATCCAAGTAGTTACTTCCCAAATTAAAAAGGTGAGAGGAGCGAAAGGAATGAATTCAGACAATCATGGCATGCAGCGGGGGTTGAAGAATCGGCATATCCAGATGATTGCTTTAGGGGGAGCAATCGGTACAGGTTTGTTTTATGGCTCAGCACAAACGATTCAATTAGTGGGACCAGCGATTACGCTCTCGTACGTCATCGGCGGAATCGTCATCTTTATGATCATGCGAATGCTCGGTGAAATGGCAGTTGAGGAGCCGGTCTCTGGTTCTTTCAGTTATTATGCGTACAAATACTGGGGAGAGTTCCCAGGCTTTTTATCCGGCTGGAACTATTGGTTTAATTACATTATTGTTAGTATGGCTGAACTGACGGCGATAGGAATTTATATCAACTATTGGTGGCCTGATGTGCCTCATTGGGTATCTGCTTTAGTGTTCTTGGTAGTAATCACCTTACTAAACTTAATCGAAGTGAAGATGTATGGGGAACTTGAATTCTGGTTTGCAATTGTCAAAGTAGTCGCTATCATCGGCATGATTGTTCTAGGTCTTGCGATGATTTTTACAGGAATAGGCACAGGGGGTACTCCTATTGGTTTTGAAAATCTTTGGATACATGGCGGATTTATGCCCAATGGGGTATGGGGATTACTGCTTTCTTTGGTCATTGTAATGTTTTCCTTTGGTGGCATTGAATTGATCGGGATTACTGCAGGGGAAGCCGATAACCCTAAAAAGTCAATTGCTCAGGCTGTTAATCAGGTAATGTGGCGAATTCTGATTTTTTATATAGGCGCATTAACTGTTCTGATGATTATTTATCCCTGGAACAAAGTTGGTTTGGATGGAAGTCCTTTTGTGCAAATTTTTTCAAAAATGGGTATTCCGGCCGCTGCGACAATTTTGAATGTGGTTGTTCTTACGGCCGCTCTATCAGTTTACAATAGCGGTATTTATAGTAATGCCCGCATGCTGTACGGGTTGGCGCAGCAAGGTAATGCCCCTCAGATTTTTGCAAAATTAAATAGCAAAGGAGTTCCGGTAACGGGTGTTCTTGCTTCCTCTGCTTGTACCCTAGTTGCTGTAGTACTAAATTATTTAGTACCTGGTAAAGTTTTTATGTATTTAATTGCGGTGGCTGTTCTGGCTGCAGTCATTAGTTGGGTTGTGATTATTATTGCTAACCTTAAATTCCGTGCCGCTAAAGGTGCTGATGCGGACAAGCTGGAGTTTAAAGTACCTTGGCATCCATATTCCAATTATGTCTGTCTGGCTTTCATGATTATGCTTGTGGGTTTGATGCTTCAAATTGATGATATGAAATTGTCGGTGTATATTATGCCTTTATGGCTAGTTGTCCTGTGGCTGGGCTTTAAAGTGAAAAAGAACTATGCAGCGAATAACACAACAAACACAGAGATTCATAAATAGAGGCGATAATATTTCTTTTCAAACTGGTAAGAAATATTATCATATAAAATTATCAGATTATATGGAAAACTATCAATAAATTAGAAAGTTTGTTTAATTTTTACAATTGATATTGTCGGCGGGGAGTAACACCGAATGCAAAGGACATTTCCATTAGGAAGTATCCTTTGTTTTTTTTGTCTTGTGGGTATGTTGATGATTTAAGTTTGAACAACAGATCAGTAAATTTAGTATTCAGTTTAAGTATGATTGAAAAGTTATCTTTTCAAATTGATAAGAAAAATTATCGCAAATACTTATCAAAATATTGAGAATTGCTACTTTTCTGTAAATTATAGCTTGGCATGATATTTGCAATTATTTCAATTAAAGCAAAATGTTACTCTTATCTACTCGTATGAAAGACAACAGTTTTCTTGATATAAAACAAAGGGAAAAATGAGCATCAATGAAGTCGGCATGGGTGGCGGGAAAGGGGGGGTGGCTTCATTAGCTGCCGTCGCATGGTACGGCTTCTTGTAGACAAGCTGTTATTAGGTGAGGAAATATAAGAAACTGATCTTTTAACAGTTTGGTAGCAAATTCAAAAAACGAGGAGGAGCAATTTAGGTGAAAAAATCATGTCTAATGGGTTTGACCATGATATTTGTGCTGGGTGTAGCTAGCACAGGCCTGGCTGAACCAGTGAATTTCAGTGGTGACTTTCGTCTCCAAGGCCGTATGATTGACGACAAGATTAGTACCAATCCCGCAAATAATTTCGAGAAGGACTTCTTCGAGTTTCGCGCCCGTGTCAACTTTGATGGTACGATAGACAAGGATACTAAATTCTTCGGTCGTTTCAGCGTTCGCAATTATCAAGGCTTAGGAGCCGAAACCAGGAGCGACTCTGAATTTGACCAGTATGGTATTAAGGTAAATTCCGGCGACTGGAAATTTAGCGTTGGCCGTCAAGCCTTAACCGTCGGTGCTGGTTCTTTGCTGGATATCGGCAGTGACGCTGCAGGGGCCACCAACTTCTTCGACGGTGTAATTGCATCGACGAAGCTAGGTGATTTTAATGTTCGCGCTTTTGGTGGCAAGAATACCTCGGGTATTTATGGTGGGAATGGCTCAAACTATCCTGATTTTGTGAATCCGATCAACAAATGGTATGGCGTCGATCTATCCACTCAGGTTGATAAAAATCTAAGCACTGGCCTCGCCTACCTCCACAAGAAACCGGATACCGGAACTGACACTGAAGCTGTAAACTATTGGGCTCTTAATGCGGCTTATAACATTAGTCCTTCCTTTATTCTTAACACCGAATATGCTAAATCCGACAAAGATAACAAAAACGGTGCTTATTTCGTAGCTGGCACCTACAAGTGGAATAAAGACAGCTTTACTGTTCAGTACAACCACGTTCAAGAAAACTCCGTTGATGTATGGAATGGTGGCATTGCCGCTGGCCCTTACCCCTTTAAAGGTAAAGACCTGCCGGCTGGCTACAAAGGATACACATTAGCATACAATCATGGTATTACTAAGGCTTTATCCTTCCACGCTATTTATATGGATCTTGAGGCTCTTGAACCTGGAACCACCAATACTGGTAATGACAAAGAATTTGTTAGCGGCTTATCCTGGAGTTTCTAGCCTCAAAAAAGCCTTCCGCTAGTGGCGGGAGGTTTTTTTATAAGTCCTGTTAGACCGAATAAGCTGGCAGTTTGTAAAAAGGGGAAGAATTATGAATTTGAAAACCAAATTAATAACCGGATTTGCCTCCGCTGCCGCCATTGCCCTGATTACCGTATCGTTCTTGGGGTATTATTACGCGAAAAACCAGGTCGTGAATGATATAAACCAAGCGATGGCGCTGCTGCTGGAAGGCCGGATAGAAAAGATGGATGGATGGCTACAGGGCAAAGCAAAAATTCTTACAACTACCGTTGGTCTCATTCAGAATTCAGTTGGAGAAACCAATGTGGTGCAAGCCCATTTACAAGTGTACAAACAGGATCAGGATTTAACTGACCTTTATATTGGATTAGCGGATGGTCGATTTATTACCGGCAGTGGACAGGCTCCGCCGCCTGGATTTGATCCCAGAACGAGGGCGTGGTATCAGCAAGCCGTCCAAGCGAGAAGTTTGGTTTTTTCCGATCCATATTTAGATACTGGTACTAAGCAATACGTTGTTTCGGGCACATTTCCGCTTATTCAGGGCAACCAAGTTCGAGGTGTGGTCGGTGAGGACATTCTCTTGACCACGCTGGCCGAGACGATCAAAGGGATTAGTGTAAACGGTAAAGGCTATGCTTTTGTAATTGACCGCAATGGTATTGTATTGGCACATCCTGACACGAAACTGTTAACCACCAATCTGTACGAGAATCAGGAAATTAAAGATGCGGTTAAAACTATGTTTGCTTTGGATAACGGACAGATATGCTACAAGTCCCAAGGTTCCGACAAACTGTTAGTATTCCGCAAGATTCCAACAACTGGCTGGGTTATGGCTATTAACATCGATGAAAAGGACGCTTATGCTGGCCTTGCCGGCTTACGCTGGCGGTTTATTATTGTCGATATAGTGAGCATAATTGGTATCGCAGCATTTGCCTGGTTCTTTGCCCGCTGTATTACAGGACCCATCCACCAGCTAACGGTGAATGCGGAACAGATGGCGCATGGCAATCTGGTTGTTAAGGCTGACGCGAGTGGTAAGGACGAAATTGCTAAGCTGAGTGGGGCGTTTAACAAGATGGGAGATGGCCTCCGTCTATTGATCCAGAGTATTAACCTTTCTGCTTTACAGGTGAAAACAGCCGCTCAGGCCATGCAGCAGTCTGCTGACAAAGCGGGGAATGTTTCTGAACAAATTGTTACTACCATTTCTGATCTGGCACAAGGTTCTGCCGATCAGGCACAGTCTATGCAAACAGGAGCATTAATGGTTGCCGAAGTGAGTAAAGCGGTGGAAGCAATTAATAAAAATGTCGATTTAACAGCTAGCTGTACCGATCATGTTAATATCGCAGTCGCAAACGGTATGGGAGCAATAACGACTCAGTTTAGTCTTATGGAAGATAGCATCCGGGCCGTTGGGAATGTAGGGCAGGCAATTACTCTGCTAGATAGCAAGTCCAAAGTCATTGGAGAGATTGTAGAAGTTATCAGTGGTATTGCGGGCCAAACCAATTTATTAGCATTAAATGCAGCCATCGAAGCAGCTCGTGCCGGTGAGCAGGGAAAGGGATTTGCCGTAGTGGCCGAGGAGGTTCGCAAGCTGGCTGAGCAGTCGGGGGCATCTAGCCGGAAGATAACGGAGCTTGTTCGCGAGATACAGTCCGACACTAAAAACGCAGTTCAGGAAATGGCGGAAGCAGCCGGGCTTGTTAATGGACAGCGTGACGTTGCTGAAAAGGCAAAAGTGGCATTTGCTGAAATCAAAGAGGCGGTGGAGGCCATTGTTATGCAAGTACAATGCGCAGCTACTGAAGTAAAACAGTTAAGCAAGCGGTCTGATGATGTTCTAATTGCAATTACTGATATCGCCGCAATTGCAGAAAAAAGCGCTGCCGCATCGGAAGAAGTGGCGGCAGCTACCGAACAACAGACGTCTGCTGTATTGACTATTTCACAAGAAGCCGAGAAGTTACTAAAAGAAGCGGAAAAACTTAAAGATGATATTTGTAAGTTTAAAATATGAGATGCTAATGGTTGATAAATTTTCTTTCCCTGGTGACAAGAAAATTTATCACCTAAACTTATCGGACTTACCTATATGCCTTATTTAGCACGTATTTTCGCTCTATTTAGCTTGTATTTCTCTTGGCACGATATTTGCAATGTATATTATCAAACATTAAGGTGAATAAACTCACTTTAAAATTTTATTAACCAGGAGGCTTTTATTATGGCAGTTAAGTACATCCCAGAACCTTTTAGAATTAAAATGGTTGAGCCAATCAAAATGCTCACCAGGGAAGAAAGAGAACAGAAGATCAAAGAAGCAAAATATAATTTGTTTAATCTTGCCGGGCAAGATGTGTACATTGACCTTCTGACCGACTCAGGGACCAACGCCATGTCTGACCAAATGTGGGCAGGTGTTATGAGGGGCGATGAGGCCTACGCCGGTTCATCCAGTTATTACAAACTTGTTGAAGCAGGCAAAGATATTTTCAATTATGGTTTTATTCAACCAGTTCATCAAGGGCGCGCAGGTGAAAAAGTGCTTTTTGGCACCATGCTTGGCCCAGGTAAAATTTCTATCTCCAATATGTTCTTTGATACAACAAGAGCTCATGTAGAACTTTGCGGCGCACGAGCTATTGATTGTGTCGTCGATGAAGCAAAAGATCCCGCGAAGAGAGTCCCCTTCAAAGGCAATATGAATGTTGAAAAAATGGAAAAGATTATTCTCGACTATGGGCCTGAAAACGTCGGACTGGTTGTAATGACCATTACCAACAACTCTGCCGGCGGTCAGCCCGTATCGGTGCAGAACGTTCGCGATGTAGCCGCTGTTTGTAAGAAATACGATATTCCATTGAACATCGACGCTGCTCGTTATGCTGAGAATGCGTACTTTGTCAAACTGCGCGAAGAAGAATTTAAGGATAAATCGATAAAAGAAATCATTAGGGCCATATTCGACTGCGGCGATATGTTTACCATGTCTGCGAAGAAGGATACGGTTGTCAATATGGGGGGCTTAATCGGTATTAAAGACCCCAACTCGCCGCTGATTCTACAGGTTAAGGCGCGTTGTATCTCCTTTGAGGGCTTTACAACCTATGGCGGCCTTTCCGGGCGGGATCTGGAGGCATTAGCCATCGGTCTTTACGAGGGTCTTGATGAGAATTACCTGCGTTATCGTATTGGGCAAATGGAATACCTGGCGGCTCGTTTAGATGATGCAGGTATCGCTTATCAGTCGCCGGTTGGTGGACACGGTGTATTCGTTGATGCCAAGGCAATGTTCCCACAAATTCCTTATTATGAGTTCCCAGGTCAGGTTCTTGCTATTGAATTGTACAAGGAAGCCGGTATTCGTACCTGCGACATTGGCTCCTATATGCTAGGCAACGACCCGGATACAAAAAAGCAGCTTCATGCTGATTTTGAATTTACCCGCCTTGCTATTCCACGCCGCGTATATACGCAAAGTCATTTTGACATCATGGCTGACGCGCTCATTGCGATTAAAGAAAGAGCACATAAGATTAAGCACGGTTATAAGATTACCTGGGAACCGCCGATTCTGCGCCATTTCCAAGCGGATCTTGCTCCTGTTGAAGATTAGGAATGACCAAGCATAGGAGGCTGGCGTCATTTTATACGATGCCAGCCTCCTATGCAATAGATAGAGATGAGTATAGAGTAGGGGGATAACTGAATGAAGCAAACTGTTAATACTGAGCGCGCACCGGAAGCAATTGGGCCGTATTCTCAGGCGATAAAGGCAAATGGATTCTTGTTTATCTCTGGTCAATTACCAGCCGATAAAAACAGTGGCAATATTGTTGATGGTGGCATTGAGGCTCAGACACAGCGATCGCTGGAAAATATAAAAGCTATTTTGGTAGCTGCCGGTAGCTCGTTTGATAATGTAGTAAAAACGACCGTATACTTAAAGGATATGAATGATTTTGCCGCTATGAATGGAGTTTATGCTGCTTATTTCACTCAACAGTGCCCGGCAAGAGCATGCGTACAGGTTGCCAGGCTTCCTAAAGATGCGATGGTTGAAATCGAAGTGATTGCAATTCTAGCAGAATAATTAAGTACAGCAGGGATTCCATTTTAAGTCTTCTTTCGGCTAGTTGGTGAAAATAAGTGGATTTGGATGCCCCAATACAATTCGATTGTTTGTGATCTAAATTATATAACAGAGCTTACTTTTATATGGACTCATGAAAGGCGTGCTCAGTAACCTGGATCGATTTGAAATATACTATAGGAACAACCCAATATTGTCCGAACAAGTCGATGTGGATGCTTTAGTGGCGGCAATTCAAAAAGAAGCAGGAAAAAGTTAATCTTTTTCTGCTTCTTTTTGAATTTTTTTCCCATGAATTTATGATGCATCTAACATACCTAGGAGAGTAAAAAAATAAAGAACCTATCACAGCCAAATATCCGGCACTAGTATTGAAACAATGCCTCAGATATATGTAAAGACCAGAACAGACAGCACGACTTGAACGGTGCTGTCTGTTCTGGTTGGACACAGAGTTTGATAGTAGCGGTTCAGTATATATAGGCTTACCTGACTAGGAGTTAAACTTCGGCAATAACCCGGCAGGGGAGACCAGTTAGTCCTTCGTAATTGACCGGATAAGTATGCACTAAAAAAGGCTGGCCTTTAGCCGCTGCAAGCAATACTTCCAGATTTGCCAGATTTTCAATAACAAAGACTCCGTGGTCGGCACAATACTGGTCAGCCCGGGGATGCTCGGCAGGTTTACGGATACCAGGAAAGTCAATACCAATCATGCTCACCTTTTTATTTACAAGATCGGTTATTAGCGCATCGGATAATTCGAGACGGGTTTGCATATATTCAGGCGTTCCAAACTTGTTTTCTTTTAGGCACCCGGTATAAAACATAACAAAATCGTGTTCCGTGATTTTGTCCATATGGATATCGCCTGCTTCAATTTCTCTTTCTTTTACGTGGCTGACATCAAACAGTATTCCTCTTCTTTCGGTATTCTCCAGCGGGAATGTTTTATTCATAACGTCAAAATGGGTGCCGAGATGACCGAATTGAACATAAGGGGGTATTTGAGCAGAGGCAGTCATATCCGCCATTAACTTTCTAATTTCTTCGGTAACAGTAACAGTCAAATCAATTTTCATTATGCATCGCTCCTTCGCACATCGTTGGTTTCCTTGGAAACAATTTTATTATATGACGACATTGTTTCCTTGTCAACTAAATATTATCAACATGGAAACAATTTATGCTTGGCTTGTATATTTACATGCTGTATAATAAAAAATATTTCCAATAAGAATGACATATAAAAGTTAGGTTGATAGTATGCAAAACAGAGAGAAAAAAATTCAGAATTTAATTAGCGAGCTTGAAGTCTTAATATACCAGTTTAACGATCTGGAAGAATATGAGAAGCAAGCTTTAGGAGATGTCCTACTGGAGCAGGGACATGAAGAACTACGTAATATAAGTATTTCTTTGGCGGAATGTCATGTTCTTGATTGTATTGAACGCAACGAAATGTTCAATACAACGGCTATTGCTAAAAAATTAAATATAACCAAGGGCGGTATTTCCAAGATAACAACCAGGCTGATAAAGAAGAATATGATTGAGGCTTATCGTCTGACAAATAACCAGAAAGAAATCTATTACCGGTTAAAGCCGCTGGGGAGAAAAGTTTTTGAACTTCACGAAACCTTGCACAAGGAGGCGGAGGAAGTTTTTAAAAAAACTTTTAGTGCGTATAGTCAAGGTGAATTAGAGTTTGCCAGTAGGTTTTTAGCAGATATAACTGCTGCAATTCGAGCTACAACTGACTCTAAATAGGATGATCTCTTGGGTACGGGTAGAATTATGCCATGCTAACCGGACAAACAGCTCGGGGGATGATTTGCCTTTCCTGTTATCGACAGGAAGCGCTGAAATGATGATATTAGTCGCATATTCTAAAAAAAGGCACTTGCGTTTTTGACGCGTAAAGTGCTTTTTTTGTACAATGATTTCTTAATAAGAAAGAGGGGGGCTTAACTAATTCTGTCTCTAATGTGGCAGGGGAAAATGCATAATATTTGAAGGGAGATATATCTATATAAAAAAGCGACTATGGTAAAGTAAAAAGATTTCTAAAGATGATGAGATGGAGCAGGAGGTTATGCAAAATGGAAGTTAAGAGGAGTATTGAGCCTTCTGCATGTATATAGGATTTACTTTTCTCAACATACTATAAAAGCTAAATCCAAAAGTTTCGGAAGGAGCCGTTAGATATGGAAACATTTAAAGACATGCACCGGAAAATACGGGCTGCCATGGCGCCGGACGATGCAAGTGGAACACCTGCCATCGCCCTATTTGAAGATTTTGATAAGAGCGAATTGAATTGTCTGTTTAACCCCGAAAATCATCCAGTGTATTGGAACTTGGAAACCTGTCTGAACAAAGCGTCGGAATCAGGTACTAAAATCTCCAAAGATGTGGAGGCTTGTATGGAGTCGCTGCATAGTAAAGGGGGGGGGGCTTATGCGTTGATTGCTCCCGCGTTTCTTGGGCAATTCAGCGATGAAGTCACGCCGGGCATGCTGCGCAATGCTTTTAAACAGATGGGGTTCGACGGCATGGTCGAGGTTGCCGTGTTTGCCGATATCCTGACGCTCAAAGAGGCACTTGAATTTGACCGAAATATTCATACAGAAACTGACTACCAGTTAACAAGTTGCTGCTGCCCAATGTGGATTGCCATGATTCGCAAAATATACAGCGATCTAATGCCCCACGTTCCGGCAACCGTATCCCCGATGATCGCGGCAGGGAGAACGGTGAAGATCCTCCATCCCGACGCTCTGACAGTGTTTATCGGTCCTTGTATCGCCAAAAAAGCCGAGGCAAAAGAGGCGGACCTGCAGGGAGCTATCGACCATGTGCTGACTTTTCAGGAAACTAAGGAATTGTTTGATCTATTAAAGGTCGATTTAACCCTGTTTGCCGCCAGCGAGAAAGAAAATTCCTCCAGGGCTGGGCGAATTTATGCCCGGGTGGGCGGCGTCAGCGAAGCTGTACAGAATACCCTTGAACGCCTCAATCCAAACCGGCGAATTGCTATTAAAACGCGTCAAGCTGACGGTGTCCCGGCATGCAAGGCCATGATCGATGAATTAAAATCTGGACAGGTCAATGCCAATTTTTTTGAGGGCATGGGATGCGTCGGCGGTTGTGTCGGTGGCCCCAAATCCATTCTTGACAGGGATACTGCCAAGAAGCATGTCAACGACTATGGTGAAAAGGCGCTTTATCCAACCCCAATTGACAATCCATATGTGATTGAACTGCTGTACAGACTGGGATTTGAAACCCCGGAAAGCCTGATTGAAGATAATAAGTTCTTTACCCGCAAGTTTTAAATGCCCAAAAGAGGGGGATTGGTGTGTTTTCTTTTCATGCCTTATGTTAACTTTGCGTATATTGAAAGAGGTCGTCTTGATAGAGCCGATAGAATAAAATGCCTATTCTAAGTCGTGCAACTATGGAATAGGCATAGCAATTGGCAAGCTTCTCATAGTCCTTAAGGCTTTGAGAAGCTTGCTTTCGGGGATAATCATATAGGGGATTTAGTTCGAAATACAACTAAGGTGAGGGGTATAATGAAAAACAAAGCTATAGTGTCTCACTCTTATCCAGTTACACCACAAGATAGAATGAATTATTTGCTCAATTTGTTCTCTGCTGATCAGCAAATTGCTATAATTTTAGCTTTTCCCGAAAAACTTAATCTAAGAGTGCTTAAACAGGCAATAGAGACTACTTTAAGTCTTGTTCCGATTTTGAATTGCCGATTTGTTGAAGCCGAGGCACCCTATTGGGAGCGTATAGAAAATAGTATCGATACTATTTTCTCCTGGACGGAGTGTATGGATCATGATATCGAAGAAAAAGTGAATGAATATATCGTTGAACCGGGTGATCGGATTAATGGTCCTATGCTTCAAGCTCGATTAGTCCGGGCCCAAAAAGATGATGTGCTTTGCGTAAAGATTTCCCATTTATGTTCGGATGGGACGGGGCTTAAAGAATATATAGCATTGCTTGCTTCTGCTTATAATTGTCTTGACAAGGCAAATGATTTTGACATAACTGAGTCGAAGATTTTAAAAGACTATAAACCGGGTTTCCGTGATCAATCTCAACTATTTGCAGCAGCCGGAATAAAGGATATAAAATCTGCATATCGGCAAGAGGCAGGGAGCGCTTCGCTATGGGGAGTTCCTTCCAATCCTAATACCAATGATAACCCCAGACTTAGCATAAGAAGGATAAAACGCATACAATTTGATCATTTAATCGGTAGAGTCAAGGAATATGGAGCTACCGTAAACGATGCTTTAATAACCGCCTATTTCCGGGCATTACAAAAACATGCTGTTCATATAGAACCAAGAACAATTGAAAAGGCTATCGGAATTACAGTTGATCTTAGAAGATATTTGCCTAATCGAACAACAGGAATGGTATGTAATTTGTCTGGCATGGAGATGCCTGTTATTGAATTACAATGTGATGAATTATTTGAAGCTACGCTAAAAAAAGTAAAAAATGTCATGGACACAATCAAACGAAATCAGCCTGGGCTGTCTTCTGCAGCAGGAATGGAGTTGCTGGCAGAACGCCCTCTGTCTGCTTTAAAAGAATTTTATAGACAGCAGCATGATATCGCTATAAAAATGAAGATGGCCTTGCCCTTGCTTACTAATTTTGGCAACCTTGCAGAAGGAAAAATTCAATTCGGTGATATTGAAGCCTATGATGGCTTTATGGCTGCTCCTATTATGTATGCACCTTTTTTCTGTACCGGTGTGAGTACCTATAATGGTGTACTTACCTTAGCAGTCGGTTTCCATGCCCCTGCAGTTTCAGAAGAGGCAGTCGATCGACTTTTAGATACGATGATAAGGGAGTTGGACTTTTAATCCTTTGTCGTGCGTGGTAAACACGTGCATTGCTTATTAGTCTTCGTAGCTTGTTGACGTAAAAACACAGCCCGTGAAGCGATACGTATCATATCAGATACCCCATTTTTGATATGTTTTCGCTGACGTAGGAAGAAAATACCGGGTTAAAAACTTGAAAATATAATATGGCAATACGTTTCAATCCGCGAATTTCGCGGGTTTTTTGATGACAATAGAAGATTGCAAAGGATAGTATAGTCTATATTTAAATGAATAGATACATAATAGAACTAGAAAGTCACGCTTTATTGTCGAGTCAGACGAGTTCTCTAAAACTGATCTTCGGCAAACGGCGGAAGGGAGGAAGAGGAATGAATGTCGGCAATACCGCTCTTCCAAGGAAAAACTACTTTGACAATATCCGTTCCGCGACCATCGTACTTGTACTCATTTATCATGTGGTTTATATTTTTAACAGCGCGGGGGTTGTTAGCAATATTCCCGTACAGGGAATCCCGACACTAGATAGTATCTGTTATTTTCTTTATCCCTGGTTCATGTGCCTGCTGTTTGTGGTTGCCGGCATCAGCGCCAGGTATTCCCTGCAGATACGCAGTACCAGGCAATTCGCGCGGGAAAGGGTACAAAAATTGATCGTCCCGTATTTGGGCGGCGCGTTTTTACTCGGCTGGCTCAACGGGTGGGTTACGGCGCATTATGTTGATATGTTCGGCGGGCATGCGGTTCCGGGTTTGGTAAAATATCTGGTGTATAGCCTGAATATAGGCCCGCTGTGGTTTCTGTTGGAGCTGTTCATGATTTCCATGATTCTGCTGCCTATTCGCAGGATTGACTGCCGGGACAGGCTTTGGACACTGGCGGGGAAAGCCGACCTGCCGCTTATCATTTTGCTCGTCCTGCCGGTATGGGGTTCTTCGTTTGTACTCAATCCACCTGTTGTCGTTGTCTTCCGCAATGGAATTTACTGGCTGATGTTTCTGCTCGGTTACTATGTATTTTCCCATGACACCGTTTTGGCAAAGCTTAAGCACCACGCTGTTCCGTTCTTGATCATTGCAGTCGGGTTGGGGATCATTGAAGTCTGGTATTTCTTCGGCCAGAACTATGCATCCGACACTTGCTTGCAGCATCCGCTTACAAACCTGTACCTTTGGATAATGATCCTCGCTGTTCTAGGATGCGCGCAGAGGTGGCTTGATTTCAGCAATTCCTTAACGAAGTATCTGCAAAAACGTAGTTTCGCGCTTTATGTGTTCCATTATCCGCTTTTGGTCACGGCGGCGTATTTGATCACGGCTTATACTGAACTGCCTATGGCGGTAGTTTATCTGATTTTGCTGCCGTTTAATTTCGCTGCGCCTATATTCTTTTATGAAATTATCAGCAGAATACCGGTCATCCGTTATCTTTTATTGGGGATATGAGGATCATATCCTTTTCAGTTGTATAATAGGTAGATGAAAATGAAATTTAAGTTAAGGGGATTAACCCATGAAACAAACAATACCAATTTGTATGCCTGATTTATCATTACGACCATTTAGGCTTTCTGTCGAGAAGGCAATGTCATTTCCACCCAATGTATTGTACCGTGTTTGGATAGAACAGTTTGATTTCTGGTTTGCAGAACCAGGTTCAGTCTTGATGAAAGGGGAAGTCAACACTGTTTTTTACTTTGAGACAGCTTTCGCAGGGAATCGTCATCCCCACTATGGCCGTTTTCTTCGCCTTGTACCTGACCAACTGGTTGAACTTACATGGTTAACGGGTTCTGATGGTACCAAAGGTGCTGAAACGGTTGTGACTGTGGAATTAAAAAAGGTTGAAGACGGAACAGTATTACAATTAAATCATGCAGGTTTTCCGGATGAAGAATCGAGGGACAAGCATGAACAGGCGTGGCCGTTGGTTCTTGCCCAACTGGAGGATAGGTTGACGAAGTTTTTTCATAGTTAAAGTGCAATGTTTTGTAAGGCACAGACAAACAGGAATTTATCTGTGCTTAGTAGGATTTCGATAGAATCTATTTTCTATGCTATTATTGAAAAGGAGCGTCAAAATATGGGGTAGCCAATTAACATTGAACATGGTTGTAGCGAATGCGATAGAGGTAATGGTATTTTACGAAAGAGTATTTGAGAGCGAGGCGAATACACTATGTGGCAATGTCCAAAATGCGGACGGGAGTTCAAGAACACAAATCAAGACCATTACTGCGGCGAGTCGCCGAAAACGATTGATGCCTATATTGCTGCACAGCCGAAAGATGTTCAGCAATTCTTAAATCAAGTGCGAGGTACACTCCGTACCGCACTCCCTAATGCGGAAGAGCGTATCTCTTGGAGTATGCCAACTTACTGGCATAAACAGAACATCATTCACTTTGCGGCATTTAAAAAGCATATTGGACTGTATCCTGGCGATAAGGCCGTTGCACATTTCAGCGAAAAGCTTACGGAATACAAAACAAGCAAAGGCACGGTGCAGTTTCCGTACAGCGAGCCGTTACCACTCCCGCTTATCGCCGAAATAGCGAAATGGTGTTACGATACCGGAAATCATCACTAATGGAGTATCTCATAAAATAGCGATAAAAAATAAAGACAAAAAAATATAGTCATGATACAATTATAAAATATCAATAAAATAATAATTTTTTCAAGCTTGGAAAGGTAGCTAGGGTTCCGCCTCTTACGAGGGCTGCGACCGAGCGCTACAGCCCGCTTTGCGGGGGCACCTATTGGCATAAAAAGCCCGAGGGGGATAGCTTGGCGTATTTAAGTGCGTCAAGATATCTCCCCGGGCTTATTTTTTTGGAAGGGGTCGAGTGTTCATGATTGCCGATCAATATGATGTTTTTTTGTTTGACCTTGATGGTGTAATTTATTGTGGTGATGCTATTTTGGTAGGGAGTAGAAGCTGTATCAGAAAACTGCGGGCACTGGGAAAAAAAATTTATTTCTTGACGAATGATCCACGGCCAACAAGACAAGAGTTATGCGATCGACTGAATTCAATGAAGATACCAGTATCAAAAGAAGAAATCATTACTTCTGGTTGGGCGACTGCTCAGTACCTAGCTGAAAATAATATCTCAGATGTTTTTGCAATTGCCACTGAAGGATTTATTAGCGAATTGGAAGCCCTCGGTATTTGTACAAGAATGGATGTTAGTTGCCAAGCTGTTGTGGTTGGTTATAATGAAAATGCGAATTTTATTCAAATCCAGCAAGCTATAAGACATCTAGAGAAAGGATCACGGTTTATTGCTACAAATGCGGATCAATCATTTCCGGGGCAAAATGGCCGATGCATGGCAACAGGAGCGATTGTTGAGATGATTCGCATGGTTAGTGGGAACCAACCACTGATTATTGGTAAGCCATACTCTTATATTTTTTCAATTGTTTTCAGGCGAGTTATTCCTGGTTCACGAATGGTCATGATCGGCGATAGCCTGGAAACAGATATCTTAGGAGCACATCGACAAGGAATCGATGCTATTCTTTTATCCAAAGATAAGTTGTGTTTTTCGTCAAAGTACGATTATCGGATGCCAGACAAAATTATTCCTAATCTTTTGGATTTGTTTAAGCCTGATGTGAAAGTGAAGTGCTGGAGGCATCCAGGCTTTTTATGGCCGGATGATGTAAAGCCTGGTGTAGCCGCAGTAATATTCAATGCACAGCATCAGGTACTATTGGTGAAACGTAATGACAATGGCCTATGGAGCCTTCCGTCAGGTCACCTGGAAATTGGTGAAACGGTTGTAGAAGCGATTAAACGGGAAATACAAGAAGAGCTGAGTTTGATTGTGGACGTAAAGAAATTAATAGGCGTCTATTCAGATCCCGTTTCGCAAGTTGTTTCTTATCCGTCTGGTGTTACTACTCACTTCATTACCTTGAGTTTTTTATGTTGTATAACAGGCGGATGTATGCAAGCGGACAATCGTGAAATTGCGGAAGCTGCTTTCTTTGAGACAAGTCATTTACCAACGAATATACTAAACATGCATCCACAATGGTTGACAGATGCTCTGGCGAACCAAAGTTTTTCTTTTTTTCGATGAATACGTAGAGTAATCCCAGGGACAATACCATGCTTGGTGAATAGAATTAGTCATTGGTTGAGGGCACCTTGATTTTTTCACAATATTGCTACAGCAAAGATCGTATGAAACTTGATCATTACAAACAGAATAAGCAGCAAGCCATCTGTTCGAGGGCTTGCTGCTATATAGAAAGTAGAAGATGAATAATTAAGGTGGTCTTGCTAGTTAAGCAGGTAGACGAATTCGAAAGGAAGTGCCAATATGGCGGTAGCACCAGACAAAAATAAACTATATCCCAACGAAAATATAAAGACGGTTTGCTATATAAAAAACCTGCCAGGCAAGCCAAATGTGGAGATTGGTGATTATACATATTACAGTGACAACACCAATTCTCCCGAGAATTTCTATGAACGCATCCAGCATCATTATGAATTTCTTGGGGATAAATTAATCATTGGGAAATTCTGTGCTATTGCTGAAGGCGTGATATTTATTATGAACGGAGCGAACCACCGTATGGACGGCATTACAACATATCCGTTCAATATCTTTGGTGGAGGCTGGGAGAAGGTTACACCTGCAGTGGATCAGCTGCCGTTTAAAGGAGATACCTTGATCGGCAATGATGTATGGATTGGGCAGAATGTTACAATTATGCCGGGGGTTCAGATTGGTGATGGGGCAATTATCGCCGCCAATGCGACCATAACAAAAAATGTAGAAGCTTATGCGATCGTCGGCGGCAACCCGGCCCAATTGATTAAAAAGCGGTTTAGTGATGAAATGATTGAATTGCTGTTGAGGCTCCAATGGTGGAACTGGAATGAGCAAAAGATATTTGATCAGCTTGAGCTATTGGTTTCCGTTAATGATATTGCTATAGTGAAAAAATCATTGGAGAATTAAAGTGAAAGGCTAAGCACCGACAGAATTTGTATTATGAATGGAGGGTTAGTCATGCAGGCTGAATATACGATAAAAAGAATTATTGACTCACTAATCGGTATTAAAGGCATAGAAGCAATCGTACTTGGCGGCTCTCGGGCACGCGGTAATGCTACAGCAAAATCGGATATTGATATTGGCATCTACTATAGTGATGGTGCGGCGCTGGATTTAGATAAAATAAATCATGTAGCAACAAAGTTAGATGACATGCAGCGTATGAATCTTATAACTAAGCTTGGTGAATGGGGAACATGGATAAATGGCGGAGGCTGGCTAACAATAGATAATATGCCAGTTGATTTTTTACTGCGGGACTTAGACAGAGTTGTCCGTGTTATCGATGATTGTTTGCAGGAAAAGATTACAATTGACTATTATCCGGGGCACCCTCATGGATTTGTCAATGCGATCTATGTGGCTGAAACTTATTATTGTAAACTACTCTGGGAGTCAACTGACACGGTTTCTAAGCTGAAAGAAAGAATAACCCCTTATCCTGTATCAGTCCAAAGAGGGATAGTAAATAAGTTTTTATGGGAAGCAAGCTTCTCCTTAATCTTTGCCCGCAAGAGCATAGCAAGAAGAGACGTAGTATACGCCGCTGGCTGTTTTTATCGTATAGTCTCCTGTTTAATACAAGTGCTGTACGCTCTTAACAAGACATACATAATGAATGAAAATGGAGCTTTGGATAAAATTGATACTCTTATGATTATCCCGCCAGATTTTCACAATAGGATCGATGATATCTTCAGTTCAGTTAGCTCTGACCAAGACAGGCTGAGCAGTTTAATCGAACAAATTGCAATTATTGTTAAAGAAGTTGAAGACTTGACTAGTAAATACATGGTTGAAGGCCATGCATTTGATTATTATTAAAAATTGAAAAGAATAGTGTTTTTCTATCCCCAAAACATCTGTAGGGTGGTTTATTCCGCTGAAAAGAAAACCCAACCATGAACTGGCTCCATGACTATGGGTACCATTGACGTAAAGATGAGCAAGTGACCATTTTACTGATAAGAGTTCAAATTCTTGGCTTATGCCGAGTAGGAATCTGTTAGCCGGATTCGGCTTGGTTTCAATGAATTTCCTTCAAATTACTGGGCGGTTTTTGTAGCCGTTAAACAACGTGAGCGTGAGTCGGCTGGCTGGTTGAAAATCCTCTTGCCCGGATTAAATTTTTACATTTTTTTTAGGTATCTAGGATCACCAACATGAGAATAGTATTACTGGCAATAGTGAAAATAGCCAACCTTTTTAGAAGCGGCGGTATAGCTATTTTGCGATAAAAGTATCTTGCAATTTTTAAGGAAATTAATTTTTAGGTACTCTTTTCAGAAAGGAATAGTAGCATGAAGCAATATGTGCTTTACTTCTCGGAAACGGATAAATCTAGTCTTGCTTTGGTCGGGGGAAAAGGGGCAAATCTTGGCGAATTGTGCAATGTTCCAGGGGTTAATGTGCCTACAGGCTTTTGCATTACCACCCAGGCTTATACCGATTTTGTGAACCGGAGCGATGAGTTTAGCAGACTGCTGGACGCTTTGCAGGCCATAGATGTTGAATCCCTTAAAACCATCAAGGCAGTGGGCCTGCGTATAAGGACGTATCTTGAAAACCTCGATATTCCTTCACCTATCCACCAGGAGATTATTCGGGCTTGGCAGAAAACGGGCAGTCAGTATGCCTATGCCGTCCGTTCCAGTGCTACGGCGGAAGACCTGCCGGGAGCATCCTTTGCCGGGCAGCAGGATACCTATCTAAATATCAAGGGGGAAACCGAGCTTCTCGTCCATGTCCGCAAATGCTGGGCTTCTCTGTTTACTGACAGGGCAATCGCCTACCGGGCCAAAAATGGCTTTGACCACCGCAAGGTGCTATTGTCGGTGGTCGTGCAGCAGATGGTTTTTCCTGAAGTGTCCGGCATCATGTTTACCGCTGATCCGGTGACAGGAAACCGCAAGGTGATTTCCATCGACGCCGCATTCGGATTGGGAGAAGCGTTGGTATCAGGATTGGTAAACGCCGACCTTTACAAAGTACGGGCCGAGCGGATTATCAAAAGGCAGGTCGCTGTCAAAAAACTGGCCATCTATCCCTTAGCCGACGGCGGTACGGAAGAGCGGGACATCCCTTTGCAGCGTCAAAGCGAGCAGGCGTTGACCGACGAGGCTATCCTGGAATTGGCACGGGTGGGAAGTCGGATTGAGGAGCATTTCGGCAGGCCCCAAGATATCGAATGGGGATATGCTGACGGCAGGATTTATATTGTTCAGAGTCGTCCGATAACCACGTTATATCCTTTGCCGGAATTGCCAGACGCCAAATCGGGAGTGTACATTTCCTTTGGCCATGTTCAGATGATGACCGATCCGGTCAAGCCGTTGGGAATGTCTATTTGGGAGAAAACAATGGCGACGATCGACAGCCAATATAGTATAGTGTCGGCTGGAGGACGCCTATATTTCGATATAACCGATTCAATGGCCTCGTGGCTAGGCCGAAAGACAGCACCGGCACTGTACAGCAAGTCGGACGTGTTGTTGAGCAGTGCCATCGCCGAGGTCATCCGCCACCGTGATTTCATTGCCACTCTAAGGCCGCGCAAACGAGCTGCGGGTGAGAAGTCTTATATGAGAAAAAGCGTAGGCACGATTGCCGCGGCGACGTTTGAGATGCTGTTCAGGGAAAAGATCGAAGCGCCTGATGTAGCGGCAATCAGCGAACAGATTATCAGTGAGCTGCGGAGCGATCTTTCCCAGCGCTCGGGCCGGGAGAAGCTGGATTTACTTGCCAATCATTTCGGCAAAGTTTTTATGGTTTTTATGGACGTGATAGGTAAGCCGGTGTTTGCAGCCTGGATGGCGTCGATGCTGATCGGTTGGCTGGCGCGCCGCTGGCTGGGCGAACCATCGCCGCTGGATGAACTGACTAAGTCGGCGCCAGGCAACGTGTCGACGGAAATGGGCCTGGAGCTGGGCGATTTGGCGGATGTCATCCGCCCCTATCCGGCCGTGCTGGAGTACATGAAAGGAGCTGACGACGCTACTTTCCTCGATGGCCTGGGGCGGATCGAGGGCGGCGCGGCGATTCAGCCCGCATTTGCAGCCTTTTTAGTTAAATACGGCATGCGCTGCCCGGGTGAAATTGACATTACCCGGTCTAGATGGCGGGAAAAACCAACTCAATTGGTGCCATCTATCATCAGTCATATCCAGAGCACAGAGCCGGGCGAACATCGCCTGAAGTTTGCTCAAGGAAGGGCGGAAGCCGAACAGGCAGCGCAAACGCTGCTACGGCGTCTGGAACGAAAGCTGGGCGGTAAATTCAAAACCCGACTGATGAGCAAGCTCATCAGGACGTATCGCGAGTTTATCGGTCTTAGGGAGTATCCCAAATATCTGATGGTAAGTCTGCTTGATGAGTATAAGCGAGCCATTATGGAAGAGGCCGCAAGGTTGGTGGAACGTGGGATGGTAGACCAGGCGGAGGATGTTTTTTATCTGACGCTGGAGGAACTGATAGCTGCAGTGAATACGGGTCAGGTTGACCGGGACAAGATCACTTTGTTGAAGGAGAAATATGCAGAATATGAGAATCTGAAGCCGCCGCGAGTGCTGACCAGTGAAGGTGAGGCGCTTTTCGGCTCGTACGCTCCACGTGACTTACCTGAAAGAGCCTTGGCGGGAATCCCTGTTTCATCAGGGGTTGTGGAGGGGCGGGCACGGGTTGTCACCAAGCTAGAAGAAGCCGATTTAGAAAAAGGTGATATTCTGGTAGCACCTTTCACCGATCCGGGGTGGACACCCTTATTCGTTTCGGCTAGCGGTTTAGTTACGGAAATCGGCGGGCTTATGACCCATGGTGCTGTAGTAGCTAGGGAATACGGCCTTCCGGCAGTCGTAGGCGTGGAAAATGTCACGAAACTGATCAAGGACGGTCAGCGTATCCGGGTAAACGGAACGGAAGGATATGTAGAAATCCTGTAACAATAAAGTAGATTGATCGCGTGTTGCGCCTGGCAGAAAAGGAAATACAGCCTTTGAGGCAGGTGGAGACAGGTTTGAAAGACGTAGGATGGGAAAGCGGGACAATGTTAAATCTATAAAAGGTGGAGTGTTCAAAATGGTCGGAGTAGAAATTGACATGGTTATCGCAGATAGCTTGAAAGCATTGGAATTATACGAAAAAATATTTGATCTCCAGCGTGTTGAGGTTACAAGTTTTCCTAAAGGTGAAAACGAAGTCGTTTTTACCCTATACGGAGTAGGCTTTCATATGTTGGATGAAAACCCGAATTTCGGCTTGAAAGCACCAACTCTGGATAAACCTCAATCAATTTGGTTTAATGTTAGCGTCCCTGATATCAAGGAAACATTCTCAAAAGCTATCAGCGCGGGCTGCACAGAACTTCAGCCAGTGACTGAATTGCCTGATTATGGAGTGACAAATGCTATATTTTTAGATGTTTTTGGCTATCAATGGATGCTGCATCAAGTACACAAAGAAGTGAGTTTTGAAGAACGCATACGCCTTTGGGAGGAAAAAAGGGATAGTTGACAGTTGGTGCATTTTGAGTATAGCAAATTTGAAAGGGAAAGCATCATGAACCCAAAAATCTATGAATTTGAAGCAAAAATCAAAAAAGTACCTGGCATTGATGGTGCATATATTGAAATCCCATTTGACGTGAAAGCAGAATTTGGCAAGGGGCGCGTTCCGGTACACGCCACCTTTGACGGAGAACATTATGATGGTAGTGTGGTGCGAATGGGAACACCTTGCCATATCATCGGCATTCGTAAAGATATTAGAGCAAGGATCGGTAAACAACCTGGAGACGCAATAAAAGTCACGATCAGAGAAAGGGTGAGGTTGCATTCGAGGAATTAGTGGCTCTGGAACACAGCAATGTATGGTCTGGATGCCATAATGTAATAATTTTTGTAGAGAATAATAACTTATAAAATATTGAGAGGAATGTTGATATGAACCAAGGACAAGAACTGTTTTATAATTTTTTTATTGAACGAGTAAAGGACGATAAAAAGGAAGAGGCTAAATCACTATTAAAGGATAGTTTTGCAAAACAAGCTGCAGGGACATTCGATGTGGCCTATCTCCAAGAAATAATGTCCAAATTTCTTGCAATAGTAAAACCGGAAGCAGTAGAAGAAGTCAAGGAAGCAATGGATCACTTTGCATCAAGCTTATAAAAGACAGAATGATAAGGTTGTTGGACTGTTCTTTGCATGGTAAAATGGGATTATAAAAATGCTTTATAAATGATTTTATTTTATATAACTATGAGGTTAGTTAAATGATTATTGCACTTAAGGTAGCCTCCTAAAATAGGTTAACAAAACTCTTTTAGGAGGCTAAGATTATGAATTTTAATTTGATAGATATTGAACATTGGAACAGAAAGCCCTATTTTGAACACTATTTGAATGCTGTTAGATGCACTTACAGCATGACAGCAAATATAGAAATATCGAAGTTATTGTATGAAATTAAGCTTAAAAAGCTTAAACTGTATCCAACACTTATTTATATCCTTGCAACTGTGGTTAATCATCATAAGGAATTCCGCACTTGTTTTGATGAAAGTGGTCATTTAGGATACTGGGATAGTATGAGTCCAAGTTATACCATCTTTCATAAGGATAACGAAACATTTTCAAGTATATGGACAGAATATAACGAAAGTTTTTCCTGCTTTTACAGTAATTATCTTGATGATATTAAAAACTACGGAGACATTATAACGTTTACTCCGAAATTCAATCAACCAGCCAATACCTTCCCTGTATCCAGCATCCCATGGGTGAATTTTACTGGATTTAATCTGAATGTATATAATGATGAAACCTATTTAGTTCCTATTTTTACTATGGGAAAATATTGTGAGCAGAATAATAAGATATTTATTCCTATGTCTATACAGGTGCATCATGCAGTTTGTGATGGTTACCATATCAGCAGGTTTATTAATGAAGTGCAAGAATTAGCATTAAGTTCGGAAATCTGGTTGAGGTAATAAATAGAATATTCGATAAGGCGAAATAAGGGAAGCATTATGCTTCCCTTTTATTTTCAATGTTATTCAGAAATAAGGAGACCCTAAATGTCCGGGTTACCCTATACGAAGTACGCTTTCTATATGTTGGATTTGATATACGCTTACTCCTTTAACATATTCGTTGCGTAAAGCAATGAATTTTCGTACCGCCGGTGAAGCCGACTTTACAGCGTACTTTAGCATTTGATGGTGGAAACGGGCTGCAGGAATGGATAACGCGTTTCAAAGAGCTACTGCAACCATATTGTGATGTCCAGTCCGTTGAAACGAAAATAGTATGATAAGGTGGACACTAAGAATGAAAAGGTGACAGTTTATGAATAGAAGAAGTACGTCGCGATTTAAGATGCAGCCGGTAATTTAGTACCGGAAGATAAAAGGCAAACTGAAATGGTGGCATTATTTTTTAGGTCGTATATACTATCTATTATGCTTTAAAAAATAAGTGCATTTACTTGCCAAAAAGAGGGACGATAGAAGATGACGGCCTGGAGTGTGTTTGAAATCATGGGAATTGTGGCTTTTGCCGTTTCCGGCGCCCTAACCGGGATACGCAACCGCCTTGATATTTTGGCGTGCTGGTTTTAGCCGTCATTACCGCGATTGGCGGCGGGGTCATGCGGGATGTGATTATTGGCAATACGCCTCCCTTGACCTTCCGCGACCCCACATTTTTGGTCATTAGCTGTGCAGCAACGGTGGCAGTATTTTTTTCCTATCGTTGGCTGGACCGGTATCAGAATACGATTCAGGTTTTTGACGCCATCGGTCTCGGTGCATTTACAGCGACCAGCGCCAATCTTGCAATTATGCATCAACTGGATTCACCGCTCATTGTAACGGCAATTGCGGTCATCACCGGTATCGGCGGCAGCGTTGTACGTGATATGATTGTCAAAGAGATTCCCTATGTGTTCCGCCAGGAGGTTTACGCTGTTAACGTCATTATTGGCGCTTCGGTTTTTTACTATTCACAAGGATATCTACCCGGTTTTCTGCAGTTATACCTTTGTTTTATTGTGACTACCGTTTTGCGTCTTTGCTGCATTAAATACAAGTGGCACTTTCCTGTTCTTGGCATGGATTTGAAAAAAGTGGTTTCCGGCGACCGCAAATCCGCTTAATGCCACTTGCCGCGCCTGTGATGGCGCATTCGGTTATAGCGTTTGCCCATCTGGACCTCTGCTTTGGCAGAGCTTCTTTTTTTGTCTAAAGAGGTTGTACATTGATAAAAACTTGCGGTTGTAGGCAGACTTATATTAGGCCAACTTGCTTAAAAACCATGAGGGATGTGAGCGTAGATGGGAAAAACTAAAGAAGAAATCATGGATATGATGGAAAACTATCAGATAATACTCAAAGATGACACATTGATATTTAATGAATCGGGTCTCGATTTTCAGGTTGTGTTTGCTAGCGACCAATTCGGAAATGAGTGGGTATTGCGATTTCCCAGGCGTCCGGATGTTATTGCAAGAACAAGGATTGAGAAGAATATCTTAGCTATTGTAAACCAATGTATCAGCACTTTTCAGTCGCCAAACTGGTCTATTTATACAGAGGAACTTATTGCCTATAAGAAGTTAGCGGGCGTTCCGGTGGGCACGATCGATCCTGAAAAGCAGGCATATGTATGGGAAATTGATATCAATCATGTTCCAGCAGCTTTTCATCAGACCCTTGGGAAAGCATTGGCTGCTTTACACCGTATCCCCAAGGAGAGAGCCCTTGAAGCGGGAATGGTTGTCCATACACCAGCAGAAGCACGTCAATCAATGAAGAAGCGTATGGATGCCGTGAAAGAAAAGTATGGGGTGGGAGAAACTTTGTGGCATCGATGGCAGACCTGGCTGAATAATCATGAGATTTGGCCTAAGGAAACAGGCTTTATTCATGGCGATGTACATGCCGGACATATTTTGATTGACCAAGATGCCAAGGTAACGGGCTTGATCGATTGGACTGAAGCAAAAGTAACCGATATATCAAATGACTTTGTTGCTCATTACAGAACATTTGGCGAAGCTGGGCTTGATTTACTCATTGAGGCATACAAGCAATCGGGTGGATATTTTTGGCCGAAAATGAAAGAACATATCCTTGAGCTAACTGCGGCTTACCCAGTTGCGATCGCCGAGTTCGCTACCATATCTGGAATCGATGAATATGAGCAAATGGCAAGACGTGTATTAGAGGTGAATTGAGAACCTTACCCCTGCTTTTGATGGCTAATTATTTGCTTATACTTCGTCTGTCGAAGTTAATTTACCGTATGCAACCCAATACGGTTGCCCTCGCTATCTTCGAAATATGCACAGAATCCATATTCTCCGATCGCGGTTTTAGGAATTAGTAGTTTACCGTTATTCTTAATGACTTTATCTAGTGTTCCAGGGATCTCGGCTACGGAAAAATAGACTAAAGAACCAGCGTAGGAGGGAACAAAGGTTTCTTCTTTGACAAGTGCTCCGCCAATGCCGGGAGCATTCATCTCCATGGGGAACATAGCCATTTGTCGTGGCTCCATTTCGACGACTGTTAGCTTATAGCCGAATACTGCCTCGTAAAAGGTTTTACTTCGGTCCATATTGCTAACCGGGATTTCAAACCAAATGACCGGATTCATGTTTTGCATTATATCACGCTCCTAGGATCGATACTTATCAGCATCGTATTGATTCTTAGTATACCCGATAGGTGAATTACAAGTGATATGATAGCAAAAAAGAAGGCACTCTCCCATGAGGGGAGAGTGCCTTCTTTTTTTATATAGATATTCGGGGAAAGCAGTTTAAACTTACTCATGTTGTAACGCTGCGGTTAGCTCACGGACACTATCAAAAATATAATCCGGTTGAATTGGTGAGTTCATAACATCAGTTACCTTACTTTCACCGCTTAAGACTAGTATACCGCAAATTGCCGCGTTTTCAGCCAGCTTGATGTCCGTGTACAGGCGGTCGCCTACCATGGCAGTCTCATCACGCTTACAGGTCATCTTGGCAATCAATACATCAATAATTTCCTGATAGGGCTTGCCGATGATTTTAGCTTTTTTTCCTGTTGAAGCATAAATTAATTCCAACATGGCACCGACATCCGGAATATAGCCGGAGCGTTCATCGGTAGGACAATTAATGTCCGGGTGCGTTGCAATGAGTGGGACTCCTTCGCGAATCAAGTGGCATGCCTCAGTCAATTTAGCATAAGTAAGGGTCTGGTCAAATCCCAGAACTACAAAATCAGGGGCCGAATGAGTTAATGTAAAGCCATGTGCGATAAACTCTTGTTCTAAATCCGATGTACCCAATAAGTAGATACGTGCATGAGGCTTGAGCGATTTCAGATACAAGGCAGTGGCTTCACCTGAGGTTAAGATTTGATCCTCGTTAACACTCAACCCCAGTGTTTGGAGCTTTTTTACATAATTTTGTTTGTTTTTGGAGGAATTGTTGGTCATGAATACATACTTGCGTCCGCTTTCCGCAAGATAATGCAGAAACTGTTCTGCGCCTGGTATTAGCTTTTGCCCGATGAAAATAGTCCCATCCATATCTAAGGCAAAATACTTTAACTTTTGTAAACACACAGGATTCAGTTTCATCATGCTTCTCCTAAGCGTTTTTGTTATGTTAAATTAGTCTTCAGCCTTCGCATTCCAAACCATAGCGGCTAACAGACAAGATAGCACGGCAGATCCTACCCAGAAATCGGCAGCCAGCGCGAAATCGTAGATTTTTTTACCATTGACGATGGTAAGATGTGAGTTAATCAAATAGCCGCTGACCACTTCTTGCAGGGCGGCACCAAAATAGCTTAACAAGCCAATCATACCCATGGCTGCGCCAGTTGCGCGTTTCGGGCAAATATCTACGGCCATTAAGCCGCCAAGGTAGCATACCAGAGCTCCCATTGTAAATCCATACAGGCACATGCTGGCCATATCAATCATAGGATTAGCAGGTGCCCAGACAAACAGGGCAATCGAAGTTGCATAAAGAATACCATAAATTAAAGCAGGCATGTTGCGTTTATGATTAAATAATTTATCTGATACCAGACCGCAAGTAAGGGCGCCGAAGATACCGGCAAACTGCATAACACCCAAAACTCCACTAGCGCCAAGGGTGGTGTAGCCTTTTGCTTCAGTTAAGTAGATAATACCCCAGCTTTCGATCGCATAGCGGGCAATGTAACAGCACAAACTGGATAAACCGAGGATCCATACTGCCGGACGTTTGACAACCGACCATTGTAAAGCACCAACTGATTTGTCCTTATGGACGACTGCTGCATGGTCATTTTTAAAATCGGCAACATTTGGCAACCCATAGGTTTCGGGACGGTCATGCATGAAGAAATAAATCAGAATTGAACCAACTAGACAAAAGATACCAGGCATGATAAAGCCCATATGCCAGCTATAAGCACTTACAATAGTGGCAGTGGCTACATAGGTAAAGGCTGCACCCAGGTTATGACTGGTGAACCAGATGCCATAAAAAGTGCCACGTTCTTTATTACTAAACCATTGATTTAAGGATACAATACAAGGTCCGGCACCGAAGGACTGGAACCAACCGTTAATGCCCCATAAGACAACCAGCGGCAAATATTCATTCGTTAATCCCATCAGTACAGTAACGATAGAAGATAAAAAGAGACCGAGCGCAAAGAAACGCTTGTTATTCATCCTGTCAGCCAAGAAGCTGTTGACAAACTTACCAAGTCCATAAGTGATAAAAAATACCGACCCCATGACGCCTAATTGCTGTGCATTTAATATCCCTGCTGACATGAGAGGTTTTTTAATAACCGAAAAATTAAGGCGTAGTACATAAAAAAGAGCATAGCCTAACGTAATGGAAGAGAAAACTTGCCAACGATACTTGTTAAAGGTTTTTGCAATGACACCTTGATCTTCGGATAAAGGAGGCTTATCTTGGCTGGTTGCAAATACCTTCCAAAATAGGTCGATGAGACTATTCCCTCTGGTTACCTCAGTTTTTACCTCACTTTTCATTATGATATAACCTCGTTTCTATAAATTTATAATTCCGGAGGATACTTAACAACAGAGCACAGCGGCCGTTCTGAACTGTCATATAAGAACCTCCTTTTCCAAATGAGTATCTACAATAAAATTATCACACTATTTCATCAATTTAACTATCAGATAAAATCTTAATTATTGGTCAGATATTTAAGCAGATTTTTGAGGTGTTTTTTTACTTGAACAACGTTGCAGAAAAATGGTTCAAGGCTTGAAGTGGTAAACAACAAGCCTTGAACCGTTTATATGATACAAAGTATCGGTTGCCTGGGATAAGAAAAAATAGAAGCTTGTACAATCGTAAAAAGTAAATATTCGTCCAATTCCTTTAATGGGGAGGCGGAGTCGCTTCTTTCATGATCAGATTAGCTTGCAAACCATTTGGATCAATGGTAAGGAGTATGTAGGAGAACCAGCGTTCTTTACGCTTGCTGGTGAGAGAACCTGGATTTAGCATAAGAACCTTCTTTTTGGTGCTCATGATGGGCTGATGGCTATGACCGAAAATAATAATGTCGACAGAGTCGTGAATAAAAGTCTCATAAGCACGTTCGAGGGCTGTTTTGCCCACACCATGTCCATGACATACTCCGATCTTATAGGTTCCAACTTCCAAAAGCATTTTTTCTGGCAAAGTAGTTTTTATGGTATCGTCATCGTTATTTCCCCAAACGCCCATAAACACAAAATGGTTTTTCAAATAGGTCAAAACCCATGCTGCACCATAGTCTCCGGCATGGATTAATAATGCGATGTTCTGTAATTCAGCAGCCAGGTAGTCGAGTTGTCCCAAGTTCTTTTTAAGATGGGTATCAGAGATAATGGCAATCTGCATGTGCATTCTGGCCTCCAATCAGATTCTGTTTTTCACAATAGTTGTTCTGTGCGCGTTGAAGGGAATCTTTTATTATGTAAGCTGCTAATCATTGGGGGATTTTTATGAATGATTGGCTTAATCGTTTTATCTTCAAAGCTACTTATGCAATGTCTACTGAGCATTAGTAATTCGTTTAGAATGGATTGATTTCTTGGAATAACTGCCGGACTGCTTCCATATATATCTTTAGAAGTTCCTCTGTAGATATCCCTATTCACGGAGGGATCACAATGAAGACTGGCAGCAATACCAAGAAAAAATATCAGATAATCGCAGTATCGATAGGCCGAACAATGAATAAGCTTATTGGAGGATTAGTGCTGCTATACTTTATCATTGCACTAATTCTAGCATTCTGGTATTTTATGGGGAATGCATTTTTTCATCATTATTATTTCTTCTCAGAAAACAGTTTAGATTATACGTTAAGTTTATTAAAAAGATTCATTCGCGGACAATAGTCAATAATACGGATAAATGAGGAGATTTAAAGCTGCAATCAGATATAGGCAGATGCTACTGGCATTCTGCCTAATTTTTATGGTAAAATACATGAATCTAGAGTGAACTTTCTTTGGTCAGGAAAGAATACACACTATATGATTTCTCTTAGAAAGAAGGCGATTGATATGGCTGTACTGACTTCCACCGAAATGATTTATATGGTTAGCTTCGAAGTTGATGAAAATGGTTCATTAAAAGGGTATAGCATTGATGAAAAGGATTTAGCTGCATATCGTGCTGATATTGCCGACAATTTAAAAAGCATGTTCGGAAAAGGTATATTTCACAAAAAAGAGGAAGCTCGTCAATGGGCCGAAGCTCAAATCGAAGCCGGAGCTTCGCAGTCTTGTTGCGGAAAATCCGGAGGTTGTTGCCGACAGCATAAATAAGTATTGAAAAAAGTATTGACACAACGATCAAGTAATGTTAACATAAATAAGTCGCCGCTGAGCGATGACACAAAATACCAAAACAAATATGTTGACATGATGAATAAGTTATGTTAATATAGATAAGCTGTCAAATGGCAGCGAGCGAGTCAAAATCGCAAGTGTTCCCTGAAAACTAAACAATGTAAGTAATAAACATGCCAGATG
>CAMJML010000014.1 GCA_946407015.1 uncultured Selenomonadales bacterium | reverse complement strand
GTCCATTTTTTATTTTTAAGTTCCATCTTTCATTAACCTCCAACGATATATTTTTTCATCATTCGAACGGCTGTGTCTGGATAGTCTTCCGCTAACAATCCCATCGCAGCTAGAATATAAGATTTATCTACAGTAAAATTGGGCTGCTTTGGTTTTAATATGTGCGGGCTGGCTGTTTCATAGAGTATACCAGCCAATATTTCTTCGGGAGTTTCATTGCTGATAATCACGCCACCGGTCCCGATCACCGTACTGACAGCCGATAAATCTTTACCGACTTGTACATAAACCTGCCCCAGTACTGAGTAATGATTCTCCAATTGTCCGGCATGACGGTCAGCCCCTAGTTTGGTACAAGCTTTTCCCATGGCAATTTCGATTTGACCTTCCTGCTCATCAGCCGGCAAATGGTCAATATCCCCGGAGACTTTATCAATATAGTGCTCGACGGCCGCCTCAGAGCAATGAGCAAAGCCGGCAAGCAAGGAAGTTCCTGCCGCTTTTAGCAGCGCCGCAGCACTGTAACGCATTCCAAGATCGCCTTCAACGGTACGCTTCCCATAAGGCTCCGGCAATCCCCGTAAAACGGCATTTGTCGTTGGATCGCCTTTAGCCAGCGAATAAACGTCCGTAGTGGCACCGCCAATATCAACAACCATCAAGTCTCCAAGTCCTGCTTCATTGGCTGTACCAAGGCTTAACAATTCGGCGGCCTTTAATACTGCTGCCGGAGTAGGCATAACCATCCTATCCACCAGTTTATTAGCTTTATTCAACCCTTTGGCTTCTACAATTCGTTTCAAAAATACATCCCGGATAGTTTGCCGGGCTGGTTCAATATTTAATTCATTCAATTTGGGCATTACATTGGCCGTAGGCACAACTTGGGACTTTGTCTCTGATAAAATTTTGACAACTGCCGGAGTTACCGACTTATTGCCTGCTACAACAATGGGAATATCGGCAGTTAAATCCTTGAGCATCGCGGCATTATGCAAAATAACCTGCTTATTTCCGCCGTCCGTACCACCAGCCAGCAGAATAATATCCGGATTTAACTGAGTAATTTCCGCCAACTCATATTCACTTAATTCATGGCCGAACACGCCCAATACTTTTGCCCCGGCTCCTAAAGCAGCCCGGTTTGCAGCTTCAGCCGTCAGTTCAGGAACCAGACCAATCGCTATCATTTTTAGACCACCGGCAGCGCTTGAGCAAGCCAGGACTTTAGCAAACTCCAGTTTTCCGGTTTGCGCAAAAAGCTGCTCTAGCGCTTGGTTCAAGCCTTCCATGATATCCGTGGTTACCGTCGTAATCCCGCGGGCTGTTCCAATAATACGTTCCTGCTCAATATCGACTGCCGTTATTTTGGTATAAGTGCTGCCGAAATCAATAAGCAGAACATTATTCACTGAAAAAACCCCTTTGCGTTAAATCAGTTTTTAAATCTTCAATAACCTGATCCGGTAAAATTCCAGGCTCGTAAACTCGGTCATAACCCATGGCTAGGAATTTATCCCGCACTTCTGTAAAGTCCGTTTTGCCGACCACTAGATTCCCACCTACATAGAGCAGGATATCACCAATTCCGGCCTCTTCACAACGGCTTCTTAATCCACGGCAATCAATTTCACCATGTCCATACAAAGAGGCTACAAGAATCGCTTTAGCATCTGTCTCAATCGCCGCATGAACAAAATCCTCCTGCGGTACAAGCACACCAAGGTTGACGACTTCAAATCCGGCTGCCGTAATGGCATGAGCCAATATTTTATTGCCCACGGCATGACAGTCAGCTCCAATAACACCTAATATTACTTTTGTTTTATTTGTTTGCATCCTGATTACTCCTTTAAGCTTATTTATCAGCAATCGCCTGATCATCCAATCTTCCGGCGTTTCAACCCTTATGAAATCATGCGAGCGACCAATTGATTCAATGAACCTTGGTCGATTTCATAATAAAAAGTAATAATGTCTTGTCCTTCTAATGCCAATTGACGCACCAGGTTCTCACGTTCTTCCGCCACAACCAAAACCTCGTGTGAGCCCACAAACTGCCGCAGCTTTTCGCGATCTCCAGCATCAACAAAGGCATCAAAGCTAACATTTTCAATCATGGTTCTGGTCATTAAATTTCCCAGCGATTCAGCAAAACCGCTTGTAGTGGCGACGATACCGGCCTTTGTACCGGACGGCAAACGTGCCAGGCGAACAACAGACTCCAAATTAGGTACGATGGAGACAACCATAATTTTACTGCTGCCCCCCATGAGACCGGCAACTAAAGCCTGATTTTCGATACCGGTTACCACTACATCACAAGCGTGCAGCAGTTCAATCGGAACAGTCCCGTCAAGCAATTCCTGCAATACAACGCCTTCAAAACTCCCTTTGATTGCCTGACTAATCTGAGTGATATAATGGCTGATATACTCAGACGTATGGTCTACTATCGCTATGCGGATATGCTTCACTTCTTCGGCTTTTTCTTTTGCCCGAATACCAGCCAGCGCAATAAACTGATCTACGGTAAACCCTAGTCCCACTGCCTTGGCAATCGCTTCGTCAATAATTTTAAGCACTCTTTCACTCCGGCTGCCGGAAAACTCCTGACTAGGATTGCTCAATTCATCCGACGACTGTCTGACAAAAGTCCCTTTTCCTTGCCGAGCTTCTAAAACCCCCTCTAGTAAAAGTTCTTTGTACGCTGCACTGACCGTATTGCGACTAATACTGAGACGTTGAGCTAATTCGCGTTCTGTGGGAATCTTTGATCCTACCGGAAACTCCCCTGTTTTGATTCGATCCATTATGTAGTTTTTTACTTGCAAATAAATCGGCACACCCAGGCGTTGTAAAATCATAAAACTCTCCTTAATTGGATTAATCCATTAATCCAATTCTTTCTATATATAATTATCTCATATTTATTGTCAGAAAACAATATCTTTTTGTATACAAAAAACTAGAGAAGAATGGTAATTCTCCTCTAGTTTCATCAAAAAGCTATTCTTTTATAAAAATTCTCACGATTCCATTCATTTCCTCACAACGACAGTATCAGCCAGCCGATCTCCAATACGCTGCTTATTGACCGACGTCCAGACCATAATAGCACCCAAAATATAGGCAAACGGCAAACCGTCAATCATCCGTGCAATCGTCCGGATGGTAGCCGCTTTCAAATCACATGGGCTGCCATCGGTTTTGACTACTTTAAGACCAATAATCATTTTACCAATCGTCGAGCCAATAACCCCTTCAAAATAAATATAATAGGCAAAACTTAATAATAGCGTCAAATAAAATCCAAATCCTTGTAAGACAAATCCATCCGAGGCTGCCGTGCCAAAAATGGCCGCGACTAAATACGATACCGGAAGGAAAATAAGTCCGTCAATGATAATAGCAGCCAAGCGCAGGCCCACCCCGACTCCCGCTAAGGTGTAATTCTCATGCAGAATCGGATCATTCATCGCCATCCCTCCTCAAATGTTTTGCAACTATTGCTCTATATTCTATGCATAAAAACACGATTCGGTTTCAATTCATTTAACAGCAAAAGAAAAAAAGCACCTTGTTGAGGTGCTTTTTTTCTTTCCATCAGCGGATTTTAACTTCAATTATTTCAGCCGTTGCGGCTTGATTTAAAATAGAGATAATGGCAAAAGTCGGATAGGCCCATCGCGGTCTTGCGATGCTGCCAGGATTTACAATGAGCAGTTGATCGGTTGAAATGATTTCCGGGATATGCGTATGTCCATATACCGCAATATCCACTTCATAATGCCGGGCCCACCAGGTCAACTCTTGCAGTCCGTTTTTTACATGATACCGATGCCCATGTGTCAGCCAAATATTCTTATTTGCAGCAGAAGTAAACTCATCCGGTTTTGCGGCACTGGCCCCGTCACAGTTTCCCGCAACCGCGAACACGCTTACTCCGGTTGCCGCTAAGGCTTCCGCATCCTGACTATAATCGCCTGCGTGAAGCCATAAATCAATGGGCCCAGCCACTTTTACAGCCTTTAGCAGCGCATTCCGATCACCATGACTGTCACTGACAACGCCAATCCTCACCGGAAATACTCCTGCAGCCTGACAGCCATATTTCTTAAAGCGGCGCCGCGATGACTAATTGCATTTTTCTCAGCTAGCGCGATTTCAGCTAAGGTTCGATCCAAATCCGGTATATAAAACAACGGATCATAGCCAAAGCCGCCTGCTCCCCGTAATTCTTCAAGGATAACTCCCTCGCACGTTCCATCAGCCGTAATGGCAGGCTTTTGATCATCTACGAATGCCAGTACACAGCGGAATCGCGCGGTACGTTCGGCTGGCTGAACATGGCTTAAAGCAGCCAGTAGCTTACGGTTATTATCCGCATCGATGGCATTTTCTCCGGCATAGCGAGCCGAATAGACGCCTGGCGCCCCCTGCAGCGCATCCACCTCCAGGCCGGAATCATCAGCCAGGCAGGCCTTACCGGTACGGGCAGCGTAATACCGCGCTTTAATCAGTGCATTCTCTAAAAAAGTAGCACCATCTTCAACCGCCTCAGGAATTTCACCGAATTCAGCCAGAGAAAGCACTTTGACCGGCAAATGTTTTAAGGCAGCTGCAATCTCAGCAATCTTACCGGTATTTTTACTGGCAATTACAATTTCTTTCAAGGCTCTCGGCCCACCTTCCATGATAATTGTCCTAAGACTTCTTTTTGATATTCAATCAGTTCCAAAACCCCTTGTTCCGCATGCTCCAACAGCTTATTCAATTCCTGCCTGCTGTACGGCCGTTCTTCACCGGTACCCTGAACTTCGACAAATTGGCCATTCCCAGTCATCACGACATTCATATCGACAACCGCATTGGAATCTTCCTCATAGCATAAATCCAGCACTGTTTGCGAATCAGCCAAAACCCCGACACTGGCTGCAGCTAAAAAGTCTTTCACCGGAAAAGGTTTTTCTTCATTCGTATAGATGGTATTGATAGCATCTACCAGGGCTACAAAAGCGCCGGTTATTGAGGCTGTTCTCGTACCGCCGTCAGCCTGGATCACATCACAATCAATCCAAATTGTTTTTTCACCTAATGCCTTAAGATCAACCACACTACGCAATGCCCGCCCAATCAGGCGCTGAATTTCATGAGTTCTGCCGGTTATTTTTCCCCGGGCTGATTCGCGGGGGTTGCGCACCTGAGTAGACCGTGGCAACAAAGCATATTCCGCCGTTATCCAGCCTTCGCCACTTCCCTTTAAAAAAGGCGGGACTTTCTCCTCAATCGTTGCAGCACAAATAACTTTGGTATTTCCGACTTCAATCAAGACCGAACCTTCCGGGTATTTTAAATAATTTCTGGTTATTTTGACTTGGCGCATTTGATTTGGTTTACGTCCATCACTTCTGGTCATGAAGTACCTCCCGAGGGGATTACCCTATAATTTTTCTAAAAAGTCCTGCTCTTTATCCTGTAAAAAATAATGCTGATACCGCCCTTGGCGTTTTGCCGCATGCACCGCATCCTGTCCGTCCTTTCGGCATTGAGGGCAGGCAAAGCGCGGCAAAATGGCCGCAAAAGCAGATACCAGCCCTTGACCCGGATGTTCGGCTTGGCTTTCAATAATATGATAACCGACACAATGCGGACACATCCGCACCCGTTCGCGCTGATCGTCATAAATCCCGCTGTCATCATAGTAAATACTGCGGTTGCGGTGCCAAAAATCACCAGCAGCAAGCTTGGCCTGCCGGCTAAGGTCATGACGGGCTCGCCAAATTCCCTGCCATTTTTGTATCATTTCCTGAATATAGGCGGTTGTCGCTGCCGACTGACCAGGACATCGTTGAATGTCGGGCTCAACTACTTCGGCATAGCTTAATCCCGCCATAGCCAAAACAATTCCTACATTCACGTATGGTAATGCTTGTTCAATAGAATAACCGCCCTCCAGGACAGCAATATCCGCTTTTAGCTGTTCGGCCAGTTTGGCATAACCTTGTGCTGTAATTGCCATATTGGCCAGCGGATCACTATAATGATTATCCTGGCCTGCTGAATTAATAATTACTTCCGGCTTAAAATCAGCAAGGGCAGGTAAGATGAGTCCATCCAGCACAGCATGAAGTCCTTCATCACCTGTTCCTGGCGGTAATGGGATATTCAAGGTTGTGCAAAAAGCATTCGGACTTCCCATTTCCTCCATAAATCCAGTACCGGGATATAACGTCCGCCCATCCTGATGAAAAGAAATAAACAGCGTATCCGGATCATGGTAAAAGATGTCTTGCGTTCCATCTCCATGATGGACATCGGTATCGACAATGGCAACGCGGCGAATGCCGTAATTTTTACGCAAATATTCAACCATAATGGCTTCAATATTAATTGTACAAAATCCCCGGGTTCCGTGAACCATCCTCATCGCATGATGCCCGGGCGGTCTTACCAGTGCAAAGGCGCGTTTTACCTCTTGTTTCATCACGGCTTCCACAGCCGTAATCGCTCCACCAGCCGATACCAGATGAGCTTCTGTAATGAGAGGGGAAATGGCAGGGACTCCAATATGAACGCGATTGACATCAGCATATTCCGCCAACCGTGGCTTATATTCTTGAATTTGCGGTAGATCCAGCAAACCTTCTTCAACAATTTGATCGCGGGTATAGAGCAATCGCTCCTGCCGCTCCGGATGTGTGGGCGAGATGGCCCAATCAAAAGCCGGAAAAAACACGAGCCCCAATTGCTTCTTCATTGCCATCCCTCCCCTGAAAAACCGGAAATAGTCGTCAAGACACCGGGTTTGACTTGTAATTGACAGGTCATGATTTTGCCGATCGTACGAAATCCCCGCACCAAATGAAATTCTTCCTGTTGCAGAAGCTCTGTAGCCTCAACGGCAATTCCGGCTTGTGCAGCCCGCTCTAATAAATATTGTTTGCCCAGTTGTTGAACATCAGGCATCTCAAACCGCAATCTGGGTACAGCCGCTTTCACACCACACTCCGCTACCGTATACTCTCCAATCGCAGTGTCGGCTCTGACAGTGACCTCCATGGTTGGACGGGCCACAGCCGCGCCAATGGCATTGACCACTGCGCCGCCAGCTGGAAGGCGGCAAGCGATTCCCATCTTTTGGGCTACAGCCGGAACCAGTCCGCGGGCAGCCCCGCCAACGCCTATTACGAGTTCAGGCTTAAAAGCACTGGTGTTCACAAGATCCGCAACACAATAAACCGGCTCAGCGGTCCACTCGGAAATCAAGGCATTAATAGCCTGTACAATTTGCGTTGCCGCTTGATCAATAATAAAATTCGCCGTCTCCGCAAAACTCAAGCTTGCTCCTCCAATTTGAGCCATTGCCTGTTCAGCCCGTTTTCTGTCACCAAAATTCACCAGTCCGGCTGCAATGAAAGCATCGGATACGGTTGGATATTCACCCCCTAAAGCCATAGCCGGTCCCAGTCGCTGCGGACCAATCTTCAGGTGATTATTTTCCCAACGGACCAGGCTGTCACCGCCAATCCCAACTGACCGCAAACGTAAGGATCTGATCGAAGTAGGATAACCAGCAATCGCAATACCCTGGCCGGCAAATAAAGGCAGGCCCTGTTGCCATAATGCAATATCGGTCGTTGTACCGCCAATATCCAGCGATACCGACGGTACGGCAGGGCAAGCCAATGTCATAACACCAAACACACTTGCGGCCGGACCGGTAAAGATCGCTTCTACTGGGATCGTTCGCGCCACCGATAATGGCATCGTACCACCATCGGCTTTAAGGATATACACCGGGGCATGGATACAGCGTTGCCTGAGAGCTGCCTCAACAGCATTTGCAAACTCCTGAAAACAAGACCATACGGCAGCATTGTAATAAGCGCTATTGGTACGCCGCCAAAAATTCAGCGAACCGGTAATCTGCGAACCAAGCGAAATGTGACGATGACCAGCTTGCTGCCGCAAGCTGGCTGCAGCCTCCAGTTCCTGCCCTGGATTGCGGTTGGCAAATTTCCCGGAAATAGCAAAAGCGTCACAGTCCTTCAGGCAATCAAACGCAGCACGGATTTCGTGCTCCGCAATACCGGCAACCTTCCGCCCGCGATGATCGGTATATCCGGATAAAATGGCTGGCGGGACTGGAAGCAAATTTTCGATTTTCATTCCCGGCCCCGGGATAACCAAAAGCCCGACTTTAGCCAACTGCCCCTCGACAATCGCATTGGTCACAATCGTTGTTGATAGAGCCACCCGCGTAATCTCACTGCTTTTTAGCCCAATGAGACTTTGGTCCACCGCCTGAGTGATACACGCCAGCAGACTCCCATGTGTTGTTGGTGTTTTAGCGTGTCGAATGACCTGGTTGTCATCCACCACAACCGCATCCGTAAATGTGCCACCTACATCAATTCCCAGCAGCATGCTGATCCCTCTTTTCAAGTGCATAAGCAATACAGCCGATAGCACCATTTAATTGGGGGTATTGTGGCACAACCACTTCACGTTGCAGTTCCCTTTCAATCAATGTACGAATCGCTTGACCTAGTGCCACGCCGCCTGTAAAGACAATGGTATCACTGACCAACGAGGTCATCATGGGTTTAATCCGCTTATAAATCGTAAAGTTTACACCGGCTGCCAATTCAGCAATTCCATAGCCTTCTACGATCCGGCCAATTAACTCGGATTCACCAAAAATAGCACAAGTTGAATTCAACTCAACAGGGTTTTCACTATAACGGCTCAATTCTTCCAGTGTAATATCCAGCACATTGGCCATATTCTCCAGATAACGACCGGTACTGGCAGCGCATTTATCATTTGTTGCAAAATCAACCATTTTCTTTTTACGTACTTTAATGACTTTACTATCCTGCCCGCCTAAATCAAGCAAGGTAAAATCACTCAACCCGGTTTGCCAGATAGCCCCGAGCGCATGAGCCTTCAGTTCAGGGATGACGGTTGCCCCTACGATATCAATGGTATTTCGTCCATAGCCGGTAGCAACAACTTCCTCAACCTTCCCCACTCCTAACGTCGCAAAATCAACCATCAATCCATCCTGCTGACGCATTCCATATTCCCGGTAAAAGCGAACAGTTTCGAAAACACGGGATAGCCTGATATTGCCCGCAGTGTCGGTGAGCACCATTTTCACACTACGGCTGCCTAAATCAATTCCACACAGCAAACCGCACACCTCATTTCAGCATTTCCAAAAAGCTATCAATCCTCAGCTTGGTACGGGCATCAACCCGTCCGGGCTTATCCCCTTCAATCGTCAGAATTGGAATATCCAGTTTTTCCCGAAAAATCATATCCTCAATCTGTCGAAAGCAGAAACTTTGGACATAATGAATGATTCCATCAAGATTACGCTTTTCAATCTCTGCCTGAATATCTTTAATTCTTCCAAAAACGCCATAAGGATAAGTATACTGCCGGTATTGCTCGACCAGATCATCCACCCTATTCGGCATCGCAAATTGGCGCTGGACTTCATTAAAAACAACCCTGGCCCCCATCTGTTCAAAATAAGCATAGAGATCGGTAAAAATGGGGGGAACCCCAATAAAACCCAGGCGAATATTTTCATTATACTCAGCCGCGGTATCGTTTTGCTCTAAAAAAGCATCAAGACGCTGCTCAAAAGCATCAACATCGCCATCAAAATCACTGCAGCTCACCTGAAAAAGATGGTTATCCCAGCCGCTAACCGTGTTCTCCTGCCAGGTTCGGCGATCAATTTCGGCTACTTTCAAACGCAGACTTTTCAATCGCTCGGTGACTGAGGCAACGGCCTCCCAATTTGTTCCCAGCGCGGCAATCAACTTATCCATTTGTAGTTTTAGCAAATCATAATCCCGGTCAAAAGGATAAGCAAAGGGCAATGTTTTAATATCCGCCATTTCAAACGTTTCCATCAAAGCATGGGTATTGCTGCAATCGCCTTGTGTTACAGCAATAACCGTATCAATATCTCCTGATTCGATGACCACTGAATAAAGCCCTTTTATCCAACCGCAAATATTGCGCGGATAACCGGCATCTTCGGCTGCCTCCACCAATTTAGAGGCGTCTTTATCTGTAATAAAAATATTATTCAAATCCACCGGAATCCGACCGGCAGCTAAAATAATCTCAACCGGCACGGTTGTCGTAATTCCTATCCGCGACATGGTTTGTTCCTCCTGCAAACGCTTGCTTGAGTAAATAGGGAAGAGGATAGCTTATATTCTATCCTCTTCCCGGTACATTTAACCCAGTGTTTGTGCTTGCGCTTGTGCATAGTTTTTTATAATAACAATTGGTGTTTTTTGCGATGCATTCCCAAATGGATTATCAATGAGAATGCGCGCCAATAAGTCGGGTTTAAGACCGTCAGAAGTCCCTACAATCCTGGACCGCTTTAAATCATTGACATCCGCCACAGTAGCGCCATAGCACCCAAGCCGCTCTTTAATCTCTTGGGCAACACGCTCGGGTTCTTTAGGACCGTAAACAATATGTTTATCAAATGGCGGCATCGTTCCGGTAACATCATCAATCAAGGCAGCCTGTTCACCGGCCAGTTCATAAAAGACACCATTTTTACCGACGATTTTAGCTAAAAGGCCCACAACCATTGCAAAAAAGAAGCGCCATTCACCCTCCATGTTCATTGCAGCCTGCATCCCATAAACACTGGATAAACTACCCTTTTGCGGCACAAATCGGCACATAACCCGCGCAAGCAGTCCCGGTTTCAGATCTTCCGGTCTGGTAATCCGTCCCTGAGTAATGGCTACAACACTTTCCGCCACCGAAATAACATCATTAGGCCCTACTTTATCTTTGGCATATTGCTCAATAATATCCACAATATTGTCTTTGTCTGTCAAAATCCGGGTCGGTACCGGCACCAATTCCAAATCAGCCATTTAACACCCTCCTATCGCGTACCGGTCACTAAACCAGCAGCTCGAACAACATCAGCAGCTTTCATAACCAAGCGCGTTTTCGTAATATACCAGTCACTGCGTGCCACAACCTGATAGACAATGTCAATCGGCATGTCCACCATTTGCGCAAGCGCTTGGCGGATATCGCCATGCCGGGCTGTTAACTGGACAGTTATTACGATGGTCTGTCCGGTTTTTTTAGGAATAATAATAGCCTCAAAATAACCATCGCTACGGGGAGCCGACTCCAATTCCAAACGTGAATTGACAATCACGCCGTCATATTGCTCATAAGGCAGCAAGTGCCTCGTATAACAGTCCATCATCGTACCATCTTGAGTTCCTTTATTCACAAAAGGCACTTTACACTTTAGGGTTATTGCGGTTTCATTAGAATCGACTACCTCAAATGCGGTAGCTTGATTGACCTGGAATTCAAACTCAGCATCACCTTGATTGGCGATATACAGCCAAATTGCCACTGCAATCAATCCTGCTATGACCAACAAACCAATTAGCAACTCCACAACCACGCCTCCATATCTACCAAAATCAACAATTTTTATTATACCAAAAATTTCCGCAAACAACTAGGGCTTAGCAACGCACTGCCAAATCGACCTGTTCAAATTCCACATTAGCAATATCCATCACCAAACTTGCCATTCGTTTGGCCCTTTCCACACCGGCCGAAAAGCATAGTTTCACATGGCCTGACTGTTGGGCATCAGCCAGTTTCCCGCTGCGGACAAGAAGTTCATAAGCTGTCAAAGCAGTATCTTGAGCCGGATCGACAATCTGCACCTCCAGGCCTACAACATGGCGAATAGCCTGGTCAATAAACGGATAATGCGTACAGCCTAAAATCAACGTATCCATATGGCCGCTCTTCATTGGCTCCAGATATTCAAGTACAGCCTCATCAACCTTCGCACCTTCAATAATCTCATTTTCAATTAAAGGAACAAGCTTCGGACAAGCTTGAGGATAGATGGCAGCGTCAGGCCGCATATCCTTGATTACCTTTCCGTGCGAGCCGCTTGCTATCGTTGCTTGCGTTGCGATCACACCGATTTGTTTATTCCGGCTGACTTTCAAGGCCTGCTCAACTCCGGTGTTCATAGCGGTAAGCAAAAACGGATATCGCCTGCGCGCCTCTTCAAATCCAAGCGCTGTCATGGTATTACAGGCAAAGATCGCCATTTTTACCTTCTGCGATTCAAAAAAGCTTAAAATCTGATGCATAAATTCAACAATTTGTACAGGTGAACGGGAGCCATAAGGCGTCCGGGCTGTATCGCCAAAATAAATAATATGCTCATGCGGCAACAACCGCCTTACTTCTTTTACGACCGTTAAGCCTCCGATTCCGGAGTCAAATATCCCGATTGGCGCATTATCAGCCATTGCGCCACCTCCTTGACACAGTTATTTTCCCTTGCAGCGATACATTATATTCAAGCAGCGACGCCCTTACTATCTCCAAACGGCACACTAGCCAAATACACCCGTCACTCCCGGCCATCCCCGATGGCTTGCAGCTTGTTTAGATAGCGATCCGGCAGTCGAATAATTTTCCCATTCAGATCAGTGAATACATTTTGAGTCTTCCCAGTTGCGAGCAATAATCCATCAGCTTCACGAATAATTTTATACGCAAAGATCATTTTAACCGCAGTTAACTCAACAGGGTTGATCTCGATTAATACCCAGTCATCGAATTTTGCCGAAGCACGATATTTACACTCCACGTCGGTAATAGGAAATAAAATTCCAGCTGCCATCAATTCATTCAGTGTAATTCCGCCATGCCGTAAAAACTCGACCCGACCCATTTCAAACCAACGAAAATAATTGGAGTGATGGACGACCCCCATGGCGTCGGTTTCAACAAACCTGACTTTTTCGCGTACAACGACCATCTTTACCACCCTCATGATTGATATCGTCAAACCGAACATTCTTACAGCCATTTAATGCCTCATTTATTTTACTTGTCTTTCAAGCATTTGTCAAAACTACCCAATCGGCCAAGTTTCTCCCATAAAAACCAAATTAAACTGATTTCACGATATTTCACGAATTAAAAAAAGTTTGCTTCATATAAATAATATGAAATCCCTACATGGCCAAGGAGGACTCAGTATGGACGATCGGCAAATCGTTGACCCGGCACTGCTCACAGATCTTGAGATCATCAAACTGCAGGTGAGTCAAAACATCTTGATTAACCTTCTGAATGCCAGCAGTTTTCAAACCAGCAATCTTCTCCGTCCTGAAACAATTGATTTTATCATGGATGCATTTGACCGCATTCATTGCCGCCTTGAACTGACAACACTTTGCTTTACTAGAGATGAAAAAAGCGCCCCGCCAGGCGCACAGGAAAAACCTTAGTTTATTCTACTAATACCACCTGCTGATCATAATGCCGGCATATTCCTTAATCGCGATACTGACATTCTCCAGTGCACTTGCACTGGGCCGTAATTGCGAAATTTCAAATCCTGTCGATCGGTTGGCTTGATAATCGGCAGGAAAAGGAGTGACCTTTACGCCTACCTTGTCAAATTGCCGGATGGCTCGTTCCATATGAAAAGCCGATGTAACCAAAATCGGAGCATGAAAGCTATACTCATCCATCAGCCTTTTACTGTATTTGGCATTCTCGGTTGTATTGAGGCTTTGATTTTCAACAATAATCTTATTTTCCGGGACTCCCAGCCCCATCAGAATGGCTTTGGCAATCTCAGCTTCTTGACCGCTGGTTCGGTAGACTTGCCCGCCGGATACCAAAACAGGTACTTTAAGCTTATGATACAATTGCGCCGCTGTTAGCAGTCTGTTTGCCGCCGAACCTGTCAACTGACCCTCACCCTGCACGGCCGGTGTATCCGGATAAGCCCCGCCTCCCAGCATGACAATTACATCGCCTTGAAGCTGCTGTGGGGGAACATAGCGCGATTCAAGCGGCCGGATGAATAAATTTCCCACCCATGAGGTGCTCAACAAATAAAGGAGGGCGGTTAAAATCACCAATCCTTTTGGAAGACGCCTTTGGTTCCGGTAAATCCAGATACAATAGATCACCAAGGCCACAATGAAGATCCCCGGTGGTAATAACAGCACTCCATAGGCAAATTGCAAAAGCTGCAGCATAACGGTCACTCCTATGCTATTTAGATATTTTAAAGTGTTTTATACCGCTTCGCTATAAAATAGCCAAAAGCCTCCCTGATTATTCGGGAGGCTTAATTTAACATACAGTTCGAAAGCAGCCATCGAGCACGTTATATTTTTTCAAATAAGGTTATTATACCACTAGCAGATTCACCCTTATTCGCTCACCTGTTTCACTAATGTATGGATTTACCCTTAAGCTTCATCTGGAAGCCATATCGTCATATTATTACGAATCAGTCTTTCATTGCATTTTTGCAGGTCTCGCAATTTCTCAATTGCCTTTTGTTCATTCCCTGACGCTATGCTTTTCATTAATTCAATATGAGCATAATTTATCTCTAAAGTCAAGGCCTCATTTATTTCATAATTGTAATAGTATATTCGTCGAAATAAAGCATAAAAAGGAGTGATTGCCTGACTTGCAAAGGGATTTTTGGCGCAGGCACCCAGTAACCGGTTAAACTCTTCATCAATTCGAACAGCATTAGCGCGGTCGTTAGATTTGGTAGCTTCTTCGTATTCTGCAGCCAATTGCATTAGATGGTTACGTTCAGCAGTAGTGGCATATTTACAAGCCCGTTTAACAATCAGTTCTTCCAGAGTATTTCGTACCTCAAGCTGCAAAAAAATCTCGTCAGTTTTTATTTCACTAATCAAAATACCGCGTCTTGGTGCAATAGAAACCAAACCGGCGGACTCTAATCGCTTAAAAGCTTCTCGAATTGGCATCCGGCCAATCCCAAGCATCTGACTGATTTCATTTTCTGATACCACAGACCCCGGTTTTAATTCTAGAGTTATAATCATTTGTTCTAATTTTACATACGCTTGTTCCGCTAAAGACATTGAACTATTCATTTTCAAGGCAATTCCTCTTTCAGTTAAACTTTCTCCATCTGATATAATAGTATTATATCAGATGGAGAAAGAAAATACGAATTTTAATACAAAATCAGGATTTTTTTTGGTCTTTCAACGGAAAGAACTCGTAAATACTAATTCAACCTTGCATTCTCTTTATTTAGCAGGTCACGTATTTCTTCACCAAATAAAGTACGCAGTGGTTGGTTTCTTTTAATTGCCAAATCTGCAGCCATTCCAGCGGCTTCTCCATATTGGAAGCACTGAGCCGTAACCCGGGCTGAAGCTAGGGCTTCGTGCTCAGCAGCCAAACAACGGCCAGCTACTAGGATGTTTTCCCCTTGGGCAGGCACCAATGCCCCATAAGGGATTTCATAATAATCGTCCAGCAGCCATTCCAGCTTAGGTTTATCGCCGCTGTGGAGTTCAATCGGCCAAGGACATCTTGCAATGCCATCCTTACGTTTGCGGCGTGCCACAACATCTTGGTTATTTAAGCGTTCTGCGCCGACAATCGTCCTTGTCTGCCTTACACCTACTTCGACACCGGTATCATTGACATAACTTTGCTCACAGCCTGCCACATATTTTTTAAAAAAGGCGGCATACGCTCTCACCTGCCTGCGGCCCAGTATCTCAGCCTCGGTATGATCCTGTGGCAGCGTGACATTCAATTCCTGTTTATCCCTGCCTAGCAGTCGGGTCGCGTTGACCAGCAATTCATTGGGCCTAGGGGTAGGAAAAGTCCAGATTTTGGTCCGCGGCAAGTCGGCATGCTCCTGCCGGACCGCTTGTTCGATTCTGGCTGTGACATGCGCCGGCGAAATGGTATCGTCGCCCCATTCCTGCAAAAACCGTTTTACATCCACACCGCCCAGCCGGAAAATCATGGTAGGATTCTGGATGACACCGTTGTCTCCCATTATATATTCCAGCCCAGCCCGGTAAATAAGATCCGCATCGCCTGTTGCATCAATCAAAACCTTGGCATGCACGGCTGCCTTGCCGGCCTTCGTGTCAAGAATGACACCTTTAAAAACATCGTCTTCCTTGATGACACCGCTAATACTGGTATGGTAGAGAATCGATGCTCCAGCAGCTTCCAGCAAATTTTCGGCAGTTTCACGCCAGACCAACGGGTCATGCGTGACCGTCCAGGTCTTGCCATACTTCTGCGGTTCTGTCAAACCATTATGTCTTTTCATCTCAGCACAGAATTTATCGGTAAAGCCGTAAACAATTTGTTCCGGTTTCTTATTGGTGTCGCTGGCCAGGTAGAGGCCACAGATTGTACCCGACAGTCCGGCAACCGCTGCGCCACCTAAAAAGCCATATTTCTCAATCAATAGCACCTTATTGCCCTGTCTGGCCGCCGTTTCCGCCGCTGCCACGCCAGCCGCGCCACCGCCTGCCACCAGTACATCCACTTCTGCCAATACAGGCAAAGAATGGTTGCTAGCTTCAATATAAATATTTTGGAATTTCATTGACTACCCTCCCCTTTTACTACTATTATTTGGATTACTATTATCTGCCAATATCAATTAGGTTCCCCTGCCCGTCAAAGGCAAATTCTTCCGGTTTGCCAAGCACCGTAATATCCGGATGCCTAAGGGCTTCCGGCAGCATACTTTCTGATATATATATTTTTTCAATGTGCAGGCTGTTAGCTATTCGCACCAGCCGTACCTGATTAAAATCAAAAGTGTTGCAGGTTTTTACTGCCGCCTGAATGGCCTGTTTATCATTCTCCAAGATAATAGGCACTTTCCCTGACATCGTAGCTGTTGACGTTAAATTATTAATATAAGTGACCTCAAAATCAATTTTATTAAAAAGTCTTTTTGTACCAAAATCTGCCACACCCATACCACCGGCATTGCCATGACTTTTATCAGTAACATCTAAAACTGCGAGTCTGGTGGGTTCTGGTCCCACAGAAATATAAGGTGTAACCGCTCGTCCTGTCGTATATGGGTCCATTCCTCCCCCGGAAAATTCTTTACCGATTTGATCAACAATCAGTACATCGATCGGCTTAAGCAAAAGCTTCGGCATATTTGCCTTGGCCTCAAGCAGTAATGGTCTCTCATCCTCAATAATTTGTTCTGCGGGAATCGCTACGATTTTTCTAACTCGATCATAAGCATTTTCTACCGTACCAACACCAAATAAAAAAGGGGCTCGTTCTAATTTTATTTTGGCCATTTCTATGATGTTTTGAGCCATGTGTTTAAATCCTAATTTATGGCACACTTCAGCGCCCCTTTGTTTACCGAGTCCAATTGTAATCATTTTTACTAAGCCACTTTCATTCAGACCACTAAAGCCGTTGTGGGCTTTAATCCGATTAATTACCACAATACCATCAGCTTCAAAAGCATTCTTGTCGATCAGCACCGGCAAGCCATTTTCCATTACTCCCAGTGAAACTACTTCCATTGAAGAACGGATCAGGCAGCGTGCACTATCCTCTGTTACCCCAAGATTGGCTAAGGCTTCTTTTTGCCCTTCATCAGTAGCTCCGCCATGGCTACCCATTGCTGGCACAATAAAAGGCTCCGCACCATAGTGTTTAAGTTCATTAACCACCGTCCGCACAATACGGGGAATTTCCGCCATGCCTCGGCTGCCAACACCAATAGCAATACGCATGCCTTTTTTCACGCGGCTTGTAATCGCAGGCTTACGCAATTCATCTTGTACTGCTTTTTCAATGTCATATATTTCATCTTGGGAAAATTGTTGTTGCACGCGAATCATTTTGGGCAAAGGAATATCTCTTAATACATTTGCTATGACACTCATTAAGAAACCCACCTTTATATTAAAATTTAATGAATTATGCTACGCAAACAAATAAAGATCACCGCGTCTAAATCAGGCGAATAATGTATATACAGCAGTGCTGTGTACTAGCACTGCTGCATATATATACTATTTATATACGTATTTAACCCATTAAGGTCAAACGCCACGGAACAAATTCTACCCAACCGACCCCTAATTCTTCGCTCTTGGTTTTTTCGCCTGAAGCGGTACGCAGCAATTGTTCAAAAATCTTCTGACCCATCTCCTGAATGGTAGCTTCACCATCAATTACGATGCCGCAGTTCATGTCCATATCTTCTTTCATGTGCTCATACATGGGGGTATTGGTAGCCAGTTTCATGGTAGGTGCCGGGACAGAGCCGAAACAGGAGCCACGCCCGGTAGTAAATAGGATCATGTTAGCCCCGCCGGCAATCTGCCCCGTTGCTGAAGCCGGGTCATATCCTGTCGTATCCATAAAGACAACGCCCTTTTGCTTAATCGGTTCCGCATAATCATATACTGCCATCAACGGGCTGGAACCGGCTTTTTTGACACCGCCCAGCGACTTTTCAAAGACATTGGCCAGACCGCCCTTATTGTTACCCGGGCTGACCTTGCCATTGATCTGCATGTCACGGCCTACACAGTACTCTTCTTTCCACCAGCGCATCTGCTCAACTAGTTTTTCACCCACTTCACGACTGACCGCGCGGCAAGTAAGCGTTTGTTCCACTCCGTAAATCTCTGAAGTCTCAGACAGAACGGCGGTACCGCCGTTACGTGTTAAGATATCCATCGCAACCCCTAATGCCGGATTGGCGGACAAACCAGAAAAGCCGTCAGAGCCGCCGCACTGCAGTCCTACTGTAATGTGTCCGGCTGAAATCGGCTCCCGCTTTATATTATCGGCCTCGGGCAGCAATTCCCGCACAGCGGCAATACCTGCTTCAATTGTTTTGCGCGTCCCGCCAAGTTCCTGCATGATAAAGGTCCGAAGCTTCGGCCCTGGCGCCAGCTTTTCCGCCTCTAGAAACTCCTGCATTTGATTACGCTCACAGCCCAAACCAACGACCACCATTGCCGCAAAGTTCGGGTGGCGAACATAACCGCCTAAGGTCCGGCGCAGTACCGCCATCGGCCCTGGAGTAGAATCACCGCCGCAGCCCTGATCGTGACTGAGCGGCACCACACCGTCAATATTAGGATAAGGTGCTAAACGTTCTTCATTAAAATAATCGGCTATTTTGTGCACGACAGTAGCCGCACAATTGGAAATGGCCAGAATCCCAATATAATTTCGAGTGGCAACCTGCCCATCCTGCCGCACAATTCCCTGAAAGACAGCTTGTTCGGCTTCCTGCAGTACCTCAAGCGGACGGTAATCACGGCAATAGGCATAATCACGCTGATATTCATGGAACTCAATATTATGACTATGAAGCATTGTGCCTGGAACCAAATCAATATTGGCAAAACCAATTACCGTATTATATTTAAGAATAGGTTCTCCTTTATGAATGGTTTTGGTGGCAATCTTATAGCCTGATGGCACTTCACTTAAAGTAGTAATATTCTCATTAGGAATTTTCGTACCTGTAGGAATATTAGTACGGGCAACAACAACATTATCGTTTTCATCCAGGCGAATAACGGGATTAATCGCAATATTCACAGTAGAACCCCCCTACACGTTTGCATTTTCTGAGAAACTTTTTGAAACCTCTGACTCAAGTTCAAAACGTTGAATTTTGCCGACAATAATCCAATAGCTTAAAATGGCAACAAGACCATGCGCACCGACAAAGACTAACGCCCCATTAAACGAACCGGTTACTTCTAAAATATAGCCAATAACCACCGGGGTAATAATACCTGAAGCCTGTCCAATGGAATTAAACACACCCCCGGTAATACCCACAATCTTTTTCGGTGCGGTATCAGCAACAACTGTCCAGCCTAAATTACCGAAACCTTTGCCAAAGAAGGCTGCACTCATCAGAGCAATTACAACCTGAGAACTATCCACATAATTGCAAATAACAATTAACGCACTGAGTGTAAAACCAATAGTAATCGGGATCTTTCTAGCTAGAGAAACCGATCCTGTCTTCTTTAAAATCCAGTCAGAAACAAACCCGGATAAAATCCCGCCGATACAACCGGCAAGCGCAGGAATAGAGGCTACGAAACCAGCTTTCAATATGGAAAATCCCTTTTCTTTGACCAGGTAAATGGGAAACCAGGACAAATAAAACCAAGAGATAGCAGTAATACAATACTGCGCAATAAAGATGCCTACCAGCATTCGGCTTTTGAACAGTTGGGTAATATCACTGATCTTAAAACCTTGTTTTTTAGTTTCCGCAGTTTGTGCTTCACTGCCGATATTGGCATCCATATCGATTATTCCGCCGCCTGCTTGGATATAATCAAGTTCTGCCTGATTTACCTTAGGATGCTTTGTTGGAACATAGAACAGAATATACCAGAGTGCCGCCATGATAATACCTAATACACCCATCACTATATATACATAGTGCCAACTAAAGGTATAAGCCAACCAACCCATTAAGGGCGTAAAAACAGCCAGTGAAAGATACTGGGCACTATTAAAGATTGAACCTGCAATCCCTCTTTCTGTTGACGGAAACCAGGCCGCAATTACCTTGCCTGATGCTGGCCCTACCGGCGATTCAAATACCCCTAACAAAAAGCGTAAGCCTAAAAGCAAGGCAAAGGCGAAGCTAAAAAAATGTACGGAACCCATTGCGACAGTAACTATTGACCACAAGGCAATTCCCCAAAAAATAGTTCCTTTTGAGCCGAATTTATCGCCAACCCAGCCTGACGGTACTTGCATAGCCACGTAAGCCCAGCTAAATGCAGAAAAAAGATAGCCCATATGAATCGGATTAAAACCAAGTTCTCTGGCCATATCCACGCCCGCTACAGATAAAGTTGCCCGATCCGCCGTGCTGAGCGTGAGAATCATAGTAATTAAAGCTAGCATTACAAACCTGTATCTTGTCTGTTTAGTTCCCGAGTTAATTCCATTGTCCTCTACCGACATTTTTTCACATCCTTCATTATTATAGAAATATCTAACGTGATTTCTAATAATAAATACTTTATCTAAACCGTCTATAAATTCTGAAAATAATGCTTATAATTCATTTATCAAACTATTTTGAGGTATGCATTTTCTTTATGCCTTCCCATAATCCGTTCAGATAAGCAACTCCTAATGCCCTGTCATATAGGCCATAACCAGGAATTCCAGTTTCACCCCAAATCATTCGTCCATGATCGGGACGCATATAACCGCTGAAACCGACCTCATAAAGAGCTTTCATAATCTCAGCCATATCTAAAGAACCACTTTCCGTATGATGGCCTGATTCATAGAAGTCACCTTTTTCATTTACTTTGACATTACGGGCATGAACAAAATATATGTGTTTGCCAAATTCACGAATGATTGTCGGAACATCGTTTTCAAAGCTGGAACCAAGCGATCCGGTACAGATTGTTAAGCCATTAGCGGGGCTTGCGCTAAAATCAATCAGCCGGTGGATATCTTCCCGGTTTTTCATAATCCGTGGCAGTCCAAAAATGGGGCGTGGAGGATCATCGGCATGAATTGCCAGTTTTATGCCTGCCTGTTCTGCTACCGGAATAACCCTTTCCAAAAAGTACTCAAAGTTTTTCCACAATTGCTCTTCCGTTACATCGGCATAATCAGCCAGCAGCCTTTGCAGTACTTCTGGTTTGTAATTAGTCCCCCACCCCGGCAAATCAATACCTTTTTTGGGATCTACAGAATTGACAGTATCCATATCAAAAGCCAGCGTATTAGAGCCATCAGGCAGTTCATATGTCATATTAGTGCGTGTCCAGTCAAAAACAGGCATGAAATTATAACAAATTACTTTGATGCCGCTAGAAGCTAGATTGCGGATATTTTCGCAATAGTTAGGGATAAGCTGGTCACGAGTTGATTTTCCCAGTTTAATATCTTCGTGTATTCTGAAGCTGTCCACTACTTCTAGGCTTAAGCCATATTGTGCCGCTTGCTCCTGCATGGATACAATTTTATCAACAGGCCATTTTTCTCCTAACGGAAGATGGTATAAGGAGGTAACAATTCCCTTTATACCGGGAATTTGGGAAATGTACTGTAAAGATATTGGGTCTTTTTCTCCATGCCAACGAAAAATCATTTTCATCATAGCGCACACATCCTTTTCATTAATATCGGAGGGTGGTTTACTTTCTTAGAGCCTGCAAAAATTGCTGTGCGCCTTTGGCCATATGTGAGGTAATCGCTGTAACAATATAATTGGCTCCCCATTCAACAGCCTGCTTGGTACTATCAACATCACCGGTATATATACCAGCAATTTTTCCTTTGGCTCTTATTTTACGGATACAGCTCTCCGCCACTTTCAACACTTCCGGATTTCCCGGTGCAAGCCCCATTGAGCTTGACAAATCTCCCGGTCCGATGAAAAAGACGTCTAAGCCATCGACCTCTAGAATCTCACCTAGATTTTTGACTGCTTCCAATGTTTCAATGTGCACCGAAACTAATTTCGTCTCATTAGCTTTTGTGAGGTATGCTTGTTTATCAGGATACAAACCATATCTTGCCGCCCTTGTCAGATATGCAGTGCCGCGATTACCGGCAGGCGGAAAATGCGTAAGCTGAAACGCTTTTTGCGCATCTTCAGAATTATTGATCATCGGGATCTGCACCCCGTTTGCGCCCATATCAAGAGCCTTTTGTACAGGCTCATACGAATTATGCGCGGCTCGGACGACAGCCGGTACACCAGCACACTGAGAAGCACGTACCATATCTTCCACAGTGCTCATATCCATATTACCGTGTTCATTATCAATCAAAAGAAAATCAAAGCCTAGCATCGCCGTAAACTCGGCAATGGCCGGGGAGGCAAAGGTAACAAAACAACCATACAAGGGCTCATGATATAACTGTTGCTTCCAAGTCTCTAAGTTCATCATTTGCTATCACCCTTTTTCCCCGCCCTAACTTCCACGCCGGCCATCTCTTCAATCAGGCGGATGACATTGGTATGATCCTCATCACCCAAGCCTTTCGCCATACAGGTCTTATAAAATTCATGTACGATGCTCGCCACAGGCATTGGAGCATCAATCCCCCGGCTAAGTTCCATTGCTAAACGTAGATCCTTGTACTGCAGTTTGCTTTTAAAGCCTGGTTCAAAGTCTCCCTGAAGGATATTGGCACCACGTATTTCAATTGCGCCGCATCTTGCGTAACCGGCGGACATAACTTCCATTATTTTAGCTGGATTCGCACCCGCTTTGGTGCCAAGTACCAGTGCTTCACCTAACGCCAGCACAGTGGAAGCCGCCAATACCTGGTTGCAGGATTTAACAACCTGCCCCATCGAATTTCCACCTACATGAGTTACACGTTTACCCAGTACATTAAAAATCGGCAGACAAGTTTCAAACGCTTCTTCTTCACCGCCTACCATAATTGACAGTGTTCCGGCAATAGCGCCTTTATCGCCGCCGCTGACAGGAGCATCCAGCATCAGCGCGCCGGTTTCTTTAACCTTGGCCGCTAATTCTTTGGTTGCCAGTGCTGAAATTGTGCTCATGTCCACGATTATTTTACCTTGCTTCAGCACAGGCAGGACACTGGTGATTATCGCTTGCACATGTGGTGTGTCAGGAACCATAGTGACAGTAATATCTGCCTTTTCCACAACGGATTGCGCATCGATCTCTGGAATAGCGCCATCTTTTACTACATCCTGAATTTCAGACGCTAGAATGCTATAAACGTGTACCTGATAACCGGCTGCTAATAGATTTCTCACCATCGGTCTTCCCATAATTCCTAAGCCAATAAAACCTAGTTTCTTTTCCATATTCCCATCCTTTCATACATGGGCCAAAGTTAATTTGACCCATGTTCAGTTTCTTATTTTTTTTTGAAATCGCGTTTTCCTAACACTGCGCCTTGCGCAATCGGCTGTACAAGTTCGCAGTACTGTGCCAAATAAGTCCCAGCCTTCAAATGAGGCTTGGCCGGAGGTGTCCATTTGCCTAAACGTTCTTTAATTTCTGTATCAGATATATGGGCATGAATCGTTTTTGCTTCCATATCAATGGTAATGGTTTCCCCTTGTTTAACAATGGCCAATGGACCGCCAGCTGCCGCTTCGGGCATCATCTGACCAACTACAATGCCACGGTTTAACCCAGATAATTCACCGTCAGTAACAACTGCAACATAAGGTGCCAAACCAGCGCCATTCATAGCTGCTACAAAACTGCAGGCAAACACAGTACCTGGGCCACCGATCGGTCCCATATTTCTCAGAATAATAACGTCGCCTTTCCTTATTTCACCCTTACCAATCGCCTCAATAGCTTCGTCTTCCCCATCAAAGATATTGGCGGGTCCTTCGAACAGATCGATTCCCTGTGGTACGGCGGAAAGTTTGACGATACAGCCATCTGGCGCGATATTGCCTCTAAAGATCGCAACTCCAGGACGCTTACTTTGCGGATCTTCTACGGTTCTAATTACTCTGTCGTCTTTAATTTCAGCACTACTTATGTTTGCTGCGATGGTCATTCCATTTACTGTAAGGACTTCTTTATTCAATTTATCTTCTAGTCTCTTCATAACGGCTCTTGTACCACCTGCAGCTTCCAAATCCTCGGTACGATAGGGTCCGTTTGGACGTACTGCTGTCAGAAGAGGGATTTTATGTGCAAGGTTCTCATACATTTTTATGACATCAATATCCAATTCAGCTTCAGTGGCAATGGCTGATAAGTGCCGAACTGTATTGACCGAACCACCAACAGCCTGAACAACCATAATTGCATTTTCAATTGCTTTTCCCGTAACAATATCGCGGGGGCAAATGTTTTGATCAACCAACTCAACAATTCTTTCCCCGGCTTTCCGCGCATAATCATAAAGCTTGCGACTTTCGGCCTTAACCGGTGAGTTACCCGGCAGGGACATGCCCAATGCTTCGGCAACAATGTGCATTGAATTGGCTGTACCTAACCCAGCACATACGCCTGGAGTCTGAATGGCGTTTTCCGTCATATCAGTCAATTCTTCAAGACTAATGCTACCAGCCTGCAACGCTCCAACTGCTTCATAAACATCATCAATATCAACAAACTGACCACTGCTACAATAACCGCCGACTTGGTACCCGCAGGTTAATACCAGTGTAGGTACGTTCAGCCTAACGGCCGCCATGATATGAGCCGGCGTTGTTTTATCACATGATGATAAACAAATCATACCGTCCAGCACAGCTCCCTCGATCATGCATTCAATTTCATTAACAATCAGATCTCGCGTTGGCATGAGATATCTCGCTTTTTTTCCTGCACTGGTAACAAAATCGCTGGGCGCTACAGTTCTCACTTCAAAAGGAAGCCCACCAGCCATACGAATGGCATTTTGCACTGCTTCTGAGACTTTGTCCACATGGATAAAGCAGCTTGATAACGTTGAAGAAGTGTTTATTACCGCAATCTTCGGTTTCTTCATATCTTCATCAGTAATACTCATAGCGCGCCATTGCGCTCGTCTCACTGCCCACCTAGTTGTACCTGGCTCAAAGTTACTTCTGTACATTTTCATCCCCCTAATACTTTGCTGATTTACTCGAATCAGTTTAGCTAATTTCAATCATTGATATAATCTTAATATACATCTGATATATCAGTGCTATATTAATAATAACATCTTGTTCAATAATTTGCAATAGTATCTTAAATTCAAAAATTTCTTAACATCATTAAACGTGTGGAAAAGTTAATGCTATTTTATTAAAAGCTTTTGCTCACTACAAGTGAAAAACCTTATGAGAATCGCTAGCCTATAATTTCTATACGCATTGTTGGACTGGGATATGAACAGCAAAAAGCCTTTCAGGTAACCCTGAAAGGCTTATAATATCTGAATATAATATTAATGGTGCGCCCGGCAGGAATCGAACCTGCGCACCCGGTTCCGGAGACCGGTGCTCTATCCCCTGAGCTACGGGCGCATATTAGTGACAAAGAGTATTATAACACAACCCAATATTTATGTCTACTATATTTTGAAGATTTTCATCCAAATTAAATGCTATTTTTGTGGCGCACTGGTATTGCAATTCGGGCAGGTTTTCCACTCCCGTTTCAATTCCTGACCGCAGGTTTCACATTTAGGCTTTAATGTATAGCCGCAATAAGGACATATTTTAAAATCTTCCTGGACTTTACTGGCACACATTGGACAAATCACCGTTTCTTCAACCACGGTGGCCTCGACATCAATCGTTTTTTCATCCCGCAGTTCAGGCTTCGTGCGAACCTGCTGTTTTCTGCCAATAATCAGGTAGAGAGGTAAAAAAACGATCAACAACGCTACCGTTCCGGCAGCCCAGAGCATCGCTGATCCGGTTGTATGTCCACGCGTTTTAGCATCGTTGTAGACCCAGCAGCCAGCTAAAACCGGAATTAACAGACTAATTGTTCCCATAACCATGTTCCTCCAACAAAAGGTTACATCCATTATACGCCGTACCACCAAAATAATCAAACAACTCTTCCCCAGCCATGAAATCGTAGTAATTAACGACTGAGTTCATCAAGGCTCTTTCCTTTTGTCTCCTCACCGAAAAGGCCTACAATGATCGCAACTGCCAGCATGACACCGGTAAACATCATGAAGACTTGCGTAAAACCTTGTACACCGGTAATCATATAGCCCACAACGGTGGGCGCTAAAATACCGCCAATACGGCCAACGGCTGCTGCCCAGCCCGAGCCGAGAGCTCTGATCCTCGTTGGATAGAGTTCCGGGGTATAAGTATACACAACGCCCCAGGCACCAAGATTAAAAAAAGACATTAAGCTGCCCCAGAGCAGTACCGTCTGAGCATCACCGCCCTGACCAAAAAAGTAAGCCGATCCAGCACTTAATGCTAAAAAGCTTGCCAGTGTTGTCTTACGGCCAATACGATCCACTAAGTAAGCGGCCGTAAAATAGCCGGGCAACTGTGCCAATGTCATAATCAAAACATACTCGAAAGTTTTCAAAACCGTATATCCCTGCCCAACCATTAAAGAAGGCAGCCAGGTAAAGATTCCATAATAAGAATAGACAATCCCAAACCACAGCAGCCAAAGAACAAGTGTCCGCCTGGCATACTGCGGAGACCAGATATCGGTAAAGGCAATAGCAGTCTGAGTCTCACGAGGCGGCGCTATCAGTTCTTGAGTCGTCGCAATTCCTGCCGATTGCTCCATTCGGCTAACAATCGCATGGGCTTCTTCCAGTCGGCCTTTATTCGCCAGATAGCGTACTGATTCAGGTACAGCCTGCCAAACATGAAAAACATAAAGAGCCGGAAGTGCCCCAATTAAAAATGCCGATTTCCAGCCATAATGAGGAATAATCAGGTACGCTATCAAGGCAGCTGCCAACCAGCCAACTCCCCAAAAGCTTTCTAACAATACGATAAACTTTCCACGGGCGGCAGGCGGCGAATACTCACTCACTAAAGTAACCGCTACAGGTAATTGTCCACCTAAACCAAAACCGACCAGAAATCGAAAAACTAATAAGGATTCAAAATTCCAGGCAAGGCTGCATAACCCGGTTGAGACACTATAAATAACCAAAGTTGCTGCAAACAACCACTTGCGGCCAAAACGATCGGCTAAGGTACCAGCCAATATAGCGCCAAGAGCCATACCTACCAGCCCGATACTGCCGATATATCCCACCTGAGCGGATGTCAGCCCCCAAGCCTTGGCTAAGGTTGGCAGCACAAAAGCAATAATTCCGGTATCCATGGCATCAAACATCCAGCCAAGTCCGGTAATCCACAGTAACTTATAATGGAACCGGCTTACTGGTATTTTTTCTAAACGGCTGATAATATCCATAATAACCCCCACATCTGTCTTTACACCAGTATTGTCAATGGAACCATTATACAACTGCTCTAGTTTTATGACAAGCATGTTCTTTATTATTATGGGGTCTATATCCCTGAATCATACTGCTCCGGTCTATATGCAGCCGGAAAACAAATCAGGACGCACCTGACTGCGTCCTGATTGTTGATCAAATGAACAAGTTATTTTAACAAAATGCCCAAAGCTTTCAACTCAGCCTGAATACTGGCAAGTACCTTTTCATTAGGAGCTTCAATGGTATGAATATGTACGCCCCCGGTAACTACCGATAAGGGTGAAGCCCCGCTTTCATCAAGACGGGTTAAAAAGTCAGTCAATTCCCGCCGCGAAGACAACATTAAATTAGCACTGATTTCACCATATAAAGGATGCTCCACAATGACGTCTCTGATCTTACCGCCATTATCAATAATAACAGCCAATTCTTTTTCCAAATCATCCCGATTATGATGGCAGGCAATGGTTGCCTGTAAGGCGGTAGAAAATTCAGCCGGCAACATATATCCTTGCGGAGTGGCATATACGGCTACTCCAGCAGCTCGCAAAATAGCAATATCCCCGACAATGATTTGCCGGCTTACCCCAAGCTCCCGGGCCAGTGCAGTACCCGTAAGCGGTTTACTGGCCGCTTTTAACATGGTCAGTAGTTTTTCCCGACGTTCTTGGGTCTCCATCCTTCACACTCCTTCTTACTAAACAAAAATACAACCGTAACACTTGCGAAAATCATGAGTCAGAATTTATGGTTCATTTGCTTTAGGCAAGCGAATGGTGACGATCGTTCCCCGATTAAGCACGCTATTGATTTCTATCTTGCCCCCATGCTGTTGAATAATACTAAAACACAAGGACAGTCCGAGTCCAGTGCCTGATTCTTTTGTTGTAAAAAAAGGTGTACCAATCTGAGTTAGGATTTCTGGAGCAATCCCACCCCCGCTGTCTTGTACATCAACAATTACATATTGTTCGTCTTTTTTGATACTGACCTGAATACGTCCGTCTGTTCCGGTTGCTTCAATAGCATTTCGCAACAAGTTGAGCAACACCTGTTTAATTTGACCGTCGTCGCCACGAACTTTAAAAAAATCTTCCGGTGCACAATCAGCGTCAACAAATAGAGGCCAAAATAAGCGGTTCTGCCCTGCAGCTTCAACCTGAAACGTTATGCTTGCTCCCCGATCAGCTGCTTGACGGTCAATCAGCAGGAGGACGTCACGAATAACCGGAATCAAATCAATGAATTTGTATTGTGGAGGCCGCGGCGGACGGGCCAGCATTCTAAACTCATTTGTTAGTCTTTCAATCCGCTCAATTTCAGTTAGCATGATATGCAAATGAGCCGGTTGAACAGGCTGATCTGGTTTGCGGGACATCAGTTGCACAAATCCTTTAATAGCCGTTAAGGGATTACGGATTTCATGTGCTAAGCCGGCAGCCACCAAACTGACTGTAGCCAGGCGATCGACTCGCATGTTTTCCCGCTCTGTCCGATATCTTTGTGCTTGCGAAATCACCCGGTACCCCAGCGCAATCACCATAATCAAAAGCAGGATCAACGCCAGATCGGGTAACATAGACCGTATCACTAAAAGATATAAAACACTTTTCGGTATGGCTTTGACTACGCGCCACTCAGCATGATCAATGGCGGTATAGAGATATAATTTTTCTACACCATTCGCAACTGCAAAGCTAAAAACCTCACCACTGCGATCCTTAAAAAATAAATCCTTGTATTTTTGATAAGAATTATTCTCCGGATAAATATTGACAAGCTGCGGATGCGTGATAAACTGAGCGTGATTATCTAAAACGAATATATACTCTTCCTTGGTGGATATCCTTTGCTCGGCAAACTGATCAATTTTACTAATAGGCAAGCCAGCCAGCAGAACGCCTACCACCTGACCATCTGCACGAATAATCGGAACGCGTAAACTAACGTAGGCTGTTTGGATATCTTGGTAGACAATCCGGCCTGAAATGACAGAGTTCCCTTGAGCAGCCTGCTCAAAGCTTGGCCAGTCATACACTTGACTAATATGCCGCTCGGCATTTCCTTCTGCAATAAAATGGCCAGAGGGATCAAAGACAACGGAATTAAAAAAACCCATATTATGCACGGCCCGCTGTAACTCCTGCCTGATCTTCTCCGGTTCCATGCTGATAATTTCCGGGTCTGTCGAAAGCATTTCCAGCGCCATCAAACGATAATTGAGCTGCAATTCCAAATTGCCTGCAACCATTTGCAATTCAGCGCGTTTATCTGCAACAACCGACTGGTATTTCACTTCAAAGAGCAGCTTAAACATCGCTAGCAATAAACAAAATACAGCCAAAATAATAGCCCACTTCGCCCAATGATCTTTATGTAAAACTTTCATGATTTATCACATCCAAGCATACGTACATACCGGTGTTACTTCGACAAATTACAACTTTTTCCTTCAAATCCACAGATTATATACAAAAACGAGTGTTCAGATAGACTCTGAACACTCGCAATTATACATATGGTGGGCGATGACAGGATCGAACTGCCGACATCCTGCTTGTAAGGCAGGCGCTCTCCCAGCTGAGCTAATCGCCCATATGGTGACCCGTAAGGGAATCGAACCCTTGATACCGCCGTGAAAGGGCGGTGTCTTGACCGCTTGACCAACGGGCCATATTCTTTTGGCTCCTCGAGTAGGACTCGAACCTACGACCGATCGGTTAACAGCCGATTGCTCTACCAGCTGAGCTATCGAGGAACGACATTATGTATTATAATCTATTATAGAAAAAAAAACAAGCCCCCGAAAAAATATTGTAGGTTTTTTATGGCTTTTATCCAATACTATATAACACACACCATTCATTACTGAGGAGGCGTATGTTTTGGATAACCGAGTCCAGCAGTTGGCAAAAAATCTTATTCATTATTCAACCAGCCTAAAACCAGGCGAGAAAATTCTAATCGAAATGTTTGATGGTGCACTTCCCCTAGCTAAGGCACTGGTGGATGAAGCTTATCAGGCGCAGGCATTGCCGTTTGTCTCTGTCAAAAACAATCAGCTCCAGCGGGCACTTGTTCGCAGTGCAACCCGCGAACAATTAGAATTAATCGGTCGTTTTGAGGCTGCACGCATGGAACAGATGGACGCCTATATCGGTCTTAGAGCAAGTGATAATGTCAGCGAATTATCGGACATTTCAGGTGAACAAATGCAGTCATACCAGCAATACTGGCTTAAGCCTGTACATAGTGATATCCGCGTTCCCCGTACAAAATGGTGTGTTCTGCGCTATCCCAACGCTGCAATGGCACAATTAGCCAATATGAGCACCGAAGCTTTTGAAGATTTTTATTTTAATGTATGTAATCTGGATTATGCTAAAATGGCGGACGCGATGACTCCATTAGTCCGCTTAATGGAAAAAACCGATAAGGTCCGAATCCTGTCCGCAAATACCGACCTGACTTTCTCCATTAAAGGTATTCCAGCCGTAAAATGCTCAGGTCTGCGCAATATCCCCGATGGTGAGGTGTATACGGCCCCTGTTCGAAATTCAGTGAATGGCTATATCACGTACAATACTCCGGCCGTCTATCAAGGCGTTACCTATGAAAATATCCGTTTCGAATTCACGGACGGAAAAATCACTGCCGCCACTGCAAATCATACCGACAAATTGAATAAAGTTCTGGATACTGATGAGGGTGCGCGCTATATTGGCGAGTTTGCCCTTGGCGTAAACCCTTATATTACTACCCCAATGAAAGATACCTTATTTGATGAAAAAATTATGGGCAGCTTCCATTTCACACCTGGAATGGCCTACGACGCAGCATTTAATGGCAATCGTTCAGCCATCCACTGGGATTTGGTTTCGATTCAGACCGCCGATTACGGTGGCGGAGAAATCTGGTTTGACAATCAGGTAATTCGCCGCGACGGCCTATTCGTCATCCCTGAGTTATACGGCTTAAACCCGGATCACTTAAAATAGCAGACAGAACTGCCTAGAAACCATAAAAAAACCCAAGGGTCCTTGCGGCCTAATAAAGCCAGCAAAGCCCCTGGAAGAGCAGTACGCAATCCGGTGTTAAAGCGCTATGAAGGCACGGCAGCTGCCCAAAAAGCTTCCAAATCACACTCCGGATTGCTGGGATCAACAAGCGGCTGTTGATTCAATTAAAAACCTCCCTTCAATAAGCTACTACATCCTATGCTCGATGTTTACATAATGTAACGCTCAATCAATAAAAAAATTGCCGTTCAACCATCAAATGGTTGAACGGCAATTTTTATTGATTATTTAATTAATTCTTGAACAAAATTGGGCAATACAAAACAGCTTTTCTGAAGCTCGGCATTATGATACCGTGTGACCAGCTTTTGACGGTTACTCATATCCACCGCGGCCGGATCATGTTTTTTCGATCCGATTGTAAAACAATGCAGCCCGCCCGGATAAAGCGGAATATTCGCCAAGTACATGTTTGTAATTGGAAATAACGATTGTATATCTTTATGCAGCCGTTTAATCAGTTCCTGATGATAATAAGGCGACTCTGTCTGCTGAACAAATAAGCCGTCGCTTTTTAAGGCTTTAAAAACATCCTTATAGAAATCATGGGTAAACAAGCCTTCCCCAGGGCCAATGGGATCGGAGCAGTCAACAATAATCACATCATATTTATTCTCAGCATCTTTCATATGCTGAATGCCATCGCCAATTTTGAGATGAACCTTCGGATTATTGTCATTAAGCGCAGCGCTGATTTCCGGCAAATATTTTTTGCAGGCATCCACAACCATCCCGTCAATTTCAACCATTTCGGCAATTTCAACCGAATCATGTTTCACGACTTCACGAATGGTGCCACCATCACCGCCGCCAATGACAAGAACGTGTTTCGGATTTGGATGAATATATAAGGGTATATGTGCAATCATTTCATGATAAACAAATTCATCAAAAATACTTGTTTGAAACACTCCGTCTAATACAAGCATGCGGCCGAACTGAAATGAATCAACAATAGCCACATCCTGAAATTCTGAAGTCCCTGTAAATAACGTCTCTTTTACGCGTGCAGTCAATCCTAACGACTCTGTCTGCTTTTCAGTACACCATAATTGCATCTGGACAATCCCTCCATTACTTATATCGATCATGAATTAGCTTTATTCAACAATATATCTTACCATAAATCTTACCAGGAAAAAAGATTTTTATCCAGCTTCTTCATGTTAAAAATTTCTTATCCTTTATTCGATCCTTGATATTAGGTCATTGGTCCCCTAATCTTTTGTACAATAACAAAGCAAATATTTAATAGTGAAATTTTTAACAAAATCTCTTCACATTCTAATTAAATTAGTATATAATATAAATAAAGAAAGTTATTTTTTTCACTTTCCGGGAGGGATCATGATGCACATGTTTTCACGACTTGTTTATGGTCTGCTCATCACAATCATTTGCATAGGCTTTACCTGCTATCTCTTTGGCCTGATACTCATCGCACCTTTGCTGCTGCTGATTAAGTCTTCTGCAAAACCTGCTGTTCCAGCACGGTCCATGATGTTCTTAAAATAAGATTCAGTCCGGTTTGTTTTCTTGATTGCCAGGTGCCCACTCGCCTTTATTATTCCAAATAGAGTTAATCGCATGGGTTGCATTAAGTTGTGACATAATCCAAATATAGATATCGCGTAAGCCATTAAGATCGAACTGCGTGCTAAAAACAGCATTGCTCACCCATCCTGTCAACCAAATAACGATAAAGATGGCCGTATACGCGCCAATACAAAAACGGGGCTGGGAAATTATTTGTCTAAGCATAGCCTCACCTCGTTATGATCCATCTTTTGTATTAATATGCTGACGCCATAAGCATTGCCCCCGTGGTGCCAACAGTCTAATTTTTTAAATAAAAGGAACCTGGGAATTCAATTCATCATGTCATGAATTGAATTCCCAGGTTCCTTTTAACTTACAGCTCAACAAATTCGTTTAAAGCAGCTCCCGGCGTAATCATAGGAGTAACAAAATTCTTCGTTACATTAACGACAATGACTTCTGGCTGTTTGGAAGCTAAAGCATCATCAAAAGCCTTGGCGAACTCTTGCGAACTATTGACAGCAACACTATGAACGCCAAAAGATTTTGCATACAAGGTAAAATCAACATCGGGAGGCAAACAGCAAGCAGTATAGCGTTTATTATAAAAAGCATGCTGTAATTGCCGGATCATGCCCAGGCTGCTGTTATTAATAATCACCGATATGACGGGCAGCCGCTGCGCCGCAATGGTATAGAGCTCATTACCGGTCATTTTCATCCCACCGTCACCAACGATGTGAATAACCCGTTTGTGATCGACTGCCATTTGCGCCCCTAACGCTGCCGGCAAACCAAAGCCCATTGCACCTAATCCTCCTGAGGTTAACCAAGTCCTTGGTTTCTCGATTTTCAGATGCTGGGCAGCCCACATTTGATGCTGGCCAACATCGGTAGTAAAGACAACATCCTTCTCAACAGTACTCTGAGAAATACATTTCATCACCCAGGGTACATTTAAATAGCTGTCATCATACTCGAACATATATTGCTCACGCCAGTGATGGATGGAATTCCACCACTCATCCAGATTTCCCGGATCGGTATACCGATTGAGTAACGATAAGATGGTTTTCATGTCGCCGGCCAATCCGAGATGTGTGAGCACGTTCTTGTCAATTTCCGCCGGATCAATATCAATATGAATGACCATTTTATCTGAGGAATATTGAGTTCTATTGCCAGTAAGCCGATCACTAAACCGGCTTCCCGCGGCAATAATAACATCCGCATCATGAACGGCATTATTGGCAGCCTGCCAGCCATGCAACCCGGTTAACCCCAATGCTTGCGGATGTGAAGCTGGAAAAGCCCCTAATCCCATAAGAGTACTAACCACCGGCAGCCTACAGTTTTCCGCAAAAGCAATGAGCTCGGCATCGGCTCCGGCTGAAACCACTCCACCGCCAGCCACAATCACCGGCCGTTTCGCTTTCGCAATGACTTCTGCTGCTTCCTGAATCAGCGTTTCCATCCGGCGGGTTAACTTCCAATCTGGATTGGGCACCAACGGAATGGTATCAAAATTAAATTCCGCGCTCAAAACATCACGGGGAATATCAACCAATACCGGGCCAGGCCGCCCGCTACTGGCAATTTTGAAAGCTTGCCGCAGTTGCTGGGGCAGCTTGCGAATATCTTTAATCTGAAAGTTATGTTTGGTAATCGGCATCGTAATACCGGTAATATCAACTTCCTGAAAAGCATCGCGCCCCAATAAATTGGTTGGAACCTGCCCGGTTATGGCAACCACCGGTACCGAATCCATATAGGCCGCCGCCAAACCGGTTACCAAATTGGTCGCCCCTGGACCTGAGGTTGCAATACAGACGCCGACCCGGCCGCTTGCGCGCGCATAGCCGTCAGCAGCATGGGCTGCGCCTTGTTCATGAACGGTAAGTACATGCTGTACCCCAACAGCATCATATAAGGCATCATAGAGAGGCAGTATCATGCCGCCCGGATAGCCGAACACAGTGTCGACACCTTGTTCCAATAAACATTCAATAACTGCTCTAGCGCCCGATATTTTCATGACTTGCCTCCTTTTCCTTGATCACAAAATTCTCTAAATGTGCTGTTCAATCAGTTGAGCCATTTCAGCAGTAGTAGTTCTGATCAGTCCTGACCGGTATAAATCAGCCGTCCGATAACCCTTGGCAAGGACTTGATCAACCGCCTGCTCTATACCCGCAGCAGCCGACTCTTCCCCCAAAGAATGGCGAAGCAGCATCGCTGCTGATAAGATAGTCCCGATAGGATTGGCAATTCCCTGACCGGCAATATCAGGAGCCGAACCATGAATTGGTTCAAACAACCCGGTACCATCCCCAAGACTGGCCGATGGCATCATCCCAATAGAGCCACCCAGTACAGCGGCTTCATCGCTCAATATATCACCAAAAAGATTGCTTGTCACAATAACATCAAAGTTTTTTGGTGCTAAAGCCAGTTGCATCGCGCAGTTATCGACATACATATGGCTTAATGCAACATCGCTATATTCCTGGGCAACAAGATTGGCTGTGCGCCGCCACAATCTGGATGAAGCCAATACATTGGCCTTATCCACCGAGACAAGCTTGCCTCTGCGCTGTCTGGCCGCTTGACAGGCCAAAGCCACAATACGACTGACCTCAGGCACGCTATAAATCTCAACATCCCAGGCTTTCTCAACTCCGTCACAAAGAGTTGCTTCGCATTTTTCGCCGAAATAGATTCCGCCAGTGAGCTCCCGGACAATCAGTACATCAATATCACTCACGATTTCCGGCTTTAACGGCGAGTATTCCGCCAGTGACGCCGGTACCCGAACCGGTCGTAAATTCGCATATAAACCCAAGGCCTTACGCAGACCTAAAATCGCTTTTTCCGGCCGGATATCGGGAGCAACCTGATCCCATTTAGGACCACCAACAGCCCCCAACAGTACGGCATCGGCCTGTCTGGCTGCTTCAACCGTACTATCCGGCAGCGGTACTCCGTAAAGATCAATCGCTGCCCCACCGGCATGATGGGTGTCAAATTCAAGCTCCAAATCATATTTCCGGGCTGTTTTCTTTAAAATCTGCGCAGCGGCAGCGGTGATCTCAGCGCCAATACCGTCACCAGGAATGACAACAATCTTTTTGCTCATCCGCCCGCCTCCTTCACATAATTGACAAGACCGCCCGCTTTTGCTATATCCTGAATAAAGCCAGGTAACGGCTGGGCTTTAAAAACCCCACCTGTCGCCACGTTTTCCACTGTTCCGGAGCTTAAATCAATGCGGATTTTATCACCGGCTTTAATATGTTTAACGGCTTCACCAATTTCCAATAGAGGTAATCCAATGTTAATTGCATTACGATAGAAGATACGGGCAAAACTATCCGCTACCACCACGGTGATGCCACTGGCTTTGATCGCCACCGGTGCATGCTCCCGTGACGATCCGCAGCCGAAATTCCGGTCGGCTACAATAATGTCGCCAGGCTGCACATTACCGGCAAACGCAGGGTCTATATCTTCCATGCAATGAGCTGCCAATTCTTTTGATTCTGAGGTATTTAAATGACGGGCCGGAATAATCACATCCGTATCGACGTTATCCCCGTATCGCCATACCTTACCTTCTAAAATCATGCTAAAACCTCCTCAGGCGTAGCAATTCGTCCCAGTACAGCGCTGGCCGCTGCAACATACGGCCCTGATAAATAAACTTCACTGTCCACATGTCCCATTCGTCCGCGGAAATTCCGGTTGGTTGTAGCTACTGCCCGTTCACCAGCGGCTAAAATTCCCATATGCCCCCCCAGACAGGGTCCACAGGTTGGTGTACTGACAACCGCTCCAGCTTTAATAAAGGTTTCAATAAAGCCACGCTGCATAGCTTCAAGATAAACCCCCTGACTTCCCGGTATAATGATGGCTCTAACGACTGGATGAACACTGCGTCCGGCCATGATTTGAGCGGCTTGTTCCAAATCCTCGATTCGGCCGTTGGTACAGGACCCGATAATGACCTGATCAATAGTCGTTTCCGGAACCTCTGCAACCTTACGGACATTTTCCGGCAAATGCGGTAATGCCACAACCGGAACCAACTGATTTAGATCAATAGTAACAACTTGCGCATAAACAGCATCCGCATCGGCTTCAACTTCTTCAAAGGATTTGCTTACCCGGCCTTTGATATAAGCGCGGGTAACAGCATCAACTGGAAAAATACCATTTTTAGCACCGGCCTCAATGGCCATATTGGCAATGGTCAGGCGATCGGTCATAGTCAGTGAAGCCAGCCCTTCGCCGGTAAATTCCAAGGATTGATAGCGAGCACCATCCACGCCGATCATCCCGATTAAGGTCAGTATAACATCTTTACCGGTTACCCATTTCGGCAGCACACCGGTCAGTTCAACTTTAATCGCAGAGGGTACTTTAAACCAGGTATCCCCGGTGGCCATTGCCGCCCCCATATCGGTCGACCCCACTCCGGTGGCGAAAGCCCCAACAGCTCCGTATGTACAGGTGTGGGAATCAGCGCCAATAATGACATCCCCGGGAGCAACCAAGCCAACCTCCGGAAGCAGGACATGTTCAATTCCCATACGGCCCACTTCAAAGTAATTCACAATCTCATGCTGTTTGGCAAATTCACGGACAGTTTTAGCCATCTCAGCTGATTTAATATCTTTATTGGGAGTGAAGTGATCCGGCACTAACACAATTTTTTCCCTGTCGAATATCGGCCGGCCAATTTTATTAAATTCTTTAATGGCAGGTGGTGACGTGATATCGTTGCCTAATACCAAATCCACCTTGCATTTGATTAATTGTCCCGGCTCGACGGCAGCTAAACCGGCATTCCGGGCTAAGATCTTTTCAGTCATCGTCATTCCCATGATTAATTGTCCTCCTCTCCTTGCCCGTCAGTTGGCAGCTCACAGGCTGCCAGCATTTTATTAATGGCGTTTAAGTAAGCCTTGGCACTTGCTTCAATCACATCGGTGCTGAGCCCGCGGCCACTAAAAATACGGTCCTCGCGTTCAACCCAGACTGTGGCTTCCCCCAAGGCGTCTTCGCCGGCGGTCACGGCTTTTAACTGATAATCCTTGAGTCCTACTTCAAAACCGACAGCTTTTTCTATGGCTTTAAAGATTGCGTCAACCGGCCCGTCACCGCAGCTGGCCTCTTCAATCATTTTTTCACCGCTGGTAAGCTGAACCGAAGCTGTAGCCACCGTTTTATTGCTGCTTACCACCGTATGATAGTCCAAACGATACCACTCCGCTGTCTGTGTCTTTTTCACATTTACCAGCGCTTCTATATCACGATCGAATACCATTTTTTTCCGGTCAGCCAGTTCTTTAAACTGGCTAAACAAATTGTTAATAACCTGACTTTCCAGATCATACCCCAAATGTTTCAGGCGTTCTTCAAAAGCATGACGCCCGGAATGTTTACCAAGCACAATCGCATTACGGCTTATGCCAATCGATTCCGGCTGCATAATTTCATAGGTCAAAGAATTATTTAACACCCCATGCTGATGAATGCCAGACTCATGGGCAAACGCATTGTCACCGACTACAGCCTTATTCGGAGGGATCACCACACCGGTCAATGTACTGACCAGCCTTGAAGAGCGGTAAATTTGCCGGGTATCAATATTAGTGGCTGCACGGTAGTATTCTCTACGGGTATTTAAGGCCATGACCAACTCTTCCAGTGCGGCATTGCCGGCACGCTCACCCAATCCATTAATGGTGCATTCCACTTGGGTCGCCCCGTTTGCCACTGCAGCCAGGGAGTTGGCAACCGCCATCCCTAAATCATCATGACAATGTACACTGATCACCGCTTTATCAATATTGGTTACGTTTTCACGCAAATACTTGATGAGAGCACCAAACTCGGCCGGAGTGGTATACCCCACCGTATCCGGAACATTAATGGTAGTTGCTCCGGCAGCAATCACGGCACTGTAAATTTGACAGAGAAAATCCCAGTCCGAACGGGAAGCATCCTCGGCCGAAAACTCCACATCCTGAACAAATTGCTTCGCATAGCGGACAGACTCCTGCGCCTGCGCCAAAACCTGAAGACGGCTCATTTTAAGTTTGTGTTCAAGATGAATATCACTGGTTGCAATAAAAGTATGAATTCTGGCTCGTTCAGCTTTTTCCAAAGCTTGTCTGGCCACATCAATATCTTTCTTATTCGCTCTGGCCAAAGCGGCAATGGTCGGCCCTTTGATCCGGGCAGCCACCATGCTGACGGCAGCAAAATCTCCGGGGGAAGCAACAGGAAAGCCTGCTTCGATAATATCCACATTTAGTCTTGCTAGGGCCTGTGCTATTTCCAGTTTTTCATTTGCTTCCAAACAAACCCCCGGTGTTTGTTCTCCATCGCGCAAAGTGGTATCAAATATCTTAATGCTGGTTATATCCATCACACACACCCCTCATCTTTTTACTAACGAGGCTGTTGAACCCTCAGCAGACACGCCGATTTATCAACAGCCCCAAATAGATTACTTCTTATTTAACCAGGTCATCATCGACCGTAATTCTTTACCAACCTTTTCGACTTGATGCTCGGCTTCTCTCCGTCTGGTTGCCGAAAACTCGGCCCGATTGGATTGGTTCTCCAGTATCCAGTTTCTTGCAAAAATACCGCTTTGGATTTCTGACAGCACCTTCTTCATTTCTGCACGGGTTTCATTCGTGATGATACGCTTGCCAATCATATAATCACCATATTCAGCCGTATCGCTGATGGAGTAACGCATGGCAGCCATGCCGCCTTCGTACATTAAGTCAACGATTAGTTTCATTTCGTGCAGACATTCAAAGTAAGCTAATTCCGGCTCATAGCCAGCCTCGACCAAGGTTTCAAATCCGGCTTTAATCAGCTCTGTGCAGCCACCACACAGCACGGCTTGCTCACCAAACAGGTCAGTTTCGGTCTCATCTTTGAAAGTAGTCGGTAAAACCCCTGCTCTTGCACCGCCAATTCCCCGGGCATAAGCGAGAGCCACTTCTTGAGCGGTACCGCTATAATCTTGATAAACGGCCATTAAGCAAGGAACACCGCCGCCTTCTGTAAATACGCGACGAACCAAATGTCCGGGCCCTTTAGGAGCAACCATAAAGACATCAACATCGCTTGGTGGAACAATCTGATTGAAGTGAATGTTGAAACCATGAGCGAAGACCAAGGCACTGCCAGGTTTTAAGTTTGGTGCAATATCTTCTTTATAAACCTTTGCCTGCTTTTCATCAGGAATTAGGATCATGGTAATATCCGCTGCAGCAACGGCTTGTGCAACCGGAGCCACGCTAAGTCCGTCCGCTTCCGCTTTATTCCAGGATTTACTGCCTTCATATAAGCCCACAATAACCCGGATACCGCTGTCCTTTAAGTTGAGCGCATGGGCATGGCCTTGACTTCCATAGCCAATGACGGCTACTGTTTTTCCTTGAATCATATCCCAATTTGCATCTTGTTCATAATACATTTTCGCCATAATGATCTCTCTCCTCACATCTTTTATAAATAGTTTGATCGCCCCGTTCCAGACCAATAAGTCCGGTACGGATTGTTTCCAGAATACCATAAGGTGCTAGAAGTTCGGTAAATGCATCAATTTTTTCATCATCGCCGGTAATTTCCAAAATGAGCGTGGTCTTTTGAGCATCCACAACTTTAGCTCTAAATATCTCAGCCATTTTTAATATTTCGGAGCGCGTTTCACCCTCGGCATTGACCTTTAATAGCGTCATTCCCCGGCTAACCGATGACTGCGGTGGCAGGATTTGAACCGCAACGACTTCTACAAGCTTCTCCAACTGCTTAATCATTTGGTTAATAATAGCCTGATCACCGTGCACCACTACCGTCATGCGCGAATACTCGGGAAGTTGCGTAACGCCAACAGCTAAACTGTCTATATTAAACTCACGGCGCGAAAACATGCTGGCGACGCGGACTAATACTCCCGGCTGATTTTGTACCAATACCGACAATACGTGTTTCAATGGCCTCCCTCCCTTGTCATCAGAATATAAAACCGCCCCTATTGACCATCGGCCAATAGGGGCGGAGATTAACCGCGGTACCACCCTACATTCTACTCATCGCGTTGGCTGTCGCCAACTTTCCCTTAACGCCGGTTCGCGCTTTTGCCTACCTCGGCTCGTGTATAGCCGCCTCAGCCAAAGAGTTCATGGGTGAGTCTAGCAAGCTGTCATACCGGTTTCCAGCAACCACCGGCTCTCTGTAATGCCCCTACTTGCTTTGGTCCCAATCATTACTTTTTATACATGTATCTTGAAATTTTTTTACAACCGTTTAAGGAAGATTGTAACTTTGTAATGTATACATTATCCCAATAGTAACCTCATTTGTCAAGCTGTTTTTGTTAATATTTTTTGCTATTAATCCAACATTTGTTTTATACAGAAACACATATAGTCTATTTGTGTCTTTCTCATGACTTTATTGAAAGACAAACCAATCCGAGCAAATTATTCCACGTATTCTCTCGCTTAACTTTCAGATACTAATATAGGAACCGAAATTTAAATTTTAAGGAGGTTTTCGAATGAATTCTAAAAACAAAACATCTGAAAGCAAAGCAAAATTCGGTACTATGACTGCTTTATCTGATGCTAACAACGAGTATTCCTCCAACACAGCTTCTGCTAAGAATACCAGCGCCAGCAAAGCCCAATATGGTACTCTAACCGCTACAGCTGATGCCAACGGAGAATATTCTTCCGCAACAACCAGCAGTTATGCTCCGAATACCAATGCCAGCAAAGCTCAATACGGTACTATGACCGCTTCGGCTGATGCCAATGGAGACTATTCATCTTCGACAAGCAGCTATGGTGCCAACACCAGTGCCAGCAAAGCTCAGTATGGTACCATGACTGCAACTGCTGACGCTAACAATGATTATTCCTCTTCTACTGCCAGCAGCAACAAAAAGGCTCCACAAGGTACTTTAACAGCAAAATACGATGCAAACGGTAAAGCATAACCCCAAAATAGCAACTAATACTGAAGGCGATCAAGCTCCGGCTTGATCGCCTTCAGTTCTATGATGTGACAGCTATTTACTATAGGCCATCAAATATTCTGTTCCCAGCTTTTCATATTGCTCCAAAACCCGGATTAAATCTTCCTGCTGCTCAACTCCAATGGTCGCAATATCCTGAACTCCAATTGTTTCCTGCAGAATTCGTTCAACGTGAAACGGTGAATATCCTAGCGCCATTAATCTGTTATAAAGCTGCTTGATTCTCTTCTCAACCACTATATCGTCCTCCTTTTATAAATGTTGCATAACGGAATGAAAACTTCCGTTATCTATATCCTCTATAAAAACAAAGTTTGAACTTTACTAAGTTTTTGATATTAAGATAATTTTATTTTAAAATATAATTTTTATAACTCCCTGATCTAAAAATTAATACGGTGCCATGAAAAAAATGTCGAAACGCAGTAAAAATTCAACTATGCTAAATTACAGACAAAATTATTTATATGCACACTCCTCAAAAATATGCACATTTTTTTCATTTGTCATGCGTTATTTTTGAGTTTACATGAGCAAATTCTTTTATATAATAAAGATAAATCATCAAAAAGGTGGAATGAACGATATGGAGCAAGTATCAGGCGAACAAAAGATCCTGGCAATCGTGGCACATACTGCGTATTTCCTGGGAGGTATTGGCTTCATTGTTGCCCCCTTGATCATTATGATGCTGAAAAAGGATGACCCCTTTGTGCAGCATCATTCCAAACAGGCTTTAGTAGCCCATTTAGTCCTGCTTATTGTTTCCTTAGTAGTCTCTTTATTATGTACGATATTCATCGGGATATTACTGATACCCGTATTAATCGTGCTGTGGCTGGTCTTAATCATTACTTCACTCATTGCAACAGTAGCCTGCTTAAACGGCAATCTTTATCATTACCCGCTCATTCAAAAACTAGTTGCCCGATTCTAAAAAACAATAAAAGAAAAAGGCATTTGATGACCTCGGTCATCAAATGCCTTTTTTATTCATTAAATTACGATTTGCTTGCTGCAACTTCCTGTGCTGCGCAGCCTAGGCCGGCAAGCTTTTTGTAGCCTTCCAGTCTTTCTTTTGCATCTTGCTCAGTTTTCTTGAACAAGGAATCAGCAAACTCTGGATATTGTCTCTTCAAGGAAGAGTAGCGAACTTCACCCATTAAGAACTCTTGGAAATTAGCAGTAGGTTCTTTCGAGTCAAGCGTAAATGGATTTTTACCAGCCTCTTTGAGCGTTGGATTGAATCTGAACATAGCCCAGTATCCGGACTCAACAGCACGTTTAGTTTCAAGCTGGCTGCAACCCATACCAACCCGTAAGCCATGATTGATGCAAGGAGCATAGGCAATGATCAGAGATGGACCTGGATATGCTTCAGCTTCAGCAATCGCTTTCAGTGTTTGGTTTTTATCAGCACCCATAGCAATCTGAGCTACATAAACATAGCCATAGCTCATAGCCATCATGCCAAGGTCTTTCTTCTTGGTTTTCTTACCGTTAGCAGCGAATTGTGCAATCGCAGCCGCAGGAGTGGATTTGGAGGACTGACCACCAGTATTGGAGTATACTTCGGTATCGAATACCAATACATTAACATCTTCACCGGAAGCCAATACATGGTCCAGACCGCCGTAGCCGATATCATAAGCCCAGCCGTCGCCACCAAAGATCCATTGTGAACGTTTCACTAAGAATTCAGTGCTTGCGGCAATTTTATTCAACAGCGCATTGTCGCCTTTTTCAGCTTCCAGTAAGGCAGCAACTTTATCGGCTCTCTCACGAGTGCCTTCGCCTTTATCTTTGTTTTCAAGCCATTCAGTAAGAGCTGCAGCTAATTCAGCGCTAACGCCAGCTTCCAAAGCGGCTTTTACATCATTAGCTAAATTCTCACGAACTGCTTTTGTGCCAAGGAACATGCCAAGACCGAACTCAGCATTGTCCTCAAATAAGGAGTTTGCCCAGGCAGGTCCGTGACCTCTGTGGTTAGTTGTATAAGGGATAGCTGGTGCACTTGCGCCCCAGATGGAGGAACAACCGGTAGCATTGGCAATCATCATTCTATCACCAAATAATTGGGTAACCAGTTTGGCGTAAGGAGTTTCACCGCAACCTGCGCAAGCACCGGAGAACTCAAGCAATGGTTGCTCGAACTGACTGCCTTTTACTGTGTATTTATTAACAGGATTTGCTTTTGGTGAAACAGTCATCGCGTAATCCCAAAGAGCAACTTGAGCGGATTGGGAATCAAGCGATTTCATCACAAGAGCCTTTTGTTTAGCCGGGCAAATATCAGCGCAGTTGCCGCAACCAGCGCAATCAAGCGGAGATACAGCAATCCGGTAGCTGGTGTCTTTAACACCGATGGCAGGTTTTACCGTAAAACCTTCAGGTGCATTTTTAACTTCTTCTTCAGTAGCCAGTACTGGGCGAATCGCTGCATGTGGACAAACATAAGAGCATTGGTTGCATTGGATACAGTTTTCAACTTGCCACTCTGGAACATCAATAGCAATGCCGCGTTTTTCATAAGCGGCAGTTCCTAATGGGAAGGTACCGTCTTCCATGCTGCCAACAAATGCACTGACAGGCAGTTTATCGCCTTCTTGTCTGTTCATTGGCTCAAGAATGTTTTTAATGAAGGCAGGAACTTCTTTGGCTGCAGCAGCTTCGTCAACGGCAGTTTTCCAGGAAGCTGGAATCGTCACTTTAACGAGCGCTTCAATACCATGATCAATAGCAGCATTATTCATGTCAACAATTTTTTGACCTTTATTGCCATAAGAATCGACTACTGCATCTTTCAGATATTTTACAGCTTGCTCTAAAGGAATGATGTTAGCCAGTTTAAAGAATGCCGATTGCATAATCATGTTGAAACGTCCGCCAAGACCAAGATCTTGGGCAATTTTAACGGCGTTAACAATATAGAAGTTAATATTGTTATCGGCAATATAACGTTTCATTGCTGCAGGCAGTTTTTCTTCCAACTCAGCTTCAGTCCAAGTGCAGTTAAGCAGGAAAGAACCGTTTGGTTTCAGACCAGCCAGTAAGTCATATTTAGTTACATAAGACTGTTGAGAGCAGGAAATGAAATCTGCTTTATGAATCAAATAAGGTGATTTGATTGGTTGTTTACCAAATCTCAAGTGAGACATGGTGATACCGCCGGATTTCTTGGAGTCATAGGCAAAGTAGGCTTGCGCATACATATCGGTTTTATCACCAATGATTTTGATCGCGCTTTTGTTCGCACCAACAGTACCATCCGAACCAAGTCCCCAGAATTTACAAGCTGTAGTGCCAGCCGGTGTAGTATCTACATCAGCACCACCCAATGGCAGGGATTTGAAGGTAACATCGTCGATAATACCAACAGTAAACCCGTCCTTAGGCTGAGCAGCTTTCAAATTGTCATAAACCGAAATAATGTGGCTAGGAACGATATCTTTACCGCCTAATGCATAGCGACCACCCACGATGGTAGGCTGCCACTCACTGCCATAGAAAGCGGTTTTAACATCAAGATAAAGTGGTTCTGCCAAAGCACCTGGTTCTTTTGTTCTATCCAAAACGGCAATACTTTTTACTGTTTTAGGAATGTATTTGAAGAAATGTTTAATGGAGAATGGTCTGTAAAGATGAACAGTTAACAAACCAACTTTTTCACCCTTAGCATTCAAATAGTCCACAGTTTCTTCAGCAGCTTCACAAACCGAACCCATAGCAATAATCAGTCTGTCTGCATCTGGCGCACCATAGTAGTTGAACAGATGATATTCTCTGCCAGTCAGTTTAGTAATTTCAGCCATGTAGGACTCAACCAGGTCAGGAAGAGCTTCATAGTATTTATTGGAAACTTCTCTTTCTTGGAAGTAAATGTCTGGATTTTGCGCAGTACCTCTAAGTTTAGGATGATCAGGATTCAAAGAACCTTTTCTGAAGGCATTGACTGCATCCCAGTCTAATAATTTTTCCAGTTCATCATATTCTAAGAGCTCGATTTTTTGAATTTCATGAGAAGTTCTGAAACCATCAAAGAAGTTGATGAAAGGCACACGGCCTTTAATAGCAGCTAAATGAGCAATAGCACCAAGATCCATAACTTGTTGAACACTGCTTTCAGCAAGCATTGCACAGCCAGTTTGTCTTGCTGCCATAACGTCTTGATGATCACCGAAAATATTCAGGGAGTTTGCAGCTAATGCGCGAGCACTAACATGGAATACTGCCGGCAGCAGTTCACCCGCAACTTTATACATGTTCGGAATCATCAGCAAGAGACCTTGTGATGCAGTATATGTAGTAGTAAGAGCACCCGCTTGCAAAGATCCGTGAACGGCACCTGCAGCACCTGCTTCGGACTGCATTTCAATTACTTTTACAGTCTGTCCAAAAACATTCTTTTTACCTTGAGCTGCCCATTCGTCCACATTTTCAGCCATTGGTGAAGACGGAGTAATCGGATAGATCGCTGCGACATCGGTAAATGCATAGGATACGTATGCAGCAGCAGCGTTACCATCCATGGTTTTCATTTTTCTTGCCATTAAACAATCTCCTCTCTCTTTCTCTTTTTCTCTCTTTAATCTCTAAGTGGGAATAATTTAAAAATATCAATCATACAGCAAATTTTTGCCGTATAATTATTCACAACATTAACAGCAGCAACCATCGACAAGCAAGACGTCATGCTAATTATGATGCAGCTTAGAAAATAAATATTCTGCCCTAACAGTCATATATTACCAGACAAAATAACAATTCCAGTAATCAGTTAATCTGATACATTGAATAATTATACAAAAATTATTGCTGTGTTAACATTATTACTATACAACGATCCTGCATAAATGTAAATATGATAGACATAGAAAAATTACATCACAATTCCTTACAAAAAAAGCCACACTATTCAAAAAAATTTTGCTATTTTAAAAATTCCACTTGAATAATGGTTCAACACTATGATATAATTTTCACAATAGCTATCATTTTGCAAAATCGAAATTTAACGTTTTTATTTCGCCGAAATTTTTAAAAACCCTGCTAGGCTTTTTGTATTTTATAAAAATCTAGCAGGGTTTTTTTATTCTTTTCTTGTCCTTCACGAAAGCAGATGATTGGGAATAAGCTAGTAACAAACGCGTAATTTAGAGGTGTTTCGCATTGAAGGCAAGTTTTTTTTGTAACATTAATAAAAGCACCTGGTCCAAAAATTGTCTTCTCAAATATACGACCGAACCGTTTGAACGGCTTTCAACCTTGCCTTACCATCATAAATTTTGGCAAGTTCCTTTGATGGTAAAAGAACTGGGGGATTGGGGCTACAATGTCGATATAATGAACGATCATGACCGGACAATAAGACTGACCAAACAGTATGATTTAATCATTGACTCATTTCCACAAAACCGCCGAATCTATGAAAATAACTTAAAAAGAAATTGTTTTAAAGTATTTTACAGTACCGATGCAAATCCTTTCTGGCATAACCGGCAGCACGAACTTAGAGTAAAGGCCTTAAACCTTCGCAGGCACGCCCGCCTGCAGGTAAAAGCATCCCTCCCTCCTTTCAATCACGAACTCAATGATTTTGATGCGCTCTTCCTGACCGGCAATCAAAGGACACTCTCCACCTTCTCAGATATACCCTTCAAAAAAACAGCCTTCATTAAAAATTCTGCCAATCGGTTTCCCGATGTCAATATCAGCCAGAAAATGCCAAACACCTTCTTGTTTCTGGCCACCTATCCGCAAGTACTAAAAGGACTCGACTTACTTTTGGAAGTGTTTGCAAAATTACCTGATTGCAGCTTAATTATTTGCAGTCAATTTCAGAATGAAAAAGATTTTTGCAGTATTTATCTGCGTGAATTATATCAACTTCCTAATATCTTACCAATCGGCTTTGTAGATATCAGCAGCAATATTTTTAAGAAAGTCATTCAGGTCAGCAGCTATGTGCTTTTACCCTCCTGTGCGGAAGGAATGTCCGGAAGCATTCTTACCGCTATGGCCGCCGGGGTCATTCCAATTGTTAGTTATGAATGCGGGTTCAATGAGCCGGATGTGTTTTTCCTTGAACAATGTACAATTGATTGTATTCGGAGTACCGTTAAGACTTTTGCCCAAAAACCACTCTCCTGGATTCAACAGCAGTCCTATAAAACCCAGGAGATCGCCCGAGCCCATTATAGTGCATCGAATTTCAGCGATTCCTTCGCAGACGCTTTGCAAAAATTAATCAAATAACTCCTCTCTTTTGGGCATGGTGTCCTTTGCCACCCATCATAATCTTGCGTTGTTTTGCACATACTTCTTTATAAACACTCAAAAGTCCTGAAGACTTTTGCAATCATGCTTGCCTGGCATAATACGGCTAAAGCGAGGGATATCATGGATTGGTCCGAAATTCTCCGGGATACCTGGCAAACGAGTTTAGTCTTTATCAGCTTATTGGCTTTCACCCGTGTCCTCGGAAAAACCCAAGTCGCTCAACTTACTTTTTATGAATATGTCAGCGGTATCACCATCGGCTCCATTGCAGCTACGATTGCAGCCTCTGAACAAGACCGGGTTTGGAGTCACTTCTATGATTTAGTTCTGTTCGTCCTGCTAACCTTTTTATTATCACAAGTGACCATCCGCAGCCGCCCGTTGCGCAAATTAATTGACGGTTCCCCTACAGTCGTTATAGAAAATGGCCGTATCCTCGAACAAAATATGCGCAATATGCGCTATGACCTGGATGAACTGACTTGTCAGTTGCGGATCAATGGCATTTTGGACCCTGCGGAAGTACAATACGCAGTGGTTGAAACAACCGGCGATTTGAGCGTCATCAAAAAAAGTGCCTATCAACCGGCCACCAAAAGTGACTTAGGGATTCAGCAGCCGCTGATGCAATACCCGGTTGAATTGATTATGGATGGTGAAATCAATCTTGAGAATCTCCGGCAACAGCAACTTACCTTAGATTGGTTGACCCAGCAGCTCAATCAAAAAGGCATCACCAGTCCAGCACAAGTCACCTATGCAGTGATTGATTCAAAAGGAAGTTTCTTTGTGAGTCCCAAGATTCAATCAGCAGCTTCCCCATAAAAATCCGGAAATCAAACAAGCGTAACCTTGTAAACCGGATATTCTTGTATTGGGGTTGCCTTCATGGCTTATTGATTGCACACAAACAACGCTTGTACAAATTAATCAGCTCCATGAACCTAGCGATTTTAATGTCAGCTTATCCCGCAGACAGTCTGATGATGCAGTCCATTTCACCTTAAGCTTTGTTCCTATCATGAAAGCGGTTCTCCAAATGGTAGAACCGCTTAAAAACTGATTTCTGCCTTGAGGATTTTAGATTCCAGTTGAAAGATTTTTTTAAAAACACCGTCTTGCTGACTAATACATTGGTATCTGCAATCAAGACAACTTCATTGAATATTTGAATCCTAGATAATAAAACAAGAGTTGATTTCCACAGGAAATCAACTCTTGTTTTATTATCTAGCTACGCTTTTTTATTTAACCACCAGTAAAAAGGCAGTCCCGCTACGGTCATCCCCAGTGCATAAATGGTATCATAAGGATTGTCCATCAGCGTTGTAATCAAAATGAATGCCGAACCAATAATGGCTACCCATGGAATAACCGGATATCCAGGCGTACTATACGGCCGTTCAGTCCCCTGATTTTTCTTCCTTAAAATAAATACTGCAAAAAACGCCAAAACATAAAACACATAAATAATAAAAATTGCAATATCAGAAAGCCGGTCAGGATCACCTAATGTCATAAACAAAAAAGCTAACAGGATTTGGGATATTGTGGCATTGATCGGTGTTCCAAAAGCAGGGTGTACTTTAGCTAGCAGATTAGACAATGGCAGCTGTCCCCGTTCAGCCATAGCGTAAGGAACTCGGGGGAAGGTTAAGACTTTCGCATTCAGTGTCCCGAAAATAGAAATCAAGATGCCAATGCTGACCAGTTTCCCCCCTACACTGCCAAACAACAATCCTGCGGCCGTTCCTGCAGCATTAGGGCCAAGCTTAACAATCTCACTGGCAGGGAGAGCAGCTAGCATCGCCATATTGACTGACAAATAAGCGGCTGTTACAATAATGAGCCCGATGACCGTAGCTTTAGGAAGGATTTTGGCTGGATTTTTCATTTCCCCCGCCACGAAGCCAACCAGAGTCCATCCGTCATAAGCCCAGAGAGTCGCTAAGATAGCAGCCCCCATGCCGGTATGGGAAGTTAACCCGCTTGGCATATCAAAAATCGTTCCTTTCCCCCACAAAAGTCCAAATACGGCAATGAATACAATAGGAATCAGTTTTCCGGCAGTAGAGGCCGCCTGAATAAAACCTCCATATTTTACACCAATTCCATTGACCAGTGCCAGAAAAACAATGGTCATCATACCGGAAATTAATTTATACTCTGGCGACCAGCCAAAAAAATGGACAAGCAGTGTGCCAAAATATAAGCCTAATGCTCCTAAAACAGCCGGACCATAGATTATGGATTGTACCCACCCGCATAAATATCCCCATAGCTTTCCGTATACCTCTTCCAAATAGACATACAGTCCACCGGTTTTGGGTATTTGGGCGCTTAACTCAGCAATGGTCAGTCCACTGGCCAATGTAATAATTCCTCCGAATACCCAGGCTAAGAGCGCCATATTTGAATCGCCGGCTGCAGCGATTACCTTGCCTGGTTTCATGAAAATACCGGAGCCGATGACCGACCCGATCACAATTGACATGGCTACAATCAACCCGATATCTTTCTTAAGATAAGCTTCTGTATTTTGCTTCAACGCTGGTTTACCCTCCTTGCAATCTAAATGCTCGCTGACTCCAAGAAGTTATTATACCGCGTCATCTCAAAAACTAACAAGCAAACTACAAAAATATACCGAACCCTTAGGTTCAGATAGGATGAAGGCCGCTTCCATAACCATATTCTATTCCTTTACAGATCGCGGAGAGGTTTAGGGCCAAAAGTTCCGGTTTTTTCTTACCGATAAGGAACTGCATGGCTTGCTGAACGGTTTCCATGTCAATCAAAGCTAATTTCGATATGATTGCCCCCAGGCATACCATATTGGCTAAATGATCATTTCCCAATTGATTCGCTATTTGACCGGCGGGAATATCGATCAAATGAATATCCGGCCTTTGACTGCCAAGAGAAATCAGTGAGCTGTTTACGACTAACACACCACCTGGTTTGATTCTGGAAACAAACTTTTCGTAAGAGGGCTGGTTAAGGACAATTCCTGCATCGGCAACCTCAATAACAGGGGAATAGATTTCTTCATTTGCAATCATCACTGAGCAGTTGGCTGTTCCACCGCGCATTTCCGGCCCATAGGAAGGAATCCAGCAAACTTCGCGATGATTGAGCATGCCGGCATAAGCCATCACTTTTCCTAAAAACATAATGCCTTGGCCGCCAAAACCGGCTAGCAAAATTTTATCCATCATAAGGCACTAACCTCCTTGGTTGCTTTGAGCTCACCCATTTGATAAAGCGGAAGCATATTCTGCCGCAGCCATTTTAAACTTTCAACAGGCGATAATCCCCAGTTGGTCGGGCATGTGGATAGAATACTGATAAAGGCAAACCCTAAGCCTGCTTGCTGAACCTGAAATCCTTTTTTAATCGCTTTCTTAGCGGCTATAATCTGTTGCGGTGAATCGACCGATACAGCAGCCACATAGACGGCTCCATCCAAAGTCGCAATAATTTTGGGCAAATCAATTGGGTTTCCCGCAAGCTGGCAATTTCGCCCATAAGGACTGGTCGCCGTGATTTGCCCAGCCAGCGTGGTTGGAGCCATCTGTCCGCCCGTCATGCCAAATATCGCATTATTCACCATAATCGATGTGATTTTTTCTGCTCTGGCAGCAGTATGAATGGCATGAGAAGTCCCGATCGCACAAATATCGCCGTCCCCTTGATACGTGAATACCAGCTTCTCCGGCAATGCCCGTTTCATTCCGGTAGCTACGGCCTGTGCCCTCCCATGAGCGGCTCCAACAAAATCACAGCTAAAGAAATCCAGTGAGAAACCCGCACACCCAACTGGTGCAACCCCAATCGTGTCTCCAATAATATCTAATTCTTCCAACACCTCGCCAATAAGACGGTGAATAATACCATGAGTACAGCCTGGGCAATAATGGAAGGGTAATGAAGTCAGTCCTTTTGTTCTGGAGAAAATTTTTTCCATTATAACTCCTCCTCGGTCAACGCCAACTGAAAAGTCCGGCAAAAAGCTTGCCAAATTTCCCTCTCCGTTGGCAGCATTCCCCCTTGCCGGCTATAGAAATGCACTGGAGTCTTACATTGAACAGCTAGTTTTACATCTTCAATCATTTGCCCGGCATTCAGCTCAATCGTCATAATTCCCTTAACACGCTCGTGCAACCCCCAAAAAGCTTTTTCTGGAAATGGCCATACGGTAATAGGACGCAACAACCCCAGCCTAACCCCTTGCTGCCGTGCTGTCAGAACAACACTTTTGGCAATGCGGCCACAGGTACCATAGCCGACCAGCAGATACTCCGCATCATCTGCGTAGAAGTTTTCCCAGCGCTGCAGCCGATCTTTAATCTGGTTGTATTTCGTTTGCCAATACAGACAATTGGCTTCACCGATTTCATTTGTCAGTGCATAACTGGCAATCTTACGTTTTTCCCGCCCCCGGCACCCATCCGTTACCCACTCTTTGGGTGGAAGTTCCTCACGGGAACGCACCTTCAGCTCAACGGGTTCCATCATTTGCCCTAAAAAGCCATCGGCAAGAATAAGAACCGGATTCCGGTATTGATCGGCCAAGTCAAACGCCTGCATGGTGTAATCATAAAGCTCCTGCCCTTTAGATGGGGTCAGCACAATCAGGCGATAATCGCCATGGCCACCGCCTTTTGTGCATTGAAAATAATCGGACTGAGCCGGTCCAAGTCCACCGAGCCCAGGTCCGGTGCGGTTAACATTTACGACGACTACCGGTAATTCTGCAGCCGCCAGATAAGACAACCCTTCCTGTTTCAAGCTAAATCCCGGACTTGACGAAGCCGTCATCACCCGCGCGCCGGAAGCGGCTGCACCATAGCACATATTGATAGAAGCGACCTCATCTTCGCCTTGCAGAATAGTCCCGCCGGCTTGCGGTAGTTTTTTCGCCAGATACTCCATAATTTCAGTTGACGGTGTAATCGGATAGCCGAAAAACAGTCCGCATCCTGACCGGATAGCCGCCTCGGCAATAGCTTCATTTCCTTTCATGAGCACCTTATCCACACACTCACCCCTTTACGTCCGAATGATTTCTATTGCTAAATCCGGGCACATTAACCCGCATAAGGTGCAGCCAATACATTGCTCGGCACGAACAACCTCAACAGGGTAATACCCCTTTTGATTCGATTTGTCACTGATTTGAAGCACTTGCTTAGGACAAACAGACAAACATAATCCGCAGCTTTTGCAATATTCGCCCAAAATCACTACCTGTGCCACAGTTTTCACTCCTTACCCTTGATTTTGCATACCATAGGACAAGCAGGCCAACGCAATCGAATTCAGCTTACCTTCCGCTGATTCAGCCCGGGATGTCATGACAATAGGACGGCTCGCCCCCAGCACCAGGCCGGCCATCTTACCCTGTCCATAGAAAATCAGCGCTTTCCCCAGCACATTGCCGGTTTCAATATTAGGAACAAGCATCAAATCAACCCGTCCGGCTACTTTGCTGTCAATATGTTTTTGACCGGCTGCTTCACGGCTAACGGCAACATCAAACGCAATCGGGCCTTCGACAATTCCCAGTGGAAATTGCCCGTTTAAGTAAGCTTCTGTTAATGCCTGAGCATCCATAGTGGCCGGCATTTTGGCACTAACCGTCTCATTAGCCGCCAGCACTGCGACATTCGGTACAATTCCCATTGCGTTTAATGCCAGCATGGCATTGGTCAGAATATCTTTTTTCTCCGCTAAACTGGGCTGGACATTCATGCCTCCGTCAGTGACAAAAAGCAGTTTTGATCGGGACTCTAATTCAAAACAAGCCAAATGACTGAGCAGCCTGCCTGTTCTTAACCCAGTCTTCCGGTTCAGTACGGCTTTTAAAAAATTACTGCTGTTAACATGTCCTTTCATTAAAAGTTGCGCTTTCCCGTCATAGACAAGTTCTACGGCCTTTAAAGCCGCCGCATCAGGATCTGTCTCATGCACAATCGGCACTTCAGCATGAAACGCAATGGCCTGCATCAGCGAGCGGATTTGCGCCTGGTCTCCAACTAAAATGGGCCTGATCAGGCCGGCCTCTTGAGCGCTTTTAACCGCTGACAATACCTCTTTGTCTTGAGCTGCTGCAACACTCAAAGTCAATGGTCCTATAAGCTTAGCCTGTTTAAACACCTGCTGATAATTTTGATACAACGGATTCACCTCAATATTACTGATAAATTTGGGGTTCTTCTTCTCTCCGTAAAACTCTAAGAGCACCTAAAGCCAACGCTTCTAATTCTTCCTCGCCCGGAAGGACGAGTACTTGGGCAATAAATTCCACTCTTCTGGTAATCTCGGCCACAATTCCCGCAGAATAGGCCATTCCCCCAGTCAAAATGATGCGCTCCACACACCCTTCCAGCACAGTAGCCATCGCACCAATTTCTTTAGCAACCTGATAGCAAAAAGCCTCAAGAATTAAACGCGCCTGTTCATCCCCTTGCTGTACCCTGACCTCCACCTCCCGAATATCTGTCGTTCCTAAATAGCTGCAAATTCCACCTTGTCCGCTGATCTTACGCCTTAACTCCTGATAGGAGTAAATACCGGAATAACACAGTCTGGCTAATTGACTGGCAGGTAAGCCGCCACAACGGTCAGGCGAAAAAGGTCCTTCATCCATCGCATTATTGACATCAATCATGCGTCCGTACCGATGGCCGGATACGGACACTCCTGTACCTAAATGAACAATAACCAGCCGGGATTCTTCATAAGCTTTTCCCAATAATCGGGCAGCTTTTCTGGCTACTGCTTTCATATTCAGCGCATGCGACAAGCTGACCCGGGGTAACTCCGGCATTCCGGAAATGCGAGCAACCGGCTCCAGTTCATCCACAGAAACAGGATCAACAATATAAGCTAAAATGCCAAGCTGTTGTGCAATATTAAAAGCCATTACAGCACCAAGATTTGATGCATGTTCGCCCCGCTCGGCCAATTTAAGATCAGCCACCATGGCTGCATTGATTTGATAAGTTCCACCTGCTAACGGTTTTAGCAGCCCGCCCCGGCCGACCACGGCCTTGACATCGGCAAGTGCAATTCCATGCTGTTGCAAACTCGTAATCATCAACTCAAGCCGATACGGATATTGATCAAAAATATGGACAAAGTTTTGCAGATCATTTACGGAATGCTGGATGGATTCTTTAAAGATCAAGTTTTCCCCATCATAAATGGCAAATTTCGTTGAAGTTGCCCCGGGATTAATGACTAAAATAAGCTCATGCCTTTTTTCTATATTCATATTCACCCTCACTATCCTTCTACAGAATCACATCGTTCCGTTCTACGGAACATTGTTCCGATTTTACATTTCAATTAAACTTATTCATCACAGCTGAAATTATTCCTTTTGCTCATCCTAAGTATTCACGTATACATACTATAGAGACATTCTCAGTCAGCGTATGTTTGTATGCTACACTTAGCAAAATGAAAACCCCTGTATCACAAGGAATACAGGGGTTAGCGCAATTGCCGGGATATATTTTGCGTGATACGGATAATTTCCGTCACCATTTCGTTAAAACGGTCTGATCTTATCCGTGAAGTTGGCCCCGATAAGCTAAGTGCCGCAATCGCTTCATGGCTGTCTCTAAAAATAGGTGCGGCAATACAGGTTAAGCCAAGTTCAAGTTCTTCATCATCAACCGCATAGCCTTGCTGCCGGATGCTGGCTAACTCACTGAGCAATTCATCCCATTGAACAATCGTTTTATTTGTATATTGGGGCAGCGCGCTACCAACAAATTTCTCAGCATACCGTTTCCCACCAAAGGCTAACAAGCATTTGCCTACTGCCGAGCAATGACAGGGGGCACTTGAGCCGATCGGCGGTGTCAGGCTAAGCACCTGCTGGCTTTCAATTTTATCAATAATAATATGCTTAGGATAATGCTCGGCGCCTTGGTCCAGGACTGACAGATGGACAACTTCACGGAACTTTTCCGAAAGCTCCTTGGCATAAGGATAGGCCACACTGGTTAAATGTGATTTTTCCCGAATCAGCATGCCGAGAGAATACAGCTTGATTCCCAGCCAATATTTGCCGTTATCCGTATTTTGCTGCACAAAGCCTTTATGCTCCAAAGTATGTAACGTCCGATAGACCGTACTCTTATACATGCCCAAGGCTGTACTGATTTGGGTAACCCCCATTTCTTTGCCCTCTTGCTGCAATAATAATAAAATATCAAGTGCCCGATCAACAGAGTGAATCAATTCCGGTTCTTTGGCCATGGAATTCTCCTCATCAAAATATTATATCATGTACATACATTTTACATTCCTTTGTAAAATCCCTTTCTAGCTGCAAACACCTGTAAAATATTTCGGGCATAGGTAACCCAATAAGTTTGTACCTAAAATCCGCTAGCATCTACTGATACCCCTGAATTTGCCGGTCATCTCGAATCCCGAAGTACTTAAATAGAAAAAGAGTGTCTGATTTGGCAAGCTTTTCAGACACTCTTTCTCATTTTTATGAATCTTATAACTTCGTCGCTGCTGCTGTCAGTTCTAATTTCCAGGTGTTTATTTCAAAGGCTGCTTCCCGATATTCATCCGCACTCAGAAAAGCTGTAATCAGATCAATAGCAGACCGGGTCGTTTTTGCGTCTTTATCCAGCAGTGGATTAAGTTCCACAAATTCAGCAGATGTAATAACCCCAAGCTCAGCCAGACGCTGTAACGCGAACAGGCTGTCTGAATAATTGACACCATCGGCTACCGGTGTTCCAACACCAGGCATAACCAGCGGATCAATCCCATCAAGATCAAAGCTTAGATGAATGCCATCGCATTTTGCTAAATACTGTACCGTCTCAGCAATAACGGCCTCCATACCCAACCGCTGAATATCTTCAACCGTATATATTTTTATGTTATTCCTTTGAATAAACTCAACTTCACCCGGATCAATATCACGGACACCAATAAAAACAAGATTTTCCGGTTTCACTTTGCGATGATCGCCACCGACATTGACCAACTGCTCATGGCCAATCCCCATACTGACAGCCAATGGCATACCATGAATATTGCCGCTCGGCGTGGTTTCAGGGGTATTAATATCCGCATGGGCATCAAACCAAATGACCCCAAGGTTATGATAATGCTGATTTAATCCAGCCAAAGTGCCAATCGCAATGCTGTGGTCACCACCCAGAATGAGCGGAAAACGTCCATGGGCCGCAATCGAAGAAACACTTTTGGCAATCTTTTCACAGGCGGCAACAATGGACTTTAGATTTTTTACATTTGCTTCACTGGGTTTAAACTGCCCGGTGGTGGTGATAGGAATATTGCCTAAATCCAAAATATCAAGCTTTTCCAGACGCAGACGATCCAGTAGACCGGCTGCCCGCAGCGCATCAGGGGCTAAATTGGTGCCATAGCGTGTTTGTCCCAGCCACATTGGCGCACCTACGACGGAGATAGAATTCTTCATATCACGCTCACCACCTTTCTAAAAAATTTAGATCTAACAAATTATTATTTTAATGTTTTTGTCCACTCTATGCAATACTTTTTGCAAAAAAAATAAATGGAAATCCACACCAGGGACTCCCATTTGAATTTGAGCTTAACTTTACACCTTAAACTTGGTAATGGCTGTTTGAAGCTGTTGGGCCATATTGGCCAAACTTTGACTTGAAGCTGCAATTTCTTCCATAGCGGCCGACTGTTCTTCCGTCGCTGCCGACATGGTTTGTGCTAGCCCGGCCGTTTCTCTGCTCGTCCGGTCGATGTCCCGCACTGATTCAACAATTCTTTCACTGCCGCCAACCAGTTGTTGGATGGAAACCGATATATCTTTTACTTGCCCGGAAACCTGCTCGATTAAGGCAACAATTTCCACAAACGCCTTACCGGCAATGCCCACCGCTTCTGTTCCGACTTTTACTTCTCTCGTTCCATCGCTCATAGCACCTACAGCTTGGCTTGTGTCCTGTTGAATTTCATGAATCAGGCCGGCAATTTGCTTGGCCGCATCTTGAGATTGCTCAGCCAGCTTCCGGACTTCTTCCGCAACAACAGCGAAGCCGCGTCCCTGTTCTCCTGCTCGGGCAGCCTCAATCGCGGCATTGAGTGCCAACAAGTTGGTCTGACCGGCAATGCCTGAAATAGTATCGACAATTTGACCAATTTCATTGGAACGCTCACCAAGCTTTTCGACAACCTGTGCCGAACTGACCACGGTTTTTTCAATATTACTCATCTGAGCAACGGCAGAATTGACTGCGGTTTCTCCAGTACGAGCTGCCGTAGCGGCTTTTCCCGAAACATCGGCAACTAAATTGGCATTCGCAGCAATTTGATGGATTCCCGCAGACATTTGCTCCACAACGGTGGAAGCTGCATCCACAGCACGAACCTGAAGTTCTGTTCCGTTTGACACATCGGCAATACTATTGGCTACCTGATTCGTAGCCTGAGCAGACTCACCGGAACTAGCCGTAAGCTGCTGGGAAGACGCAGCTACCTGCTCACCGAGCATCCGAACTTGGCCAATCAAATGATTCAAGTTGCGGACAGTCGCATTGAGCGCCGTTCCCATCTGGCCGATCTCATCATGAAACATGACGGTTACTTCCCGGGTTAAATCACCACCGGCAACCTGATTTAAGGTTAAAACCGTATTACCCAGCCGCCGTGCAATCATTCTGGCCAATAACCAACTGATGACACTGGATATCACCACTGACAAGACCGTCATGATGCCGATCAGCGATTTAGCCAGTAAGGCATCTGCCTCACCGCTCTTATTCGCTGCTTCACTTTCTTTTGCACTGTGATCGGCTAATTCTTTTAAAATAAGTTTAACTTGCTCCAAGGGTTTGTTGGCATTCTGGGAAAAATATTGATAAGCGTCTTGCTTTTGACCGGCTTGCGCCATAGCGAGTGCCTTTTGCCTTTCCACTCGGTAGGAACCAATGGCTTGGTCCAGCTCAACGAGCTTCGCTTGTTCAAAAGCTGTCAGCTTTGATTTTTTATAATCTTCTAACGTTCGATTGGTCTCTTCAGCCAATGTTTTGATCTCTTGCATGATTTGCTGTTCTTTAGCCTTGTCGGGATTACCCAAAATGACTTCGAGAATCATGCCATGAACAGCACTAAAATTGTGGCGCGTCTCATTGAGTCTTTTAATCGGCAGCAGCCGCTCGCTATACATCACAGACATTTGCTCGCTGATCTGACTGGTGTAATAATAACCAATTCCGCCGACGGCAAATAAAAAAAGCGATGCAATGACTACCGACACCATGATTTTTGCTAAGATCTTCAGATTTTGGAACCATTGTAACATTTTTCTACCCCTTTTCGCTTCTTTTGAAGACGTTAGCCATAACCCGCCAAAAAACACATAAAAAAACCAGACATAAAAGTCTGGCATCGAACACTTATGTCAAGTGGCAGCCTGGCGATCATGTACAAACGTCTTTAGACCCATGGCTTTGCGTCCTTATCTTTCGATAAGTTTGCCTATTCATTTCAGGAATATATCGATCTTAATTGTTAATTATAAGCGATTTACCAAAAAAATCAACAATAAGTTACAAATTCCAACAAAAACCGCAGCACCATTGGCCAATTTACTTCATCAGTCACTGCTAAGATTCCAGCTGCATGTTAGAAGATTTTGTCATGGGTCTGGAAACAAACAGCTAAAAATAGACGACACATTTGCTAGTGACTTTTACAATGACAGCAGCCAATGTAGACCACAGATATGTATGCACGATGATTTCCCTCCTTAAACTACAAGACCACTTTATCACCAGCATCGGTAAACTTCCATCAGTAATATTTACCATTTGCCCGACCTATTTTCATAGGAGGTTTGCATTGCTAATTTCTTCCGTTTCTTATATAGTTTAGAGTAAGAGAAGCTCATTTGTTAGGAGAAATCGAATGAACCAAAAAGATGAATTACTGGAACTACTCAATCAACTGCCCGCAGACAAGCTCCCTCAGGCTATTGAAGCCATCCGTTCACTGCTTCAGCCTTCAGGAGCATTATTAGAACCAAAATTACAACTCTCTCACTCTGATCAGGCTTTGCAGGATCTCCTTACAGCCATGGTTGGGGGAATCACAAATTCCCTCTATGATCTATCGACAGAGCATGAACGTGCAGGAGGAAAAATTATTGCCAGCCGCCTGGATTTTTCACGTATGAAAATACTGGAATCCTGGGATACCTATCGAAAAAAGCGGACTGCCATAGACAGCGAGTAACCACGCAACGTCAGTCCTTGCCCCTTCACACAAAAACTAGGCTAATCAGCTCTCATTCACCGAGTCTGACTCTAACTAGCCTAACAAAGGACTGACTGGTGCTGTAACTAGTCAGTCCTTTTAAGTTGCGAAACGCCTCCTGAATTTTGCGTAATACAAACTTAAAATAAAAACACTGAAAGGATATTGGGATGATGAAAACCTTAAAATTGTTTCATAGCGACAGTTATATCAGAGAATTCAATGCTCAGGTATTAGAAGTTCTTGAATATCCGGAACAGCGCTGGGGGGTCATATTGGACCAAACCGCTTTCTATCCGGAAAGCGGTGGCCAGCCTTTTGATACCGGAACTTTAAATGATATTCCGGTTATTGCCGTTTACCAAGAAGAAAATGTGGTCATTCATATTCTCCCGGAGCGGCTTCATGACACCAAAGTAACTGGAAGAATTGATTGGAACAGGCGCTTTGATCATATGCAGCAGCATAGCGGGGAGCATATTTTATCCGGAGCCTGTTTAAAAGTGCTACAGGCAGCGAATATCGGCTTTCATTTAGGAAATGAATCGGCCCAAATTGATCTCCCCTTAAATGAGTTAAGCCCTGAACAAGCACAGCAGGTCGAATACGCTGCCAATGAAATTGTTTTTGCCAACCGCCCTATTCACTGTTCCTTAGTTCCTAAAGACGAACTGTCCGGTTTCAAGCTCCGCAAAGATGTAACCAAGGTTTACGAAACCATAAGAATTGTCACCGTCGAAGACTTTGATTGTTGCCCCTGTGGCGGAACTCATACCGCTTTTACCGGTGAAGTAGGTTTGATCAAAATTCGTGCCTGGGAGCGGATCAAGACAGGCATTCGCCTTGATTTTGTCTGTGGAAATCGCGCTCTGACCGATTACGAGCAGAAAAACAGGATTGCCTCGCAACTGTCTTCAGAACTCTCTGTTCCTGTTGATCAAATTCTACCGGCTTTCACCAAGCAGACCGCCCACTTAAAACAATTAACAAAAGAATTAAGCAATGCGAAAAAAACAATCAACCAGCAGCTGGCTAATACGTTGTTCGCTCAAGCTGAAAGCATAAACGGAATTAAAATGATCTGCTTTAGTGACAGCAGCCTGGCTGATCTTAATCAGCTAGCCGCTGCATTAACGGCCAATGAACGCACTGTTTCCCTGTTGGGTACAAGTAATAAAGATCATACCAGGCATCAAATTCACTTCTCCTGCTCGCCTGATATCGGGCTTAATATGGCTGCCGAGCTCAAATCCAGCCTGCAATCAGTGGGAGGTAAAGGTGGTGGAAACGCCCGTACGGCTCAGGGAGGCTTTGTTGGCCAAGCCCGTCTGCCAAAACTGCTGGAACAGGCAAAAACCAATATGCTGGCTGCACTCTCGGTTAAGGCTTAGCGGCTTCTTTGAGTAAGGAAATAGATCCTGTACGGCCGTCAATACGGATAAACTGGCCATCCTTGATTTTTTGGGTTGCCCCGTCGACGCCCACTACCGCCGGAATCCCGTATTCACGGGCAACTACCGCCCCATGGGTCATCAAGCCGCCTGCTTCTGTCACCAGGCCGGCAGCGAGGGAAAACAACGGTGTCCAGCCTGGGTCGGTAAAAGGTGCCACCAAAATATCGCCTTTGGCTAACTTGGCTTCAGATAAATTGGTGACAATCCGCGCACGCCCCTCAACAATGCCAACTGAAACCGGACTGCCGATAAGAGTATCCGGCGAAAGGGATTTACTCTTGGACAATCCGTCTAAAATCTCGCCTTCACTCGTCATGACGCGTGGCGGAACCAGCTTCAGGCAGTACTCAAACTGTTCACGGCGCACAGCAAGCAGTTTTTTATCTACTTGCCGTGTTGTTATGACATGAATCAACTCATCCAGTGTCAGCCAATAAATATCCTCCAATTGCTCCAAAATGTTTTCGTCCAGCAACACTTGCGCTTCCTGCAAGATAGCCTGTTTGATCATGTCAAAATTTTGGACAATAAAAAATTTTGGGTGTTCACGGAGGCCGATGACCATCCGGTATACGGCAATAAGCCGGGCCATCAGTTTGACCTTAAAAAAACCCCACCGGGTAAACTTCAGTCTTTTTAATAAGGTATGGGCTGCTTCCTCAGCAAGCTGTTCACCCTGCTGAAACTTTTTGCGATGCTCACCTGCCGTGCTATTTTCCACATGACTGAGGATAGCGCCTACCAGTTGGGTAGGAGCCTCACGCCATCTTGGCCGGGTAATATCGATTTCTCCGGTTGTTCTCATACCATACTTATCCAGAAACTGCTGAAATACTTCCCTTGCCCCGCTGCCACCGGCTAGCCCATTCAATCCGGTTAAAAACTCTGCGTCCACGGCATGGCGTAAATATTCAACAAGTTCAGAGTTGCCGCGTATAGAATCCGCCACATCACCAAGCGCCAAGCCCATTTCACTGGTCACATTTCCAACCGGTGCTTTGCTGATGCCACTTAGTTCCTGATCGACATCTTCCAGCCAGTGGGTGGCCAATTGATGGATGAGACGAAAAGTTAACACACCGGTTGCTACATAGGGGCCAACATGGCTAAATACAAATGGAAACAATTCCGGCAACAGGGCTTGAATATTTTTTATCCGCTCAACGCCTTTCTTCCGGCTGATTCGGTCCCGGTTCAACTCCAACTGTTGCGCAAATAAATGGCCGATTCGTTCGATTAAGCCTGATTCCTTACGATAAAGCAATGTTTTAAAAACCTTTAGTCCAAAAGCCATCGACCTGCGTGTCAACGCAAAGCTGATTTTTTTATTCGAGCCTGTTTTTTCATGACCCATCCGCTGATTAAATACCTGTAAGGCGCGGCCTATCGTTTCGTCAGCATTCCTGATGAGTGCCGGTAATAACTTTCTGCCCAGACGATACTGAAAAGCCTCCGATAAATCGATGTACAGCCTTCCACCGGCTTCGACCAGTAGCCGGCTTTCACTTCCCTTATAGGCATTCTTACCGATCGGCATAAAGGTCCGTAATACTGAAATTCCCAAAGGCTTAATAGGCTCGGTCATCATTTGTGCATGCCCCAGCGAGACCAGGATATGGAGCTGATCATCGGAAAACTGCGGCACAGGATATAAGGTAGTGATCGGCCTGCTTTGTACAATAAAAAGAGTATCATCTGCCATACACCATTCAATGTCTTGCGGCCTGCCAAAATGGGCGGCAATTTTTTGCCCAAGTTCGGCTAATACCAGGGCAACCTGGTCAGGTAACGCCTGTCTGGTTCTCTTCCCCGGAACGACCGGCCGGGTGACTACTCCGCCATCCGATAAACCATAAACAGCCACTTTTTTATCGGCAACTTTTTTATAAATCAGTTCCCCATCGCGAATTTGATACAAGTCGGCGGAAACAATTCCCGAGACCAAAGCTTCTCCAAGCCCATAGCTGGCATCAATAGAAACAATGTTCCGGTTGCCGCTTACGGGATCTGCGGTAAACAGGATGCCTGAAACTTCCGGAAAAATCATTCTCTGAACCACAACAGCCAAATAGACCGCACGGTGTTGAAATCCGTTTTGAATACGGTACACAATAGCCCGGTCGGTAAAAAGGGATGCCCAGCATTTGCGGATATGCCGGAGCACATCTTCAAACCCGGTAATGTTTAAAAAAGTATCCTGCTGGCCGGCAAATGATGCTCCTGGCAAGTCTTCCGCCGTAGCACTTGAACGAATGGCATAGGAAAAATGAGCCCCCGTCTCTCTCCAGACCTGTTTGACCGCTTCCTGGATTTCCAGGGGTATCGGCAAGGTTTCCAGATGATTCCGAATCCGAGCACCTAGTTGTTGAAGCCGGTCGGTATCACTCATGCGGACCAGTTCGAGTTCTGTCAATAACCCATTCATTTGATCGCTGACTGCAAGAAAATCCTGAAAAGCACTCACCGTAACACAAAATCCTTCCGGCACAAATACACCGCTGATGTGCTGAAGTTCTCCCAGATTAGCGGCCTTGCCGCCCACCTGGTCGGCATCGTGCTGATCCACTGCAGTGAGTGGGAGTACATATTGCTGCATCCTGTTCACATCCTCTGCCTCATATCCAATTTATCAAAGTAAGGGTTCTACTTGATAATATAACCAACTGGAAATGAGAAAACACCCGAACTTTTATCCCCGTCATAAACAAAGCCTGCACTGGTTAACCAGTGCAGGCTTTGTTTAATTTTGACCAATTGCTTTTTGCAGTTTGGCTTTATTCACATTAAAGTCATACAGGGCCTGAGTATAATTGGTTTGTGATTGGGTAAGAGCCAATTGAGCGTCAATAACATCCAAATTGGTACCAACACCGGCATAGTATTTGGTTTGAGCAATCTTCAGATCTTCGGTTGCCTTATCAACCGCTACCTGAGTTGCACCAATTCGGTTTTCAGCTTCTTTCATGCTTAAATAAGCCTGGCGTACTTCCAGTTCAACACTGTTGCGGGTCTGCACAGCCTGCTCTTCGGCTTTGTTCAGGGTACTTTTAGCTTGTTTCACTTTTGCATTGGTCAGCCCTGAATCAAAGACGTTCCAGTTGGCCATCACATTCATAGACCAGTTGCTGTCATCCCCCGGGAAATCATTACCGCTCCAGCCTTGCGAAGCACCAAACGTCACAGACGGCTTGTGATTGCTGTCCGCAATTTTAACCCCTTCTTTAGCTGATTCAACACCCAGCTGGGATTGCTGCAAATCCGGACGGTTCGCTACCGCCTGTGCAATGGCATCTTCTACCGTAACATCGGTTTTTGCATAAACGAGCTGGTCTTTTAAGGTATTTTCAGTATCCAGCGGCATTCCCATCACATTGTTTAAGGTCGACATGGCCAGATCATAGCTATTCTGAGCTTTGGTTAAGTTTTGCTGAGCATTGACCAGTTCCACTTCAGAACGCAATACATCCGATTTGGCGACAACGCCTACATCATATTGGGCTTGGACTTTTTTGAGATGTTCGGTTAAATTGTTGACCATCTCTTGATTGACGGCAACCATATTTCTCGTTTGCAACACATTATAATAAGCAGTGGTTGCATCCAGCTTAATTTGCTGTTGTGTATTGGCAACATTAAGCTCCGAGCTGTCGGCATTCAATTTAGCCTGATTCATAAGCCCCTCGGCTCTCCCGCCGGAATACAGCGTCCAATTCAGCTTTAATGAAGTATTGTAGTTGGTACCGTCGGGTGAAGCGGTACTGGACGGCCCATGGGTCGCGCCTGTTCCCACCGAGATGGAAGGCAATGTACCGGCTTTAGCTTCACTGATTCCCCATGCTGCTTTTTCCTGGTCACTCACAGCCATTTTAATAGCTGAATTATTTTTTAGTGCCGCGGCAATGCTGTCATCTAGGCTAATCTCCTGAGCTGCAGCCAGCACAGACGTACTCTGGAGTAGAAACAAGCTTCCCCCCAGCAACCCCGCGAGCTGCTTTTTCCATAAATTCTTTTTCATATTCTCACCTTTCGTTTGACCGAGGCTGGTCGTTGTTTGTTAAAAATCGAAACAGCTTAGGAACTGACAGAGGGTGAACATTCCTCTATCACAGCATCTTCACCGTCACGGCGAATGTCTGCAGCTTGTTTATTGCTTTTGGCATCTTTGATGAGCAAGGCTGCCAAAATGCCAACTGCAGAAAGTGCTGCAGTTACCATAAACACGTCTTCAAAAGCCTGAACGGCCGCCTGCTTGGCAATAAGACTGTTTAATACCGAGTAAGCCGCAATTTTGGCTTGATCGACAGCCAGACCGCTTTGCATAAAACCACCTTGCAAGGTTGTCAGCATACTGAGGGCGATCTCGGACGATACCGTCACATGCTCGGACAGACTGTTGCGATGAAAAATCTCACGACTGTCCAGCAAAGTTCCCATAATCGCAATTCCGACACTGCCGCCAACATTTTTAAATAAATTAAAAACGCCTGACCCTACGCCAATTTTATCTTTTGGCAGTGTCGCCAATGCCCCGTTGGATACCGGCGACATGGTTAAGGCCAAACCAACTCCCATGAAAATCAGGCGAATTGCAATCGGCAGATAGGCGGTCTGATCGGTCATCGTATGAAAGGAATACAGCACTAAAGTAAGAATAACCATCCCTACTGTTGCCGGTATTTTGGCACCTGACCGGTCAGCAAGCTTCCCGCCTAATGGAGCCATCAAAATCATGGACCCGACTAATGGAAAAAGCGACATCCCCGACCTTATCGGCGTATAGCCTAAAATATTGCGCATGAAGAATGGCAATAAGAACAAGCCGCCATACAAGGCCATAAAGGAAAGAAAACCAACTATATTGGAAACCGTAAAGGTTGAGTCTTTAAACAAATTTAGATCCACCAACGGCTGTTTAATATGACTTTCTACATAGAGGAAACCCGCCATGGCCAAAACCATCACCGTGAATAATCCTACAATGTAGGCAGAAGTCCAGCCTTCTTTCGATCCTTGGTTCAGCCCCACTAATAAAGTACTTAAGCTAAGCACTAATAAGCAGCCGCCAAGATAGTCAATTTTTTCGGCAGCATTTAATGCACTTTCTTTGAGTACTGTAAAAGCCAGAAACAATCCAACCACCGAAATGGGTACAATGCTGCTGAATAACACCCGCCAACTCACATACTCGACAATATACCCGCCAATGGTCGGACCGAGTGTGCTGCCGGCTGCAGCAAAAGCTCCCCACATGCCTAGAGCCTGTCCACGCTCATTTGCCGGAAATGCATCGGCTACAAGTGCCATGGCATTCGGAAAAAGCAAACCGGCTCCAATACCTTGCAAAATCCGGAACAAAATAACCGTTGTACTGCTCCAGGACAAGCCGACCAACATGGTTGCCAGGGTAAAAACCAATAATCCTAAAATATACATTTTCTTACGGCCATATTGGTCACCCAGCTTCCCCATGATGGGAAGGGTTGCCCCATAAGGAATCATATAAGACAGCATCACCCAAACCACTGAATCCATGGTAAAACCAAACGTATTCATGATATTGGGTAATGCAATATCCACTGAACTACTGACATATCCGCTTAAGATGGTGCCAAGGGACACGGTCAGCAAAACCATATATTTGTTGGGTGTGTTCACTTGCAGATTTTCCATGAATTCACCTTACTTCACATGAATATCAATCACAGCTGACATCCCTGGCTTTAATACGAGTTCCCCGGAATCAACCACTTTGATCTTAACAGCCAATCGCTGGGTGACTTTGGTAAAATTGCCTGAGGTATTATCGGATGGCAGTAATGCAAACTGCGAACCGGTTGCTGAACCAACATCACTCACTTCGCCTTTAAATACTTTGCCCGGATACGAGTCAATTTTAAAATCAACCACTTGGCCAACCTGAACTTTGCCAATCTGATTTTCTTCAATATTAGCCTCTACCCAAGAACTGTCTAAGTTGGTAATACTAAATAACGGCTGCCCAACCGAAATGATTTCGCCCTCTTCTACCGTTTTCTTAGCTACAACTCCGGCTACAGGCGATTTAACAGTAGAATGTTCTAACTGTAATTGAGCGTTTTTTACCGCAGCTGCGGCTTGAGCGACCTGGGCTTCAGCATATTGGATATCTTCTGCCGTAGCCCCTTCAGCCGCCATACTGTAGCCCTCGGTTGCTGCATGGTATTGCGCCTGGGCAACCTCAAGCGCCGTACGGGCTGTATCACGCTGCTGGGCGGACAGAGCGCCTTCATCAAACAATGATTCGGACCGCTCCTCATTCTTCCGGGCATTTTCCAAATTGGCAGCCGCTTGCTGAACAGCAGCTTGAGACTGAGCTAATTCCTGCGGTCTGCTGCCCGCTTTGATCGAAGCCAGCTTGGCTTGGGCCGCTCCTAAATTGGCTTTTGCCTGATCTAATTGGACTTCCAAGGCCTGGCTGTCAATTTTGGCAATCACCTGACCCACTGAAACACTTTCACCTTCCTGTACCAGGACTTGCTCAAGCTGCCCCGAAACTTTGGAGCTTACATTCACTATTTCACTTTTCACACGGGCATCATCGGTAGAAACCAGGCTGCTAGAACGAATCCACCACCAGCCGCCTGCTATACAGAGTACAGCCGAAACCACGCCAGCCAGAATGATCAGCTTCTTCTTGTTTGATTTTTGTTTATTTTCTTCCACCATCATCACTCCCTCTACTCTGCAAAAACATGCTGGCGTATCATCTCAAGCTTGCGTTCCACTTCGCAAAACTTGGCTTTAACCTTTTGCTGCAGTTCGCAAAAGTATAGGCTGCCAGCCGGTGTAATCGTATACACACGCTTACCGCGGGTACTGGGATTTTCCCATTGTCCGGTAACGTAATTTGCTGCTTCCATCTCACGCAGCAATGGATACAAAAAATTAGGATTCGGCGAAATGCTTTGGGCCGTAAGCTGTTTTATGGCCTCAGCAATTCTATTGCCATGTGCGGACCCGCCTTTTAATGTTTTCAAAATAAAAAAGGCCGTCACAACTTTTATCCAGGTTTTTGATGCTTTCACTGAAGGTGCCATTATAAGCCTCCCTGTATTTTGGATCATTACTGTTAACATAATTAATTTTAATAACTTTTGACTGAGTAGTCAAACAGTCGATTTTGTTAAATCTAGAATATTTCAGCAATTATTTTCCTAATTTATCCAGGGAGTTCTCCTCACCTATGAATCTTTTTAAAAAAGGAGCTTCCGGCATCACGCGGAAGCTCCTTGTCTAAGTTATTTGCAAACCCGAACAGATGCGGCGATTATTCGTAACGTAAGGCATCAATAGGATCAAGAAGAGCCGCTTTTCTGGCAGGATAAATCCCAAAAAACAGACCGACACCGACCGAAAAGACAAAGGCGGCGATAATCGCGAGTGGCGATATCACGGTTTTCCAACCGGCTATCAATGAAATAATATAAGAAGCTCCTACTCCCAGTAAAATTCCGATACTGCCGCCAACGACTCCGATCACAACCGCTTCAATGAGAAATTGCAGCAAGATGTCCTGGTACTTGGCTCCAAGCGCTTTACGAATACCAATTTCCCGGGTCCGCTCAGTAACCGATACCAGCATAATATTCATAATGCCAATTCCGCCTACCAATAAAGAAATGGCCGCGATATTGCCCAGAAGCAGCGTAATGGTTTGGGTGGTTTCGGCGGCCGTATTCATGACACTGACCATATTACGTACCGAAAAGTCATCCGGTTTATCAGCCGTTATCTTATGGCGAGACCTGAGTAAACTGGTCAGATCATTTTGAACTTGATCAATGACCTCAGTGTTTTCAGCCTGAACACTAATCATTTGGATGTAGGAAATGCCCATGAGCCGTTCCTGTGCCGTTGTCAACGGCACGATCACCGTATCATCCTGGTCCTGCCCGCCGGCTGATTGTCCTTTACTCTCCAGGATACCAACAACCTGAAAAGGAGCATTATTAATACGGATGGTTTGCCCCACTGCATTTGCATCGCCAAATAGATTAGTCGCTACCGTAGTCCCGATAACAGCTACGCGATTACGGGTATCCAAATCTCGGTTGGTGATAAAACTGCCACTTTGAACACCGGTGTTACGGACAAGCTGGTATTCCGGAGTTGTCCCCTGAACACTGGTTGTCCAGTTCTGATTACCGGCCACAATCTGATACTGTTTGCTGACACTAGGAGCCACTTGAGAGATGCCCTTGACTTCTTTGGCAATGGCCTGAGCATCTTTTAATGTTAACGTAATATTTGAACCGGCAGCTTGCCTGGAACCGGATGAAGAGGCCGCCCCTGGCGTAACCATAATCAGGTTGCTGCCTAAGCTGGCAATTGAAGTTTCCACTTTATCCTGTACGCCCATTCCGATGGAGATCATAGCGATCACGGCTCCAACGCCGATAATAATTCCCAGCATAGTCAGAATAGACCGGAGTTTATTGGCAACTAATGCATTTAAAGCAATGGTAACACTTTCACCAAACACCTCATCACCCCTCTCCCCGTTCATCACGAACAATTAAACCGTCACGGACATGAATGACCCGCCGCGCATGTTCGGCAATATCCGGCTCGTGAGTAACCAAAATGATTGTTCTTCCCAGCGAATTTAAATGATTGAAAATCCCCATGACTTCAATACCGGATTTCGTATCCAGATTTCCGGTCGGCTCATCCGCCATAATAATGGTCGGATCGTTCACCAGCGCCCGGGCAATCGCTACCCGCTGCCGTTGTCCACCGGACATTTCATTGGGCAGATGATGAAGGCGTTTTTCTAAACCAACCATGGACAAGGCTTTTGCCGCACGCTCATTGCGTTCTTCTTTGCCCACACCGGCATAAACAAGCGGTAAAGCAACATTTTGATGGGCAGTAATACGCGGCAACAGATTAAAGTTTTGAAAAACAAAACCAATTCTCTTATTGCGGGTAGCCGCCAGTTCATCATCATTTAAGGTCGCAACTTCTTGGTTATTCAACCGATAAGAACCACTTGTCGGCCGGTCAAGGCAGCCTAAAATATTCATCAAAGTCGACTTGCCGGAACCGGAAGGTCCCATAATGGCGGTAAACTCGCCTTCGGCAATACCCAAGCTAACTCCCGCTAAAGCGTGAACTGTTGTATCTCCCATTTGATAGGTCTTGGTAATCTTGCTTAACTCGATCGACAACCTGTATCCCTCCCGTTAACGGCCCATGCCTCTGCCAATTCCCATTCCCGGGCCGCCCTGCGAACCACCGCCGGTTTGCGCTTGGGCTTTGGCCACGGTCATAACCACTTGATCATTTTCATTTAAACCACTGGTGATTTCAACACGATCATCACCAACCAGACCGGTGGTAACCGGAACATTTTCGGTTTTTCCGCCATTTCTTACCACCACGACATATTGCTGATCTTTATTGGACCGCAAAGCAGCCAAAGGCAGTGTCAGGGCATTTTGACTTTCACCGCTGTGAATGGAAACCCTGGCCGTCATGGTTGGTTTTAATAAACTATCGGTTGAATCTACGTCAATTATGACCGCATAATACACGACATTCTGCTGAACATTGGCTTTTTGCGATATATTCGTGACTGTTCCGTTAAAGACTTTTCCCGGATAAGCATCTACGGTAAAAGTGGCTTTTTGTCCTAAGGTCACTTTACCAATATCAGTTTCATCCACCTGAGTTTCAATCTGCATTTTCGACATATCGGCAACCGTTAAAATAACCATTGGATTGGATATCCCCTGAGCCACAGTCTGACCGGCAGGAATGGGCTTGCCAATGACAATCCCGTCAATCGGTGATTTGATGACTGTTTCATTTAATTGTGATACCGCATCATCATAACTGGCCTGCGCCACCTTATAATCCATGCGGGCCGTGTCAATTTGCTGATCAGATACCGCACCAATCTGGTTTAGCTTCAGATTACGCTCATAATTAGCAGCCGCATTATTGAGCCGCTCTTGAGCCTGAGTAACCTGTGCCTGCAAACGGGTATCATCAAGAATGACCAGTACCTGTCCGGCTTTGACCGGATCATTTTCTTTTACTTTTACCTCTTCCAACAATCCTGTTATTTTCGAGCTGATATCAACCATATTCACCGGCGTGATCGTCCCTGTCGCCGATACCACAGAAGTCACATCGCCCCGCTCAACTTTTACCGTCTGCACTGCAGCCTGATTGCTTTTTTGACCGGCCTGATAGTGAACCCAGGCCGCAGCAGCACCTGCAACCACAACTATAAGTAACAGCCATTTTTTATATTGTATGACCTTCATCCATATGGCCCGCATTTGACACCTCCATGTGTTCTACCAAAACGATTTTCATCCATAAATTCGCAACAAATAAGTAAATCAGCCATCCAATTACAGGAGAGCTTCTGCCCCTTGAAAATTGCAATCGGAGTACTTTTTCTATCTTGAATTATACGGTGCAAACTTTTGAATTTTTTTAGATTTTGTTCAAGTTTCAAAATGTTAAAACGCCTGCAGCTGCAGGCGTTTTATAGGATCGATATCTTTAGTTATTTATTCTTAGGTTTATTAAACGGCAAGGTAAGTTGAAATTGCGTCCCCACTCCGACTTCACTCTCAGCCTTAATTTTGCCGCCATGGGCTTCAACAATCCACTTGGCAATCGCTAAGCCTAAGCCTGAACCGCCCTGTTCGCGGGACCGGGCTTTATCACCACGATAAAATCGGTCAAATATTCTAGGCAAATCCTGAGGCGCAATCCCGGCTCCGGTATCTTCAATCAAGAGGTTCACCGAATTCACCTGCTTGCGGCAACTAAGCTTGATATTTCCTCCTGCCGGAGTATATTTAATAGCATTATCCAGCAAAATGACAATGAGTTGCTGCAATCTTTCCTTATCCGCTGTTAACTCAACAGTATCACATAACGTGACTTCCAGTTCAATGCCTTTTAGTTCTGCCAGTGGCTTAAATTGTTCAGCAATACTGGTAATGACGTCATTGATGGCTACCGGAGTAAAATGAAGCTCAAGCTGGTTGGTATCAGCCCTGGCTAAGGTTAACAAGGTAGATACGAGTTTGCTCATTCGCATGCTCTCCCGTACGACATTGGTAATCCGGAAGCTCTCATCCTCAATGGTCCGGTCAGGATGTCTAAGCAGTAACTCGGCATTGCTTTTAATAACAGCCAGCGGGGTTCTTAATTCATGTGAGGCATCTGCAACAAACTGCTGTTGTTTATCCCAGGCCGATATAATGGGAATCAAGGCCCGTTTTGCCAAGTAATAGCCGGCAAGCACGATGGCCAGCATACCAATAATCAGACCGGTCAGAATAATCTGCAAGAAATTCCTCAAGAGCGATAGCTCCGAATCCACAATGCTTACGGCAATGACTTCCTGAATATGACGGTCCCCCAGCTCCTGTCTGCTCAACCGGGTTTCTCCGCCCCGGTAAGGGATGCTGAGGATACGGTAATAATGTTCTTCGATCTTTTGGGTCTGCATTTTATCATATTCGGCTTGCGACAGATAATTGGCAATTTCATTAAAGTCTTCGGTCGTAAACGGATATAAATTGATAATACTGCCATTGGCATCACGCAGTAAAATAAATACCCGCGGATCAAAAAAAGCCCGTGGATTCATCATGGGAGCCGGTCGCCCATTGACCAGCCGGAACGACTCGGCTTTTTGCCGCATCGAAGCATCAACCTTATCAAACAATTGATTAGAAACATAAGCATATAAAGTACCGCTAAACAACAAAAAAATCAACAAAAATACCACTGAATTCAGCAGCGTCAGATTACGCAGCGTTTTGCGAAACATCTTATTTCTCCTTTAGCATAAAACCGGCACCACGAACAGTTTGAATGAGATTATCCCGTCCGTACGGCAGTAATTTTTTGCGCAAATAATGGACATAAAGATCAACAATTCCAATCGTGGTTTCAGATTCAAAGCCCCAAATCCGGTCAAAAATTTGTTCCCGCGTTAAGATCTGCTCACTGTTAATAATAAAAAATTCCAGCAGTTCATATTCTTTCACTGTTAACTGCAAAGCGACGCTGCCGACAAAACCATCCCGTGTTTTGGCGTTGACTGAAATTCCGCCATAACACAGGTCTCCTTCCTTGCCTAAGTTGCCGCGCCGTCTCAGCAAGGCTTTCACCCGGGCTAACAATTCAGGTACGGCAAAAGGTTTGACCAGATAATCATCGGCACCGGCTTCCAAACCATTGACCCGGTCCTCAATACTATCTTTGGCTGTTAGCAATAAAATGGGAACTGCGATAGCTTTAGCCCGCAGGCTTTTTACAATTTCCAGGCCACTCATCCCGGGGAGCATAATATCTAAAATGAGAATATCATAGATATCCTGTTCTGCCATGAATAAGCCTTCATCACCGGAATCGGTCTGTTCCACGAAATAGTTGTCTTCTTTTAAAACAGCGACTACGACTTCCCTTAAGGCTTTATCATCCTCGACAACCAGTATTTTCACGTCTTTTCCTCCGCCATGTCATTTTTCGATTCGCTCAATGAGCGGGACATTGATCACCCGTCAAGCGGTCAATAAAATTTAACCGTTTATAATTAATCCGTTCTTCAGGTGCCAGCTTTTCCATTAAGGCATAACAATCACTGCAAATCTTCTGGCCGGCTGCCTGAATCAATGACTGGGGCAATCCGATTGCGGCAAGCCTGGTTGCCCGGTCTTCTACTGCAATAGTTTCAACATCAACAGCCTCATTCCCTACAACCAGCAATCCCATCGTACTTTTTTTATATTTTTGATCATGACGAATCAGATAGGGTTTTCCAAATTTGCGGGCCATCTGATAATATTTATCCGCACCACTCGTGATATCACCATGCACAATCATCCGAGCCGCCCTTTCATCCTGCAAAGCCTCAATAACCTCTATGTATAGGGCTGATTCAGCAACTTGCTGCTTGGTTAAGGCCACTAAAACCCGCTCCTTGAATTCCCCCAAATACAAAACTTTTTCATCCGGCTTTAATTCGGGTGTTCCATAAATACCGACAGTGATGGCTTTTTCCAATTCGGTATTCCAGCTGCCTGCGGCAGCATCTCGGCTATCTTTTTCCATCTTAACTCCTTTCAAAACTGTTTCAAGATTTCGTGTCACACATAATACGAACAACTGACTCTGCAGTCACGCTCTTATTATTATACAATATTCAACGCTCAGAGAAAATCATGAATGAAATCATCACTGCTAAACGCAAGCAGGATAAATCTTTTTACTGGCTGAATATAAATAAATAACAAACTTACCTAAAAGGAGGGAATTGGTTGCATTTTTCGAAACTGAAAATTACCAAGCATGTCGTGTTGTTTTCTTTCCTCTGCACTTTGTTAGCAACAGCTTATTTAGCCATCAAGGCTTATGGATCTCTGGCCGTACTGGCCAGAATCGGGGCCGGTGAACAATTGCCGGCAGAGCAGCTCCAGGAACTCATGTTAGGATTATCCACAATTGAACATATTGCCAGTATTATTGTGGTAGCCACAGCAATAAGTATGCTCACATTTTTGGTCTGGCTTTTTAAAAGCTACAAAAATGCAGCTTTTTTAAGCAAAACCCAAGCACGATTTTCGCCGTATTGGGCTGTTGGCTGGTTTTTTATTCCTCTGCTGAATCTTTATAAGCCCTATCAGGTTGTCCAAGATTTATGGAAACTTACCTTTCATGAGCCGTCACAGCCAAGTTTCATCACCCAATACGGTCCGAAACTGATTCAAGGCTGGTGGCTCATCAATATCGCCAACCAACTGACATCTGTCATGACCAATCAAGCCGCTTCTCAGGTAAAAGGCATTACCGGTCAAACCTTTGCTCAAGTTGGTCAACAATATTTGTCCTTGATGGAATGGATGACCCTATCCTCTTTGTTATCGGTACTGGTCATCGCCGGTTTTATATTGATCGTTTTTAATATTACGGAAAAACAGCAAGCTAGCTATCATCAATTGGAAAATACCCTTCATTCATAACAATACCCCTATGCTAAGCATTGTTTCAAGCTCAGCATAGGGGTTATCTTTCTTTCAACAGAGTTATTTCCAAACCTAACGGGCACATTCTCCCGCTGTACCGCGCAGAATTTCAATGGCATGGGGCAATACCGGCATAATCACCTGCAAACATTCTTTTACTCCTTTTGGACTGCCAGGTAAATTGACAATCAGGCTTTTCCCGCGAATACCCGCTACAGCCCGGCTTAACATAGCCCGGGAGGTTTGCTGGCAGCTTTCACGTCTCATTGCTTCCGGAAGTCCGGGAACTTGACGTTCAATAACCTGTAAAGTAGCCTCAGGAGTGACATCCCGTGGCGCAAATCCAGTCCCTCCGGTTGTTAGCACAAGAGCCGCCCCGATTTGATCGGTTAACTCGGTCAAGGCCTGCGCTAAAAGCTCCTGTTCATCCGGTAAAACCCGGTAGGCGATTACTTTACCGCCGATCTCATTAATCATGCTGGCAATTTCCCGACCGCTCAGATCCTCCCTTTGGCCTTGCGAGCCTTTGTCACTGGCTGTAACCACAGCCACAGGAATGCCCTTCCATACTGAAAGGGTATCGCCGGCGGCCAATTGCCCGTCATTCAGTACCCGGGCAAAAATACCTTCTTTGGGCATGACACATTCGCCAACTTGTTTAAAAATTTCGCAATGATGATGGCACTTCTTGCCAATCTGGGTAATTTCCAAGAGGACATTACCGGCTTGCAGATAGGATCCTACCGGTAAAGTTGCAACCTCCAGTCCGTCTACCGTCAGATTTTCAGCAAAGTCACCGGGTGCCAGCTCAAGCCCTCTTGCCAAGCTAGCCTGGCGCATTTTGTCAATGCTGCTGATACTCAATAGGCTGACTTGCCTGTGCCATTTTCCGGCATGGGCATCCCCGACAATTCCCCAATTGGCTTTTACATCGACTTGTGGGACCGGTACCTTCCGGGTCCCTTTGGCTTGGCTGATACAGACAGCCGCTATTGTTCCCGACATCGATCATCTTTCCTTTCAAATACGCCGCTTGCTCCGCCCGCTTTATGAACCAGGCAGATATTCGAGATGACCATTGCCCGGTCGACTGCTTTACACATATCATAAATGGTCAAAGCCGCAATTGAAACAGCAGTCAAAGCCTCCATTTCCACTCCGGTCTGCCCGCTTACTTTCACAGTGGCTTCGATCAGAATGGACTTAGCCTGGCGGTAAAAAACCAGCTCAATCCCACTGACTGCCAGCGGGTGACACAAGGGAATCAACTGATGCGTCTGCTTAGCCCCCATGATTCCGGCTAAACGGGCGACTTCCAATACATTGCCTTTATTAATTTTGGCATCATAAATTTTTTCAACCGTATCTTCATTCATAAAAACCTGACCGCGTGCCACTGCAATCCGGTTTGTAACCGATTTGTCCGTAACATCCACCATGTGGCTTTCGCCGCGTTCATTAAAGTGAGTAAACTCAGCCATGCGAGGCGCTCCTTTCTAAGCTTATTTAGCAAACGAACAATCTGGATAACGGCACCCGTCAGCACATTTACGGCACAAACCGCCGTGCCCTAAAGAGGCAATCATGTGACGGCTGATCGGCTCACCCGCCAATACTTTAGGCAGTACGACATCCAGCACGGTAATTCGGGTATACATTCCGCAGGCAGGAATGCCTAAGATGGGTCTCTCCCCCAGGTAAGCGGCCATAAACATGGCTCCAGGCAATACCGGTGTTCCATAAACAGCAACCTCCGCTCCTGTTGCCCGGATCGATGCCGGGGTAACATCATCCGGATCGACAGACATCCCGCCGGTTACAATAATCAGGTCATACTGCGTGGCCAATTGCTGAATAGCCTTGGTAATTTGCTGCTGATCATCGGGTAGAAAAACCGTTTGCATGACTTGACCACCAAACTGCTTCATTTTCTCCCGAATAACAGTCTCAAATTTATCCTGAATGAGACCATAAAAGACTTCATTACCGGTAACAATTAAACCGACTGTTTGAAGCCTAAAAGGCACGACCTGGATAATGGACCCGGCAGCACAAATATCCTGTACCTGCTGAATGGTTTTGGCCGGCAGCAATAACGGAATAATTTTTGCACAGGCCACCAGTTCACCCGGCTTGACGGCAACACCCTGATGCAATGTTGCCAGTGCGATGCCTTCCAGCAAATTCAATTGCTGAAGCCGGTCGGTATCGATTTTTAACAGGCCTTGCTGACTGGAGCGAATATTCACCTTGCCCTCGGCCGCCTCGCTTCTTTCCAACCCATCAGCCGCTAACAAGGCTAGCCTGGCAGCCGCATCATTTTCATGAATCTGCTCAACAGAAAACTCCATCACATACACATGATTTTTTCCCATACTCCGCATAACCGGGATATCTTCATCGCGAATGATGTGTCCTTTTTTAAAAGCAACTCCTTTAAACTCTCCAGGAACAATCCTGGTTAAATCCTGACCTAAAACCATGCCAACGGCTTGGCTTACATCAATCGACTTCACCTTGTACAATCCCCTCTCTAGGCTTAGAGCAACAAGACTTCAACGTTTGTTCCTGCTGCCAGTGGTTCATGATTTGCAGGAATATCGATCAGCATATTGGCGGCAAGCAGCCCGGACAGCATGCCATTTCTTTGCAGCATCAGCGGGCTGGCCATAAGCCGTCCATCATGATATTCCCCTTTAGCCCAGACAAACCGACGAACCGGCCCGGCTTTGACGATTTCCTGTGTTAGTAAAGCCTCGGCTCTTATCCGGTCAATCACCTTCGCTCCAGCCATTTTCCGCACTAACGGCCGGACCAACACTTCAAACGATACACCGGCAGCCGCAGGATTCCCTGATAGGGCAATCAGCATTTTTTGCTGCCAGCTGCCTGCCAGAACCGGCATCCCCGGTTTGATAGCAACCCGTTTAAATAACGCTTGTATGGACAAACGTTCAAATAATTGTTCCATAAGATCATAATCGCCCACCGAAGCGCCGCCGGTTGTAATGTAAAGATCGACATCGCCGGCTTGTTTTAACCGCGCTTCAATATCCGCCAACTTATCGGGAACCTGTCCGAGTAAAACCGGTTCACCACCGGCTTCCCGAACCTTGGCAGCCAGCATATAGCTATTGGAATCGCGAATTTTCCCTGGGGTTAATGGCTGATCAACGCCAATGACTTCAGTACCGGTTGCCAAGATCGCTACCCGCGGCCGGGCATACACATGAGGCTCATGGTGTCCCAACAAAGCCAAAATACCTAACGCCCCGTCCTGTAAGACATCACCCGGTTGCAAAATCCTGGTACCGGAACGGATTTCTTCTCCCTGACAGCAAATGTTCTGATCCGTACCGGCGGCAGCAAAAATCTGAACCCAGTCATCCCGACGTTCGGTATCTTCCAAACGAACGACGGCATCTGCCCCGTCCGGTACTTTTGCCCCTGTCATAATTCTGACCGCCGTACCCGCTACAACCGGTACCTGAGGCCAAATACCGGCCGGCACATCAGCAGTAATGCGAAGCCGAACAGGCTGATCACTGGTCGCCCCTTGAACATCTGCAAATTTTACGGCATAGCCGTCTAACGGAGAGCGGTCAAAGGGCGGAAAATCAGTATCTGCTATAACGTCATGTGCCAGTATACGACCATAGCATGCTGCAAGCGGCAGGCTCATAACCGGCATGGTTGTAATTTCTTGCAAAATAAGGCTACTTGCCTCCTCCAGTGAAACAGCCATCAAACAGCCTCCTTTACGATACATCCATTGTTGTTACCACGAAATCGGCAATTCCGTCAACATCATCGGGTTTGAAATGCGGGACTCCTTCATAAAGGCAATCCTCTGAAATGACCGCCAAAGTATTGGCTTTGCGACCTAACGGCTCAATGCCAAAACGATGAACTTCTATCTGCGGCTTGAGTTCTTGCTTAAACCCCTCGGTAAAAATCATATCCACATCGGTAAAATATTGAACTAAATCATCCAGGCGGGCGGCTTGGGCCGTTTGCTTGACAACAGCCATTTTTCCGGCCGAAGCAATGCAAACGGTATCGGCTCCGGCCTCCCGGTGCTGCCAGGTATCGGTTCCAGGGTAATCGATCGTAAAGTCGTGGCCGTCATGCTTGATGACACCCACTTTATAACCGCGCTGTTTCAATACCTTAATGAGTTTGACTAAAAATGTCGTTTTGCCACTGTTGGAATAACCAACAAATGAAACAATCGGCGGCATCTTGGTTCCTCCTTTGCTCCATCCGCTTACGCCTTTGCCGAATTCCAGCCGCCTATGCCTGCCTTTCTTCTGCTTCCCGGGAGTGAGCTGCTTTTTTAATATTGACCTTAGCGTCATAGAAAGTACTGCCCTTCGCTTTATCGGTCAGGCGCTGAGCCGTTAACGCATTGATCGATCTTGCTCCCGGAGCATGTTTAATCCACCAAACCCCTTCAGTGACCACAATTCCCGGCGGAACCTTTTCCGAACACTTCAGCTTAAACTCCACGCTGCCACGCTCATTGTGCGCGATAACCATTTCGCCGGTTTCAATTCCCTCTTGAACCGCATCGCCCGGATTCATCATGAGCAGCATTTTATCGGTTTTAAAAAGATCATCCCGTTCATTGAACGACGAATTGAGCAAGCGAACATCGGGTGCATTAATCAGCCAATAAGCGGCATCATCCCCATAAGGCTTTGAAAATTTAGGCAGGCATTCTTCTTCCCGCGGATTTAAAATTTCAATTTTCCCGGAAGGGGTCCGGTAAAGGGTTTTATAATCCTTTGCTAATGGCAGTTCGACAGGCTTGCCTTGCTGCAAGGCAGCCACATCGGTCTGAGCCAGCCAGTCGGAAGGATGGGCCAACGCCTGATCGATTAATGCATCAGCCGACTGATCAAAGAATGTATGATCAATCCCCATAGCCTTAGCCAAAAGGCAAAAAACCTCCCAATTGGGTTTTGACTCACCGACTGGTGAAATAACGGGATAAGCCCGCTGTACAGCATAATGGCCATATGACCGGTAAATATCACTATGCTCCAGTGAAGTCGTTGCCGGCAAAATAATATCGGCATAGCGCGCACTGTCCGTCATAAAGCGTTCATGCACAACAGTGAATAAATCTTCCCGTTCCAGTCCTTTTATGACCATATTCTGGTCCGGCGCAACCGAGGCCGGATTGGAAGCATACACATACAAACTCATGACCGGTGGATCATTGACACCATTTAAAGCATGGCCCAACTGATTGATATTGATGCTGCGAGTGACTTTCTGCTGAAAATCTTCTCTGGTTACGAACCCAGCGTCAATGGCACTACCGGTTGAAATAGATGCCAATAAACCGCCGCCCGGTTTATTCCAGGCTCCCACTAAGGCCGGCAGACAGGTAATCGTCCGGACCGTCATTGCACCATTGCCATACCGGGACAAACCACTTCCCAAGCGAATAAAGGGTGCCTTGGCCGCTGCATATAGCCGGGCCATTTCCTCAATAATAAGAGGCTTTATGCCGGTAATTGAGCTTACCGCCTCCGGTGTATATTCCGGCAGGACATGTTCCTTCAACTCCGGATATCCTTGCACATACCGGTCGATAAAGGCTTGATCGATCAAGTTGTCCCGAACAATGACATGCATCATGCCCAAGGCCAGCGCACCATCGCTACCAGGCCGCACAATAAAAGTCTGGTCCGCCACTTTGGCGGTAGGGGTTTCGTAGGTATCAATCAGCCAAACCTTAGCTCCCCGTTTCTTAGCCGCATCCACATCATGCATCGCATGAATATTGGTTGCCAACGCATGCAAGCCCCATAAAATAACCAAATCACTCTGTGCAATTTCTTTTGGGTGAGGAGCCAGCGTATGACCCATGACCGCCTCCCAGCCATATCCTTTCGCCGGAGCGCAAAGGGTCCTTTCCAGGCGGGAAGCGCCAAGAGAATAAAAAAAAGGATGTCCCGCATTACGCTGCACTAATCCCATTGTTCCGGCATACGAATATGGCAATATGGCTTCAGCTCCATAACGGGCGATAATATCGGTCCATTTAGCTTTAATATCCTCAATGGCCTCGTCCCAGGAGATCGGGTGAAACTCACCGCTGCCTTTGGGACCTGACCGTCTGAGCGGTGTTAAAATACGTTGCGAGGAATGCACCGTTTTCTCATAATGCGCCATTTTAGGACATAGTGTGCCGCGGGTAAAGGGATGCTCCGGATCGCCTTTTACTCGGACAGCCTTTCCGTCCTCGACTTGTACCAGCAGGCCGCATGCATCCGGACAATCATAAGGACAAACCGAACGATTCAATAACATGCTGTCAACCTCCGCAATATTCAAAAGTCTAAAGAAAGTATCTTTTCTATAGCAATAATATTCAACAGGCTACGTGTATAAGCCTGCTGCCAAAACATGATATATTTTAAGATTGCGAAAATTGCCTGCCGCTATGCATCTGGATCGCTTTTTCTCATTTTTTATAAACAAAACGCAGAGCCCTCTGACTCTGCGCTTACTTTATGGTTACTGAATTTTTCTGATGGCTAATACAACCGGGACAGTAATGGCAACTGAGATCGCCGCTTCTGGAATGCCATTCATCATGGCAATGCCGGAAATCACCTGAAACACGGTATCCGGGTTAATGCCTCTGGCAACAGCAAAATCAGCGGCATATAACAAATAAATCATCCCAAGAACACCAATGGTATTGGTCAGTGACCCCAATGCCGCCCCAATTCCAATCGCCAGAGGTTCGTGTCTGGCTGCAAACAGCTTATAAGAATAATAAGCTGTTAGTGCAATCAGCATCCGCGGCAAGACTGAAACCAGCGGATTGATAAAAGCAAAGGATAAAATATTGGGGGCTGCCATATTTTGAAAAATACTGAATAACCCGAAGATAAGCCCGATCAGCAGCCCTACCAAAGGCCCTTCCAGCAAGGCACCAATAATCACCGGAATATGCATAATTGTTGCTTTGGCCATGGGCAAAGGAATAAACCCATACCCTGTCAGCCCTAGCACCACACAAATTGCTGACAACATCCCGACAATTGCCATTTTTCTAACTTTAGATCGTTGCTGTCCATATTGTTCCATTTATTCGCCTCCGCTCTTATTCCATAAGGATATAAGTCGAAATTTGACCATGCCCTTATTTAGTTCGGTTTCTTTTCAGAATACCGACTCTATCAGCTTTATTCTTTCCACATGGATGGGGAAAATCCTCCTGATCTTTAGCAATCAGCCGCTGTTTTCTCTTGATCGACAGCTTTGATCTCGGCGTGAATTTTTTCAGCAATAGTAGGATTGCCGGCAATTATCGAGATTCCACGGTCATCTCTAAAGTAAATCACTTTGCCGCCAGCTTCTTCAATCAATAAAATAGCAGCAGCAACATCCCAAAGCGATAGTTGCAGTTCCCAGTATCCATCAAACTTCCCGGCTGCCACGCACGCCAAATCATAAGCTGCCGCACCGAAGCGTCTCACAGCCCGGGTTTTTAAAAGAATTCGGTCAAAGTAGCTCACATTATTATCGGGATGTAAGGCAACATCGTAAGGAAAACCGGTTGAAAGCACACAATCACCAAGGTCGGTTTTGGCCGCTACCTGCAGGGATTCACCATTTAAAAAGGCCCCTTTTCCCTTGATGGCTGTAAATAGTTGATCGGTTGCCGGCGCATAGATCACTCCCAGCACCGTTTCTTGCTGATATTGCAAGGCAATCGATACCGCGAAAATCGGCAATCCCTGCGAATAGTTGGTTGTTCCATCTAACGGATCGATGACCCAAAGATATTTAGATTCTTTATCCAGACGGCCTGATTCCTCCGCCAGAATGGCATGATCCGGAAATTGCTGCTGAATAAAAGCAAGAATCATCTTTTCTGATTTTTTATCGATTTCAGTAACCAGATCAATAGCCGTTGATTTTTTGTCCACAAGCAAATCGACCCGTCCCAAGTTAGCCTTTTGCATGGCGCCAACTTCAAGCGCCAGCTTGGCTATTTTATCGATCGTTGCAATTAAATCAATCATTTAAGTCCCTCCTAGCCCTTCCAGAATGAAGTGTATCCTCTACGTTTCTTGATGCAGCAAGGCCTGATATTGGTTCCAGGTATCCGCATCACAAAAATCACGCGGCTTTGGCCAATCCAGGGGAACCACCCAATTTTGATTGGTCCGAATGATGCTGCGCCCGCCTTCATCACCTTGCAAGCCGGCTAAAGCGTCGCGCCAGGCTGCTCCAAATAAGACCGGACTAAAATTCTGTCCTTGATATTGCGGTACAACAATACTGCTTAAGCCTTCTGCTTCTACAAACTTCCTGCGCAAAGCCTGGATAAGCGGCACCGAAACAAAAGGCTGGTCCCCCAGCAGAAACAAAATCCCGTCCAAATCACAGTCAAGCTGCTGAAGTCCTAAAGCAATCGATGAAGCTTGTCCTGCCCCGGAATTCGGATTAAATACCGAACGAATCTGATGCTGATCGCAAATTGCCGTGAGCTGCTCACGCGGGTCCCCGACAACGACAATCCAATCCGACCAGTCAAGCCGGCTCGCTGTTGCCAGTACATGTCCCAATAGGGTATTGCCGTTAAGGGGCAATAAAAGTTTCTGTCTTCCCATACGCCGTGACAAACCGGCGGCCAGAATGACCACTCCAAAGCGCTTGTTCATAAACTTTTTACCATGCTGGGGCGCATCAACTCACCAACCCCTTCAGTTGCGATACACAGGCTTATGTCTGTACCCGCTTGGGTAAGATACTCGGCAACCTTATGGCTGTAACTCAATCCATTGGCATCGGCCCCGGTAAGCAATAATACCTTTCTTCCCTGGGCGTATTGGAAAATACCGTGCCGGTACAAAGCCAGCTTAGCTAAATCACGCCATTCAATCAGGCTGCCTGCTTTTTTATTCAATAATTCCAGGACGAGCGGCAATCGGTGGCTGGTTGCCGGGCTGAGCGGCTTGCCAATTGCCTGTAAACTCAAGACTCCGATGGTCATGGTTGTGCTTCGGGGAATGACAGGTTCATGGCTTGCCGGTGCTTTAATCAAACATTGGGCTGCACCGTCTGCTTCCACTAAGATGCAGCAGGATTGCTTTAAGGCAAGTTCATCCACCCACTCAGGATGAATCCCAATAACCTTGGGAAACTGAACTTCACGAAACCAGGCTGCTTGCCCCGATCGTTTTAACTTCTCATCAACCTCAACTTGACCAGCCTCATATTCCTCGGCAATAACCGGATGGTACCGGGTAACTTGCTGGAGGAACATTTTCGTTGTTGCTGTAATCACGACCGGAATATGGCGTTCCCGAGCACAGCGGGCTAAAGTCATAATCATGGATGTTTTCCCACCCGCACCCATACAGGCAACAATATCCACGGGCCTCAATTCTAATCCGTCCCACAAATCCATCCTCAAACCTTCATCCCGCCCTAAATCATCTGAATAAATACCTGCATGATCCCACCGCATACCATTCCCTCTTCGGCAGCCACATCATTCACCATATTGATCTGATAAATAAAACTATGCCGGTCTTGAATAGCCTGCAGTGCCTTCAGCTTAACATCAGCCTCCGCACAGCCCCCGCCAATCGTCCCGTAAATTCGTCCATCCGGATAAACCAGCATTTTACTGCCTGCTTTCCGGGGCGTAGAGCCTTTCGTATCAATAATGGTAATCAGCGCCGCAGAAACGCCCTGTTGACGGGCAAGAGCAATTTGATCCAGTAAGTTACGATCCATGGCATGACCTCCATTGCTCGCTTAACGGCAAATGCTTTCCCCCACGCATAAAGGCGATCAATTCAGCAACAATGCTGACTGCAATTTCGGCAGGACTCTGTGCCCCGATATCAAGGCCAATTGGGGCATGGAGCCTACTGAGCCTTTCACGCGATATGCCTTCTTCCTGCAGCAAAGTCAAAATTGACGCCACCCTCCGTTTACTTCCAATCATGCCGATATAACCGGAAGCTTGCAAAAGTGCAACCCGCAAGCAATCCAAATCATACCGGTGACCGCGGGTGACAATCACAATGGCTGAAAATTCTGCCAATGGCAGCTGCAGCATCAGCTTCTCGAAGCTCTGACAGATAACCTGAGCAGCCTGGGGAAATCGCAGCGCATTCGCAAAATCCGGCCGGTCATCCGCTATAACAACCTCATAATCGACCACAGCCAGCAGTTCAGCTAACGGCTGGCTGATGTGTCCGGCTCCCAGAATTAACGCACGGGGTTTCATGGCAAGCCGGTCCCAAAAACATTGATAATTTCCATGGTACTCCACCTGAAAGACCTGCGGTTTAATCCATTCATGAGCATCCCTAAACGCTAACAGCTTTGCTGTAAATACAGGATCGAGCAGCTGTCCGTCCGGTTCTTGTCCGTGCGGGATAACCAGCATTTTCCCCAGCACATTCTCACGCTCAGCCGGTCCTGAAACAATGGTCATAATATCGGCCGCGCTAGCCTGCTGAGCCAGCTTTTGTAGTTTTGCAAATGCATCCATTAGCAATACCCCATTTTATTAAAATGCAATACAGCCTCCAAAACTCCGCCGGCAACTGCCCGCGCCTTATCTGAAATGGTGAAGCAATGCTCTTTCCGGCAGCGAGGATCGACATCGCCCAGCTTCATCCCGGTCTGAACGGAGGTGCCTTCCTGAATAATGCCCCGTAAAACACCTGAAATGCTTACCTTGACTTCACTCCCATTTACATACCCGATCACGTCACCGGCTGTTACGGCAGCACCGATAACAGAACAGCTGCTAAAAACGCCACATGCCGGAGATTTGATAAGTCGTTCGATGGTGTAACCGCCAATTTCTCCCGGTATTCCGGTATCCTCAAGTGCCGCTCCTTCATAATAAACCCGTCCCAGGTCGTGACCGCGCATCGTTTCCACAACAGCATGCACATCATGTTTTGCCGTAAACCCAGGACCAATACCAATCACAACAGGAGCATCCAGAAGCCCGGTACCCATATTCCGTTTGGCTAAAATAGCATCCACCAGGATTCCGGGTCTAAGTTCCTTGCAGCAGCGCGCTTTGTCATCCACGATAAGGGGAATACAATTTGCTGATAATGTTTCGGCAACCTGATCCACATCCACTTTTCTGGCGGTAACCCCTTCTACGGCCATTTGTCCTTCAAAGACAGCTTGAGCAAAGGCAACACTTCGCCGCACAACAGTCGGCTGAGCCAACTCAGTCATGACGACTTTAAACCCACTGCGATGTAAACGGTGGGCAATTCCTGATGCAATATCGCCACCTCCTCTGATTAAAACCAGTTCCTGCATGTTGTCACCTCTATGTATATTAGACCCTGTATTGCTGCAAAAAAGAAACGACTTGTGATCATGCGCTGCTATGTCTGTCACTAGTATGACCCGTTACGGCCTGCTTACCCAAAGCAAAACCGCCTCATACCGGCTGCAGGTATACATACAGCGTATTTCCATACACTGCCAGTAAAGTCCTGCCAGACATAGGACTAAGATGATCACAAGTCTATAAGCTTATAAATATTCTTGTCTGGGCATCTGCTCAGAAGGTTGATTAGGACCATTGAATAACGCATTTAAAACAATGGCAATCACACTGCCTGCCGTAATCCCGCTATGCAAAATCACTTGGGCCCAAGCAGGAAACTTTTGATAGAATCCCGGAACAGCCAACGGAATCAAGCCCACCGCAATACTGATGGCAACCACCATCATATTGTGCGTTCCTTCAAATTTCACTTTGGACAGTGTTTTAATGCCGCTGGCTGTTACCATACCAAACATCGCAATTCCAGCTCCCCCCAAGACAGGATTGGGAATGGACGCCACCACGGCAGCCGCTTTAGGAAACAAGCCTAATACCATCAAGATAACCCCGGCAGCAGCGACCACATACCGGCTTTTAACCCTTGTCAATCCAACCAAGCCTACATTTTGAGCATAGGCCGTGTAAGGGAAAGCATTGAAGATACCGCCGAGCATGGTCGAGAATCCATCAGCCCGCAAACCACGGGTTAAATCCTCCTGATTGATCGGTTTATCAATAATTTCACCCACTGCGATAATGTCTCCCGTAGTTTCAGTCATCACTACCAGCATCACTAAGGTCATGGCCGCAATGGCTGCCAGATCAAACGTCGGCATTCCAAATGCAAAAGGCGTCGTGACACCCAGCCAGGCTGCTTTCGATACTTCGGAAAAATTAACCAAACCGAAAGGAATCGCGATGATGGTTCCGGCAAGCAAGCCCAGTAAAACAGCAATATTACTCATGAAGCCTTTAAAATAGCGATAGAAGAATAAAACCAGCAGTAAAACCAGAAAAGCCAGCCCAATAAATAACGGTGCACCGAAATTAGCTGCCGATGGATTGCCGCCTCCGGCCCACCGCACGGCCACAGGAAGCAAAGAAACGCCAATAATGGTGATGATTGAGCCGGTAACCACCGGCGGGAAAAAACGAATCAAACGGCTGAAATAAGGACTGACTAAAAAAGTAATGATCCCGGCAATAATGACTGATCCGTAAATTCCGGTTAATCCATGCGCCTTGCCAATCATAATCATCGGCGTCACGGCGGCAAATGTCACGCCCTGAATGATCGGAATTCTGACACCCAGCTTCCAGAAACCAAGGGTTTGGATCAGCGTTGCAATTCCACAAGTAAATAAGTCCGCATTAATCAAGTAAATCAACTGTTCTTTCGGCAAATTCAGTGCATTGGCAATAATGAGAGGTACGGCAACAGCTCCGGCATACATCGCCAGGACGTGCTGCAGGCCATAAGCAAATAGTTGTCCTAATGGGAGAATTTCATCAACTGGGTGAACGGCTTTCTTATTCATGTTCCATCTCCTGTCTGATCGGTCTGTCTTGCATCTTTCGATATAATTTTTCCGGTGTAACGGGAAGGCTGTCCAGCATCACTCCGGTCGCATGGTAAATGGCATTAACAATCGCTGGAGCCGGAGTATTCACAACGACCTCTCCGATTGATTTGGCACCAAAAGGACCGGTCGGTTCATAGCTTTCCTCAAAGGCAACCCGGATGGTACCGATATCCTTGCGGGTGGGAATTTTATATTGCATAAACGTATTGGTTTGCAGAGTCCCTTTTTCATCATAACGGACATCTTCATATAGAGCCAGGCCAATCCCCTGAACAATCCCGCCCTCGACCTGAATCCTGGCCAGATTAGGATTGACCACCGTACCGCAATCGGCAACCGCAACAAAATCAAGGACGCTCACCTGCCCGGTTTCCTGGTCCACTTCAACCTCGGCAAAACCGGCAATAAAAGGCGGCGGTGATACCGGGCTGCCATAGGTAGCCTGACCAACCAATTGTTTATTGCCCAGCCCCAGCACCAAGAGCTCGGCCAACTTAACCAAAGTCAAACTGCGCAGCCCATCACCGGTTTGAAATAATGTTCCGTCAAACACAAGCTCCTGAGGATCAGCTTCTAAAAACCTGGCTGCTTGCGTCAGCATTTGCTGCCTTAAATCTTCTGCGGCTTTAACCACAGCCATCCCGGTTACATAGGTCGTACTGGAAGCATAAGAACCCGGATCGTAGGGCGATACATCGGTATCGGCAGCATGGACAATCATATGCTCCATGTCGGTATCCAGTGTTTCAGCCGCCATCTGAGACAAGATGGTATCACTGCCTGTCCCCATATCGGTCGACCCGATGAGCAGAGTATAATTGCCGTCATCATTAAGCCTAATTTCGGCTGACGCAGTATCAATACCGGCAATGCCGGACCCTTGCATAGTGACAGCCATGCCGACTGCTCGCACTTTATGATTGTCCAGCTCACGGCGGGGGTATTTCTCCGACCAGCCAATCATTTTTTTTCCGGTCTCAATACAGCGGTCAAGGGCTGAGCTCCCTAAAATCTTCCCCCCGTAAGTCAGGCAGGTTTCGCCCTGCTTAATCAGGTTTTTCATTCGTAACTCAGTCGGGTCTATCTGAAGTTTAGCCGCAAGCTTATTTACAGTAGCTTCCAGGGCGAAGGTTCCCTGGGTAGCTCCATAGCCACGGAAGGCTCCGGCCGGCAGCTTATTGGTATAAACAACATTCCCCATAAACCGGACTGCTTTCGTCTTGTTATATAAAGGCAACGTTTTATCTCCTACAACCGAAAAAACCGTTGATGCATGCTCGCCATAGGCTCCGGTATCCGATAAACCCTCAATATCGACAACCTGAATAAATCCATCCTGGTCAGCCCCCAGTCTCACCTTTAGACGCATGGCATGACGGCTGGTCGTAGCTGTAAAAGTTTCTTTCCGGTCATACACGAGCAAAGCCGGCTTGCCTGTCTTGAGGGTGACTGCTGCTACAAACGGCTCGACAGCAACCGTCTGCTTGCCACCAAAGCCACCGCCGATCCGCGGCTTGATCACCCGGATTTTGCTGGCAGGAATCTGGAGCGACCGGGCCAGTTTGCGGCGCACATGAAAGGGAATTTGCGTAGAACTGATCAGGACTAGCCGCCCGGCATGATCCAAATAGCTGAAGGCCCGGTACGTCTCCATCATGGCATGAGCCTGAGCTTGGGTATAGTAAGTCCCTTCCACAACAACGGCACACTGTTGTAACTCAGCCTCAACATCGCCGGCCTCGAGCTTGTAGGAGGAAACAATATTCTGTTCTTTGTCCAATCCGATATCAAAGTTGCAATGCAAATCGGCTTCCGGATGAATAACCGATGAATGTCCAATGGCCTGCTCAAAATCCAGCACCGGTTCAAGCAGCTCGTACTCAACCTTAATCAATTTTATCGCTTTCAATGCGGTTTTTTCGTCAATAGCCGCTACAATGGCCACTTCATCTCCCACATAGCGCACTAAATCCTCCAGGATCAGCCGGTCATAAGGAGATGGCTCGGGATAAGATTGCCCCGCTAAAGTAAACCGGACTTTGGGTACATCTTGATAAGTCAAGACACACTCAACACCGGCTAATTTCTCAGCCTTACTGGTGTCAATCGCTTTAATCCGTGCAAAAGCATGCGGACTACGCAGAACTTTAACCACCAAGGCATCTTGATAAGCCAGATCTTCGGTATAAACAGGTTTGCCTGTTGCGATCGGCATAGCATCAATTTTGGCAATTCCTTTTCCAACCAGCTTCATGCCGTTCCCCCCAAATACATTTTAACAGCCCGTAATTGCCCCATGTAACCGGTACAACGGCACAAGTTTCCGGTAAGATAATGGATAATTTGCTCTTCCGTTGGCTGGGTAAGTTCCTTCTTCATCGCCAGCACGGTCATAATAAAACCAGGACTGCAAAAGCCACACTGTTCTGCTCCCTCAGCAGCCAAGATTTGAGCAAATTGCTCCGCTTCCTGTTGAACCCCTTCAATGGTTGTAATGGTTTTTCCATCAACCCGGAAAGCCAGCACAGAACAAGACAGGGTCGGCCGGCCATCCACCCAGACCGTGCATAATCCACAGCAACTCGTATCACAGCCTTTTCGAATACTAAAAAAGCCATGTTTTCTCAAAGCATCTGCCAGGAATTCATCAAATTCCACATCCAGATGAACCATTTTATCATTGATGGTTACACTGATTCGCACATTAACACCTCTTTAATGGCCCGTTTAATCAAAACTTTGCACATGGCCCGGCGATACTGGGCCGTTCCTCTAGCATTTGTCCCAAAGCTAAGCTCTTCACTAGCGATATTAGCAAAAAAATCAAGCTGCTCCAAGTCAATCTTGCTAGCCGATAAAGCAGCTGATAGTTGTTGTGCAATCGCTGCTTTTCGAGGTCTTGCACCAACTGCGACCAGCCAATGGGAACCTGTTTGAGTGACGGCAGCATTGAGCAGAGGATAATCACTGGCAGACATACGCAGAGTCTGGTACGATGCCCTGCATTCAAGTTTTCTGATCCAAATCCGGCTCAATATGTCTTTAGTGAGCGGTTTTTCCAAAAACTCAGCTAATCGCATTCTCCCTCCCTGGACCAGCTCGATTTCAGCATTAAGGGCAAGCAATGCCGTGATCAAATCCGAAAACCCGTATTTGGCATAGACAGAGGCCCCGACTGTCACAACACTGCGAAACTGAACCCCTAATACATGACTGACAGCTTTAGGCAACACACCATTTGCATACTGTTGTAAAATGGGCGAAACTTCAATTTCACGAAAAGTAGTCATTGCCCCGATCTCAATATAATCATCGGCTTCGCGGATAAAACTTAAATTCAACTTCGTCAAATCTACAGCGGTAGCAATCGGATAGGAGCCCATTCTGAGAAAAGCGCAGCCTCCCAGTACGGCATTATTTTTTTTTGCTATTAGCAGGTTGTAAGCTTCTGTGAGTGTATCCGGCTGAGCCAGTTCTTTGATTGTAAACATGCTTCCTTCTCCTCTTAACGTTTTCCCAAGGACTTTATCAAACAAACAATCCGTACCAAGTAAATCATCTATTCAAAATGTATACTTTGAAAACACAATACCTATTATAATCGCCTTTATCGAACTTTTTCAATGGTATTTTATAAAATCGTTCGGTATATTTTGACATTACGTAACCATTGAAGCACATTATTTGCCATAACCAGAAAAATTTATGAATTTTTCCAAACAAGAAAAACATCTCTTGGGCTAAATGATCCCCTGAGATGTTTTTTTGAATGACTATGTTAATTTGCCCGTAAAAATTCGTGCAGCGCTTGTACAGATGTGAACAGATAAGTCGGTTGAGCCTCTGCCAATTCCTCTATGCTCCCATAACCATAGCTGATTGCAGCCACATCAATTCCGTTCTTTTTTGCACCAATCACATCATGCTTCCGGTCTCCAACCATTAAGACATGGCTTAAATCACCATGAGAAAGCTGCGAGAGCGCAAATTCAATGACCTCAGCTTTCTCAACTCGAGTACCATCAAGATTGCTGCCCACTACCGCTTCAAAATAAGACTGCAATTTAAAATGCTCAATAATTTTCAGTGAAAAAACAGTAGGTTTTGAAGTAGCAACCAGCAATTTCTTGCCTTGTTCAGTTAATTCACGCAGCATGCCTTCAATTCCGGGAAAGACAGCATTTTCATAAAGTCCAACTGTGGAAAAGCGTTCACGATAATACTGTAACGCTTGTTGGGCCCGCTGATCATCCAGATGATAAAATTCCTTAAAAGAGTTGAGCAGCGGCGGGCCGATAAAGGGCACTAACCGTTCCAAATCCGGTTCATCAATACCTAATTTCGCTAAGGCATACTGCACACACCTGGTAATCCCCGGCTTCGGGTCGGTCAGCGTTCCATCAAGATCAAATAAAACAGTGCTATACAAAACGTTTGCCTCCTATCGCAGCTTTCAATAGTTAAAATTTTAGCATTTATGTCCGAAATTGTCTAACGACGTCCCCCAGGCCTGATTCGTACACGGGCATAGCTCCTATCATGTACATCAAAAAAGAGCCGCCTGGCTCATTTTTGGATCAAAACTATTTTCTTTGCAGGAACTGAACAGTACGTAAACTATGATCTTTTGCCGCCATGCCGCGCATGGGAATCCAGAGATGACGGAATTCCTCATTTGCTTTCGCCAATAATTCAGCCAAACCATAAATTGATTCATACAAACTCACTGTTTTCATACTATTCAGCTCCTTTTATAAAATAAAAAGTCAGCCATCAGGCCGCATTGACCTAAAGCTGACACCTCGCTGTGTAAAGTCTTTGAAAACAAAAAATCAATCAACTTCGAGATATTGTCTCTGAATTGATCGATACATCTTTGTACACAATTATTTCTTTCATTATATAATTTTGACTGTATGCGAGTCAATCTTTATTTATATCCTTTACATTCCTAACACCCAATTTTCCCAGGTTGCTTTAATGGCCTGATTAACTGCCTCCAATTCGCCCCTGCAAGTAAATATCTAACGTCGTACTTTGAGTCAACATCTCCGATTTGAAGCAAAGCCGCGCATATTTCATAATAAAATTAGGGATCAGCGTAACCGATTGTCCCGGCAAAACTACTGTCTCAGCACTGCTATCCTGCCAATATTGCCCATCCGCACTTTGCTGCAGCAGGACAATAGCCGAAGATGACCCGGTATTGACCGCAATGTAAGAATAATTGAAGCAAAGAAGATTCATCGCAGCCGTTTGGCGCCATTGGGCCATCGTGTTTACATTTTCCAATCGATCAATCACATTAGGATCACTGCAAGCTGCCTGATTAAACTCAGCATAACTTATTTCAAGGTATGGCCACTGCTGCGAATCCCAATAATTTTTACCGGTTAAACCAATAACGTGATCCATTGTTTCGTTACGGCTTTTTACTAATATTCCAAGATTAGCAGCCGCCCCACTAAGCCATTTTTGAACGAGTACCGTAAGATCAAATGCAACAAAGCCATACGGACCATTCATAAGTTCCAGACTAGCGACAGGCGGACTCTGCATGAGAATAGGTCTATGATTGGATATTTTTTTCGGATGGACTTTTGATAATATTTGATAACTATCCAAAAGCAAGGGTATGAGTTCCTTGTTCTCAAGAAAAGCAATGTAAGAAAAAAAGCGGGCACTCATAATCACAGTCCCGACCGGCAAACGGGGCATCTCAAATTGAAAAACGGCTCGATAAATATTGCCGGAATGCTTTCCTATCAACAAATGGTCTTTGTGTTTATATAATAAACATGCTTCCGATCCCCATTTCGTGAGGATCGAAGCATTAAAAAAAGGCGGTTTGATAAAAATTGTAGCCACGCCCATTCCTCCTCTCATTGTAACATATTCTTTCTCGCTCACGTTTGTCATTGATTCGGCGTAATATGGCACAAATTTATGTAACACTCTACCCCATCGCCGAATAAAGTACAATGTAGGTATTATGTTAAACGAAAGGAAGAGAATGGGATGCCAAATTTAAAAGTTCTGCAGGATCAACCCGAACAGTTAAAGAGCCAGCTTTATGGTTTTGATGGAACCAGTGTCAGACCGTTACTGACTGACGGTACAGGACGAACCGACATCCGGCCTTTAAATAGCAGTACCGATAGTGTTGCTGTGAGTGCTACCGATTTAGACATCCGGGCTATTACCAACACATCGGATAATATCCTGATTTACGGTAACGACGGCAGCAACAATGTCGTCATCAAAACCAATGCTTCCGGACAGACCGATATCCGGCCTCTGACCACCGCCGATCAGGTAACCGTTA
>CAMJML010000013.1 GCA_946407015.1 uncultured Selenomonadales bacterium | reverse complement strand
CCCCTTTTGAATCAGAAAGCCAAACCCAAAACCAAAAACGGCAGCAATGAACAAGTTTACCGGAACGGCTATCCCCGCTTGCTGCCAAAGAAAATAAACGAATAGGAAAAAGACCACTGCACCGATATAAGGCTGAATACGGTAATAGAGCGGATTTTCGGCATGATCGCTCACTGTGCTAACGGCAACCAATTTGGGCTGCCCCATCATCCATGGTTTCATACTGAGTTTTAATCCAAAATAAGTACCGCAAATCGTCCCGATAGTAAAAAGCCAGGTATGGAAGGAAAACTGGGGAATACCGCTGAAAAGCGCGGCCAGATTACAACCCATTGCCATCCTGGTACCAAATCCGGCAATAATTCCTCCGGCTAATGCCTGCAAAACTCTTCTGGCTGTTGGAATGCGCAGTTTAACATTTTGGCCAAGCAATGCACTGGTAAACGCTCCAACAAACATTCCGGCCACCATAATCCCATCGTTACGGGTAAGCGGCGATCCGCTAAAACTAATGAGTTTTAAATAACTGTATTGCGTAATATCTTGGCCAAACAATTGCAGGATATGAGCTCCCCAGCGAGTAAACTCTCCGGTAACAGCCCACGCAATCCCCAGCAAACCAAAATAAAGAGCACTTAGAATCCCTAAGGCAACAACCGTAAACTGTTGACCCCAAAAGCCTGCAAATATTTTGCCATAATAAGTGTTAAGTAAATTGAACATCTCATTCCCCTTTGTATCGAATTGCGACCAATGCCTATTATACACAGCTAGCAATACTTTTTCATCTGTAAAAAAATGAAATCAATAAAAACCGGCTGGCAAAAATCTTCCTTTTGCAGCTGATATGAAGTCATAAGCCGATTGTGCAATCGCGGCCGTTGGCTTTGGCCTGATAAAGGGCTGTGTCGGCACGTTCAAACGTTCCCCAAGCAACATATAATATCGAACCGGTCGAAACTCCTGACGTAGCGAATACCGGTAATCATCAAGATGACCCGCGTCCCAGCACACCTAAGTCATGCGCAATTTGATTGGCCAGATATTATAACCCGGACTGCCTAATCCCCCCTGGAAAATCGCAATGGCCAGCATCCCGAGAAGCAGCTTATCAAATCCTGACCGGGACTTGATCTGCAAAAACGGCCGGATAAATAGCAGCGAAACTCCAAAGGCTGCAGCCAGACATAACCCAAAAACAGCATTATAATCTGGTAGGGCAGGTCAAGTAATAACCTGGAATAACCATGTACTTGCAGTGATAAAGCAACATAAAAAAACATACAGTACATAAAATAGATAGGATTTATCCCGCAAAACGGCGTAAATAAAAAAATAAACAAAAATCATGAGGTATCCAAATTTGAAACCGTCAAAAACAGCATCCGTAAGCCCGAGCCATTCGATTGCTTTTGATTCTTACGAAACCATGGCTGAATATTATTATACCGATGTTGATACCAAGCCTTTTAATGCGGATTATGAAAGGCCGGCCACCTTATCTCTATTGCCGGATGTCCGGGGAAAGAAAGTGCTGGATGCCGGCTGCGCCGCCGGTTGGTACAGTAAGTGGCTGTTAGATCATGGAGCTCTTGTCACGGCAGTGGATTTCAGCCCGAAAATGCTGAAAATGACCAAAAAAAGAGTCGGCACAAAAGCCGACATTATCCAAGCTGATCTGAATCATCCCTTAAGTTTCCTTGCAGATTGCTCTATCGATATTGTGCTATCCTCGTTAACGTTGCATTATCTAAAAGACTGGACACTTGTCATGAGTGAATTTGGCAGGGTCCTTAAGGCTTCCGGCTGCCTGATTTTTTCCGTTCATCACCCGTTCATGGACTTTACGACTTTCCGGCGTGAAAATTATTTTGCCACCGAACTTTTGCAAGATGAGTGGGAAACCCCGCTCGGAACAGTGCCTGTCCAATTTTACCGGCGACCGCTTCAACAAATCATCGCAGCCGTCATTGAGGGTGGTTTTGTTATTGAAATGCTGCTGGAACCGGTACCGACAGCAGCATTCCAGAAAAAACACCCGCACGTGTATGACAGTTTGACCAAAAAACCACATTTTCTTGTCATAAAGGCAAAAAACCTAAAGTAGAAAAGCCTATTCACCAATGATTTTGATGAGTACGCGCTTAGGTCTTTTACCATCAAACTCGCCGTAAAAAATCTGCTCCCAGGTACCAAAATCCAATTTGCCGTTCGTTACTGCAACAACCACTTCCCGCCCCATCACAGTTCGTTTTAAATGAGCATCGGCGTTATCCTCATACCCATTATGACGGTATTGACTATGAGGCTTCTCCGGTGCCAGCTGTTCCAGCCATGCCTCAAAATCCTGATGCAGCCCCTTTTCATCATCGTTAATGAAAACACTGGCTGTAATATTCATAGCATTACATAAGAGCAGTCCTTCCTGAATGTTGCTCTCAGCCAGAGCTTGCTCCACACAAGCTGTAATATTAACGAACCCTCTGCGTTCAGGTAAATGAAAGGTCAGTTCTTTGCGAAAGCTTTTCATCATCCATCACTCCAAATAATGTATTTAAATTTGATCATGGCGTTGACATTGAAATCAGGACTCTATACAGCGTTTTTTACTAATCAGCAGTTCCAGTTGGGTAAATAACGGCGTTTTGGATAGTGAAAATACCAATAAAGCCAGCCAAATAAAGCCAAATGACACAAAATGAGTCACTGTAAAAGTTTCGTGATACAGAAAAATACCCAGCATTAAACCAATCGTCGGCGATACATATTGAATAAGCCCCAGGACAGTCAGCGACAATTTGTTGGCACTATTGGAAAACAACAGGAGCGGGATGGCAGTAACCACTCCCGTACCAATCAGCAAAGCCGTTTGCCCGGAAAAAGTCAAGGCAAAACCGCCACCACCCGCATGCAGCAGTACCAAATAGATGAGCGCAAACGGTGCTGTAATGAGCGTTTCCAACGTAATGCTGGTCAGCGCACTCAAGCCGGCAATTTTTTTGCAATAACCATAAAAGCCGAAAGAAATGGCCAGCATCATGGCAACCCAAGGAATACTGCCAAAATTCAGTGCCAGATTGATAACTCCGACAGCGGCCAGCAGGACGGACACCAATTGCCAAAACGACAGTTTCTCCCGCAGCAAAAAGATTCCAATGAGCACATTAAATAATGGATTGATGTAATAACCAAGACTGGTCTCAATGACCCGGTCATGATTGACAGCCCAGATATAAATAAACCAGTTCATACTGATCAGCACAGCCCCGGACAGCAGGGCTATTATTTTTTTGGGTTGGGTAAAGGCCTGACGGCACTCATCATAGCAGACCGAATATCTTTTCCATATCCACAAAATGCAAGCCATAAAAATAAAAGACCAAAAAATCCGGTGCGCTAAAATTTCATGAGCCGGAACAGCAGCAATCATTTTCCAGTATACCGGCAGAATTCCCCATAAAACATAAGCTCCTATTGCGGCCAGAATGCCTTCAGGAACTTTTTTTCTTTCTTGTTCCATCTCATTTTCCCTCAATCTTGAATTTTATCTACCATTTTAGACCTTTTCAGAAAATGATTCAATGATTTTACTTAAAAAATTAAGAAAGCCGGTCATTTGCGCTATCTTCCTTGGAAAACACTGGCATAATCAGCAAATTCGTGCAAAATCCTGGTCTTTATCGCAATTTACGAATTGATTTTAAGTTCACTCTCCGTTATCATAATATTAGCACTCATATGAGCGGAGTGCTAACAATCTGTTTTTTATTATCCTATTCTCCGTCCAGTCTTCGCACGGATGGAAACCATATAACATGAATAAGGAGGCTTCTTATGACTGCTGAAACCCGCCAATTCCAGGCAGAAACCAAACAACTGTTAGACCTGATGGTTCATTCCATTTACACCAATCGGGAAATTTTCCTGCGTGAGCTGATCTCTAATGCCTCAGATGCCATCGATAAGCTGCGTTTTGATGCGTTAACCAATCCTGATCTGATAGAAGGAGACAGTGAATTTGAAATTTTTCTTATCCCTGATGAGCAAACCAAAACACTCACCATCTCGGATAACGGCATTGGCATGACTTATGACGAGGTTGTTGAAAACATCGGTACGATTGCCAAATCCGGCACGAAAGCTTTTTTGGCAAAGATGCAGGAAAACACGGCCGCTACCGACAGTGAACTCATCGGACAGTTTGGTGTAGGATTCTACTCAGCCTTTATGGTCGCCCAAAAAGTAACCTTAATTACCCGTGCTCCCGGTCAGCCCAAAGGGGTCCGCTGGGAATCAACCGGTGACGGTACATATACCATCGAGGAATATGACAAAGAAACTCGCGGGACAATGCTGATCCTGACACTGCACGATGAATATGGCTCTCCTGAACGGCAAAATGAAAACTTTCTCAACCGCTACACACTGCAAAATTTAGTAAAAAAATATTCCGATTATATCCGCTATCCCATTAAGATGAACTTTACGCACGAAGAAAAACCGCGTGATGCCGAAGGAAATTTGATTGAAGATGCAGCACCCGTTCAGACCACCGAAGTGCGTACCTTGAATTCCATGACACCGCTCTGGACAAAAAATAAAAATCAAATTACCCAAGAGGAATACAATACGCTCTACAAAGACCTCTTCCACGACTGGGAAGATCCGCTTGAAGTCATTCATTCCAAAGTTGAAGGTGCAGTAGAATATACCACCGTGCTCTTTATCCCTGCCCATGCTCCCTTTGATTTTTACCAACGGGAAACCACGTCAGGCATCCGGCTTTATTCCAGAAATGTTTTTGTTATGGAGAACTACAAGGACTTGCTGCCGGAATATTTGCGATTTGTCCGCGGTTTAGTCGACTCCCCGGATTTTTCGCTGAACATCTCACGCGAGTTACTGCAGCACAGTACACAATTAACCAAAGTCGGTAAAAATTTAGAAAAAAGTGTCCTGAAAACATTAGAAAATTTATTAAGCAAAGACCGGGCCAAATACCAGGAATTTTGGAAAGAATACGGCAAAGCCATCAAAAGCGGCGTCTATTCCGACTTTGCCAGCCGGGACAAATTAAAAGATTTGCTGCTCTTCCCCTCCTCAGCTTCTGAAGAGCTCACAACTCTGGCCGAATATATAGCGCGCATGCCTGAGGGTCAAACCGTCATTTATTACGCAGCCGGTAAGGATCGCGCTGCGGTGGAACGGCTGCCGCAAATGGAACTGCTCAGAGAAAAAGGCATTGAAGTCCTCTATCTGCTTGACCGGGTTGATGAATTTGCCATTGATGCTCTGGCTGACTATCAAGAGAAGAAATTCCAATCAGTCAGCCGCGGCGAATTAAACCTGGATGATGTTGATACGAAAACGGCCAAAGAAGAAACGGAAACGCTAACCAAGGAAAACCAATCATTACTGGAAGCAGTCAAAGAAACGCTTGCCGGAAAAATTGCGGATGTCAAAATCAGCACCCGTCTGAAATCCAGCCCGGTATGCCTGGTAGCCGGTGACCAAGGAATTAGCCTTTCTATGGAACAAATTCTGGCTGAAATGGACAGAACTACGTTTAAAGCCCAGCGTATTCTAGAGCTCAACCCTGCTCATGAAGTCTTTGCCGTTTTAAAGCAGCTTCACGAAACTACTCCCGGCTCAACGGCCTTCAAAGATTATTGTGAATTGCTTTATGGCCAAGCCCTGCTGATGGAAGGGCTTGCTCCTGAAGATCCTATTGGCTTTGCCCAAAAGGTTGCCGGGCTGATGGCCAAAAAGAATGCCTGATGCCAGCTTATCGGTACGATCCATCCACTAAGAGGAAAAAAGATCACTTATAAGTGATCTTTTTTCTTATATCTTGATCAATGGTGCAAATTCAATAGCGAACCAAACGGGTGCAAGCTACGTTAGCCAATCCTGAATAAAAGAACAGACTACAGATGATCACTGCAAACGAAAAGACCCCGCATGGCGGGTCTTTTTATATTACATAGATTTGTGCGATTTTTTGCAAACGCAATGCCATTTCCAACAACAAGCGGGTATCGGCCGAATCCAGGCTGACATTCAAGATCTGTTCAATCCGCTGCTTACGGAAGGCAATGGTTTTATGATGCACAAATAATTGTCTGGCAACTTCCTTAGTATTGGGCCCTGCCAAAATCTTTTCTAAGGTCAGAATCAAGTTGGTGCCGTTCAGCCGGTCATAATGAATCAACCGCCCTAACGTACGTTCAACAAATAGGCAAGCTTCCTCGGTCATCGCAAAGCCAGTAATCACCTGATAGACTCCGCAATCTTCAAAATGGCACACCAACTCTTGCGGTACTAAAACACGCCCGGCAGTTACAGCAGTTTGCGCATGCTCGAATCTCCGCGTAAATTCCAGCATACCATCAAAATAATCACTAATGCCGATTCTGATCGGACTGTCAGGAAAAGCCGCCAAAACACGATGAGCATACCCGTTTGCAATCGCTAATTCCTGTATCTTGCGATCAGCCATAACCGGTAAATAATGCAAAATTCCAATTCCAGTAGAAGCTTCCCATGCAATGACAGAGCCGTCCGGAGTATTGAGCATATCCAAAACGGTATCAATTGTCTGCTGCTTCTGCCGTAACCCTTCCGAGCCTTCCTGCCCGGTTTGATCATGCTCAATATCAAGAAAAAGCACCGCAAATCGCGGGTAAAGCTGAATCCCCAGTCTTAGGGCGGCTGCATAGATTTCTGCTTCTGAACCGGGTGAGCCCTGCAGCAATTGATTAAAGAAATCATTTCTTTGTTTCCGGACATAAGAACGCTGCAGTAAGTTTTCAGTTTGCTTCCGAATGGTAATATTACGGGTGACACATAAAAAGCCGGAAAATTGGCCGGTATCATCCTTGACAATACTAATCAGCGATTCCATCCAAATCAATTTACCATTCTTGCAGCGCTGCTCAAGTTCAAGCAAAACAGGCAATTGTGTCTGGCTTAACTGCTCTGGATTCAATAAACTTTTTAGTGTCGACTCCATAAGCGGCAGTACCCGTTCAGCCAGCGGCAGCTGTTGAAATTCCTCCGCCGTATACCCCAGCAGTTTTTCGATCGAGGGACTAATGTAACGAACTCCAAGCTCCCGGTCCATCAACAAAATGACGTCATCGGTGTTTTCTGCAATTAGGCGATATTTTTGCTCACTTTCCTTTAATGCCTGAATGTATTTCCGTTCGTTTTCTTCTGCCTGCTCCAGACGGCGAATCATGGTATTAAACGCAATTGAAAAGTCTCCCATAAAGTCAACATGCTGACTATAATCTCCCGAAGCGACCATTCGGGCTTGCCAGGTCAAATGACGCAGATTGGCTTGTAAGGCTTTTAATGCCCCGGCCCAAAACCCTTTTAGCTCCAGATTCTGAGTCAAGTCACCATTCGATATGGCATGAGTAAAATCCCGGATGGCAATAAAGTCTTCAATAAGTTGCCGCAACGATGGCTCTTGGCCATCCAGTTGGTCAGAAATACCACGTCTTTGTAATAATTCCCCCAGCAGGGCCATGATGGCTTCCCGTTTCACATCCATAGTCCTCCCACAGACTGTAATGTCATTGCTGAATCAATTCCGCCGTGAAGCGACAGGTACGGTCACCTGTACACCAGCAATCCACCTCTTGCACTTGATATTTTTTACCGGTAAAGCCTTCAAAAAGACCGGCCAAAAAACCTTCATCATAAACACAGAGGACATGGTCCAGTTCGGGCAAACCTGAACAGTCCAAATCTTCAAAAATACTGAGGATAAACTTTCCATGATCAAAATCAGCACTTTCCACCCGCAGAATACCGATCTTCTTTTCCACTAATGCAGCCTGCAGACTTTTGATAAAATCATTAAAATTAGCCGCTTCTTTAATGACATTGAGATAAAATTGCATTCCGGCAAGCTTACCGGCTTCAAAAAATAGCTGATCCGCCTTTTCGGCACCAAAATTCTGTTCAAGCACATCCCGGAAACAATATTGCATAAGCCGGTAGACGTCAATTCCAACCATCGGGCCAAGATTAGGGCGGCCAAGTTGAATATCTCCGAGCAAATCCCATGAAAACTCATAATTACGTGTCATCTATAAAATCCTCTCCAGTAAAAATTCACTGCAATGAGTAGGCCATAACAAACGTTGTTGCATAATTGCAATAATAGTTCTTGATTTTCAATCTATTTCCTGCTGGCAAACCCTTTCGATCCACATTATTTAACCTGGCTTTCAATTGCTTAAAGCCACAATAAACAGCTCTTGATTTTTCTCAAGATCGATAAATTGACCGTCTTTTGTTCTTACAGTCGGACGCATAGCTGCATGGCTTCCTAACAGGACGACTTCGGCCTGACGACCGTCACTTAATAAGACCATCGCCCCAATAAATAAATTTTTAACCCGGCTCATGAATACACTGCAAACCGTTGGGTCCAATTTGCTGAACATCTCTGTATGCAAGACTTCCATAACCGAAAATGGTGTCCGCCGTTTATAATAACTGCGATCTGACGTCATAGCATCATAACAATCCGCGACTGCCGTAATCTTAGCATATAAGTGAATATTCACAGCCGGGAGACCTAACGGATAGCCTGATCCGTCAATACGCTCATGATGCTGAGCCACCCCGAGCAGCACGTCGGATGAAATCCCATTGGTTCTGTTGAGCAGATCAAATCCGGCTTCCGCGTGTGATTTCATCAGTTCCATCTCTTTTTCCTCCAGACGGCCCGGCTTATTTAAAATTTCTAAAGGAATCTGAGCTTTGCCGATATCATGTAATAAACCTGTTAACACTAATTCTTGCTGCACAAAGGGATGCAATCCCATCCATTTTCCTAATAATCCATTGATAATAGCCACATTAGCCGAATGACGAAAAACATAGTCTTCTTCACGGCTTACCCAATTAAGATAATTTAAAAGCCGGGCCGAATGCAATACCGGTTCCGCCCACCAATCCAGAATCTGCTTAAAGTCTTTCAAACGAAACATCTGAAAGTAACGGACCTGCATAAATAACTGCCGAACAGCCTGCACGATCTGCTGATAGGCAATCGTAAATTCGACAGGCAAACTTTCCACTTGATCGATCTGTACTTCCAGAATTTCAATTTTGGCAAACCCGCTGCTTCTGAGCAATTGGATATGGTCTTCCGTTAAAATAGTTCCTTCTGGAATTAAGATTTGGTTTTCGGTTTGAATAGCCTTGGCAAGCACCATTCCCGGAACAACATGAGTTAAAAAATGGCGTTTTACAACCATCCTTCCACCATCCTTTTAAGGCAAATAAACAGCATAACAAAATAAAACTGCCGGGTGCCGACATGACGAATCATTCTAGCAACCTGGCAGTCTTATATCTTCCGATCTTTAGACCCATGGCTTTGCGTCCTTATCTTTCGATAAGTTTGCCTTGAACTAAAAAAAGCTAACTCTATATGAAATAAATCCGGCAGTTGCCCATTGACTTCTGGCACTGCCTAATTCAGTGTTGTGTTGTCTTCACTGTTGGAGCTTTGTTCCTTGGGGCTAGCCTCAACAATAAGCCCGCCGCAAATTTCGCAGGGGCTGTCGATCTGGCTTGCACTATACCACTCCGCATTACATATTAAACAGATAAATTTTTTCATGAAAAATCACCTTTTCTTTCAGCGTTAATCATGCTTAATATCTGCACTGCCTACCGCTGCCAGTGCATTGAGCATTAAACCCGGTAATTCCGCTTCGTCAAGGCCCAGTTTATCGACAAGACGAAAAATTTCATCCCATTCGGCCCGCTCATAGGCAATACACAAGGTTAAAATGTCGTGAAAAATATTGCTCTCACCGGCCAGCGCAGCTTTAATTTCTTTTCGCAGCGGCAATTCGGCAATAATATCCGTCATCGGCTGATCAAGAACGGCATCCATAAGCGACAATAGCCCTGTCAGGAAAGCGTCGGCTGCAATCGGAGCGGTCTTAAGACGGCCGGCTACCAGTTCACTAAGATGCGCCCGCAGCAGACTGGCAACCAACAGTTCCTGCGGCTTGGTTTCCCCCATATTCCGCAGGGCCATTAACGATGCCCACTTTTGCAGTTCCCGCTGGCCAAGCAACACAAGGGCATGGCGGATGGAATGAATCTCTTTCCTCAAGTTAAAGGCTGACGAATTGATGTATTTAAACAACTGATAGGAAAAAGCAACTTCTTCCCGGATAATCGCTTCCACTTGATTAAGATTCAGAACAGCGGCATGGACAGCCTTCAACAAACGAAAGGCAGCCACTTGACCAAAGGGAATACTCTTGCGGGAAATAACCACAGGCTTGCTGAAAAAATAACCTTGAAAATAATGATACCCTGACCTGACAGCTTCTTGAAAATCCCGTTCGGTTTCAACCTTCTCCGCCAGAAACTTTAAGCCGGGTCGCCCGCCAAATTGCTGGACAATCTTAGCCCGTTCCCCTGCCGGAGTAAGCAAGAAATCAATCTTAATCACATCGGCCAGCTCAATCAGCGGCTCATACCCTGGCCGAAAAATAAAATCGTCCAATACGAGCAGATAGCCCTTCTTTTTAAGCTGCCGGCAAGCTGCAAGCACGGCAGCCTCCGGTTCAACGCTTTCCAATATCTCCACAGCGACCAGCTCGGCTGGCAATAATTCTGCAATCCGGTTTTTAAGCCCCTGATCGGTAAAATTGATGAAAGCCCGCTTGCCATTGGTCAATACATCCATCCCAATGGCAAGAAAACTGTTAACAATAACCGCCTCTGTAGCCCGGTCTCCGTCATCCCCGTCATAGGCCGGCTGATTTTCACGACGAAATAATAATTCATAAGCTATCACCTTGCGAGAAGTGTTAAAAATGGGCTGCCTGGCAACAAAAAGCTGCACTCCAATTCACTCCTTTAAAAAAACTGTCCCTTACTAGATAGCTTGTCCCGATCGTTCTTTATCTAAATTATGACAGATTTTTTCAAGGAGGTGTATAGGGCAAAACTATAAAACTCCAGTCCAATAAGAGGCTAGGATTATCCCTTGGGGATAACCTGTTCCTTATAGCTTAAATCGGCTTACAATATGTCCTAATTCTTCTACAGTAGCCTCTAATTGCTTACTGGAAAATACAATTTCCTGCATAGCAGCCGTCTGTTCCTCGGTTGCCGCAGAGACGGCCTGGGTATGCAGGCCATTTTCTTTGCTAATATGTTCAATCTGCTGTATGGCCGTAACGATTTCCTGGTCTTTGGCTTCAATGACACGCATGGCATCCGATACCTGCATCACTTCGCGTGAGGCTGATTCAATCAGTCGAACGATCTGTTCGAAAGCTTGTCCTGTCGATTCAACCCGGGTTGAGCCGATCTTAACCTGCTCACTGCCTTGCCCCATCGCGATGATGGCTTGTTGGGTATCACGCTGAATGGCGCGGATGAGTTCATCTATTTGTTGAGCCGATTGACCGGATTGTTCGGCTAACTTCCGGACTTCTTCAGCTACTACGGCAAATCCCCGGCCTTGTTCACCGGCCCTGGCCGCTTCAATGGCAGCATTCAACGCCAGCAGATTGGTCTGATCAGCAATTCCGGCTATCGTACTGATGATCTGTTCAATGGTTTGCGACTGTTCGCCAAGCTGTTGAATCACTTGAGCAAGATTCTCTACAGTCGCTTCCACCTTTTTCATCTGCTCAACAGCGGCAATCATTTCATCATTACCGGTCTTAGCTGCTTGTGTCGTTTGCTGAAAAGTATGGGTGACGGCCTGAATATGGGAAACCATCTGATTTAATTCACGAGTCATTTGAGTGACTACGGCAACCGTATGCTCTACCGAATTCATTTGCCGTTCGGATCCTTCTGCTACGCCGTTAATGGCAACCGCAATTTGATTGGAAGCCTGGGCCGATTGCTCGGCATTTGCAGATAACAGTTCGGTAGAGGAGGCCACAAGCGATGCTGAATGGCTGGTCTGCTGCAATAATGAGCCTAGATTTTCTGTCATCGTATCAAAGGCCACGATCAAGCGGCGCAATTCATCTTCCCCATCATACACCACAGCCGTCTTCATTAAGCGCCCTTGAGCAATTTCCTCGGCAATACCGGTGATGGCCGTAACCGGTTTACAAATACGCCTGACGTAATAAAACCCGATAAGCCCCAATAGCAGTGCCGAACCCCCAATTACAGCCAGGATCAGATTGCGCAGATCGTTCGCATTTTGCATCGTCTCGTCAGTGTGCTGAAGTTTCAGCACCGACCAGCCCGTATCACCAATCGGTACATAGCTGACCAACGTTTTATCCAGCGTAGTCACTGCAGCCGCCTGAGTTTGGATAATAGCCATCAACTGTTGATCACTAAGCAGCTCATGGTTTTTTGCTTTCTCATCATCCCGGCTGTCGGTAATATAAAACAGTTTCTTATCCAACACAACGGCTTTGCCGGTTTCACCCTCGTTAAGCTGCTTGGCCAAGGCTGTTACATTATCCAGCTTCAGATTACCGCCAATGTATCCTAGCACTTGCCCGTTTGCATCGATAATGGGAGCAACAATCGGTGCCGTCGCCTGTTTGGTAAACGCCGATACATAGGTATCGGACATAATGGGCTGCTTAGCCCCGGTAACATCCTTAAACCACTGGCGGTCGGTGAAATTGGTTTTACCGCCAAAATTGGTGGGTGGCCAGGAATTTTGAATGATTCCCTGCGTATTCACACAGAAAATCAGTTCAAACATGCCATTCCCGTCATAAAACGATTTCATCACCGCAGTTTGCTCCTGGGAACCCAATTGAAATACAAAGGGATTTTGAGCCAACGCAGCAATACTGGCTCTTCCATCCTGTAAATACTGATCCAGGCGCCCGGCCACCATCATGGCTTTTCCAGCCTGGGTATTCTGGACCGAATGATCCAGCAGGGTGTTTGCCTTATGATTGGCGACTATTCCAATGACCATAGCGGGTAAAATCGTCAGCAATACAAATATTGCTGTCATCTTGCTCAATAAACTGGAAAACCCCTTAAATTGCATAACTCTGAACGCTCCTTTGCCTAATGAGTGAAGGATATGGCTGATCCTGCAATGATGATATGATAATTTGCAAGCCAACTTAGTATACGGTCGACAGCCGTTCGCTGCATAGTACTTGCAATGTGCATATTCGAAAACTGATAACAATAGGACTATCTTTAGTATGTCATAAGAACTTGCGTGCTTCTATAGGCCTGGACTCTAAACCTAGCCGCACAGAAACACGGCGTATTATCTCGTCAGGATAATACGGCCCTCTGCTTTCAAAGTTGGACTACTTCCTAAATGAGACAGCATGAAGAGAATCCATGGCATAAAAAAATTGCCAAGCTGCATAACATTCGCTGTTTGCAACCTGGCAATCATTAACTTGACGTTATTAGACCCATGGCTTTGCGTCCTTATCTTTCGATAAGTTTGCCCACTATTTTCTATATTTATTACATTTCTGCAATTTTCCTGGGTAATCCTGCTAATTTTAGTTTATTTTACAAAATTTCTTAATTAGACAAATTATACAAAGGATAACGCCTTTTTTAAAAAGAATATAGGATTGATGTTGCAATACACTATAGCCATCGCTATGGGGAGGTTGATCCGTGATCAGTTTGTTGCTGCAAGCCCAAAATATTCAAGAAATTTTCACCCATTGTTATGAAGGAATTATGATTGTTGACAGAAATAAAACTGTCATCTACTGGAATCCCGAAGCGGAACGGGTTTCCGGGGTACCTGCCGGTGAATTAATCGGCAAATGCTGCTGCGACAATTCCCTGGTTCATGTGGATCATCTGGGTAACCGCCTCTGTACAAAAGCCTGTCCCTTTGTTGCCAGCTTTTGTACCGGTACTGTTCATGAAACAGAAGCCTACCTGATTCATAAAGAAGGTCATCAAGTACCGGTATCTTCGAAGATGATTCCCCTGTATCAAGACAATACCTTTATTGGCATGATCGAATTATTTCGCGACAACTCTCCCAGGGAAACGCTGATGAAAGAGCTTGCCGACCTCAATGACCGGGCAACGATTGACCCGCTGACCGGGTTACGCAACAGGCGCTATGCCGAAGTTGTCATCAATTCAAAACTGCAGGAAATTCGTTCCGGCGGAACAACTTTTGGCGTCTTATTTATTGACATTGATCATTTTAAAAATATTAACGACACCTACGGTCATGACATTGGCGATCTGGTCTTAAAAATGCTGGCCAAAACACTCATGAACAATACCCGTCAGCATGATGTGCTGGTCCGCTGGGGCGGTGAAGAAATCGTCACCGTAATCGTTAGCCCCAATATTCAGGCTAAATTAACCATGATTGCGGAAAAACTGCGTCACCTTATCAGCAAATCGGTTCTTCCCCTCGATGACGGCCATAATATTCAGGTGACCGTATCGATTGGAGCCACCGCAGCTCACCTGAACGATTCGGTGGACAGCTTGCTAAAGCGTGCGGATCAACTCATGTATCATGCCAAAAATTCCGGGCGGAATTGCGTAAGGACGGACCTCTAAAGCGGTCCTCAGCATAGTCACGAAACGCCCTCGCTAATGGAAAAAACAGACCAGGGGATGAAGCTTAAGCTTCATCCCCTGGTCTGTTTTTTTATCGGTTTCCCGTAATCATCAGCTCTTTTTCATTCATGACAGTACGAAGCTCGACCGTTCCTCCCCACAGCGTACTGATATAATTGAGCGTTTCCCGCGCATATTCCAATTCCAGTTCCCGCCCGTCATAGCAATGCTCAATCATGAGTTTGCCGTTTTCAATACCGCAGGGCTTAATGACCGGAATATTTCCACTGCCAACCGAGTTTGCCAAACTGTCCCGGATACTCTTCCAACCATCCGCATCAGCAACTTCTTTGACTACAATATCTTCTCCTTGAGTTTCATGAACCAGCAGCCCTGATTCTTCACAAAGTTCTCTGGTCAAAAACCGACGCAAAAAAGACTGATCCCGTTCTTGCTCCCGAATGGCCATGATTTGTTCCTTTCCCAATTGACGATGCAGGGCCTCAAAAAGTTTGAAACCGATAAAATAGGGATTAATCCGCCCCTGATGAGGGCGAATGACTAAATTATGGCGCTGAAGGAATTCCAGATGCAGGTGCTGCGGCAGTTCAAGCTGCTGCAGAATGGTGAAATGCCAGTAACTAGCCCAGCCTTCATTCATAATCTTCGTCTCGATCTGGGGCATAAAATAGATGGATTCATCGCGGACAATATTGACTAAATCCCGCTCCCAATCCAATAAATCTCCTTGTTCCGCGAGAAATCCCAGCAAATCATCCTGATGGTGTTCCAGTGCATCCACACGGCTTTTATGCCGTCCCGCTGCAGCACCGGCGCCGTTACGCGGAATTTGAAAACGCAAGGCGTGAGCGGCATCCAAAATACGCTCTACCCGGTCAGGTCCAATGCTGGGGTCCTGAATATAGCTTCTCACCCGGTCTGCGTGCGCCTTGAATAACTCCAACGTTAATTCTGCTCTGGTATCCCGCCTGAATAAGCGGTTATTTTTAAAAAAGTCATTGTGTCCATACACGTGCGCCATGGTCAGGATTTGCAGCAGCAGCGTATTGTCACGCATCAAGTAAGCCAGACACGGATCAGAATTAATGACCATTTCATAGGGCAAACCGGTTAAATTATATTGATAGTACGTTTTCTGCCGCTCATAAGCTTTTCCGTAACTCCAGTGAGGATAATGGGCCGGCATCCCCACATAGGCCTCATAGCAAAGCATATCTTCATAGCTGCAAATTTCAAAATGCTGCTCATAACAATTCAGGCCGATGGTATCGACGATTTCTTCAATCCGGCTGTTCCAGCCGGTTAAATCAGCGAATCTGTATTCACCCGCCATGACCAGCCACCTCCAGCCCCTCTTTATCGATGATGCTTTTAAATGCCGGCCAGACATCTTCCTTGCCGCCAATGGCAGCCATCACAAAATTCTCATCACTGATGCTTTCGGCAAAAGCCGCCCAGATTGTCCGGTAGTAAGAGCTGACTGCGATTTCGCCATAGCCAAACAGATTGCAGACCTTGCACAATTCTTTGGCCAAGGTAACCGCTTTGGCATTATCCTCACTCCAGTTATCACCATCTGAGCAATGGAAGGCATAAATATTCCAAATGGCCGGGTTATAGCGCTGCTCAATGATTTCCAACGCTTTGGCATAGCCGCTGCTGATAAAAGTCCCGCCCGATTCTCCTTTGTGAAAGAATTCCTGTTCCGTAACTTCTTTGGCTTCCGTACTATGGGCAATAAAGACAACTTCAACCTGCTCATACTTGTAGCGGACAAACTGATACAATAAAAAGTAGAAACTGCGAGCCAAATATTTCCGTGTCTGATCCATTGATCCCGAAGTATCCATAATACACATGACCACGGCATTAGAATGGCGGCGCTGTTCCTCTTTAACCCGCCGGTAACGCAGATCGTCCTCAATAAAACCGTGGTACCCGGTTTCCGTTTCTTCACCGTTGTCCGCCCGCAGCGCGGACTTTACCCGCTTAATTTTTTCGGTAACCGTCCGTTTTTTAGCCAGCCGGGGAGGGATGCCCTTTTTCTGATAACCGGACATTTTGCTTTTGCGTTCTGATTCCACAACCGCAAATTTTTTCCGTTCCATATCGGGCAGCTGTAAATCCTCAAACAAATATTGTACCAGTTCATCCAGCGTAATTTCCGTCTCAAAAATATCTTCCCCGGGTTGGCAGCCGGCCTGTTCACCGCTGCCCGGCTGCGGCTGGCCGGTTTTGCCGATCACCTGCCCCCGCTGTTCCGTTCCATCACCCGAACCAACCCCCTGATTATTTTTCCCATAGATAAATTGATATTCTTTGATACCTTTGACTGGAATCCGGAATTTTTTGCTGCCATCCTGGCCGATAATGCTCTCATCGGCAATAATGCCGCCCATGTTTTTTTTAATCGCCTGCTCGACCAATTGACGGTGCCGTTTCCGGTCCCATTGGGACCGGTCAGTTGGAGTCATGCTGCCGTCCTTAAACAAAGCCATCACACCAGCCTCCTTCCCGCAGCTTTATGAGACCACTAATCTTTCCATAAATTATTGGCAGCATATTTTAAAATAACATTGCAGCAATGATCGCAATAACCATTGTTTTTCATTTCTGCCACCATGGCATTGTATTTGCTGTCCTGTTCGCCATCCCGGACCCGGGATTTCGTGACCACCCGTGACAGTTCTTTCACGGAAACGGTCAGTTTTTTCTCGATTGCTTCTTTTAGCGGTTCATAACTGCGATAATCTATTGTAGCCCCGTTGCGCAGCAGCGAAAACATATACGCTGTAACATCCTGTCTGAATCCTAATACCGCTGTGCCGGTAATCCCAATTTGTGCTTCGATGGACTGCAGAAATTGAACATCCGGCTCCAGTTCCTCACCGGTATTGGCATCTTTTAACTTGGTTGCGTTGACAAAGGCCTCAGCATGATCCAAATAGTTGTTAAAGAGACTTTCGGCTTGCTCCTGATAACCGTGAATAAAGGCTTTGGTCACCTCTTTTTCCAGTACTTTATTGTACTCTTTCTTCAATACATCCTGTAAAAAGCCCAAATAACGTTTGCGGTCGTCGTCAGCTACTGCCATATCCTTTACGGCCTTAATCAGCGTATCTAGCACGCTAATTGGATTGATACAATCGCCATCGGCTTCAGCCAGCGTCGCGCCAAGTGCCTTCATAATAAAGCGGGTGGATATGCCGCTCATGCCTTCACGATGGGCTTCCTCGCGCAATTCACTGATATCGACCTTTTTGGTGGAACCTTTTTCCACAATTTCCTCGCCATTATAAATTTTCAGTTTAGTCAAGGCATCCACCTTATTGGACGGGCTGAGGCGGGTTAAAATGGCAAACATAGAAGCGAGTTCAATGGTATGAGGTGCAATATGGGCATTAAAGGAACTGTTTTTCAGGATCTTCTGATAAATCTTCACTTCTTCATCCAGTTCCAGACAATAAGGAACTTCCACTTTAACAATCCGGTCCAGAATGGCTTCATTGGTATGATCTGATTTAAACCGGTTCCATTCCGACTCATTGGAATGGGCCAGAATAATGCCGTCAAAATAAATCATCGATCCTTTCCCAGGCGAAGGGATGGACTTCTCCTGAGTAGCGGTGATCATGGTATGCAAATACTCGACATCATTTTTAAAAACTTCAATGAATTCAACAATACCGCGATTCCCTACATTAAAAGCCCCATTCAGCGACATCACCCGCGGGTCATCCTCGGCATACATGTCCATCTTAGAAATATCAACCGAGCCGGAAAGCACCGAAGTATCTTGATTGTTAGGATCAACGGGCGGCACAACGCCAACCCCCTTACGAGAGCGAATCGAAAACTCAGCCATCGCGACCGGGAATTTTTCATATTCTCCATGATATTCATGTTTTAAGCGGTGCCGGCAAACCGGGCACAAATCGCCTTCAATTTTTACATTTAACAGTTTTTCAAATTCAGGCCGGAGATGTTTGGGAATGAGATGCAACGGTTCCTCACGCATCGGACAATCCTGAAGTGCATAGATCGGTGCACTCATCTCCAGCGCTTTCTTTAATGCTTCCATCAAGGATGATTTTCCGGCCCCCACCGGACCTACTAAATAGAGGACCTGCCGGGCTTCTTCACCTTTCATGGCTGCTGAATGAAAATAGCGCATAACTTGCATAATGCTTTTGTCAATGCCATAAAAATCATTTTCAAAAAACTTGTACTTTTTCAAAACGCCACTGCCATGAATGCGCTTTAAACGGGCATTTTCCTCAGTTCTAAAGATATCAACACCCGGAGCGCTTAACAGCTCATACATTCTCCGGTGAGCCAGCATGGCTACTTGCGGATTTTCTTTGACGATAGCCAGGTAATCAAGCAATGTCCCGCTAAACTGCTGATGCTTTCTTTCGGTACGATCTTTTTTTATCATGCTGTCAAAATCAAAGCCAGCCATAAACTGCCCCTCCTTTGTGATGCAAACTGCATTTTGCAGCGTATTTAAACACATTTGTTAATATCAGTTCTCTCACAGAGAACATTTGTGTTTATGTTTTAACTTTATCAAAATTATACTTAGTTGTCCATAATTACTTTATGGTAAATCAACGCTGCAGAATTTCCTCTGTTGCCAAACGCTGCCTGTTCCGTGCAAACAAGAAAGCCCTGAACCACAAAGGGCTCAGGGCTTTCTTGTTTGATCCATTTATTTTCCCCAGTATTCAAGCAGATAATGCTCGGCTTCGGCACTCCACAATCCTTTGTGGCGGGCCGTAATCTCAGCCAGCTTGGCAAAATGAGGATTGGTTTGGCCTTGAACGGCAAAATCATCAATTGCAGTCAGTTCCATATCAATCCCACTATAAATGAGCTTTTTCCCACCTGGTATCTCAGGTAGTTTCAACGTAGCTTCAGCGACACAGTTCAAGCCGCCAATATGAGTGACCATCACGGCCGGGTTAATCCGCTTTTGCTCTGTCAGTCGTAAAGACTCAATCATATCCTGCGTGTTTCCCCCGGTCGTTCCCATAACATGAGCAGCATTATAATGCACATTGTAATAATTAATGAGCCCTGAAAATGCCGTGTCGGTAGGACCGGCAAAAAAATTCAGACAACCATCCCGTCCCAGAATCTGATCCGCTTGTTCTACCACAGCACGGACCGGAGCATAGACATGCACATCATCAAAGCCGCTGCCGCCGGTTAAAGCTTTCAAATATCCAGGGACATCATCCAGCTTGCTGGTGTTGACAAAAACCAGTTCGATTCCCTTTTGGCGAACTTCCTCTGGTGGGAAAATGGCTGCCGCTCTAGCCAGACGGGCTTCATCCACATCGGTCACGACGATTAAACCCGGTCTTCTGTCGGCATGAAGAACATAATCGATCGCTCCCAGTCCCATCGGTCCGGCTGCCGCTAATAAAGCCAGTTTTCCCCCCTCAACAATTCCCATGCGGTGCTCATAAGAGCCCATGCTGGTGTGATAACTGGCATGAAACGCTCCAATGATACAAGACATCGGTTCAGCCAGTGAAGCATCATAATAAGCATCACCGTCATATTTGAGCAGGCAGCCCAGTTCCATCACTTCCTGCGGCATAATGACATACGTTGCCGCGCCGCCACAATAGCGATAGGAATAACCTGGTGAATCCATACTGCCTTTATAATTCAGAGCCGGCTGCAAGGCAAACTTTTCTCCAGGTTTGAACTGGTGCTGCCATTTTGCCCCCACCTCAACAATATTTCCTGCCATTTCATGACCGACAATAATTGGCTGCTGATCAACATCGTTAGGAACGCGTTTATGATCGGGTCCCAAAATGGCTGCTTTATACGTTGACATACAGATACTGTCGGTAACGACCTGGACCAAAATTTCATCTTCTTGAATAGCCGGCAATTCAAAGCTTTCCAAGCGTAAATCTTTCTTTCCATATAATCTAACTGCCCTTGTTTGCATATTCGTGGCCTCCTTCATCATAGACTTGCAAAATCGCTAAGATTTCAGCTGCAGTTGCACAATCCAAAATACGTTCAACAAGCTTTGATTGTTCTAATTGGGCTTGATCTAAGCCGGCCAATTTTTGTCTCATATGGGGTAACAAGCCGGGTGACATGCTGAGTTCATCAATACCGAGCGCCATGAAAAAGGGGGCGAGCAGGGTATCACCACCGGCTTCACCACAAATACCGGTCCATATCCCGGCCGCTTGCGCTGCTTTGGTTACTTGCGCAATCATGCCTAAAACCGCCGGGTGATAGGGTTGATACAATTCAGCCACTTCATGATTTTCCCGGTCAACGGCTAATGTATATTGAATCAGATCATTCGTCCCAATACTAAAGAAGTCTACCTCGAAGGCCAGCTTGCCAGCCAGCCAGGCAGCGGCAGGCACTTCAATCATCATACCAACCTGCAGCTCTCCGACGGTATATCCCTGCTGCAATACCGTCTCTTTGGCAGCAGCCAGATACTCCTTGGCTTTCCTCAGTTCTTCTAAATTCGATATCATTGGAAACATGACAGCAACAGGCCCTGCTGCTGATGCCCGCCAAATAGCCCGCAGCTGGGTACCGAAGAGCTCAGGATCCCTAAAGCACAGTCTTAATGCCCGTACTCCCAAAAAGGGATTGCTTTCAACCGGTAAATGCAGCGCCGGGGCTTTTTTATCCCCGCCGATATCCAGGGTCCGGATGACGGTCGTATGGGGAGCACATTCACGAATAACAGCCTCATAGGCTGCAACTTGCTCCTCCTCTGAAGGCAGTGTTTCACCCATAAACAAGAATTCGGTCCGGTAAAGCCCTACACCACTTGCTTTAAATCGTTTAACGAGTGTCCGGTCAGCCGGATTGCCAATATTGGCTGCCAAAATAACGTCGAAACGGGAAGCTTCAAGTTCGGTGTCCTGCTTCGGATCATGGTCCTGACTCTTGGTCTTGTCCTGAACATGGTTTAATTCTTCCGCAGACAACGCCTGAACCCAGCCGGCAGTCCCATCCAATTTCATTCCAACTGCCGCGCTCAATTCGTTCCAACCGCTGTTTAAGCCTACGACAGCCGGTATTCCATAGGTACGGGCCAGAATAGCCGCATGCGAGGTTTTCCCGCCTTTACGCACAATAAATGCCAGTACCCGTTCTTTGGGTAAGGAAATGGTTTGGGCCGGAGTTAATTCTTCAGCGACAACAATCCACTGTCCGCTTGCAGGAAACTGTTCATTATTTTGATTTTTTGCACCAAGATGCTGAATGAGCTGATGAGCCACATCCTGAATATCCACAATTCGTTCACGAAAATAGGGATCATTTAGAGAGCTTAGCATGGCAATGGCTTCATCCGCCACTTGCCTGGCCGCTTTCTCCGCAGGCAACTGCCGTTCTTTGATCCGCAGTTCCATCTCGCCGGTAAAAGCCGGATCACTTAACAACAGCCGGTGAGCGGCAAAAATCTGGGCTAATTCTTCCCCTTGTTCGCTGCGAACCTGCTCTTCATACTGAGCCAAGGCCTGATCGGTATTCACAATGGCTTGCTGCAAGCGCCCAAGTTGTTCGGAGCTGTCGAGAGGCCCGGTTGGTTCAGACAGCTGCACACCGGCCTGCTCCAGGGATGGAAGCCGCCAAACCGGGCCGGCTGCCGAACCCGGGGAGGCACCGATACCCTGCCATTTTTTCTCGTTCATAGCCACTACGCTCCTTTATCGGCCAGATCAGTAATCAGTTTTGTCAATTCTTCGGCTGCGGCCGCCTCATCAGGTCCTTCAACCAGTAATTGCACAACACTTCCGGCCGATAATCCCAGGGAAAGGATGCCCAGCATACTCTTGCCATCAATTTCCCGCTCCCCTTTTCGAAGCCGTATCTTGCTTTGAAAACGTCCGGCCGTTTGTACCCACAACGTAGCAGGACGGGCATGAAGTCCGCTTTTATTTTGTATGGTTAACTCTTGGATAATCATAGCTTTCACCTACCTCTTTATTGATCCATACTGTTTCTATCTCAACGCAAAATGCGAATTGTAATCAGCTTATTAAGACAGCTATCTCATTTACCATGGGTTGATCTGCACCATAGGCAGAATTTCCGCAACCTGCTGCAATGATCCGGCCTGAGTGCCTGGTTGAATGACTGATGCTGTGGCTGCCGCCGTACCTAGGCGAATACAATCCTTTAGAGAAAACCTTTCCGTCTGCCCGGCTACAAAGCCGGCTACCATCGCATCACCGGCTCCCACCGTGCTTTTAGCCACAACAGCCGGTGGTCTGGCGATAAAAAATTCTTGATTTTGCGCAACGATTGCACCACGAGCTCCTAAACTGACGATCACTTGCTGAATACCACTAGCCAGCAATTCTTCAACCGCCGCCCTGATCTCAGTTTCTTGCTCTAGCGGTCGGCCAACCAATTGGCTAAGTTCATCCAAATTCGGTTTCATAGCATGGGGAATGGCTTTAATCCCTTCACGTAAAGCAGCGCCACTGCTGTCTAAGAATACTTTGGCCCCCTGTTTTTTAAGCAATACAATCAGCTGTTGGTAAATATCCTCCGATACCCCTTGCGGTAAACTGCCTGAAAGGACAAACCATTGACCTTCATGCGCAAGACCTTTAATGACCTGCTGCAATTTATCCAAATCCGGCGGCGTACAGGTTAATCCAGGGAAATTAATTTCTGTGACCTGATTGCTTGGCTCATCCACAATTTTAATATTCACTCTTGCTGCACCGCTAAGTTCAACAAAATGGTTACTAATGCCCTGCTTGCGAAAATATTCATAAAAACCATGACAATTATCCTGCCCCAAAAATCCGGTAACACAAACTGAATGTCCCAGTGCCCGAACCACTTTAGCCACATTAATTCCTTTACCGCCCGGATCAACCCGCTGATCAAATACACGGTTAACCTGACCGGTTTGAAACTGGGAAACATGAACAGTCTGGTCTAAAGCGGGGTTTAATGTAACTGTTACAATGGGCTGCCTTTCCTGATGATTCATAGGTGTCACCTCCCGCTAAATTGTCGTTTGATTTGTCATCACTCGGACCAACGCGCTCAATTGCTGATGATCCTCAGGACTAATGCCCTGATCGGTAATCAATAGATCAACTTCCTCCAAACCGCAAATGCGGCACAAGCTGCGCTGCCCGATTTTAGAATGATCACTGACTAGAATTTTTTCCTTGCCGGCCTGCAGCATATAACGTTTGGTTTCGGCCTCACTCAGATTTGGCGTCGTAATTCCCAATAACACGTCAATTCCATTTGCCGCCAAAAAGACTTTATCAAAGTACATGCGCCTTAACGCATCATTGGTCAGATAGCCAACCAAGGAACGGGTATTTTTACGCAACGTTCCGCCTAATAATAAGGTTTCAACCTGGCTGTCATCGCCAAAGACCTGCGCAACGTCCATACTGTTGGTTGCAACTGTAATATTCTTCATGCGCAACAGCCGGGCAATCTCAATTGTGGTTGTGCCTGAATCTAACAGAACAGTTTCACCATCCTGAACCACGCTTGCCGCCATCATGGCAATTTGCTGTTTTTCTGCCAGAGACCGTACTTCCTTTTCCTGAAAGCTGGGTTCGAAACCCGTTTGTACAGATATCGCGCCACCGTGTGTCCGTTGGATGAGGCCATTATCTTCTAATTCCTGCAAATCCCGGCGAACCGTTGACTCCGAAACCCCAAACCGCTGGCTTAAGCTTGTCACTGTTACCGGATTGCCAATATTAATCAGTTGTAAAATTTCACTTTTTCTTTCTTCGGCAAACATAATTTCCTCCAGTCACACGTTTTTGCAAAGGGATTATGCAGTCAGAATATGTTGATTCAAGTAAGCAAAAATTTCATCTTCACTGTCAGCTGCCATTAAGCCGGCTTTTTGTTCATCATCCATTAACAAAGTAGCCAGCCCGCCTAATAATTCAACATGTTCTTCATCATTGCCGGCAATGCCAAAAGCTAAAAAGACCTGATTGCCGTTAATCCAGTCAATCCCCCGGGGGATTTTCAAGACCACCAGCGCAGCCCGCTTCACCAGGCTGCGGCTTTCCTCGGTACCATGAGGAATGGCTACTCCTTCGGTAATATAAGTTCCGATATCCTGTTCACGCTTATGCATGGCCAAAACATATTCCGGCTCAACGGCTCCGGCTGCTACCAGTTTGCTGCCCAGAAATTCCACCACTTCGGCCTTATTGTTAAAATCTGATTTGACAAAGACTAACTCTCGTTCTAATTGCATTTAATCCCCTCCTTGTGCTTAACATCTATAAACAGTCCATTAGGCAGTACAACGCGATTCCCCTGCCGCCTTTGCGTAGTTGTCAAAATAAGCATGCGCCGCTAAACTGCGTTATTTTTATACAAACCGTACAAAAATAATCGACTTATGCTCGGCGGCGCCATTGCTGTTGCACGCCGTTAACACTGATTCATGCAACAATGAGTCCCGTGTTCATCTACTAAGGGCAAAGCTTGATCACTTCGTCATAAACCGGTGTGTTAATGAAATCCTGGACTCCAAATACTTTAGTACCTGGAGGCACTGCTTTCTTAGCACTTTCAACCAAACCGACTGCAGTTAAGACAATATCCGCATCTTTAGGAATCTGATTGACCGGGCTATGAACAACCTCAATACCGGTTTTTCCTGCCTGACTGAGTTTTTTCTTCAGTACCGACACAGCCATAACCGATGATCCCATACCGGCTTCACAAGCAAAGACGATTTTTTTCACTTGTATGGCTTCCTGGGTAGCCATGGTTTGATTGTTAGCAAGCTCATGCTCGGTAACTTTCGCTGGTTTCAAGGTTTGAACCATTTGCTGAGCTTTGGTGAAATCCTCGCCACTTTGTTCGTCCACATTGCTGCTGTAGGCACGGACAAACGGACTGGAAACCACAAAGGAAACAATCGCTCCGACGGCAACGCCTGATAGCACAGGCAGTAAACCGCCTTTAGGTGCCATCGCAATTTCAGCAAAGATACTGCCTGGTGAAGGAGTAGCCACCAATCCGGCATTCAGGAGCAAGAAGGTTAAATCTGCAGCCATACCGCCGGCAATGACACCGATAATGCATAAAGGATTCATGAGTACATAAGGGAAATAAATTTCATGGATACCGCCAAAGAAGTGAATCAGGATGGCACCAGGGGCCGACTGTTTGCCCAGTCCTTTGCCAAACACCCAGTAAGCCAGTAACAGCCCCAGTCCCGGACCAGGATTGGTTTCCAGTAAGAAAAAGATCGACTTGCCAAATTCTTTTACTTCCGCTACACCGATGGGTGAAAAAACACCATGGTTGATAGCATTATTCAAGAATAACACTTTACCGGGTTCAATTAAGATTGCCAGCAAGGGCAGCAACTTGGCTTCGGCAATAACCTTTGCCGCAGCACCCAGGAAATTGGCAACCCCGGCAACAACCGGGCCAATGATGTTATAGGCAATGAGGACTAAAAACATCCCCAGAATACCGGCTGAAAAGTTATTGACCAGCATTTCAAAGCCGGTAGGAACCTTTCCTTCAATCATCTCATCCCATTTCTTGATCACCCAGCCGCCAACGGGTCCCATAACCATGGCCCCCATAAACATAGGAATCGTACTCCCAACGATAACCCCCATGGTTGCAGTAGCCCCAAGCACACCGCCACGAAGTCCGTAGACCAGCCGTCCACCGGAAAAACCAATCAAAATGGGCAACAGATATTGAATCATAGGTCCAACTAATTTAGCCAGATATTCACTGGGAATCCAACCGGTAGGGATAAAAAATGCGGTAATAAAGCCCCAACAGATAAACGCAGCAATATTAGGAATCACCATTCCAGCCAAAAAACCACCAAATTTTTGCAGCCTTTCTCTCATATTCTCCCCTCCTCTTTAACTTGACCGCCGTAAGTCTGATCCTGTGGGCAACCACCTTCTCCTCAGCAAAAACCATCGAGCTTGCGCATTTACCATAATATTTTTGATGTTTTTTGCTCATTTGTTATCATTTGTGCTCATTATAACGCTTACTTAAGAAAATTGTCAATACAATTTAGAAAATTAGCAGTTACATTTTCTCCCTTCTTTTTGATTTAGACCAGTCCTATACGCCGCAAGCCTAAAATAAAGGAAGATACCCCTTGAATGCCGAAATAAAGTAGATCAATTTATGAAGGAGTACGACAATGGCAACAGCGCCAACCCCTCCCTACAAGCCGACACCTCCGGCGGCTCCTGTCAAGCCTCAACTTGGAAAAGAAACCTCTGGCCCAGCGCCCTCGTTCCCCGGAACTCAAGTGAATACACTCGATACTCAGAAAGATGCCGCTGCTGTAAAATCCAAGGCTGAAACAAATCAGCCCCCTCCTATCAGGCCAGAAGCAGCAAAAACCTCTGAGCCAGCCGATCAGACAACTGCGGCAGCCCAATTCCCCCTGGTTTCCACTACTGAATCACAAGAGACAACTGCTGCCACGACGGGACTGCCTGCTGCCGATCCTGCTCCCGTTGCCAAGCTTTCCGGCTCAGTATATAGTTTGCTGTTTATCCTTGTTGTCCTGACGGCGGTTGTCCTCTTAGCATTGCGTTTGACTAAAGCCAAGCGCTCCAATCGAACACTGTCCCCTCCATCAGAGGAAACCGGTTCGCCAAAACCCAAGTCTTCGCCAGCCAAACGTCCCAGTAAGTTTGAAGTTAGGATCTGACCAAAACAGCTTACTTCATCATACTTGATTGATCTCATAGGATGAAGGCGGTGCAAAAATGAAACTAAAAAGCATCATGACTCCCAGCGTATTGGAGATCATGATGCTTTCTTTTTTATACGCTTATCGTCGTTTTAAATAATCCAACGGGAAAAGCGTCTATGATCATAGCATAAATGATATTGAAATTCATTATCATTTATGCTATGATGGAACAAGTATTTGACTTCACTGTAAAGGAAGGTTTTATCCATATGGCAACACGAAGGGAACCGCGGTTTAAGCTCTGCCGCAGGCTGGGAGTAAATATCTTTGGTCATCCAAAAGCGATGAACAGAGCTCCAAAAGAACATAGCCGCAGCGGACGAAAAACATCCGAATACGGCTTACAATTGTTAGAAAAGCAAAAAATCAAAGCCTATTATGGCCTTTTTGAAAAACAATTTGTCCGCTATTTAAAGAATGCAAAGAAAAGCAAAGAAATTACCGGCGTTGCATTATTGAAAGCCCTGGAATGCCGGTTGGACAACCTGGTTTACCGGATTGGCTTTGCTATTTCTATCCGTCAGGCCCGTCAAATGGTCACTCATGGCTGCATTCTGGTCAATGGAAAGCGGGTGGATATCCCCTCCTGCGCCATCAAAGTCAATGATATTATTTCATTAAAAGAACAATACCGTGATAATGAACTGTTTAAAAATAACTTTCTGGAATTGAAATCTTTTGACCTGCCTTACATAGAAAAAGACTTCACTCATTTCAGTGGAAAACTCACTAAAGCACCGGCCCGGGAAGAGATTCCAATCGAGGTCAATGAAATTTTGGCCATTGAATTATATTCCAAGTAAGCATCACCTGATTTTGTTTTGGAAAGGAGTGTACCTGCATGTGCAAATACAATCACCCGGTCTATTGGGAAAATCTTTTGGCGAAACAAACAAGACCCTGGCAAAGTTGTTCTGTTCCCTTTGAGGCAGCCCAACAGGCTATTTTCATTAATACGGCCATTATTGACTATCGCCGTAATACGCTGGATAACGACTGGTCCTGTCATCCTGATGCCAAATCCTTATTAGGATTTATTCAATATTTGCATTTGCCGCTGGCTTTTTATTATACCCTGAACCAAGATAGAGAAGCCTTGTACTTTCCCATAGCCACCAGTCAGGAGTTTATGGAGTATATACAGGAAACGGATTCGCCTTATGCCCATGTGATGATTGAAGCCATTATGGAACTAACCGGTTTTTGGGAATTAGACAATCACACCTGCCTGGAACGGCTAAAGGATTTCTGCATCAAATTCAACGAATTTTGGTATCAGGATCATTTTATTTTAAATATGAATATCTTTGCCAGTACCTATGAAATTGCTGAGTATTTACTCAATATCAATGAATTTCCCGAAGTGCTGGAAGAAGACTTTGGCTTGTCCACCAACCAATTGTTTCGGATGTGCGACAGTTTTTACCACGAGCAGTTCATGCACAAGAACTTTGTAAAAATTTTAAACCACAAAATCGGCTGTGTCATTTAGCCCGGCCGCCAAGCCCCTGTCCATAGTGACAAAAGCAAGACGTTCTAGTCTTTTCCCCCAGTTCGGGCCAGCACCCAGATCAAAGCACTGAGCCCAACGAATCCGGCTACAAGAACAGGCCATGTCAAAAAAGCGGCCGGCAAGGCTTCATACAGCCCCCAGACCCCAAATAAGATAAAAATAATAGCGGCAAACCATTTAACGGCTTGCTCGGGGATTTTTTTGCCAAGCACAATGCCAATAATAATCCCGATTGCATCTGCAATCAACATGCCAATGGTTGTTCCCGCCCAAACCGGAATAACTGTATGAAACTGGGCAGCTAGAGCCACTGTGGCGAGCTGAGTTTTGTCCCCCATTTCGGCCATAAAAAAAGCAATCGTTACCGTCCAAAAGGGGGTGAATTTGGTGTTTTTATCTTCACCATTCAGTTCATCTCCCCGGATTGTCCATAACCCAAAACCAATAAAAGAAACCGCAGCAGCAATCTGGACAATATTCATGGGAACAAGCTGAGTGAGATAATTGCCGACAACTACTGCCAGAAGATGGTTGAACACGGTAGCTGCAAATACTCCCCACATAACGGTCTGCCAATGGTACCGAGTTGCAAAGGCCATGGCCAGAAGCTGCGTTTTATCGCCCATTTCTGCCAATACTACGAAGACAAGTGAAGTAAAAAAAGCTGTCATGACTTTCCTCCTGCGTGTGCTGAAATTAAGAAAATATGGTTTGCACGGAGCCTTTACAGTACACAAAAACAGGTCTGTAAGATAAAAAACGAGACCTTTAGTACGCCTGGCAGCCAGGCATACTAAAGGTCTCGCTATTGACTAAGTCAACAACAGAGCCAGACGTGTTGCCACATCAGTATGTTGACTCTGTTCTCCGAGCTACTCCCCTTTAGGAAGAACTTTCTTATTTTTTCATTATAAATGGCTTCGGTACATCCGTCAAGAGAAATACCAAATTCCTCATACCTGCTGCGGTGAAACTATAGTCGAACACTTTTTTAAAAACGCTAACTATATCAAAAGTATTGACCAATTTAGAAACTATCGCTATAATTTTATTGATAATAGTTTTCATTATCGTTATTCAGGCAAATTTAGGATTTTTCGTATCACGACTCTTAGTTCTGCTGTTATCATTAAAGCTCAGTCCTAAATCGACTCATCGAAGGTTTCAATGTGATGCGCTAAAATTGAAGCCAGTTTGTATCTCCCGTCTACTGACTGATGTCAGTCGGCAATTGCCTATCTTTCTCTTTTTTTCCCACTAATACCATTAGCAAAATAACTTGGAGGTTTTCATGATGGATTTTTTATAACAACATGTTATTACAGCGGCTACAAATCTCAGCCGCTTGCCCGATATATCCTGCAGCATCCCGCCGGTCTGACCGACGAGATTCGACCATTCTCCAGGTGTAGATTTTGGTAAATGGACAGTCAGGCTTGATCCGATTACACAGTCCCAGCGTTTGAAATTTTAGATGCAGCCGCACTTATGGCCGTAAGAGAATGGCGCTTTATTCCGTCCGGGATAAGGTCGCGACAAAGCTTTCGACTGCTATTCCTCCCTTCCGGTTTCTTTCCGGCTGCAATAAGCATAATTCCAGATTTCAAGAAAGAGAGCGAGCAGTTTCATGAATTGTATCAAACGATTACTCTTAGAAATAAAAGCCTACTATTGGCTGCTCACTGCCGCAGTGACCAGTATCCTGATTTATACCCTTCTTAACCTGATTGGCCCCAGCCTGATTAGTGAACTGATTGACTTGTTAACCGGAAATTTCAGCCACGCCGATATCCCCCGAATCCGGCAATTGGCTTTGCTGCTGCTTGGCACCTATCTAATCCGCGCTGTCTTCCGTTTGATCAGTGATTATCTGGCCCATTATGCGGCTTGGAATATTGTGGCCGAAACAAGAATTAAGCTCTATAATCACTTGCAGCAGTTATCACTCAGTTACTACCGCGATAAACAAACCGGCCAGCTCATGAGTCAGGTTATGAATGATACCGCTCAATTTGAGCTGCTCATCGCCCATGCCATTCCCAATATTCTCAGCAGTGTACTGATTATCATCGGTGTAGCCGTATTACTGGTCTTCATCAGTCCTTGGCTGGCACTGCTCACTTTCGCTCCCGTCCCCTTGCTGGTGGCCTTCAGTTTGTATTATACACGCCGTATTTATCCAGCTTATACCGTGCATCAGGAACGCCTGGGAGCCATGAATGCTGTCTTGCACGATAATCTGGCCGGCATCAAAGAAATTCAGCTGTTCGGACGTCAGCAAAACGCCTCCCAGTCCTTTCAGCATCACACCTATCAATGGCGTGATGCCGTGCTCAATATCGCCTGGCTGGGGGGAATTTATCATCCGGCCGTAGAGAGTATTTTATCGATCGGTACGGTCATTGTAGTTGGTTTTGGTGGTGTCATGGCATTAGACGGGTTGCTGTCAATCGGCGATATTGTCCGTTTTCTGCTTTATCTCAGTTTGTTTTATGCCCCCATCGCTACCCTTGTTTCATCCACCGACAGCTTGTTGCAAGCCTTGGCCGGAGCTGAGCGGGTATTCGCGCTGTTTGATGCCGATCAGGCGATAAAAGACAAACCGGATGCCATCAAATTGGATCAGGCGGCCGGACATATCACTTTTAAAAATGTAGGGTTCAGCTATGACAATGCGATGCCGGTCTTAAGCGATATTTCGTTTGACATTCTGCCAGGCCAAACAGTGGCTGTCGTAGGGCCGACAGGAGTTGGCAAAACAACCATTGCTTCTTTGATTTCACGCTTTTATGAACCCAGCGCAGGCTGTATTCAACTAGACGGATTGGATTTGCGCGATATTGCTGTTTCTTCACTCCGCAGCCAGCTCAGTGTCGTTCCCCAGGATGTCTTTTTATTTAATGGAACAATTGCAGAAAATATTGCCTATAGCAAGCAAACTGCCACCAGAGCCGAAATTATCGCGGCAGCCAAGCAAGCCTGTATCCATGATTTTATCCAGTCCTTGCCGCATGGTTATGATTCCCTGGTAGGCGAACGAGGTATATTGCTGTCTGGCGGACAAAAACAACGCCTGGCTATTGCCCGGGCATTACTTCGCAACACGCCTGTCCTAATCCTGGATGAAGCAACGGCAGCCGTTGACCTTGAAGCTGAAAACAAGATTCAGCAGGCCATTCAACAAGCAGCAAAAAACCGAACCTTAATTGTCATTGCTCACCGCTTGTCGACCGTTCGACAGGCCGATAACATCATTGTTTTAGATGATGCCAAAATTGCCGAACAGGGCACCCACGAAGATTTGTTGGCTGCAGGCGGCCTATATGCCCGCCTGTGTGCTTCACAGATCGCCTAATGACTTGCATCAGCTTGATCTATAAAACAGGAGAATTGCATGATACACTTACAATCCCGTCAGAACTCTTATGCCGCCCTGCTACAAAACAGAAGAAATTTTTTTCTGCTGCTAGCAGGACTGTTGCTGATCCTACTTCTTTCGGTCCTCATTGCGGTCAGCCTGGGTACCATACAGATTGCCCCAATAGAGACCTACCACATTATGGTTTATAAACTATTTCAACTGGATATTGGTAATGTCGCCACCCAAGTTTCGCCGGCGCATATAGAAATTATTTGGAACATTCGCCTGCCTCGCATACTACTGGCCATGATTGCCGGCTCAGGATTGGCACTTTGCGGAACGGTTATGCAGGCCTCGGTTCAAAATCCGCTGGCCGATCCTTATATTCTAGGAATTTCAGCGGGAGCGTCTTTGGGTGCCACTTTTGCAATTTTAATGGGCAGTTTTGGCCCGACCGGCATCTGGGGAACGGCCATAGGTGCCTTTACCGGCGCCCTTGCAGCAGCAGGACTGGTTATGGCATTGTCCGGAATTGGTGGTAAAAGCTCCACCATTAAAATGATTTTAGCTGGAATGATTGCCAATGCACTTTTTAGTGCTTTTTCCGGTTTTATCATTTATCTGGCCAATAACGCTGACGGGATCCGCTCGATTGCTTTTTGGACTATGGGCTCCCTGGCTGCCGCCAAATGGAAAACACTGGCCTTTCCCGGCCTTGTCATCTTAATGAGCTGTGTCTACTTTATGGCCAACACCCGCAAGCTCAATGCCATGCTGCTAGGCGAGGAAGCAGCCACCGCCTTAGGTGTGGACTCAAGCAAAATCCGGCGCAACAATATGCTGATGACCGCCCTGATTACCGGGTTAGTTGTTGCTACCTGCGGCATTATTGGCTTTGTCGGGCTGATTATACCGCATCTGGTACGCGGTATGTTTGGCTCGGATCACAGCCGCCTGATTCCGACCAGTATCATCATTGGCGCCTTATTTCTCATTTGGGCTGATGTGTTAGCACGGATCCTGCTGCCCAGCGGCGAGCTGCCGATTGGAATTATCACCGCCTTGATCGGCGCACCATTTTTTATGTATGTCCTGCTAAAAAGCTCGGTAGGCTTTGGCAGAGTAGGAGGTTAACATGGATCTTTCAGTGGAAAATATCCGGGTACAGCTTCAGCACCAGAGTATTGTGAAAGATGTGTCCCTGGCTGTCAAAAAAGGCGAATTTGTCGGTATTATCGGACCGAACGGCAGCGGTAAGTCCACTCTGCTCAAGACTATTTACCGGCTTATCAAGCCGGTCGAAGGAACCATCTTATTATCCGGCAAAAATTTAAGCACATTGCCGCTAAGTGAGTCAGCCAAAAGTGTAGGAGTTGTCAGTCAGTTTAATGCCCTTAATTTTGATTTTACCGTTTTTGATATGGTCATGGCAGGGCGCACACCCCATAAAAGAGCGCTTAGTACCAATGACCGTCAGGATTATGAACTTGTCTGCTCAGCGCTGCGTCAGGTTGGGATGGAACAGTATGGCGACCGCAATTTTTCCAGTCTGTCAGGTGGCGAACAGCAGCGGATCATCCTGGCCAGAGCATTGGCCCAACAACCCAAGCTGCTCATACTTGATGAACCGACCAATCATCTGGACATCAAGCATCAACTACAGCTGCTGGCACTTGTCAAATCACTAGGTATCGGCGTTTTGTCCGCCTTGCATGATCTCAGCTTGGCAGCCATGTATTGTGATCATCTTTATGTTATGAAAGAAGGTCATATAGTAGCCTCCGGACCGCCACGCAAAATCCTGACGGCTGCCCTCATTCGCGATGTTTATGAAATTGATTGTGAAATTCAGGAAAATGCGGCCACAGGCATGTTGACTGTCTGCTATTATCCCACCCAACTAATGCCTGTTGTAAAAGGAGCTTAATGATGAAAATACGCAGCAGCCATTTGCTGGCTCTTTTATTAGCTCTTGCTCTTACTGTCATAGCTGGCTGCAGCCAAACTCCTCCCGCCACTCCGGTTGAAGAAACTTCTATGCCCGGCCAAGACAGCCGCTATCCGGTTACTATCACCAACGCTACTGCCTCCGGGCAAAGTGTGGAGTATACTTATCGTCAGCCTCCCCACAGAGTCGTCATCACCCATCCGGGGGCAACCGAGCTGCTGTTGGAGCTGGGACTTGAAGACCGTATCCTGACTACAGTCGACCCGTATGGGGCACCCCTCAGCCACCTCGCTCCCGCTTACGCCAAGCTTCCCCGCATCCACGGCTATGTTCCTTCGCTTGAAGAACTGATCGAACTGCAGCCTGATCTGATCATTGGCTGGCCACACCATTTCACCGATACTGCCTTAGGAACGGTGGAAAGCTGGCATGAGCGTGGCATCGCCACTCTCATTGTGCCTGGATCTCTGAGCAAGACCAAATTAACTTTAAATAATACTGTTTACGCCTTCTTAAATGATATTGGAAAAATTTTTGGAGTCCAGGAAAAAACCGATCGCTATATCCAGGATTACCAAAACCGCATTGCAGGAATTGAGCAGTCCGTCTGCCAGGTTGCCCGGAAAAAAACCGTTCTGGTTCTTCAAGACCATTTCAATGGCCGCTACACGTTATATGATAGCAGTTACCTGATCAGCCTCATGATTGAAACAGCTGGCGGAATCCACATCGGTAATACCCTGACCTCACCGGTGAGTGCTGAAGGTGTCCTGGCTTTTGACCCTGATTTCATTCTTCTTGTATCCTATAACCTTCAAGACGGAGCCCGCGATCTGACTGATCAGCAAGCAAACTCCCTATTGCTGGCCAATGAAGAACTACGCAGCCTGCGGGCTATTCGTCAAGGTAATATCATCAGTCTTCCCTTCTTTACCGTCAATAATGGCGGTATACGGACGATTGACGCTATCGAAAAAATTGCCCATCAACTCTATCCTGAGCAGTTTCAATAAATTGCTAAATTGACAAAATAATCCTCGCGCTGTAAAATTTAACTGACGTCAGTCAGTTAACAAGAGAGGTGTTTCCCATTTCCCGAATTAGCAAAGATCCTCAGGAACGGCAAAATGAGCTTATGGATACGGCTTTGGAATTATTCCTTACCCGTGGCTATTTAACCACTACGGTCCAGGACATTGTCCGCAAAGTGGGGGTAGCGCAAGGAACATTCTATTATTACTATCCTTCCAAAGAGGCCATTTTGGAAGCCATCTTTGCCCGGTATGTCACGCATATGATTGCCGAAGTTCAATCCCAGTCAATCCACACAGCATTGCCTAGTGAAAAACTACAGCTATTTGTCAATCGGTTTTACTCACTGTGTTGCAGCGGTGAATCAGGCCTGATGGCCAAAGTGCTCTATAAAGAAAAGCAGGGAGCTCTTATTAACCAGTTATGGCGCCAGACTCATGTCATGACCACACCACTGCTGGTACGAATTATTGAAGACGGAGTCCAGCAAGGTCAAATGAAGGTCGGCCATATCGAAGAATCCCTTGTATTTTTTGCCGGTATTATGGGAGCGCTGCTGGAGGCCAGTTCACCACTTGAGTTTGCTCATGAATCCGATCCCGAAATTATCGCCAAAAAGTTAGTGATTGCCGCTACTCTGATTGAAACGCTCTTTGGAACCCCTGCCGGTACCATTCAATTAACCATACTCAACGACTAAAAGCCAGATTGATTTGAACAATTCTATTCCCCCCGGAAAACACTCGTCCACAATCCATGGTATAATATGTAAAAACAACTGCTGTCACAGCATTAACAGGAGGTACATGATGAGCAAAATGAAAACCAAACTAGTCATTATTGGTGTTGGCAATGTCGGTTCTGCTGTCTTAAACTGCGCTTTATCCTTAGATCTGGCATCCGAGATTGCAGTCGTAGATATTCTGGAAAAGAAAGCTTATGGCGAAGCTTTAGATGCTAACCATGCCTTATCCTATTCTCCCAGGCCAAATGTTCACGTCCATGCCGGAACCTATCAAGAATGTCAGGATGCCGATGTGATTATCATCGCTGCCGGTCCCAGTGTATTGCCCGGCGAGCCGATGGACCGCCTGACGCTTGCCGGCCGGAATATTGCCGTCATGAAAGATGTCATGACTTCCATCACCCAATATACCAGGGAAGCGGTCATTATTATGATTACCAATCCTTTGGATGTCATGGTTTACTATGCTCAAAACTTTTTTGGCTACCCTAAAAACAAGCTGTTTGGTACTGGCACCACACTGGAGACAGCAAGATTTCGTAAAATTCTTGCCGATAAATATCAGCTTGATCCCAAAAATGTGCACGGCTATATTCTTGGCGAGCATGGAAATTCGGCTTTTGCCGCCTGGAGTCTGGTATCCATTGCCGGGTTGCCCAGTGATCGCCTGGACGAATATTTTTGCCCGGCTGAGCCTTTAGACAGAGATAAAACCGCAGCCCAAGTTGTCCAGGTCGCTTATGATGTCCTCAACGCAAAGGGCTGGACCAATTCCGGAATTGCCATGGCAGCCTGCCGGATTGCCCGGGCAGTGCTGTTTAATGAGCACAGTATTTTTCCTGTCTCGGCAACCCTGGACGGCGAATACGGCCTTACCCAGGTTGCGTTAAGTCTGCCCTGTGTTGTCTCGTCCGAAGGTATTGACCGTAGATTGGAGGTTCCGCTGAGTCAAGCTGAAATTGAAAAGCTGCAGGCTAGCGCCAAAAACCTGGCTGCCGTCCTGCAATCGGTTGGCTTGCGCTAAATCGCTGTTCCCGGTGAATCAACCAACCATCAGCTATTCCATAACGTAACGCCTAAAACTAAAACAATCCCCTGCGGGATTGTTTTAGTTTTTAACACAGTTATCGATTCAGCAACAGCTCATGTAAGAAAAACGTAAAAAATGAAGACACTGCAAAAATTAAAAAATAAGCCACAGCCATTTTAACCCGGAAACTTCGCTCAACCTGATAATAGCCTTCCGGTTGCTGATCCCGGTTCTTCCACACCTTCCAGGCTTTCCCGACAGCAACAATCAAAATGAGCAACGCGATAGGATTAAAGAAGATGATGGTCACGAGGACCATGGCTACAATCCCCACCAGCCACATGACCGGTGATAAGGAGGCGGCAATACGGCCTCCATCCAGCGGATAAGCCGGAATCAAATTAAATACCGTCATAAAAAAACCAAAATAAGCCAGGGCAGCCCAAAAAGCAGAATGAGCGATCAGGGCTATCATAAAGCAAATCAAGGCACCAAGCAGACCAATAAGCGGTCCGCCAACGGCTACAAAGGATTCGGTCTTGACATCCTGAGGCTGCTCTTTCATCCGAATAAATGCACCGACAAATGGAATAAAGACAGGCAAACTCACATCAAGTTTCCGGATACGGGCAAAATACAAATGCCCCATCTCATGGATGAATATCAAAACAACAATTCCAACAGCGTATTTCCAGCCATAAATAAAGGTGTAAGAGGCAATCATGATCACCATGGATATTCCGGTAGTCATGAACTTTCCCAGTTTGAGCAGTTTAGCCAGAAACAAAACCGGACCCAATAAAAACTTTAATTTACCGAATAATAAGCCCAGCACAGCCAGTATCCCCACCCACCAGCCGCGTTTATTCTCGGTACGAGCCTCAGCCTGGACAGGCTCAGGTTCCTGTACCATCACTTCTTCAGCTTCGTAGTGCTTCTGGATCAATTCGGAATTGAGTGTTTCCTTATTTTTACTGTCTTCTGATAGCATTAAAATCTCCTTTAACTTCATAGCGTTCAGCAAACGATGACCAGGTGACCGGTTTGCTCCTTAACTCTTCTTTGCAAACCCATCTTACCGGATAAGAGCAAGCTAAAATTCAATTGGATACTCCTCTATTTTAGACAAATTTCCTGTTCACTCAGGGCTCTGATTGAGCATCAAACTGCGCATGGAAATAGACCCGTTCTGGATGTCGCTGCAAATAAAATCCAGGTTATCATCCGGTGTTTGTAAAGCCACCGCATAGAGCAGCGGCAAATAGTGCTCGTCGGTAGGAATGGCCAAGTGAGCATTGGGCAAGGCTTGATAAGCAATCAGCCGTTCATGGTCCCCGGTCAGCAACAGCTGACTAATCAACCGGTCAAACTCTACGGCCCACGAAACTTCCTGACCATACAGCGAGTCAAAATTTACCCTGGACAAATTATGGACAATATTTCCACTGCCGATGATTAAGATACCTTGCCCCCTGAGCGGTTCCAGCTGCTTAGCCAATTGATAATGCTGCTGCGGAGTTCTCCGCCGGTCAAGGCTAAGCTCTAAAACAGGAATATCGGCCCGGGGCATCAAATGCTTCAGCACGGCCCAAGCCGCATGGTCAAGTCCCCGTCGGGGATGGGTATTAATCTGCTGCTGCGTCATACGCTGCAGCCAACCGGCGACCTCCGGCGATCCAGGGCAAGGATAGCGGGTCTGGTATAATTCGGGAGGAAAGCCATAAAAGTCATAGATGATATCCGGTTCCGGCGCAGCCGTAATGAAAGCACCTTGTGTCTCCCAATGCGCAGATATGACTAAAACAGCCTTTGGCCGCGGCAGCATTTCCCCAAGCTTTTGTAAGCTGCGCGTATAGCTGTTTTCAGCAATAATATTCATCGGCGAACCATGGCCAATAAATAATACCGGCATCTTCATACTGTCAGCCCCCTTACGAAACAGTTTCTAAATTCCTTATTCCGCTAAGTGTTATCTCTATTATAGCGCTTTATACTGAAATTTTTCACCCGAAATTTTCATTCACCGTCTAAAGAAGGTGAACACTCAACGAAGAAAATTCTTGAAGAAGGACAGAGAACTAATATATCATAATAATAACTTGCCTGTAAGATGCCGGTTGATCATAAGCAAACGGCTCTGTGTACCACAGTGGCAAAATGCCTTCAAAGGAATGATGAAAATGCCTGATAAAAACTACACCATTGCGGTTTCCGGCGATATTTGCATCAATTGGCTGCGCTGGATCACCGACCCACAAAACGCCACCGGCTTCAACTGGCAAACACATCTCCACATGCATACACTTCTAAGTGCCGGCGAAGCTTTGCTGCTGGCTAAACTGGTCGCTTTGGCTACCGAACTGCCTGTTCGCGCACCGAAAATTCCTGATTTAGAGCTGCTTCCACTGAAAGAATTCCTCACCTCCACGATTGAATTGGATGTCTTTTCAGCAACCGGCAAGTCCGGTTCCGGTAAAGTCTACCGGGTCAGCCGGTTTCTCGGCTTTACCGGCCCTGTATCCGGCCAGCCTAAATTGCTCCCCATTGCTCAGGATGATGCCGATGCACAGATGGTCATCCTTGATGATGAAAATAATGGCTTTAATGAACAGCCTGACTATTGGCCGCTGGCACTCACAATAGCCGGAAAGGCACCCCTCATTCTGTATAAAATGAATAATCCGATTGATTCCAACGCCCTGTGGCAAACGCTGGAAAAACATCACTTAAGAAACACGATTGTCATCATCAATGCCGACGACCTTCGTGCCAAGGGGGTTAATATTAGCAAAAGCCTGTCGTGGGAAAAAACGGCGCAGGACTTTGTCTGGCAAATTAACAACAATCCCAGCCTGGCCTTTCTCGGCAATTGTTGCCACTTGATCGTTCCTTTTGGTCTGGAGGGGGCAATTTATTATCGCAATGAAGATACTCCAGAATCCTCCCTGTACTTTCTGCCCTATGCCTTTGAAGGGGACTCGATTAAAGAATCACAAGGAAAGATGTATGGGCTGACCTCCTGCTTCGTAGCCGGGCTGGCACGCAGCATTGTGGCCAGCGAAAGCAAAGAAGATTTGCCGGCAGCCATCAGTGAAGGAATTCGTGAAGGCATGGTAGCTACCCACCAGTATTTCCGTGCCGGATTCGGCCAAAGCCTTGAAGCCGGCTTGTTTCCTGACCCTTCTATATTCCAGGAATCCGCCGGCGGCTTTATTGCCAAACATCATGTCCAGGACGTCACAATCCGAACTTCCAATAATCCGGAGTGCCAGTCCTGCTGGTATATCTTAAAAGACAAGAGCTCCACCAATCTGGCTGAAATTGCCTACAGCATTGTCAAAACCGGTGTTCAGGAAGCGCTCAAATATATCCCTATTGCTCAATTTGGAAAACTGCAGACGGTGGACCGGGCCGAAATCGAAAGCTATCAAAGCATCAATAATCTGATGAAAGAATTCATCGCTACCCCCAATACTGTCCGCCCGCTTTCCATTGCAGTCTTTGGTACACCCGGTTCCGGAAAATCTTTTGGGATCACCGAAATTGCCGCCAGCATTGCACCGAAACTCATCAAAAAATTGAATTTTAATCTCTCGCAATTCAGCAGTCCTTTGGATTTAATCAATGCCTTCCATAAAGTGCGCGATCTTGCCTTGGAGGGGAAAATTCCGTTAGTCTTTTTTGATGAATTTGATTCTGCTTTTGAAGGCAAGCTCGGCTGGCTGAAATACTTTCTGGCTCCTATGCAGGACGGAGTTTTCCGCGAGCGCGAAACCCTCCATCCGATTGGCAAAGCCATCTTCGTGTTTGCAGGCGGTACCAGCAGCACCTTTAGTGAATTCTGCGGGAATGATATCACCACCGAACAGGAAAAAGCTACCTTTACTCACGACTTTAAGCTGGCCAAAGGTCCTGACTTCTTAAGCCGCTTACGCGGTTATGTCAATATATTAGGCCCCAATCAGACCGATCATCGCGACCAGTTGTTTATTATCCGCCGGGCTATGCTGCTGCGGTCTTTACTGGAAAATAAAGTCCCCCATCTCATCAACGACAACGGTGCGGCGCAAATTGATAACGGCGTGCTACGGGCCATGCTCAAAATCCCCCGCTACAAGCATGAATCAAGGTCAATGGAAGCCATTTTGGAAATGAGTATGGTCAACAATTCAAAAAAATGGGAGCAGTCGGATTTGCCGTCTAAAGAACAGCTAAGATTGCATGTTGATGAGGAGCAATTCTTACGCCACCTCATGCATGACGCCTTTTTCAGCGAAAAAATTGAAAGTTTGGCTGTAGCACTGCATGAAAAATATTGCGCCCATTATCAGAGTGACGCGGATTTCGGGAAGGGTTTATTAAAGCCTTGGTGTGACCTGACCGAAGAGTATAAAACTGCAGTCCGCAACCAAGTCCGCCGCATCCCCAACGCCCTGCTGAAAATTAATTATGATGTGGTTGCGGTTAAACAGCCTCCGGCCATTGTGGAGTTTACCGAAAAAGAACTCATGACCCTGGCCTCTTATGAACATACTTATTGGCGCCGGGAGAAAAAAAGCAACGGCTGGAAACCCGGAGAGGTAAAAAATCAGCAAAACAAAATCGATCCTTACCTGGTTCCCTGGAATAGTTTAGCAGATGACAAACGCCACAAAGTCTATCAGATGGTAAAAATCTGGCCGGAAATTCTGGCCAAAGCCCATTTTAGCATCGAACGCCTGAAGTTCCTTTGCCCCTGTGAAACCATGGAACTCGAACAAGAACGTTCTGAGTCATGTGGTATATCCGATTAAAACAGCAGGTCTAGCGATCAAACAACCCCGTACAAAATCCTCAAGAGGATTTTGTACGGGGTTGTCAATTCACATCCGCCGCTAGCCTGTTCAATGCCAAGCAGCCATCAGACTGCCTATTCATTCCTGCACAGCAAGAATATGTTGAGGCAGATATGGCCTGCTCCTATTCCCCGTAGCTTCTAAGTCTTGAAGTTTCTGCAGCCATTCATCCCGAGCTTGCTCAATGCGAATCACTCCGCTTCTCCGGTAAAATACGGTTGGGAGGTATTCTCCCTTGAAGAACGGCAATCACATTATTTACAGCAGTATTGCCCATTCTCCGGTTTGATTCCAGGCAAGTTCCCCCCAGATGCGGTGTCAGGAGAACATTGGGCAAATCAAACATCGGCTGATGAGCCGGCGGTTCATCATCATAAACATCCACACCATAGCCTTTTATCCGCCCGTCCAGTAACAACCGGAAAAGAGCGGCATTATCCAGCAATGCGCTGCGAGCGGTATTGATCAGCAGCATTCCCGGCTTAACCAGCGATAGTATCCGTTGATTCATAATGTTATGGGTACTGCTGGTTAAAGGTAAATGCAAGCTAATAAAATCTGCCCGTTCAACCAGTTCTTCAAGCCAGACATACTGAATACCCATTTCTTTGGCTTCAGTCCGCTCGACACAGTCAAATCCGAGGATGGTCATGTTGTATCCGGTAGCACGCCGGGCTGCTGCCAACCCGATTTTGCCGACACCGACAATACCGATTGTTTTTTTCCACAAACCAACTCCCATCGGTTTTAGCCAGTCCCCTTTTTTGGTTGCCTCATTGGCAATATGCAATCCTCGCGCCAGCATGTGCAGCAGTCCGAATGTCAGGTCGGCCACTTCGTGGCTGTTGGCGCCTGGAGCATTTGTCACCACAATGCCCTGCTGCTCTGCCGCCAAAAGGTCAATACTGTCTGTTCCAACACCATGCTTGGCGATAACTCTCAGTTTGAGACAGGCATGAATTACACGGCCTGGTACTTTGTCATTACCGACAATGAGAGCATCGGCATCATGGGCAGCTGAAATCAATTCAGTTTCGGTCAGGGGCCGCCCGATGGTATTGGTGAACACTTCGCAGCCAATAGATTTTAGGCGGTCAGCCGGTTCAGAAGTCGCTTTCCCAAACGTGACGGCAGTAACAACAACTTTCCACTTTTTCATTTTTAAGCAAGCCCTCCAATCCGCAGTGAAACTTAAAGACAACCATTACCGGCTGTTCACCTGGCTTTCCGGCAATGGCTGTCTTTGGCAGTACCTACTTCAAGGATTCAACAAGTCGCCTCACTTCCTCTGCTTCCCCCACTGCCAGGCACTTTGCAGCAAGGTTCCGGCAATGTTCAGCTGAAAGAGTTTGAATCCTGTGCTTGACTTGCAAAATATTGCCGGAACTCATGCTGAATTCATCTAAACCCAGTCCCAGCAGTATCGGCACACATTGAAGTTCCCCAGCCATCTCGCCGCACATACCAACCCATTTATCCTGGCGGTGAGCTGCTTCAATAACCATGGCGATCAGCCGCAGGACTCCTGGATGCAGTGGCTGGTATAGCCTGGAAATCTGCTGATTCATACGATCAACACCGATGGTATACTGAATCAAATCATTGCTGCCAATGCTGAAAAAATCCACTTCCCGCGCCAATTGATCCGCAATGAGTGCCGCTGCGGGAATTTCAATCATAATTCCAACCGGTATCCGCTCAGGCAGCTGGTAACCTTCTGACAGCAATTCTTCCCTGGCCTGGGCAAGCAATTCTTTGGCCAGCCTGACCTCGGCTAACTGACTGACCATCGGAAACATAATCTTCAACATTCCATGACATCCGGCACGCCATAAAGCCCGAAGCTGGGTTTTGAACAACTCCGGCCGATCCAGACACATCCTCAGCGCCCGCCAGCCCAGGAAAGGATTCGCTTCACTTGGCATGTTGAGATAAGGAATTTGTTTGTCTCCGCCTACATCCAAAGTCCGGATAATCACCGGCTTTCCCTTCATGCCTGCCACAACCGTCCGATAGGCTTGATATTGTTCCTCTTCATCAGGTAGTTGCGTTCGCCCCATAAAGATAAATTCCGTACGATAGAGCCCTACCCCCTCGGCACCATGGGCCAAAGCCATTGGAATATCCTTGGGATGGCCTACATTGGCAGCCAGTTCAACCCGGTGACCGTCCTGTGTAATGGCCGGATGATCCCGCAAAAGGGTTAGCTCTTCCCGAAGTCTTGCCGCAATTGCAGCTTTCTGCTGCAAACGGTTAACCACTGCCGGATCAGGATTAATGAAAACCTCTCCGGCCTCACCGTCAATCCCAATCACATCGCCGCCCTTAATTTCCGCCAATAATCCTGGCACTCCGACAACGGCCGGAATCTCAAGCGTTCTGGCCAGAATGGCACTATGAGAGGTTTTACCGCCGGATTGCGTGGCAAAGCCGAGTACTTTGCAGGGATCAAGCTGAGCTGTATCCGAAGGAGTCAGGTCCTGAGCCACAAGAATGACCGGATCGTTCATCTCAGTCCAGTCCAGTTGAGGGCTTCCGGTTAAATGCCGGATTAGGCGCCGGCTGATATCATTGATATCAGCCGCCCTTTCCCGCATATAGCTATTCTCCATGCCGGCAAACAGTGCAGTCAAGGTTTGAGTGATTTTTTCGACAGCTTGGACTGCATCAACGCCATCATCAATTGCCTGGCAGACTGGATTGACTAAATTAGGATCATCCAGCATCAGCATCTGGGCATCAAAGACTGCCGCAGCAGCTTCTCCCGTTTGGACGCTAACGCGCTGCCTCAAAGCCATTAATTCATTTTTGCTGGCTGTAAGCGCTTGTTGAAAGGCAGCCTGCTGATCATCCTGAACACCATGAGTCTCCTGCCTATCTAGTTCAGGGCTGACTAGCAGGACTTTTCCCACCGCTATGCCTGGAGATGCGGCAATCCCAGTCAACATCCTGCTTCCGCTCCTTCACCAAAACCGTTTTCTACCAAATCTGCCAGCACCCGGATAACTTCGGTTTCATCCGGTCCGTCAGCAATCAGCGTCAGTACCGTTCCCTGCGTTGCACCGAGCCCCATGATGCTGATAATGCTTTTAGCATCTATTTCCTTGCCATTTTTAGATACTTTGACGATTGTATCTTTATAGCGGTTGGCGGCATGAACGAACTGCGCGGCCGGACGGGCGTGCAAGCCTGTAGCATTCGTCAGTGTGATATCCATTTTTACCATAGCCCATCACCTTTCTTTCATAATAACTTTTAAATGCTGTCATTTATAGCTGCTTGCTGTTTCGCCTTGCGGACTGTCATGACCAGTGATTGAGCTTTATACCGGACGCCCTGCCAGTCTCCTCTGTCTACAGCTGCCATATCGATCAGCTGGCTCCCTGCCCCAACAGCCCTGACACCGGCGCGGATATATTCGGCAGCATTATTTTCCTGGATTCCGCCAACAGCCATGAGAGGGATTTGTGACAGCGGACCTTTAAAATCACGAAAATATTGCGAACCTAATGTGGCGGCCGGGAATATCTTTACCATTTCACAGCCCAACTCAAAGGCACAAACGGCTTCTGACGGTGTCATCGCCCCAATAACCGCCGGCACATTGGCTTGCAGGCAAACCTGTAAAGTTTCTTGAGCCAGATGAGGGGTAAGGATAAAAAGCGCACCTGCCTGAATCGCCTTACGCGCAGCTGCTCCATTCATAACAGTACCGGCTCCAATTGGTATTTTTTGACCGACAGCCGCTTGCAACGCACTAATTCCTGCTAAAGCTCCCGCTGAGTTCAAAGTAACTTCTATGGCCCCGACTCCGGCATCCGCTAACGCCAAACCAAGGGGCACCAGTTTGTCGGCTTCAATACCGCGAAGAATTGCAACAACACCGGTTTGATCAATATGCTCCAGTATAGGATGCACCGCAATCGCCTCCTTTGCCAACAACTAAGCTTTTTGTGATGCACTTTGAATCCCTGCATAGGTATTTTCTTCTTCTTCTTCCATTAATTTGACAGCCTTTTTCTGCTGGGATTTGGCAACCAGTAAAAAGAGGCCAAATACAACGGCGGAAATAATCAGGCCACTGATCACAAACGATAATGTCTGCATAATCGCATAAGTAACAAATAGCGAGCCTCCTGAGAAAGAAGCAACTCCGACTGCTCCATCCGGTATCTTTCCGCCAACCGAAAGAAAGATTTTGGTTAAGGCCGGTGAGGTAATGGTACCGCAGAGCAATACCTGCATTAAGACGACTGCACCAATGACCAGTGTGCGGAATACGTTACCGTTGACCAATGCCACGACAAAAGCGATACGGAAGGGAATCACGGTAATGTCGGCAAAGGGAAGCACCTGATTGCCCGGCAGCACGGCTGCAAGGACCAGCACAAAGGGGGTTAGAATTAATGCGGCTGTCAATACCGAAGGATGGCCGATTGAAATGGCTGAATCAAGTCCTAGAAAAATTTCCCGGTGACCCAGGCGTTTTTCTAAAAATTCACGACTGGCTTCCTGAATAGGCATTAACCCTTCCATTAAGATAGCAACCACTTTGGGCAGAATAATCATAACGGCAGCCAAATTCATAGCCAGATTGATCGAATCTTTGATGGAGTATTTAGCCAAAGACCCAATAACCAATCCGATAATGACCGCCAATACGGCCGGTTCCCCAAATATCCCCAAATATTTACGGGCAGAATCAAAATTGCCACGAATATTTTTTATGCCAGGAATGCGGTCAAATAATTCATTCATGGGTGCGGCGATAACCAACTCGGATATCGATGACAGGGTTGGCATACTAATGCCCGGCAAGCCATAAAAGCGCTGGAGAAAAGGTGCCGCCCAGTCGGCAATCAGCCAGGTTATTAAGGCAGCCAGCAGCATTCCGGCAAAACCAAGATAGACATTGCCTGTGGCAAAATAGGTCAGTACTCCGGCCGTAATCAGATGATGATAATTCCAAATATCAATCATTAACGTCTTTGTGGCCCTGAAGTACAATAACACAAGGTTAAACACGAGCAACACCGGAATGCCGATCGCTCCCATCGGGGTTGACCAGATGGCGGCAGCTACAGCACCCCAGCCGACATCCATGATATTTAACTGCAAACCGGAATTCTTTGATAAGGCTTTCATCGCAGGACCAAGATTATCTCCCATAAAAGCAATGACCATTTTAATGCCAATTAGCGCAATACCAATAAAAATTGCCGCCCGGACAGCTTTTCCCGGTTTTGTTCTGAGCGCTAAGGCAAACAGAAAGATAAAAAACGGCAATACCACATTGGGGCCGAAATCCAGTAGGACTTTAAAATACCCGGCTATTGATTCCATCGTCTCTCCTCCAGTTTTTATAGTTTAGTTCGCTAAATGCTGCTTGATCTCGTCCAGCGCTTGCTGGAGCCCGATACCGGTAATAAACGGCAAGCCCTTTAAAACCGGCTTGTTTAATCCTGCCGGAAGTGCTGCTCCCATAGCCATTAGGACAATCACATCCACTTTGTCGGCATAAGCCCCTAATTCTCCGATCTTAGCCTGCACCACTTCACAGCGCATACCGCTGCCATTTAAATAATCCTGGATTTTTCTTGCGGCTACGGTGGATGTCGCTACCCCATTTCCACATAGTACCAATACCCGTTTTGCCATGATCTGTCCCCCAATTCTAAAATTTGGCTTATATGTCCCAAATGGCCCCCTGCCTGGTAGGTCCAACCTGTTTGCTGTATCGCTCCAGTAGTTTGGAATGTCCGACTTTTGTTATTGGCTGCCATCGGCAACGCCGCTCTTTAAGTTCTGCTTCCGATAATTCCAGGTTCACGGTCCCCGCCTTCAGGCTAATGGAAATGATATCACCATTTTCAACCAGGGCAATCGGACCGCCGTCGGCTGCTTCCGGTCCCAGATAACCAATACTTAGCCCGGCACTTGCACCGGAAAAACGTCCATCGGTAATCAGGGCTGTATTCGAAACCCCCTTTAAGACTTCAGTGACACGGTGAAGCTCCCGCATTCCAGGACCGCCTCGCGGCCCTTCGTACCGGACAATGACCACTTGCCCTTGCCTGATGCGGCCTTCATACAACGCAGCATGGCAAGCTTCTTCACTATCAAACACAATGGCCGGGCCACTAAATTCGTGTTGATCTTCAGGCACGGCCGAAGCTTTTACCAACGCTCCCTGTGGCGCCAAAGAACCATAAAGCACTTGTACCCCGCCTGAACCTGCCAAAGGCTGATCATAGGCATGAATCACGCTCCGCTCTCCCCGGGAAGCTGCTGCAGCAATTTGACCGATACTGACACCGTCCACTGTTTGGGCATCCAGCTTAAGCAGCGGCTGCAACTCTTTTAGTACGGCAGGTAGTCCGCCAGCCCGGTACAGGTCATAAACCGTCTGATCGCCATTCGGTGTTAATGCCGCCAGCAACGGTGTCCTGGCACTGATATCTGCAAAAGTATCCCAGGATAATTCTAGTCCCGCTTCGGACGCGATCGCCGGCAGATGCAAAAAGGCGTTAAGCGATCCGCCTAAGGCACTAAGCACAACCAGAGCATTATGAAACGACCATTCTGTGATGAGTTTTCGTGGATTTAACCCGTGTTCAACCAATCGCAGGACAGCCGCTCCTGCCTGTTCGGCTGAAAATAGCCGGGAGCTTGTTGTAGCTGGTAGAACGCTGCTGCCGGACAGCATAAGCCCCATCGCCTCACAAAGTACGGCCATAGTATTTGCCGTTCCAAAAAAAGGGCAAACTCCGGGTCCGGAATAATAACGCAGCGATTGCTCGACCAGCTGCCGTTCAGTAATCTCCCCGGCCAAGAACCGTGTTCTTAGCTTTTTAGAGTCCGATGGTTTGAGCTCAGGTACACAACTACCGGCATTGACTAAAATAGCCGGTAAATCAATCCGGATGGCCGCTTGCATCATGGCCGGGATTATTTTGTCGCAGGACCCTAGTAAAACCATTCCATCAAAGATTCCCTGGCCGACGACCATGGCTTCCACACTATCGGCAATCATTTCCCTGTGCGGCAGTGTATAGCGCATTCCCAGATGCCCCTGGCTGATGCCGTCACACATACCAATTGTGTTAAATTCGATCGGTTCACCCCCGGCTGCCCTTACTCCGGCTTTTACATATTCGGCTAATTTCCGCAGCGGTTCGTGGCCGGGACATACCTCATTCCAGCTGTTGGCAATCGCAATCAGCGGCCTGCTGTCCAGCGCATCCAGGGAAACTCCGGCTGAAGCTAAATGCACCTTGGCGATGGCGCGCAGATAAGGTTCCAAACCATCAATGACTCGCTTCTTATGCATTCTCAGGATGCCTCCTCCATGACTAGCTGCTCGGTCATAATCCGTACAATATCCTCTGGCATGGCTGCCTGAAGCAGCCGTTCCAAAACTTCGCCATTTTGAAATGCGGCAACCAGGCTTTGCAATAATCCCACCTGTGCTTGAGGATCAGTCATTGCGAGCAGGAAAACAATTTGGACCGCCAATTCGCTGCCCGGTTCCCCCATGTTGCCAAATAAAACCGGCTTGGCCAGAGTGGCAACTGCGATTGCCGGACGTTGAACATGACGGGTATCCGTATGCGGGATCGCAACATTAATTTTTCCCAGTGGCAATCCGGTAGGAAACACAGCTTCCCGCTCCAGTACCGCTTTGATATAGCTTTCTTTAACCACATCCTGGCCGACCAGCAGACCTCCCAATTGTTGAATAACCTCTTGCCAGCTATCAACCTGGAGTCGAGGCATAATCCACTTGTCTGATACAACATGATTTGTAGTCATAACTCCTCCTGATTTAATTCCTAGCGGAATAATTTGCGATCAATGCTTCAACCTGCCGGCTGTCAGGCAAACAATTTAACCGTTCCACCATTTCGGGATCTCCGAGCATTCTGGTTAAATCCAGCAAAGCCATGACATGACTGGAATGGTCAACAGCTGCCAAGGCCACAATGAGTGTGACAGGATCATGCTCGTTATGACCAAAGGAAACCGGATTTTTAAGCCGGACCAAGCTCATCCCCACTTTCCGGACTCCCTTGTCAATTCCGGCATGAGGCAATGCAATCCCGGGCCATAAGACAATATAAGGTCCTTGTTCCTGTACGACTGCGATCATGGCATCAATATAACAATCCTCAACACTTCCTTGCCGGACAAGCACTTGCCCGGCCAACCGAATAGCCTCTTGCCAGTCACTTGCCAAAGCATCCAGCAATATAACATCGCTGGTCAATAAATCCCGCAGGGGCAGTTGCCGGGTGTGCGCAGAAAATAAAGGGATATCTTCATCAAAGTGTTTCGCCAAATCGTTATATAATTGCTCATAGTGATCGATTTGACAATGCTGTTCGATAATCTCCAAGGTCCGCCCCAGGAGTGACTTGGAGGCTTTGTTCATCTCTATGTAGCCCCTGAGTGCGGCCACATCCTGAGGAGGCAATAAGGGACTGACCGTGACGACAGGAACCGCGATATCCGGTAAAGACACGGTGGACACAACCAGATCAACCTGATGTTCAAGCAAAATTCCGTTCGCTTGATGACGGGCTGCAATCCCGATAATGCTAACTTCAAACAGGGATTGCAGCTTAGAAGCCAGCAAACTGGCTGTGCCCAATCCGTTGGCACAAACAATCAATATGTTAGGCAATGACCGCCCCGGTGGTTTAACCCGTTCCAGCGCCGCACCAAAATGCAGTGTCAAGTGAGTAATTTCATCATCAGTCAATTGACCGCCGCCATAATGCTCAATTGGCTTGATATGGCGATGAACAATGGCAAATAAGGCTTCATAATTGCGTTTCAGTTCTTCGACTGGTCCGTGTTCAAGCTTTAATCCATATTGCAGTCTGTACATACACGGTCTCAGTTCATCCAGCAAACCTAGAAATAACTGGCGGTCGGCAATCAAATCTTGTTTCAACGTACGGCTGACATTGGCGATCAGATTGCATACCAGCATATCCAACTCCATCCGGCTGTTCTCATCACGAGCCGCAGAAGACATCACGCTGCTGCCTAAAATATGCTCGGTCAGGTAGCCGACTTCATCCAGGGTCAGGATGAGGTGAAACGATTGACCTAATTGCTTGGCCACATCTACCATAACCTGAAAAGCTCTGGTCCTTTGCAATACCTCCAGCTCTTCCGCCGGCATAATCACTTCTCGCCCCAATTGAATCCTTTTTAAGGCGATAGCCATATAAAAACTTAAATTGGTAAACGCATGGTCGGAAAAAATCGTTTGCAGTTCTTTTTCAATAATCCTAATCGAAGTCTGAATAATCTCAAAATTAATATTATGGAACCACTCACTGCAGCACCCATACATACTTGGGCCGTTATGACCGGATTCTATCAGCCTATGCACAATTTCCAGGGCTTTTTCCAGACCAACATGATCTTTAATAAATTGAACCGCCGCCTGACGAAGACTGCGCTCATCCCCCAGGACCTTAAGACCATATTTGGGCATTGACCGCAGTTCCAGCCCATAGCGGCTATACCAGGTTTTAACCCCGTTCAAGTCCTTGATAACAGTATTGCGGCTGACCAGCAGGCGGTTTGCCAGATCATCAATTGTCAAATAGTCCCGGCTGTGCATTAACTGGCCGATCAAAATAATCTCTCTTTCCGGTGCTGAAAAATTATATTGATATACTCCGGCATGTTTGAGTAAACTCAGCAATTGCTGATGCAGCTCATCGGACTCAGGCAATTTAACCCCACCGTGCTGTTTGCGGATAAGCCGCGGCAGGCTGCAGGCATCGAGAAAAAGATCCAGCGCATCTAGGTCATAGCGTATCGTTCGACTGCTGACATGAAATTTTTTCGCTAAAGCTTGCACAGTCGTCAAACAATCGGCGCTCATTAAATGTAACAGCAGTTGATTGCGTCTTTCAGTAAGCATGACGGCCCCCACCTTCCCTACCCTTATTCTACTCTATTGCTGACAGCTTATAGAAGTCCAACGTCTTGCCAGAATATTGTGGCAAAATTGATTGATATTTCATTTAAGTCTTAAATTTCTGACAAACAAAAAAAAGAAAACATAGACTGCATAAGGGCAGCCTATGTTCATTCGATAGAATTCATCTCTGGATTACTCCTCAGCCGACCGGCCGGCCAATTTCCCTTGATAACAATGGATACAGACAACCAGGCCAACCGTCACCAGCAAACTCCCTGTAAACAGATAAACCGACCGGATTCCCAGCCAGGAACTCAAGGCACCGCCTAATAAGGGTCCAACCATCGAACCCAATTGATTGGCGGTTGTCGTCAGACCAAAAATTCTCCCCTGAAAGCCTGATTCATTCGACGATACGGCAATGGTATTAATCGCCGGATAAACACCAACAATAAACAAACCAAACAAAAACTGCAAAGCACTAAAGCCATAAATCGTTTGAACTAAAAATTGCCCGCTAATTAGAAAACCGGCTCCCATAAAAGCAATGATCAACATCTTTATAAACCCTTTTTTCTGTCCCGCCTTTCCCCAGAAAGGAGCCGCAATAGCACCGGCGACACCGGCCAGGCTGTAAACAACTCCGGCGGCTAAGACAGCGCCCTGCGTTTGTCCCTGTAATTCAGCAATATATAATGTCAGCATAGGCTGCAGCATCATGGTTGCAACCTGAACAATAAATAAGAGCAGCAGCATAGCCATTAACGGGCGGTTTTCAAAAGCCAGTTTAACATCGGCCAGCATACTGCCGCCGCATTCGGCAGGAGGGCGCGGCGGCTCGTGAACGAGCAGCCTGGCGGCCATAGTAGCGGCAAAAATGGCCAACGCTGCAATGACAAAGGATAACCGCATACCGAACAGGTGGGACAGCACACCACCGGCCAATGGTCCTAGAATCCCCCCCATTAATAAGGCTGTCTGCATAATCCCCAAACTAAAACCCAGCTTTTCTTCCGGAACAGAGGCTGTAACAATGGCCATAGAAGCCGGTACAAAGCCATTGGCAAACCCCATTAAAATCCTGACCCCCAATAGTTCCAGCGGGCTGCTGACAAACGCTCCAAGAAAGTAAACAACAGCCAGACTGAACCCGGCTCTCATCACCATCCGCCTTCTTCCAGTGCGGTCGGCACAGCGTCCCCAATAGGGAGCCAGTAAGGCGGCGATTAAAAAAGTCGCCGAAAACACCAAACCTGACCACATATTGACATGTTCAGGACTAACACCGAGCTCTAACAAATAGAGTGGCAAAAATGGAATGACCATGGTATAACTTGATCCGGATAACATGACTCCGAAAGCCATGACCCAGAGATTTCTACGCCAATTCAAAGAATTCCCTCCAAACTATTGTATTCAATCATTATACTGCAAACCGGAAAAATAGCAACGTCTCAACGAAATTTATCTTGAAAATTTAGGCTTCTAAAATTAAAAGCATGAACGATTCTGCCGGCAAAATGACAAAATCGTTCATGCGCTTTGAAAAACAGGAATTACTCTTTCACTTTAGTGTTTCTGTTCAAAATAACGGCAGCCCCAACGAAAGAACGCAATAAATGTCCTGGACATGAGGAAAGTAATTGTCAGCGTATAAAAGGTGGTAAACCAACTCCATTCTATATAGGTAATCAGCCTTGTATACCGTTCCAAGGGATACTCGATTGCTGTAATGGCAGCACTGAATAATAAGGCATACAAAAGAATTCCCCCAAGGCTACGCTTACGGGTGACTTGGTTATACCAAATACACAGGATCGGAAAAATCCATAACTCAAAAAATATGCAGGTTTCATAATAGTGAGGCAGCAAACGGACAGGATAGCGGATGAGTTTTAAACTTACAACCGGGCTTCCCCAGGCAAAATCAACCACACATTTAAATAGATAAACAACAACCCAGTCCCGAAAATAGCGCCAGTCAATCACGCAGATCAGGATCACAATCGACATAACGGTTGCCACAATCATGATCATATAGTCCAAAGTCAACATAAACCAGTCCTCTTCTATCATCTGGATTTAGCTAAATTCCTGATCAGGCCGACTAAAATCATACAGATGAACCTCTTATATTTCTGTAATGACTTATGTCATATCACCTATATATTGTGTTAGTATTCCTAGTTTTTCAAGGCCTATGTCTCTTACCTGAAAAAGCTGATTGTAAAGTTGTTCAGGATGCACAAACAGCCGCCTGTTGCAACCCATCACAACAGGCGGCTGTTAATGGAACAACGCCAGATGTTCATTCCCGTAAATATTCCTGAATAAAAACCTGGCGATCGTGCTGATACTGATTGTTTACACGGGTAATCCCGCAATCATGAATACACCAGGGTTCAAACTGCCGGGGAATTACGACTTTATACCCCTGGCGTCTAAATTCTTGGCTCTGTGATAAGTCATAAAAATGCCAGTTGTTAAAGAGTTCAGCCCGCCAGGGAAGATCATATTGGGTGATCATGATCAGTCCGTCAACGCAGGCAACTTCCTGAATTTCTGAATTGACCTCCTGAAAACTGATCTTTTCAATAAAACCGCGATGACTGTCATAAACCTGGCCAAAAAGCTGCCGGCCTTCCCACCATATACCGTTTGCAGGAATATCACCGCTCCCGATAACCCCGATCAGGCCAATGTCAGGATCTGCAAAAATCCGTACAATGTCCTTGAGAAACGCTTTGTGAATAATAAAAACATCCTGATGCAAATAGACTTTGATCTTTGCATCGCTTTTCGCCATAGCCTCATTCAAACCCGCGGCCATGGAGACAGCATCGCGGATCGCTACCGTTTCAACTGAGTACCCCTCAGGAAGTTCAAGCCGATGAATATATTGTAAACATTCCTGATAGTATTCATCGTTATTAACGCAAGTAATAAAACAAATCTTATTGGAGTCCATGGAAAACCTCCAGTTATTCTTTCTGCCAATGCATTTGACGGTTCAGGACATTACGGAGCAATTGCAGCCCGGCGCTTGATCCGGTCATATTGAAATGTTCGGCTTGCTGCAATAGGATTGTGGCCTGCTGATAAAGCCCATTTTGAAAACATCCAACCGTAACGGACAGCAGGATTTCCTGCTGTCGCACTAAGCCGAGCTTAATGGCTTGCGCAATTTGGCCGGGAGTGATATAGTCATCGGTTAAATACTTGATGAGATTTTTCATGCTGCCCTCTGCATCAATTCGCTGCTCAATCCTGCGCAGCAAAAAGATCAGGGATTGCAGGTTCAGGGTTGGCTTAACCGGCACGGCAATTGCTTCCTTGTCGGCCTTCACTAAATATTGATAAGCTCTGAATTGCTCGGCTAACTGACTATTTCCTGAAAGGGCTGTCAATTTTTGAATAAAGGCCGTATCCTCCGCGGATTCATAGATCACAATAGACTGATATTGACGCAGCCCGTATTGCGCACCACTGAACATTTTTTCAATTTCATGCTTGGTGAAAAACCGCAGATGGGTTTTATCCAGGATGCCGGCCTCAACATAGGGCCAGTTTCCATGCAGTAAATCACGGATGACGGTAAAATGCATCACATTCGGAATGCTGGCAAGCACCTGTCCGCCCGCTTTCAGATAGGCCCGCAGAATATACAAAGCCTGCCATGGATCTTTAAGATGCTCCAGAACGTCCGCCAAAATAATGTAATCAAAGTGTTCCTTAGGATAAGGTAGAACGGCTTTTTCAATGTCGGCGGCAATAACCTCTGCAAACTGTCTCGCACTCAATGCCGTTTTTTCATTAAATTCTATTCCGGCCAACTCTGCCTGGGGATATAGATTCTTGATTTGCAATAACGTACCCCCGCAGGCACATCCAATATCCAATACCCGGATAGGCTGATCTTTCGGTTTACCCATGAGGTTGATAATATCGTATCTGACCAAGGCTGAATAAGTCGGATCAAAGCCCCATTTTGTGATAAATTTGCTGCGGTTCTCAGCGGCAGGAATATATTGAATAATGCCTGAATGATGGACAAAAGTATCCCTGCAGACCATCAGCTTGTAACCGGACAGCCGGATGCGCAGTGAAAAATCATCATCTTCAAAACCGGCTGGCGAAAACCGTTCATCCAATAAGCCAATCTGATCAATCACCGTCTTTTTCAGCAACAGGCAAAAACCAACCAGTTTCAAGCGCTCTTCCCATTGCCCAAGATTGGATTGGTGATACAGCCGGGCAAACGCTTGCAACTGACTTAAGTCCTGATAGCCGACAGGAACCGCCTGATAGTTTCCGCAATAATTGGTTACCGGTCCAACTGCGCCGATTTTTTCCTGGCTGTTTAAGCAGCGGCTAAGATTGTCTAGCCAGCCTTCGGTAACAATCACATCATTTTTCAGCAAGAGAATCTGATCACCTTCCGCTGCAGCGATCCCCCGGTTATAGGCTTCCGGCAAGCTGAACGCCGACTGTTGCGAAACGATTTTTATATTGCCTTGCTGCGTCAGCCATTCCAGCGTTCCGTCACTGGATTGATAGTCGACAATAATGAGTTCATATTGTTGTTCTGCCGTATGCTGCCGAATACTTTCAATACACTGTTGCGTACATGACAGTTGATTATGGGTTGGAAGGATAATGCTCGTTTTCATAAACTGCCCCTAACCATTTATTAGGCGGGCTTCATGCTGTCAATAAGCTCACCCTTGTCATCTTATGCAATCTTCGGCAGCAGGGTGCTTATTCTTTGAAAAATTACAGTTATCGACGAGTGTGGTCCTCCCGTAAAAAAGAAAAAAAGGACTTTTTTTGAAGTCCTTTTACAGCCCGGCATCTCTATCCTCGTTCCAAATGACGAAGAGTCCAGCCGGTTACAGATTAAATCCTTAACGTGACGGCGATATTGCCATTTGCGCCGTCATATTCCAACGCAGCCGCTCATCCCAGCGTTCAGGGGCAACGGTTACCGTATAAGTAATATCGCCACGTTTTTTTTCACCATAAGGCCGGATAAATTTGACTTTTCCGGGTATTTCCAAATCCGGTATCCCATCAAAAGTAAGCGATACCGGATCACCAATTTGAATTTTAGCGATGGACAGTTCGGTTAAATCATCACTGCGAACTTCCCAGGCTGACTCGTCCGCTAAGCGAATCAGCACAGTACCAATGGTGGCATGTTCACCTGGTTTGACATCCAGATAAGATACTGAACCGCTGATCGGTGCTTTGAGCTCCGTTTTATCCAATTGTCCCCCGGCTTCTGTCAATCGCTCTTGCTGGGTCAGGAGGTCGGCCTGAGCCTGAGACAAGGCGGCCCGGCTGCGTTCAGCCGACGTCCTGGCCTGATCGTACTGCTGCCGGGAGACAGCCCCGCTCGCAGCCAGCTGCTCCTGACGTCGAAGTTCCCGTTCGGCATCCGCCAAATTGACCCTGGCTTGCTCCAAAAAGGCTTCAGCCCGGCTTACATCCGCTTTGGCACTGCCTACCCTTGCCTCATAATCCTGCCGCACAAGCCGGATAAGCGGCTGCCCGGTTTGAACATGCTCCCCTTCCCGCACCAGGATTTCCCCGATTGTACCATCCACCGGCATCACCATCTGCGCGTAATGGACCGGATAGACAATGCCTTCTGCCAATACCCGCTGATCGGCTTTTACGGCAGGCACGACAGCCTTCTCGGCTTGCCGCCCGCTAAGGAACCACGCTGCGCCGCCTGCGCCAATCAATAAAAAGCCGGTAATCAGCCAGTGCCGGCGCAGCCAATTGCCCCATCCGGTTAGTCCTTTTCCTATCGCCATATTTTTTCCACCCCTTGCATTTGCACTATTCATAACTGATCACCTCACGAACACTTAAGCGGGTTGCATTTCTGGCCGGCAGCAAACTTGCCAGCACTGCCAGCAGCGCCGAGAGGATCAGCCAGATGCCAACTCCGAAAAAACTAAAAGAGAAAGACAGTGGACTCTGCAAAAATAAAACTCCAACCTGATAACTGAGCAAAGCGGCCACCGGTAAAGCCAATACCATGCCAATCAGGCCGCTTAAAAGTCCAATACATAGGGCTTCAACAACAAAGACTTTGGCAATGGCCAGACTGGAGGCGCCAATCGCCCGCATCACGCCAATCTCCCTGGTACGTTCCAAAACATTAATACTCATAGTACCCGCCAACCCTAAAGCCCCAACAATGGCCAATAAAACGGCCATAATCAATAAAAAAGTCGTTAGAATATCAAATTGAGAGCGGATTCGTTCTTTCTGCTCCCAGGTAATATCAACATTTTGAATACGAAGATTATTCTTTTTGAGTTCTTCCTCCAATGTCCGGCCTAAAGCCGTCTGCGCTTTAGGATCGGTTGTCTGCGTCACGATTTGCACAGTTCTGGCCCGCCCTGTTTCTTGTATGGCCGCTGTTGCCCAGGGATAAGGAGCATATACGATCGGACCTGTCATGGTACTTTGAGCAATCCCGACCACGATAAACCGGAGCTTACGGGTACCGGCCTTGACCACGACCGGTGCACCGACTTTCACCTGCGGGCTGTCTTTTAAAATTTCCGAATTGACAACCAGTGCATTTTCATCTTCCGGCAGCAGCCAGCGTCCGGCAATGATTTTCGGCTGAATCATGGTTGTATCGACCGGCGGAAACAATAAAAAGACATTTTTACTGGCTTCATCTTCCGATTCTTTTCGCTCATCCCGCAAAATCCGCCCCGAAGTCATGCCCCAGGATTCGGCGGCTTTAACTCCCGGTATGCGCAAGACTTCCTGCTCAATCCGGCTGGCACGATAACTTTGGGTAAAGCCAACCGATATATCATATTGAAAATATTCCAATGCTTGATCCAGCGTCGAATACAAAGAGGACCGGACTAAAAAAACAGCCATAAAGACCGTTCCGGCAATGGTCAAGGTCAGCATGGTCAAAAATAGCCGGCCCTTACGGCGAAAAGTATTCCGCAAGGACAAAACTGCGGGCCGGGACAAAGCCGGAAAACGGCGCAGCGATTGATCCAGCCAGTTATCCAGCCGGCCTTTACCGTCTGATCCACGGATGCCATAATGACTAATGGCTTCACGAACGGTAATTCCCGTGCCCTGCCATACCGGCCACAGCGAGGCTAACAGCGGAATAACCAGGGCAACGGCAAATTCCAGCAGCAAAACCTGGAGCGGCCATTCAATCCCGCCAGAATTAAAATTAAAAATTTGAGCCATAAAACCGGTTACCGCACTCGCCCCCAAAGCGCCTAAAGGAGCGGCAATCCCTAATGACAAAATTCCATAGGCACCGACCAGCGTCAAATACATGGCCAGAATCTGGTCGCGCCGTGCACCAATGGCTTTCATCATGCCGATCTGGCGCATTTGCTGGGCCAGAATGGCCGTTACCGTATTGACCAATAAAAAGGTACTCAAAAAAAGCGATAATACCCCTAAAACAGCCAACAACAGCATAATTGCATTAATCGCGCTTTGCATCGGATGCTCACCCGGTTTATTGACTTGCAACCAAAAAACGGTAGTATCTCCCTGCTCTAACTTGCTCCATGCCCGGCGGCCAATCGCTTCAATGGGTGCCGGATCACTGCCGTTGAGCACACGCGGCTCAACGACAAAGTTTACTTGATCCAGGCGGCGGGGCTCATCAAGTTTTTCCAGCGTATCCATATTGATATAGCCATAAGAACGCCCGCTGAACAAACTGGGAATTTGACTGGGATCATAGACCACACCCGTAACTTTTAGTGTTCTTTTACGGCCGGCCGGAGTTTCCACCGTAATGCTTTGCCCGGTGCTTACGCCCAGTTCCGCTAAAGAAGAGCGCTCCAGCAGAACATCACCATCTCCGGGTGGCCAGGCTCCGGACTGAGGCTTGATGATATTAACCCGCTGCTCGGAATAGTCCGGTATGGCGGTCAGAAACATTTGCTTCCATTCGTTGCCGGCCCCACGAACCCGTAAATCAACATTGCGGCGTCCCTCAGCCTCTTTAACGCCCCGGAGGCTGCGGACGCTGTCGACCAGTTCTTCTTCAAAGGGATCGGCATAAAGACTGGCACTGGCCGGTGCAGCACTTCCCCAACTGCTGCTCAAATCTCTCTGAAACATGAGATATGCGCTGTAAACCATTCCAACGGCAAAGACACCAACCGCAATGGATAAAATGACCAGCAGCGTTCGCAGCTTATTGCCCCACAGGTCTGCCCAAACTTTTTGCCAGCGTGGCGCCAATACACTACTCATGGCGACTATCCTCACTAAAAGCGGTGGCAATTCGGCCTTCAGCCACTGTTAAAATCCGGCTGCTCTGCTCAGCCAGCTCCTGGTCGTGTGTCACCATCAGGATGGTTTTGCCTTCACCGGCCAGTTGGTTAAATAAGTCTATGACGGCAGCAGCGGTACGGCTGTCCAGATTACCGGTCGGTTCATCCGCCACCAGTAAGGGCGGATCATTGGCCAGCGACCGGGCAATCGCCACCCGCTGCTGCTGTCCGCCGGACAGATTGGCCGGCAGCTTGTCTGCCTGATCACCGACCCCCACTAGTTCAAGCAGTCCACGGGCTCTCTCTGAACGCTCATGATCGGCATACATTTCACAAAAATCCATGGGCAGCATGACGTTTTCTAAAGCCGTCAAAGTAGGCAGCAATTGAAAAAATTGAAAAACAACCCCGACCGTCCGTCCGCGCCAAACGGCAATCTGATTTTCAGTCAAGGTATGGACCGGCGTTCCGGCAACCCATAACTCACCGCCTGTCGGCCGGTCAATACCGGTAATCATATTAATCAGGGTCGATTTCCCGCTGCCTGATTTGCCAACAACGGCAACAAACTCACCAGGCTCGACCACTAGATCAATGCCTTTAAGGGCTTCAAATTCGCCGGCCCCTGTTTGATAAACTTTGCGTACGGCTTGCATTCTGACAGCCGGTGCATCAGGCACCGGTCCAGGCAATTCAACTGCAGTAAGGCCTGCCAGCCATTTTTTAAACATCGGTGGTCCTCCTAAGCAAGCAACTCAGACATCCAATTTGGTTTTTCGCCAAATTCAGTATAAGTATAATTCTTGTTAAAGTTTTTTTACTCCTGCTTAAGCTTGATCCCTCGTAAACAATCCGTCGCTTCTTGAAATTCACTGAAACCAGCGGTATTTTAGTAATTTCATTGAACAAAATCCAAGAATAGTGTACAATTACGTTTGTATAAATAATATTGATACGCAAACAATATACCCTGAGGTGAGCAACCATTGTTGGAAATTTTTGATAGTCTGTGTATTCTACTGGCCAAAGCGGAGCAAAAGCATTTCTTATATACAAAAAAAGCCTTGGAAGAAGCCCAGCTTGAAATATCACCAGGACAGCTGGTGGTTCTGTATGCGCTCTATAAAAAAGACAATATTTCCATATCAGAGCTCAGCAAAAATGTCTTCCTGGATAATTCAACACTGACCGGGTTGATTGACCGGTTGGAACGGGTTAACTTTGTCAAACGGGTGGATGTTCCTCATGATCGCCGGTCCTATCAAATTTGTCTGACCGATAAGGCCAGAGAGGTTGAATCAAAAATCATGCAAGTGATGCGTCAAGTAGAAAACAAAATGCTTGAAAACTGCAGTGAAAGTGAAGTTATAACATTACGCAGTGTCTTAAAACGTATCTTTACGAATTTCTGAAGCATCCAAATCCAGTCAGGCAACCAGGAAATAGCGGCTTGTGATAAGCGCCCTTCCGGGCAACTGTACGTGTAGGAAAACCTATCAGACATACATGCTGGCCGCATGACAAAACCATAGCAATTCCAATATAAAAAGGCATCAAAACCTTGCTCAAGCAAAGTTTTGATGCCTTTTTATATTGAAATAAAGCATTGCGCCATAAACGACTGCCGATAAAAGCTCAGACTAAGCAGTGCTAAATAAATCATTTCCTGATGAAAGATTCTTGCTAACAAACCTTGGACCTTATCTTCCTGAATTCGGCTGTCAACAACGGCAGAATCTCTAAGACATCACCAACAATACCATAATCGGCCCGTTTAAAAATGGGAGCATCGGCATCTTTATTAATTGCGATAATGATATCCGATGAAGCGATACCCGCCAAGTGCTGAATAGCGCCGGAAATACCGCAGGCGAAATAGATCTTGGGACCGACCGTTTTTCCAGTCTGCCCGATCTGGTGCATAGCAGGCTTCCAGCCGGCATCCACAGCAGCCCGTGAAGCACCTACCGCTCCGCCAAGGACATCGGCCAATTCTTCTATCAGTGCAAAGTTCTCAGGCTTGCATAAGCCACGGCCACCTGAAACAATAATATCCGCTTCTTCAAGATTGCAAGTAGCCGTGCAGACCTTGATTACATCAATCAGCCTGGTTCTGATCTCTCCGGCTTTTACCGTGCTGTCAACGCGGATAATTTCACCGGTGCGCGAATAATCAGGCACAGGACGTTTGAATACGGATGGGCGTACTGTACCCATTTGCGGTCTATGGTCACGGCATACGATCGTTGCCATGAGATTACCGCCAAAGGCCGGCCGGGTCCAGGCCACTAATCCCGTTTGTTCATCAATGCCCAGTCCGGTGCAGTCTGCAGTTAACCCGGTTCCTACCCGGCAGGCAATCCGGGGGGCAAGGTCACGTCCATCATGCGTTGCGCCGATTAAAATGACCGCAGGTGTATATCGACGGATTAAATCGGTAAAAACTGCCGTATAGCCATCCGTACTATAATGTGCCAGTTCCGGCGCTTCCACAAGATAAACTTGATCGGCACCGGCGGCAAATACCTCTTTTGACAAATGGGAAATATTTTGACCAATCAGGACACCCGCCAGCTTTTGGCCCATGGCATTCGCCAGCTTGCGGCCTTCGCTTAAAAGTTCAAGGCCGACATTGTTCGGGCCTTCGGCTCCTGCTTCAACATATACCCAGACATCCTGGTACTGATTTTTGTCTATAGCCGCTGTCATCATATCGGCCTCCTCATACAATTTTCGCATCCGACAATTTTTGGATGAGTTCAGCGACTGCTTCCCGCGCCGTATCCTTCTGAATGACCGTACTATGAGCCCGCTGGGGCGGGGTAAAGGTTTTGCGAACCTGGGTCGGGGAGCCCTTGAAGCCAAGTTTTTCCGTATCTACATCCAAGTCTGCAGCCGTCCATACAGGAATTTCCGTCCGGTTGGCCTTTAAGGTTCCTTTTATAGTTGGCAGCCGCGGTTCATTGATTGATTTTACCACAGACAGTAAGACAGGCAGTTCCACTTCCAGAATGGCATAGCCATCTTCATTTTCACGTTCTACCCTGACCGTATTGTCTGAAATTTCAATCTTAGAAACATAAGTGACTTGAGCAATCCCCAAATGTTCGGCTATCTCCGGCCCTACCTGCGCCGTATCGCCATCAATGGCCTGCTTGCCGCAGAGAATCATATCACAATGACCGACTTTGCGCATGGCAGCCGCCAGTGTATAGCTGGTCGCGAGGGTATCAGAACCGCTAAAGGCCCGGTCACTGACCAAAACAGCATGGTCGGCTCCCATAGCCAGGCACTCTTTCAATGCTTCCTTGGCCTGTGGCGGTCCCATGGAGACAACCGTAATCTTGCCGCCATGCTTTTCCCGAAGCCGCAAGGCCGCCTCCAGTGCATTTTTATCAAACGGATTGACGATGCTGGGCACACCCTGACGAATCAGGGCATTGGTCACCGGATCAATTTTTATTTCTGTCGTATCCGGAACTTGTTTGACACAAACGATAATTTCCATTTCCACTCCCCCTTATGCTGCATAACCGTTAACGCAGAACCGAACCGGAAATAATCATTTGCTGTACTTGATTCGTTCCTTCATAAATCTGCGTGATTTTTGCATCCCTCATCAGGCGCTCTACCGGATATTCGCGGCTGAAGCCATAACCGCCGAATATTTGCACCGCATTGGTGGTTGCCGCCATAGCAGCATCGGATGCAAATTTTTTTGCCATCGCAGCTTCTTTGGAGTAAGGCAGGCCATGAGATTTATGATAAGCGGCCCGGTAAACCAGCAGACGGGCTGCCTCTACTTGGGTTGCCATATCGGCGATCATAAAAGCAATCGCCTGATTATTGGCAATGGGTTTGCCGAATTGCACCCGTTCTTTGGAATATTGAATCGAATGCTCAAGTGCACTCTGCGCAATTCCCAGCGCTTGAGCAGCAACCCCAATGCGTCCTCCATCTAACGTAGACATGGCAATCTTAAAGCCTGCCCCTTCTTTGCCAAGCAGGTTTGCTGCCGGAACACGACAATTTTCAAATATCAGTTCGCGCTGCACCGATGCCCGAATGCCCATCTTCACTTCTTTTTTGCCAAAACTAAAGCCTGGAGTTCCCTTTTCTACAATAAATGCACTGATTCCTTTCATGCCCGCCGCCTTGTCGGTGGCAGCGAATATCACCTCGATTTCAGCTTCACCGCCATTGGTATTGAAAACCTTCGTTCCATTCAGGATGTAACTGTCACCGTCTTTCACCGCTACGGTTGAACCCGCAGCAGCGTCAGTCCCGGCATTAGGCTCGGTCAGGCCGAATGCGCCCAGTTTAGTTCCTTCTGCAAGCGGCCGCAGGTACTTTTGTTTTTGCTCTTCAGTCCCATACTTAAAAATCGGCCAACTGCAAAGCGATACATGAACAGATAAGCCGATCCCGGTCGACGCGCATGCCCGGGAAATTTCTTCAACCGCCATGGCATAGCTGAGAAAATCGCTGCCTGATCCCCCGTACTCTTCAGGATAGGGCAAGCCTAGTATCCCCAGTTCTCCCATTTCATCAAAGATTTCTCTTACAAACAGTTCTTTTTCATCCCGTTCGGCTGCGGTGGGAGCCAAAGACTTCTCGGCATATTCCCTGACCATTTTCCGGATGTCTTCCTGCTCCGGTGTCAATACAAAATTCATTGTTACCCCTCCTGTTTTCGATCCTAAATCAGTAATATACGGCACCACTTTACTACGGGCTTAGTCACCCGCAGCCATATATTCCGGCGATTGAAATATTGCACGCAAAATATATGGCTGCAGTCATTTGTCAAGCTCTCGTACAATAAAGGCATATGATTTACGGTTTATCCGAATTGTTATTTATATAAAGCTGTCAACATCTTTTTACGGGTATAAAATTCAACACCGTCACGCCCATTGCAATGCAGATCGCCATAGAAAGATTTTTTATATCCGGAAAACGGGAAGAAAGCCATCGGTGCGGGAACAGCCAGATTAACCCCCAGCATTCCGGCGTCAATTTCCTCACGGAACTGGCGCACTGCGCTGGTATTGCTGGTAAACAGGCAAGCTCCGTTGGCAAATTCGGACTGGTTGGTAAGCGCAATCGCATCCTCCAAATCATTGACCCGCACGACGGATAACACCGGCGCAAAAATTTCTTCTTTCCAGATCCGCATATCTGTCGTCACATGGTCAAAAATAGTGGGACCCAGGAAATAGCCTTCTTGGTTTACGCAGGCATCAAGACGGCCGTCACGGACAAGTGCTGCACCCTCTTTAACACCGCTTTCAATGTATTCCAGCGTCCGGTCTTTATGCGACTGCCGGATTACCGGTCCGAGAAACACACCTTTTTCCAAGCCGTTACCGATTTTTAAGTTACTGGCTGCATCATGGAGCTTCCGTATCAGTTCATCGGCAATTCCGCCAACAGCGACAACGACTGCGCAGGCCATGCAGCGTTCTCCGGCTGAGCCGAAGGCTGCATTCATGATATTGGACACGGTAAAGTCAAGATCGGCATCGGGCATCACAATGGTATGGTTTTTAGCGCCGGCCAACGCCTGTACACGCTTGCCGTTGGCGGCTGCATGCTTATAAATGTATTCGGCTACAGGCTGTGAACCGACAAAGGAAATTGCTTTAACATCAGGATGCTCGAGTAAACCGTTGACCACATCATGCGCACCATGCACCACATTGAAGACGCCATCCGGTATACCGGCATCTTTTGCCAGTTCAGCCAGCCGGTTGGCCAGGGCCGGAGTCCGTTCCGACGGCTTTAAGATAAAGGTATTGCCGCAGGCTATGGCTAGCGGAAACATCCAGCAGGGGCACATCATCGGAAAATTAAACGGGGTTATTCCTCCGACAACGCCAATCGCATACCGGTACATGCCTGATTCAACCTGAGTGGCAATATCAGGAAGCTGTGTTCCGGCCATTAACGTGGGCACACCGCAGGCAAATTCCACGCATTCAATCCCCCGCTGCACTTCTCCATAGGCTTCGTCATAACTTTTGCCGTTTTCCAGAGTAATCAAGCGTGCCAGTTCGTCCCAGTGTTCAACCAAAATTTGCTGATAACGGAACAAAATCCGGGCACGGCGCGGTACAGCCAGCTTCTTCCAGGTTTGAAAAGCTTCTTTAGCTACCGCAACGGCCTGATCAAGATCCTGGCGATTGGATAAAGGAACCATGGCCAGGGATTTTCCTGTTGCCGGATTCGGAACAATTTCGCTCTTGTCGGAAGTTGAGGCCACCAACTGTCCCCCGATAAAATTCTTCAATACGTTCAAGTTTTTCTCGCTCATAACCATTCCTCCCAAATCATTATTTCCAAAGTTTTTTATAGATGGTGATGATATCTTCCTTGCTTGGCTGCCTGATCGTATGATTCGGACTACCGCTTATTAAAGCATCGCCGGCCATTTTGTCAAGATTACTGCCAAATGCGGTCCGGTCTACACCGTAAGCCTCCAAAGAAGGAACCTCCAAATCACGGCATAAACGGCCGATTTCGTCAATCAGTTTTCCTGCTGCAGCCTCATACGGCAACGGCTCTCCGGCAATTCCCGTTGCCTGTGCCAATTCAGCGAACCTTTCCGGTGCACCGGCTGCGGCAAAACGCAGGCATTCCTCCAGAAGCATCGCATTCGATATGCCGTGGGGCACATGAAATAAGGCCCCGATTGGTCTGCTCATTCCATGAACAATCGTCACTGACGAGTTATTAAAAGCAATTCCTGCCTCAAGCGCTGCCAGCACCATCTGATTGCGCGCCTCTAAATCCTGTCCGTTTTGATAAGCGGTTTTTAAATGAGCAAAGATCCGTTTGCAGGCTGAAACAGCAAAGATGTCGGACAAAGCTTGTGCTTTTCTGGAAGTATAGGCCTCAACGGCATGCGTTAACGCATCAAGCCCGGTTGCAGCGGTGACTTTAGGCGGAGCGGTGACGGTCAGCACCGGATCGACAACGGCCAGTGAAGGCAGTAAAACCGCTCCTTTTAACAGCATCTTCACATGATTCTCGATATCGGAGATAATCGTAAACTGCGTTGCCTCAGATCCTGTACCAGCCGTTGTCGGTATGGCCACAAGGGGAGGCGGGGGATTTTTTAATTCTTTTCCCATATAATCAGTTAATTTTCCGGTATTCGTGATCATTGCACCAATGGCTTTCATCGCATCAATCGGACTGCCGCCGCCAATGCCAATTAAAAAATTGCAGTTTGTCTCCTGGTAAACTTCAATTCCCTGCGAGACCATTTCGGTGGTAGGTTCCGTATGAATCCCGTCAAACACGACGTAACGAATGTTGTTGTCCGTCAATAGGGTTGTTAGTTTTTCCACATTGCCAGTACTGACCATCACCCGGTCGGTCACAATCAATGCTTTATCGCCGAGTTCCTTCAGATACGGCCCTGCACTTTCCAACGCATCCTTCCCGGTTACTATTTTTTTCGGTACCAAGAAAAGATTGGCCACAGTATTTACCACCTTTCTTTTATCTTATTGCCAAATGAGCTTCTCACGTGTCGAAGTTCTCATAACAGACCCGTCATCTTTGAATTTTATTTACCCGTAAAAATCGGAGCCCGCTTTTCAACAAAAGCGGTCATGCCCTCCTTTTGATCTCTGGTAGCAAAACATAAGCCAAAAACTTCAGCCTCATAAGCAATGCCTGATTTTAAATCCACATCCAAGCCTTCATTGACGGCTGCTTTGCATACTTGAACGGCAATAGGAGCTCTGGACATGATCTTTTGGGCCATTGCTTTTGCTGTATTGAACAGTTCGTCAGGAGCTGTCACTTTATTAACCAAACCGATGCGATAAGCTTCCGCAGCATCAATCATGTCCCCCGTAAATAAAAGTTCTTTTGCACGGCCTTTCCCAACCAGGCGCGCCAGACGCTGCGTGCCGCCAAATCCCGGCGGAATCCCCAGCGATACTTCGGGTTGGCCAAATTTAGCCTTTTCCGAAGCAATTCGAATATCGCAAGCCATCGCTAGTTCGCAGCCGCCGCCCAAAGCATAACCGTTAACGGCTGCAATGACCGGCTTGGGAATATTTTCAATTTTACTGAATACAGCTTGGGCCAATTTGCCCCAGTTACGGCCCTCAACCGCCGACATATGCTGCATCTCAGTAATATCAGCACCGGCTACAAAGGACTTTTCACCGCTGCCGGTAATTATGATGACTTTGATAGAATCATCGCTGCCCAATTCATCGAACATCCTGTCCAATTCATGGATGGTAGCCGCATTTAACGCATTCAAAGCTTTGGGACGATGAATCGTAACAATGCCAACACCGTCTTCTGAACGAAACAATAAATTTTCATATGTGCTCATCCTCAATCTTCTCCCTTGCTTTTCTTAGTTTATCAGTACTACTAGGCCGGCTTGTTTTGCCTCCTTTCGTCTAGCTTTTCTTTTTAACCTTCCTTGAGCCGCATAGCAGTAAAATCCGTATATCCGTTTAGAACTGACGAATCCTATCGGCTAAACCCATCTTCTCTTCCCGGAAAATTTCTTCAGGCATTAGCCTAAGGTCCTTGGCAACTAGCGGTTCAAAATCCATGAAGGCTAAAACATCTTTTTGCAAATCAATGCCTGGAGCAATTTCGGTCAGTACCATTCCATCCGCAGTCAATGAAAACACGGCTCGTTCAGTGATATATAAAACGGACTGACCGGTTTCCTGTGCATATCGTCCACTAAACGTAATCTGCTCGACTGCTTGTAAAAATTTTTTATCGGTGCCTTCCTTTATAATGTTCAACTGCCCGTTGCCCACCTGAACCTTCAGCCCCCGGGCGGTAAAGGTTCCACAAAAGACAACTTTTTTAGCATTTTGAGAAATATTGATAAATCCGCCGCAGCCAGCAATCCGGCCGTTAAACTTACTCACATTGATATTGCCGTACTGGTCGGCTTCAGCCAAGCCAAGATAGGCTAAGTCCAGTGCACCGCCGTCATAAAAATCAAATTGATACGGCTGGTCAAGAATAGCTTCCGGATTGCAGGCTGCGCCAAAGTTTAATCCGCTGCAGGGAATGCCGCCAACCGGACCGGCTTCCACGGTAAGAGTGATACAATCCCCAATGCCTTCTTCACAGGCAACCATGGCCACTCCTTCCGGTATCCCAATACCGAGGTTGACTCTGGCATCAGGGATAAGTTCCAGCGCTGCCCGGCGGGCAATGACCTTGCGCGCATCCAGGAGCATGGTTTGTATCGAGGTCAGCGATACGCTGACTTCACCCGAATAAGACGGATTGTAGTGCTCCGCAAAGGTCTGCATATGTTTATTAGGCTCAGTAATGACAACATAGTCCACACTAATCCCTGGTACTTTGACGTTTTTCGGATTAAGGCTGCCGCATTTAACAACACTTTCCACCTGGGCAATCACTATGCCGCCTGAACTTTTAGCCGCTTGCGCCAGCGATAGGATTTCCAGTGATACCGCTTCACGGTCAATCGATAAATTCCCTCTTTCATCGGCAAAAGTAGCACGAATCAAAGCAACATCCACCGAAAACGGCTTATACCAGAGCCATTCCTCACCACCCAATTGAATAACCTCTACAACGTCTTCCATGCTTCTTTTATTCAGTTTGCCACCTTCGACGCGCGGGTCGACAAAAGTATGAAGACCAACTTTAGTAACCACTCCCGGTTTTTTGCCTGCAATATTGCGAAACAAATGGGTAAGCGTACCCTGGGGAAGATTATAGGCCTCAATTTTTTCTTCCATGGCCAGCTTACTAAGCTTGGGAGCCATATTCCAGTGCCCGCCAATAACCCGTTTTATCATGTTTTCATGAGCGAAATGATTGATTCCGCAATCCTTGCCATCCCCTTGCCCGGCACAATAGACAAGCGTTAAATCACGCGGTAACCCCTCCTTGACAAACCGGTCTTCCAGCGCTGTGCTCAGAGCTTCAGGATTAGCGCACCCCACGAAGCCGCTTATCGCAACTGTGGCATGATTGCCAATCAGGCTTGCCGCTTCAGCCGCAGTAATTATTTTCACCATGACTCACTCCAAATGATTTTTTCACAACTTGATCAATCAATGAAAAATAAGGATTTAGCCATTCGATCAGAATAACGGACACTTTCTCAAAAGCAGCTTAGCTGATCCGAAAATTAGATGGGATCAATATTCCTGCCTAACTTGCAGAGTTAATAAAGTGTATAATATTTCGCATGAACTATATTTGTATGCAAAATAAATAAATATAGTAGGTAGGTAGTATATATGTTGTCACGCCCCCGAGAACCAATGACGGAAGTAGTTCCAACGATGATTTGCATGAATTATATTTGCATGCAAAATATATCCATACGTAATATTTCAAAAATTCGATCTTATTTAGATAGTACTATGCTTTAACTAAAAATGCAATAACTTTTTTGCACCAAGAAAAGGATTCATGAAGTCGAGGAGCCTCGAGTCAAATGGCAATATGGCAATTCCTCACTCGCGTAAAGAGATTGCCATATTCACAAGTTAATACCGCATCTGATTTTAGCGGTTCACATTATATAGCAAAAAACAGCCAGATTGATTTCAACCTATGTAAATTATGATACATGATTCTGAGGCTGCACGGACTTGGCACTTCCCGGCAAATTCAACTCCATCCGTTTGATATCGCCGACAATGCACAAATAGCTCAGAATAGCCCCTAAGGCGTTAGCCCCAACAAATACTAAAGCCCAGTTAAAATTGCCGGTTCCATGGATAATGTAGCCAATGACAATCGGAGTCGTAATTCCGGCAATATTGCCAAAAGTATTAAAAAGTCCCCCACTTAGGCCGCCAATTTCTTTTGGCGAAGTATCGGCGACAACGGCCCAGCCCAAAGCGCCTACGCCCTTTCCGAAAAATGCCATCGCCATAACCGCGACAACAATCCAATCAATATTCACATAATTACATATAATCATCGTCATCGACATTAACATTCCCACCACTATCGGCGTTTTTCGCGCCATAGTCAGAGAACATCCTCTTTTTAATAAATAGTCTGAGAATACACCGCCTAATACACCGCCGATAAAGCCGCAAAGTGCTGGTAAGACTGCGACAAACCCGACTTTAAGAATAGACATGCCTCGAGCCTGTACCAAGTAAACAGGAAACCATGTTAAGAAAAAATAGGTAAGCGTCGAAATACAATATTGACCTATGTATACGCCCACTAACATCCGGCTTGATAATAGTTGTTTGAGACTCCACCATGTATCAATGCTGCTTTTACAATTTATTTCCTGCTTCTGATCCATATTGACCAAGGCACCGCCTTGCTCAATATAGTCCAGTTCCGCCTGATTGATGCGTGGATGATCTTTAGGCGAATAAATCACCTTCCACCAGATAAAAGCCAAAATAATGCCTAAGGCACCCATAACAAAGAAAACATATTGCCAGCCTAAGGCATGCACAATCCATCCCATAATTGGCGCAAATAAGGCAGTGGCAAAGTATTGGGCCGAATTAAATATTGCTGCTGCCCGCCCCCGTTCTGCGGTTGGAAACCAGGCAGCCACAATCCGACTGTTGGCCGGAAAAGACGGTGCCTCGGACAATCCCACCATAAACCTCATAGTAAATAATGCAATAACAGCCAGCCCGCCGAAAAAGCCAACAAAACCCTGAGTAAAAGTAAACAAAGACCAGAAAAACAAACTAAAAAAATAGATTGTTTTAGATCCGAAACGATCCAGCAACCAGCCTCCCGGTAATTGTCCTAACACATAAGACCATGCAAATGCTGAAAATATATAACCCATTTCCACTGAGTTCAAACCCAATTCTTGCGATACAACCGGCCCGGCTAGCGAAATTGTGGCCCGGTCAGCATAGTTAATTGTAGTAAGGATAAATAACATTGCTACAACACTCCAGCGAACTCGGCTCATCTTTACGTCGCTATTTGTGCCAACATTCATCTTTATCACTCCTTAATCGTAAAATCACAATAAATAAAATATTCCGATAATAACTTTGTTTCCTAAACTGATTGCAAGAAAAGAAATATTTGTGCTTTTATGATTGTATTTGCGACTGAGATCGTATGGAATAACTCATCCAGTTGTTCCATACGATCTGGTCAGAGATTACTTAGTTTGTTTTTTCCAAGGATCTCCAGTCGTCCATTGAACACTTCTTTCTCCTTCTGTTACCTCAACAGAAAGATCTTTTCTAGCAAGGAAATCGTCAGAAAGTCGCGTCCCCAAACCAGGCAAATCACTAACATACAAAAAACCATTTTCAATCTTGGGCTCTATTGAAACTATGGTTCCATAGTATGAGCGATAAAAGCTTCTTACCGTCTCTAATGTCATAACATTTGGTACATTGACGCAAAGATGACCGGAAGCCAGCATTTGCACGGGGCCGCCACAATTATGAGGAGCTATCGGTAATTGATAGGCGGCAGCCAGACTGGCAATTTTTTTAAGCTCCGATATACCACCGGTCCAGCAAAGATCGGAAATGATAACATCAGCCGCCTGCTGTTGCATGATTGGCAAATATTGATAGCGGGTAAACAGCCGTTCACTGACACATAGCGGAGTTGTAGTTGCTGTCCGCAATTGCTTCAACGCCACTATATTGTCAGGCGGTATTACATCTTCAGCCCACATTAACCGATAAGGTTCAACTGCCCGGCAAATTTTAATCGCTGTAGGTAGGTTCCAGCATCCATGCGCCTCCAGTGCAATTTCAATATCATCGCCAACAGCGGTACGGATTTTTTCTATTACCGCTACCCCTTTTTTAAGATTTTCAGTAGAGATTGACTGCCCTCTTGTAGCTATGCTGTACTCGTCGAAAGGCCACACCTTCATCGCACGTATGCCCTCGCTTAATAGTTCTTTTGCCAGACCACCAGGATCTTCAATAAACCGGTCACGATCGGTATACGATCCATAACTAACGCAGGTGTTGTAAATGGGAACTGCTTCCCTGCTTTTCCCCCCCAGAAGCCGGTATATCGGCTGACTGCAGCTTTGGCCTAAGATATCCCATAAGGCAATATCAATACCGCTGACCGCTCTCATTTCCGAGCCGGCGTAACCAAAGAAATTCAATGCCACATACATATCCTGCCATAATCCCTCTACATCGCGGGGATCCTTACCAATAAGCATGCCGGCGAGAACATCATGAATGACCCGTTGGACAGATGTCGGCCGCGGCCTGGTCTCACCTAATCCAATAAGGCCTTCATCAGTATGGATACGAATCCACATAATATGAGGATGCTCAGGTACCAAAATAGTTTCGATCTTGGTGATTCTCATTCTATTCCCTCCGATATTAAAGATTTTATTTGAGAATATCCAGTTCACTTAAGATTTGGCGAATTTTTTCCCGTTCTTCACTAGTCATTGGTCCGACCGGCTCCATGCAAGGTCCTGCGTCAATTCCTATCAAAGCCAGCGATTCTTTAATAACCGCCGGAAAAGTCCCTATAGTAAAAGCAAGCCTAAGTGGAGCTAATTTAAATTGGGCACGAAGAGCTCCTTGGAGATCACCGGCAACAAACTTATCATAGATATCCGCACATATTCTGGGAGCAACATTGGCGCAGGCCGCTATAGACCCGCTAGCTCCGTAACAAAGGGCACCATAAATCAGGGTATCACGTCCCATCATGACAGAGAAATCTTCTCTGCCTTGAGTCAATCGAATATATTCCGCAGTCAGTGTTAAATCCCCACTGGAATCTTTAATGCTAACAATATTAGGAATATCCGCTAAAGAAGCTACTGTCGCAGCAGAAATATTTACACCAGTCTTCGGAGGGTTATTATAAAGCAGCACCGGTAATGAAGTGTTAGCGGCAATCGTTTGATAATGTTTCATCAGTTCGTTCTGATTAGGTGTGATGAACATGGGGGTTAAAACAGATACCGCATCAACTCCACTATCTTCCGCCAATTGTGTAAGTACCACTGCCTCCTTCGTCGTAATACCGTTGCTGCCGGCATAAATGGGTACGCGTCCTTTAACCTCATCGACACTTACCTGGAATATTTCATGGCGTTCTTCCATGGACAAACCATAAAACTCACCTGTTGTACCCACAATGAATAAGCCGTGTACTCCTCCGTCAATCAAAAAGTTGATCAATTTGCGCATTGCCTGTTCGTTAAACTTTCCTTCAGAATTAAGCGGAGTTACTACCGCTGGTACGATCCCGTATGGCTTAAACCTAGATTTCATTTTTTGTTGATTCAAAGCATTTTCAACTCCTTTTTCCAACCTAGTTATAAGAAAAATTTACTGACCCTACCAGCCAATGATTGCGATAAGCAGGCACAGTCGGCTTCATGGCATAATCTGTTAATACTTGGCAGTTACCATCTTTTTGCGGGTATAAAATTCTACACCATCACGGCCATTGGCATGTAAATCACCGAAAAAGGATTTTTTATAACCGGAGAATGGAAAGAAGGCCATTGGAGCAGGAACGGCCAGATTAATGCCTAACATTCCGGCATCAATCTCTTCCCGGTATTGTCGAGCTGCGCTGGCATCCTTCGTACATAGGCAAGCCCCATTAGCAAACTCCGACCTGTTAGCGATCTGGATTGCTTCTGTAAGATTTTCGGCCCTGACAATTGACAATACCGGCGCAAAAATTTCCTCATTCCAGATCTTCATTCCCGGTTTGACATGATCAAAAATGGTTGGACCTAAAAAATATCCTGGTCCTTTTACACTTGGATCTTTACGGCCATCCAATATAAGCACGGCGCCTTCATTCTCACCCGACTCAATATATTGTATTGTCTTATCTTTGTGGGACTGGCGAATGACAGGTCCCAAGAATATTCCTTCTTCTGCGCCATTGCCTATTTTAAGGTTACGAGCGGCTTGAACCAAACGCCCGACCAGTTCATCAGCGACCTCGCCTACGGCTACGACTACCGAGCACGCCATGCACCTTTCGCCGGCTGAGCCAAAAGCTCCATTCATAATATTGGTTACGGTTAAATCCAAGTCCGCATCAGGCATGACAATCGTGTGGTTTTTTGCCCCGGCTAAAGCCTGGACTCTTTTACCATGAGCAGCTGCCTGAGTATAAATATACTCTCCTACCGGTCTAGAGCCGACAAATGAAATAGCCGCAACTTCAGGATGCTCCAGTAGACCATTTACAACAGCATGAGCCCCATGGACTACATTGAATACTCCTGCCGGGATGCCGGCTTCCAATGCTAGTTCAGCCAGACGATTCGCCAATAAAGGAGTTCTTTCCGATGGTTTTAAAATAAATGTATTGCCGCAGGCAATCGCCAGTGGAAACATCCAGCAAGGGCACATCATCGGAAAATTAAAAGGAGTAATTCCACCGATTACACCAATTGGATATCGATACATTCCTGACTCAATCCCTGTTGCAATATCGGGAAGTTGCGTACCCATCATTAAAGTGGGTGCACCACAGGCAAATTCCACGCATTCGATCCCTCTTTGAACCTCTCCATAAGCTTCTTGGTAGTTTTTCCCGTTTTCTCTGACAATTAATTTAGCCAGCTCTTCCCAATGCTGAACTAAGACCTGTTGATAGCTGAATAATATCCGGGCACGGCGGGGTACCGGTACTCTACTCCAAGACTTAAAGGCAGCGCGGGCAGCTACAACAGCTTGTTGCAAATCTTCTTTGTTTGATAAAGGTACATAAGCTAAAACCTCTTCAGTTGCAGGATTAACGACGGCTTCTTTTTTGTCCGTTGTTGCTTCACTCCATGTACCGTTTATAAAATTTTTTAATGTTTTGACTGCATTGTTCATTTAAAACCCTCCGTTAAATATCCACATTTAAGAATCACTACAATGACACTTCACCGTTTCTTTCATCCAAAATTCTAAAAATTAGTCAAGGTTGCACCAGTAGAAACATCACCGACCAATTTGACATAGCGTCTTAAAGCCGGACTCTTAATCTCGCGCTGTTTAATCGGCATTTCTTTTTTTCTAACCGCCAGTTCCTTGTCGCTTACCAACAACTCCAGTTTGCGATTGGGAATATCTATATGAATTTGGTCCCCCTCTTTTACGTAAGCAATCGGACCTCCAGCCGCCGCCTCTGGAGCAACATGTCCAATACTAGGACCACGGGTACCACCGGAAAAACGACCATCGGTCACAATTGCTGTTGATTTTCCCAATCCCACACCAACTAAAGCTGCTGTTACCACTAACATTTCTGGCATTCCCGGGCCTCCTTTCGGGCCCTCATAACGAATCACAATCACATCGCCTTTATTAATTCTGCCGTCATAAATGGCTTTTTCTGCTTCGGCCTCCGAATCAAATATGCGAGCAGGGCCGGTATGTTGCATCATTGCAGGATCAACGCCGCTTTGTTTAACAATACACCCATTGGGAGCAAGATTTCCTCTCAGTACCGCATAACTTCCTTCAGTATGAACAGGGTTGGAAATAGTCCTGATGACCTCTTGATTTTTATTTACTGCCTGGTTTGCTATTTCTGCAACAGTCAGCCCGGTAGCCACTTTTTCGTCCTTGTGAAGCAGCGTTAGTAATTCCTTAATTATCGCTGGAACACCGCCGGCTTGCTCTAAATCCCAGAATGAATTAGGCCCCGCGGGTTTAAGATCAGTAATATGGGGCGTGATCTTACTAATTCGTTCGACATCATCAAGTGTGATGTTAAATCCCATCTCACTGGCAATGGCCGGTACATGAATGGAAGCATTGCTTGATCCTCCCATAGCTGATGTCAAGATTAGAGCATTCTCAAAACTATTATAGGTTACGAAATCACTGGGCCGGCTATTTGCTTTCGTTAGTCTTACAACTTCACGGCCACTCTGCTTTGCGATTCTTCTTTTTTTCGATTCAATAGCATGTGATGTCCCACAGCCAGGAATACTCAAACCAAGCATCTCCGCAATACACGACATCGTGTTGGCAGTCCCAGCCATTGCGCACGAGCCAGGTCCTGGACACACGCTGCATTCCAAATCTTTGACCTGCTCGTCGGTATACTCACCAATTACCCATTTGCCTACACCTTCACGCATATCAGGGATTGCTACAGCTTTACCCTGAAAAACACCCGGCATCATTGGACCACCGGTTACCATGATAGAGGGTAAGTTCAGCCGTACCTGTGCCATTAGCATAGCCGGTACAATCTTATCGCACGAGCAGATATAAACCATACCATCAAGCTGCTGGGCTTCTACTGTAAGTTCAATGCTATCGGCAATCAAATCGCGATGCGGCAGTATGTAGCGCATCCCTATGTGTCCTTGAGTAACACCATCGCAAATTCCGATTGTATTAAACTCCCATGGAATACCGCCTGCTTCAATAATCCCCCTTTTGACCTCTTCGGCCAAAGCTTTTAAATGGACGTGGCCAGGATGCATTTCATTCCATGAATTGGCAATTCCAATAAACGGCTTATTAAAATCGTCATCCAAAAGTCCTAGCGAACGCAGATGAGCCCGGTGCCCTGCTCTATTGGGTCCGGAAACAACAATCTTGCTACGGAACTCTTTTTCAACCGGAAAATAATCTCTTTTTTTCATCAAACCATCCTCCCGACTACAAATTATAATGCTGAGAGACAAGCAATTCACCCCCTCTCATTCATATATCAAATTTTAATTTCAATATATGAAATTAAAATTTGATATATGAATATATTCCTTGGTATTTTAAAATTTCCTGCTGCTTTTTAGTAATAAATTCTATATTTTTTAAAACTTCTAAATAATTTAATTCCAAGGGTATAATAGCGATTCTCATTAACGACATGTCCCATATTGTTAAACCTCCAAAAGAGTGTCGGTGGTCTGACGGACAAAGTTGCCCCCCCTACTGCACAAGCTTTTTAAAATAAAAAAAGAACGGTTATGATCCGTTCTTTAAATTACCAACCACCGTGTGCTCCCATTCGGGCCGATATACGATGTGAATATTCGATTAGTAATGGTACAAAATCCAATATCTTAGCTGCAGGGCAAGTACTCGTCGGCCCTGAAGCGCTAATCCCGGCAATAATTTGCCCTTTTGCATCAAACAGCGGAACAGCTATGCAATTAACGCCATTATTCCATTCCTCAAAATCGGTCGCGTAGCCTTGCAATCGTACCTGTTCAATTTCTTTTAGAAAAATCTCTTCGTTAACAATTGTATTTAAAGTATATCGATTGACTTCCTGCTTAAAAACTTGCCTGACAAATTCTGGGGACTTACAAGTTAATACCTTGCCCAATGCCGTGCAATAAATCGGCCGTCTCATTCCGATATGAAAATAACTATATATACTATAAGGCGTCTCTGATCTGGCTACATATAGCACCTCAAAGCCATCCAGCAATGCAAGGTTGGCATTCATTTTTAGGTTATTTGACAGTTCTTCTAAATAAGGAAGACAAATCCGTCTAATTTCCATCGAGTTTAAAACAATTCCCTCGTATTTCAGAAATCCTCGTCCGAGAAAATAAACACCATCATATTGTTCGATTAAATTATACTCTTTTAATGTTGCTAACATCCTGTAAGCAGTAGCCTGATTAATACCGGTTATCGCACTGATTTCTTTTAACCGTAGCCGGGGTTTCTCGTGAGAAAAACAATTTAGAATATTAATGGCTTTAATAATACTATTATTCAACACTTCTTTTTGTAATTCATTATTCATATGCTCACTCCAAATTTCACATATTAAATTCGAAATTCATTATTGTATCGCTAATGATTATTATATAAAATTATATAAAATTCTTCTTCTTTATCGCAATACCAATTTTACAATAAATTATGTAAAACATATTTAACAAGGCTATTGAGCACATGGCAGTCCTTAGCGATAATAGTTTGGTAAAAATATTTCTTATCATCTAAGCTACATGGGTAATTCTTATTATTTGATATTATATTAGTTTGACATAAAAATACACCCCTTAGTAATATCGTAAAACGACATTACTAAGGGATTCTTTGCTTTCTGTTCCTGTCTCATCGGTTTCAGACGATAACATTAGATCTTTTATATCCTAACATCAAGGTCCAGTTGAACAGCCGCTCATCTTGATCCTGCCCTCCTCATATTCCGGGACAATATCCAGCAAATCAATTTGGAAACAGTAACGGATATCATCCATTTTGTTTAAATGTACTAAACGCTGGCCGTTGCGGCTGTTAATGGCCGCAGCCAGGAGATCATTTTTAGCTGCAAGATACATCAGGTGCGCCCCTTGAGCAGAATCGGTTAACTCCACTTGTCCGTCGGAACGCAGAAGCTCAATCAGAAATCCTGCACATAACGCATCTTCCAATGAAAACAGACCATCCGTTCCCGCACAAACAATAAGAATATCCTTATCATATTGCTTGGCTTTACGGCAGAGAGCACTGGCATTTAAAAATGACCCGATCAGCGTGCGATAAGCCCCGTCTGTTGCCTTGATCGCTACTGTGCCATTGGTGGTTGTCATGACAATAGTAGCCTGATTGACGATATCTTCACAAAACTCATACGGAGAATTGCCAATATGGCAGCCCTCTATTTTTATCGACTGACGTTCCCCGGCCATTAAAGCCGGTCCAATGTGAGCAGCAAGATTCTTGGCATCTTCGATGGAAAGAACAGGAATCATGGTCTTGCAGCCATTGGCCATGGAAGTCACAATACACGTGGTTGCCCGAAAGATATCCAGCACAATACACACCGTATCGGAAAGATCTCCGGTTGCTGATTCTTTCGGCAGCAGTTTAACATCCAGTTTCATGGTTTATATCCTCCAGGAATTTTATTGGCCTGAGTAAGGCTGAAAGCGTTTCAGGCGTAAAGCATTTAGCACAACAGAAACCGAACTGAAAGCCATGGCCGCACCGGCTAAAACAGGCGATAAATAGCCGGCTGCCGCAATCGGTATCCCAATAGAATTATAGATTAGGGCCCAAAAGAGATTTTGCTTGATATTCAGCATAGTAGCCTTACTTAATTTAATCGCTGCTACAATCCCCTGCAAATCACCACGCATAAGCGTAATATCGGCCGCCTCGATGGCTACATCGGTTCCGGTACCAATCGCAAAGCCGACATCGGCAGTAGCCAAAGCCGGAGCATCATTAATCCCGTCCCCGACCATAGCCACCACTTTGCCCGTTTGTTTTAATGCCGACACTTTCTCGGCTTTATGCTCAGGCAGCACTTCAGCCAGGACATTGTCGATCCCGACACGTTCTGCGATGGCTTTAGCTGCGCGTTCGTTATCGCCGGTAATCATCCAGACTTCTATTCCAAGCTGTTTCAGTTCAGTCACGGCTTGAGCCGAATTTTCCTTTACCGTATCAGCCACTGCAATCAAGCCGGCCATCCCACGGTCAAGTGCCAGCAGCATAACGGTCTTACCTTGCTGCTCCAATTTTTCAATATCACTTTGTACCGAATCAATAGCCACCTGGTTGTCCCGCATGAGTTTACGGGTCCCTACCAGCACCTGGCGTCCATCAACAATCGCACTGACACCGTGACCAGGAATGGCATGAAATTGCTGCGGATCTTCCAGTGCGATCCCTTGCTCCCGGCCATACTTGACAATAGCTTCAGCGAGAGGATGCTCGGATTTTTTTTCTACCCGGGCGGCAATTGCCAGCACCTCCTGCTCAGGCAGGCCGGTTAAGGAAATGATATCGGTAACCTCCGGCTGCCCCTTGGTAATAGTGCCGGTTTTATCCAGCACAATGGTAGTAAGGCGGTGGGCATTTTCCAAATGCTCGGCCCCTTTGATCAGAATACCATTTTCAGCCCCTTTGCCTGTTCCAACCATAATGGAGGTAGGGGTAGCCAGCCCAAGCGCACAAGGGCAGGCAATGACCATAACAGCGGTAAAATTGACCAGTGCCCTGGAGAAATTACCAGGATCAAAAATGAAGTACCAGGCTAAAAAGGTCAGCACCGCCAAACTGACGACGGCAGGCACAAAGTATCCGGAAACGACATCGGCAAAACGCTGGATTGGAGCTTTTGAGCCCTGGGCCTCTTCAACAATGCGGACAATCTGCGCCAGTGCCGTATCTTTACCAACCTTAGTAGCCCGGAATGTAAAGGTGCCAAATTTATTCATCGTTGCACCAATGACTTCATCCCCGGCTTTTTTATCAACAGGAAGGCTTTCACCCGTTAACATCGACTCGTCGATCGTTGAAGTCCCCTCAAGAATCACCCCGTCAACCGGAATTTTTTCGCCTGGACGTACAACGACAACATCATGTACGACAACGGCCTCAATCGGTACATCCACTTCAACACCGTCACGCACCAGCCTGGCTGTCTTAGCCTGTAGGCCCATCAATGCTTTTATAGCTTCGGAAGTACGGCCCTTCGCCGTCGCTTCCAGCAGCTTGCCAAGAATGATCAAGGTAATCAAAATGGCAGAAGTCTCAAAATATAAATGCGGATTTCCAGTCAGCATATTGGCAATGCTGTAGAAATAGGCGGACGATGTTCCCAGGGCGACCAAAACATCCATGTTGGCACTCTTGTTGCTTAAGGCCGCATAGGCTCCCCGGTAAAAAGGCCAGCCGGCAATAAACTGGACTGGAGTCGCCAGGATAAGCTGCACATAAGGATTCATCAAAAAGTCGCCGACTTTTCCCATAATCCCGGCCGAATGTAAAATCATGGCGCTTAAGAGCGGCAACGATAAAACTGCCGACAGCACAAACCGGAACCGTTGACCACGGATTTCCTCTTCCCGGACCTGCTTTTCCCGGTCGATTTGTCTGGCATCCGCAATGTTATGAGCCTGAAAACCCAGCTTGCCAACCCGTTCCTGAAGCTGGGCAACCGTCACCCCGCCGGCGTTATACTCGACCGCTGCTTTTTCCGCCGCAAAGTTAACGGTGGCCTGATAAACCCCAGGCATCCCCCGCAGGGCTTTTTCAACCCTGGCGGCGCAAGCGGCACAACTCATTCCGGAAATTTTGAATTCCGCCTTGTCCGTGACAACCTGAAATCCCAGCGTTTCAATTTTACTTAGTAAATCGGCTATCTTCACTTGGCCGGGATCAAAAAGTACATTGGCGGTTTCAGCGGCAAAATTGACGTTCGCCTTTTCCACACCGTTCAGTTTTCCCAGTCCTTTTTCAATCCGGGCGGCGCAGGCCGCACAAGACATCCCGGAAATTTTGAACTGAACTGTTGTTGTTTTTTTCTCTTGATTCATGATCTCACATCCTTTTTGACCATACCGGACGCTTTTTCTGCCCATGACCGGTACGTCCGTTCATTGATACCGGGGGCTTTCCCGTTCCGGTCATTTATTAAACTGTTTTAAGACCCCCATGAATTCATCAATACTTTGCTCGGCCCGGTCTTCCTTAATGGCCGTAACAATACAGCTTTTGGCGTGACTCTCTAAAATCAGCAAAGCCACTTTATTGAGTGCGGCACGGGCAGCTAAAATCTGTTGCAGAATATCGACACAATAACGACTGTCTTCCAGCATTTTATCAATCCCGTTAATTTGACCTGAAACTTTTTTCAAGCGCTGTCTAAGATCGGCTTTTTCTTTATCATTTAACACCGCAAGCCCCCCTTGTATACCATACCCCCGTAGGGTATATATCGAGTATATGACAATCACTAGCCAATGTCAATATCCTTGAATTCTTACTAGCCTGTCTCAGTTCCCCTGATTTCATTCAAAAAACAACAGGCTCAGGCACCGGTGGCGCCTGAGCCTGTTTAAGCATTATTGACTGACAATACGTACAAACCGAACAGCAAAACAAGCTTTTATGGCCGGTAAAAACCGGCTCATTAAAATTGAACGATAAATTTCTTTGCGGCTAATCATCAGCAAATGATCTCCGGATTTTCTTAACGCCGCCAGGGTATTGATATATTGCTCGAAAGATTCCTGGCCCATAACCTCCTGCAATTGCTCTAAGGCCGGAAGCAACAGCGGATCTTCCTTCAGAACCCGTTCTGTCAAAGGAGTAAAAGGTTCGCTATAGCGATTTATCTCCATAATGATCGCCTCCTACAACATGCTGTTTAAAAAAGCTTGCGTCCGGGCGTGCTGGGGCGAACCGAATAGTTGTTCAGGCGTACCGGCCTCAACAATCTCCCCATTATCCATAAAAATCACCCGTTGAGCCACCTCGCGGGCAAAGGCCATCTCATGTGTGACCACCAGCATGGTCATGTGTTCCTGCGCCAATTGGCGCATGGCTTTTAAAACCTCGCCCGTAAGTTCAGGGTCAAGAGCCGAAGTGGGTTCATCAAACAGCATAATATCAGGCTGCATAGCCAAGGCCCTGGCAATGGCAACCCGCTGTTTCTGCCCGCCGGACAGACGGGATGGATAATTGTCCTTTTTTTCATACAAACCCACTTTACGCAGCAATTCTTCAGCCTGGGGAACAATGCTCTCTTTTTTAACCCCTTTTACCGTCATGGGTGCCTCAATGAGATTATCCAGTACGGTCATATGGGGAAATAAATTAAATTGCTGAAAAACCATCCCCATTTTATGGCAAATAGCCCTGGCTTGATCCTCCTGTACATAGCGGCTGCGTCCATCCGGACCTGCCGAGGCCAGCACTTCACCCTCAATTTCAATACTTCCCTGATCAATGGTTTCCAGCCGGTTTAAACAGCGAAGCAACGTACTTTTTCCCGACCCGGACGGTCCGATAATCGCCACCACTTCTCCCGGATCAACTTCAAGCTCAATGCCTTTTAAAACCTCCAGATTATGAAAGCTTTTACGGATATTTTTCATACGGATCATCTTCATCCTATTGTCACTCCTATTCATCATAGGCGGCATAGCGCTGCTCAAGTTTATTAAAAATCCAGGTCAGAACCAAGGTCATGGCTAAATAAAATACAGCCGCAACCACAAACGGTGTCATGTCAAAATCCCGCTGGACAATGGTGCGGGCTGTTCTGAGCAAATCATTCATTGCCAGTACATAAATCAGCGAAGTATCTTTAACCAGTGTAATGGTCTCATTGCTGACCGGCGGCAATACGCGTTTAATCATTTGAGGAATGATAATGCGTTTCATGGTTTGGCCATAGGTCATTCCCAACGCCTTGCCGGCTTCATATTGCCCCCGTTCAATGGATTGAATCCCGGCCCGGAAGATCTCGGCAAAATAGGCTGCGTAGTTGAAGACAAAAGCTACAACGGCAGCTGGGAAATCCGGCAGCTTTACGCCAATATAAGGAATCAGCGGCAAAGCGTAATACACAAATAATAATTGCAGCATCAGCGGCGTTCCCCGCATCAGCCAAATATACACCTCAACGATCAAGCTTAACGGCTTATAGTTCGAAAGCCTCGCTAATGCCACGATCAGTCCTAGCGGTAATGAGAGCAGCAGCGTGATAAAGAACATCTGCAGGGTAACGGCAGCCCCCTCCAGCATAGGTCTAAGCATTGCAGTAAATTCCACGGCGATTCTCCTTTTCTCCGGCTTTTACCAAAAGGCAGTAAATGAGAGGGCTAATGGCGAACCACCATTAGCCCTTTTTTCAGCTTACTTTACAATATCGGTTCCAAACCACTGGGTCGAAATTTTCGCGGAAGTTCCGTCCTTTTTCATTTCATCAAGAACGGCCTGCACTTTATTGCGCAGCTCAGTATCTTCTTTTCTAAAACCAACTCCGTATGTACCTACTTCTCCCAGCGGCTGTTCAATCGCGATATATTTGCCAGCCTCTTTCGACATATAGTAGCGTCCGAGGATTTCGTCGGTGACAACAGCGTCAAGCCGGCCGGTTTTCAAATCCATAAAAGCGGCAATGAAATCAGGGTATTGCTTGAATTCTTTCAATGAATTTTTCAGCGTGGCATCTTTCAGGACAACTTCTTCACCGATGCTGGCCTGTTGAACGCCAACAGCCTTACCGGCTAAATCAGCCGCACTTTTTATGGGAGATCCCGCCAATACAAAGATTAATTGTTTGCTCTCCATATACGGTTCGCTAAACAAAACGTTCTTTTTGCGTTCTTCGGTAATATTCATCCCATTCCACAAAGCGTCAATCCGTTTGCCGTTCAGTTCGGCCTCTTTGCTGCTCCAGTCAATCGCCTTAAACTCAACATCCATGCCCAGCCTTTTGGCTGCTTCTTTAGCCATATCGATATCAAAGCCGACAATGTTATTTTTTTCGTCCCTAAAACCCATCGGCGGAAAACTGTCATCCAAACCAATTACAATTTTTTTCTTCGCCGGAGCCTTGGTTTCGGTCGCTCCACAGCCTGCCAGTACCAGTCCGGCCATCAATACCAACAAGATCAGGGCCATAATTTTTTTCATGGTAAGTCCTCCACTCATACACATAGTATCAATCCTGTAACTATTTTACTTTAATGCACTAAAATAAGAAAGCGTTAAATTGATGCAAATATGCTGCTATAAAGGTTTCTTTTCTTGAATTAGCTAATTCAAGCTCATTATTTTGCTTGATTTCTTTTTTCTTTTACTCTGTCATTGCAGAAAACCGCAATAGGCCATCAACTTGAAAGGTTGATGGCCTATTGCCATGGACTAATGATGCAGCTCCCAGGCTTGTCCGCTCAAGCCTTTTAAACTATGGATAAAGGCTTCCAACGGAGTTAATTGATACGTTCCGGTAGAAAATACCGCCAGTTGGGCTACCTCACCGCTCTTTACGTCATAGACGGTCTGGCTGACCGTAATGTAGTGCGTATACCGTGCCTGTTTGAGGCGGGTAACCTGTACTTCAGGAACGACAAGCCATTGGCTGCCCGCTTGCCGGGCATCCTCCAGCCAGCTTTGCGTCCGGCCTTGGCCAGTCATGCGATACACAGAAAACTGGCTGTCATACTCATCACGCAGTGCTTCTTGCATATACCAGAATTCATACTGCAAGTCATCCGGCAAAGTATTTTGCAAGGGCGCTACCGAAATCAGTCTAGGTTCTGCCGTATTTTCCGGTAATGCCGGGATATGCATTGTGGCTTCCCGAAAACGCTGGCGTTTATCATAATAATTTTTCAAGGCTAAGTCGACATATTCGGCAATGTGATGAGGGCGGTCAGTCGTAAAGGGCAAGTGCCAGCGAATCTCCCGGCCAAATTGCCGATATCCTCCGACTAAAGTTTGCAGCACACCGGTTACCGGGTCACCCTCAATGACAATACGGGTTAAGTTTAAAACAGGTTCGTACTTGGCGGCAAAAGCGGCATTGCCAACAGCCGGTGCACCAAAAGTAATGACTTCAATCTGTTCCGGACCGACACCAAGATTGAGCAAGGCCGCCCCGGTTATCGTAGCAGCCGCACCGCCCAAACTGTGGCCTACAAGCAAGATTTTGCTATTTTTATTCGCCAGCAGAATTTCGGAGATAAAATGGGCTGTACCATCCGTGCCTACTGCTTGCGCCATTAAACCGGATTGGACAAATTCATAAAAGCCCCGATGGACTTTGGGAACCTGCTCATTCAGTCCTTTTTGCGCGGCATTGGCTGTTAGTTCGGCAATGCTGCTGCCCGCAAAATAAACCTTGTCCACTTTCAAATCGCATTTGACATCGTCGGCATTTTCGGTTCCGACAAAAGCTAAAATATAAGTTTCACTGGCTGTCCCCAGATCTTTTCTCGCCACTACAAACCGTGCCCCGTCCTGTCCCTGGGTCTGACCGTAACGATCAATTTCCCAGCCTTCAGCTTCCAGATAACGGCTGGCCAGAGTGCCGATACGGTCACTATAAGCCGCAACGCTGATCCCGGCTGCAATATAAATTTTATAAGCTTCATCATAATCTGTTTTTTCGCTGGCCCAGGCCATGCCCGGAACCAGTAAACTGATCATCAAGATCACTGTCCATAATAACTTCTTCATAACGCAACCCGTCTTCCCCTTAACTGATATTGCTTTGAGTATAGCATTAAAAGGCGGTATTGGGAAAGCCTCTGACAGCTGGATATATCTGGTTATCAACTCACCTGTGTTTCGGATGGCTTTTTCCGCTACAACAGAAAATTGCTGAATATATTGAAAGAAAAGATCCTTAAATCGAAAAATGTGCAGGAGGCTGGACACATGGAATTTTATTGCAAAAACAACCCTTTATATGCGGCGTATGATATTGGTAATTGGACCTACGGGGGACCAAAGGTTATTTCCTGGGGCGAAAATGCGACCTTAAAAATTGGAAAGTTCTGTTCCATCGCCGAAGAAGTAACCATTTTGCTGGGCGGAGAGCATCGCTCGGATTGGGTAACTACCTATCCTTTTAACTGCCTGTTTGCCGAAGGTGCTCCTATCACCGGGCATCCCAAAAGCAAAGGTGACGTAATCATTGGCAACGACGTTTGGATTGCCAGGAACACACTCATCCTGTCCGGCGTCACCATTCATGATGGTGCAGTGATCGGTGCCGGCAGTGTTGTCACCAAGGACGTGGCGCCTTACTCCATTACAGCCGGTAATCCCGCCCGGCATATTCGGTACCGCTTTGATGAGCCCACCATTGCCCGTTTACTGGAAATCCAGTGGTGGAATTGGCCATTGGAACAAATCATTGCCGCATTTCCTGACTTATTATCCAATCAAGTAACCGATTTTATTGCAAAATATGCTTTGAAAAAAAAGGAGAAATAACAAAGGCTGCCAGCCTGTGAGTTAAAAAAGTTCACAAGCTGGCAGCTTTATTGAACAGGCTGACAGATTAAAAACCATCGTGACTGCCCAGCCAGCGCTCACTCTGCCAATGCCGGTCTTTAGGCAAAGACAATTAGTTTTTCCTCGGTCATTTCCCGTACGGCATATTGAGGGCCTTCTTTGCCCAGGCCACTGTCCTTAATTCCGCCATAAGGCATATTATCGGTCCGGAAAGTGGCTCCGTCATTAATCATAACCCCGCCGACTTCGAGCTGCAGGGCACACTGTTTGGCAATATCCATCGAATTGGTAAATACACCGGCCTGCAGGCCATAAACCGAATCATTGACAAACTGAATCGCCTCCTGAATATCCTCATAAGGCACGATGGAGAACACCGGGGCAAAGATTTCCTGGCAAACCACTTTCATCTGCGGCTGCACATGGGTCATGATGGTAGGCTCAAACCAAGCGTTGCGGCGCTTTCCTCCAGTCAGTATGCCGGCTCCCTGCGCCACGGCTTCTTTTACCCATTCCTCGGCCCGCTCAGCCTCTTGCTCGCTAATCATTGGGCCAATGTCGGTATCCGGTTCCAGCGGGTTGCCTACCACCAGCTTCTGGGTATAAGCAACAGCCTTGGCACAAAATTCCTCATAAACCTGCCGGTGTACATAGACCCGCTGGCAAGAAATACAAACCTGGCCGGCATTGGCAAAAGCATAGCGGGCGCAAGCTTCAGCTGCTGCTTTGATATTGGCATCATGGTGCACAATATTGGCCGAGTTGGAGCCTAGCTCCAAAGCGACCCGGCGCATGCCCGTATTTTGCAGCAGGCTTTTGCCGACCGCCGGACTGCCGGTAAAACTATAAAAGCCGATCCGCTGCTCTTCGGTTAAGTAGCGGCCAAGCTTAGCACCCGAGCCGGTGACTAAATTCAGGTAACCTTGCGGCAAACCGGCTTCAGCAAATATTTCACATAGCAGCACAGCAGATAGCGGGGTGGTGGAAGCCGGTTTATAAACCACCGAGTTACCGGCAGCCAAGGCCGGACCGATTTTATGGCAGGATAAATTAAGCGGAAAGTTAAACGGAGTGATCGCGCAAACAACCCCAACCGGCTGTCTGACAGTAAACGCCCAGCGTTTGCCACAGCCCGGAGCTCCCTGCAGTGGAACCATCTCACCGGTCATCCGTTTGGCTTCCTCAGCTGAAAGCAGCAAGGTCTGCTCTGCCCGGCGAACTTCCGCAAAGGCTTCTTTAATCGGCTTCCCTACTTCCATGCTGAGCGTTTCAGCCATTTGCTGCAAATTCTTGATCAGCAATTGGCTGGCTTTCATGAGAATCTCGTAGCGTTGGTAAGGTTCCATTTTAATTGTTTTAAAAGCAGTCTCAGCAGCACTTACCGCTGCGGTCACTTCCTGTTTCCCCGCAACCGAAACCATTGCAACCGCCTCACCTGTTGCCTTATGCATAACCGCGCACTTTTCCTCTGTTACCATCCACTCTCCATTGATAAACAAGCCATATTCGCGCATGCTGTCCTCCTGGTTTCATACCAAAGCAAAACGCTTATCCAATCCCTTGACGGGCTGTATAAGCGCCATTGCTTTTAGTCTGTTATTTATCTTCATCATAGCATGGGCAAGAGCACCCGTCTATAGACACGATCCACAAATCAACACAGTATTTTTCAGCAAGAATCACAATGCACCAATCAACCTACCCGCCGGCCGCCAAGATAAGCTTCCAAAATCTTGGGATCATTGGCTACTGCATCAGCCGGTCCATGCAGTACCATGCGCCCTGTTTCCAACACGTACGCATAGTGGGCAATTTTCAAGGCTTGCCGGACATTTTGTTCAACCAGCAGGATGGTAGTTCCCTCCTGATTGATTTCTTGAATGACCTTAAAAATTTCAGCAACCACCAGCGGTGCCAAGCCCATGGAAGGTTCATCCAGCAGCAGCAGTTTCGGTCTGGCCATTAACGCCCTGCCGATAGCCAGCATTTGCTGCTGACCGCCGGAAAGCGTCCCGCCTAATTGTTGCTTTCTTTCTTCCAAAATCGGAAAGCGCTGAAATACTTTTTGTAAATCATGCTGCACCTCCCGGTCCCGCCGCAAATAAGCCCCCATTTCCAAATTCTCGAGTACCGACATTTGAGATAAGATACTGCGTCCTTCCGGGACAAGAGAAACACCTTTGCTGACGACCTGATGCACCGGCTGGCCGGTGATATTCTGATCCTGGAAGCAAATTTCGCCGGAAGTTGGCCGAATGAGGCCCATAATGGTTTTCATGGTCGTCGTTTTACCAGCGCCGTTTGCTCCGATCAAAGAAACGATCGAACCTTCCGGAACGGTCAGATCAATGGATTTAAGAGCCGTAATACTGCCGTAGCCGGCCACTAGTTGCCGAATGCTCAGCATCAGCCTTCCTCCTTCCCTAAATAAGCTTCAATAACCGCGGGATTGGCCTGAATGCTTGCCGGATCCCCCTCAGCAATTTTTTGCCCGAAATTTAAGACAACAATGCGGTCACAAAGGGTCATCATTAACTGAATATCATGCTCAATCAGGACGACAGCCTTGCCTAGATCTCTAATCCTGGCAACCAGTTGTTTTAAATCATCGGTTTCGCTTTCATTCATGCCGGCTGCCGGTTCATCCAGTAAAATAATTTCCGGGTCGGCAGCCAGGGCCCGGGCAATCTCCAATCGCCGCTGCTTCCCATAGGGCAGCGAGCCGGCCAACGCCTGGCTCACATCGGCAATCCCGGTAAGCGCTAACATAGCCAAAGCCTTTTCCCTGATGTCTGCCTCTTCCTGGCGTTGCTTTCCCGTACGCCACAGCCCTTGCCACAATCCGGCCTGCGTCCGGCAATGCATGCCAACCATGACATTCTCGAGCGCCGACAAATTGCCAAACAGACGGATGTTTTGGAAGGTGCGGGCAATCCCTAATTGGGTAATTTGGTGTGGTCTAGTGCCCACAATGGATTTCTCCCGGAAAACAATATCCCCCTGACTGGGGGACATCACCCCGGTAATTAAATTGAACAACGTGGTTTTTCCAGCGCCATTGGGGCCGATAATCCCCAGGATTTCGCCGCCGTGCACTTCAAAACTGATTCCGGCCAAAGCTGCCAGGCCGCCAAAATTCTTTCCTACCTGTTTCAGTGCCAACATCATCCTGCCGACCTCCTCGCCACAGCTTCCTGCTCGGTTTTCGCAGCCGGAAACAGTTTAGAACGCCATAACCGCAGCGTTTCTTCACTGATCAATCCCTGGGGCCGGAAAATCATCATGATAACCAAAATTCCCCCGTAAATCATTTCCCGGTAATCGGCAACCGTTCTTAAGAGCTCAGGCAGTAAGGTGAGAATTCCCGCTCCCAACAGCGGACCCCAAATCACATTGCCGCCTCCCAACACTGCAAACAGCAATATTTCTACCGCCCGGTGATAGGAAAAATCCTTCGGACCAATATAAAAGGTAATATGAGCGGCCAGCGCACCGGCAATGCCTGCGACGAAAGCACTCATAAAGAAAGCCAGCAATTTATAGCGGACCGTATCGACACCGGTCACCTCGGCCGCATGCTCATCATCTTTAATCGCGGCAAAGGCCCGGCCTAGCCGTGAGTGACGCAGCCGCAGCGCAAAGAAAACCAGGAAGATGACGACCAAAGCGAGTAAGCCAATAACACTCAGATTGCTTAACTGCTGCACCGTTATGCCGCCTAAGCCGCTCCCCAGTCCCAAGGAATTGAGCTGCTTGCCGATTTGAACACTTAAAGCGGGAATTCCGGAAAGGCCTAGTGCTCCATTGGTAACTTTCATATTTAAGATAATGACCCGCACCACTTCACCAAATCCCAGTGTGGCAATAGCTAAGTAAATCCCCTGCAATCTGGTGGCCGGAATACCAATGACGGCTGCCAGCACACAAGCCGCCACTCCGCCTGCCGGGATGGACAAATACAGCGGCAGTCCGGCTTTTAACGATAACAGGGCCGAAGTATAGGCCCCCACGCTCATAAAGCCCGCATTTCCCAAGGATAACTGGCCGGTAGCCAGCGTAAAGTAAATACTGATTCCCAACATGGCATTGATCAACATAAACATGACAATCTGCAAATAATAAGGATTTAACCACTGGTCCACGTTACCTGCCCCCTTGTGCCGACCCACTGCCAAATAAGCCTTGAGGACGGATAAATAACAAAATGATAATCAAACCGAAAGCCACCGCTTCCCGGTAAGAAGATTCACCATAGGCAACACTGAATACTTCGGCAATGCCTAACAGCAGGCCGCCAACCATAGCACCGGTGATATTGCCCAGGCCGCCTAAAATCAGGACAGCCAGCCCTTTAAAGCCCATGGTAATTCCCATGGTAGGCTCAACCGCATTGAAGGCTAATCCCACCAGCACACCGGCAACTGAACCTAATCCTGAAGCCAGCATAACGGTAACAATAATTACCTGGCTGGTATTGACGCCCAGCAGTCCCGCTGTCTCCAGATTTTCAGCTGTAGCCCGGATGGATTTTCCCATCTTGGTTTTTGCCAGCCAAAACCGCAAGGCAATCATAAGCCCGAAAGATACCGCTAAGATAACAATTTGAATGATTGAGATTTTTAACGTTCCCAGTTCAAATAGCTGCCCTGAAAAAACAGGCGGAAAAGACTGAGCCTGTGGTCCGAAAATTTTCAAGGCTAAACTTTCAAGAAAGATGGAGACACCAATCGTACTGATCAGTGGAGCTAAATGAGATACCTCCCGGCGGCGCAGCGGGCGCAGCGCAATCCGTTCCAGCAGATATCCCAGCACAGCGCCGGTGAGCATCGCTCCGGCCAGAGCGGTAAAGATACCGGTCTGCAGCTTGGTCACCAGCATCAAGCCGACAAAAGCCCCGATCATAAAAATTTCGCCGTGAGCCATATTGACAATATTGAGTACGCCAAAGATCAGCGTATATCCTAAAGCGATAATTGCGTAAGTACTGCCTAACGTGAGGCCATTGACTACTTGCTGCAAAAGCACGCTGTTCACTCCTTTCCTGATGCGTTATTATTTCAATTCGGTAAATTTACCGTCTTTTACGATCAGCACCGTCACATCCATCGCTGGATTGCGGTTGGCGTCAAAGGCAAAGTTACCGGTAACTCCGTGGAAGTCCTTGACAGCAGCCAAGCTATCCCGCACTTTTTTCACATCACTGGTAGTACCGGCTTTTTCCAGCGCGTCGGCAATGATATATAAGGCATCATAGGCTTGCGCGGCAAATTGATCCGGTTCTTTATTATATTTCGCTTTGTAGGCGGCAATAAAATTCTTGACAGTGGCATCGTCTTTGCCAGGATACCAAGGACTGGCTACAATAGCCCCTTCGGCAGCACTGCCGGCAGCTTTGATCAATTGCGGCGAATTAAAACCGTTATTGCCGACCACGGGAACATTTAAGCCAATTTCACGTGCTTTTTTAAGAATCAGTGCCGCCTCCTGATACAAGCCGGCCACCATGATGGCATCCGGTTGAAGCGAGGCAATCTTAGTCAATTGCGCCGAAAAGTCGGTATCTTTATCCGCAAACGTTTCTGTCGTGACAATTTCCATGCCATTTTCTTTAATGGCTTTTTCAAACGTTTTAAACCCTGATACGGCAAAATCGTTATTATTGGAATACATAATGGCTACTTTTTTCAGGCCGAATTTTTCTTTAGCTTTTTTCACGGCCGGCGGGATGGCTAAGGATTCGGGCAGTGAATTCCGGAAAACGGTATTGCCGATATCGGTTATGCCTTCGGCTGTGGTGGAAGTCCCCATTATGGATACTCCGGCCTGACTGGCAATTGGACCGACGGCAAACATTTCACCGCTTAACGTTGGTCCGACAATAGCCACAACATTATCTTTGTGGATAAGCTTATTGGTGGCATTAATGGCTTCATTTTTTTCGCCTTTGGAGTCCTCAATCACCAGTTCAATTTTCACTTTGCCCTTGGCGTTAATTTCATCCCGGGCCAGTTCCAAGCCTTGGCGAATGGCCTCCCCATAGGCAGCCCCCCCGCCGCTTAAATACGATACAACACCGATCTTGGCCGTACCGCCTGCTGCCGTTCCTCCTTGTGTTGAAGTAGAACCGCCGCCACAGCCTGCCGCAGTGACTGTAAACAACATAGCCAGCGCAGCCGCACCAAATTTTTTCATAGATTTTCTCATTGAAATCATGTTCTTTCCCTCCATGCTCCTTGATTTGTTTTTTCAGAATGCAAAAAGCCCCTACTGAACAGCCACTGTTCAGTAGGGGCGACATACGCGGTACCACCCTACATTATACTTATTGATCCGTACTTCCAGATCACCCGGTAACGCCGGTAAGCGCTTTGGCCTAATGTATACATTATTGTAGAATGCAGTATACATTTCAGACAAAGAGTTCCTGGGTGAGTTCAACAACAACCGCTGCACCGGCTCGCACCAACCGCCGACTCTCTTGGCATACCAGTTTGCTGTCTTTATCCCAATCATTACTTTTCATGTGCTTGATTATGAATTCCTAAATAGATCGCATCACCATGACTACGACAAGCGCTCATGTATATGTTATCTATTATTACAGCACCTTAGTGTTTTGTCAATATACACGATATAAAAAATGTGTTAAGTTGTAAAGTTCTTTCTGAGGAACAAAAAAATGTCTGTACCGAATTGGTACAGACATTTTTTTGTTCCTTTTAAATTTGGCATTGGCCTGCCTCTAAAAACAGGTATCTCTAAATCCACTCTTTTTGGCTGTCCCAATCCCCGTTCAACCGGGCTTTGAGCTTGGTTCTGGATTCATCATCCGCCTGACGCATCACTTGAGCAGCCTGTTCATAATAGAATGTGGCTTCTTTCTTTTTATTCATCAACTCATAGACCTGGGCCAGGTTGAACAGTGGAGAAAAGCTGTCCGGCATCAGTTCCAATGTTTTTTCAAACTCACGCAGCGCCTTATCATATTGGCCCTGAACGGCATAGATGTTCCCCCGGGAATTAAAAGCATGGGCAAAATTAGGGTCAAGCTTCAAAGCCTCATTGGCATCCTGTAAAGCAAGCTCATATTGAGCCGCATGATAATAGTGCACGGAGCGGTCGTAATAATGACTGGGTTGGTCGGGCTCCAGTTCAATGGCTTTATTATAGTCGGCCAAAGCCAGCTCCCGCTTTTCTTCACTGCTGTCATAAGCATTAGCCCGGACAATATAGAAACTGGCGTCATTGGGGCTTAACTCAATAGCCGCCGTATATTCCTCAATCGCTTGATCGTATTTTTGGTCCAGCTCAAACAAAATACCACGAATCATATGAACCCGGCTGTCGGCTTTAACAGACAGTTCCCTGGCCTTAACCTGATCACTATTGGCTAAAGCCTGTTCTCCCATGGCAGCATAAACAGCTCCGCGGTTTTTATAAGCCTCTTGATCCGCCGGATTCAATTCAATTGCCTGGGAAAAATCGGCAAGGGCATATTCCAGATCCCCTCTGGCCTGATAAAGCTTGCCACGGCTTACATAGTAAGGCGCATGATTCAGGTTCAAATGAATAGCACTGGTATAATCCATAATCGCCAGATCAAACTGTTTCAACTCGGCATAGAGCTCGGCCCGCTGGGTATAAGCACTTGGGTTATCCGGTTTGAGCAGGATCAATTTCGTATAGTCCGCAATAGCCTGTTCAAGCCGGTGCTGGGCCGCATAGGCATTGCCGCGCGCAGTGTAAGCAGGGGCATAATCAGGTTTGCGTTGAAGAATGATGGAATAATCGGCAATCGCTGCATCATACTCCTGCAGCATGTGCTTTGCCATTCCCCGCAGCAAATAATCACGAATGGTCGGCTTTACCACAATGGCTTCGCTAAAATCATCAATGGCCTGCTGATACTCGGTTAACTCAAAATAAACAAGGCCACGATTGACATAAGCATTGTGGAACTTCGGCTGGAGGGAAATAGCCTGAGAATAATCCTGAAGGGCTAGCTGAGACTGCTTGACCGTCTTATAAGAATTGGCCCGGTAAAAATAAGCCTCAGTTAAATCAGGGCTTAGGGCAATCACTTCTGTAAAAGTCTTAATGGCTTGTTCATGGTGCCCGTTTTTTTGCTGTTCAAGTCCCTTCTGCAGCAGACCCTGTGTATCCGCAGCAAAAGCAGGGAGAGTCGACATGCCAAGAATCGCCAACAACAAGCATAATAGCCAAAATTTCCGGGAAATAATCATCTTAACTTCCGTCCTTTGCTAATAAATGTTCCTGTAAACATTTCTTGTTTTAGGCAGCCTTTTCCTGCTTGATACAAAATCAATAAAAAACACCAGCCTTTTACAACCGTTCCATCACGGAAGTGCGGGGCTGGTATTTCAGGTGTTTATTGCTGGCGAACCCGTAAAAAAATTTTTTGCGAAATTGCCTGTAAGGCAGCTTGTTCTTGAACTGCCCCTAATTCAAAAGCAGCTTTAGGCATTCCATAAACAACGGATGAACGCTCATCCTGACCTAACGTTGCCGCTCCGGAACGGCGCATGGCCAGCAAGCCTTTGGCACCATCTTGCCCCATTCCGGTCAAAATAACACCAATAGAATTGCTGCCGGCTTGCGCGGCGACTGATTCAAACAAAATATCCACAGAAGGGCGGTGACCATTGACCTTATCGCCAGAAAAACATTCCACCCGATAGCCGTCATTCAACCTTTTGATTCGCATATGCTGATCGCCTGGAGCAAGCAGGACCCTGCCAGGCACGACCAGATCACCTGTGCGCGCTTCTTTGACTTCCACCGGACAGGTACTGTTTAGACGAGCCGCATACATACCGGTAAATACCGGAGGCATATGCTGAACAACGACGGTTCCCGGCATATCCCGCGAAAATCCTTGCAGGACAGTCTGAATAGCTTCGGTGCCGCCTGTGGATGCTCCAATAGCAATCACACAGTTGCGTCTCACAGCAGCGGCTGCGGCCATAACCGGCCTGCCATTACGGCTGTTTGCACCCTTCCCGACCTTGGCGGTTG